>NHBG02000020.1 GCA_002167855.2 Gammaproteobacteria bacterium TMED1
TATCTGTAGTAAAAACTTTATCCTAATTGTAGCGAGTAGGCATAACCGGACAAAAGCAATGAGTAGAGATAACGATCTTCCCTCTGCAGTCGATGATGCTGCAGATGTGATGTCGAAATACCAACGCGGATTTAACCATAGTGAAGATAGTGCGCCTATTTGGAAACGTATTCTCTTTATAAGTCTAGGCATCTTGTTCTTTATCCTTGGAGTCATTGCGATCTTCCTACCTTTTTCTCCGAGTATTGTTTTTTTTGCCATTATGGCGTACTTCCTTATCAAGGCGTCCCCGACTATGAGATATCGTTTTCAAAAGTACCCTACTCTCTCTAACCTCATCGCATCGATCGAAAAAAGTCGATCGATGAAATGGCAAGACCGATTCCGATATCTTTGGGCGGCCTCGAAAACAATTTTAAGACGAAAGGCTAAAATGGGGAATTCAAAAAAATAGCCCTACCTTTGTTCGAAATACGCATTACCAGAAATATAACTCGACCAACCAAGTGATACAGGAGATGCTTGAAGGGTCGATGCAAAGCTAAGAGTTGGTAAGTGCATGAGTAACAAAAACCGGTATCGGAAAATACGATGAACGAAAAAATCACAAAAACCAAGAATAGAATATTTAGCAGAGAGGTTAACATTATGTCCAGACACCTTTACAAACAGGTCTAGAAAAAGACTTGGATTACTATAGGAGATATGACGAAGATTAGACCTCGCAGATCCAAACAGATATTATGAATCGTAATATTTTGTCTAGTTCAAGCTTTTTTTCAAAGGATATGTATGAAGGAACTCAAGAGAAACAGGGTTAACGAAATCTTGAATGATATTATAGAGTGTGAAATGGCTGGTGTAGTCAGATACGCCCATAGTTCCTTGATGATAACCGGTCCTTACAGGCGCCCAATTGTCGAATTTCTCCAAGAGCAAGCTAACGAGAGTCTCCAGCATGCATTACAAGCAGGAGAACTGATTACTGGTTTCGGAGGCCATCCTAGTCAAAAAATTGCTTATATTAAAGAAACGAATAACCATAGCATTCTGAAAATACTCCAGGAAAGTCTAGAGCATGAAGAACATGCCGTCACCATCTATAAGAAGTTACTTGAAGAGGTAAGTGATAAGAGTGTGATGTTAGAAGAATACGCTAGAGAAAAAATCGGCATGGAGGAGCAACACGCGCTGGAAATTGAAAAAATGCTCCGGGATTTTGGTAGTGTAAACGCCTCCTAACGAATAGCTTTCTTAAGCATCAGCCGTATCTATTTCGGCTTGCTCCTAAACGCATAATAGTTAAAGAGGATCCGTCTTCTTAGCTACGCTGGTCGTCTTTTTAACCTTCTTCCACAGACTAACCACCGCCAATCTTCCTCCACCCAAGGAAAGTAGAGCAAAGATATTCAGTAGTGGATATATTAGTAGAATAGTAATAACTATTGCAGTCACTAATAAATCTGAACCATCCCAGCTAAGAGCACCAGCAATCGAAAGATAGGCAAAAATAGCCAAAGGTACCAAGTTCAAAAATATAGTTAATGGTCTAAGCACAATCCACTCGCGTTCTCATTTTCTATGAAGTCTCGCTCCGATGAGACTGTTTTAAGGTGCGAAGATAAGCTTCGCCAATCAATATCCGATGTTTACAGACAATGGCCAAAACATTCGATCCTTTTCAATCAAAATCTCAAATTTTCTGATAATTATTATTGTAGATAGATAATATTTCCTTTTTTTTGAAAATACTCAGGTGGAATTGGTTCAAGAAAATTAGTTGAAGTATTTTCTTTAAATCTGTCTTCAAGATCGACGAAGGGCTCAACATTAATTCCCTTTCCCTCAACTTTTTCCTTCTCATTCTCGACTACCACATCCTGTTCTAACAATTTTGATCGCCAGTCAAAGCTTTGAAGATTGCCCGAATTCCAAACAAGGTAATGTTTAAGATCTATTCTGTTGGAACCTCTCGTAGATCTTACATAGCTTTTGACCAGTTTGCAGAACTTAATCCGAGACTGAATCAATATCGCAGTATCCTTTAGCTCTGGCAACTGCAAGGATGGTGTGGATGTTTCTATTCTATTGTTATTAAGATAAGGATTAAGAAGAGCGACGAAAAAACTTTGATAGATATCGACATCGCCATCTGTTCGGGGTACCTTGAAAACGATCCTAGAAAAGTTCGTGACACCCTTTTGTTCAATTGCTTCTGACGCGCTCGTCAAAATGCACGAGGTGCTTCCCCCGATATAAGCAAGGCAATCCAATTGATCATAAATAAAGTACACACCAAATCGATTACTGACTTCACTATTCTTAGTGATCCAGAACATAGATTTTTCTACCTCTTGCTCACAGATAATCGGCACTTTCGTTGAGTGGAAATAGCTATGACCATAATTCGTATAACCGTTTTTTTCGAACATAAAAAACATGGGTGGTTCACTAGATAGTATTTTCTCATCGCTCCAGCAGGACAAGGAGTACTGGGTAAATTCAATACCGAGCTTTAATCGCTCACAGAGCTCAATTAGGTCGCACAAGTCATCTGTATTGCTTTGGAAAATATCACTATGGAAAAATTCACGATATTGCTGGTGAAGAAAAATTCGATCTCCACCTCCCATTGCCTCCAATATCTCTTCACTACTTCTACACTCGGGACTGTAAAGGGTGAAGGCCCACCAAAATTTACCTGACTTCTCATCCAGTTCATCTAACCTAGTGTAAAGCGCCGTTTCATCGAATTGGACTATACTGGTTCGTTTTAACCAAAACAGAATAGAGATAACGGAATCGACAACGTTTTCGTGCCAGTCATGAAGGGGTTCGCACCATTCGTACTTTTCTATTTTCTCCTCAAAGTACTCGAATATAGCCTCTCGATCATCATTATTTAAAAGAGTAGCAAAATCTGTTTGCAATTATCCTTCCCTGTATATTAAAAATCCTAAATAATCCGGAACCGATAGACATAAAAGTCAATTTCCCGAAGTCGCCCGTAAACTACTCCCTTTCCTAGATACCCAACCTGAACGCTTTGGAAATGGGCAAAATGAATACATAGTCTACATTGATCAAACACTAGTGACGAGAGCACTGACACAAGTTCTCACCATCAGATTTCGTTCTTAAGAGCGTAAGAAGAGAACTACGCAGCGTGAAAAATCAATATTTAGGGGAATTGAATAAAATCTTGATTTCTTTAACTTCGTAGTTCAAGATCTGACCCCGTCAGTAATAGTGTATGGGGTTTACAAAGCCCGAAATGTTGATTACGTTTAACCAAGAAGAATACGAAAAACTTAACGACAACTCCTATTACTCGGAAAAAAGGCGTCTGCAGATTGAGTTATTAAAACTACAGGAAGATGTCATCAAGAAAAATAGGAGATTTTGTGTCGTTTTCGAAGGAAGAGATACCGCGGGTAAAAGTTCAACTTCCAAATTTTTCACCCAATATTTGATTCCCAAAAACTTTAGTTACGTTAATCTTGGTGTTCCAACCGAGTGGGAATCGAATCACTGGTTTGAACGTTGGGAAAATGTAATACCGAAACACAAACAAATTGCGTTCCTTGACCGCTCTTGGTACACCAGAGCCCTAACAGAGCCAGTAATGGGTTATTGCTCGGAAACCCAATACAAAGACTTTATGCAGAAAGTCTTACCTTGGGAGCAAAAACTTAAAGGTGAAGGTGTAGAGATAATCAAGTTTTATTTCTCAATTTCAAAAGCGCAGCAAGCAAAACGAATAAAGGCTAGGAAATATTCTGAGTTGAAATACTGGAAATTTTCAACTAACGACGAACATATGGTTAGCAAATGGGACACCTTTACCTTGTATAAAGATCAAATGTTCAAAAGCACAGCTACACAATCATCTCCTTGGATTGTTATTAATGCTAATAACAAGATGATCGCGAGACTAACCGCTCTAAGATTCCTCTTAAATCAAACGGAATATGACCATAAAAAGTTGTTGAAACCATTAACATGGTCTAAAGCTATAAATAATTACAAGGTAAATATTGATGGTATCGAGTTCGACCGGTTGTCCTATGAGCAATACGCAGTACTTAGTAAATATTCAGACGATGATTAAATGAAAATAGCTGCAATAGACATAGGTACTAATGCGATTAGAGCTAAAATTTTCAGAACAAATCCTGTTTCGATCGAATTCATGGAGCAATTCAGATATCCACTTCGGTTGGGTTCGCAAGTATATAAAGAAGGTAAACTTAGTCGACCAGAAATTGAGAAGCTTATCGAAGTGATAAACGATTGTGTTGACATATTTAAAGCCAAAGAAGTCGCTCGGTATGAAATTATTGCTACTTCTGCTCTCAGAGATACCCAAAACTCGGAAGCTGCAAGGCGAAAAATCGAGATTGCTATTAGTCATCCCGTTAGAATAATTTCAGGACTTGAAGAAGCCAACCTGATTAGATTCCATCCTAGAAGTTTTACGGGAGATAAAAAATTATTTGTTGATATAGGCGGAGGGAGCACGGAATTTTTTATACGGAATGACACCGAAACAAATATAAAATCATTCCAACTTGGTGGCGTCAGAAATATGCTCAATAAGGACAAAAAGAAAGAATGGGAAAGGATGAGAGAATGGCTTCAGTCAATCGCCCCGAGAAAAAAGCTCATAGGTATTGGGGGTAATATTCGCTCCTTTCTGCAAATTTTGGGAAGCAAAGATTTAAAAACTGAAACGTTAAATAAGAATATTGTCGCGTTGTCGAATCTCAGTGTGGCTGAAAAAGTTGCCACGCATGGTTTCTCGCCAGATCGTGCTGATGTCATTGATCACGCTCTTGAGATTCTGAGGGTAATTAGCCAAGAGCTCAATGTTGAATCGATAACCTCGACGAAATGGGGAATAACTGACTCTATCGCCGTTCGTCTATTTCACGAAATCTATGCGAATAAAGCAAATCTAACTAAAGACAAAATAAGTTTTCCAGGTAAGATCGCATAACTGAGGGATCCAATCCCCATCGTGGGGCCCACTCTTCTGATCGGCTATCTATAAGGAACATTTCTCAAAGAAATGCCTGAGTGTCCTATCCAAAATGTTTAATGACTAAATCTTTTACTTCCCAACGAATAAAAGAATACAAGCCCATCATCCAACTAATGGAGTCTCCCGGCCCTAAAATTTGACGAAGATAGAAAGCATTTCAGCGCCAGTTACGGGAAATTCTACCCATATAGATAAAGGTCTGAAACTTATGCAAAGAACCCTCTGCTTGCTGATAGAAGCATTCAGAAATACATAAATCTTGTTTGTGATCACCTTTTAAAGGGTTCTTGATTTTCGGGCAAACCTCACTATGCCTTTCGCTAGCTTGATTAGATCTATATAAAAACTTAATAAAAACCAATCTTGTTTTTCTAAAATCTTAACCTTCGCAATCTATCCTTCTCGACCATGAACAGCGCTTTTCATCTACTGTATATTATTCATCGATGGGACCTCCTCGCATTCGAACTCTTTTCCTCAAGGAACACATTCAGAAGATTCGATGTACTTGCCAAGTTGCTATCATCTTCAGGAAACGGCCACATATATCCGCTAACACCCTGCATTCTTTTTTTATTCGAGTTTCCTGACATTCTTTTATTTACGCAGTTCCTAACTAGTGCATTTCTCATGGAAAGATTTATCTATGTAGTTGCTAAAAAAAGCTTTAAACGACGAAGGCCTGCTGATGTTTTATCCAACTATCAGAGTATTATTAAAGCAGCAGATGAGTTTAGCTTCCCTTCAGGGCATAGCTCGGCGGCGTTCTTAATGGTATCCGCGCTTGTTCTCTTTTACGGGCCTATATTTTCAGTCTGCTATATTTGGGCGGCATTAATAGCATTCTCCCGCTTGGTTCTAGGGGTTCATTTTCCATCTGACGTAATGGTTGGAAGTCTTCTGGGTTCAGCGCTCGCATATGCCAATTTTATACTGATCTCATGAGAATACTTTACGGCATACAAGGTACGGGAAATGGACACCTTACAAGATCCATTGCCATGATAGAAAGTATAAACCGCTATGACTCTGACGTGGAAGTCGACGTATTAATCTCTGGAAGACAGAGAGAGGATCTTGCGATAGAAGCGAACGAAATTATTTGGCGAGAAGGAGCCACATTCGTTATAAAAAATGGCAATGTACAATTAGCGAGTACTCTTCTTAATTTTAGACCGATGACAATAATTAAAGATGTCGGTCGACTAAAAGTAGACAGGTACGACCTAATAATCTCCGATTACGAACCTATCGTTACTTGGGCGGCGGAAATCAGGAGGAAAAAAGCGATTGGGATTGGCCATCAATACGCTTTTTACTACGATATTCCGGTTCAAGGTGGGAATTTTTTTTCAAAAAAAGTTATGAAATATTTTGCCCCAGCTGGCAAAAAAGTTGGCCTGCATTGGCATCATTTCAACCAGCCAATACTACCTCCGATTATCGATATTAAGCCAGCTTCGGAGAGCGAAATATTGGAGAACAAGGTGGTAGTGTACTTACCTTTTGAAGATATAGAAGAGCTAACGACATCGCTTCGGAAAATCAAAGATTACGATTTTTATATCTATCATCCCAAACTCCAAAATACCGATCAAGGAAATATCCATAAACGGACAACCTCACGATTAAGGTTTAAAGAGGACCTCCTGAGTTCAAAGTCAGTTATATGTAACACCGGGTTCGAGCTCATTAGTGAGTGCTTAACACTTGGAATTAGAGTCTTAACGAAACCAGTGGGTAAACAGATCGAGCAAGAGTCAAATGCAGTCGCTCTGTCAAAGATGGCTTACGCAAAAGTTGTCAATAAACTGGTGATTGCCGAAATTAGAAATTGGTTAAAAGGGGATGACTTTGTAAAGATTAGTTATCCCAATACCCAAGAGTCACTAACGCAATGGCTACTGTCCGGAGCAAATCAGCCCGTGGAAGAAATAGCCGATAAGCTGTGGGCTGGCGTTAGGGTCTACCGTTAACTGCTCATGGACCAGGGCTCTCGGTTTCCCCTGCTCCCCTGCAACCCGACCGAGAGGTCCATGAGCTTTTTAACTGAAGCGCTGTAGTTAGACATCAGTAATATGATTATTAAATATGCAGCCTAAAATTTTTACTCATTGATTGGTTATCAATACCGAAGGTAATAGCGAAAAAGTCCTGTCTTCGCCCCCAAACCTATCCCTGAAAGAGATTCTTTTGATTAGCCTACCCTCGTCAAATCAAAGCCTTTTTAATTTCGTTTATTTTTTTCCTGTCCGATTACAAAGCTTTGCGAAATTCGTGCTAGGGATAGAACTGTTTGCTATAGCTTCTTGGCTTGTTTACTGTCTTCAAAGTTCTGCATATGCACACATATTTCGCTTATCTTTTTTCTCCAACGACATCTTGTGAGGATCTTTCGCCGTATACCCAGCGATTTTCCCATTATAGGAGCTATAGATTTGAAAAACTTGAATAATAATCGGGAAAAAGCATCCCGGATCTCATGTGACAATGCTTAAAATCGATTTCTCTCCACAGCAGCTTTCGTTGCTTCGCTCAGACCACGCGGGCGAATTAGGTGCGGTCAATATCTACAAAGGCATCCTTTGGTGCGCAAGGGATCCCGCCGTCGTTGCTTTTGCGAACTGCCATCTTGAGGTTGAATCGAAGCATCTAGCGTCTGTTGAAAGTCTTTTGATACCGAAACACCGATCTACATTTTCTCCCCTATGGGTGGTTGCTGGTAGAGCGCTGGGCTTGATGGCGGTAGTTGGAGGTAAAAACTTTTTGTTTTCGACCATCGCGAGTGTCGAAGAGTTTGTCGTGGAGCACTACAAGCAGCAATTACCGTTTTTTTCTGGAACTGTTCAAGACCTTCTGAAAGAGATGATGGTCGATGAAAATACGCATCGAGAGGATGCCGCTCATCGTTCGTCGCGGAGGCATATGCTATGGGAAATCTTGATTAAAAAAGGTTGTGGCTTAGCGGTCTCCGCGTCTTCAAAGTGTTGAGTTTACTCGTTTCGCTCTAAACGCACGCAGACACTATGATGGTGCGGCTCGAAGCCCGAATCTGTTGGGTCTGGAAAAGCAACGACCGTAGAGTCCTCAAGATAGTCTGGTGGGGTCTCTAGTTGTTCAAAGTGTGTCTTTAGACGCTTTTAAACTAGATTAATCGTCTACATTACTTATATGCAGGTAACACAGGTGTTCCAAGCTTAAAACGCGGGGTACTAAGACGTCTGGATCTTCGGAAATAGGTCGATATAAGTGAAAATTCGGTTACCAATGCGAGTACCTAAGACCGGGTCGGACTTATCTTACAGCCTAACTATTTGATTAACCCCGAATTAACTAGAAGTAATGGCGGACCGGACGGGATTCGAACCCGCGACCTCCGGCGTGACAGGCCGGCATTCTAACCAGCTGAACTACCGGTCCATAGAATGATTGGTGGGTGTTGCAGGGGTCGAACCTGCGACCTACGCCTTGTAAGGGCGTCGCTCTCCCAACTGAGCTAAACACCCAATCCTTCCTATATCTCGCTTTCACCTCGATATAGAGACTGGCGATTTTACAGGGTAGTAATTTTCAGTCAAGAAACAGCGGCCTCGACGAGCCGAGTAAATTGCGCACAATTTAGAAATATATTTTCTTTCGTTAAAAGATTCTTATCAGGGATACTTAAAAACATATACCGGCTTAAACGAGTTTGGAATAAGCTAACAACTTAAAGTTCGTTGAGGTAAATCACTGATTCCTTTATATTTCGGTTTCTTTGGGGAATTAACATATGTCTGGATTCAACTTAACACATCTGAAGGCTTTGGAAGCAGAGAGCATCCATATATTGCGTGAGGTTGCTGCCGAGTTTGATAATCCGGTGATGTTGTATTCTATCGGCAAAGACTCGGCGACGATGTTGCAGCTGGCCCGAAAAGCATTTTATCCGGGCCGTATTCCCTTCCCCCTAATGCATGTTGATACTACCTGGAAATTTAGGGCTATGATTAAGTTACGTGATACCTTAGCGAAACGCTATAACTTAGATCTTATAGTCTATACAAATGAAGAAGGGAAAAAGCAGGGAATCAACCCTTTTGATCATGGTAGCGCGAAACATACGGATATCATGAAGACTCAAGCTCTAAAGCAGGCTCTCGATTTACACCAATTTGATGCTGTCCTAGGTGGAGGACGTCGCGACGAAGAGAAATCACGTGCGAAAGAACGTGTTTACTCCTTTCGAGACAAAAACCACGTCTGGGATCCAAAGAACCAACGCCCAGAGTTATGGAACATCTATAATGGTGAGCACAACAAGGGTGAAGAAATCCGCATTTTTCCAATTTCAAACTGGACCGAACTAGATGTCTGGCAATACATCCATATCGAGGACATCCCAATCGTACCTCTATATCTTGCAAAAGAGCGTCCTGTCGTTATGCGAGATGGAACCTGGATAATGGTAGACGATGATCGAATGCCCATCGCGGACAACGAAGATATTCAAATGAAGAAAGTACGATTCAGGACACTGGGCTGCTACCCATTGACCGGAGCGTTTGAATCGGAAGCAGAGACAATTCCTGAGATTATTCAAGAAATGCTACTGACTACCACGTCTGAAAGACAAGGACGAATTATTGATCATGACTCTGCAGGCTCAATGGAACAAAAAAAGAAAGAAGGATACTTCTAAGTGAGTCATAAGAGCGATTTAATCGCCACAGATATTGATGCCTACTTAAAGCAACATGAAAACAAGGAACTACTGCGATTCCTCACATGTGGCTCGGTAGACGATGGTAAGAGTACTCTTATTGGTAGACTTTTATATGATGCAAAATTAATTTTCGAAGACCAATTGGAAGCGGTTGCCTCAGATTCCTCAAAGGTGGGTACTGTTGCCCAAGGCTTAGACCTAGCTCTCCTCGTTGATGGCCTTCAAGCAGAAAGAGAACAAGGCATCACGATTGATGTAGCATACCGATATTTCTCCACTGAAAAACGCAAGTTTATAATTGCTGATACGCCAGGGCATGAACAATATACAAGGAATATGGTTACTGGTGCCTCAAATTCCGACCTCGCAATCATTCTAATCGATGCACGAAATGGAGTTCTTACCCAGACAAAGCGCCACAGCTTTATCGTATCCTTGCTGGGTATAAAACATATTATTGTTGCTATCAATAAAATGGACCTCATGAACTATTCAGAGGATGTTTACCAAAAGATTAAAGCGGACTACGCCGAATTTTCGACACAGTTAGATATATCAGGTGATCTGCGCTACCTACCAATGTCTGCTCTTAACGGGGATAACGTCGTTGAGTCATCCGAACAAATGTCTTGGTATGAAGGGGCGCCTCTGATGACCATGTTAGAAGGTATCCAGATCTCATCGGATAGAAACATGACTGACTTTCGATTTCCCGTTCAGTACGTCAATAGACCGAATCTTGATTTCCGAGGTTATTGCGGCACGGTAGCATCTGGTTTCGTCAGAAAGGGCGATGAGGTTATGGCCTTACCCTCAAAAAAAACTAGTAAAATTAGTTCCATTATTACTTATGAAGGAGAGTTAGAGGAAGCCTTCCCTCCACAGGCCGTGACATTGACCCTCGAAGACGAAATCGATATCAGCCGAGGCGATATGTTGGTTCATAGTACCAATACTCCTTACTTTACAGATTATTTAGAAGTGCAACTTGTATGGATGACAGAGGAGCCCATGGAAATAGGCAAGCAGTATCTGTTCAAGCAGGCGACGAAGAAAACTACTGGCTCCGTGACGGACATTAAATTTAAAATCGATATCAATACGCTTGCACAGGAGGTCACAAAGACTTTACAGCTAAACGAGATTGGACGCTGTGAACTAGTTCTATCCCAGCGTGTCGCATTTGACACGTATAAAGAAAATCGAATTACTGGCTCGTTCATTGTCATCGATAGATTAAGCAACGTCACTGTAGGTGCGGGAATGATAATCGGCGTCGCTAATGATCAAAGCAAAGCAGCTTGGGATTCAGAACGAGACTCTGGTCTTCTTCGGGCTAAGGAAAGCTTGGTAACAAGAGAAGAACGCCAAAAGCGTCTCGGTCAAAAACCAAAGGTTCTTCTCCTGACAGGACTTTCTGGGGCCGGCAAGAGCACCGTCGCCTGCGCACTAGAGAAGAAACTCTTTGAAATGGGACGAACTTCTCTGGTGCTTGACGGACAAACTATGCGGCTTGGTCCCAGCAAGGATTTAGGATTCGATGAAGAAAGTCGATCTGAGAATATTAGGAGAGGAATTGAGATTGCAAAGATCATTAGTAATAACGGAATCATCACAATTTGTTCCTTCGTAGCACCGAATGCACTCGTTAGGAAAAAGGCTCGGGAAAGCGTTGGCGACAATCTCCTTCTCGTTTATCTTAGTGCACCGCTCGAGATTTGTCGTGAGAGAGATTCTAATGGAATTTATCAGTCAGAGAATGTCAGTACGATTCCAGGAGTAAGTTTTCCCTATGAAGTCCCAGAGGATGCAGATCTGATTTTACCAACTCATGAAATAACTGTTGAAGAAAGCGTGGAAAGATTGATTGAACTTCTAGAAAAAACAGGGGCTTTTTAATACAAATGCTTCTTGGTCAAGATTTAAGTAGCCTTCACCTAAAAATCGATTTGTGGAAGAATTCAATCGCTTTTTTTTACATAACCAAGCTGTGTCAGTTTATCCACTACCATTTCGCACGACTTTTCAGGAGCGATTCCTGAAGTATCAATACTTAATTCAGCCTTGTTGGGGACTTCGTAAGGATCACTGATCCCGGTAAACTGAATTATCTCGCCGGATCTCGCTTTTGCATAAAGACCTTTGACATCTCGACGTTCGCATTCCTCAAGCGGAGTCGCCATATGAACCTCTATGAAGCCACCATATTTCTCTACCATTTCTCTAACTTCACGCCTAGTTTCTCGA
Source organism: Gammaproteobacteria bacterium TMED1 (assembly GCA_002167855.2). Taxonomy (GTDB): domain Bacteria; phylum Pseudomonadota; class Gammaproteobacteria; order Pseudomonadales; family Azotimanducaceae; genus UBA7455. The sequence continues at coordinate 11,997 of NHBG02000020.1, forward strand.
TACGGAGCGATTGGTGCACAGATAGCAATACCACCATGTTTCGTTATTAAGCTCGCCACATAGCCAATACGACGAACGTTCATATTCCTATCTCTTTGCGAGAATCCCAATTCAGCAGATAAATGCTGTCTTATTTCATCTCCGTCTAACATAGTCACAGGTTGACTGAGCCTATCTTCCAAGGTCTTTACTAGTAAATTTCCTGTTGTGGACTTCCCAGATCCTGAAAAGCCAGTAAAAAAAATTGTAAAACCTCTGTACGGATTCCCTATCATTGCCGTAATTCCTCACAGAACAATTGGAGATTATCTCTCCAAAAAGACCTTTTTCGATTAATCAATCTTTCCATTTTCTCCCCGCCCAAGACACTGTAAGAAGGTCTGATAGCAAGCGTAGGATATTCTGAAGTCGTAATCGGATTAATAACTACTGGTTGCGAAAGTAATCCATATCTTGTGGCCTCTTCATAGATAGATTCCGCAAACTCATACCAGGTAATTTCTCCAGCATCAGTCCAATGATAGATACCCGGTAAAAATCTACCCTCGTGGATTAAATCCCAGATTAATTGGGCAAGCGACCTAGCAAACGTAGGCGAACCCTTTTGATCATCTACTATATTCAATTCATTTCTTTGCGACATTAATCGCAACATCGTATTGACGAAGTTTGAACCTATCGCATGGTAAACCCATGCTGTTCTTATAATCATTGCCTGGTTGGGAATCTCTGCTAATATTTTTTTTTCACCCATTAGTTTGCTAGCACCATACACGCTCGCAGGATTAGGGGTATCTTCCTCGTTATACGGCGTTTTTTTAGCCCCGTCGAAAACAAAATCAGTGGAGATATGAATTAGACGTCTCGTCTGAACACGGCTACAACATTTAGCGATAATTTGAGGGGCTAGCGCGTTTATACGGTAACAATGTTCAACTTCTTCTTCTGCTCGATCAACTGCAGTGTAAGCTGCGCAATTAATCACGAAATCTGGTTCAACAGCATCCATGAATTGTACGACTAATCGCTGATTACTGATATCGCAATCGCTGTGACTCGCATAAGTGACTTCAGTATCTCTTATCGCAGTCAAGCGTAATGCCTGACCTAATTGACCACTTGAACCGAATATTAAAACCCGCATACTCTACTCGTATCCATAATAAGCCTTATACCAAGTCACGAACTTTTTGATACCAGACTGAATACTGGTACTTGGCCGGTAATCGAAGTCACGTACCAAATCATTTATATCCGCATAGGTCTCGGCAACGTCACCCGGCTGCATTGGAACACCCTCAGTTAGCGCCTTTTTCCCAATGATATCCTCAAGCACACGAACAAAGGCTAAAAGTTCGACTGGTTTATTATTCCCGATATTATAAAGCGCATAGGGAGCTTGACCATTCCTTTCAGGAGGCTGATTGAGTACTTTAACCAATCCTTCAACCACATCGTTGATGTAAGTAAAATCTCTCCTATGCCTCCCATAATTAAATAGTTTTATCGGTTTTCCTTCAAAAATTGCCTTAGAGAAAAGAAAGGTAGACATATCTGGCCGTCCCCAAGGACCGTACACTGTAAAAAATCTCAATCCAGTTGATGGTATGTTGTATAAACTACTATAGACATGAGCCATAAGTTCATTCGACTTTTTACTCGCTGCATACATCGATACTGGATAATCAACATTATCAGTAGTCTTGAAAGGAATATCCTTGTTGTTACCGTAAACCGAACTCGAAGATGCATAGACGAGATGTCCTACGCTGAATAGTCGGGCCTGTTCCAGTAAATGCATAAACGATAAGATATTGTTGTTGATTACATCTACAGGATGCTCTATTGAGTAACGTACATTCGCTTGTGCAGCCAAATGAATAATACAATCTGGGTTCGCCAATTTGAAAAAAGAACTTAAGGCGTCGGTATCAAGAAGATCTAGTTCTTCAAAATTGAGTTCGCCAGGGACCCCTTCCAACTCTTTCAATCGATCCCTTTTGAGACAGACATTATAGAAAGAGGAGAAATTATCCAATCCGTATACTTTATAACCACTTTCAAGAAGCCGCTTACTTATATGAAAACCTATAAAACCAGCAGCACCAGTGACGAGAACGTTCATTCTATTCCAAATAATGCAGAGTTTCGTCCAATGCCCTCACAGATTAATCCATATTCTGCAACACGGGCCGGATGATAGATATTGCGGCCATCAAAAATAAGTTTTTTCTTAAGAGAATTACACAAGCGTCGAAAGTCTGGTTGCTTGAACTCTCGCCATTCCGTGACCACGATTAATGCATCGGCATCATCCACTGCACTGTACGGATCTTCAACATAGGTAATATTCCGTTCACCCAAAGCTGCCCTGCTAGACTCTAGGGCTTCAGGGTCGTAAGCCCTAATTTGAGCGCCTCGAGCTATTAGCTCCTCAATAATAACGAGACTGGGAGCTTCTCTGATGTCATCGGTCTCAGGCTTAAAAGAAAGACCCCAAAATCCAAAACAATAACCAGCCAAATCTTCACCAAAGTGACGGCAAACCTTATGAACGATCAATCTCTTTTGTTGATTATTTCTGGACTCAACCGCTCGAAAAATTGCTCCGTCAATACCGGCGTCTGTCGCCATTGAGATCATTGCTTTAACATCTTTTGGAAAACAAGAGCCACCATAACCACAACCAGGATAAATGAAGGACGGTCCGATACGACTATCAGAGCCAATACCCTTACGAACATTCTCGACATCAATGCCGAATTCATCACACATAAGTGAGACCTCATTCATAAAAGAGATCTTGGTGGCTAACATAGCGTTCGCAGCATACTTGATCATTTCGGCATCGCGGATACCAACATACTGGATGCGATCTTCTTTTTTGGCGAACGCCTCATATAACTCTTCCATCACCTTTTGACTCTTCAGATTATTCGTTCCAACAACAATACGATCGGGAAACATAAAATCCTTGATAGCATTTCCTTCTCGTAAAAACTCTGGATTACTGACCACATCGAATTCTACGCTAAGGTCTCGATACTTGAGTGCTTTGGTAATCACATCTCGAACTTTATCACCCGTACCAACGGGGACAGTAGATTTATTAACGATGACTGTTGGATTAACCATGCATTCACCGAGCCTTCGTGCAACCGCTTCCACGTGAGTTAAATCAGCACTTCCATCTTCTTTGGGCGGGGTTCCTACAGCAATGAAAGTTACTTCTGATTTGTTGACCGCGCTTGCAAGGTCATTTGAGAAGGCTAGACGCCCCGCGCTCAAATTATCATTTACCAACGCCTCAAGTCCTGGCTCATGAATTGGGACAATGCCTTTACGTAATTGCGTCAACTTGGCTTTATCAATATCAATACAGATAACATCATTGCCCATTTCGGCAAAGCAAGTGCCAGTAACAAGGCCCACGTAGCCTGTCCCAATAATAGTCAGATGCATCTACTTACCGAGCCTAACGATGATATTCATCATAAACGTAATTTGTTGCTCCAACGTAACCCTCCAAACTACCGCAGTCGAACCGTCTACCCTTGAATTTATAAGCAAGGACCATCCTGTTTTTTGCCTGCTCGCAAATAGCATCTGTAATTTGAATTTCACCATTGGCACCAGGATTGAGAGTACGAATGATAGAAAAAATATCGGGGGTGAGGATATACCTTCCGATAATGGCAAGATTTGTCGGCGCGAACTCAGGCGCTGGTTTCTCAATCATATTGGAAACCTTGAATAACCCCTCTTGGATTTCTTTCCCTTCCACAATACCATACTTATCAGTTTGGTCAGCAGGCACCTCTTCTATCGCAACAATACTGCATTGATACTCAGTAAAAAGTTCAACCATCTGTTTGAATACACCGCTATCACTGTTCGCACAAAAATCATCTGCCAAGATAACTCCAAATGGCTCATTACCAACAAGAGTTTCTCCTGTGAGAATTGCATGACCAAGACCCTTCATCTCGAGCTGACGAGTGTAAGAGAAAGTACATTGATCTATCACATCTCGGATGTCGCTTAGCAAGCATTCTTTATCACTTCCGGCTATCTGGTGTTCTAGCTCGTAAGAAATATCAAAATGATCTTCAATTGCTCGTTTCCCCCGTCCAGAAACAAAGCCGACCTCAGTAATTCCTGCCTCGATTGCCTCCTCAACTCCGTACTGGATCAAAGGCTTGTTAACGATTGGAAGCATCTCTTTGGGCATAGCCTTGGTTGCTGGTAGAAACCTAGTTCCATAACCTGCTGCGGGGAATAGACATTTTTTTAGCATAGTAAATATTTCTTTTAATAGACTGAATTATTCTAAAATTTGTGGTGAGCTCGTATTCAAAGCGTTTTGTTAGGAACTGTATCAATCACTATATTAACGAACTTGCTTTTATTTTAAACAGCAAAGATTTGAGAAACAGGCTAACTAATTTAGCAGCAATTTCCACTTATTTTTCAAATTAAAATTAATCTCTACCATACTGGTCATCAAGTCTGACAATATCATCCTCTCCCAGATAAGTTCCAACCTGTACTTCAATGATTTCGAGAGGAGTCTCACCAGAGTTAGCCAAGCGATGCACACTACCCGCTGGGACAAAAATCGATTCATTTTTTTCGAGCACAGAAATGGTATCACCTAAAGTAACTGTAGCCGTGCCAGAAACTACAATCCAATGCTCAGAACGGTGAACATGCTTTTGAAGAGATAAACTAGCGCCAGGAGCCACCTGAATATTTTTTACTTGATGCTCGGCCCCGCTACCTATGCTTTCATAATAGCCCCATGGCTTTTGAACCTTGCTAGGATTATGAGATTCCTCGCGTTTATTCTGTCGCAACTTGTGCACAATTTTTTTAACGTTTTGGGCATCTTTTTGTGTCGTGACAAGAACAGCGTCTGCCGTTTCAACAAGAATGAGATTGTCGATCCCCACTGCTGCTACTAGTCGTTGGTCCGCTCTGATATAACTATTACTGACATCTTCCGAAATTACGTCACCAATAAAAGCATTATGACTTGGATCATGATCCGTCGCTTCCCAAATAGCATGCCATGAACCAAGATCACCCCAATCTGCGTTTAGAGGCACCATCGCAGCCTTGCTGGTCTGCTCCATAACAGCATAATCTATCGATTCCTTTGGGCAAGAACCGAAAGATTTTGCACATACTCGTGTAAAAATTGCCTCCTTAACCGACTTTTGAATAGCTTGCATTGCAGCATTTGCAATAGCTGGACGCAGATTACTCAGCTCGCTTAGGTAATTACCCGCTTTGAACACAAAGATGCCACTATTCCAATAGTAGTCGTCACTACCAGCGTACTCCCTGGCAGAGTCCAGATCAGGTTTTTCTATAAACTTCTGAACCTGATGTCCATATCCGAGGGGGTCACCAACCCTAATATAACCATAACCCGTCTCCGCTCGGGTTGGCTTAATACCAAGAGTCACCAAGTAGTCTTTTTGCGCCAATGAAATAGCATTCTCTAAGGAATCTTGGAATGTATGCTGATCTCGAATAATATGATCGGAGGGGAAGACGACCAATAAAGCGTCTTCTTTTAAAGTTGCGTGATAGGCAGCAAGTGCAATTGCAGGGGCCGTGTCTCGACTGACGGGTTCTAAAATAATCGTTTCAGGAGTTACCCCAACCTCTTCTACCTGACTTCCTACTAGAAACTGAGTTTCTTCACTACATACTAGGATCGGATTTTCAGCGTTTAAACAACTTATTGAACGCGATATGGTCTCTTGTAGTAACGATCTATCGTTCATTATCGTTAGCAAATGCTTAGGGTATAGTTCTCTCGAGACCGGCCAAAGTCTAGCACCCATCCCACCACACAGAATTACTGGTACAATTTTCAAAGTTGACCTCTAGTAATTTGGTCTTCGAAAGCTATTGTAGTGGATTGTAGGCTCTGGTAATAACCCTTCAGGAAACTATCGAATTAGACTTGGTTCTTAATATCAGGATGGGAGCGGCTTCTGACCACTTTAAATACAAAATATTTCAACCAGGCGCTACANCATATNGCCACAATNTCGCTGTTAGCACTTGCGTGTTGCACGGCNACAGGCCTGGGACCATACAAACCATTTCTTGCCCTAGTTGAGATCTGTTTTCTTTTATATTGTCTCACCTCCTTATTTAATNCTAAAAGTATTCCTAAGATAGTTCTTTGTATGCTCCTCATCCCCGGCATNTTTTTTGCGCTAGATCATTTTATCAACGATATGCTCCANCACCGAGAATCCGAACGCAACCTATTTGCGTTCATGGCTATAGCTGGCCTAATCCCATTCCTAACTTTTCCAGGAAACTTTAATACCGCACTCCGTAATATGATCCTCTTCTTGGTAACCGCAACTTCTCTGATACACAGTTTCGCTATATTCTTTTTTAAACTCCCCTTTGGGCTCTTGGATAACCCACACTTCACCTCTTTATTTACAGTCATTGTCTTTATACTAGCAGTATATTACTGTCTAACTGCCTCAAAGACTTTCGAGCTCTGGATTGCATACTTTCTAATATTCAACTCACTCCTACTACTTTTTTATTTTTCATCCTGGGTTGGATTATCTTCGCTCATTGGCTCAGTTATTCTCGTGATAATCTTAAAAAATAATTACCACTCCTATATCACTGCATTATGTTTATTGTTTTTTCTTTCAGTCCTATTACTCAGCGTCGACTTCTCCCAAAGTGGGAACAACGAAATTGAAAATATCTTGAGNTTAAATTCATATCCTATTACTGACGAACGTTTAGTTCTATGGGGAGATAGCTGGAAAATGCAATTGGATTCCAGTTTACAAAATTGGATTTTTGGACATGGGTTTGGCGGGTTTAGGGAAAATTTCTCGGAATACAGTAGATTCTCAAATACCATCGAATTCGTATTTCCTCATAATTTTCTTCTGGAGGTTCTATATAACAACGGTCTCCTAGGCGCCTTGGGTTTACTAGCAGCCTTCACTGGACTTATTATCAAGCTCCAGAANGATTACAGATCATCCCAAGATATCTTAAATATACTGGCAATCATGCTAGTGACCTCACTGTTCCTATTTGGATTTTTAACTTTACCCCTACTCTCAAAATATAATTCCTACTCACTTGCTTTTGTGATTGGTTTTTCCCTATGGATATTAAAGAGAGGGAGCTCCACTAATGAGTATTAATCTATCTATTTCCATACTGATTCCAAACTTCAATGGCAATACACTACTAATGCGCAACTTGCCCTCCGTTCTAAACTGTTCTAGACAGTATGCAGGTNTTAGTGAAATTATTGTAATTGATGATGCTTCAACCGAGGGCGGCCTAGATGAGATTAAAACAATATTCAAAACTATAAGATTCCTCCAGCATAAAACTAATAAAGGTTTTAGNGAAGCCATTAATACCGGGGTAAAAGCTGCAAGCGGGGACCTTATTTTTCTTTTAAATTCGGATGTTTCTCCAGAGGGTAGTGCAATGAATAAACTTGCTAACTTCTTTAGCCAGGAGGACATATTCTCGGTATCCCCCTTAATACTCGATGAGGACAATAATCCCAATATCTATTCCTGGAATTTAAGAGCTTTCTCTCGGGGGAAATTTTCCCGCCAAAAATGGGATTTGATGACAGCTAAAAAACTAGCTGAGACCCATCAATTGCCTACCCTATACTCCTCGGGAGGCTCCATGATGGCGAGAAAAACAATGTTTCAATCTTTGCAAGGTTTCGACGAAATATTTTATCCATTTTATTTTGAGGACCAAGATCTTGGCGCAAGGGCATGGAGAAAAGGTTGGCGCTCCCTTTTTTGTCCTGAAGTAATAGTGGAACACCAGCGAAAGGGCAGTATTCAAAGTGAAGTACCCGCATGGAAAGTGAAATTAATACAAAGACGAAATAGCTTTATTTTTGAATGGATTCATCTTGGTATATTGAAATTGCTTTTCTACAGATTACCTCGATATTTAAAACAGATTCTTACTCGAGGGTTGAGAGGTGACTGGAAATTTTTACTGGGTTTTTTTTTAGCGATAATGCTATTACCGAAGGTTACAATGCGTCGATTTGCTAACTCTCCCAACAAAAGATATGACAACGTTGTGCAGCAAATCAATCGAGAAGTATCCAACTTAAAAGCAACTGCAAATTAATAGCATCCCTCCTATCCATTAAGAGATTTGAGGATTATTAACTCTTCATCACTGTTACATTATTGCTCTTCATCTCTGCAATTTTAAAAACAGGGTCAACAGACTCTTGATCTAAGTCATAACCGGGTACTGCCCACTTTAGAAGCTTTTTCAAAGTTAGGTAATCCGCACTTTCACAAGCCCTCTCCAATGAAAGACAAATTTCCTCTACAACTTTGAAGGACAAANAATCTTCTTTAGCCTTCATTATTTTCGGGTGCTCGGTTCCCGTCACGCTTTGCCCTATTATTAACTCTTCTCTAAGCTTTTCACCTGGTCGAAGCCCCGTATAAACAATATCGATAAAGTCATCTTGGCTTTCTAAATCATTAGGCTTGCCGATACGTTTCCCATGCAGATGAATCATCTTTTCAGCAAAATCATAAATACGAATAGGCTCCCCCATGTCGAGCAAGAACAGATCACCGCCAGTAGCCATAGCACCTGCCTGAATTACCAGCTCGGCCGCTTCGGATGTCGTCATGAAGAACCTATCTGCCTCTTTATGAGTCACCGTGACCGGGCCACCCTTTTCTATCTGGCGAGTGAAGAGCGGTAATATGGAGCCAGACGAACCTAACACATTTCCAAACCGCACCATACAATATTGAGTTGGAGATTCTAAAGTCGCGAAAGCTTGGATAACTAGTTCCGCTAGCCGCTTACTTGCACCCATGACACTCGTCGCTCTCACCGCCTTGTCTGTAGAAATGAGCACCAGTTTTTCGACTCGATTTTGGCGTGCAGCCTGAGCAACATACCAAGTGCCCAGAACATTATTGCGTAATCCTTCAACAATATTTCGCTCCACCATTGGTACATGCTTGTATGCAGCAGCGTGGTAAACAGTATTAACCGAAAAAGCTTTCATTACCTTTGCTATATAGGCTTTGTTAAGCACTGATCCTAAAAGACAAACAAGCTCTACTTGCATTTCGTTCTCTAAAAGCTGTTGTTCCAATGCATAAAGCGCAAACTCAGAATTATCATATAAAATTAATCTCTTAGGTTTGGCCTGAAGGATCTTACGACAAAGCTCACTACCGATGGTGCCTCCTGCGCCAGTAACGAGAACACTTTTTTGTTCAATTGAGTCGCGAAGTAAGTCCTCATCAGGTGGAACCATATCTCTTCCAAGAAGATCACTGATATCGATTTCCTTCATCTGAGCAACATCGGCCTGACCCGTGATAAGTTGGCTAATATCTGGTACCGAACTAATCTGTATGGGCAACTTAGAAAGTGTATCGAGAATCCGTCCACGCTGTTCGAAAGTAGCGGAGGGAATAGCTAAAAGAATCCGTTTAATTCCGTACTTATCAACTAAACGATTCAAGTTCGCCGGATTATGGACTCGGATGCCGTGAATGGTATGCCCTCGTAATGACTGCTTATCGTCGATAAAAAACACCGGGATAAACTCAGCATCGTTGAGCAATGTGATAGCAAGCTGTGCTCCAGACTCTCCAGCACCATAGATAGCAACCGGCTCTCTTTGCAAATAGTTATTAAAAATACCATAGAAGTAGGCTCGAACAATCAACCTTCCACCCCCTACCGCAATGATTGAAATAAACCAAAAAATCATTGGTGCAGACCTGGGGAAGCTTTCTGCTTGGGTAATGTAAGCAATTATAGATAAAGCCGCGCTAGAAAGGGTCACCCCTTGAATAACTGGTAGCATTGAACTTGGACCAATGTACCTTACTATTGCACGATATAAGTCGAGTCTAACGAAGGATACTACACCAACTAGAGATGTGGTTGGAAATAACCACCAAAATTCGAGCATGTCTTTATAGACATCGCCATAACGCAGGGCAACGGCTGCCCAAAGCGAGGCAGATAGAATCAACGCGTCAGCTATCATCATAAAGTAACGCTTTTGTTGATCGGAATGTTGGGTATCTGCCTGCATCAGTTCTCTTAGATATTAAGCCGAGGCTTTACTTGACCCGCGCCACAAAAAAACTGGGCCAACAGTAGAGGTGAAAAAGATAATACTATCAGAAGAGGACCATAATCTGGAAAGCCTTGCGCAAAAACAGCGATAGGTAACAACCAAAAAACATTAATGCCAAACACACCATACAGTGTTTTTTTCGAACCAATAATTCGTGTTATATGCTGATAGGCATGTTGGCTATGAGCATTATAGATTTGCTCACCTCGTAATAAACGAATCAAGATGGTGAGACAGGCATCCGTAATGAAGTATCCGAGGAGTATAACCCAGCTCCACAGGGAAACATTGTCGTACGCGAATACCAGCAAACCCAACATAAAGCCAAGGAAGCCACTACCCGAGTCACCCATGAATAGTCTCGCAGGAGGCCAATTAAACAATAGAAAGGCGAAAGCTACGGTGGCCAGTAAGAAATTGATTATTAACCAATCTTTACCTTGCATCTCTGCTAATAAAATTCCNGCCATACATACAAATATTACCTCAGCAGCAGCCAAACCATCGATCCCGTCCATAAAGTTATAAAGGTTTATTAACCATAAAAGAGCTACACCACCAAAAGCATAGCCAAGTAAGTTCGGCTCTATGAAAAAGCCGAGCAACCGAATAACAGGAATACCAACCCAAAAGATACACCAAGCTGAACAAACTCCATGAATACTAGCTCGAATTTGCCACCGTAGCTTTTTAATATCATCAGCAAAGCCAACTAAGGCGATGGGCAAACCTCCAAGCGAAGCGATAAAAAAGTTGGTTGGTACGAAACCCATTTTCCAAAAGAGATAAAGCCCAATATAAAACCAGAAAACTAAGACAATTCCAGCACCTGTTGGGATGGGTAGCTCATGAGCACTTCTAGTATCTGGGTGGTCTAAAAAGCCCAATCGTTTTGCTAGAGATTGATAAAAAAAACAGGTCAACCAAGTGAGCACAAGAACCGAAANTATAATCAAAGAGAGCATAAAGGGAGCTTCTGGGATCTAGCTAGGGATGCGCAAGAAATATTCATGCTANAGGCGAGGCTAAAGAAGTAAGACAAAAAAATACTGCAGTCACTCAGCAAGGACGACGCAAATCATTTAGTTTTTGCCTTCAGTCTCTAGTTTCTTTGTCAATTATACTCCTGATCATCACCATCCTCTAAACCACAAAGATTAGCGCATCGAGAATTTAGCATATACGCACCAATTGCAAATGTGAGTTCCATAATCTGTTTGCTTGTAAACAGATTAGTCATCTCCGTCAGCGTCTTCTCCGTTGGCTTGGCATCGATAGTTATTTCAGTTGAAAACCGGATTATAAGTTTCTCCGTTTCATTGAATAGTACAGANTCAGTTTTTTTAGCAATTAAAGCATCGAGCTGGGCCTGCGTTCCTCCTCTTCTGATCATACCTCTACCATGGTTTCCCCACTCATAGGACGAATTACTTAATACACTAGCCTGGACAACGGCTAATTCCTTAAGCAAAAGTGGCATTCCACCCTCGCTTTCGGTCCAAACAGTTCTATTAAAGCTCGTATAAGCCACAAAGGCCTCGGGTGTATGAGCCCAAGCGTGGAATAAAGCTAGATCAAATGGATAACTCTCCCACTTTTCTTTTAAGGCAGGATCTGTCACGTCTTCTTTCGACAGGAGCGGAAGCTTATTCATCTATTTATCACCCATTTAAAAAGTTGCTATTGATACTTCTTNTTTCTCCCGGTGCGGGTATAACGTTATCTCATTAAAGCTCAATGATTGGTCGGGACGGCTGGATTTGAACCAACGACCACCACACCCCCAGTGTGGTGCGCTACCAGACTGCGCTACGCCCCGATTAGATTCATTGTACTCTCTGCAGCGATCAGAATTAAGTCTATTCAGATACTCGACTCAAATTAGTTAAAAAGCCGGTTGGGGTATCAAGTAGACTTTGTACCTGTAAAGCGGTGTTCGAGGTGATCTGTAACCGCCATTTACCTGCTCTGTCGCCTAGAGCGCCGACAAACTTGCTGCTACCACTTTCAAGCTCCTGGGAAGTAATCGACATGGCACTGTTACCGATAATATTGAAAGTCACAGTGGTACTAGCAGCACCTGTGTCATCAAAGCCCTGTATTGTGACCGACCCCTGCTGAGATGAGGTATTAACAATACGCAGAGAGCTACGTTGATTAGTATTACTGGCNGGGTTAAAGATAAATACGTCACTAACGCCCGCAGATACTGGCACCGTCCCGCTGAGGTTCGTCAAGAAGCCATCAGGGGTCCGAACAAGACTCATTACTTCAAGATTAAGGAGTGAAGTCACCGTCAGTTGCCAGCGACCGCTACCTGAACCTAAATACCCATTAAGTCCTTTATTGAGATTCCCAAACTCCAAGTCTGACGCCACCATCTGCTTCGCAGCTAAAGGATCGAGTGTAAATGTTACATCACCGTTTGGTGCAATATTGCCATCGTCATCAATAGCAGAGATCGTGACTNTACCCNCAGCNTCATCNTTATTGATGATNCNTANGAAGGTTTGNTTNTNNGTCTGACTNGCAGGNTTNGCAAAATAGANTTTGTGACTGCCCGTCGATGCCNCNTCAACCATCCCTGATAAGTTGGTTAGGAACCCGTCCTTCGTTCTGATCAAACTCATCACCTTCAGGTCGAGTGCCGAGGTAACGGTCAAACGCCACTTGCCTGTGCCATCCCCTAGACTGCCGCTGAGGCCCTTATTTAGGTTACCGTTCTCCAGGTCCTGTACCGTCATTTGTTTGGCCTGGTTTGCCTCCAGAGTGAAACTGACAGCGCCTGCAGATGCTGCTGCACCGGAATCGTCGATACCCGTGATCGTGACTGTGCCGCTATTGGCTGTCGTATTCACAACGCGAATGAAGGTCTGTTGATTNGTGTTACTAGCAGGATTCGCAAAGTAGATAACATTAGCACCCTCTTCTTCTGGNACGACGTCATTAAGGCTAGTCAAAAAGCCATCGGGTGTCCGTATGAGTCCCATCACTTCGATCGGATTACTCGAGCGCGTCACGAGTTGCCATTTCCCCTGGCCATCACAGAGCGTTGTGGTGATTCCCTTGTTAGCATTACCGTTTTCAATATCCTGAGCGTTCATCTGCTTCGCACCTTGCGCCGGCAGCGTAAAGGTAATCGGGTCCTTTTTACTCCGAGTGCCAGTATCATCTATTGCGTAAAGCTCGACCTCGGTCGCGGTACTATTATTGTTTATAAACCGTAGAAAGGTTTGTTGATTGGTATTACTACCCGGATTAGCGATGTACAGTTTTTTCTCATTCACAAAGCGAGAGTCACTCGGTACCGGTGCGTCTAACTCTGGTTTCAAACACCGATTCGTGAAACTCATCGCGTCAGTAGGATCAGTGCCGTTATTAAATTCGACTAAATTACTCTCTCCATCGCCATCGCTATCAGCAATCNCATCAGTAGCATCAAGCGGATCTAGTCCATATATTGTCTCAAATATATCTCTTATACCGTCACCATCATCGTCTGTATCTGCGTTATTACCGATACCATCTGAGTCAGTGTCGAGGTGCTCACCGGCGTCAAGTGGAAATGCATCTACAATATCTAAAAAGCCATCGTTATCGTCATCAGGGTCTTCAAAATCAATGACTCCATCAGAATCATTATCTGGTGGATCAGGTGCCCATTGGGCAACTTGGAATCGAACCGTATCAATTGATAACGCAGCATCAGCCCCCTTTTCAATATCGTTTTTATCTACACCACAGGGAAGCTCGGAACCCCCTTGCACCTGACAGGTATGATCTGGAGATGAAAACTCACCAATTTCCAGACTACCTGGGAACCCCACCCCATAAGCCATAATCGTCGCGAATTCATCATCCACCGCGTGCCCCTTTGACCAAGCAAATGTCCCTCTGCTAAGAGCTTCGCGTCTATCATGCGCAAGTCCCATATTATGACCTAGTTCATGGATGGTAACTCTGTCTCTACAATCGATATATGCTGTCGCAATAAAATTTTGTCCAATAATGCTCTTGAAGTCTCCTAATTGTCCATTTGGCATAGTGCCTAATCCACAAGTGTCTTCTCCAGCAAGAGAAGGTAATCTTCTAGAGCGAAACAAAACCACCAAATCGGCTCCAACACTGAGTCTTTTCGCGCTAAGCCCAGAAAATACTCCCTCTTCGCTCAACATGGCGTCATAGGCAACATCAATAAGCACCGACTCGCTATACTCGACCTCTTCAAGGTGCACTAGCCTCAAACTGGCGCCAATATTGCTATTCTGAAGCGAAAGATTTCCATATTCTAAGACGTGTACAACACGTGCCTCGAGATCTAAATAAAGGTCAGAAACTCCTGGCGTATAAAGGACCATTACATCCAGAGTGCTATTTCCCGGCTTCCTTGAAGCATCCACTGCATTGGTCTGCATTAACGACTCATTAAAGTCGCTAACACCATCGCCATCAGTATCTTGGAGAGTATCAATTGAAGTAACCCGAAAATTCCGATGTAGCTCTGAGCCTGGAGCAGAAACATTCTGCCAGAGGTAATGCTGCCCCCCCTCGGTTTCCTGCAGTGACAGGTGAACATATTCATAGCCGGAAACGCTCGTAAAAGGCATCGTAATTGAAATCGCCTCGCTCTCCGAAGAAGGTTCTAACGAGTACTCCAAGGGATACTCCCATATGGGATAGTATCCCGTCCAATACTTTGGCGTTTCGAATAGACCTAGGTGCAGCGATAAAGGAGGTATCGTATCAGTCGGTGACATATTCTTAATAGGGGGTAAATTAACTGTCACCTCATCCATTCCAATAGAAAAGGTAGCAGTCGCTGTTCCATTCAAATATACAGTGCTCAGGCCTCCACCCGTCGCGTGATCCAAATACGTTACCGGTTCGAACCGGAGTGTTTGAGTTGTCTCCCAGCTACCATCCTTGATCTCCTGAAGATAAGCATAAATTTCATAATTACCCTCAACACCATAGTCGTAAAAGGGGAATTTCAGCGTATACGTGTTACTGTAATTTTCGCCTACACCAAGGATTTCAGGATAATAAGCGGCGCCTAGATAAGTGAAATCTCCATCTTTATTGCCCCATATCCGGACCCGAATAACTCCCGTGTTTTCTTCGCCGTAATTTCTTACTCCCGCACGCAGAATCATTGAGGTTGGGTCCCCGCTCTCCAGTACACAAGGACATATAAATTCTGACTCCGCGAGCGCGCCTTGGCCTAGAATTAGAGTAAGTAATAAAACCGAATAAAAGAATCTAGCCATTGGAATTATTAACCATCATTTTTCACTTGTCTGATGGCTCTGTGACCTTTCGAATTACATAGTCTGGTTTTGTATAATCCACATTCGGGTCCATATTCTTTGATGGCATCAGCCAACCAAAGGAAGCTGTCCCCACCAGTTCATACGTTCCCTTCATTGTACCTACATTAGCAAAGGTACTACTTGGACCAAGAGTGAGTAATAAGTCGGCAGAATCCTCAATGGCAGTCGCAGTGATTACTTTGATTCCTCGTCTTTGGTTCTTTACTTGCGTGACAGTTAGTAATAGGTCAGAGTCAATCTGCGGAACACTTAACATTATATTGTCACCCAGAGCTATCTCTGACGACCATTTGGTTTTAAGTTCTAGTGGCACCGCATCCACAACATTGCCTTGATAACCCTTTATATCAGGAATATTACTTTCTTCAATTAAAGACCACATTACGAGGGGAGCCTTCTTTTGAATAAGTGACGCAGACGGGGCGTAAGGAGAAATTTCAGTATCTAATACCTGCTCACTATCGATCAAATTAGAAGTAACTATCTCCTCCGAAACCTTCCGTGGTCCACTTAATAACCAAATAAATCCCGCAGTGAAAAATATGAGCGTAAGGACAAAAGTGGAGATTACGGTTTTCGTCATCAATAGATACTAGTTTTTAACCCTTAGACAGATCAGAGGGTTTAGCCCCTCATTGGCATTTTGGTAGGATTATGGCTTTAACGTCTTAAGAACATCTTCCAACTCAGTAACCATCTGATAGATTAACTGCTTGTATCGTGTACTATCGTTTCTTTGTTCCTCACCAGACAGACGCTGTCTAGCCCCCCCAATAGTAAACCCCTGATCATAAAGCAGCGACCTAATTTGACGAATCATCAAAACATCCTGCCTCTGGTAATAACGACGGTTACCGCGTCTCTTAACAGGCTTGAGTTGGGGAAATTCTTGTTCCCAATAGCGGAGCACATGGGGCTTTACACCACAAAAACTGCTGACTTCTCCGATAGTGAAGTAAAGCTTCCCTGGAATAGGCGACAGTTCTGACTTATTGTCTAGGTCCTGCATATACTTCCACTCTAGCCTTCAACTTCTGACCTGGCCTAAATGTGACGACTCTTCTCGCTGATACCGGAATCTCTTCGCCGGTCTTTGGATTACGACCGGGACGCTGACCCTTATCTCTAAGATCAAAATTACCGAATCCAGATAACTTGATATGCTCATTAGCTTCTAAAGAAGCTCGCATTTCCTCAAAAAACAACTCAACGACTTCTTTCGCCTCTCGCTTATTTAGGCCAAGTTCGTCGAACAACTTTTCTGCCATTTCAGACTTTGTTAACGCGACCATAATCAGTCTCTTAAGCTAGCTTTTAGTTCCGATTTTAAGGAGGAAACGATCTTGATTATAGATTGATTAATTTCCTCATCGTTAAGAGTGCGCGAACCATGACGGAACGTCAAGCCCATAGCGATACTTTTTCTATTAGGATCAATGCCTTTGCCTTGATAAACATCAAATAACTTTAGGTTTATTAGGCTGTCATTCGTTGCCAAGTACACGCATTTCATTACACTCGCTGCGCTTATACTTTGGTCTACAATGATAGCTATATCCCTACGAACTTCAGGAAATTTGGATAAAGATCTGACCTTAGCGACCACTTTATTAACAATCAGCCCAACTTTTAGCTCAAAAAGGTAAACAGGATTACGAATGTCTAAAGCCTGCTGTACCCGCGGGTCCAAGAGCCCCAAATATCCTACCAACTCTTTCTCTCTCCTGATTTCAGCTGCCTGACCAGACTGCAATGTGGGGTGGAGGACCGGTACCACTTCGAAATCCGCAGACGTAAGCGCTAGAATACTTTCGAGATCCCCCTTCACATCATAAAAATCAATTATATTTCGATCACTCGCCCAATTTTCTACGTGACGCGAACCACAGGCTATTCCTGCAATAGTTTTCTCTTGCAAAATATCACTGAAACTAGCTTCTGAAATATCCTTAACCTGACCAAATCGCAATCCTACTTCAAATAACCTAATCCTCTCATGCTGACGGTTAAGATTGTAGATCAAAGACTTAAGTAACCCCGTCCATAATGTCGTTCGCATTACCGACATATCCTTCGATAACGGATTCGCAAGCTTGATAGGTTCCTTCTCTGGATCAATTAGTCTCTCCAACTCAGGGTCTACAAAGCTATAGTTAATCGTTTCTTGGTAACCTCTTGCTACTAATTGACTTCGTATACGCCCTAAAGGAATTTCACTTTCGTCGTTACTACTCATCTTAAGCGAAGTAAGGGGAGTTCTAACGGGTAGCGAGTTGTAACCATAGATCCTGCTAATTTCCTCAATAAGATCTGCTTCGATAGAAATATCAAAACGATGTGAAGGCGCCTTGACTATCCAATATGTATTATTTTCAGCTTTCGAACACCTGAATCCGAAGCCCAAGCGCTCTAAAATACCCTCAATCGTACTATCATCAATTGCAACACCTAGTAATTTCTCTACGCGACTAGCCCGCAGTTTAATATCTTTAATCTTGGGTAAATGTTCACTGTGTACGCTATGACTCAAAGGTCCCGCTTCTCCTCCGACGATAGCTATTAGTAATTCTGTCGCCCGTTCTATGGCAGAAATCTGGCCTTGCCAATCTACACCACGCTCAAAACGATGTGCCGCGTCAGAGCTTAAACCATAATAGCGAGCACGCCCGGCAATAGCAGAAGGCGAGAACCAAGCACTTTCGAGAACGATATCTTTTGTGTTCGAGGTTACTGAAGTGGTCAATCCGCCCATCACGCCTCCGATGCCGATAGGACCATTACCATCGGTGATCAATAATGTTTCACCATTTAAAATGACTTCCTCGCCATTTAAAAGAGTAATACGTTCACCTTCTTTAGATTGTCTGACTACAATTTTTTCTTTCAATTGGTTTAGATCATACGCATGCATGGGCTGATTGAGCTCTAACATTACATAATTGGTAACATCGACCACGGGATCAATACTTCTGATACCACTTCGTCTAAGCTTTTCTTTCATCCCCAGAGGGGTTAATGCGTTTATATTAATATTACGTAATACTCGACTTACAAAACGCGGACATGTCTGCGGATCGCCAAGTTCTACTGGGAAAATATCTTCAACAATGGGCGTAACAAAACGATCTTCAGGATAGGAAACATCAATTTCATTTATAAGCCCTGTCTCCCTTGCCAAACCAACGATTCCAAGGCAATCACTTCGATTAGGTGTAAGATCAAGATCGATAATATTATCGTCTAATTTAAGAAAATGACGTATGTCCTCACCAACTGGTGCTTCGAGGGGTAACTCCATTAAGCCTTCGTGAAGATCACTAATTCCTAATTCGCGCTCTGAGCAGAGCATACCAAAAGAATCTACACCTCGAAGCTTAGCTTTTTTGATCTTTTCTTTACCAAGCTTTGCTCCAACGAGCGCGAAGGGTACTTTAATGCCTACGCGAGCGTTGGGAGCACCGCAAACGACCTGTAACTCTTCATGCCCGCTGCTGACTTTGCAAACTAAAAGTTTCTCTGCATCTGGGTGTATCTCAGCCTTTATTATCTCACCAACAATAACCTTGCTACATTCACCGGCCACAGATGTAAACCCATCGACCTCAAGTCCAGCCATCGTGAGTTGGTGAACCAGCTCCCTTGTACTTATGGGTGGATCAACAAACTCTCGCAACCAAGCTTCACTAAATTTCATGGATCTAACCCAGCCCCAATAACACAACAGTTTTGAGTAACCGAACTCCCATTGCTATAAAGTACGATCTTAGGGTAAACATAAACTACCTAAACTGCTCGAGAAATCGCAAATCATTGTCTAGGTAATGACGAAGGTCATCCACTCCATATCGCAGCATCGCTAAACGATCCGGCCCCATACCGAAAGCGAAACCAGTGTATTTTTCCGAATCAATTCCGGAATATTCAAGCACTTTCGGATGAACCATACCGGAGCCCATAACCTCCAGCCAACCAGTGTGACTACAAACCCTACATCCTTTACCAAGACAATGAACACATTGCACATCAACTTCTGCCGAAGGTTCTGTAAAAGGGAAATAGGAAGGGCGAAAACGAACGTTTAGGTCTTCATTTTCAAAAAAAACTCTCAAAAATTCTTCAACCGTACCTTTGAGATCAGCGAAACTTATATCGCTATCAACTACTAAACCTTCTACCTGGTGGAACATCGGTAGATGAGAAGGATCTGGTGGATCAACTCTGAAACAGCGACCCGGACAAATCACTCTGATAGGAGGATCATTAGACTCCATAGTCCTAACTTGCGCTGGTGATGTGTGTGTACGAAGTAAAAGATTCGGATTGAAATAGAAGGTATCGTGCATTGCTCGAGCTGGGTGGTGTTCGGGTAAATTTAAAGCCTCAAAATTATGATAGTCATCCTCTATCTCAGGACCTTCAATGACGTCATAGCCAACGCTGCGAAAAAAACTTTCCATACGATCGAGCACAATGGTCACAGGATGGAGCCCGCCAATGTCTCCATCACGACCTCGAAGAGTTACATCTATAGCCTCAGCATCCAGTCTCTCGCGTAACGCGGCCGCCTCAAACTGCTCCTTACGTACCTGAATCAAATCCTCAATAAGCCCTTTGGATTCGTTAATAGCAGCTCCTGCACTTGGGCGGTCCTCCTTGGGAAGCCTACCCAGGCCCCGCAGCAAAGCGGTCAATTCACCTTTTTTTCCGAGATACTGGACTCTTAGAACCTCTAGATCAGTGATGTCTTTGGCGGTTTCTATAGCTTGCCGGGCGATTCTGGTGATTGCAGTAATTTCGCTCATGCCAGCACCTTATATTTCATTTAAATTGAGTAGCCCAACTGGTAGTTCGGCCAAAAAGACTAGGCAGCCAACGCTTCCTTAGCTTTCTCAGCCAACGCCGCAAAAGCCTCTTTCTCATTAACTGCAAGATCCGCGAGGACACGTCGGTCGATTTCAACGTTCTGCTGTTTAAGTCCATCAATCATTCGACTGTATGATAAACCGTTTTCCCGAGCGGCAGCGTTAATACGCTGGATCCACAAACCCCGAAACATTCTCTTGCGAACTTTACGGTCGCGATAAGCATATTGACCGGCCTTGGTAACTGCTTGCTTAGCTACTCTGAAGACTCTACTGCGGGCCCCATAATAACCCTTCGCCTTCTTCAGAACTTTCTTATGTCTTCGATGAGCGGTTACACCTCTTTTCACTCTTGGCATTTTCTTCTCCTAGCTTAATCGCCCAATAAGCGACGAATTAGTGACACGTCACTCTTAGCAACATCCTGCATTGCACGAAGCTGCCTTTTTCTCTTTGTACTCTTTTTCGTCAGGATATGACTCCTGTGAGACTGACGATGCTTATAACCTTTTGCGGTTTTCTTGAACCGCTTTGCTGCACCACTACTACTTTTCATTTTCGGCATATTTTCACTCCACTGCGTACCGCTCTAACACAGACCATATTTATGAGTCTGCAGCGCCCTTACCTGACGACTTTATATTCCCTGTTTCAGGATATTTCCCGCCTCAGGCTGTTGCTTGTTTGCCCTTTTTTTTACTGTTCGGGGCAAGGACCATAGTAAGTTGACGACCCTCCATCTTCGGATGCGACTCCACGGTACCTATCTCTTCCAGGTCACCCTCAATCCGCTTCAGAAGATCCATTCCAAGCTCCTGATGAGCCATTTCACGACCTCTAAATCGGAGAGTAACCTTCGCTTTATCACCATCATTTAGAAACCGTATTAGGTTGCGAAGCTTAACCTGATAATCACCTTCCTCAGTACCAGGACGAAACTTCATCTCTTTCACATGCATCCGCTTCTGTTTCTTCTTGGCCGCCGCCTTATCTTTCTTACTCTCGAATAGCTGTTTTCCATAATCTAATACCTTGCAAACTATAGGGTCCCCATCGGGAGCAATTTCTACAAGATCCAAACCGGCTTCTGCAGCGGCTTTGAGTGCCTCTGCAATCGGCACAATGCCCACTTGCTTGCCATCTGCCGAGATCAATCTGACAGATCCAGCTTCAATTTCCTCGTTTATCCGAGCTCTCTTTGACTCTTTAATACACCCACTCCTCTTATATGGCGGCTTTGTGAGCTCCGCTCCTTCGAATTTAGGGCCGGCATTATAGCAAAATCAAGCAATTCGTCCCCGTTTTTCTACTTCTGATTGCAAAATATCCGAAAAATTTTCAATCAGCATAGTTCCTAGATCCATCCCATTTCTCGCTCTCACGGCTACTGTCTTACTCTCCTGCTCTCTATCGCCGATTATCAGCAAGTAAGGTACTTTTTGAAGAGTATGCTCTCGAATCTTAAAACCAACTTTTTCATTCCTAAGATCGGTCTCTACTCGAAAACTTTTTTGAGAAAGAAATGTTGCAACATCGCAGACGTAATCTGACTGAGCGTCAGAAATATTACATACCATTACCTGAATCGGAGCAAGCCAGACTGGGAACTCTCCCGTGTAATGTTCTATCAATATTCCTGTGAACCGCTCAAGAGAACCAAACAATGCCCGGTGCAGCATCACTGGACGCTTGTCACGATTACCGCTCTCGTCAACATATGCGATATCAAACCTTTCTGGTAAGTTCATATCAACCTGAAGTGTACCGCATTGCCAATCACGGCCAATTGCGTCGCGAAGTACAAACTCTAATTTAGGACCATAAAATGCGCCTTCCCCCGGGTAGAGGACATAGTCCAGTTCCATAACATCGAGTGCATTACTTAGAGCACCCTCAAGTGTGTCCCAGACGTCATCGCTTCCGATTCGTTTTTCAGGTCGCGTAGAAAGCTTTATAATCACGTCCTCAAAACCAAAATCCTTGTAGATATCCAACACAAGCCTGACCACATCTATACACTCTTGCTCCATTTGCTGTTCCGTACAGTAAATGTGCGCATCATCCTGGGTAAAATGACGCACTCGCATAAGTCCGTGTAATGCCCCAGACGGCTCGTAACGATGCACCTTACCAAATTCCGCCATGCGTAAAGGCAAATCACGATAGCTCTTAAGTCCCTGCGCAAACATGGACACAGAGCCAGGACAATTCATGGGTTTCAGCGCAAAGATGCGTTCATCTTCAGTCTGCGTCGAGAACATGTGCTCACGATAGTTAAACCAATGACCAGAAGTTTCCCACAACTGCCTATCCATAACATCAGGAGTATTTACCTCCACATAATTGGCAGATTTTTGACGCTTACGCATATACTCTAAAAGCTCAAGAAATACGGTCCAACCCTTCGGATGCCAAAAAACAGAACCCGGCGCTTCCTCGCTGAAATGAAATAGGTCAAGTTTACGTCCTAATTTACGATGGTCTCGTTTTTCTGACTCTTGAACTCTCTTTAAGTAATTCTTCAAGCTTTTCTTGTCACCCCAGGCGGTACCATATATACGCTGGAGCATCTCATTCTTAGAATCGCCACGCCAATAAGCGCCAGAAACTTTCGTAAGTTTGAAATATGGTAAAAACCTCGTATTTGGGACATGAGGCCCTATACACATATCTAAATATTCTTGGTGGTAATACAAACCCATTTCAGTTTCTTCCGGCATATCATCTATGAGTCTTAACTTATAATCTTCCTTCCTCTCCTCAAACTTTGAGATGACTTTAGCTCTGGGAGTTATCTCTTTGACGATATCATACTCAGTAGATATCAAGAGTTTCATTCTCTCCTCAATCTTATCCAAATCTTCGGTTGAAAATGGGTCATCAATCGCAATGTCATAGTAAAAACCATCATCTATCACAGGACCGATTACCATCTTGGCATGTGGATAAAGTTGCTTTACTGCATGTCCAATCAGATGAGCGCACGAATGCCTTATGATTTCGACACCCTCTTTATCTTTCGAGGTTATAATTCGGACGGTGGAATCACTTCCAATTAAATCGCTAGCGTCGCATAAGCTGCCATTCACTTCTCCCGCGATTGCAGACTTTGCCAGTCCGGGACCAATTGACTTTGCCAATTCATACACAGAAATTGGCGCATCGAATTCTCTTTTATCTCCATCAGGCAGCGTTACATAAAACATTTCTTATTATTTCTCTCAGATAAGGACATAACTTTTTATTTAAAATTAATTGACTGAGTATGGTAGGAATGGTCGGATTCGAACCGACGACCCTCGCCTTGTCGAGGCGATGCTCTAACCAACTGAGCTACATTCCTATTTTTACTAAAGCCTCTGCACTTAATTTCAAACTGTAAACTAATTAAGGGCTAGTCAGCTCATTTTAGCCAAAAAGCACATGCTCGCCAATGTATAAGCGAAAATCATATATCCTCGCGAAAATGAATGAAGGTGGACTTGTTAATGATGATTACTTGTAAGATTGTATGGATTAGATTGCTAAATTATGGCAAAAAAAAGCCCTCATTTCTGAGGGCTGAAGAGAGAGAAAGGGTGGGAGGAGACTCCAATTAGCAACCTCCTCCCGAGGGGAATGCTTATCCTTTAAATTCTGGATACGCTGTCGGGGAAATCTCAGATCCGTCAAGACCCTCAAGCTCCTCGGATTCTGAAACTCTGATTCCCATGAGCATTTTGAGAATGAACCAAACGATTCCACTGGCAACGAATACCCAAACAAAAATTGTTAAGGCTCCGATGATTTGACCAGAAAAGGAAGCGCCGTCGTTGGTTAGAGGAACTAGGAGTAGACCTAGAAGCCCCACGGTGCCATGCACAGAAATTGCTCCAACCGGATCATCGATCTTGAGCTTGTCTAGGAACATAATTGAAAAGACCACTAAAACGCCACCGGCGGCACCGAAAAGGGTTGCCAGAAGTGGAGTAGGCGTTGAGGGTTCTGCAGTAATTGCCACAAGCCCTGCTAAAGCGCCATTCAGGACCATGGTTAAATCGCCTTTGCCGAAGAGAAATTTGGATACCAGCAAGGCCGCAATCGCGCCGCCCGCAGCCGCGGTGTTTGTGTTAAGAAAGACCATGGCTACTGCATTCGCACTTGCCGCATCCCCTAGCTTGAGAACTGAACCGCCGTTGAATCCGAACCAGCCGAGCCACAAGATAAAAACACCTAGTGTGGCAAGGGGCATATTGGCACCACCAATCGCATTCACCTCACCATTAGGACCGTACTTACCAGTTCTTGCACCGAGTAACAGAACGCCCGCTAAAGCAGCCGCGGCTCCTGCCATATGTACTATGCCCGAACCGGCAAAATCAGAAAATCCTAAATCACCGAGGTTGTAGAGTCCAAAAACGTCAGCTCCGTTCCATGTCCAGGACCCTTCCATCGGATAAATGAAGCCAGTCATAACAATCGCAAATGCGAAAAAAGCCCAAATCTTCATCCTCTCTGCGACAGCTCCCGAAATAATTGACATTGCTGTTGCTACAAAGACTACCTGGAAGAAAAAGTCAGATGCGTTGGCGTAAACTGATCCGCCATCAAATCCAGCTTCTGCTGACTCAGCTATGACTGCAGCGGTCAGTCCATCCGCTGAGGCGGCCCCGTCGAGTGCTATACCCTCAAGGAGAACATTGCCGCCATACATAATTGCATAGCCGCAGATTAGATACATTACGCAAGAAATAGAAAATAGGACTATGTTCTTCGCGAGAATCGTTGATGTATTTTTCTGGCGGACCAAACCGGCTTCCAACATTGCAAAGCCCGCCGCCATCCACATTACTAGCGCTCCGCACACCAAAAAGTAAAAAGTGTCCATCGCATATTGAAGTTCGTAAATCTGTTCCATAAAGGTCCCCGATTGAATCGTGTTATTGTCGCTTTACTGATAAGCAAAGGTAATGCCAAGATACTTCAACTCAAGGAACCGGGGGTTTACAGCGATTTACAAGCTAACAACAAAACAGTATTGCCCTACTTTGGATAACTTCTTTCTCAATTTGCACTAAAAAAGAGCGATTAAAGTAATATCAAAATGAGAATTTGTTGTTTCCAGAGAAAAGGGAGGTTTGTGAAGGGAAAATTATAAGTAGTCTGCTTTCCTAAATTTTATGCTAACGCGCACCAACGAACTGATAGCGAAGCTCCTCTATTTGATCACGAACGCGCGCGGCTTCTTCAAATGCCAAATTCCTAGCATATTCGAACATCTCTTTTTCCAGGATCCCTATTTGCTTCTCTAGATCTTCCTGGTTTAGCGTCTGGTTCACAGCGTTTTCTTTATCAATAACTCTACGACCCTCTTTCTTGTTTCTTTTGAGCTCAACACCACGGGCGCCTTCCATGATATCAGCAACATCCCTTTTGATTCCCATAGGAATAATGTTGTTTTTCTGATTATGGTCAATCTGTTTCTCTCGTCGTCGGTCAGTTTCATCAATCGCTCTTTGCATTGACGCTGTCACCGTATCTGCGTACATAATAGCCTTCCCTTTAATATTTCGAGCCGCACGTCCAATAGTCTGGATCAATGAACGGTCAGACCTTAGGAATCCTTCCTTATCAGCATCTAGTATCGCGACTAAAGAAACCTCAGGCATATCAAGGCCCTCCCTCAATAAATTAATACCTACAAGAACATCAAATGTGCCTAGCCTGAGATCACGTATGATTTCTGTGCGCTCCACAGTATCAATATCAGAATGCAGGTAACGTACTCTCACTTCGTGCTCATTCAGATACTCTGTCAAATCTTCAGCCATACGCTTAGTGAGGGTGGTGATGAGTACTCGCTCGTCCGAGGCTGCGCGTAAAGTAATTTCAGTTAATACATCATCGACCTGGCTGCTGGCAGGACGGACTTCTATCTCAGGATCGACTAAACCTGTGGGCCTGACAACCTGGTCAACTACCTGACCGGCTTTTAACTCTTCATAAGGCCCTGGTGTGGCAGAAACGAAAATCATCTGAGGAGCCAGCTTCTCCCACTCTTCGAACCTTAAAGGTCGATTATCAAGCGCTGAAGGCAAGCGGAAACCGAAATCAACTAAGGTTTGTTTACGCGAGCGATCGCCCTTATACATCGCCCCTAACTGCGGAACACCTACATGAGATTCGTCAATAACCAATAGTGCGTCATCAGGAAGATAATCATATAAAGTTGGAGGAGCCTCTCCCGATGCTCGCCCAGATAAATAGCGAGAATAGTTCTCAATCCCTGTGCAATATCCAAGTTCCTTTATCATTTCCAAATCAAAGTTAGTTCGCTGTTCTAGACGTTGCGCCTCTACTAGCTTGTTTCCATTTTTTAATATTCTTAAGCGATCGCGTAATTCTTCACGGATTTCCTCCAGCGCTCGCTCAATAGTCTCTCTCGGGGTGACATAATGAGACTTTGGAAAGATAGTAACTCGCGGAATCCGACGAATAAGCTCTCCAGTAAGTGGATCAAACAACCCAATGTTATCTATAACATCATCAAAGAGTTCTATTCTTATCGCTTGCTTTTCAGAGTCCGCAGGAAATATATCGATTACATCCCCGCGGACTCGGTAGGAAGCTCTCCGAAGTTCTAACTCATTGCGGGTGTACTGCAACTCAGCTAGGCGACGCAAAATCCAACGCTGATCAACTTTATCACCCCTATCCAAATGCATAACCATTTGCAAGTAAGCTTTGGGATCACCCAACCCATAAATAGAGGACACTGAAGCTACCACAATGGCATCTTCGCGTTCCAGTAGCGCCTTGGTTGCAGATAACCTCATCTGCTCAATATGCTCATTTATTGCGGAATCTTTCTCGATATAGGTATCGGATGCAGGCACATAAGCTTCAGGCTGGTAGTAGTCGTAATACGAAACAAAATACTCTACGGCATTATTTGGGAAAAAATCTTTGAATTCCCCATACAATTGAGCAGCTAAGGTTTTATTTGGAGCCATGACGAGTGTTGGTCTCTGAAGCTTCTCGATAACATTTGCAATCGTGAATGTTTTTCCAGAACCCGTAACGCCAAGCAAGGTTTGTGCGGCCAAACCGTTCTCAACACCTTGCGTAAGCTTGATGATTGCATTTGGCTGATCGCCTTCAGGTTTGTAGCCTGAATATATTTTAAAGGGCTCTGCTGTAATTTTAGAACTCCTAAGCTAAGTTTAATTCCTGCATTTCTTAGCAGGTTTTCCCGATTAACAATTAAGAAGCAAACAATAGTCTGCCGATAGGTTGACGTAAACAGGCAGGCAGAATTACAATCCCCAATTCGCGTTGATCCCCGATAGCTCAGTTGGTAGAGCAAATGACTGTTAATCATTGGGTCCCTGGTTCGAGCCCAGGTCGGGGAGCCAAGGCAGCAGCCGTATCATTTGTATAACCAAGACAGCTAAAGAGGCAACGCCTCGCCTAAAAATGGCAGATTCGTAATATCGCTACACTGATTACCTTCAAGTCCAAAGATAGTTTTAATCGTAGCCCAATTTTTGCCGCTTGGGCAGTGCCAGACCATTTTCTTTACTTTAAAGCCACGGGATTGGCACTGGCATGATAGCTTAATTGCCACTAAAACCTCGGCAAAACTTCTCAAGATTGTGAGATTTTGCTTGGCAATACCCCGTGTATTGTCAATATTCGGATCAATCAGCTGAGTAAGGCCTAGAATTGTTGGTAAGCGTTTCATGTAAGTAACAATAAATTTAGCAATAACCTCATCACCTATCTGATCGCGCTCTAAGGCTACTAAAGAAAGCAATATAGAAAGTGAGGGGGTAATCTCTTGGCAAAACTCGGAATATTGGTATATTTCATCAGTGGGGAGACCGGCTTTAAAATAAGCGGATTAAAGTGATTGCAGAGATTCGGCTACGTAACCAGGCTCCTAATCTCTAATTCGGGTCAGAGCAGAGACCGCTTCTCTATATCTTCCCTCGGCAGGATCAATTTTTCCAAAACACCTTTCCGTCGCATTATTCGTCCCAACGCAAAATGGGTATTTTATGTATCTCTATTGACTTCAAGTTTCTCAATAAAAGCCGCAACAGCTCGATCGGGCTCTTGGTTAAAGAGATGATCAATTTCATCGCAGTAATTCGGAACCAATTTCTCAGTTCGTTTGGCTAAAGTTCTTCCTCTCAGGTACCAACCAATTCCAATAGCAAGCTCTACAAGTAAATATAACGACCATCTATCCAAATAAATCGAAACCAGGATGAGAAGGATTATTTTCCTGAGCTAGGCATACATGTTTTGTAGCATTTTCTGCTACGTATTGTTGAGTACTATTACTCAGAGCTAGCAGCCTTCAAACGATCTATTTCGCTCTTGGCTGCAGAAACTTGCTTTTCTATCTCGCGATTTCTTAAGCGAGCTCGGACTATGTAAACAAAATTCAGTAGGCTTGCCATCGCGAAGCCAAATACAAAGGCAAAAATAACCAGCCAAGATATCGGTAGTGAAGGTATCGGGTAGCTTAAAACGGTAATTACAACTTCAGAACTATTCTCGACGGCAATCACTAAAGCTAGAACTGATACCATGATCAGAAAAAGACGAAAAAGCCACTTTTTGATAAAAGCTATCATTCAATTATAGCGCCAATTGCACCAAAGACTTTGCCGTCTATGTCGAGCCATCCGAAGAGTAATCTGAGGAACTACCAGAAGACAATCCTAGATTGACGCGCTCTCGTAGTTCTTTTCCAGGTTTAAAATGCGGAACATATTTACCAACCAGGCTCACTTCCTCACCTGTCTTCGGGTTACGGCCGATCCGAGCAGACCTGTAATTAAGCGAAAAACTCCCGAAACCACGAATTTCAATACGTTCTCCCCTCGCAAGCGCGTCCGACATATGGTCTAGCATCGTTTTGATAGCCAGTTCCACATCTTTGGCTGAAAGCTGATTTTGGACAGCGGCTATTTTCTCTATTAGCTCCGATTTAGTCATTGCTTTAGACACATATGAAAGCCCTGTTACTTGTCTACGGATCCACTCGAAGATCCAGCTTCTTTATCTGTCTCTACATCTAGAGCTGTATCTGTATCCGCGTCCATCTTCTGTTTTATGAGGTCTCCAAGAGTAGTTGGGCTTAGGTCTTGCTCTTTCTCTCGATGTTCCTTAATCGCATCCTCTTCTTCCTGCATATCCTTAGCTTTAATTGAAACAGCAATAGCCCGGCTTTTCCTATCTACACTAACTATCTTAACTTCAATTTCTTCATCAACGGAAAGCGCATTTCGTACATCTTCAACTCGATCGACACTAATTTCGGAAGCTTTGAGAACTGCTTCTACATGCTCGGTGAGAATAACTATAGCCTGCTTAGCATCTACCTCTTTAACTTTACCATGGACAATCGACCCTCGGTCATTTTCAATAAGATATTTATTAAAAGGATCTTCCTCAAGATGCTTCAAGCCAAGCGAGATCCTCTCACGCTCAGCATCGATAGAGAGGATAATGGTTTCTATTTCATCTCCCTTCGTGAAACGACGTACTGCCTGCTCACCCGGCTCATCCCAGGCGATGTCAGATAAGTGCACTAGACCATCTATATTCCCGTCTAAGCCAATAAATATCCCAAAATCGGTGATCGACTTGATGTATCCTTTAATATGATCGCCTTTTTCATGTAGGGCATCGAAAGCCTCCCACGGGTTTCCCTGACACTGTTTTATACCCAGGGAAATACGACGGCGCTCCTCATCAATATCAAGCACCATTACTTCTACTTCATCACCTACTTGTACAACTTTCGACGGATGAATATTGCGGTTAGTCCAGTCCATTTCAGATACATGGACTAAACCCTCAACTCCTTCCTCTAACTCGGCAAAACATCCATAGTCAGTGAGGTTAGTTACACGAGCCATAGTACGAGTCGTCTCTGGGTAACGCTGCGTAATTGCAACCCAAGGATCTTCTCCCAACTGTTTTAATCCTAGCGAAACTCTATTTCGCTCTCTGTCGAACTTAAGCACTTTGACAAGAATTTCATCGCCTACATCAACGATCTCTCCAGGGTGCTTAATTCGTTTCCATGCCATATCTGTAATATGGAGCAAACCATCTACACCACCGAGATCGACAAAAGCCCCATAGTCCGTGAGATTCTTGACGATACCTTTGACCTCCTGACCTTCTTGCAAGTTTTCGAGAAGCGCTTCTCGCTCAGCACTATTTTCTTGTTCGAGAACAGAACGACGGGACACTACTACGTTGTTTCTTTTCTGGTCTAACTTAATTACCTTAAACTCAAGCTCCTTTCCCTCTAACTGCTCGTTCTCCCTTAAGGGGCGCACATCGACCAAAGATCCGGGTAGAAAAGCCCTCACGTCCCGGATTTCTACTGTAAAACCTCCTTTTACGCGACCACTTATCAGACCAGTTATGACGTCCTGAGATTCGTAGACGCTCTCCAGAAGTTCCCAAGACTCAGCCCGCTTCGCTTTCTCTCGTGAAAGCCTCGTTTCACCAAAGCCGTCGTCCACGGCATCCATGGAGACTTTGACGGTATCGCCGATCTCAACATCAATTTCCCCATTTTCATTTAGAAACTGAGCTCTAGGAATTACTCCTTCCGATTTTAAACCTGCATGGACAGTAATCCATTCGTTATCAATGTCGACTATGACCCCTGCAATAATGGAACCGGATTGCATATCGATTGTCTTTAAACTTTCTTCAAATAACTCCGCAAAATTTTCGCTCATAACTCAATATCATCCCGAAATTTCATTCCATCTCCAACCAAGATGGTTCAAATTAGTTTAAACATCAACCAGATGAGATAGTTGTTGGCTCTGGTATTAGCCCAGTTTTTCCTCTACAACCGATAGTACAAAATAAAAAACTTCATCAATCGTCATCGCCGTGCTATCTATAATCACCGCGTCCCGAGCAGGCTCTAGAGGAGCAATTTCCCGCTCCATATCACTCAAATCTCTGTTTTGAATGCTCAGGAAAAGGTCGGGAAGGCTAACATCAATACCCTTATCTTTCAACTGCTTATAGCGCCTTTCTGCTCTAGCTTCAGGGCTGGCCGTGAGAAAGAATTTCACTTGAGCCTCATCAAATACTACCGTTCCCATATCTCTGCCATCAGCAACCAGACCGGGGCTCCTCTTGAAAGATCGCTGCAAACTTCTGATAGCTAAACGTAGTTCACTTATA
This sequence comes from Gammaproteobacteria bacterium TMED1, assembly GCA_002167855.2. Taxonomy (GTDB): domain Bacteria; phylum Pseudomonadota; class Gammaproteobacteria; order Pseudomonadales; family Azotimanducaceae; genus UBA7455. Next base: position 43,583 of record NHBG02000020.1, read on the forward strand.
GAGGCTAATTTAGATGCGTCTACACCAGCTTCGTTCGTGCGCACTTCTCTAGTAACGTCTTGGTCTCTAAGCCAGACGGATAAGGGATTTTCCGAATCCCCAGTACCGCGAAAACTAATATCTAGACCCTGCGCTAGCTCCACAAGCCCTGATTGATTCTTGAAATCTAAGCCATCTTTACGGGCAGCAAGTCCGATGACGCGGTAGATGGCGCCACTATCCAGGATATGATAACCCTTTAAACTAGCGAGCCTCTGCGTAATAACGCCTTTACCAGCTCCGCTGGGGCCATCAATCGAAACAACAGGAATTGAATTGTTCAAACTATTTGATCCCGCTAAGAATCATATTCTTGAAATTGTTTAAGGTAGTCATTTCTAGCTTTCCTTGCTCGTCTGAATACCTTCTCCATTGCATCAGAGTCTCCGTTCAAGACTAGTTGTCTCAGTAAAGATATTTCCTCTAAAAAGCGATCCAGTGCTTTTATTACCTCCGAGCGATTAGCTTTAAAAATATCTCGCCATATTATCGGATCTGAAGCTGCAATTCGGGAAAAATCTCGAAAGCCACCAGCTGCAAACTTCAAAACCTCCATGTTGTCGCCCCTGGAGGATAAGGCCTCGACAAGCGCATAAGCCAACAAATGCGGCAAATGACTAGTTTGAGCAAGGATATTGTCATGGCGAGCAGCACTCATCTCGATTACCTGAGATCCAAGCGACTGCCAAAGTTTACGGATTATTTCCGTCGCATTTTCATCAGTGGATTTTAAAGGTGTTAATATCACCATGTGATTCTCGAACAGGTCTGGATTTGCTGAGGTAATTCCTTGTTTCTCCGAGCCAGCGATAGGGTGTCCCGGTACAAGCTTCTCCGGCACTTTCCCATAGGCTATCCTACTCGCCTCAATAATGGGTGCCTTGACGCTTCCCACATCAGTAATGATTTTATTCAATGGGATCTGCTCCAGAATACTCTGAACACTCAATACTGGAACGGCAATTATCATAATATCGACACATTTAGCGGAGTCTGCTACCGAAGAGGCAGCACAATCAATAACCCCTGCCTCGAGGGCAGATGCTAGACTGGCGGCATCTTTGTCATAGCCGATAATCTGCTCAACTAATTTGCGTTTCTTTAATCCGGAAGCAACAGAGCCTCCAATCAATCCAAGACCAACAACTCCTATACGTTTCATTTTTCTAAAGCACTAACTGCTTAAGCGCCTCAAGAAAAATCTCGTTCTCCTTTGAAAGGCCGGTGGTGACTCGAAGGTGATTCGGCAGTCCATAGACGCCGATAGGGCGGACGATGATACCCATCCTTAACAAACTCTCATAGATCGGCATTGCATTTCTCTCCAAGTCGATTGTAAGAAAATTAGCCACCGACGGAATAAAAGATAAACCTAGTTGATCACAGCCCTCCATAAAATAATCGAGCCCTAGTTGGTTCAGGCTAACAGATTTTTCAACGTGCTTTTGGTCATCTAACGCAGCACAGGCAGCCACCAAGGACATAGAGTTAACGTTAAACGGCTGTCTAACTCGATTTAATAAATCGGCAATATCAGGGTGACTAATAGCATATCCAATACGAAGCGCGGCTAAACCATAGGCTTTCGAAAAAGTTCTAGTTACAATTAAGTTTGGATATTTTTCAACTAAAGAGACCCCATCAGGATATTCTGGCTTGTCCACATATTCGAAATAAGCTTCGTCTAGGACCACTAGCAAAGTTTTGGGGATATTTTCCAAGAACTCTATAAGCTCTCGCTCAGTGACCCAAGTTCCCGTAGGATTATTGGGGTTAGCTATAAACACTATTCTAGTGTCATTCTTAATGGATTCCAATGTAGCTTTGAGATCTTGCCTATAGCTCTTTGCGGGTATTACGGTAAGCCGGGCCCCGACGGCTTTAGCTACAAGCGGGTAAACCACAAAAGAGTGTTGTGAGACCAGGGCCTCATTATGAGTATTTAGAAACACCCTACCAAGAAGCTCCAAGACGTCGTTCGATCCATTCCCCACAGTGATCATTTCAGTAGAAATGCCATGAAACTCGCTTAGCCGGTTTTTCAAAACATAGGCACTTCCATCAGGATACCGCGCAAGCTGGGGAAAGGTGGTTAGAAGAGCGCTTGCGACTGTCTCGCTGGCGCCTAGAGGATTTTCGTTACTCGCCAACTTAACTGCATCGACAAGTCCCAATTCACGCTCCAACTCTTCAACTGGCTTCCCTGGCTGATAGGGCTGAAGCGCTTGTACTCCAGGCAAAGCCAATTCAATAAAGTCCGTCATGATCTATATAGCAGTCCTATTTAAGTGGTGAGTGCTTTGGGGTAACTACCAAGTATTTTCACTGCCAAAGCAGCTTTATCAATATCCTTTATTATCTCAATGACAACCTTATCATCTCGATGCCCCTCAAAATCCATAAAAAAAACATATGACCACATCCCTTCACGCGAGGGCCGAGTTTCTAAAGAAGTTAATGACACTCCGTTTCGATAGAAAGGCTCGAGAAGCCTATATAAGGCACCTGGCCGATTCTTGGTTGAGATCATTACAGAGGTCTTATCATCACCACTCGCACCCACATTCTCTCGACCAATAATAATGAAACGAGTAGTGTTGTCAGTAAAGTCTTCGATTCTTTTCGATAATATACGCAGCTTATAGATGTCAGCACAAATGTCCGGAGCTATCGCAGCAGCTCCTCTCTCATCAGATGTTCGCTTAGCTGCCTCCCCATTACTTGCCACCGCTACCTTTGAGACTTCAGGGAAATTATTAGCTAACCACCGTCTACATTGCCCCAGAGCTTGTTGATGCCCATAGATCTTCTCTACTTCTAACCCATGGTAACGCTCAGACACCATAAGATTATGATTTATCCTTAACTGCACTTCACCGCAAATCTTCAGGTTGGAATCCAAGAAATTGTCTAAGGTATGGCTAACAACACCCTCAGTTGAATTTTCGATGGGTACAATACCGTAATTACAAGATTCAGATTCTACCTCTCGAAAGACTTCATCCTGCGTAGCCATGGGAAATCCTAGTGCAGAGTCACCAAAACTTTTCCTACTGGCAATGTGGGTAAACGTGCCTTCAGGCCCTAAATAGGCAACTTTAAGCGGCTGTTCTAAAGCTAAACAAGCAGACATAATCTGTCGAAAAATTTGGCTTACCTTATCGTCCGTCAAAGGCCCTTCATTACAATCTATCAGATGACGGAATACCTTTGCCTCCCTTTCAGGACGGTAAAAAATAGGTTTTTCCTCTACTGATTCGTCTTGCTTTATTTTTGCGATATCTTGCGCACATTGCGCTCTCGCGTTTAGCAACTCAAGGATCTTTGCATCCAAAGAGTCTATGTGATCTCGAAACTCTTTCAACCCTAATTTTTTATTCATCATGCTTTTTAGCAGTGATATAAATTCTCGTAGGCAACTTTATTCCTCACTTTCCTTTTGCTTTGGTTCCTGCACCTGGGCCATTCCCACTAAATATTCTTTCTTAGAGAGATTAATCAACCGAACTCCTTGAGTATTTCTTCCCTGGAGAGAGACATCCTCTGCTCGTATTCGTACCAGAGTACCTTGATCACTTATAAAAATGGCTTCATCTGCCTCAAAAATCTGAGTAGCCGCTACGACTGCACCATTGCGTTCAGACATCTTCATACCAATCACACCCTGGCCTCCTCGACCGATCACAGGAAAATCTTCAAAGCTGCTTCTCTTCCCATATCCATTTCGGCTTGATACTAGAACTTGTCCAGCTTCATCTGGGATCATCAGAGAAATCACTTTCTGCTTAGCGCCCAACTTAATGCCCCGAACCCCTCTGGCGGTGCGCCCCATAGCTCGGACATCAGACTCTTTAAAACGAATTACTTTTCCATGATTACCAAAAAGCATGACGTCTTTAGTGCCATCAGTAATTGCAGCACCAATCAACGTGTTATCTAGCTCTAATTCGATAGCAATTAACCCGGTGCTCCTTTTACGGGAAAACTCCATAAGAGGAGTTTTTTTGACCGTTCCATTTGAGGTCGCCATAAAAATATAGCGATCCTCTCGATATTCATCGATAGGCAACATCGCTGTAATACGTTCTTCATCATCTAAGGGTAAAATGTTCACCAACGGTCGACCTCGGGCTGCCCTTCCTGCTGGAGGGATTTGAAATACTCGCAACCAAAAAACTTTACCCAGATTCGTAAAACACAGGATCGTATCGTGAGTATTAGCTACCATCAATCTTTCAATATAATCCTCTTCCTTGAGCGAACTAGCCATTTTACCCCTACCACCTCTGCGCTGCGCTCGATAAGTATCTATAGGTTGAGTCTTCGCATAACCGCCTTTTGAAAGAGTGACAACCATATCCTGCTCTTGGATAAGGTCCTCCATAGTAAGGTCTTCTTGAGAATCTGTGATCTCTGTTAACCGCTCGTCACCATAGTCATCCCCCACAGCCACCAACTCACCGCGCACAACCTGCATTAATTTTTCTGGGTGACCTAAAATATTTAACAACTCTTCGATCGTCTTGATAATTTCAACATACTCCTCGAGTAGCCGATCTTGTTGCATACTAGTGAGGCTATTTAGCCTCATATCCAAGATGGCCTGCGCTTGATCCTCAGTTAACTTGTATGTTCCGTCATTCTGGAGACCAAAAGCTCTATCAAGTCCTTCTGGCTTTGCAGCATCCGGCCCAGCTCGCTCGAGCATAATCACGACACTTTCTGACGGCCAAGCTCGATGCACTAACCTCTCCTTAGCCTTAGGAGTTGATTCAGAGGTCTTTATCAGTTGAATAACTGGATCGATATTTGTTAGTGCAACCACCAGCCCCTCAAGAGTATGACCTCTTGAGCGCGCTCGTCTTAACTCGAATACTGAACGTCTAGTCACCACCTCTCGACGATGCAAGATAAATGCTTCAAGAACCTGTTTTAGATTTAGTATCTTTGGCTCATTCTCTACTAACGCAACTATGTTTATACCGAATGCGCTTTGTAACTGGGTTTGTGCGTAGAGATTATTCAATATGACTTCCGCAACCTCGCCACGCCGCAACTCAATAACTATACGAGTATCCTTCGCAGACTCATCTCTCAGCTCACTGATACCTTCTATCTTTTTATCTTTGACAAGTTCAGCTATCTTTTCTATCAATTTGGCTCGATTGACCTGAAAGGGAATTTGGGTAACTACAATAGTCTCCCTGCCGGTTTTTTCGTTTACCTCAATATCACAGCGAGACCGAATAAAAATGCGTCCTCTACCGCTTCGGTAGGCCTGGACGATACCAGCTCTTCCATTGATAATGGCTCCAGTCGGAAAATCTGGTCCTTTAACAAATTGCATAAGCTGGTCAACATCAAGATCGGAGTTATCTATAAGAGCAACGCAAGCGTTAATGACTTCCCTAAGGTTGTGTGGCGGAATATTCGTCGCCATACCGACCGCAATACCCGTCGATCCGTTCACTAACAGGTTAGGAATTCTTGACGGCAGAACCTCAGGCATTTTGAGAGTGGCGTCGTAATTCTCTACAAAGTTAACTGTATCTTTATCTAGATCCGAGAGAACTTCTTGTGCAATTTTTTGCATTCGAACTTCGGTATAACGCTGAGCTGCTGCACTATCCCCATCAAGAGAACCAAAGTTTCCCTGTCCTTCGATCAATGGGTAACGCATATTGAAGTCCTGAGCCATTCTTACGATGGTGTCGTAGGCAGCATTGTCACCATGCGGATGGTACTTTCCTATAATATCTCCAACAACACGTGCAGATTTCAACGTCGGTCGGTTGTAGACATTATTTAGTTCGTTCATAGCAAAAAGGACTCGCCTATGAACCGGCTTAAGGCCATCCCTCACATCTGGTAGAGCCCGCGAAACAATTACGCTCATGGCATACTCCATGAACGAATCACGAAGCTCATCTTCAATATTGATATTGGCTATATGGCCATCAAACTCAGACATGTCCCCTCTTTTTCTTCTTCCGTGATCTAATAATAACGATCAATATTTGAAGTCGAGCGAGGATCTCACCCGATTGATCGCCCCGATTATTGCTTCTTCAACTTTGCGGAAAACGCTTTCGTACGTAAACTTCTAAAATAAAAGCATATCATATGCGACGCCGTAAACCCACTGAATGAATTGATCTTATAAATCTATAACTAATTGATTTATATGACTTTTATTAAATGGGGTAGAGGGGAATGCTAGTTCATAAAAGTGGGTCAGCATGCTTGTGTATAATTAGTAGCTCGCGTGACCCACGGATTTAACAAAAGATGCCAGCAACAATTAAAAGTCATGTAATAAATGCTCGGTGGATTGTCCCGATCGTACCTCAGGGAAAAGTTTTGGAAAACCATAGCATATTACTAGAGGATGGGGTCATTAAAGATATCCTGCCCACAAAAAATCTGAATGGCGGCTATGGCCAGATGGAAATGACTAACTTACCAGATCATCTTCTGACAGCTGGTTTCGTGAACGCTCATATCCACTCTGCAATGTCCTTATTTAGAGGTTACGCTGATGACTTGTCTCTCTCAGAGTGGTTAAACCACCATATCTGGCCTGCGGAAGCAAGGTTTGTTAATCAAAGGTTTGTCCGCGATGGAACCACGCTCGCAGTAGCAGAGATGATTGCGAGCGGCACAACATGCGCTGCAGATACATATTTTTTTCCCGAAGTTAGCGCCAAAGTCTTTGAAGAAAACTACTTTAGGGCACAAGTTGGGATCCCTGTTTTACAGTTCTCAAACGCTTGGGCAAAGTCGGAAAAAGAACATATCATCAAGGGACTGCAATTTTACGAAAATATCAGAGGGCATTCTCTTATCTCAGCGGCTTTCTCACCTCATGCTCCTTACACCGTCACTGACCTTGGATTCCAACAAGTTTTCGAGCAAGCTACAAACCTTGGCATTCCAATTCATCTACATTTACATGAAACTAAGCAAGAGGTGGAAACAGGACTAATTGAAAATGGTAGGAGACCATATACGCGCATGAGAGAGCTTGGTCTTCTTAAAGCTGATCTGCAAACAGTTCATATGACTGAATTAAATGATGAAGAAATCGAGAGTCTTTATGAAAATCAAATTCACGTAGTCCACTGCCCCGAATCAAATATGAAATTGGCAAGTGGCATATGTCCTGTAAATAAACTAATTGAAAATGGTGTTAACGTTGCTCTGGGTACAGACGGTGCCGCTAGCAATAATGATCTGGATCTATTAGCAGAGGCCCGCTCCGCAGCTTTCCTATCCAAGGTTACTTCTGGCTGCCCAAGCAGCGTTAAAGCAGAAGAGGCACTCTCAATGGCCACAATAAATGGTGCTCGTCTTTTGGGACTCGATGAAAGAATTGGTAGTCTGGAAATTGGAAAGTGTGCAGATATAATAGCCTTCGACTTGTCCGGTATTTCTTTTCAGCCAATATATAATCCAATTTCACAATTGATATATGCGGCCAATGGTCAAGACGTTACGCATACTTGGATCAACGGCGAATGTCTCTACAAAGACAAGAAGTTCACTAAGCTTAATCTCTTCCAGCTCAAAGGTAGAGTCGAAAGCTGGCAAAAAAAATTAGGAGGTCATGAGTGACCAAAGATAATGTAGATCCGGAGGAGGTCGATAAGTTCGAAGCTATTGCAAGGCGTTGGTGGGACCCTACCAGTGAGTTCAAGCCTTTGCATGATATTAACCCGTTGAGGCTTGCCTATATCTCGGAGCACACCAACCTTCGCGGGAAAAGAGTTTTAGATGTTGGTTGTGGAGGAGGGCTACTTACCGAAGCTTTGTATGAAGCGGAAGCTGAGGTTACGGGAATTGATGCAGGAGCAGCACCCATTGCAGTCGCAAAGCTTCATCAGTTTGAATCGGGTTGTAATATACAATATATGCAACTTACTGTTGAAGCTCTTGCTAAAGAGAAGCCCGAGCCATTCGATATTATAACCTGCCTGGAAGTGCTCGAACACGTACCAGACCCAGACTCAGTCATCCAGACTTGCTCAAGTCTACTCAAACCCTCTGGTGACCTTTTTCTGTCCACTATCAATCGCAATCCAAAATCCTATCTTTTTATGGTTATTGGTGCGGAGTACTTACTCAACCTGCTGCCCAAGGGGACCCACAGTTATAAAAAGTTTATAACACCGGCAGAAGTAGCAAGATCACTTCGTGCTCACAATTTAAGTCTCAATGATCTTACTGGAATGATTTACAACCCGATTATGAAACGATATAAACTGAGCAGCAATCTTGACGTCAACTACTTAGCGCATGCAACAAAAACATAGTGTGTTTCCTTGCTGGATCTGTATGAAACCTTAAAGCTATGGGTTTACCTCCCCTAGTATTGACTTTAAGTGGCGCAACTCTTGTGACGAATTTGAAATCAGCAGTCAAGTCCGGCAACACTTTTGAATAGTTTTCTATAAAGATCGACTCAAAAAACTCAGCAAAAAACTAAAGGACTGGCTCCATGAATCCAATATCAATTTATAAACCTAGCCCATCCCTTTTAGACAAACAGATTATTCTCGTGACGGGAGCAGGAGACGGTATCGGCAGGCATGCTGCAAAAACCTACGCAAGTTTGGGGGCAACTGTCTTATTAATGGGACGAACCGTGGGAAAACTTGAGATGGTTTATGATGAAATTATAAATAGAAACCACCCAGAGCCAGCGATACTTCCTATTGACCTCAGTAAGCTTGGAATGGAAAACCTTACCGAGCTTTCCAATCAAATTTTTGTAAACTATGGTCGTCTAGACAGCCTCGTCCACAACGCTGCCGTGCTTGGAACGCGCGTTCCAGTGGAATATAGTGATACAGTAGAGTGGGAAAGCGTGATGCAAATTAATTTTAATGGAGCAGTTCTTCTAACACGCACTTTACTCCCACTTTTACGTAAATCTTCTTCCGCGTCGCTGGTATTTACAAGTTCATCTGTCGGTAAAAAGCCAAGGGCATACTGGGGAGCTTACTGTGTATCAAAGTATGCAATAGAAGGTTTTGCTTTGCTGCTCGCCGACGAACTAAAGAGCACTTCAAAAGTTCGAGTCAACGTTGTAAACCCGGGGGCCACAAGAACCAAAATGCGCGCAACAGCATATCCTAACGAAGATCCCCTGACCGTAAAGACACCAGAAGACTTAATGAAACTTTACGTTTATTTGGTAGACCCGAATAATTTAGATCATGGCCTAACTTTTAATGGTTGACTAACAGCTGTCGGATTCTGCAACACCTAAATCGACTATTAAAATGGTGTTAAACCTCATTACTATAGGGGGGAGGGATAAAATAAGTCTAGTCGCTCTCGCTTTTTGAAAAAACTAACTTTCACGAACACTAGCTAAATCATATAGGTCATTGGATTCTTTTTTACCCAATTCCACAAATTTTCCTAGCTTCACGCGCGAAGGAATGAAAAAACTACCAAACCTCACCCGTTTTAATCGACTCACAATAAGCCCTTGAGACTCCCAAAGGCGACGAACCTCTCTGTTTCTTCCCTCGACAAGCACAACATAATACCAATTATTGGCTCCAACCGGATCCTTTGGTTTTTTTATATCGGTGAACCTTGCAAGACCGTCCTCAAGCATTACTCCCTCTCGCAAGTTCCTCAGATTTTGATCTGCGACATTACCCAAAACTCTTACAGCGTACTCCCTATCTATACCTGTTGATGGATGTATAAGCGTGTTGGCTAACTCCCCATCAGTAGTAAATAATAATAATCCACTGGTATTGAAATCTAGACGCCCTATAGATATCCAACGCTGGTTCCTCAGTTTTGGAAGCTTTCTATATACTGAGGGCCTACCCTCTGGGTCATCTCTAGAACAAATTTCTCCCGCCGGCTTGTTGTATAATAAATGTCGATGTTCTACATTTTTTAATCTCAAGAGATGACCGTCAACATGAATCGTATCTCCCTCCAGCACCCTATCTCCCCGTTTAGCAATTGCTCCATTAACTCTTATACGACCTGCATCAATCCATTTCTCCATAGCCCTTCGGCTACCGAGCCCTGCGTTTGCTAACATTTTTTGTAACTTCTGTGACATAAGAATTAGGGCGTTTCTAAAGCTTTCAGAATCTATCTTGAGGTTCCAGTGAAATCAAGAATTCTACTTTTGAAAATCACTATCCTCACTTGAAGACCAATCAACCTTACGAGATGCTTCATCAGGCATCTCAGGAGCGGACTCTGAGTGCAAAGTATTCTTTTCATGGGTCTCAGATAAGATAGCCTCATCTCCATCAACATATGGCTGCTGATTATTTAACCCTCCCAATGCACTTCCATCCGCTGGAAATAGTTCGTGAATATTACCATCGATGACCTCAGCCTCAGCAGCGACTCTTTCGAGCGTCTCTTCAGTCGCCGATGTTAATGGAGGGAAATTTTCACCTCGCTCACTTTCTAATAGATTTGTTTCGCCAACAACCTCTGCGAAATTTTGCTCTTCATTTACTTTGCCCAATTTATCGACCTCTAATAAGTCTGGTAAGTCGTCTAAGTTAGATAAATTGAAATAATCTAAAAAGTTTTTTGTAGTTGCATAGGTGGCTGGTCGCCCAGGAACATCACGATGACCAACTACTCGGATCCAGTCTCTCTCTAATAGAGTGCGCATGATATTGGTGCTCACAGTAACGCCTCTGACATCCTCTATATCCCCCCGAGTTATGGGTTGCTTATAAGCGATCAAAGCTAAAGTCTCTAAAAGCGCTCGAGAATAACGTTGAGGCTTCTCGTCCCAAAGCCTGCTAACCCATTTGCTATATTCTTGACGAACTTGAAATCGATAACCACTTGCAACCTTCTTCAATTCGAAGCCCCTTTCAGAACAGCTTTCTTCTATCTTTTTTAGGGTATCGCGAATTTGCTCTCGGGTAGGCTGATCACCCTCGAATAAGCTCAGTATTTTATCCAGACTTATGGGAGAACTAGCTGCGAATATGGCACCTTCGATGATTTGTCTTAATGAAGGATAATCATTCATTGTTTCTACTCGAGATTAATGAGATCTTGACATGAATGGGGGCATAGGCCTCAGTCTGAATTACTTCCAAATCGGACTCCTTAATTAGCTCTAATATAGCTATGAAGGTCACAACCACTCCTGCCTTGCCTTCCTCCGATGAAAAAAGTGAGTCAAATAAGACAAATTGACCAGCTGCCTCACTAACTTTTTCTAGAATCTGTGACATTCGTTCTCGGGTTGAAAGTGGCTCCAAAAGGATATTATGACTTGAAAAATTCTCCGCTCGTTTCAGTACTGAGGAAAGTGCCATGATTATTTCCTGAAGTTCTATTCGAGCCACTGGTCTCGACTTATCCTCTAAAATAGGTTCGGCTTTGGCTATCCAAAAGTCACGATTCAATCTTGGAATTGAGTTTAAATCTAGTGCTGCTTGCTTAAAACGCTCGTACTCTTGAAGCTTCCTGATTAATTCGGCCCTCGGGTCATCATCCAGCTCCTCTTCCTCTTCTTTTCTTGGCAACAGCATTCGGGACTTAACCTCCGTAAGAACTGCGGCCATAGCTAAATATTCTGCGGCAAGTTCGAACTTAAGCTCCTTCATCAAGCTAATATAATCCATATACTGCTTAGTTATTTCTGCAACCTGAATCTCCAATATATCAAGATTTTTACGCCTAATAAGGTAAAGCAATAAATCAAGTGGGCCCTCGAATGCCTCGAGAATCACTTCCAGCGCGTCTGGCGGAATATAAAGATCCGAGGGAATTTCAGATAATGCCTGACCCCCAACCAAAACAAGAGGAGCGTCTTTTCCGTCACTAGAGACCTGCGAACTATCTTTTTCCAGCATTTTTTTGTCTACTCACAAATTTTATTAGAGAGGCACCTTATCGATAATCCAAACCCATCGCCGATCTAACTTCCTCTATAGTAGATTTAGCGATATTTCGGGCTTTTTCACACCCTTCAGAAACAATACTCTTTACCAAATCTGGGTTTTCCTCGTATTGTTTAGCCCGCTCACGCATCGGTTGCTGTTCTTCAAGGATTGACTCAATTAGAGGTTTCTTACAGTCAACACAACCAATGCTTCCACTTCTACAGCCTTGAATGACCCATTCCTTTTGTTCAGCGTCAGAATAAATCTTGTGCAGATCAAAAACCGGACACTTATTCGGATCTCCAGGATCTTTACGCCGAACGCGCGCGGGATCGGTAGTCATTGTTTTTATTTTTTTATCTACTGAGTCTGGTTCTTCACGCAGCGAAATTGTGTTTCCGTAAGACTTTGACATCTTATTGCCGTCTAAACCAGGCATTACAGAAGCATCAGTTAGAAGCGACTGAGGTTCTGGAAGGATAGCTTTTCCCCCGCCCTCCAGATAACCGAATAATCGATCTCTGTCACTTAATGGGATATTTTTCTGGTCAGAAACAAGCGCCAACGCAGTCTCTCGAGACTCCTGATTGCCTTGTTCCATATAATCGCGCCGCAAGCCCCGATATAGCTTAGAATTTTTTCGTCCTAGTTTTCTAATGGCCACCTCTGCAAGATCTTCAAAGCCAGGATCTCGTCCATAAATATGATTAAACCTTCTAGCAATCTCTCTCGTCATCTCAATATGGGGAACCTGATCTGCTCCAACCGGAACATTGCCTGCCTGATATATCAAGATGTCAGCGCTTTGAAGTACAGGATAGCCAAGAAAACCATAAGTCGAGAGCTCTCTCTCATTATTTTTTACCAACATATCCTTGTAACTTGGCACTCTTTCCACCCAACTCAAAGGAGTAATCATGGATAGAAGAAGATGAAGCTCCGCATGCTCTGGAACTCTCGACTGAATGAATAAAGAGCTCGAGCCAGGGTTCACGCCAGAAGCAAGCCAGTCTACGACCATCTGCCAAACATTTTCCTGAATTATTTCAGGCTCGTCATAATGTGTGGTTAATGCATGCCAGTCGGCCACAAAAAACATACAGTCATATTCATGCTGCAAATTGATCCAGTTCTTTAATACCCCATGGTAGTGACCGAGATGCAGTCGTCCCGTCGGACGCATGCCCGAAAGAACTCTTTTTTGAGAATGAATGAGACTCAATTTAGCACCTGCTCGTAATAAACAATATTTAAGAGTGTAATCTGAATTTTGTCAAAAGAAGGGCCGACAAATTTTTAGCAGTTTACAGGAGGAGATCAAGCATACAAACTTTTACGTTGACGCTGGGCGAGCTATAAAACTAACCTATTACCGTCAAAACACTGTTTACTTGGGGGTTATCGACAATCTTCCTCTAAAAAAAACACGCAAAATGAATTATGATCAGTAACGATTTAGGGAAAAATCTATGAGACAATTTTTAGAACTATTACCAGTGGCTCTTTTTGTAGGTGTTTATTTCCTAACCAAAGACATCTACTTAAGTACAGGAGTTCTAATGGCAGGTCTTTGTCTACAGGTGGGGTACGAATATGGCAAGACTCGAAAAGTAAGTAAGCAAACACAGGTCATTTTCTGGGTAGCGATTCTTTTTGGTGGTGCCACATTACTGTTTCGAAATGAAGAGTTTATTCAATGGAAACCAACAATAGTGAATTGGCTTTTTGCTACTGCTTTAATGGCTAGCCAAGTCTTGACGAAGGAAAACCTTCTAAAAAAAATTCTGGGATCACAGATCGCCCTCCCTGAAGAAACCTGGGGTACACTAGCCATTGGCTGGTCTATTGGTTTCGGCCTTGCTGGACTTTTAAATTTGATTGTTGCCTATACTTTTAGCCTAGACTTTTGGGTCAGCTATAAGCTTTTTGGAGGATTCGGAATTACACTTCTATATATACTGATAACTCTCAGCTATCTCTCAAAGAAGGGTTACCTTAAAGAAGGTACAATTTCAGACCAAGAATAGCGAGGAGCAAGTATGTTATACGCATTTATTAGTGAAGATAAGGTGGGGACCCACTCACTTAGAATGGAGGTGCGACCAGCACATTTAAAGAGACTGAAGAAGCTGCAGGAAGCGGGTAAGCTTTTGATTGCAGGGCCTCATCCCGCAATTGATAATGAAGATCCTGGGGATAAAGGTTTCTCAGGAAGTTTAATAATCGCTGAATTTGACTCACTAGAACTCGCCCGAATTTGGGGTCAAGAGGATCCTTACTTAAAAGAAGGGGTCTATGAAAAACTGGTAGTGAAACCATTTAAGAGAGTTCTCTTATAAACAAATACCAACAAGTCCTAGCGATCTGCCTCTTGGCCATAGCCATAGGTACAGTAAATGCAGAAGTTGTCTATGTTCGAGATGTGATTTATGTTCCTCTGCGGGAAGGGCAATCAAGCGAAGACCGAGTTCTCCATAATGGACTTCGCAGCGGAACACGGCTGGAACGCCTCACGAAAAACACTGAGACCGGAAACAGTCTAGTACGAACGAAAAATGGAATGGAAGGATGGATACCGAATCAATATCTAATCCGACAGCCAATAGCGGCTGATTTGCTCAATGAAGCTAAACAAAGATTAAAAGTAATCAATCAGGAGTATGAATTAGCCTTGCTTCGTATTGAAGAACTCGAGGATATACTTACTCAAAAAAATCTCAGAGAAAAAGCACTCAACGCTCGGAATTTGGAAATAAGTGGAGAGCTTGAAACTAACACCCAACTATCTGCCAAGGCTACAGAGATTGATGAGGGAAATAGTCAGTTACTAATTGAACAGGAGTCACAAATAGCGAATTTGGGCGCATCAAACTCAGCCTTTCGGGTGCTTCAAGATGAATCCAAACAGCTATGGTTTTTATACGGAGCGAGCAGCGTTGCGCTTTCAATGCTAATTGGCTTCTGGGTAGCAAGGAGAATCTACCGAGATAGCAAATCAGGCGGATGGTCATGAGAACTAGACTGAGTGTTAACCTGAACAAAGTTGCACTTATCAGGAACTCCCGGAGGGCTAACGTACCCAGTGTGATTGAGGCCGCAAAGATTGCAATCAATGCTGGTGCTGAGGGTATAACAGTACATCCCCGTCCAGATATGCGTCATATATGCCCGCAAGACGTCTATGCACTTTCCGAACTCTTGGCTGACGATCAATACGAACATATCGAATTAAATATCGAGGGCAATCCCTATGCTGGACCCAAGAAAAATGGATTTCCAGGCTTCATTGAACTAGTTAAAAAAGCCTCACCGACGCAATGCACCCTGGTCCCCGATGGACCAACACAATTAACTTCTGATCATGGATGGGATTTTAATATCAGCAGCAAAACATTGAGTCCTATAGTCAGACGTTTACACGAGGAGAATATACGCGTTAGCCTTTTCGTTGATTCTACGGAAAAATCAGTTGAGATGGCGAGAGCACTCCGCTCAGATCGAGTTGAATTGTTCACTGGACCCTACGCGGAGTCATATAAATCTGCGGATCAGATAAAAGTTCTTAACTCTTTCAGAAGCGCTGCAAAATTTGCCCACAGTCTTGGCATGGGTGTTAATGCAGGACACGATCTAAATTCGGAAAACCTTGCTACGTTCTGCAAAGCAGTCGTGCCCCTTCACGAGGTTTCGATTGGACATGCAATTATCTCAGATGCAATATGGCTAGGCCTCGAAGAGACAATCAATAGATATATAAGAATTTTGAACTAGCTAGCACCCTTTTGGTCTTAACGGTATCATGTATTTATTTAATTGACCTGGCGAACTATGCTCACACTTATAAAAAACATAATCATCTCAACTGTAATTAGCCTTACACTATTTATCGGTCTTGAATACCTAAGGGATCAAGCGTTACAAATCCCTATCAATAAAGCGGACGTTAGTGAACTTTTCCTTATTTTTATCGCAGTATTAATTTCCACATGTTTTGTTTCTGCAACAACCAACTCATACTCGGAGGAATATGACCCGAGAGAAACCGGTAGTGTAAAGTGGTTTAATGTGAAAAAAGGTTATGGATTTATAACACGGGATCAAGGGGACGATATTTTCGTTCACTACAGAAATATAGAAGGCGCTGGAAGAAGATCAATAAACGACGGGGAAAGGGTAAGTTTCATAGTAATAGATGGTGATAAAGGTTTGCAGGCGGATGAGGTTATGACGATCTAGCCAAATGGCCGAATATTTTTTTATCGCTGTCCCTAGTTTGGTTAAAGATTTTGCGGAAGGGGCTCTCGCAGAAGACTTGCCATCCATGCATTGCTACGGGATTTCACTGGATGCTCGAGCCCAATTATATTCATTGCTCACATCGCGACCTTTAGACGTGTCTTATGAAATGGAAATACCATTACCTATGTCTGAGGGGATTGGTCCAGCGTATTATCAACTCGATACGAATCTCGTTTACCAATTTTCACAACTCGATGAGGGCAGTGCAGACTTAATTATGGAGGATTGGCTGGCAACAAAAGATCTAGAGGAAATTAAATCAGACACGACTGATCCCACTGACTTCCTACTTACTCTGATCCACTTTTGCCATATCGCGTCTCAAGAGAGAGATCTAGGCATTTTTCTTTTTTCTGAAGGCTGAGTAAAATTATCATATGGTAAGAGTCTATTCGATAGAAGACATCGAACACTGTAAGGCACAACCTAGTTCATTGCAGGGGGCTATCTATGAGAAGTAGTCCCGGAAATCCTGTAGGGATCGTCTATCTTGAGCGGCAAACGAAGGGCCGGAGAGGGAAACCGATTATTTTAATACGCGGACTTCCTCTGAATAGGTTGGATTTGGAAGAAACCGCAAGAAAGTTCAAAACGAAGTGTGGTGTTGGTGGAGCGGTGATCAGGGACAACATATTAATACAAGGGGATAAAAGAGCCCTGCTCAAGGAGGAATTAGAAACTATGGGCTATGAAGTAAAGCTAACTGGAGGATGATAATTTCAACAGTTGCAGTAACTAACTAGACCCTCGTATACATTTTCACACTCGAGTTCATTAGCGTAACAACTAAAATTTATGAGCGACTATGTACTTACTGAAGCATCTGTAAATTGGGAAGGCAGCACAGCTTACTCTCGAGATTTTGGTGATGTCTATTGGAGTCGAGGCGCAGCAGTTTCTGAGAAGACACACGTTTTTACTGACCCAATCCAGTCTAGTTGGGAGCAACTTAAGCCGCGTAACCTTTTCAGCATAGGAGAGATAGGGTTTGGATTTGGCTTGAACTTTATGCTTACCGCGGAGAAATGGAAACAAAAGGACTTCCAAGGGTTTCTTCATTATACTGCTTATGAAAAATATCCCGTCTCCCCGGGTGATTTAACAAGACTGGGCAAGGTTATTCCCCAACTGCCAGTTGACCAATTATTAAAGCACTACCCATTGCCATTCCAAGGGTCCCATATAATTTGGTTTGCATCTAATATTAAACTTCTTTTGATTTTTGATGACGCTCTAAATGCACTAAAAGATACTTCTGCCAAAGTTGATGCTTGGTATTTAGACGGTTTTAGTCCTGATAAAAATACTAATATTTGGAACGAACGCATTTTTAGTCAAATGGCTCGTCTTTCCAAACCAGGAGCGACACTTAGCACATTCTCCGTTAGTGGCAAAGTTCGGCGAGCTCTGACTAATGCTGGATTCCTAGTAACCAGCCGCGCTGGCTATGGAAAAAAACGTGAAATGCTTTTCGCTCGGGCGCGCGGAGAATGGTTGCCCTCTAAACAAATACGTCCAAAAGTCGCAATAATAGGGTCAGGTTTAGCAGGAGCATATCTCTGCCAAGCCCTTAGGCGAAGATCAATAAATACAATGATTTTCGATGATGGTAAGGCAACTTCTTTTAAAGTTCCTCAACTGGCCGTTTATCCTTCCCTAGCTATAAATAATGAATACCGATATCGCTTTTCTTTGTCTGCATTCGAATACGCCAGCCTCAATAATCCATATTATTATCAAACAGGAATTATTTTTTCACCTAAAAACCAGAAACAACGCAATAGATGGCTTAGGATCGCTGCAAAATTTCCTAATAATTTTTTGGATTATCAAGATGGTCAGGTATATTTCCCAACCGCTGGATGGCTAGCATCAAGAGATTTGGTTGAACAAACAAACGCTATCAAGCAGCATATAGAGAAAGTTTCATGGACAGGTGATGAATGGTTACTCCAACACAAAAGGGGGGGTGATAAAGTAGACGTCGTAATCCTGGCAAATGGAGCCCAAATAGCACCCGTCGCTATGCCCGCACTTGTTGACGTCATTCCAGGGCTTTCCCTTTCGGTTAATCTAAAGAATCCAACTTCACAAGTTATCACAGGGACTACTTCTATATTTCCGCCAATAAACAACCTTTCCACGATTTCAGGGCTTTATGATCGGGATCTAAATGAAATTTCTCAAAACCACATTGATATGCTTCTTCAGGACATCGAAACATCCGAAACGATTTTATCTGCAGATATTGGACTGCGCGCCACCACTAAAGATCGATTACCGCTGTGTGGGGCCGTTCCCGAGTGGTCTAAACCAAATGCTCCTAATCAAGTTGGCTTATATCTACTGCAAGGTTTGGGCTCACACGGCGCAACTACAGCGAGACTTTGTGCAGAGTACATAACAAATTTAATAATTCAAGAACCATCCTCACTAGGAATTTCCATGCAGAAAGCTCTGGAACCAAAGAGATTTATTGGAAGAGAGGCTTAAAAATTACTCGTCAAACACCCGCACATTAATAACACCTTTAATTTTCCCAATTTCTACCACTAAATCACTTTCAGGTCTTAATTCAATATCTATTAGGTTGTAAGCCACGTCACCACGGCTTTTATTCAACATATCTATCACATTGATATTTCTATCTGCTAGGATCGTTAAAACACTACCGAGGATTGTTGGAACGTTTTGATTGACTAGCGCAATTCGATAACCAGCCCCTCTCTCCAATGACAAGTCTGGAAAATTTACGGAATTTTTTATATTGCCGTTGAGAAGAAAATCGAGGATTTGCTCACAGACCATTGCAGCACAATTTTCTTCCGCCTCCTTGGTGCTTGCTCCGAGATGGGGGGTTGCGATGACGCCAGCTTTGTTTATAAGACTTAGATTCGGAAAGTCTGATATGTATTGGCTGATTTTACCACCATCAAGTGCACCACCTAGCGCTTGCTGATCAACAATCTCATCCCTTGCAAAATTCAATAATACCGCCCCATCTTTGAACTGTAATAACGATTCACCATTGATCAATCCACGAGTCGAATCAAGAACCGGCACGTGCAACGTAACAATATCCGACTGAGCAAACAAGGATTGGATATTATTCATCTTTTGCACCCGCCGTGATATTCTCCATGCCGCATCCACAGATAATGCAGGATCGAAACCCAAGACATTCATATCCATTTGGAGCGCCATCTCAGCTACCGCAGATCCAATAGCACCTAACCCAAGCACCCCTAGAGTCTTTCCTTTAAGCTCCTGACCTCCGTAATTTTTTTTATTGGCCTCAACAACCTTATTCAGTTCTCTTTCGTCAGCGATATCCGATAGATTGCGCACATAATCGATACCTCCTACGATATTTCGAGCAGAGATCAATAAGGCAGCCATTACAAGTTCCTTTACGGCATTTGCATTAGCCCCTGGTGTATTAAAAACAACAATACCTTTTTCAGTGCACGCGGATAACGGGATGTTGTTAACACCTGCCCCCGCCCTTCCAACGGCTCGAAGCGCGGGAGTGAGATCATCCGTCGATAACTTTTGACTACGAACTAAAATAGCCTCCGGGTCACTAATATCCGAATCTACTTTGAAATCGTCAACAGGAAATTTCTCCAAACCCTTCCTAGCAATATTGTTAATGGTTCGGATTTTATGCATAACTGATGCCTCAAGGGAAAGCGAAGGAGTTTAACACCCGTAAAATTGTTTACCAGACTTTCCTCAAAATGGTAACGTTGGTGGCAAACATAAAGTCTAAAATCTCGGGCTTATTTTACGGCGGCAACAAATATGCTTGATGCCATCAATAATCATTCGCCGTTTCCTCTATAAGACTTCCAATCGCGCCAACGCTATCGACGATTTTAAAGTTTTGAATCTGTTGTATTATAATTTTCCTATTGTTGTACACATCATTAATAAGGTTAGTTAGACTGATAGGGGTAAGTTTCGCTTCCAAAAGCACACTGCTATAACCCTTCGCAGCAAAGATCTCCGCATTCACAAGCTGGTCTCCACGGCTTGCCTTGGAGCTAAGAGGTATCAAGATATGAGGTTTTCGAGTGATGAGTAATTCATAAATTGAATTTGCTCCGGCCCTAGAAACTACGACACTTGCGGAGGCGAGTATGTCTCCAAAATCCTCATAAAGAAATTCCCGCTGAAGATAACCAGGAGATTCTATATTTTTATCTAAGTTTCCAGGCCCCGCCACATGGACCACCTGATATCGAGGCAACAATCGATCAAGGCTATCTCGAACAACCTCATTAATACTACTTGCACCCAGACTTCCTCCAAAAACAAGTACAATAGGTTTATCCTGCGAGAAACTAAGGAGATCGAAACCTCTTTGACTTCGACCATATAGCAAACTATGACGAATGGGCGTTCCAGTAACTACCGCTTTATCACCCCTTAGATATTTTTTTGTCTCTGGAAAATTTAGACAGAGCTTTTTAACGAATGGGTAACAAAGTCGGTTCGCCAAACCCGGCGTGACATCAGACTCATGGCTAATTACGGGAATCCGAAGCAGCCATGCAGCGAACACTACAGGAACCGTTACAAACCCTCCCTTCGAAAAAAGTATGTTTGGCCGTTCTCTAAAACTGATATAAATGCTCTGTAAACAACCCCAAAAAATTCGTGCGGGATCAATAAAATTGGCCCAATCAAAATATCTTCGAAGCTTACCCGAAGCTATTCCCAAATAACGAACGCCACTATTAGCTATAATTTCCCTTTCAATACCAGAGAGTGAGCCAACGTAGACGATATCCCAACCTAAGTCCTGAAAATATTCAATAAGTGCTATATTTGGGGTGACATGTCCGGCTGTGCCTCCCCCCGTAAACATTATTTTCAACTTCTTCATAAACCCAATATTCTTTTCACCAGAGGAATAGTTACTTTTCTCTGCTGAATTAGAGTCTCAAGCTCAATCTGATCCAATACTTCCATGAGAGATCCAATACTTCTTGCTACGCGACCGAGTAAAAAACGTGCAACATCCTTGTCTAAATTATACCCACGGGATTGTGCTCGCCTTTGTAAGGCTTGCAGCTTTTCTTGATCACTTAAAGAATCAGTATGTACTGTTACCGCGCTAATCAATCGGGAACGCAGGTCAATTAAATTAACAGCCAACCGATCAGGAGGAATTTTTGCACTTAATACAAGACAGCCTTGCTTATCCTTGACTGCATTAATCAAATGAAATAGTGCAAGCTCCCAATCCGAGTCACCAATCACCTTATCAATATCATCGATTGTAATAACCGATATAGCTTCAAGACCATTCAACAACTCTACCTCGTGATCCCAGAGTCTCTCTAAATAGATTGCAGATTTTTTCTTAGTACTCGCTGCATGACACAGGGCCTGTAAAAGGTGGCTACAACCACTTTGAGCAGGACCCCAAAGATATACCAATCCAGTCAGCGAGGAGATCTTTGCAGATGCCTGACCAACATAGTTGCAGAACGTTGCATCGCTCTCTAGACGGAAATTTAAAGCTAGTTGTCCTATCATTTGTCCCCTTTGGATCTATCGTAGAGTTCGCTGGAAAGATAAGACGATTTCAAGTCTCTCAAGAACACCATCACTACAGCAGCAATTGGAAGCGCAAGAAGGACACCAAAAAAACCGAATAAGTGCCCAGCCGCCATGACAGCAAAAATCACAGCAACGGGATGCAGACCTATACGATCGCCTACTAGGAGTGGTGTCAATATTATTCCTTCAAGTCCTTGCCCTAAAAGGAATACCATTAAGATGTAAACAATAGGGGTAAGGTCTTGGAATTGAAACATAGCAGCCGTTATCGCCGAAAGAATACCTATTACGAACCCCAGATAAGGAACAATACTCGCTAGGCCCGAGACTAATCCTATAAGAATAGCTAAATCCAAACCAACAAAAGCAAGTCCCAATGCATAGACAAATCCCAACACGCACATTATAAGCAGCTGTCCCCTCAAGAATTGACTGAGGACCTCATCACACTCCCTCGTTAATTTAACAACTTTTGGTTCCACATTTAGAGGTATCATTTGACGTATTCTCTCAATACAGTCATCCCAATCTCGTAGAAGATAAAATGCAACAACTGGCACCAAAGTAATACTTATTAGGGCGTTAAGCATTGTCATACTTGAAGCCGTAACTTCTTGCACCAATTGTCCCACGAAATCCCCAGTCCGATGCCAATTATCAAAAATAGATTCTTTAAGCCGATCAGGGCTTATATCAAACGGATCTATGTTAAAGGTTGATACCAAATAGGGGCTCGCCACATTTTGCAACCAACTAATTATCTCCGGAATATCACTCACTAGACCTGACACTTCATCGAAGAGGACGGGTATCACAACTACCGCTACACCGACTAGGATAAGAAGAAACACAGCAAAAACTATTAAAACAGCCAAAGTGCGGTTAACCCTCTGCCTCTCTAAACGATCAACCAGAGGATCTCCCAAATAGGCTAGAATAATACCTACAAGAAATGGCGTTAGTATAGCCTGAAGGTAGTAGACGACGATTAGCACCATTACTAGAGAAATCGAAACTAAATATTTTTGGAAAACTGTCATCACCAAGGATCCCCAACTAGCAAAAAAATAAATCTGTGGCGGCTTACCGAAGCCAGAGATAATGTAATTCATTTCCCTCACTGAGGGGTTTAACAAGCATCAGCTTTTCATCCAGCTCAATGGTTTCTATAAGTTGATCGCGCTGCCCCTCAATATCCAATTGGAAATTTGCTCGACTATTTTCAAGGCTTAGAAGAAAGCTATTAGTTACAGGGGTTAAAGACTCTAGATAGGCGCTAAGCTCAGCATAATCACGCAAACTATTTACCGCTTCTACCCTCAAACGCACCTCCCCGCGACTGGAATCAAGCGCGTATTGATTTGCGAGCTCGTTAGCTAAATGATCAATCACTCGTTGGAGGATTTCTCTACTCGTAAACGCTACATCGTCTAGGGTATACCAGCGATCTTCTATCAAAAAGGACCAGCTAGCAACCCAACGGTCTGGACTATCCATGTAAAGTCGCCCAGAGATTATTGAATCTGGCCGATAACGTTGAGACGCCGCCTCTACACGACTTAGAAAAGCACCCCAAATCTCTGCTGTTGAGACTGCCTCAGAATCCTCGAGATCAAGTAATGGAAACAATAATGGTAGGCCTCGTAAATCAGCCTGGTCAATTAAATGTTTGTTGAACTCACCACTTTCAGATTCACCAAGAATACGTCGACCCACGCTATCACTAACGGCAAGCCAAACCAGTACACTAGGGCGATTACTTCCCCATACTGGAAATAATCCGCTTCTTAATAGTCGAGATATTGCACTAGGATCGAATTGAAGCCTTAGTAGCCTGGCTGGAACCGAAACACCATCATGAATGAGCAACTTGTCTGTGGACGAATAACTATACTGGGAATAGTAAGCAGACGGGTTACGTAACGCACTAGCTACTATACTGCTGGCTTCGACTTCTTGGGTGCCAGAAACTCGAATAAGAACTTGCAGCAAACCCGCTCGAGCGCCCAAAGCCAACTGCGCTTCACTCTCGTCAGCAACCAGAACATCTGCTATGTAAAGGTCATTTACCGGTAGTGCTATCACCTGAGTTACCCACAGGAATATAGTTATTAATAGGGCTTGAGAACTTTTTCTAATCGTGTATATCCTTATTCTTTATTGGTTAAACTTTAGACTTTCTATTTCGCATTCCCATACATTAATCTGAGAAAGTAAGATTGTCATAAACTGGTGGACCATTTACAAGAACGATTCGATGAAAATATTATATGTGTTAGGTCTAATATCCTGGTTAGAACTGGCTGCGGCAAAACCAATACCATTTCGGGCCCTTTACCAGGCTAATTATAAGGGTCTGCCAATTAACGCAGTAGGTGTAAGAGAGCTTCGTGAAACAGGTAGCAATAAGTTTCTCTTTTCCTCTTCCGCAAGTACTTTCTTCTCTTCTATCAATGAAGAATCACTATTCAGCTGGGACGAACGAATAATTCCAATCGAATACAGGTATATTCGCCAAGGTTTAGGGAAAGATAAGAATGAACTGATAACCTTTGACTGGGAAACTAGTACCGCTAACTATAGTAGCGAAAACCACATTATTACCCATGGAGTTATCGATAAACTCGCCTATCAACTGCAATTGCGACAAGATCTAATAAACGTAAACACTCCGCCTTGGCCGAAGATGAGTTATTCGGTCATGGAAGGAAACCACTTGAAAAGATATGAATTTATGATAAGAGGGAAGCAAGATACTGAGACTCTAATTGGTAAATTCAAAACGGTAAAATTAGATCGTATCAGAGACAACACAGATAGAAAAACCACATTCTGGTTAGCTCTCGAATACGATTTTTTACTTATAAAATTTAAACAAAGTGAGCCAGGAGATACCTTTGAACTTTTATTAAAGCAGGCTGAGATCAATGGGCGCCAAATAAGGGGTGATTAAGCTTTTGGCAACGTCACCCCAGTTTGACCCTGGTATTTTCCTCCACGATCAGCATAAGAAATTTCACAAACCTCATCTGATTCAAAAAAAAGCATTTGTGCTACACCTTCATTTGCATAAATTTTTGCCGGCAGTGTTGTAGTGTTCGAAAACTCGAGTGTAACATGACCTTCCCACTCCGGTTCGAGCGGCGTAACGTTTACTATTATTCCACACCGAGCATAGGTTGATTTTCCCAGACATACTGTGAGAACGCTCCTAGGAATACGAAAATATTCAACCGTCCTAGCTAGTGCAAACGAATTTGGAGGGACGATACAAACATCGCCCTTGTAATCAACAAAACTATTTGCATCAAAACACTTTGGATCTACAACCGCCGAATGAATGTTAGTGAAGATCTTGAACTCATCGGAACATCTGACGTCGTAACCGTAACTAGAAGTACCGTAAGAAATTACCCTTCCCTGAGCACTCTCACGGATCTGATCGGCCTCGAAAGGCTTGATGAGATCATGATTGCCCGCCATATATCGTATCCATTTATCTGACTTAATCGCCACAGTAGGGGTTTCTCTTATTTTGTAGGTTTTCTTTCATTGAATTAAAGGGATCGGAAGCTAGCCAGCGTTAGTCATCGATGATATCAATTTCTGGACCACTTGACACCAAACTCGACAGTGATCTAGTCAACCTCTCAGCAGCCAAGTGCAGGGCTTTTGATGCTGGGCAGTCTGGATCTGAAATGACAATTGGCACTCCCTCGTCGGATTGTTTTCGAATCGAAAGGGATAATGGTAACTGAGCTAAAACTTTAGTTCCATATTCCAATGCAATACTCTCACCCCCATGACTACCGAATATTGCTTCTTCATATCCACAGTTGTTACAAACATGAGAACTCATATTCTCGACAATACCAAGTGTAGGAACTTCGACCTTGGTAAACATCTCAATGGCTTTTCTGGCATCTAATAACGAGATATCCTGGGGTGTGGTAACAATTACGGCTCCGCTTAGTGGAACACGTTGAGAAATCGTTAATTGAATATCGCCGGTCCCTGGGGGCATATCAACCAGTAAAATATCAAGATTTCCCCACTTAGTATCGGAGAGCATTTGCTGCAAAGCTCCACTAGCCATAGGGCCACGCCAAATGGCTGGAGTATTTGGCGACATTATGAAGCCCATGGTCATACACTTTACGTCGTGGGCTATTACCGGCATTAAGCGTTTGCCCGATAATTCTGGCTTCATACCCGAGACTCCCATCATATGACTTTGGCTGGGACCATAGATATCGGCATCGAGCAGGCCTACATTAAGGCCATTCCTCGCGAGTGCTACGGCAATATTCGCAGCGATAGTGGACTTACCCACACCACCTTTTCCCGAAGCGACAGCTAAAATGTCGCCGACTCCTGGCAAATCTAGCTTTTCAATTTTCTTACCGATGTTTTTCTCCTATTCATTGTGGTTTTAGGGAAACACTTAGCTCGATGAAGGTCAACATCAAAAAGGATATTGCAGGAGCAAAGCTATTATTCTCAAGAAAATGTCTTGAACACTGGTAGACCAGAAAATATAGTTATCTTTCCAAAAACAACTGTAATGCAATGGCAACAAGAAGAATACTAGTAACAAGTGCTCTACCCAATGCTAACGGCTCTATTCATCTCGGGCACCTTATGGAACATATTCAAACCGATATTTGGGTTCGGTTTCAGCGCTCTATAGGTAATGAGTGTATTTTCGTTTGTGCAGATGACACGCATGGTACGGCAATTATGCTTAGAGCAGATGAAAAAGACATCTCTCCAGAAACCTTAATAGAAGAAATCAGAGAGGAGCATGTAAGAGATTTCTCAGATTTCCTCATAAGTCATGATAATTATTATACGACGCATTCAGAGGAAAACAGACAATATGCTAACTTCATTTTTAAAAAGCTAAAATCAAAGGGACAAATTCAGATGCGGTCCGTGGCACAGCTCTACGATCCTGTGAAGGAAATGTTTCTCGCTGATCGATTTATAATAGGGACATGTCCGAGATGTAACGCAGATGACCAATACGGTGATAACTGCGAAAACTGCGGTGCAACATATGATGCCACCGACCTTATTAATCCGCGATCAAAATTGTCTGGTGAAAAACCCGTTTTAAAAGAGTCAACCCACTTTTTTTTCACCTTATCCCAATTCTCTGATTTTCTTCGTGATTGGACAAGGAGCGGAACTCTCCAAGAACAAATTGCGAACAAACTCGCAGAATGGCTTAACTCTGGTCTTCAGGACTGGGATATTAGCCGTGATGCTCCATACTTTGGATTTGAAATTCCTGATGCTCCTGGGAAGTATTTCTACGTTTGGTTAGATGCTCCGATTGGATATCTCGCGAGCTTTAAAAACTATTGTGATTTTACAGGCGTCAACTTTGATGACTTTTGGAACCCCAACTCGAGCTGTGAGGTACATCACTTCATAGGCAAGGACATAATTAATTTTCACGCATTATTTTGGCCTGCAATACTGAAAGTGGCTGATTTTCGGACACCGACAAAAGTCCATGCTCATGGATTCGTTACGGTAGATGGTCAAAAAATGTCAAAGTCGCGTGGGACATTCATTAATGCCAGAACTTATTTAGATCACCTCAACCCTGAATATCTACGTTATTATTTCGCCGCAAAGATGAACGGTAATGTCGATGATCTCGACCTCTCTTTGGAGGATTTCGTTCAAAGAGTAAATTCAGACCTTGTCGGGAAAGTGATAAATATCGCGAGTCGATGTGCGGGTTTTATAAACAAGCAGTTTGATGGGAGATTAGCAAGACAAGTTAGCTCCTCGCTGGTAAGAGAATCCGTCGATAAGGGCGAGGACATAGCAGATTTCTACGAAACGGGCGACTATGGAAAAGCTGCTCGTGAAATCATGTCATTGGCAGATTACGCGAACAGATACATAGATGAAAAAAAACCATGGATTATGATTAAGGACCAGGAAAATCGAGAGGAAGTGCAACAGGTTTGTTCTGACGGGATCAATTTATTTAGAATTATTATGATTTATTTGCAACCAATCGTGCCTTCAATAGCAAAAGAAGCACAACTATTCCTAAATGTTAAAGACTTAAGCTGGATGTCCTGCCAAAATATACTGATCAACCATCAAATTAATTCGTTTAAACCTCTACTAAGTCGGGTAGAAACGGCCTCGATGAAAGCTATAGTTGAAAAAAGCCGCATGGAGGCTGATAAGGTGAGCGCAGATATAAGTAAAAAACAAGGAGGAAAGGAAACGATAAAGCATGAAGATTTCGCTAAACTGGATTTGCGCGTTGCTCGCATCATCAAGGCAGAGTCTGTCCAGGGGGCTGACAAACTGCTTCGTTTGACTTTAGACCTTGGCGGAAAAGACAAAGAAGTATTGGCTGGGATAAAGGCATCTTATGCTCCTGACGAGCTTGTCGGTAAATTAACAATAATGGTAGCAAACCTAGAACCCCGAAAGATGCAGTTTGGCATATCCGAGGGTATGGTTCTTGCTGCCGGAGATGGGAACTATGGGATGTTTCTCCTAGAACCTGATCCTGGCGCCGTACCCGGAATGAAAGTTACCTAGACGCGTGAGCGATGGCATAGCAATATTATTGACAACAGTATTCGTCAATAACCTTGTTACTATTCAGTTCCTTGGACTTTGTCCCCTTCTCGGCGCCAGTCAAAAATTCGATAGTGCCATTGGAATAGCCGTGGGAACGGCTTTTGTTTTAACCCTTGCATCTGCAGTAAGTTACATCATCGAATCCTGTATCCTTAGCCCCCTCGATTTACAATATCTTCGTCTCGTCATATTCATAATATTAATTGTATCCTTGGTACGAATTTCCGAAATTATCATCAGAGCCACGCAACCACGACTACACGCGTTACTCCCGATATTCGGGATATCTGTTCCCTTGATAATTACAAACTGTGCGGTGCTCGGGGTCGCATTGATTAATGTCAGAGAGGCTCACTCATTTTTACAATCTATTTTTTTTGGCTTTGGCGCAGCCATTGGTTTCGCCCTAGTATTGATACTCTTTGCGGCAATCCAGAGACAACAGAGAGCAAGTGTCGTCCCTAAGGTGTTTCGCGGGGCTGCAATTAATATGATTACCGCAGGATTATTATCTCTCGCCTTTATGGGTTTCACGGGAATGGGCCAATGAATACAGTGATCTTGGCACTGATAATAGGCGCCTTAGCTAGCATTAGTTTCCTTATGCTTTTATGTGACCCCATCTATCTAAGCAACATTCCTCTACGCAACACTCTCAGTAACTCAAAAACGAGACTTGCCATAAGATACGAAACGAAAGATAAATAGAAATGAAAGAAACCCAGACTAGACGAATAATGTATGAATTTAATATGGCCCTAGTCCCAGGGAGCCTAGTTATGTTTTATATCTTTGGTGTTGGCGTGTTAATCAATATAACGATTGCGGTGGTTACAGTAGTGCTTTGCGAATGTCTTTTTCTCAAAATAAGAGGACTTCCTACTAGGACCATTCTGGACGGAAGCGCTTTAGCTACCGGTATTCTTCTCGCCTTAACTTTACCACCCCTTCTGCCCATTTCGATGGTTGTACTGGGTAGTGTGTTCTCAATTCTCGTTGTAAAACACATCTACGGAGGGTTAGGGAACAATATATTCAATCCCGCGATGGCCGGTTTTTCAGCGCTGGTCGTTTCTTTCCCGATGGCTATGTCTTTATGGGGTATACCCTTTTTGGATATGACCTTAATAGAAACCTTAGAAATGAAGATCGGAAGTCTAGCAATCGATGGAACGACTCGCGCTACACCGCTCCATGAATTTAAATTTCGTGAGGACGTAACGAATGAAGAATATTGGGATCAGATTAGGCTACAAAACTGGCGATCATGGGCCTTAATAAATCTTACTTTCCTTGTTTCAGGTGTCTATCTTATATATACGGGTCTATGTAAATGGTACGCACCAATTGCAATGTTGAGTACGCTTATTATACTCTCTATTTGTTTCTACGATGATGGTAGTTCCGCGAGCCTAGGATCACCGCTATTTCATTTATTCTCGGGCGCAACTATGCTCGGGGCATTCTTTATTCTGACCGATCCTGTAACGTCCCCTAAATTACCTTTAGGTCAAATAATTTTTGGTGTTGGAATAGGTATTTTGACCTTTGCTATTAGAATGATTGGGGGATATCCAGAAGGTGTAGCCTTCGCAGTTTTGTTTATGAATGCAGTAACACCTTTGATCAATTACCTATCGTTTCATAAATGAAGCTCCAAGTATTAACATTAGTATTACTCACCTTCACATGCGGAGTATTGGTAACCGGTTTTTATACGATCAAACGCGAAGAAATTGAACAAAATCGCAAAGACTTCTCGTTAAAATCAATAAAGCAAATAGTTAACCAAGACCAGTTTGAATTAGTCCCCATTAATGCAACGAGGTATATCATTCAAAATGAGGATACTTATATCGGAACGGTATTTCAAAGCACAAGTTTATCCGGGTATAACGGGGAAATAATACTTTGGATAGCCACAGATGGTGAGGGATATATCAGAGGGGTCCGGGTAGTAAAACACAAAGAAACTCCTGGTATTGGAGACCTAATTGATATTGAAGTTTCAGACTGGATTAACCAATTTATTGGAATGTCACCCCAAAATAATTGGATGCATGAGGATTCAGATATTGACCATGTAGCAGGTGCCACGGTTACTACCCGCGCGGTAGCGAAAGCAATCTTTGACGCTCTAACAATAGAGAACCAATGAAAAAATTTTCAAAGATCGCTCGCGATGGGATCTGGCAGCAAAATCCAGCGCTTGTTCAATTACTAGGCTTATGTCCTCTGCTTGCTGTTTCAAATTCCTTCGTGACAGCATTCAGTCTTGGTATTGTTACAGTTCTGGTATTAACAATCTCTAATGTTGTAATTAGTATAATTCGTTTGATTTTAAACGAAGACTTAAGCCTGACTACGCAAATTACCGTTTTAGCGACTTGCCTGATACTTTCGGATATCGCGTTACAAGCTTGGTACTTTGAGTTACACCATAGGATTGGACTCTTCGTAGCCTTGATAGTTACTAATTGTTCCCTGCTTAGCCGAGCCGAACTCTCTTCTTCGAGCAACCCTATAATTAGCTCTGCAATAGACGGTTTAATGATGGGGTTAGGGTTCTTTTGGGTTATAGTTTTAATGGGAACAATTCGAGAAGGTCTTGGTTCTGGCACTCTCTTCAGCAATATGCATATGCTACTTGGGCCTGCTGGTAAAAACCTCGAAATCACCTTTAGTCATAATGGGTTCCTACTCCTTGTCTTGCCGCCAGGGGCGTTTCTCTCGTTGGGCTTCCTTATCGCTTTAAAAAATTTTTTATTCGATAACAGAGATTAATATGAATGCAGCAAAACGATTTAAATTTCTAGCACAACTTAAAAAAGATAATCCTTCACCTAGGACCGAACTAGAATATTCTTCTACATTTGAGCTTTTAATTTCAGTAATACTGTCCGCCCAGGCAACCGATGTATCAGTAAATAAGGCGACTAAAAAGCTATACATGGTCGCCAACTCGCCAGAAAAAATCTTTGCTTTAGGTGAAAATAATCTTAGGGACTACATCAAAACTATCGGCCTATTTAATAGTAAGTCGAAGAATATTATTAAGACCTGCAAAATTTTAATGGAGAACTATAAGTCTGCGGTACCACAAACTCGTGCGGAATTAGAAGGGCTTCCTGGTGTAGGAAGGAAAACCGCCAACGTCATACTTAATACTGCTTTCGGGGAGCCCACTATGGCTGTTGACACCCATATTTTTCGTATTTCTAATCGAACTAACTTCGCGCCCGGAAAAACTGTACTCCAGGTAGAGAAAAAATTGCTCAAGGTAATATCTGAGGAGTTTATTTTGGATGCTCACCACTGGTTGATCCTCCATGGCCGGTATGTGTGCACTGCCCGCAAGCCTAAATGTAGCCAATGCTCAGTTTACGATCTTTGTGAATTTAAGGGGAAAGCAAAACTATTAAATTAAGTAGCGTAAAATTAGATAATATCTCGACCCTTCTTGGCAGCAATTTTCATTCTGAGGGCGTTTAATTTAATGAACCCTGAAGCATCTGACTGATCATAGGCACCGGCATCGTCTTCAAAAGTGACAATGTGATCATCGTAGAGACTATCGCTATCGGACTCCCTACCCACAATAATTACATTCCCTTTAAACAGCTTGAGGAAGACCTTACCATTTACGTGAAGTTGCGAATAATTAATTAATTTCTGCAATGCCTGACGCTCAGGTGACCACCAATAACCATTATATATAAGCTTCGCATAACGAGGCATGAGCTCGTCTTTCAGATGCGCAAGCTCTCTATCCAAGGTAACTGACTCCATAGCTCTATGTGCCTTCAAAAGTATGGTTCCCCCTGGAGTCTCATAACAACCCCTTGCCTTCATTCCTACATAACGATTCTCTACGATATCAATACGACCAACACCATTCTCCCCTCCTAGCTTATTAAGGGAGGCCAATACTGCGCTAGGAGACATTGTTTCTCCATCTACAGCAACTACGTCTCCAGCACGGAAGGTCAAGTCAACATAAGTTGGTTTTTCAGGCGCTTGTTCTGGAGCTATCGACCACAGCCACATCGACTCCTCTGGTTCTATACCCGGATTTTCTAGAATACCTCCCTCGTATGATACATGCAGCAGATTCGCATCCATGGAGTAGGGGGACTTCTCTCCTTCATGCCGTTTATCGATATGAATCTGGTGTTGCTCACAGAAAGATATCAAAGACTCCCTGGAGGATAGATCCCACTCACGCCAAGGCGCGATAATCTCAACATCCGGGTTGAGCGCAGAAATACCCAGTTCAAATCTCACCTGATCATTTCCTTTACCGGTGGCACCATGCGCGATTGCCTCGGAGTTTGTTACATTAGCTATCTCCACTAATCTCTTGGCTATCAATGGCCTAGCGATCGATGTCCCGAGCAGATACTCCCCCTCGTAGATGGTGTTACAGCGAAACATAGGGAAAACAAAGTCACGTACGAATTCTTCTCGAACATCGTCTATAAAAATCTCTTTCACCCCCATAGTCGCTGCTTTAAGACGAGCGGGTTCGACTTCGCCGCCTTGGCCAAGATCAGCAGTATAAGTGACTACCTCGCACGCATAAGTTTCTTGTAGCCATTTCAGTATGACTGAGGTATCGAGACCTCCTGAGTATGCCAGTACTACTTTATTTATCTTGGTCATAATTCCTAATAGTTAAAAAGCCACAGTTCGATTATGGTACTCCCTTCTTTATAATTTTCGTAGTGTAATGCAAGGATCTATTATCAATTAAGGAAGCCATAGCAGTTCATGTTATAATCCTACTTTAAATTAAGACCCGTTTTAAATGCGTAGCATTTCGATAACCCGTCCGGATGACTGGCATATACACTTGCGAGATAGAGACTATCTTGTAAAAACAGTCAAAGATGTAAGTAGATATTTTGGTCGAGCTATTGTTATGCCCAACCTAACTCCGCCTGTTACGTCCATTGAGGAAGCAAAAAAGTACTTGGAAAGGATTAATCGTTTACTCGACAGCGATTCTAACTTTCGACCACTAATGACTCTTTATCTTACGGAGCAAATGTCAGACGAAGTAATACGCGAGGTAAAGCGATCGGATTTTATTCATGCAATCAAGCTCTACCCAGCAGGTGCCACAACCAACTCTGAATCCGGAGTACGCTCTATAGAGAATGTCTATCCCCTTTTGGAGGTTATGGAGGAAGAAGATGTAGTGCTAGCAATTCACGGAGAGGTCACAGACCAAAATATAGATGTATTCGATCGAGAGAAAGTATTCATCGATAACCATTTAATAAAGATCCGAAGAACATTTCCCAACCTGCGAGTTGTCTTTGAACACATAAGTACAAATGATGCCGCTACATTCGTGGCTGAGTCCGGAAATAAAATTGCGGCGACGATTACAGCACACCATCTTTTATTCAATAGAAATCACCTTCTCGCAGAAAATTTAAGGGCCGCATATTATTGCCTTCCAATTTTGAAAAGAGATACTCATCAACAAGGCCTAGTCAAAGCCGCTACTTCAGGTGACTCACATTTCTTTCTCGGTACCGACTCCGCTCCACACCCCAGGTTCGCAAAAGAATCTGCATGCGGATGTGCTGCAGGAGCGTATACATCTCACGCGGCGATTGAGCTTTATGCTGAAGTATTTGACCAAGCCGGACAACTAAAGAACCTTGAGGCTTTCGCAAGCCATAATGGCCCTGATTTTTATGAGCTTCCGCGTAATTCTGATCAAATAATATTAACAAAGAAATCGTGGGAAATTCCGTCTCATTATGCTTTCGGTAATGACAGCCTCGTCCCAATCAGAGCTGGCGAATTGGTGCACTGGACAGTAACAGGATGATAAATTGCAAGCACGAAAAAAATTTATAGTAGACCGATTTCGAGGTTTTCTGCCAGTCGTCATTGATCTGGAAACGGGTGGATTCAACCCCAAAACTGATGCACTACTCGAATTAGCGACTATAGTTATAGAAATGGACGACACCGGGTTGTTAGTCCCCGGAGAAAGAATATTTTTTAATGTGCACCCATTTGAGGGTGCCAATATAGAACAGTCATCCCTGGATTTCACTGGTATTGATCCTTCGAATCCTCTGCGGAGCGCTGTCTCTGAGAAAGATGCGTTGACCGAAACATTTCGAACAATACGCGCCGCCGTCCGGGAGACTGGGTGTCAGCGCGCGATTATGGTGGCCCACAATGCGTCGTTTGACTTGAGCTTCATAAGCGCAGTGGCCGAGCGCTGTAACTTAAAACGCAATCCCTTCCACCCCTTTTCCACTCTCGATACCGTGTCTTTAAGTGCCCTCGCATATGGTCAGACGGTATTGGCCCGCGCTTGCGAAAGTGCCGATATTACGTTTGATAACGATCAAGCCCACAGCGCCCTCTATGATTGCGATAAAACCGCGGAAATCTTCTGTCGTATTGTCAACCGTTGGCAAGACCTAGAAGAATGTTTCTCCTAGGTCCGTGCCACGGACGTCCCATTCAATGTTACAAGCTCTTATCCGTCTAGACTGTCTAGCGCTTTCTGAAACCTATTAGCGTGAGACCTTTCTGCCTTGGCTAAGGTTTCCATCCAATCTGCTATCTCGTCAAAGCCTTCGTCGCGAGCAGTTTTAGCCATACCGGGGTACATATCTGTGTACTCGTGGGTTTCACCCGCCACCGCTGCAGCGAGATTGTTTGCCGTGGATCCAATAGGCAAACCAGTTGCCGGGTCACCCGTCAATTCAAGATACTCCAAGTGCCCATGCGCGTGCCCAGTCTCCCCTTCAGCGGTTGACCTAAATACTGCGGACACGTCATTATAACCCTCGACGTCAGCCTTTGATGCGAAATACAAATAACGTCGATTTGCTTGAGACTCACCTGCAAATGCGTCTTTCAAATTTTGTTCTGTACTACTACCCTTCAGATCCATTTATTTCTCCTTAAATAACCATTAATACCAAATTTAATACGCATGTTACGCGTTAACTCGTGTTGTGGATGCCAACTCCACTGCGTCCCCTCGCAACTTTTTTAAAGTCGTTAATTTATTCAGCTGTGGAGGCAGCCTTAATCATCAACTCAAGTTCACCACTGTCATACAACTCAGTAATAATGTCACAACCACCAACCAGTTCACCGTCGATGAATAACTGTGGAAATGTCGGCCATTCTGAAAACTGCGGCAGATTTGCACGAATTTCAGGATTCGCTAGGATATCGATATATGCAAACCTCTCCCCGCAGGACATTAGCGCCTGCGATGCCTGAGCTGAAAAGCCGCACTGCGGCGCATCGGGCGAGCCTTTCATATATAAAAGTATAGGGTTTTCCCTCACTTGAGCTTTAATTTCTTCGAGTGTCTCCATAATTTGAGTCTTTGCTAATAAAACTTCTTTAAGTTTAGCAGATTTCACAATTCAAAAGAGAGCACAAATTCTATATATTATATTGTGCGTCGGCCAAAGCCGCCTCCTCCGGGGGTCTCGATTCGCAAAACTTGGCCGGGTTTTACGAAAAGTTGGCATTTAGGCGAAAGTATCCTCCCATCCAGGTAATTAACACCTGGCGAGCCTGGGGAACCACCTTCCAATCCCCACGGTGGGTGTTTCCTGCGCTCGGTTAGTAACGTCACTTCTGTATCTTCAAGAAAAAAGAATTCCCTTATAGTGCCGTCGCCACCGTCGTTTTTCCCCAATCCTTTCGAGCCTCGCCTAATTGCATAACTTTTAACCCGCACTGGATAATGTGACTCAAAACTCTCAATTGGAGTATTAAGCGTATTGGTCATATGAGACTGGACAGCGCTAACTCCCTTACCTAAAGGGTGTCCGCCC
The DNA here is from genome assembly GCA_002167855.2 of Gammaproteobacteria bacterium TMED1. GTDB lineage: Bacteria > Pseudomonadota > Gammaproteobacteria > Pseudomonadales > Azotimanducaceae > UBA7455. The sequence continues at coordinate 79,845 of NHBG02000020.1, forward strand.
GATCCACCGCCAATGGTTTCGTAATAATCCCAAGGTCGGGCTGACCGATGATTTCCCATCGAAATATTATTCATTGTTCCTTGGCTAGCCGCAGGGATCTTTTCCGGAAGGGCCTGATGGAGCGCCCCAAGAATCACATCCACAATTCGCATAGAAGTTTCAACATTCCCTGCAGCGACCGCAGCATCTCTTTTAGCGTTTACCAAAGATCCCTCTGGCGCAGTGATCGCTAAGTACTGAAAAACACCTTCGCAAGCGGGTGTATATTCCGGGAGTAAACAACGGAATACATAATAAGCGGATGCGGCAGTTACCGAGATTGGACAATTAATATTTCCCGCTACCTGCGAAGCAGTCCCCTCGAAGTCGATAGCAAGACAACTCGGACTAACATCGATGTGACATTTAATAGCGAGATCAATATTCCCCTGCCCATCATCATCCATAAAATCAAAAAAACTATAATCACCTTGAGGTATGTTGGATAGTGTTGCTGAGGCTATCCGAGCCCCATAGGCATTAATTTTCTCAATTCCCATTAGAAATCTTGATGAACCAATCTTACTGACGAGCTCTGATAGTCGTTGCAATCCCACATTGTTGGCACTTCGTTGAGCAGAAATATCTCCTCTAGCCGTGCTGCCTCCAACCATAGTTAGTCTATCTAGTAGAGCTAGATCTAGCTCGCCCGCACGAACTAATAAAGTGGGAGCAATAATCTCGCCCTCCTCTTCCAAACTACTTGAAACAGGCATCGATCCAGGAGAGCTAGATCCAATACTTGCATGATGTGCCCTATTTGCAACAAATCCTAATATTTCATGATTCACAAAAATTGGTGATATAAATGTTATGTCAGGTAAATGAGTTCCCCCTAAAAAGGGATCATTTAAGATCAAGAGGTCACCCTCTCGCCAAGAGATAGTGTTTACAATATCCCGCATAGCAAAAGCCATACTTCCGAGGTGCACAGGTATATGAGCCGCCTGGGAGAATAGTGCTCCTTTGCTATCAAATAACGCGCATGAGAAATCCAATCGGTCCTTGATGTTGGTTGAAAAAGCGGCTTTACGCAGCACAAGTCCCATTTCATGACAAATGGCCTCAAGTCGTTTGATAAAAATTGCAAGTTCGATATTCGTCATTATTTTCTAGGTTAATACTTTCCTCACCGAGGTGTACGAACTCGCGCCACTGCATCTTGCCAACCAGCATACAATTCGTCACTGCGAAGTTTATCAAGCTCTGGAACGACTATTAGAGTATGACCACGACATGACTCCAGATCCTCTAGTGATTTAAATAGTCCAACCCCCAGCCCCGCCAAGAAGGCTGCTCCCAATGCGGTCGTTTCTGTGATAGCCGTACGATCTACAGACATCTGAGTGATATCCGCAAGTGCCTGAACGAGCCAATCGTTAGTCACCATTCCCCCATCCACCCGAACAAAACTCAAGTTAGCGCCATCACCTTCCATAGCACTGAATAGGTCACGCGTTTGAAAGCATACTGATTGAAGTGTCGCTGTGACCAAATCCTTAGATGTTGTATCCCTGCTAAGCCCCAGAAAAGCCCCGCGCGCATTTGCATCCCAGTAGGGCGCACCAAGCCCCGTAAATGCAGGCACTAAATATACACCGTTTGTGTCTGGGTTTGACTCTGCGATTGTGCCCGTAGATTCTGCATTCTTGATCAAACCCAGACTATCTCTTAGCCACTGCACCGCAGCCCCAGCTATGAATATACTTCCCTCCAAAGCATAGGTTACCTCCCCAGCCAAACGGTAGCCAATGGTTGTTAGTAGCTTATTACTGGAGCTGATAGCTTTCTCGCCAGTATTAAGAATTGCAAAGCAACCAGTACCGTATGTACTCTTCAGCATACCGGATGAGAAACAACATTGTCCGATTAATGCAGACTGCTGGTCTCCTGCTATACCCGTAATCGGTATCTCACCGCCAAAGATTAAGGTGGAACCGAAATAAGAGCTACAGTCGGAAACCTCGGGTAACACCTGCTGAGGAATATCAAACATCTCCAGAAGTTCTTTATCCCAGGTTTGCTCATGAATATTGAATAACATCGTTCGCGATGCATTAGTAGCATCAGTTTTATGCGATCTCCCATCAGTTAATTTCCATAGTAAAAAGCTATCCACAGTACCAAAGAGTAAACACCCTTCTCTTGCTTTATCACGGGCCCCGTTAACGTGATCTAAAATCCATTTCAATTTGGTTGCCGAAAAATAAGGATCTAATAGTAAACCTGTTTTTTTTGTAATAGTTTCCTCTAAGCCCTGAGCCCTCAAAAGATCACAGTAATCGGCCGTACGCCTATCCTGCCAAACAATGGCGGGATAGACCGGCTTTCCAGTCTCACGATTCCAAACAATAGTTGTTTCACGTTGGTTTGTAATACCTATAGCTGTAACCGATTCGGCTTTTTTTATTACTGATTTCATAACTTCCAAAGAAGACTCCCAAATTTCTTCAGGATCATGCTCAACCTGGCCATTCTTTGGAAAAAATTGCGTCAATTGTCTCTGAGCTATATCCAGTATATCGCATGCGTTATTAAACAAAATCGCTCTCGTACTGCTAGTGCCTTGATCCAAAGCAAGTAGATTATTCGACATATACGCTCCCGGTGATCACTTAATCACGGTATTATGCATAGATTTATCCTTATCCTACTGAGAGAATGGTCAGTAGCGGGATCATCAAGTGAGTAACAAGTGAATATCTACCCCCCACCAAAGATATTTAAAAGCTATGACTACTGGACAAACAACAATTCGCGACTTGTTTATGTGTCTCATTCTACATCTCCGAGGTTACGAAGGGCCATCAAATCTTTTTGTAAAAAACATGACCTAATACGAGCAAAAAACACTCCAGATGGCGTTGCTCTGGTCACGATTGAAAGGGTAGTTGCTCCTGCACAATCCTATACACTAAATAATACTGAACGAGGTATAACGCTTGGAGCTTCAACTGAAGATGGCTTTTTTTATGGCTTAGCTACATTACATCAGATCTTTGCAAACTCAGGGTCTCGACTGCGATGTTTCGAAATTCAGGATCAACCAGACTTTGAGTGTCGAGCTGTTATGTTAGACATTAGTCGCTGCAAAGTTCCAAAGATGAGCACTCTATTTATGATCATCGACACCCTATCGATGCTGAAAATAAACCAAATACAACTCTACATCGAGCATACATTCGCCTTCACAAGGCATCGAACTGTATGGAATAACTCATCTCCTTTGACAGCAAACCAGCTGAGTTATCTCAAAGACTACTGCTCTGAAAGGTTCATAGAACTTGTACCCAATCTTAATTCATTTGGTCACTTTGAACGCTGGCTAAGGCATCCCCAATATCACGAATATGCAGAATGTCCGAACGGGTTTATTCATCCTTTGACTAATGAGCAAGTTCCGTTTGGGAGCACACTTAAACCGAATAAGAAAAGCCTTAATCTGCTCTCAGAGCTTTACAATGAGTACCTCCCTATTTTCGATAGTCAGTACTTTAACATTGGTGGGGATGAACCATGGGAACTCGGTAAAGGATGGAGCGCAAAGCAATGCAAGCGCAAAGGTACGGCCCAAGTTTATATCTCATTTATGCAAAAGATAAAACTAATGGTAGAAAAGTATGGAAAAACAACTATGTTTTGGGCAGATATAATTATGAAATACCCCGAGTCCATAGAGATGCTATCGAAAGATTTAACAGCTTTGATCTGGGGGTATGAAGATGATCATCCGTTTGAAAGAGAGTGCAAACAGATAGCATCCAGCGGTCTGAAATTCTATGTTTGTCCGGGGACATCTAGTTGGAATAGCATCACTGGCCGTCTAACTAACGCAACAAAAAATCTCAGCCTAGCAGCCCTAAATGGTATGACATTTGGTGCGCAAGGTTATCTTATTACCGATTGGGGCGATCATGGACATCATCAATATCTTCCTGTCAGTTTTGGGGGTCTAACCATCGGTGCCTGTCACGCATGGCATCATAACGCCTCAAAACAAATAGATATATCAGACGCCATCCACAAAGTCTGGTTACCGGAGCAACTACAAGCAGCACAACTTCTAGTAAAGTTAGGTACACTGCCGGACAAAATCGATTGTGGCCTGAAAAATGGCACCCTTTTCAATCATTTACTATTTTGGCCTATGAGAAAAGAAACAGTCTTTTCAAAACAGATTAGGGAGAAGGAGCTCGAAGCGGTTCAAAAGCTGCTAAGGGATATGTCAGAGGAAATAGATGCAGCGCCAACCAGCCTCGTTATAGAAGAATTAAGCAATGCTGTTCGTATGACCATCCATAGCCTCGATCGACTTGCATTATTTAGGGGCTATAGACACCGCTCCAAGGACCCAAAAAAGGCCATCCAACAAATCATTACTGAACATCGGATATTATGGAAATCAAGGAATCGTCTCGGGGGATTGGCTGAAAGCAATGCTTTCTTAATGCAATCCGCAAAATGTCTTTAGGTTCGTTGTTTTCTACTTTATCTAAATTGACAAAAAGTGCACAATAAAAGGGATTAAAGGTGATTAAGTTTATTTATGGAGAGAGATAATGCGCGATGTTGTAGTAGTAGATAGTGTGAGAACCGGACTGGCGAAGTCCCATCGAGGAACTTTTAATCTTACACGGCCAGACGATATGGTGGCACACTGTATTAATGCGCTATTGGATCGCAATTCCCAACTAGATCCAGTAGAAGTGGAAGACGTGATTGTTGGATGCGCCGGCCAAACTGGGGAGCAGGGAGGCAATTTGGCCCGTCTGGCTGTAGTTCTCTCTAAACTGCCAATAACGACAGCAGGGTCCACGATTAGTAGGGCATGTTCCTCAGGATTAAACTCCATTGCATTTGCAGCGAATCAAATTGCGAGCGGGTGTAGTGAAATTATGATCGCTGGAGGAGTGGAATCGATTACTGCGGGCGCGCGCGGAACTCCTGGAAAATCGGAGGCGCACTCGACAATTCGAGATATATCACCTGATATCTTCATGGCGATGGGGAACACCGCCGAAGTGGTCGCTAGGAGATACAATATTACCCGGGAATATCAAGATGAGTTCTCTTATGAAAGTCAAATGAGAACTGCATCGGCTCAACAGGCAGGTCTCTATGACGATGAAATTGTACCTATGAAAGTCAAATGGCAAAAAGTTGTAGATAAAGAAACTGGAGAGACAGAGATCGTTGATGGAGAATGTGTTAGTGACGAATGTAACCGTCCCGGGACAACCCTAGAAGGATTAGCTAAGCTTCCACCAGCGTTTGAAGAAAATGGCTCAGTCACAGCTGGAAATGCCTCACAACTCTCCGATGGAGCTTCAATGACATTACTAATGAGTGAGGAAAGAGCTAACCAACTTGGTTTAACTCCAAAGGCTTATTTCCGAGGCTGGTTTGTAGCTGGCTGTGAACCAGATGAAATGGGAATTGGACCAGTGTTTGCTATTCCGAAGCTTCTTAAGAATAAAGGTATGAAAATACACGATATTGATTTAGTCGAACTTAATGAAGCATTCGCATCCCAATGCTTATATTGTCGTGATAAGTTAGAAATCGATCCGGAAATATACAATGTGAATGGCGGATCAATTTCCATTGGACATCCCTTTGGTATGACTGGTTCGCGACTAACAGGACACATAATTCGCGAATTAAAACGCCGAGAGAAACGGTATGGGGTTGTGAGCATGTGTATTGGAGGAGGAATGGGAGCGGCTGGGCTATTTGAGGCGTGTTAACTACTATACTCTCACCAAATCGAAGGGAGCCCTCCGCGGCTCTCTTTTTTATGCAGGGAAAAGAAACAGGATTATCGTAAACTCAAAAACTTATTTATCAAAGAGCTTTGTATTCTTTACATGCCAACCAACGCCTTTCACGAACACCATTGAATAAGTGAGCAAAACCTAATTTTGGACATTTAGGCACGCAGCCGACCGAACATTTACCTTTTGGTAATAAACCGATTGTCGATCTGCACCACTTCATGATCATCGCCCAAGAGCACACTTATATCCGCAGCAGATTGCTTTTGCATACGGTCACTAATGCGCTGATAGTGCATAATAAAGTTTCGGATTTCTGCTTGGCTCATTATATGACCTCCATTAATCAGCTGGGACTCCTGTTGAAATCTCCAACGAAAAATTGCCTCCATATTAGGCGCATTCAAAAATACCTGTAAGTCAGTCGCGAAGCATTCCTGGTAGATATCCGATGCTAGAGCTTGATTTACGAAACGCCGCCAAACCAAATCCGAGTCTCGTTGTGCTTCCAGTTCATTTATTGGGCATTGCAATTCTTCGTCTGGTACATGTCTCGCACCCCAACACCATCCTTCAAGGATTAAAATTTCAGGGGGGTATTTCACCTGTTCATAATGCAATCGATCATCCTCACCCTTACTAAAAACGGGCACTTTACATGATTCGCCACTTCTCAGAGATGATATTGTCTCCCGCATCCAATGCATATCATGTGTACCTGGAACACCTCTCACGGCCAGTAAGGGGTGTACCTTCGCTGCAAGATCAAAGCGTTCATCACGCGTTAAATAATAATCATCGATGGAAAGAATCTCAGCTGAGATTGAAAATACTTGGGCTAGAACATTTTTTACCATAAAAGAAATTGTAGATTTCCCAGTTCCCTGCCCCCCTCCAATGCCAAGGGTTAGCATACTCCCATCAAAACATGACACTGCTGCTTGACAAATGTTTAAAACAGCCTCGTAATAACCTGGAATATGCTCTACGGGAATACCCCTGCGTTGAGCTAGGACATAAAAATTACTGGGAATCTTGATGCTTTGCACACTAAGTCACCATTTTTTTCAAACAATGGCCAAAGGCTATCTTTGGCTGAGCAGACCCCTCAGAAATCCTCTGTTTAAATTCCTTTCGCAGTTCTGAAGCTGTCGGGCATACAAATCACTTCGCGAGGACACTTTCTCAGCTACATTTTTTAGCCATTGCTTTCTCTTAAAAGACCTCTTCCTAAAACCCCCATGTCCTTCGTGGTAGGCAAGATATAGATTATAAGCGTCCGTCTTAGATATATTATTGATATTTTGACTCTGATCATTGTACCAGCCAATAAAATCCATCGCGTCCCCAAAATCATTACGATCTGCACGTCTTCTACCCGAGGATTTTTGATATGCCTTCCATGTACTGTCTATCGCCTGAGAAAATCCAAAGGCACTGGCTGGTCGAGGTCCAGGCAATATCCACAAGATCTTTTTACGTGGTGGCCTAGCATTTGCCCTAAAACCCGATTCCTGGTGTGCAAACGCCATCATCACAGGTATTGATGTTCCCCAACGTTTTGAAGCCTTTCGCGCCTGTTTATACCAGCTCTTCTTCTCAGTAAAAATCGCACATAAATTATTTGTATTTTTTGGAGGATTAGAAGCGCAGCCCCCCAGAACAAGAAGCATTAGAATTGTGATCGTTATCTTAAACATTGCGTTGCTCCAATAATTTCAAGAGTTCAGCTTCATAAATTATTCTAATATTAAGTGCCTTAGCCTTAATAAGCTTAGAACCCGATGCATCCCCAGCAACAACGCAGTCAGTCTTTGAAGATACAGAACCAGAAACTTTAGCACCGAGAGCTTGTAATCTTACTTTGGCATCATTACGGGTCAAAGTAGAAAGAGTTCCCGTGAGTACCCATACCTCTCCCCGTAATACCTGCTTTACCTCTGGTGGCTCCTCAATGTCCCAATGTATACCCAGACTAATCAATTCATTAATCAATGATTGATTCTTTTCAACTCGTAAAAACTCATAGATTTTTTGTGCAACAATCAGCCCAATATCAGGAACAGACATCAAGTTACTTATAGTCGCTTCAAACAACAAGTTTAAACCGAAAAACGATCGCGCCAGCACAACTGATGTATATTCACCAACCTCTTCAATACCAAGGGCATATATAAATTTTGCTAGCGTTGTCTTTTTGCTTTTTTCTAATGCAGCAATAAGATTATCGGCCGATTTCGGTCCTAGTCGATCAAGCTGGATAAATTGCTCTCTGGACAACTTGTAGAGATCGGCGGGAGAGTTAACCAGTGAGGCAGCAATAAGTTGGTCAATGATCTTTTCTCCAAGACCATCAATATCCATAGCTGAACGAGATGCAAAGTGCCGAATGTTTTCCCTTAGTCGACCAGGACAATCACGACCACTAATACACTTGGCAACGGCTTCGTTGTTTGTGATAGTCGATCCACAAGATGGACAGGTGTTTGGAAGTTCAATCCTTTTCGCATTCCCAGGTCTTTTCTTAGCAATTACTGAAATAACTTTTGGGATAACATCACCAGCTCGATTGATAAGGACACTATCACCAATCATTAAGCCTAATCTCTCGATCTCCTGCATGTTATGCAGCGTCACGTTACTAACAGTTACTCCACCTATCTTCACCGGTTCTAAACGCGCAACGGGAGTCAGGGCTCCTGTACGGCCTACTTGAAACTCTACATTTTTGACTACTGAAACACCTTTTTCCGGCGGAAACTTATGAGCAATTGCCCATCTTGGTGTGCGAGTCAGAACCCCAAGTCTTTCCTGGAAGTCTAAACTATCGACCTTAAAGACAACCCCATCGATATCATAATCTAAATATTCACGCCTACTCAGTAATTTACCAAAAAACTCGATGCAATTTTTGACCCCCTGTCTTACTTCTATTAGCGGATTTATAGGTAAACCCCACGTTTCTAATTTAAGAAGTATTTCGCTTTGCTTATCCGGTAAATGACCACCCTTCGCTTGGACAACACTGTAACAAAACATTGATAGTTTTCTTTTAGCCGTTAATCGAGAGTCTAATTGGCGTAGACTGCCAGCAGCAGCGTTACGGGGATTGGCAAACGGCCGCTCACCCCGACCAATGGATAATTGATTGACAGCCTTGAATGCCGAGCGAGGAAAGTAAATCTCTCCACGAACTTCAAGAAGCTCCGGATACCCAGTTCCATCAAGACACAATGGCACTGTATCAATAGTTCTCACATTTTGAGTGACGTCTTCACCAGTAGTTCCATCGCCACGAGTAGCACCACATACCAATTTTCCCTCCTCATAAATGAGACTAATAGCTACGCCATCAATCTTGGGTTCACAGCAATATCGGATAATATCTGATGTCTTTAAACGAGCGAGAACTCGCGCTTCAAAATCGGCTAAATCTTGCTCACTAAAAGCATTATCGAGCGACAACATGGGGACTTCGTGAATTATCTTAGCGTGCGATTTGAGTGGTGGAGATCCAACCCGCTGCGTCGGCGAGTCGGAGGCTAAAAATTCAGGGTGCTCTAATTCAAGCCTCTGCAAGTTTCGAAATAATACGTCAAATTCTACATCGGTTATTTCTGGAGCATCTTGGTGGTGATACAGGTAGTTATGTTTGTCAATTTCCTCTCTGAGTCTCTTAATCTCGAATTCTGTATCAGCTGAGGTGACCATAATTCACGCCGAGTGACGAAATTGAAAGTCCCTTATTTCTTGACGACAGTGCTCTATTGTTTGTGCCGTAATCACACTTCTAGACTCATCTTTAATTAGTCCACCAAGATCTGCTGCAATCGTCTTTGCGACTGCGAGCATTTTATCATAGACAGACTCCGGATCGACCAATTTGTGAACATGCATGAACATGGTTACCCCAGTGATTTCCTCAGTCGCCAGCTTACTTATATCAAAGGTGCCCGGCTCTATTGCACTCGCCAGACTAAATTCAGGAATTCCATCTTCACCGATTCGGTGAAAAATATTCATAGCACCATAAGTCATATCGAGATTTACCAAAACTTCGAGAAGCTGTTGCCCGTTGAAGAAACCAACTGAAGAAAATACGTTTATAACTATACTCTTTTCAACTTGAGCAGTATTTGCTAATTGGCGTTTATGCTCTAGACATGACGGTGTGTCCTTCTCGAATTGCCTGTAGATTTTATGGTCAATCGCCTTGGGCTTGACGGTTTCCCCTAGTTCAGAATGGTCTTCGTAAGATTTATGGGAACTCACTTTTTTAAAGCGAGCACCACCATTAGGAAGTTCAGCCTTGAGCATACGAAGATCATCGATTGTAGTTCCATCTCCCACTTTTGAAAGAAAGCCCTTTTCTAACTGCATTTTAAGGTTTTTTCTACCTCTGAATGACCGCCAATAGCCATGTAATAGAATGGCAATGATCATCACTAGGCCCAGAATAAGTAACCACTCTCTTAAATCGTATTCCATGATCCAATTGCCCTAAACAGCAGCCATGGCGACGGCCTCATCCATATTTACAGAAACTAAGCGGGAAACACCAGGCTCATGCATAGTAACCCCCATTAATTGCTCTCCCATCTCCATAGCGATCTTATTATGCGTTATATAAATGAACTGCACGGTGCGTGACATCTCTCTCACAAGCTCTGAGTAACGCCTAACGTTTACATCATCCAAAGGCGCATCTACCTCATCCAGCAAACAAAAAGGAGCCGGATTTAGCGCAAATATCGAAAAGATCATGGCGATAGCGGTAAGAGCTTTTTCACCTCCAGAAAGCAGATGGATACTACTGTTCCGCTTACCAGGCGGTCGCGCCATTAAGCCCACACCGGTGTTCAGCAGATCATCTCCTGTCATCTCTAAGTATGCATGCCCCCCACCAAATAATTTAGGGAATAATTGTTGTAACTTTTCATTAACTCGGTCAAAAGTTTCTTTGAACCGAGCCCGAGTCTCTAGGTCAATCTTGCGAATTGCATTTTCCAGAGTTACCAGAGCTTCCTCTAAATCATCATTCTGAGAATCAAGATATTGTTTTCTTTCCAACTGCACTTTGAAATCATCTATAGCCGCAAGATTGGGACTACCCAGCTTATGAATCCGATCATTCAAAAGAACGAGCTTTTCTTCCCAGTCCTGTTCGTTTGCCCCCTCTGGAAGATCTCCAAGCAATGTATCTAGGTCCATTTTATCAGCAGCTATCTGCTCCTGGATGGAAGTCCGACGAACTTCTAAGGTCTGATATTCGAGGCGAGCTTTCTCTAACTCAATCCTATTCAATTCTAGAGATTCATCGATTTTTTGTCGTTCCCCCTCAGCTTCACGAAGTTTAAAGTCTATTGCCTCTGACTCCGAGCGAACTGAAGCAAGTTCCCTCTCTACCTCCAGTCGTTGTGCAAGATTTTCTTCAAGATCCTCTCTTAGATTTTTCTGCGGCATCTCACTATCTTTTATAGCCTCAGAGAGCTCCTCTCTCTTAGCCCCAAGTGCGATCTTTTGTTCTTTAAGGCGGACCATTCCACGCTGCGCTGAGGATATCTGGGTTTCTATAGACTCAACTTTAAGAGCTAATTCATGGGCAGAATCTCTATTAATTTCAGCTTCCCCTCGAGCCTCACCAAACCGGGTCTGAATTGTTTCTCGATCGGTGGTCAGCTGAAGTCTTAGTAATGCATCCTTCTCTATTCTATCGAGTGCAATTTGCAATGCGTTCTGGGCTTCAAGTAGCAAGTTTTTATCCGAACTCGCTTCTCTCTGACATGAAACCATTTCCTGTTCCGCTCGAGCCAGATCCGTTTTTACCTGTTCTACTTGCTGTCGTTTAGCACCCAACTGGGCACGGGTCTCAGAGAGCGATTCCTGCTGCTTCGCTAATCTTACCCGTACTGATTCCCTATCAGTTTCAGACTGACTTAAAGCAATCAGATTTGAATCAAGCTCATTCGATCTATCTCTTACAGAGGCTGTGAGCTCACGCATCTCCACATTCAAGCGATCAAGTTCAGCTTGACGAAGAATCACACTACCCTCTTTATCAGATTCTCTATGCACTATGACCCAATTCTGACCAAGCCATATACCATTTTTTGTAATGATCGACTCACCTTCAGATAGCCTGTCACGAAAAGAAAGCGCTTCTTCTAACGACTCTGCTGTATAAACTCCATGAAGTAAGTTTGAGACATTAATATTGCCACCTATACGGGAAGCCAATTGGTCTTTTGACGAATTTACTACCTCCAAGTCACTTGCAATTAATTTAAAACTCCGTTCTGACGCATCAGTCAGTAACTCTTTTATGTCATCGAGATTTGACAAACAAAGCGCCTGCAAGCTTTCACCAAGAACCGTTTCCACAGCTTGAGCCCATTCATCTTCAACAGTAATTTGCTCGACTAATCTAGGACGCTCACTCAAACCATGCTTCATAAGCCATACTGACTCTGAGTCATCACTTTGACCTAATGCAGCCTGTTGAAGTGCTTCAAGAGAGGCTCTTCGTCCAACCATTGACTGCAGGTCACTTCTCATATTGTCCAGCGCGTCCCCCTGACGCGCATTCTCCTCACGCTGGCTTTCTAAACGCTCCGATATATCCCCAAGTTCGGACTCAAGACGTAGAATCTGCTCTTCCTGTGTACCAAGCATGATCTCCAAAGGATCTATTTCCTGTTCATGGGCGGTTTGATGCATCCGGTCCACATCATCTCTCAAAGATTGAATACGTTCATTTTGTCTCTCAATAGATAACTCAAGGTGGGCGATTCGAGACTGCTGTACTTCACTTTCCTGTCGAGCTTCAGCAGCACTCTGGTTAAAAGCATCCCACGAGTCTTGCCAATCCTCCAAGTCTCGTTGTGCTGAGGCTAGTTCCTTACTTGAAAGTTTCTCTAGATCAAGAGCTTGACTGTGTTTCGGGCGGGTTTCCTTCAACTCAAAAGAGAGCTCATCCACAATCCTTAAATCCCCTACCAAGTCTAGATCGACCTTATCAAAATCCTGAATAACTTTTTCCATGTTGACATGTAGCTGCCCTAAACGCTCAGTCTGGTATTTAATGCCATCCTCTAAACGAGCGATTTCAGTTCCGAAAGCGTAATATTTTTTCTGTATTTCATCTCTTGAATCCTCTAGCTCCAAGAGTTCATCTCGAAGCGTTTCAAGCTTTTTATCTAACCTACGTTGATCGGCGACAGCACTTTCTTTTAACGTCACGAGACGACTTATACCAGTATTCACTATCTGGGCTTCTTCTCCTATAGAAGACCACTTTAAAACGTGAAGCTGCGCTCTAGTCTTCCTCTCCTCTTGGCGATGTTCCTTGTAACGTTTTGCCGCCCTCGCTTGCTTTTCTAAATAATGAAGATTGCGATCAAGCTCTTGTCGTAGATCAGTCAACCTATCAAGATTATCCCGAGTATGGCTGATCCTGCGTTCGGTTTCCTTCCTGCGTTCTTTGTACTTAGAGATACCCGCCGCCTCTTCCAGATAGACTCTTAGATCTTCTGGCTTCGCTTCGATTAACTGACTGATCATCCCCTGTTCAATAATCGAGTAACTTCTTGGTCCTAGACCAGTGCCAAGAAAAATATCGGTAATGTCCTTCCGTCGGCATTTAACACCGTTAAGGAAATAATTTGATTGACCGTCACGGGAAACTTGTCTTTTTATAGAAATTTCGCTGTAACTAGAATACTGGCCAGCCATACGGCCCTTCGCATTATCAAATTGCAGCTCAATGCTAGCTTGACCGACAGGTTTACGCGCAGTTGAACCATTAAAGATTACGTCAGCCATGGACTCACCGCGAAGCGTCTTGGCTGATGACTCACCCATCACCCATCGAACCGCATCAATGATATTTGATTTTCCACAACCATTTGGGCCAACAACGGCACAGAGATTACTAGGAAATGGAACTGTTGTAGGATCCACAAAAGATTTGAAACCTGCGAGCTTGATTGCGTGCAACCGCATTTACTTTTTCGCTACCTCACTACTTTTCGACCGAAAACCAGTACCAAGTCAAGTGATTCTATTATACATTGCGTGTGTAAATAAAATAAAAATGTAATTTTTATATGCAATTTTTCTTGAACTGACCCCGGAATGGAAATTAGCTCTAGTCTGATTATTATTGGTATTCTTTTCTCAATGAGCTGTCTTTCATGGCGACTAGGTAAGCCACGTCTTGATCCCAAGTCACCAATATCTAATGTACCCATAAATCTATCGCTATTAGATCTTGAAGTTTGGCTTAAAAATGTGGAATCCGAGGTCCCTTGTCTTATGCCCTCTGTAGAAGCGCATATCGGCTGGGCAAATGCCTCTAAGCCCAAGCGTACAAAGGTCTGCTTCCTTTACATTCACGGTTTTTCGGCCACACCAAAAGAAACCTCACCATTAACAGAAGAGCTAGCGAAACACTTCTCCTGCAATTATATACTTGGTCGCCTTGCTGGACATGGAGTTAAGGATGATATCAATGCAAGCGCAGAGGACTGGCTGCAAAGCATCGTAGACTACTGGCATATCGCTCAGCAACTTGGAGATAAGGTTATTATCATAGGTACTTCCACTGGAGCTACTCTCTCAGTATGGCTCGCTAGTCAAGGGTTCACCAAAAATAAGCTTTATGCAGCAATTTTTTTGGCCCCTAACTTTAGACCACGTCATCATCTTGATACTCCATTTTTTTCTATTTCATCAATATTAACCTGGCCTTGGTCTAACTATTGGATGCCTCTTCTAATTGGGAGGCGTCGCGAACTTAGTCTACAAAATGAGCTCGAGCGAAGATTTTCTTCTCATGGATACTCTGTACGTGCTCTGATAGAAATGCAGAAAGTAGTAGACTGGGCTCGCACTGTAAAATATTCGCGATTCAATATCCCGCTTTGTACCATGTATATGAAAAATGATCCTACTATTGACTCCTACGCTGCCGTCAAGGTTCATGAGGCTTGGGGCTCAGACCAAAAAGAACTCATTCCAGTAACTTTGAATGAAGAATCAATAGAGCACGTTTTCGTTGGCGATATGATGGCACCCAACCGCACAGATTGGTGCGTACAACGTTTGGAACTATTCCTTAAGGAACTGGATAAGTCATTATGGACAAAGAGATTAAGGTAGAGTTCGAAGCTGTAAATCAAAAAATTTGCACAGGAAAAAATCTATCTGGTCAGCGGTCTTGCATAAGGACAATCGACAGCTTTTAGCTATCTTTCAGAGCAAGGTGCAGCTGTCATCGATCCTGTGTACTCAGTGCCTTACATATGATGGAGGAACTCCATAGTATTACTAGGTAAACAAGACTTTTGGCGAAGACTTGGCCAAGTAAGTTGATTCAACAGATAGGAGACTTCTTGGAAAGAAAGTATTCGCTAGCAAACGACAACTTAAAAAACTCACTGATATAGTTTGTCCTGAAATTCATCGACTAGCGCAGCAACGAATCAGTGCTTGTGATGATAAAGAGATTATAGGTTTCGAGGCAACCGTTCTAGTAGAAGTGGGCTGACAAGATCTTGGACATGAAACTTGGGTCATTGTTGTGGAAAAGGAAGTCGCGATAAGCCGACGTATTTAGAGGGATGAGCTCGCGAGAGAAGCTATGCTTAATCGCCTCGATGCACAACTCTCCAATGAAGAAAGACTGAAGTACTCCGATGTTATTTTATCCAACAATGAGCGCGCAGATTTGTTTTTGGAGTAACTTGACGCCTCATGACATGGACTAATGGACTAATGGAATAGCTTTTGACGATTATTTCAACCCAACCAAGGAGCCAACAGAAAGATCGTCATAAACGCGATGACCACTAAACAGAGTAAATTACTAAAACGCTTTTCCATAATAAAAAGTACGATGGACACAAACAAATGGTATCTAGGAAATTAGTGATAGGAAAGAATCATTAAGTAATATCGATATAACATTTGGTAATTACCAAGCAGTACATCTCGAAAAGAATTTCGAACAAATTTATGTTCCAAGTGAGAGGTAACGCGTGACATCTGCGGGTCGATCTACGTCCCAAATCAACGGCATCAACGACCAATGCAGACCAGCTTGGTTAAAGCGACTACAGGTCTCTGAGCAAATATGATCAGAACCCCATGCTAGATTTTCGAAGTAATTGGGATGTGATGTATGTAACCCAATCAGCCCATATCCCCCGTCCTCAGCCGGTCCAATTACTGCGTCATAATGGAGAAGCCTCGCCATAGCCCTATCAAGGTAATATCTATCAATCGTAGGACAATCTGTTCCAATAAGAACTGCGCTTCTCTTCTTGGCTAATACTTTGTTGAATGCATTATGCATTCGCTCGCCTAAGTTTCTTCCTTCTTGAACAACTAGCCTAAGCTCATTAAATGAAGCAAAAAACTCATGGGACATATCTGGCCAACAAAAAAGTATTACCTCACCAAGATTAGCTTCTAAAGCCTCACCTATAATTCTCTTTGATAAGGCTATATGTAATGCACAAGCCCTGTCCTTTCCGAAAGCGGGTATAAGCCTTGTTTTAACAGTGCCAGGCACTGGCGCCTTACAGAAAATTAGAATAGATGTATCTTTATATTTCATTACTGGTGCGGATTGTACTGTTTCGCCAAACTCCACGGAGAGACCCCAAAAAAGTAAAGAACCCGCAACCACCACATCAGCAGAATTGTTCTCAATATGCCATTCTGTCGCCAACGTCGACTTGAGGTTATTACCTTGCTCGCAGAACAATGGGGCCTAGAAAACTTCCTTAGCCGCTTGCTCAACTCTAGATCCTCCATCAATGGAATATTTGCGAAGCCTCCAATCTCGTTAAACAGCGAGCGCTTAACAAACATCCCTTGGTCTCCTGTACAAATACCGGTAAATCGAGACCGCAAATTCATCATCCTTGCAATAACATTAAATATAATGGAACAATCATCAAAACCAACATCAAAACGTCCCCAAACCCTATTTAGATTGCTCATATTCTCTAAAACTACATCCCAATCTTGGGGTAAGATCGTATCGGCGTGCAAAAACAGTAACTGGTCCCCCTCAGCACGTTCTGCGCCAGCATTCATCTGCGAAGCACGACCCTTAGTCCAGGAGAGTATGGTCACATCATATTGACGAGCAATACCAATAGTTGAATCCTCGCTGCCCCCATCTACAACGATTACGTCATAACCAACTAACGATTGGAGTATTTTTTCAATACGATGTGCTTCATTTAGAACAGGAATTACAATAGTGACATCCACAACTAACGAAAACTAGCTCAGAGCACCACTACAGCTGCTTCCCTGACCTGCTGTGCAACCATAGCAGTGCTCACCAGTAGCTATATCCACACCAGCCAAATCAATCTTCAGTAACTCACTCAAATGGGTCCTAGGCTTATCACTCACGATGAGAGGCATTAACAGCATCTGGTTAAAATCGCAGTCATAAACATAGCCCTGGTAATCTACACTTATCAAAGAACGACACATAACAGTCTCAAGATTTTCTTGGGAAAAAGATCCCCGCAGTAAATTCATATACTCAACATAATCACCTTTCGCCAGCAGACGCGCTCCAAAACGACTAATAGGCATATTCGCTAAAACATAAAGCTCGTTAAAGGCGATACCATGCTCCGCCCATAAGATTCGCCTATAATCCCGTTTTAATTCTTCTTGCGGGGGCGGAAGCACCGGAGCATCAGGATTATAAACAAGGTTAAGCAGTAAGCCTGAGTCTGGGTTCCCGTAACCCAGTGCATTCAGTTTTTTTAAACCTGCGATACTGTCACGATACACTCCATTGCCGCGCTGCCGGTCGACATTCTGCTCTGAATGACATGGCATCGACGCAATGACAATAACCTCATGCTTTGCGAGAAACTCTGCCAAATACTCGTAACCTTTCTCCTCTAGGATAGTGGGATTACAGCGATCCATGACCCGCACCCCCATTTTCGAAGCTGCCTCAACAAGATAGCAAAAGTACGGGTTCATTTCCGGAGAACCACCCGTCAAGTCCAACGTATCGATTTCTTTTATCGATAAATAATCTAGAACCACGTTGATAGTCTCACGATCCATCAACTCAGTGCGCGTGGGTCCTGCATTGACATGACAGTGTGTACAACTAAGGTTACAAAGATACCCCAAGTTAACCTGAAGAGTCTGAAGCACATCCCTCCGAATAGCTGGAAAATCTGTTTGCAGCAAAAGTGGTCTGGTATCCTGCATAAAGTAACTTACATCTGGGTGTTTTCCTGAGTTTACAACAGATTGTTATACTGAAGGTATATCTCAGGTTTTGATATGATTGGGTTACGCCCTGGTAGCTCAGCAGGATAGAGCATCCGCCTCCTAAGCGGAGGGTCGCAGGTTCGAATCCTGCTCAGGGCGCCACTAAATAGGAGAGAACTGGGCTGAAACTTTAAATAGAGTTAAGGTAATAGGGGTCGAAGAGAGAGGGTTTTAGCTATGTCCAAATTCGAGAAATGGGAGTTTGGCTGTTTACGGTGGTGTGAATTTGCTTCTCAATTAGGCGTGGCGCTGATTACTGATGCAAAGCTCGACCTCAGTGAATATTCTTGGGGTTTCAGTGAAGAGTATACTCACATACCGGAACGGCTCTTGGGCAACAGAGATATAGCTGGCTATCACCTAATGATAGTAGATGGAAAAGTTTCAGGTGGGCCATTTATCCCGGAAGATTGTTTGAGGCTTCCAGGTTTTCACGTTGCAGTCGACTGGGCCCTTATTGCGCACTCTTCCTACCTACCGTTTAATACCATAGGTAGCCAAGAACGAGGGAGGGCGCAGGTAAAACTCCGTCGTGAACTTAAGGAAATCGGGATAGGTAACGGCAAGTGGTCCCTTGAGTCATCGCTTAAGGGAACCGGAGATCCACCTAGATGTCCAGCATGCGGATCACAGAAACATGATCGCAAGGAGTGTCCTGTTTGGCCACCAGGTATAGGCGAGGCCCTTGGAAATAATCCTGATCATAGATGGCGATTAAAGCGCTCTCCAGAGCTTGACGATTACCCAGAAACTAATTGGGGTGTCCCTATATTCTCTGATATGACAGTAAAGCAACAGGCAGCCTTTAAAAGTTTACTAGGACACTAGATCCAGCCAGAGATACTATAATTACCAACGATAATAAGCTATTTACTATATAGTTTCTTCGCCTGTCTTCTGCGGGCATGAAGGATTGGCTCTGTATAACCATTTGGTTGCTCCCTTCCCCTTAGGACCAAATCGCAGGCTGCCTGAAATGCAACACTATTCTCAAAATTAGGCGACATATTACGGTAAAGATCATCACCGGCATTCTGGCTATCAACGACCGCAGCCATTTTTTTCAATATTTCAAGAACCTCATTCTCTGAACAGATCCCATGGCGCAACCAATTACATATGTGCTGAGATGATATACGCAGCGTCGCTCGGTCCTCCATTAATCCTACGTCATTGATATCAGGCACTTTTGAACAACCAACTCCTTGATCGATCCACCGAACCACATAGCCAAGAATTCCTTGGGCATTGTTCTCAAGTTCTCTGGCTACCTCCTCACTAGAAAGATTTTCTCCCGATAAGACCGGAATGGTTAATAACTCACTCAACGCTGCTCGGGAACGAGCTCGAAGTTTTTCTTGCTGACTAGGGACGCTCACCATATGGTAATGCATCGCATGCAAGGTTGCCGCTGTTGGCGATGGCACCCAAGCGGTGTTTGCTCCCGATTCAGCATGTCCCAATTTCTGCTCCATCATCTGGGACATCTCATCAGGCATCGGCCACATGCCTTTGCCTATCTGTGCTCGACCCGAGAAACCAGCCTCGAGCCCTACGTCAACGTTCCAATCCTCATATGCATTGATCCAGACTTGTTGCTTCATCACTGTCTTTTTGACCATTGGACCCATTTCCATACTAGTATGAATTTCATCACCAGTACGATCCAAGAACCCAGTGTTAATAAAAATAACACGACTTTTGGCCCTTCGGATACACTCCTTCAAATTCAGCGTTGTTCGCCTTTCTTCATCCATAATCCCAACTTTAAGAGTACACATTGGTAGTCCTAGGGCTTTTTCTACACGAGCAAAAAGATCTACCGTAAACTCCACTTCATCTGGACCGTGCATCTTTGGCTTGACGATATACACGCTCCCTTTTCGAGAATTTGTAATATCTCCATTACTTTTCAGATCGTGAATCGCTGCCAAACTAGTGATCATTGCATCCAGGATACCCTCCGGGATTTCGCTACCATCCTCAAGGAGAACCGCATCATTAGTCATAAGATGACCCACATTGCGAACTAGAAGAAGACTGCGGCCATGTAGGGTAATGGAACCACCATCGGGCGATTTATAAATTCTATCTGGGTTAAGCGTACGTCGAATAACCGAACCTTCTTTTTCAAACTCCTCTGCAAGATCTCCCTTCATCAAGCCAAGCCAATTGCGATACACCAATGTCTTATCTTCCGCATCTACCGCTGCTACTGAATCCTCGCAGTCTTGGATAGTAGTAAGAGCGGACTCGAGAACTATATCTTTAACACCTGCTTTATGAATCTGTCCCACGACATCAGTACGATCTATCTGAATCTCGATATGCAGTCCGTTATGAACCATTAAAATACTGGTAGGATCAGTGGCCTCTCCCAGATACCCTAAAAACTGTGATTCATCCTCTAGTTTTGTTGACTGTCCCGATTCCAATTCACAGACCAAACCACGCCCCTTGATAGTGTACCGAGAAACATCCTCATGCTTCACTCCAAGAAGAGGTATTTTTGCGTTAAGGAATTCTGTTGCATAGGCGATCACCTTGTCTCCGCGGACTGGGTTATAACTGTTGCCTTTTTCAGCTCCTGGGGTCTCAGGGATTACATCAGTACCGTATAGAGCATCGTAGAGACTTCCCCATCTCGCATTGGCAGCATTTAAGGCATATCGTGCATTCATTACCGGAACAACCAGTTGTGGCCCGGCCATTAGAGCTACTTCTTCATCGACATTTTCAGTGGTGATCTCGAAATCCTCGCCTTCTGGCTCCAAATAACCTATCTCACTCAGAAATGTTTTGTACGCTTCCGGATCATGAGTTATGCCACGACTTGATTGATGCCACTTATCAATTTGCTCTTGAAATTCGTCACGTTGCTTCAGCAAAGCTTTATTACGGGGCACCAACTCCTTACAAATCGTCGCCAACTCCTCCCAAAATACGGTTGGGTCAATATCAGTTCCAGGAATAATCTCGTCAGAAACAAGATCATACAGTTCTTTGGCGATGCGAAGCCCACCATTAGTTTTGCGTTCTGACATTTTTTGACGCCCTTCTTAGCTAAAGTAATTAGTTCTAATGCTACGCGAAATTATCTTTGCTTTCACTTGGTTCAGGATAAACGATAAAATTTAGTAAGCATAAATATCTACCTGGTAGGTAAAGAAGATGAATAGCGCGGGTAAACTAAGTTAATTAAAAGGTAACGGCCAACGGTCTTAGTATGATCGATGTCTCTGACCGATAATACATCTAGTGAGCAACAGATTAGTGAGGTAAAAATGAAAGAAAAAGAATTTGATATACAAACCCCTGATGGATTAATGACAACTTTCGTGACAGTTCCTGAAGTAAATGGACCTCACCCTATAATACTTTTTTTAATGGATGCTCCTGGAAAGCGAGAGGAACTGCACGATATGGCAAGACGCTTTGCTACAGGAGGCTACTACGTGATGCTTCCGAATCTGTACTATAGGACCTCAAAAGATTTTGTCAGTGATTTTACCGAGGAATCCAGAGTCACTCAGCGACAACATATGGCAGCACTAAACAACCAAATGGTCATCGGAGATTGCAAAACTTTGATTCAATACTCTTTAGAAGATAAAGACGCTAGCGATGGACCGATTGGGTGCGTAGGATACTGCATGAGCGGTCCTTTCGCATTCGCTGCAGCATCGCAACTATCAACTCGGATTAGGGCCTCAGCATCGATTCATGGTGTCAACCTGTGTAACGATTCAAAGGACTCTCCGCACCTCAACGCCCATAAAATTAAAGGCGAGATGTATTTCGCATGTGCGGAATACGATGACCATATTGAAAATACTGAGATTAAAGCGCTAGAGGATCACCTTAACAAGACTGATATTAAGTACCAGATTGAGTGGTACCCGGGATCTAAGCATGGCTTTGTTTTCCCTCAACGGTTGGGTATTTACGACAAAGAGTCCGCAGAAAGACACTGGGAAAGAATGTTCGCACTGTTCAGCCGCAACCTCAGGACAGTTTAGGCTAGAACTGCAACGCTTTTGGTTTGAGCAAATATTTTCATACCAGGTTTCAACTTCAGATTGTCAGCAGACCTGCGGGTAATCCTTGCCAAAATTGCCGTGTCTCCAGCCTTTACTTTTACCATAACCTCTGGAGTGTTTTCCCCAAAGACCTGATCGACCGTAGTAGAAAAAATATTTAGGATACTTGTATCTGTTTGGTGTGCTAATGTCAGACTGACATCCCTTGCGGGAATTCTAAGTCGTACATCCCTACCCACTTCTAATTTTTTTCCCGGAACGAGTACTCGACCAAAAGATGATTCTAATATTGTGAGTTGATATTTTGAATCGTAATCTCTTACTTTTGCTCTTATGATTGATTCTGCCTCAGCACCCTGTGCCAGCGGGAGCTCGACTCGCGTTAACACGTCTGCTATCGGACCAGAAGAAATAATTTTCCCATCATCCATTAACAAGAGATGGTCCGCCAACCGGGCGATCTCATCTCGATCATGACTCACATAAATAATTGGCATACGTAGATCACGATTGAGCACCTCAATATAGGGAATAATCTCTAACTTCCGATCTAGATCCAATGAAGCTAGGGGCTCATCCATCAAGAGCAAACGGGGGCTGGCCAGAATCGCCCGTGCAATAGCAACCCTTTGCTGTTCTCCGCCCGATAAAGTGGCCGGATATTGATCCATTAGGCCACTGATCCCCAACAAATCGATAATTGTGCCCATCGATAACCCATGACCTTTTGGGACTCTGGATAGTCCATAATTAAGGTTGTTCTTTACAGTCAGATGAGTAAATAAGTTGGATTTCTGAAAAATATAACCAACCATACGTTTATGAGTTGGTATAAAAGTAGCTGTATCTTGCCAAATCTGATCACCAATTCTTAGATGACCTTTGGGAAAATGATCCAAACCTGCAATCGCACGCAATAACGTTGTTTTTCCGCATCCCGAGGGCCCAAACAATCCTGTTATACCACTTTCTGGAATTGCTATATCAACTCCTAGGCTAAATCTGCCTCGATAAATGTCAAAACGTGCAGAAATACTCATGACGCCACCACTTTAAAACCGCGATTACGATATACCAGAGTTAAAATCAGAAATGATAGAAGTAATAAAACGCCAGAGAGTAAATGCGCTTTGTTGTAATCCAGCATCTCAACATGATCATAGATAGCAATCGAGACCACTTGTGTCTCCCCTGGTATATTGCCACCAATCATAAGCACCACACCAAATTCACCCAGAGTATGGGCAAAACCAAGGACTGATGCAGTCACAAAAGCCGGCCTAGCCAGCGGGACTGCAACTGTAAAGAATCGATCTAATGGTGAAGCCCCTAAAACTGAAGCGGCTTCTAATCGAGAAACTCCGACATTTCGGAAACCATCCTGTAACGGCTGGACCACAAATGGCATGGAATAAAGTACCGATCCTATAACAAGTCCTGGAAAGGTAAAAGCTAGAGAACCTATACCTACTGATGAGCTCAAGGTCCCAATAGGACCTGAAGGACTGAGTCCAATCAGAAGATAAAATCCCAATACAGTTGGTGGAAGGACAAGTGGCAAAGCCACTATAGCCTCAATCAAAAATTTAAAGCGCCACTTGCTTCTGGACAACCACCAAGCAAATGGTGTCCCGAACAAAAGTAGAATTAGGGTGCTTATAAAAGCCAGTTTTACAGTCACAAATAATGCTACGATATCAGCTTCTGTAAACATCATGGGGTTAGGTATCCATGGTTTTTAATAATGGCTTTCCCCTCACTAGACTGAAGAAACGTCATAAACATTCTCGCTGCTAGCTTTTCCTGTAACAACACGGCCTGCTGTTGTATTGCGGAGTAATGACTATCGGGCACTAAATAATAGGTCCCTTCTCGATTTATAGCTTGAGCTTTCGCAACTAACCCTAACTGTGCACTCTCAGTAGCAACAAAATGGAAAGCTTGACTAATATTTTCGCCCCGTACTAGCTGTTTCTGAATATTATCCCACAACCCCAAATAGCTGAGGTATTCCATCGCGGCACGACCGTAAGGAGCTAATTTTTCGTTAGCAATAGCGAAATGACGAAACTCCATCTCTCTCAGTGCTATATCCACATCAATAGATTTTTTTGGGCTCCATAAGACAAGCTGACCAACAGCATATGTAAACCGTGTACCTGGTACAGAGAGTAATTCCGTTTCTAATTTTAGTGGCCGCACCAAGTCAGCTGCGAGAAAAATATCATAAGGAGCACCATTAACTATTTGTGCATATAGCTTACCCGTTGAGGCATAGCTCATTATTACCTCGTGGCCAGTTGTTTGAGTGAATACCCTGCTGAGAGGAACAGATACTATTGAAAAATTACTTGCGACTGCGATCCTAACTTCTTCTGCCCAAACGTATGGAGTAACCAATAGAAAGCATGAACTGAGAAGTAAAACTCTCATATCTTTATACAAACTTGACTGCCTTATAAAAAACTCTAGAAAAGCGGCTTGGGAACTTTAACGTACTTATACCAATACTAATCTGATTCAAAATCATAATCATTGTAGAAATATCACGCCACGCTTAGCGGATCATAGTTATAAATCCAATGCATCCTATCTCTTAATATAATCGGAGCCAACTTATTACGCAGTTTCGCAAGCAGCCCAGACATATGGAAAATGTTTGCGTTCTGACGTGATATAAATTGTATTCTCGTAGTGCGCTTTTTTCTCAACGACTCATAGAGTTTTAGTCCTATCTCAAGTTCTTCACAACGTTCCAGACAATCAGCGATGACAGCAGCATCTTCAATGGCCATCGCTGCACCCTGCGCCAAGAAGGGTAAAGTTGGATGACAGGCATCTCCCAGTAAAGCGACCCTACCACCACTCCAACTCGTTAGTGGATACCGGTCAAATAAGCCCCACTTATAGCAAGCCAAGGGGTTAGTATGCTCAATTAACGTAATAATATCCTCATGCCAGTTCTCAAAATCCCTCAGAAATTCTTTGTGCTCACCTATCGCGGTCCATTCCTCCGTACCCCACTTTTTATTCTCAACAATACCGACACAGTTTAAATATTTCCCGTGTTTTATAGGGTAGTGCACAAAATGCTTTTTTGGGCCCCACCACAATTTCGCAACCGGCGTTATGAACTCAGATGGTAACTTTTCTACAGGTATAGTAGCGCGCCATGCATAATTTCCAGTAAAACGTGGTTTTCTCTCTCCGAACAGTAACTGCTTTATTCTAGAGTGAATCCCATCAGCACCAAGCAAAACATCTCCCGAAATCTCTATATCGTCACCTGAAACCGAAACACCAGTTGAATACTGGACGAATTTAACAACCCTCGTATTACGTCGTAACTCAATAAGTGGTTCCTCTATAACCTTTTCTAACAATAGTCTTATTAGGTCATCACGGCCTATATGGTAATAGGGGAATCCAGTGAGTTGACGAAGTGTCCCCAAGGGGGACGAGGCAATCAGTTCCGATGATTTCCAGTCCCTAATTTCTGCTGCCTCAGGCTGACACCCGTTGAGACTAAGACCATCTTCTAAACCTAGGTGATATAGAACCCTAGAACAGTTGGGACTGAGCTGAATACCAGCTCCGGAGTCATCAACATCACTCTGCTCGAGGATCGTTACTGAGTGTCCCTTACCAGCAAGACAGAGCGCAGAAGTTAAGCCCCCGATTCCCGCTCCAACAATAAGCACTTTTAAATTTCGCATGGGGTTATGTCTAAAAATGACTAGTAGAAGCATAGTTCAAGAAGGAGTACAGTTAAAATGTTAAATAAGTATAAGAGTGCTTATTTGTAAAAAAGTAGTTTAGTACTCGTATCCCTACCTAATTATGTCATAGAATATTGACAGTTCCTTGGGGGTGGTCAACACCTGAGATGCTACACGAGCAGATTTCCCTGTAGTAAACCCCAGAACCTGATCCGGTTAATGCCGGCGTAGGAAAAGGATGTAAGTGCCATCTACCACCTCGTCACATACCGGGTCTTTTCTAACAGTTGGAGAGACTCATGAAAATATTGCTAGTAGTCCTGCTCGTAATGAGCATCCCGAAAACCCTTGGTGAAACCATTGACGAAATAGTGGTAACAGCAGTCTTACGCGATACCGAACTTTCAAAATTGCCAGCAAGTATTACGGTATTAACAGAAGAAGATATCCAATCTATACAAATACAGCATTTCGATCAGCTGTTAGGTATAGCACCTAACGTTAATTTCGCATCAGGTGCATCCAGAGGCCGTTTTGTTCAAATACGCGGTATCGGAGAAAGAAGTCAGTTTAAAGATCCTCTTGATACATCAGTTGGATTAATTATCGATGGAGTAGATTTTAGCGGGATAGGTCTTGCTGGAACTTTATTCGATATTCGACAAATTGAAATACTTAGGGGGCCTCAAGGAACAGCGTTTGGGTCAAATGCTTTAGGGGGTCTAATACTGCTTGAGTCAAATCCACCTTCAGATGAGTTTGAAAGTATGTTGTCCTTTGGTACGGGGACTTACAGTAACGCAGATTTTGGGGCTGTAATCAGTGGGCCTATTTCGCAAACCCTAAGCGGAAGGTTAGCTTTTCAACGATTTACAAGTAATGGTTTTATCAAGAATAACTTTCTGTCGATAGATGATTCTAACAATTTCGATGAACAAATGCTCAAAGGGAAAATTCGCTGGCGTGCAACCGAAAAGACGCGGGTAGATGTTACGTTATCATCTTATGATACCGATAATGGCTACGACGCTTTCTCTTTGGACAATACTCGATATACAGACTCGGACGAACCAGGGCACGATCGGCAGCAGTCTAATGCTCTTGCCTTCAACATCGTAAATGAATCAGACCTATTTACTTTCAACGTCAACCTTTTCCGCGAAGATACTGATCTTGAATATGGATTTGACTGGGACTGGTCCAATTTCGATAAAAGCGGTGTTCGTGGTGGCGAAAATAATGAGAGGCAAAGGGATAGCTATGGCTTAGATATTCGAGTTTCTTCCAGAGGAAAAGCGGAACTTCCGAATGATATAAACTGGGTATTGGGGATGTACTCGTATCGGAAGGACGTTGACCTTAATTATAATGACCACTGGGAGGACAGTTGGGGTTTATACCCTAGCGTTTTTTCGAGCGAATTCAGCACAAAGAGACTTTCTTTTTATAGTCAATTCAATTGGCTAGCGCGAGAACAACTTAGTCTCGCTGGTGGGGTCCGTTGGGAGACCTACGATAATTCTTATCTTGATAGTGCCGGAGTGAATGCTACTCCAACAGACAGCTCTTGGGGTGGAAGACTCAGTATAGAATACGCTCTCGAAGATCTAATAATGTACGGCATGATTAGTCAAGGTTATAAAGCTGGGGGAATCAATGGGCAGGCTGCGGCTGGGATCGGGACAGGGACGAATTTGGAAATCGCCAGCTTCCTCAACCAACGACTCGAATTCCAATCAGAATCTTTGCTTAGCTACGAAGCAGGTGTACGCGCTCAACAGGAACGCCTGTCCTGGTCACTGTCTATATTTCATATGGAAAGGAAGGCCATGCAGGCCAAAGCTTGGATCCTGTTTCCCCCTGCAGACTGGAAATCTTACCTCGATAATGTGGACAAGGGCACTAATAGCGGCCTGGAATTTGATCTAACTTTTCGGGCCACTGACAACCTTTCGCTTACCGCAAGTCTTGGTTTACTCGAAACAAAGCTTGGAAATCTTACCGTACAGGACATTGATACCTATCCTGCAACGCCAGTAGAGAAAACAAACCGAGAACAGGCACACGCACCTGGGTATCAGTACTCGGTTTCAGCGAGCTATCTATTTTCAGAGGCAGTATCTTTTAACTTGCAGCTAGAAGGTAAAGACAAGTTTTATTTCTCGAATGGGCATGATATTCAATCGGATTCTATGAATCTCGCTCATGCAACATTAAAATATCTGTTAGAACAATATGAGTTGTCCATATGGGGTCGAAACATACTTGATGAAACATATAAGACGAGAGGTTTCTACTTTGGAAATAACCCCTTGAATGGATGGATAAATGAGCCCTATTATCAATTCGGGGAACCAAGAACTCTTGGTATTACGGCCCGAATTCATTTTTAGGAAGCTGCAGTGTTTGAACCGTTAGTCAGTCAGTTCCAATCAAGTTCTTTAATGGAACTGACTGCGGTCCTCTTCGCCTTAGCGTACCTCACTCTGGTAGTGAAAGAAAATATTCTTTGTTGGTACGCAGCGCTTATATCTACAATAATATTTTTAGTAATTTTCTGGCGCGTACAGCTATACATGGAGTCTGGACTCCAAATTTATTATATAGCGATGGCGATCTATGGCTGGTACCAGTGGTCCCGAGGCGGGACCCAGCGTCATGGGATCACAATTACGACTTGGTCAATAAAGACTCACGCTTTGGCAGTTTTTGGAGTTTTACTAGCCACTTTGGCCTCAGGGCTTCTTCTTATCAAAACCAGTAACGCATATTTTCCTTTCCTAGATTCCTTTACGACCTGGGCGAGTATCGTCACGACATTTATGGTTGCAAAAAAAATACTCGAAAATTGGATTTATTGGTTTGTTATAGACGGGATATCTATCTTTATATATTTAGATAGAGAACTATATTTTACTGCTTTTTTGTTCGCGATATATTTAGTAATTGTAGTAATTGGATTTTTAAGTTGGCTGAAGGAGTACCGAAGCAAGGAGAGAAGGCCCGGATAGAAGTTACATAACCCACCAAAAAATGAAGTATTTGAAGATAAAACTTTCGCGGAAAGCCGAGGATCAGATCATCAAAAAATGAGTCCCATGGGACTACATTTCTATCCCCCAGATTGGTGCCTAGTCAAAGCACTTGTGACAGCCTTTGTCGTCAAACGTTTTTGTTCAAATCACTACTATATTCAATATTAACGGGGTACTTTTCGCGATTCTTTTCGATCTTTTTTAGAGCAGCCTCTACAGGTTCAATATCTAAACGATCTGCAAGTAATACTAGATAATTCAAAACATCGCCGATCTCATCTCGTATAGCAGACATCTCTTCACCACTAAGAGACTCACTTTCAACTTCTGTTGACCACTGTAATAATTCCAGTATTTCAGAGACCTCTACAGAAAGCGCCATCGCGAGGTTCTTGGGGGAATGAAACTGCTCCCAGCCGCGCTCTCGTACGAAGTCGCGCTGCTTGAGTTTCAATTCCTCCAAACGTTCCATGGATATCTTTATCGCTTATACCAATCTGAATCTTTATATGGTCCATCACGCCAGGAAAGAGCTTCCTTTAGACCTCCTTCTCGCATACGGTCCTGGAAACCGTAAGAAAATTCAGTGAACTGCCCTGCTGCGTCAAGGTCAGTGCTGCTGCGTACTGAAGAGTAAATACCCATGTTCTCATAGAAGCGATTCATATTTACTTTCAGGATACCCAAATGATCAGCAGAGGCGATAGCGATACGATCTGCAAACGCAATTGTCCGCTCTTCTAACTCATCCATGGGCCACGCATAATTAATCATTCCAATTTCTTCCGCTTCAGTACCTGAAACACTCTCCCCAGTGTAGTAGAGCTCTTTAGCCTTCCGCATCCCAAATACAAGTGGCCATATGACGCCAGTCCGACTCGTACCTAACCCCCGACACCCCGGGTGCCCTAACTGTGCATCATCCGCTGCCACAACGAGATCTGCCATCATCGCAAGTTCACA
This sequence comes from Gammaproteobacteria bacterium TMED1, assembly GCA_002167855.2. Taxonomy (GTDB): domain Bacteria; phylum Pseudomonadota; class Gammaproteobacteria; order Pseudomonadales; family Azotimanducaceae; genus UBA7455. The sequence goes on from NHBG02000020.1 coordinate 109,736, forward strand.
ACCACCCGCCAAAGCATAACCATGGATCTGGGTGATAGTTACCTTGGACATGTTCCAAAAATACATGTGAATATCGGTAATCTGTTGCATCCCAGTACGAATACCCATAACAAGTCTTCGTCCTTGTTCATCCTGTCTCTTATGGTTGCGCACGACTGCGTCTGCGCCTCCCTGAGCTGGAGTCAAGTCATATCCAGCACTAAAGGTGCGTCCAGAACCTCGCAGGATAATTACCCGAACGGTATGGTCGGCTTCCATATCATGTAAGGCCTCGCTCAACTCATAAAGAAGTTCTTGGCTCAAGGCGTTCATTTTCTCTGGTCTATTCAACGTAATTCTACCGACACGATCGTCCGTGCCAACTCTATCAGTCTCGATAAACTGGAAACTGGTCATTTTTCTCTCCTCTTTACAAAGCTAGGTTTAAGCGAACCAACAGGATAAACCATTGATAAAAAAAGGGGGAAAAGTTTTTACCCTTTAAATCATTAGAGATTTATCCCGTCTAACCTCAAGAGGTTAGCATTAGAAAGGTCTTGCCAAAGAGAATCGGGTATATCTGCATCAAGAAAGTCTAGATTAGACCTCAGTTCCTCCATCCTCCAAACTCCAGGAACAATCGATACAACGGCTGGATGTTTTAGTGGAAACTGCAGAGCGGCCGCTCTCAAATCAACTCCATGTGCATCGCACACCCTCCGAATTTTCTGTGCTTTCTCCCACCGCAAATCGTCTACCGGCTTGTAGTCATAGGTCGCATTACCTCGTTGGACACTCGCCAGCATACCTGAGTTGTAGGGACCACCTATGATGATGGAAACATTGTTATCAATACATCGAGGAAGCAAGTCATCGAGGGGTGCTTGTTCGAGTAAAGTAAATCTGCCCGCGAGAAGAAAACAATCCACATCAAAGTTATTCATTACCTCGTTACAAACCTCCGACTCATTTACGCCAAGCCCAATCGCTTTAATAACTCCTTCGCTTCGCAGATCACACAAAGCCGGCAGTATGCCCTGCTGCGCTTTTTTTAATATCTCTGGCTGACCGTCGCCATGGGTCCATTTATCAATATCATGGCATAACAGTAAATCAACGTGATCAATACCCAACCTACTAATACTTGCCTCAAGAGAGGTTTTCGCACCTTCGTATGAATAGTCATATATGATCGATAAAGCCTCATCATCATGCATCATCTGATCCCGCTGTCCCTCGTCTTTTGGCACCAACAGCCGCCCCACCTTAGTAGAGATTGCAAAGCTATCCCGAGAGATGGTATTTAAAAATTTCCCGATGCGCTTCTCAGAGAGGCCATGCCCATAAAGGGGCGCGGTATCAAAATATCTGATACCCGACTCATAGGCCACCCTAAGAATTTCCATCGCTTGATCTTCAGAAGCCCTTTTACCAACACCTCCCAAAGGTGCTCCGCCAAAACCCATCTCTGTCAGCGAAATACTACTTTCACCAAGTTTGTTCGTATTAAAAACCATACCGCTCCTCCCAAAGCTAATATTACCCTAAATTTTCAACCAACAAGATCTCCTGGCTTTACCGGAACTTAAAATAGAAGATTCAAATTAATCAAAAATTTGGCAGGGCCTACAACCTTAAAAACACTGAAGCCTTTTGTACGCCGCCGGCAATAGAGACTGATAGCCGCTGCCGTAAACCTGGCCCCTGAATACGGCCACCAGCACTGGCTAGACTAGCAAGCCGTATGTGGGACCAGGGCTACCTTGGGGAAATGTCAGGTGTGGCTGCACTGACACTACTAGCACTGGTTTTTACGCTCATGAATTAAGACTGGATTTTGGGATACACAATACAGTGCAAAATCAACCAAACCCATGTAAGTTGCTACAGTTAATGACAGGACTTTGAATGTAATGACTGAACAAAAGCCCGAGGGCTATGATGTAGCGAATGTAGAGACGTGGGTTAAGGACCAGGTCTCGTCTCTCAGACCTCCGTTTATTTGGACCCAGTTACCAGGAGGACACTCCAATCTCACTTACCAGATCGAGGATACCGATGGGACCATAGCGGTTATCCGTCGGCCTCCGCGAGGTAAACTGTTGCCCAAGGCACATGATATGTCGAGGGAATGGTCAATCATATCAGCCTTGTTTGGTACCGACGTTCCTGTTCCAGAACCTATCGCATTTTGTGAGGACATTACTGTTACGGGAGCTTGGTTTTATATTATGGGATTCGTCCAAGGAAGCCCTTTATACAATGCTAATGACGTCCGCGATTTGGTTCCCGAAGCTAACCGAAAAGTACTAGCGAATTCATTTATTGACAAGTTAGCAGCGCTCCATAATCTTAATCCTGATGAGATCGGGTTAGGCAACCTTGGCAGAAAAGAGGGGTATGTGGCTCGCCAGGTTAAGACATGGTATCACTCGTGGACTTCTTCCTCTGAATCGGCACAGCTCGATGACTCCCGAGCACATGACTTGCGAAGGTTTTTCTTAGATAATCTGCCCGAACAGGATTTCGCTCGCGTCGTTCACGGAGATTATGGCTTCCACAATACGCTAGTGGGACCAGACAGTAGAATTGCTGCTATTGTAGATTGGGAAATCTCTACTCTGGGTGACCCTTTAGCTGACCTCGCATACGCTCTTATGTCATGGCAGCCTTCAGATGCCTCTTTACCAAAAAATCCCGATTCCATTACTGCGCAATCCGGATTCCCTCCCAGAGAATACCTAGCCGAACGCTATGAGAGCATTACAAACCAAGACCTCTCAAGGCTCAATTTCTACCTGGGGTTTAACCGCTGGAAGTCTGCGGCCATAGTCCACGGTGTTTATGCTCGCTACATGGAAGACCAAAAAAGTGCGGATGGTGTCGATCTAATAAAAATGAGGAGCGACATAATCAATAACCTTGAAGAATCGGAACGTATTATCAAAAGTTTACGCTGAATGGATGTCCTAATGTATTTCAGCCATCCTTCTATATGCATCTCTAATCTTATCTACATTAAATCCTGCTTTTCTGCTTTCCTCGATAAGAATCGCCTCTTGGGCTGCGATATGCTTCGCCTCCTTAATGATGCTTTCCTCCAACCCTTCTGGGATCACGCAGGCGCCATGCATGTCTGCGTGGATTAAGTCACTATCCTCAACCTCCATCCCATGCACATTAACGGGACTACCCCAATCCACAACATGTACCCAAGCATGAGAGGGATTCACCATCCCCGCCAACATCTGGAAGTTCTCTGCTGAGGCGTTAATATCTCGAACACTCCCGTTAGTTACAAGACCAATACACCCTAGTCCATAGTGAACATTGGTGTTGACCTCGCCCCAAAATGCCCCGTACCCAGGCATATCGTCGACATCGTCGATTACAACAATACTTGGTACGGGGCCACCTTCACTAATATAGCTGTAGTACCCCATGGCATCGCCAGATTTTATTGGCTTATGTTGTGATCTTATTCGGGCTGTTCTTGCATAACCAACGATGGGTGGTAATTTTGGATGGGCGCAAAAAAAAGGTCTTGTGCTGAAGCCTCTATTTCGGCGTTCAGGAACCACGACTTCAACAGCATTGCATATTGTTGGCGTATCAAGATTACCTAACTCGCTCAAGATTTCAGCTGATATCATAGCCATAACGATCTCCAGGAAAATAGCTCAAAAAAGAGATTATCCAGTCATCACCCTAATACAATCAAGCCCTCTTGCACCTTTACTCAGGAACACTTATTGTCAGCCAACTTGTTTACTAGATTCAATTAGGAGTAGTAATGCCAGAATTCTGTATTGTTGAAAAAGCGGATCATATTATGACCGTACGTATTAATCGCCCGGAACGTCTGAATGCTTTGCATCCCCCAGGTAATGCTGAACTTGGTGAAGTCTTTAACGATTTCGATGCTGATGATGATATGTGGGTAGCAATTATCACAGGTGAGGGTAGAGGCTTTAGTGCTGGAAACGATCTACGATATCAGGCTGAAGGCGGAGAGCGAGTGCCGATGCCGATGGGGTTCGGAGGTCTATCCTCACGTTTCGATATGATAAAACCAGTTATCGCAGCCGTTAATGGTGTTGCGATGGGTGGCGGCTTTGAAATTGCATTGGCATGCGATCTTATAATTGCCTCTGATAAAGCGGTATTCGCACTACCAGAACCCAAAGTTGGTTTAGCGGCTCTTGCCGGGGGAATGAACCGTCTACCAAGAGAGATTGGACCAAAAAGGGCGCTAGGTATGATGCTTACCGGCCGACATGTCCCTGCAGAAGAAGGTTATCAGCTTGGGTTTGTGACCGAAGTCGTGCCTCATGACAACTTGATGGAGCGCACTAGAGAATGGGCAGATATGATCACTGCTTGTGCGCCCTTATCTATTCGCGCGAGTAAAGACGTAGCTTATAAAAGCTTGTCTATGGCATCTTTGCAGGATTCTATGGAGTACCAGTATGATTCCATCGAGGCGATGACTAACGGGGAGGACTTCATTGAAGGCCCCCTAGCCTTCTCCGAAAAACGCGCCCCCAACTGGACGGGAAAACCTCGTAAATAATGGCTCGGTACTAAGCGGGATGTTATTTCGGTGGGCCGCCATGTATCAAGTTGATTAGGCGGCCCATATTTATCTCCTAGTTGCTATGGGAGAGTCCCCCGCAAGCTAAAAATAGTCCTAGATCGGCCTGATTCTGCCCTTGTTCTAAGGCTTAATGCTAAGAGGAATGTCTATCCGCGTTCCTTCCTAACAACTTCTAGAAAAAGGCCTAGCTTAGGCCTCTTTCTAGAAGGATAACTTGCTTACCAGAGGTCGTATTTCTGAACTTCATTTCGTCCCACGACCATATGATGGACTTCATCCGGGCCATCAGCCAGACGCAAAGTACGTTGGCCCGCATACATCTGCGCAAGTGGAGTCCACTTGGAGATACCAGTAGCACCATGCATCTGGATTGCCTGATCGATGATGCGACAGGTGATCTCAGGCACCATGGCTTTTACGGCACTGACGTAAACTCTAGCTTCCTTGTTACCAAGCACATCCATCGCCTTAGCTGCTCGAAGGACCATTAATTTACAAGCATCAATATCAATCCTCGCTCTTGAAACGACTTCAAGATTCTTACCTAGTTTGACGATAGGCTTTCCGAAAGCCACCCTAGAGCCTGCTCGTTTCACCATCAATTCCAAAGCTCTCTCAGCTTGACCGATTGATCGCATACAGTGATGGATTCGCCCAGGACCCAAACGAACCTGAGAGATTTCAAAACCCCGTCCCTCACCCAGGAGCACATTTTCCTTAGGTACACGAACATTATCGAATTTGATATGCATATGGCCATGAGGTGCATCATCATTGTTGAAGACGTGCATAGGTCCTAAGATATCCACTCCTGGAGTGTCTTTAGGCACCAAAATTTGAGACTGTTGACGACTCGGTGCTGCATCAGGACTTGTCTTTACCATAGTTATCATAATTTTACATCTTGGATCCCCAGCACCTGAGATATAATATTTTTCTCCGTTGATTACCCAATCGTCACCGTCAAGAACCGCACTAGTACTGATATTCTTTGCATCGGATGACGGAAGTCCCGGCTCGGTCATAGCGTAAGCAGATCGAATTTCGCCATTCAATAAAGGTTTCAACCACTTTTCCTTTTGTTCAGGAGTCCCTACCCTTTCCAGCACCTCCATATTACCAGTGTCAGGGGCGCTGCAATTAAGCGTTTCTGACGAAAGCGGGAATCGACCGAGCTCAGCCGCTATATAGGCATAATCCAAATTTTTTAAACCTTCACCCGTCTCCGCATCCGGCAGAAAGAAATTCCACAAACCACTGTCTTTTGCTTTTTGTTTAGCACCTTCTAGCAACTCTAGCTGCCTCGGATGCCATGACCAACGATCTTCTTTTTCATCATTCAAGGCATGAAATTCTTCTGAGATTGGTTCAACATTTTCTTTAATATGCTTTTTTACTGCATCCAACAGCGGTTGGGCGGCTGGATCCATAACTAAGTTGTTCAGATCATCTGCCAAATCTGGCATAGGTTTCCTCCTAGGATTTACTTACTAATATTGCCGACTTAATGCTCAGCAGCACTGACTACCACGTCCATTTTTATTACTAAAAGACAGGACATCTTCATTAAAGCGAACCAAACATTCACGACTGACTTTTAAACTTCGTTATATTTTAGCACATCAGTGAAAAAGGTCATCGTAAACCAGAGGTTGCAGCCTTTTTAAATTGAGGATTAAAAAATCATTTTTTTGTGCAAAAATAGTACATAAATCTATCATTTAGATGTATTTTTAAACTTTTTAACCCACATTTTATTTATTTTAGTCGAAATAAATACTTATTTTACTTTATATGAGATATTTATTGATTTATTTCTAATTATTCCTATATATACGAGGAAAAATATCTTTATTCCCATATTTTACCGATTTTAAAGCTATAAAAGGTATTATAGATGTAATATAAAGCTTTTTTAGTATCAAAATAATATAAAAGTGGTTTTTTGTAGAAAATATCCATTAATCAGACGCACTAAACTACCGATAGCTTTCCCATTAATTTAGGCTTATTTTGATTCTCTTAAGGGGAACCTTATCAATGCTCTGTAATGGGAAGTTCTGACGCATTTCCTCTGCGTCTATCAAACATCCAGTATGTCTAGAGACCATTGATAAACCTAATACAAAGATTAAGAAAAATAGATATATGTCTTCTCGAATGTGGAGCTTTTTTATTCTTAAATGCTTTACTGCGCACCGACTGCATTACAACACCCAAACTTACCTCACACGAAGGTAAGCAAGCGGACCGACGAATTTTAGGGGTCAAAAGCAAAAGATTTAATCGTCGAATGAGCTTTTACGTGTTCTCCGTAGAGGGTGATGACTCAAGTTATGAGAATTTAATCGTATCATCAGTTTGGGACCTCCGTTCCGTTTTACCGAATCAACCTATTTTTAAAAAAGGGCTTTGACCTCTTTCAACGGCAACAGCTTGCTTAGATCTCAGCGAGTGACGTCCAGTAGTATTCCGAGGTCTGACTTGGCCTTAATGAGGTAAACAGCGTACGACCAAGTGTCTGAGCCAAGTCCATTGACTTTCCCGAACGATACTTCAGTGCAATTACGGATCTTGTTCAATGTTTCGGTGCGCCAATGGGGCAATCGCTGGTGCAGCAGGGAGGAACTCCCGGCTACCCAACTCTATTTTACATCTTGCTCAATCGAAGGCATTTTGACCATCAATGTGCGGTCTCATTGTGGCCATCGCTCGAGACTCGATTTGACGAATTCGTTCCATGGAAACGTTGTACTTTTCAGCCAATTCCTTTAGGCCGAGCCTGACATCCGTTAGCCATCGGTGAACTACAATATCCCTCGAACGATCGTCCAGAGAAGCGAGCGCTTTCTCCAGCCCTCTAATTCGCATTTCCGTTAGCTCTGACGAGGCCACTAGCGATGCCGGGTCTCCTTCTTCGCCACTTGTGAGGTAACTTGACGGACCCGCGATCGTCTCTTCTTGGTCAGAGTCAAGAGGTTCGAAACTCTCATCGTGAGCTGAAAGCCGCTGCTCCATTTCGAGGACATCATGAGGTTTCACGCCCAAATTGTGCGCTACCAAGTTGACTTCTTCACCATTGAGCCATCCCAGCCTTTTCTTTGCCTTCCGAAGGTTAAAAAATAATTTTCGTTGCGCCTTGGTGGTGGCGACTTTGACAATTTTCCAGTTCTTAAGAATGTACTCGTGGATCTCAGCTTTTATCCAATGCACTGCAAAAGAGACTAGTCGCACGTCGTGATCTAAACTGAAGCGTTTAACGGACTTCATTAAACCCAAGTTCCCTTGTTGAACAAGATCCTCTATTGGCAAGCCGTACCCTGAGTAGCCGCGAGCGATATATACTACATAATGTAGGTGGGCCATCACTATCTCGCGTACGGCCTCCAAATCATTGTGGTCTCTATATCGTTTAAAAAGTGAGATCTCTCTTTCTTTCGACAACTTGGGGATACTCTTCAAGGAGTCGATGTAGGCAGGCATAGTACCAGTAGAGACTGCTGGTAGCTGGCTTGAAAAAGGCTTCGCGGTCATTTTTTAATTTTTTTCCTCAATGATAAGTCATTATGTGCAAATAAATACGCGTGCTTCGACCGTACAGTTTACATGATTGGGTCTAAAATTGCGTTTTCAAGAAAGTTTCTCACCCTGCTCTAATAAAACCTAAATTAGACCAACCAGGGATCTGCTAATATTAATCCTCCAAAACTGAAAAAGCACCAATGCGCATAGACGATGTCGACTGGGAATCTTGGGAACCCGAGCAAGTAGCAACTTTACTATTTGTGGTAAAAGATACCGAAGTTCTATTAATTCACAAAAAACGTGGTCTGGGTGCAGGCAAAATCAATGGTCCGGGGGGAAAGCTTGAGCGGGGAGAAACACCGAAACAGTGTGCAATTCGGGAAACAACGGAAGAACTTTGTATCACACCCATTTATGTGAGAGCAGCAGGGCTGCTATTGTTCCACTCAGAAGATACGCCGCGTTTACAAGGTTGCGTTTTTGTTGCTTCGGATTACATCGGTACTCCACAAGAAACGGCAGAAGCAAAGCCAATCTGGTTTAACAAGGAAGACGTCCCTTACGACCAAATGTGGGAAGACGATCGCTATTGGCTTCCAGCAGTTTTGTCTGGCAAGGGTGTAGAAGGCAGATTTATTTTTATTCAAGAAAATCTTATCGATTACGAAGTGAGCATTTACTCTTTGTAGAATCCAACCGCAGGCTCCCCATCCTAGCTTATGTCATGCAAACTCTTTAAATCAAATATCTCCTAACTTCTGAAAAGCTAAGTCAGTGGTGAAGAAAATCTCTCCTTTCATCCGCCGATAAAAATCGGTTCCCATAAGTTTATCCATCACTGGACCTTTGACCTCTGCCAAATGGAGCTTAACGCCCACTTCCTCCAGATTCTCCGATAATGCCTCAATCATTTCTAAACCGCTCGTATCAATAAAGTTTGTCGCCGTACATATTATAAGGACATCCCTGACATCAGGCCTATCCGCAACTTCGTTTAGAAAAAATGCTTCGATATAGCGAGCATTTACAAAGTACAAGCTTTCATCAATCCTAGCCGCTAACAGAGACGAAGAGGTTGTAACTTCATACCTCAAAACATTACGAAAATGCTCAGATTCGCCCACTCTTCCAACAACCGCAATATGTGGACGGCTGCTACTCCGGATCAGTAAAACAAATGAGATAACAATACCAGTAAGGATACCGGACTCGACACCAAATATAAGAACAGCAAAGAATGTAAAAGAAAATGTGACAGCATCGGAATAGTTAAAGGCAAAAATCTTTCTAATTGCCGAGAAGTCAATTAATTGTAGTGCCGAAAACACAATAATTGCAGACAAGACTGCTTTTGGTAAGAAGTAAAATGTTGATGCGAAAAAACATAATGTTAAAACAAGAAACATGGCAGTGATTATTGATGCGATTGGGGTTCGTGCGCCAGAAGTAAAATTAACAGCCGTGCGAGAAAAACTGCCAGCGACTGGAAAGCCACCCCAGACAGAGGCACCAATATTCGTGAATCCTAGTCCCACAAGTTCGCGATTCGGCGAAATCTTTTCTCTCCTCTTGCTCGCCATAGCAGACCCGATAGAAATACTTTCCATAAATACCACCATGGCGATCAATAACGCCGATGGAAGAAGCTCCCTAACCTCAGCTAGAGAAAATGAAACTAGAGAAATAACGGGAAGCCCTGCAGGTACCGACCCTACAACGGGCACCCCAGATAATTCATCCAATTTATAAAGACTTGTTACAGTGATACCACCGATGATCATATACATCGGGGCAGACTTTGATAAAACTGACAACCACGCTTTGGAAAAACCAAAGGATAAAAAAAGTGTTCCTAGGCCTGAGCGGCAAAAAATGAGCACCATGAAGGAAAAAAGAGAAATTATGAGCACTACCGTATTGACGTTGTGAGCTCCCAAATAGGAAAACACTCCAAACACTGTAGTGCTAGCAGAACTCGAGAGCCCGACTAATGGTGGCAGCTGATTGACGACGATAACAATTGCTGCAGCAGTTATAAACCCAGTGACCACTGCGTGACTAAGAAAGCTGATGATATTCCCAAAATTAACCAATCGCAGTATCAGAAGTAAGATACCAGTAATAAATCCAAGCTTTACAGTTATTTGGATATATTCTTCGCTGCCTGGTACCGCAAAAGACGATGCAACTTCTAGGGTCATCATCGCAATAATTGCGGTGGGACCAACAGCGAGCGTCCTTGAACTCCCGATGAGAGAATAAATGATCAATGAAGCAAGGGAAGCATAAAGCCCCGCCTGAGGAGGAAGTCCTGCAAGAAATGCATAGGCAATCACTTGAGGAACCGTTATGAAAAGGACAACGACACCTGCCACGAAATCAGCACGAAAATCATCAAGACAGTAACCATCAGTCCAATAAAGAATTGGGATAAAAGAACTTAGCTTTTTATTCATGAGACCTTACTAGTGATTACTTACCCTTAGCATACAGGCTTTAACGATAGACTTGCATTGAGAGACATGAAATGCAACGTCAGGACTTACCACATCAAGTAACCCCGTACCGTTTTTTTAAGAAAATATTTTTTATGCCCCTGCCGATACGTCACTTTCGGCATGTAGATTTCGATCAGGCCTTGTTATACAAAAGCCAAAAACGTTTCAATCACCACTGATAAAAGACCTATCTGGAGTACGATTCAATGTCTCATTGGCAAGCGTGCTCAGGCGATCTCGCTACCATCAAAGTTACCTCTTGAGTCATAATCACTTCTCCAGTATCTCGAGCCAAGGTATCTGAAAGCACGATAATTCCGCGATCCAGCTTCGATTTTGATGGTTTAGCCTCCACACAAACAGTGTTATAAATGAGCAAATCATTGGCTCGTGCCGGCTTTAGTAATTTGATTCGATCTTTCCCTAGCATTGCCATAACTTGGATTCTGTCCGAGTGGTCATTAAAAAGCTTGGTGCAAATTGCAAAAATATGAAGCGAAGATGCAACTAATTCACCATACACTGAACTCTTAGCAGCCTCTTGATCGGTATGAAATGACTGGGGATCCCAAACTTTTGCAAATTCAATAACCTCTGGAGCAGTCAGCTGCCAACTGCCGACCTCACTGCAGTAACCAACTGGAATATGTTCAAAAAAAAGCATTAGCACTCCAAAAATTAGACAAGAGCAATGTTGCACATTATTCGTTGATTGCAAACGTTCAACTCAATTATCATAAGGGACTGCGCTTTCCTAGAGATAGAATGGAGCTAGGAAATAGTATTCAGGTTAGCAACGTTCAGCTATATTTCCTTTGTTAATCAAAAAGTCTTTCTGAAACAAACTAACATCGAATTTCATACGATCCAAGAACTTTACAAAATCGATAAGCCCTGCACTCAGTTTAAAACTCTAACAAAACTTAAAATCTGATACGTGGGAAACAACTCCCCCTTTTATAGTTTGATGAAGGCTTTTATAATTAGGTAGCGATGTTTAAATATTGCCTCTCTCTAAAAAGTGGGTGGGCATCAGTACTCTATCCGGCTCAACCTTTAACATCTCGTGATATTGAGCCTTAAACCATGGCAAGCGTGAACAAAGTTTGACAGGAATTTAATAGACATCGAATCTAGCCTCGCATCACATTTCAATTGCGGGCTATCTTAGAGATAGGAGAACATTTTTGAACGTACCTTTCATAAAAACATACTGAGTTGCCAAGAGAAACCTTTTGGGGGGGGAAGAAAGTAGTGAACTTATCAGGAAGGCTAGTTGCAACATTTATGGCATTTTGGATGGCAGCATCCGCTTTTGGTGTCGGAGAGCCCTTAGAAAATGAAATAGAGTGGATCGAAGAAATTGAAGTTAGGGCAAAAAAAGTTGCTCTTGACAGCCCTGCGGGCACCTATGCCTCCACCGTAACACTTTTGCGGTTTGACCCATCCATTGAGCTTCAAGTCCGGGGTCTAGCGGAAGGGCAAGCTGACGTGACAACTCGAGGTAGTCTGTTTGAAAATGTTGGTTTCAAAATCGGTCCTTTGAACATACTAGATCCTCAGACAGGCCACTACGCTGCAGATATTCCGATCGATCCACGTTTATTATCTCAGCCGAAAGTGCAATTAGGACTGGAAAATACCCTTGGGGGATTTAACTCGAATATCGCAACCATCGCTTACAGCATACCTAAAGTCAAAAATGGTGGTTCCGCAAGAGCTGGTATTGGTAGTGATAACTTGCGCAACGAGATCCTAAATATTGCATTCACAAATCCAGGCATGGGAAGTCGAAATTTAGCCTTCCAGGGATCTGCAGCATTCTCTCAGGGAGACGGCAGCGTCCCATATGGAGACCATTCTTTCGAACGTTTTAATCTTCAATTTCAGAGAGCAACAATCGATAGTCAGTCCGATATTATTATAGCCTATCAGGAAAAATTTTTTGGTTGGCCGGGAGCGTACACTGGCATTGCTACGCTTTCCGAAACTGACCATACAGAGACGGTATTGATCCTAGCGAATCATCGTCTTCAGACGGAGAATGCATGGCTCGAGGTGGGAGGGTACGTTCGAATATTAGATGACAACTATGATTTCGACAGAACGACAAAAGAGTCTGGTACAACTGGGTCTTTTGATCACAAAACACGAGTTTATGGAATTGGTGTAAATGGGTCAATTTATCGCGGAGATTGGGATTGGGACTATGCCTTGCAGGTTACGTCTGATGAATTGGTTAGGTCCACCGACTTGACTGAGGGAAGATTTAACTCTCGCGACTATCTTTCCCTAGGCCTCTTTCCCTCACTCGTCATTTTAGATACCAATGAGCACAAAATAATCTTTTCTACCGGAGCATCCGTTGATTTATCGAACCGAGACGATACTGCAGTTTCTCCTGCACTTGGAATAGCATTTGTTCAAGCGACGAATACAGGCTCACGATACCTAAAATTTGAGTATGCCCGCAGCTCTCAGCTTCCTGGTTACACTGTACTAAACTCAAGACCAACAGGGATGTTCGGGGGTAATGCGATGCTGGGTCGTGAACGCGCAGATCAAGCATCAATAGACCTTGGATATCAGTCGAATAGTAGTACCGCCGATTTATCTTTTTTCTATCGACGCGACCGGAACCTAGTAGATTGGACCTTCTCAGGAGACGCACCATTTTCAAGACAGGCCAATGATGTAGACATCAATGTGCGCGGAGCTCAGGTTCTCCTTGGGTACTCTTGGAGCGAAATGGACATTACAGCAGGATATACCTTTTTGGATAAGGACTCGAATTATGGTGATGCTTCAGTGGACGCAAGCTTTTACGCGTTAAATTTTGCTCGTCATCGCGCAACCATCGCTGTTCGGTATAGGTTAACAGACCAAATCGAGTTTCGTTTGGATAATGAATTCCGGCTCCAAGAAGAAAACCCCCTGCGAGCAACCTCAGCAAGATCCTACCTTGCGTCAGCGTCAATAATCTTGGTTCCTAATGCTATACATGGTTTAACAATTTCTGCCTCCGCAGAAAATATATTGGATGAAGATTTTCAGCAGTTCCCTGGCACGCCTGCTTCGGGTCGCCAAGTAAGCCTTAATCTACAATATGATTGGTAGAAATTTGAGGACAATTAGACCCCGCAGGATTGCAAAGTTACCATCAGTATTACACTAGTCAGAACAGATCTATCCGATACCATCAATATATAACAATTAGATAGGTTACATAACTCGTCAATAACGCAACGCCGGTAAACCGCCCCATTGTTGCTTTAGTCCATACAAATAACGATAGTAGGACAGCGCACCCTAGCATTACCCAGACATCGAATACAATGAATTGCGGATTTACAGGTATGTCTGTGAGTAAAGCCGTAAATCCCAATATCGCCAATATATTAAACAGGTTGCTCCCAATCACATTACCGATTATAACTTCTGAACTTCTGTGAAATGCAGCCACTACTGTAGTACTAAGTTCAGGCAAAGACGTACCTAGAGCAATAAGACTTAAGCCAATAACTGCTTCGGAAACCCCCCAACTCCTAGCAAGACCTGCTGCACCATCAACAACAAGGTTAGCTCCGAGAGGAAGCATGACAATGCCTAATACCACTAACAGGAATATGCCAGCAGTACTGGAGGGCAGCCCGAACTCTTTCTTCATCTCTTCTTCAGGATCCTCAAGACCAGGCATTACGGCCGCCCCCCGCATAGTCAAAATAAGAAAAACCGCCAAAATAATAAGCAGAAATATGCCTTCAAATTTAGTTATTGGCTCAAATATCAGCATTAGGATTAATAAAAAAGACATCACTACCATCAGACTTGTCTGTCTTACTAGACCATTTTGAGCACACGATATAGGATATATTAGCGCTGGTACTCCCATGACTAACAAAACATTCGCAATATTACTGCCAACGACATTACCAACTGCAATCCCGGGATGCCCTGACAAGGCAGAGTAGCCTGAAACCATTAGTTCTGGTGCAGAGGTTCCCATCGCGACTATCGTCATGCCAACAATTACGGGCGATAAGTTTTTTTCACGAGCCAACCCAAGGGAGCCTCGGACCAAAAGCTCTCCGCCCACAAGGAGATAAACAAAACCACCAATTAGCTTAATGAAATCAATGAAATCAAGCATCTTTAGATCTTATGTTTTCATTTTCTAAATGTCTCACAAGGTCGTTAAGATTATCAGCAAGGTAGGCAATCTCATCATCACCACGAACATCAGCTCTTGCAGTTAGCTCGCCTTCTTTAATCTTCTTTACCAGTTCAACAAGCTTATGAAGACGCCGTGTCAGATGCCAACCGAGGAGCATTCCACTAGCGATAGCGAACGAAGATAACGCTAAAGCAATCTCTAATAATTCAGAGCTGGTTCCCCAAATTTCGTATACAGCCGCAACCTCAGCCTTTTGTGCCAGGAATTCGGGATCTAAATCCACGAAAATTACATACGCAAGGCTGCCAGCCACCATCAAAGTCACTAAAACCACGAACACTAGAGTCAATGCTATTTTTAATTTTAGATCCAAGTTACTGCACAAGATTGAACACGTTACCATCTTTGCATTTTGCCGGTGCTATGTGAAGTCGCGAAAATCTTTAAGGATAAAAAAGCGGTCTTTTAATCAGATGACTGGATGGCAGGACTCGGACTACTAATTGTTAACCGCTAATTGCAATTGTGTAGATCCAATTTAAGAACCTATAGACAACCGAAATGAGAATTATTATCATTTACTGGATTCGAGCCGATTATGATTTAAGGTACAACGCAGCCTCGGTTAGGGAAGTACCCAATTGTTAGAAAGATTGCATATGCGGCATAACCTTTTCTTTTAAATTCAGATGGAAGCAACTCATGTTTCATTGGCAACATCCAATTCCAACACTTGTTTTATACTGCTTAATCTCTGTAAATCCCGTTTACGCTGATGGTCCTGTTGGCGAACATGTTAATGATCTTCAAGCTCATCTTGACGAATATGCACGCGAAATTGTTTGGCTGCTCAATCAAGTAGAGGGGATTATCGAAAGATATGAAACTGCTGGAATTGAATCTGCAAAGCCCGAGACCATCCTGGATCATTGGGGAGCAGTGAAATTCCACTCCGCCATCGAGAGCAACTATGTCCCACTGTATGCTTCCATTTGGCAAAGTTTATTCGCTATGAGAACTGCCATAGAAAATAAACAGCCCGTTCTATTGGTTCGTAATGAATTAGGAACTCTTGAAGAAGTCTTATGGCAATCTCTAGGTGCTATAAAATTAGCTGCTCAGTATCAGGATCAGGGATTACTTGAAGAAACTGCAACTGGAGAGGCGGTTACCACCTCAACAACTCTTATTGAAATAAAGCAACGACTGGATCGAGTGCTCGCAAAATTTGCTGAGAGGCTATTTGATGAGTCTCTAAAAATAGTACAGAAGACTTACCTCACTCGCTTTGAAGACATCGAGGGAATACTGACGGAGAAAGACGCTGAACTAGTTGAAGACCTAGAAATCGATTTCAACGTTCGTTTACCTGAAGCAATTAAAGACCGCGTTGCAGTAAATGAGCTTCGTACGGTAATCAGAGCGATGCAGTTTAAGTTGGATCAAGCTCGCAAATATTTAAAAAAGGGTTAGAAGGTGCCAACCAAAATTTGAAATGCGTCGGCGATATTTCGTTTAACCACTGAGCTCCATGATTTTATTTGGCTCAGTGTTGGGTGTTGGGTATTCTGTTTTCTGATGCAATCCTGCCGATAGAGGATCTGCCAATTCTCGCGGGAGAATTAACAATTTATTTAGGTCATGATGAAGGTGGCCTTTATGAAAATGTACTAAGTGCAATAGAATCTTTTCAAGGCATCGATGCGTACTGAAAGCCTTTTTATCTAAGTAGGTACAATTCAATCAAAGCTTTGTCACAAATATAAAAATTTGTATGCGTTAATCAAAATCGGAGCATAATAACGGCGGCTTTGATTATGTTACCTAACTATGGACCCATTCACTCAGGGGGCAATAGGTGCAGCCCTATCCCAATCATTTGCACCAGCCGAGAAGGTAAAGAGCGCCACATTAGTCGGCGCCCTAAGCGGCATGGTGCCCGACCTTGATGTCTTAATTCGGTCCTCGACCGACCCGTTATTGTTTCTCGATTATCACCGGCAATTTACCCATGCATTGTTATTTGTTCCAATCGGCGCATTAGTCTGTTGTCTAGCTTTTTACCCTTTCGTGAGAAGCCTAACTTTTAAACAAACCTATTTTTTCTGTTTACTTGGTTACTTGACCCATGGGCTTCTCGATGCGTGTACGTCATATGGAACCATGCTCTTTTGGCCCCTTTCAGAAACTCGTATCGCCTGGAACAATATTTCCGTGATAGATCCATTGGTAACCATTCCATTAATCTTCTGCGTAATACTTGCGGCGAGGAAACGGAGACCTTTCTTTGCCCAACTGGGAATAGTCTGGATGCTAAGTTACCTCGTAATCGGATTTGTACAGAAAGAGCGTGCTGAGATACTGGGAAAGCAATTAGCTTTTGATCGTGGGCATATTCTTATCAATCTTGAAGCTAAACCTAGCTTTGGAAATCTCGTGCTATGGAAGATCATCTATGAAACAGAAAACAACTATTTCGTTGATGCTGCACGATTGGGAATTAAGGCATATTTAATACCAGGGAAATCATTAGAAAAACTTAACCTCAAAAAACATTTCCCGAAACTTAATCGAGAAAGCCAGCAAGCGAAGGATATCGATAGATTTCGCAAGTTCTCAATGGGTTACCTGGCTCTCGATCCCAATCACATAAATAGAATTATAGATTCTCGGTACTCTATGATACCGAATGAAATTGAACCAATTTGGTCCATTGAATTAGCACCGTCTCCAACACCCAATGCAAGCCAACACGTTAGCTTCATTACAAACCGATCAAATTCCCAACAAAAACTAAGGCAGTTGATTACCATGATCAAAGGAGACTAAGGATTTTCATAGAGTGAAAAAGGTTCCCTCGATTCCAACTGGGAAACAAAATGATTCCAAACGTTTAGATGAGGAAACTGATACTTCTGTCGATAAACCAATAAGCAGAAACAACTCCAATACAATAACTGGCTAATGCTCTACCAAAATTTTGGAACCAGGCCCAATTTCGGAGATAATTGAGGACGAGAAGTATAATTAGGGCAAAAATCACTTGGCCAATCTCGACTCCAATGTTGAAAAAAATGAGCCCCACGACCACCTCAGTTTGTGGCAACCCAATTTCGCTAAGTACTGCCGCAAAGCCTAGGCCGTGAAGCAATCCAAAAGAGCTTGACACGATAATTGGGTGCCGCCATGTAAGATTATCCCTTGGTCCACGCGCTATCTCTGCTGCTAAAAATAAAACACTTAAGGCTATCACTGCCTCTATTGGTGGAACAGGTAGTCTGACAACGTCAAGTGCAGCTAGTGCAAGAGTGATCGAATGCGCTAAAGTGAAGCCAGTGATAGTTACTAATATTCTGCGTATGTCTCGAGCAATCAAAATCAGGCAAAGAACAAAAAGTAAGTGATCAAAACCTATCCAAATATGTTCTGTTCCCAACCAGGCATATTGAGCGGAAATGCTTAGCACCTCTTCTCGGTTCGGCACTTTCCACTCATAATCACCGCCTGATAACGTCAAAGTATATTTTTCACCACTGAGAAATACCATTTTGATGACGGTTGAATTATTTACACCAGAGCTTGGATAGGAAAACGAAATGCGCGAACCTGCAAGATCCTCGGCACACCTATAAATAACCTTTGCCCTCGGCTCTAGCTGACAAAATTGTGGCAATTGAATAGAAGGCATGTTCGAAGCTAAGGTCTGTGGTGGCGCTTCCACACGCACGGTATATCGGTAGGATCCTATTTCATTCAGCTCAACATATAGAGGCCGGAAATCATCCGCTAGAACCGAGTTACCGATTAAAAGCCATAAAAGAAAACTGATCATAAGTCGGTATTGGGCTCTCGAATTTTTATCCGATACCGTTCCTTCAACTCTCCATATAATCGATCGAGTTCGACTCTAACCTTTATCTGGGAAACATCATCGATCAGCCTAGCTTTTACCTGATCAAAATGAGGCAAGTATCCTTCATTTTTACTAGTGACTAGAATGAGGTGCAACCCATATTCCGATTTGAAAGGACCGCGCCAAAGTGTCTCTTCTTGCTCGAGAGCAAATATATTCGAAGCAAAAGAAGAGCCAAAGTGCGATGCAATTTCCCTTTCATTTTTGTTCACATAGTTTCGATGATACAAGAAGTGGTCACCTCGCGAGGACGCAAGATGAAAAGGTAAGCGAATATTATTGAGCGCGGCCAACTCAGCTTTTGCTAAATCGTTGATGGCATCTGCATGAAGGTCTCGGGAGAAGAAAACATGAGTAAAGGTAACCTTAGCCGGAACCGCGTAGCGATTCCTATTTTGGTCGAAATAATTCCCCAACTCCTCTTCTGTAAGCTCAAGCGTCTCATATATAAAACCCTGGTTAATATATTCTAGCTGAGCTATCAAACGACGCCTCGCTAAATAACTATTTTGATCAAGCCCTAGCGAGATAGCCTCGCGATACATTACCTCTTCACGTATATAGTCCTCAGATAACTTGTCTCTGAGATCTGTATCGAGCGATCCTAGATACTTTGCTGCAGACACCCGATCGAGACGAGGGTCACGAGATAGTATTAGTCCTAGTAGTTCATCATCGCCCACTTGTATGACAGTATCATCGAACTCCTTTGGAGACAGAAACTCGAAGATGACAAATAAGAGACCCCCAATAATCAGAAAATGTAGTAGCGGCTCTTTCAAAAGTTTTTTAAACAACTGGATCTCCAGATCTAGCGAATAACCCCGTGGGATTTGTTATAGCAGCTACTTCTTGAAGGCGTTGGGATCTAAATTTTTTGAAAGCACGGCCAGTATTTGACCATTACTGACTTGATCACCTTCAACGACAAACATTTGTTCTATAAAACCACTATGCGGTGACTCAATCCGATGTTCCATCTTCATTCCTTCCAATATAATTAGTAATTGTCCTTCTATAACCGATTCTCCTTTGCTAACGTAAGTCGCTACAACATTTCCTGGCATTGGTGCAGAAAGTCCACCCCCTACGTCTGTGGCAGACGGATCAGGAAATCTCGGCTCCTCATATAATTCAATTTGGCCCATTGGACCATGAACGAACCAAAGATTGTCTTCTACCAAAACAGTAAATGGAACTAAACGACCCTGTATCTCAAGAGCGATCTCTCTGCCATCCCTATGCTTAATTGCAACGGACAAATCACGATTATCGATAGAAACGCTGTAACTTCCATCACGTTGCGATTGGTAATCTAGAACAAACATCTCCCCCTGAAAAAGATACACTACCGTCTCTGGGGGCATTTCCGAATTTCGCCATCCACTGGGCAAACTAGAAAGTACCTTTGCTTTCGCTCTACGATCCCCCTGTGCAACCATCGCCGCCGCAATAGATGCCTCAACAACATCCGAGCGAGATGGGGACCAATTTCTCGGTGGGTCAAACCGTTCTATGAAATCAGTCGTGGTATCACCATCGAGAAACGCTTGCGTTCGCAATACTTCGACTAGGAAATCGCGGTTTGAGGTTATACCCTTTATTCTGGTCGTCTCCAGCACTCGAGCAAGTCGCAAAGCTGCCTCTTCACGCGTCGGCGCATGGACAATTACTTTCGCCAGCATCGGGTCAAATTCAATACCAATGGTGCTTCCAGTCTCTACTCCGGTATCATAGCGGGCATCAGCCAAACTTGATCGCTCAAACAATAAGAGCCTTCCAGATGTTGGCAAAAAGTCTTGCTTGGGATCTTCCGCATAAACCCTTGCCTCAATTGCGTGCCCATCAATCGTTATATCATTTTGCTTGAAACCTAACCTCTGACCCTGAGCTATGCGGATTTGCTCTCGCACAAGATCAATCCCTGTAATTTCTTCGGTAACCGGGTGTTCAACCTGCAGACGAGTATTCATCTCGAGAAACCAAAAATCTTTCCCATCAACCAGGAATTCAACAGTCCCCGCAGAGTAGTAATCGATTGCCTTCGCTGCCGCCACTGCGGCGTCACCCATCTTTTGCCTTAGTTCTTCGGTTACAACAGAGGACGGAGCTTCCTCAATAATTTTTTGATGACGCCTTTGAATGGAACATTCCCGTTCAAAGCAATGAACAAGATTTCCATGGTGATCCCCAAACACTTGTATCTCTATATGTCGGGAAGAAGCTAGCCACCTTTCAAGGAAGATTCTATCGTCACCGAAGGCTGTAGCAGCTTCTCTCCGCGCACTCTCAACCGCTTCGAGTAATTCTGTCTCCGTTAACACAATACGCATACCCTTCCCGCCGCCGCCCGCTGATGCTTTCACGAGAAGTGGATAACCAATATCCAAAGCCAGCTTAACAATATCGGCTCCTTTAGCGATCTCAATAGAAGGTAGGGTAGGAACTCCGGCCTTGATCATAAGACTTTTAGAAGATAGCTTATCCCCCATCTGGGCGATAGCATTGACGGAGGGACCCACCCAAATTATCCCTGCTTCAATCACCGATGCCGCAAAAGTCTTATTTTCTGACAGAAAACCATAGCCAGGGTGAATCGCATCCACACCGGTTCTCTTGGCCGCTACCAAGACCTTATTTTGGTTTAGGTAGGTCTCAAGAGACGTTTCCCCATCAAGAGAGACAGCTTGATCAGCTTCGCTGACAAACGGTTCATTAACATCTCCATCGGCATAGACCGCGACCGTACTTATTCCCATATTGTGTGCCGAACGCATTATTCTGCGAGCGATCTCCCCGCGATTTACAATCAACATTTTTTTGATACGATGAACCATAGCTACATTCGCCAAACGCCAAAGCCCTTGGCTCCCTCGATTTTGTTAGAATGCACGGCAGATAATGAGATCGAAAGATGGGCTCGCGTATCTCGGGGGTCGATCAATCCATCGTCCGAAATCGCTGCTGTTGCTAACAGTGCTAGTGAGGCTTCTTCTAAGGTAGACTCCACTGCTGCAACGCGCTTCTTGTCTGCCTCCTCATCAAAAGTCTCGCCACGTCTTTCCGCAGCCTGACGTCCCACGATTGTCATTACCCCTGCTTGTTGTCTAGGACCCATAACAGCGATTTTTGCTGTTGGCCATATAAAAGTGAATCGGGTGCCATAAGCCCGCCCGCTCATTCCGTAGTTTCCTGCACCGTATGAGGCAGCCGGTATTACGGAAAAGTGTGGCACCGTAGAATTTGCAACAGCATTTATCATCTTCGAACCATTCTTGGTAATCCCTCCTCGTTCAAAGTCAGTTCCAACTATATAACCCGTGATGTTATGTAGAAATAGCAAAGGAGTATCGATCTGATTACAGAGCTGTATAAACTGTGTCGCTTTCTCTGCAGCCTCCGACATAAGAGGCCCATTGTTTCCAAGGATTCCGATTGGATAACCGTCTATCGAAGCCCAACCAGTAACTAAGGTAGGTCCATAGCGTGGTTTGAATTCTTCAAATCTAGAGCCGTCCACGATCCTAGCAATGACCTCACGCATATCAAAAGGCTTTGTGAGATCGCGATTCACAATACCAAGTAGTTCCTCCATATCATAGACTGGCGGATCTGCAGGAAGACTGGGGCCAGGACCCCATTTGCGCCAATTAAGATGCCCAATCACCTCTCGACAAATGCGAATGCCATCATGCTCATCTTCGGCAAGATAATCTCCTAGCCCAGACACTTGAGTATGCATCTCCGCTCCACCTAAATCTTCTGCATTCGCGTCTTCGCCAGTTGCCATTTTGACCAGAGGCGGACTGCCGAGGAAAACCTTAGATTGTTTCTTAATAAAAATGTTGTAATCGCTCATCCCGGGCTGATACGCCCCGCCCGCTGCAGATGCACCAAAAACAACAGACACAGTAGGGATACGCATCTGCGATAGCTCAGTAATTTCGTAGAAAAGCCTTCCCGACTCTGCAAAATGGCTCGTCGCGGCTGCTGTTTTAATTCTTTTCTCTCGCGAGTCACTCTTACTGGAACCAACACTTTTGCTACCCCCATCACTCCCACTGCGACCTCTCAAATCAGCTCCAGCAGACTCTACGAATTGCACGTAGGGTAATCGATTGGTTCTCGCAATCTCGATGCCTCGCATCAACTTTTTACTGTTCCACGCGTTAAACGCGCCCGCCCGAACAGAGGGATCGTGGCCCAAAATTACACATTCTGTGTCAGCGATAACACCAATACCCACGATAAATCCTGAACCAGTTTTTACATGAGAGTTATAAGCGGCCAGGGGGCTAACCTCGAGGAATGGCGAATCCCTATCTAGCACCAGCGAGATTCGCTGACGGAGCGGTAACTTATTACGAGATCGCAGTCGATCCATAGCTTCTTTGCCACCGCCCTGTGCCGCTTCGCTATGAAGATTTGCTATGAAAGCTAATTCTTTAAGCATTTCCTCCCGGTTAGATAGATATTCGTCAGATCGAACATCCAGTTTTGACTTGATCATCTGCATTCGTTTTTCTTCACCATTTTCTTGACCTTTATCTTACTCAAAACATGCTATCGCCGTATTCGGTTAGAAACAAATCTCAAGCAAAACTTTCGAAATAGCACATTGTTTCGCTAAAGGAATGTCGCCCAGTTTTCAAAAGGTTCTCTTTCCGTTACCAGTTGGTTCACAGCGGCTTTTTCGTTGGCATATCCGATCGCACAGCCACAAAATAGCATCAAATCAGGAGTTGGTTTAATGAAACTGGCCACAGCAGAAGGTTTGTTCGCCCATGACTCCTGAGCACAGGTGTCGAGCCCCTCTTGCTTGGCCAAGAGCATAAAATTTTGAAGGAACATACCCAAATCAGACCACTGTGGCCGACCCATAATACGGTCTACATAAACAAAAATCGCTGCGGGCGCGCCAAAAAACGTAAAGTTACGTTCTAGGTGCGCATATCTCGCTGCCTTATCATCACGCGCAATGCCCAAAAGAGCATACATATCCTCTCCACACTTGAACCGAGAAGAACGATAAGGTTCTTTTAAATTTGGTGGATAGATCGAGTACTCAGGTGTTTCCAACTCCAAACACGCTTCGAAATGGCCCAGAAAACTCTTCATCGAACTCCCATTCAGAATGAATACTCTCCAGGGTTGAAGGTTACCCCCACTAGGGGCTCGGCAGGCCTGACTCAACAACTTCGAAATCATCTCATTAGATACCGGCTCGGTCAGAAAACTCCGAATTGAACGCCTTGAGGCAATTGCTTCAGAAACATCCATAGCTAGTCATCTTTGATTTACCGAAAGAAGTTATTCATAAACAACATAATATCTAGAGTCACAAATATGGCTATCAAAGGCTAAGGCCAAACTATCATTATGGTTACTTAACAAGATGAGCGCGATCTCTTGTAACATCATCGCTACGCTCCATATGCATCATCCCTCGAATAACCATCAACTCACCGGTCACATGGGAGGCAGCTTCCGACGCGAGAAAAACGCACGCATCTGCCACATGATGTGGCTCGTTGGGCATCAGTAGCGGCGGCACACGAGTACCATCTTTACGAATATTTGGCGGAACATGTCCCGCTTTCCGAATCCCTGGCGTCGCAGTAAAACCTGGAGCCACGCAGTTCACGTTGATAGGATGATTTTCTCGCGCGTATATTAAGGCTAGTGTCTTTGTAAAATTAATCATACCCGCCTTAGCAGCTGCATAAGCTGGTAAAGCAGGGTTAAGGTTTATTCCTGCCGTCGAGGAAATATTAATTATCTTCCCCCCTGTACCCTGCTCAACCATAATTTTCCCCGCGGCTACATCGCACAAGAACGCGCTATCTAGGTTAAGCTTTATCTGTCGTTGCCATTCCGATAAGGAAGCTTTATCCAAATCGAAACCTCCTGCCCCACCGGAATTAGCAACCATAATATCCAAGCGACCAAACTTCTCTAACGTTTTATCCATTAAACGATCTATCTGGTCTGGCTCTGTCACATCAGTCGAGATTGCGAGCGAGTCACGCCCAAGCCCTCGAATTTCTTGAGCAACGCGATCTAACCTCTCCTGCTGTCTAGCTGCGACGACCACATGCGCACCAGCCCTAGCATAGGCTTTACTGATTTCCTCACCGATACCACTACCACCGCCAGTAACAATTGCAACCTTATCTTTTAGGCTAAAAGCCTCTAACTCGAATGTCATACTGAGACTCCTTACGCGTAAGCTGAGGCCCATTCAGAGCCACGCACAACTAGATTTTCACCGGTCATAATGTCAGACCCGGATGACGCAAAAAACACCACGGCATTAGCAATATTCTGAGGCTTACCCGGTAAAGCTAAAGAATTTACTTCTGCTGATTGTAATTGTTGACGCCTTTTGTGCTCCTCGTCAGGCATACCAGGAATCCCTTGCTCCGGAACCTCAACACTGCCTGGCGATACGCAATTCACATTTATATTGTGGACAGACCAACTTATCGCGAGCGACCGGGTCAAGTTAATCACAGCTGCTTTTGACGCCGCAAAGTGAGCAGCATTTTCCTCACCCTTTATACCTGATGAAGAACCAATATTTACAATCTTACCACCCTTCTGTTTCATCATCTCCTTGGCAGCCGCAACACTGCAAAGAAACGTCCCATTTAGGTTAAGCGACATACACTTACACCATTCTTGGTAAGACAGGTCTTCTGGATTCCCAAATGAGATTTCCCCGGCATTATTTACCAATATGTCGATGCTGCCAAAAACGTCTAAAGCTTGAAGAATAAGCCGATCGACTTGAGAGGGATCAGTTACATCTGCCACAACAGAAACCGCATCACGGCCCATATCTTTAATCGCCTCAACCACTTTATCCAAGCTGTTTCGATTCCTGCCAACCACCACTACGCGCGCTCCGGCTTTCGCTAGGGTCAGAGCAATAGAGCTTCCGATACCATGGGACGTCCCACCTCCGCCAGTGACAATCGCAACCTTGTTTACTAGTTCAAACTGATACATTCAACCTCCAGAAATACCCAATTATTCATTCAACTGCGCAGCAACCGACCAGGCGTCGCCCCCGAATACTGATTTTTTGTTAATAAAATCTCGCCATTTACGATCACATTTTTTATCCCCATGGCCGTCTGCTTTATTCTTAAGGCTCCTGCCGGCAGATCGCGAACAACTTCTGGCATACTCGGCCCTATAGTGTCGGGGTCAAAAACAAGCAAATCAGCAATCAGGCCTTCCCGAACCAACCCTCTATCGTGTAGACCCCAGATCGTGGAAGGATTGTAGGTAACCTCCCTCACAGCTTGCTCCAAAGTTATTGCCTGCTTCTCTCGAAACCAATAGCTCATTAGGTGAGTTTGCAACGAGCTATCCATAATTTGGGACACATGAGCCCCAGAATCAGAAAAAGTCACCACAGATCTGGGATGCTTAATTAATTTAATGACCTCATCCATATCTTCGTTAGCAAGCGGAGAACGAAAGAAAAGTTTAAAGTCTCTCTCAAGTGCCATGTCAATCATCAACTCTACTGGGTGGACACCACGCTCCTTGGCAATTTGAGCCATTGAAGGTTTGTCGTATTGCATATCTGTCATCGCATAAATAAGGTCCCATCTGGGAGGACGGGGCTCAGCGCCAACAACTTTTGGTCCTTGGTAAGGCTGACTAGCAACCTCTACAAGTTTTGCCTTTACGCCAGGATTCCGCAATTTAACCTTTTGCTCCTCCAAACTAAGTGCACGAAAGTCGCGCCAGTATTCCCAATTATCGAATGGTGTATTGCTCTCGAAGGAGAGCATTGTGTCCAGACCGCGTGTGTGTACCTGTGCGACCATACGGCCACCCGCTTTGGCTGTTTCATCGAGCAACTCCGTATAAGAGCGCCACAACTCGGGCGCGGCCCTATTACTGAACAGACCCCAGGTCTGCGTTACGCCTGTTTCCACAGCCAGGTCGCGCAATCTACGCTGATAATCGAGTAGCTTCTCTGGATCCCTCGGGCTAGGCCCCTCTCCCGCAATTTCAAAAACACCTTTACCCAGCTTACCCAGCTCTCCGACTAGGGCACGAAGTTCATCCCAAGTCGCTAGTCGACTGGCAACAGGCTTATCATCGGCTGTCGTGTGATGAATGGTTCGAGAACTCGAGAAACCTCTTGCTCCAGCACTTACACCCTCTTTTACGAGGGCTCGCATCTTACGAATATCATCGTCGGTTGCCTCATCTGAAAAAGCCCTTTCACCCATGACGTAAGTACGAATCGCCGAATGACCGATGTAACCACCATAGTTGATACCCTTCGGCAAGGTCTCTAACGTGTTTAAGTACTCTGGGAAAGTCTCCCAAGTCCAATCAATACCAGTCAACATAGCGTCTCGGGATAAGTCTTCGGCTCTCTCTAAGTTGCGAAATACCAAATCCGCATCTGCTTTTGCGCAAGGGGCAAGGGTAAATCCGCAATTTCCCATGATTACGCTTGTTACGCCGTGGTAGCAGGAACAGGATCCAATTGGGTCCCAGAAAATCTGCGCATCCATGTGGGTGTGACCATCCACGAATCCTGGCGTTACGACATGCCCCTCGGCATCGATCGTATGAGTTGCACGTTCAGACAAACGACCAATTGCGACTATTCTGCCCTCTGTAATACCGACGTCCGAACGGAACGGCACACCGCCCGAACCATCGACAACAGTGCCGTTCTTGATCAAAAGATCAAAACTCATAATCTGTGTTCCCCCAGGTGATCAGACTAATTTACTATCTTTAAAAAACGCTTCAGAATATTACTGTTTCTCAAAGTCGCCTGCTATCACTATTGACAAGCTATCTAGAGCAATGTGTCGAACCATAGCTTCCCTTATATCAGCGGGCTCGAGTTGATCAAGCCTATTCAAAAGCGCTTTCGTCCAAAACATATCCCTTTCAAGAAAAAGGCGATTGCTTAAGTATCCTGCCAATGTTCTGTCGTCAGATAAAAGGTTTTTTTGATACTCCATAAAACCCTTCTTTGCCTCTTCCACTTCGCTCTCGGAGAAACCCTTTTCCAGTACTCTCTCAATTTCTTCGAGGAAAGCAACTTCGAGCAATTCAGCATTTTCCGGAGCATAAATAGCATAGCCACCAAATTGGGCTAACGTATATATGGGGTCAGCAGAAAACTGAGAACCGACACTATAACTAAGGCCATCCTCTTGACGAATACGCTCCGCCAACCTGGAACTTAGAAAACCACCCCCAAGCATAAAATTGCCAAGTAACAGAGCCGCAAAATCCTCATGGTCGTCCCTCATGGGAATATTTGAGCCAGCCAGAAAAAAAGCGTTTGCTTTGTCCGGAGTATTGATTGTTATTTTCTTCTGAGCCACATCAAAGTATTTTCTTTCTATCTGTTGAAACGAAGACTTGGAGTCCCAGTCACTAAATAGTTCCTCGATTAGGGGCAAGGTCTCTTCTGGATCGAAATCACCGATTATGGCCATATGTCCATTAGATGCCCCGAAAAATTTTCGATGAAAACGAGCAAGCTCTTCCAACTCAACTTCCCGGATCATGGCCATTGCTTCCTCAATTGTTGGAGTGTATGCGGGGTGACCATTCGGATAAGGAGATAAATGTCGCTCCAGGGAGTTACTAGCCAGAGTCCCTGGATCCGATTTTTGTCCTTCCAGAGACGCAACAACCTGCTCTTTGAGCTCATCAAACTGTTCTTTATCAAAGCGGGGTTCTTTAAGGACCTCTGTTGCTAAACGAAGAACCTCTGGCAAATTTCCCCTAGTCGTAAGCATGCTGCCGGAAGCCGAAGAAACATTCCCATTCAACCCTCCACTTACCTTGAGCCGGGTAAACTCATCGGTCAGTTCTTGTCGAGAAAGGCGTTTAGTCCCTTTCATCAACATACCACCGACCAACTCGCCAACACTTGCTTTTTCGGTGAGGTCGCTTTCATTCCCAAAACGTAATCGCAAGGATATGTTTACATTCTCTCCACGAGTTTTCTTGGGCAGCATGGCTAACTTGAAGCCATTCCCGAGAGTCACTCTGACAATGCTTTTTTCGATGTTATCTGGGGTGGGGTCGAAGGATTCTCCTGCTGCAACCACTTCTCTACCCTCGTAACCTTCTACCAAATTCACTATGTTGGGGACACTAGGAATTGTGGCCCTATCCGGCTGCTCAGTAGGGATAAAAAACCCAACCGTGCTATTCTGCGGCTTGAGATAATTGGAGGCAACCCGATTCACATCAGCCTCAGTTACTTTTTCCAAGCCATCTCGGTATAAAAAGAGTAAGCGCCAATCTCCCATAGCAACCCACCAACTCAGCTGCAAAGCTGTGCTTCTTGAATCATTGAACATAAGCTCAAGCGAATTAAGATAGTAAGCCTTAGCTCTCTCAACCTCCTCCTCAGTGATCAACGATTCACCGCGAGCCACATCATAAATTGTTGCTTGCATCACATCCCAGACCTGATCCAAGTCGCGATCTTTTCTAACTTCCGCAAAAACCAAGCTCAGTCCCGCCTCACGTAATTGAGGAGCGGAAGCCCCGACACTAGCCGCGAGGCCTGTCTCGACAAGCGCACGATGCAATCTACCAGACGGGGGCGCAGACAATGCGTGATTCATAATATCCACCGCAGGAAAATCCTCATGAGAGCCGGGAGGAACATGGTAGCTAGCCATAACAAATTGAGTGTCTCCCTTTCGCCTAAGCGTAACTGTCCTTTCACCATCCTGAGGGGGGTCCGTCGTGTAGGTAGGGTAAATTGCATTATTGCCGGTACGATCAGGGGCTGGGATAGCACCAAATTCAGTAATGATAAATTCTTTCGCAAGCGCTTCATCAAACTTACCAGCAATTACAAGCACGGCATTATCTGGTTGATAGTATTTTTTATAAAACTGTTTTAGGCGCTCAATGGGTACATTCTCCACATCGGATCGAGCTCCAATAATAGATTGACCATAGTTATGCCAGAGGTAAGCGGCAGACTGAACACGCTCCCGTAAAATACGCCATGGATTATTTTCACCGGATTCCATTTCATTGCGGACTACTGTCATCTCGGACTGGAGATCATCTGCCGAAATAAAACTGTTAATCATTCGATCAGCTTCCAGCCTGATCGCCCACTCTAAGTTATCTTCCGATGATGGAAATGTTTCATGATAATTAGTTCTGTCGTAAGACGTTCCACCATTCGCTCTCGCTCCTCTCTCTGTGAGTTCTTTTGGTATGTCTGGATGAGTCGGCGTACCCTTAAACACGAGATGTTCCAGCAAATGTGCCATGCCGGTCTCACCATAGCCTTCATGGCGGGATCCAACCAAGTAGGTTATGTTCACCGTGATTGTTGGACTACTGTTATCTGGGAACAATAATACTCTGAGGCCGTTATCGAGCTCGTATTCCGTAATCCCTTCGATGCTCGCGATCTCGGTTAGTTTAGTGTCCGCAATAGCCATCGCTGAGGGAAACAGCGCAACCAGCCAACAACTCAAAATAAAAATTCGCATACCTTTCTCTTTAAGAAAAAATCAACACTAGGGTTTACCAATGGTTCAGCCTAAGCTTACACGACATCCCGACTAATCTCTTTCAAATAAGTTCTGCTTGGCGAGCTGAATGAGGTAATATCCGTCCCTTGCAGATGCCAAAGAACATAAAATAGGAAAAAAAATGAAATTTGGGAAGAAGGTGGATTGTGTATACTTTGGTATTCCTTCTGGTAGTCTGCAAGAACAGGTCTTGCGAATTTTGGAAAAGGCAGGCTATCCGCTACCAAGTACTCGTCAATACGAACTGACGACACCGTACGACAACGGGATCATTTTTAGAATACTAGATCGAAAAGAAATGCCAGAGAAAGTTTCCCAGGGTATCGTCGACTGCGGTATCACAGGGAAAGACTACATTTATGAAGCAGGTAAAGAAAATTGTGTGACAGTCATTCGGGACTTTATTTTTTCAAAAAGGACTAATCAACCTTCTAGAATCGTTTTAGCTTCCAGACCAGAGAAGGGAATTGAAAACCCAGAAGATTGCAATGGTAAAGTGATCGCAACTGAATTACCCAACCTCACGCGAAGGCGAATGAAAGAATTATTTGGCGTTGAGGACATAGACATTCTTCGTTCTGAAGGGAAAACTGAAGCTAAAGTCATTATGGGTGAATCTGACGCGTTTACCGATATAACCGAAACAGGTGAAACCCTAAAGGCAAACGGGAATCATATTGTAGCTGAGATCTTTACATCTAACCCACAGCTGATCGCCAATGCGGACGCATTAAAGAATAAAGCATTTCGAAACAAAATCGAGGATATTGGAATTTGTATCGACGCAGTGCTTCAAGCGGAAAAGGAACCGGTGTATATGGTCTTCATGGATGTCCCAACCCGCGTCTGGAAAGAAGTAGAAAAGCTCTTACCTGCAGTGGTTTCACCAACTGTAAGTCCAGTTGTTGATAAAGACTGGTGTAGCGTTTCTGTTGTGATTCAAGAATCCCAGTTAAACGTGCTTGCACCCAAACTACTTCGAATGGGCGTAGATGGGATTGTGCCGGTTCCTGTACCCAAAGTTTTCACTCAGGATATGGTTGAATCATGAAGATTGAACTGAGGAGAGAGTCTGTTGGATAAACACAGGATCGAAGAAGGCGCAGAACTTGCCCTTGATTTCCTGAAGCGTGGCGGTCTTCTTCCCTGCGTTGTTCAAAATGTAGCAGATGGCGATATTCTAATGCTCGCTTACGTCAATCAAGAGGCAGTGGACGCGACGATAGAAAAGGGAATGGCAACGTTCTGGTCCACTTCTCGCAATGAACTTTGGACTAAGGGTGAAACCTCAGGGGATTTTTTAAAGATAGTTGAGATATTAACAGACTGCGATCAAGATGCCCTTATTTACAAAGTTACTATGCAAGGCGATGGAGCCTGTCACACGAAGCATCCTGAGACAGGAAGGGCCAGAAAAAGCTGTTTTTATCGCCGCCTAGATCTTTCAACGAAGACACTATTCCACTAAGTATTACCAAGTATCGATAAAAGGATATTTTTTTCCCTCGCGCGGCGCTACAGGGGGCACACGCTTCATACTCGCGGCTATCCAACTGCGTGTTTCAGCTGGATCAATAACATCGTCAATACCTCCCCCAGCGGCTGCATTCACTGCTTTCGCACTTTCGTAAGAACGTGCGACGCGATCGTCAAATTCGTTTTTACGCTTCTCGGGATCTTCTATCGCGGCCAACTCATTTCGATACCCAAGTTTTACAGCGCCCTCAATATTCATGCCCGAGAATTCTGCTGTTGGCCAAGCGACTGTAAAAAAACCAACGAGAGCGCTTGCCCCACACATTGCCTGAACCCCAAGACCATAAGCCTTTCGAACAACGACGCCAAATAAAGGGACCGTTAAATTGGCACCTGCATTAAACATTCTTGTGCAATGCCGAACCAACGCTGTTTTTTCAACATCAGGGCCAACCATCATGCCGGGGCAATCCATAAGGCTAAGTATTGGGATATCAAACGCATCACAAAGTTGAATAAACCTCGCGCCCTTATCTGCGCCGTCAGAGTCGATGGCTCCGGCCAAATGATGAGGATTATTCGCAATGACTCCCATCGGCCTTCCCTCAACCCGGATAAATGCCGTAATCACTCCAATACCAAATTTTTCGCGAACCTCTAAAACGGAGTCCACATCAGCAATAGTTTTCACTATTTCCCTCATATCGTAGAGACGCAGGCGATTCTCCGGGATTACATGCCGAAGCGCGCGCTGATCATCAGCCTCCCACTTCTCAACAGCTCCTTGAAAGTATGAAAGGTATTTCTTGGCAACCTGGACAGCCTCTTCCTCATCTTTAACGAGGATATCTACCACACCGTTGGGGACCTGAAATGACATCGGACCAACTTCCTCTGGCGTGTATATTCCCAGACCACCGCCCTCAATCATTGCGGGGCCACCCATGGCCACCGTCGATTTCTCGGTAGCGATGATGACATCACAACACGCCACCAAAGCGGTATTACCAGCAAATGTTCTGCCGTTTACTACGCAGACCAGCGGGACAAG
Organism: Gammaproteobacteria bacterium TMED1; assembly: GCA_002167855.2. Lineage (GTDB taxonomy): Bacteria > Pseudomonadota > Gammaproteobacteria > Pseudomonadales > Azotimanducaceae > UBA7455. The sequence goes on from NHBG02000020.1 coordinate 142,519, forward strand.
TCCACTTAACTGGGAGAAAGTAGTGAAGGTATTTGTATCGAAAGCAACCGCCGGACCCCTTGAATCATCGCCCGGCCGTCCTCCTCCTCCTTCGCCAAATAGTACCAGAGGGATCCTAAAACGATGCGCCAGCTCAAACATTCGATCCTGTTTGTAATGGTTACGCTTCCCTTGCGTTCCCGCGAGGACTGTATAATCGTAGTGCACAACCATCGCTCTCGCGGCTTCTTCACCAAAGAGGTTTGCATTGATAGTCCCTGTGCCTGCAATCAAACCATCAGCAGGTGTTTGCTGTCGCAAAGTTTCGATATCATGTCGAGTATGCCTAGCAGCAACAATCAATGGCCAGTATTCTTTAAACGAACCCTCATCCATTAGCTCACTAATATTTTCACGCGGCATCCGAAAGCCTCGCGCATACCTTTTCTCAACCGCTACCTGACGATTTTCATCAAAAATATAGGAATGACGCTCAAGGCTCTCGTGCAGATCGGGTCGGATATAATCTAAGTCAATCTCCTCGACCGAGGTGGTTTCGTTGCTAGCCACTTCTGCTTCTTCGATAAAAACAAAAGCAAATCCATCGAGCACGATATCACCAGCTCCCATACTTATCTCACGAACAATCCCATCGGTATTAGATGCGATAACGTGTTCCATTTTCATTGCCTCAACAACAGCTAAGGCCTGCCCCTCATGGACCTCTTCACCAACCGAGACTGAGACGGAAACAATCGTTCCCTGGATAGGAGAACTCATACCGATCGTACCGTCTGGTCCTTTGGCTTCTTTATCTTGCGGTTCATCGGCATCTGTATTTTCATGAGCCTTTACTTTCGCATCATGGTCGAACAGAGCCAACGGATCACTCATATCAACACGCGCCCCAGCATATCCGTTAGTAGGATTATGAGATTCTGTATCGATTATCGATGACCCTTCTACATAGCGTTTCGGGTTGTTAGACGATGAGGCGACAAGCTTTGACATATGCTGTTCTACCCAACGTGTATGGACCTGGCTTTCGACAAAATCGGAATGCGCGAGAATGTTTTGTACGAAGGCGATATTGTTCCCCACCCCCTCTATCCTAAACTCAGATAAAGCTCTCGCCGCACAATTAACAGCAGTTGCAAAATCGTCACCCTTGGAGTGAACGATCACCTTCGCCAACAAAGAATCAAAAGCAGTACTCGTTTTATAGCCCACATAACCGAACCCATCGGTGCGCACACCAGGCCCATTTGGAGCATCGTAGGCCGTTAATACCCCACTTGCTGGCCGCACAGCACCGTCCTCTCGAAATGTTTCCATGTTTATACGGGTTTGAATCGCGTACCCTCGGGGCGGATTCGGATCATCAAGACCCAAAGAAGGCAGTTTTTCTCCAGCCGCTAATCGGATTTGGCTTTGCACGATGTCAACACCAGTAACCTCCTCAGTCACTGTATGCTCAACCTGCAATCTCGCATTCGCCTCAATGAAAACGAACGAGTGATCGGTGTCATGAGCACTATCAACTAAGAATTCGAATGTGCCGAGGCTAGAATATCCCACTTTCTTGGCAAAACGTACGGCGGCGCCTATAATTTCGTCTCGCAAAGTAACGTCCAGTCCAGGGGCTGGAGCAATCTCTATTACCTTCTGATTTCGTCGTTGAATACTGCATTCGCGTTCCCACAAATGTGCTATACCTCCATGCAGATCGCCCACGATCTGCACTTCCACATGCCTCGCGTGGCGAACGAATTCTTCGACATAAACATCCTCTATACCGAACGCTGATTTCGCCTCTCTCCGGCAACGCTCAAAGGTTGACTCAAGTTCAGACTCTTCAGTAACGGCGCTCGTACCCCTGCCACCACCGCCAGCAATGGCTTTTATTATCATTGAACCCCCACAGTCCTCGAAAAAAGCCTTTGCTTCTTCTAGAGATACTGCTTTATCTATCCCCTTCAACACGGGCACATCGGCGCTAAGAGCTGCCGATCTAGCGCGCGCTTTATCACCAAATAATTCTAAATGCTCAACGCTTGGTCCAATAAACGTAATTCCCTCTTCGTGACATCGACTTGCAAACTCGCTTTGTTCCGAGAGAAACCCGTATCCGGGATGTACTGCATCGCAGCCATTGGCTTTAGCGGCACTTATCATGGCTTCAATATCTAGATAGGCACGAGCGCCTTGTCCTTCTAGTTGGTGCGCGAAATCAGCCACTCGTGTATGCAGGCTTGCGCTATCATCCTGCGAATATACTGCGACACTGGGTATCCCCAAATCCGATGCAGCCCTCGCAATCCGAATTGCTATTTCACCGCGATTTGCAATAAGCAATGACTCAAAGCCCATGATGACTCCAAAGATTCATTTGTTTTAAATTAACTTTCATAAACAGTACCAGTGATACCCTTGGCGACCAACGTTTGATAATCCTTTTCAGTCAGATCTAATTCATTCATGAGCACTTCCTTGCTATGCTCACCTACACAGGGCGAAGGTCGTAACGGTGATCCTTCCGCAGCAGAGAAGCGCCACGGCCTGCCTGGCAGCCAAGTAGGCCCCGTTTCTGGGTGATCAATAAAAGAAAAAAACCCGCTTTCGACGAAGTTTGATTCTGGCTTCTCGAAAAGCTCGTAGAGTGTCCTCACCCGAGCCACACTAACCCCCAATCTACCCAATTCTCTCTCTGCGCTATCTGCATTCTGACTAGCACACCATTCTCCAAGAATCGTATCTAAGGATACTTCATTTATCTTACGAGATTTCATTGTTGCGAACTTATCAGCGAATAATCGAGAATCGCCAATGTGCTTTATAAGACTAAGCCAAGCAGCTTCTGTTTCTGTCGCGATGACTAGCCACTGCCCATCAGCGGCATCATAGCAATTATGTGGCGCAATACGAGGATGGTGATTCCCTCCAGGTCGAGGAATCTTTCCTGTCACATCAAACTCGATAACCGCATCACCACAAACATGAGCAAGCGCCTCCATCATCGACAAATCAATTCTCTGTGCTTCCCCCGTCTGATCTCTGTGCGTCAAGGCGGCCATGATTGAAGCCACTAAAAAGTAGCCCGAAACTGGATCAGGGTAAAGTCCAGCCGTATTCATCCCCAAATCCCCCTCATAACCATGTAGAGACGATAACCCCGACATCGGTTCGGTTGTAGCGCCATTGGCGGGATAATCCCAATAGGGACCAGACTGTCCGTAACCGGAAACAGACGCCCAAATCACATCCGATTTAATTTCTTGCAGCTTCTCCATAGTGAAACCCCAAGATGGCATCACTGTAGGCCTAAAGTTATCCACCAGAATATCGAACTTGGGGATGAGTTTCCAAAGAAGCTCACGACCCACTTCCTGACCCAAATCAAGGGTTACTTCCCGCTTGTTCAAGTTAACGGAGTTATACTCACCCTGCGTATTAAGTGGATGTTGCAGCCGATCGGAATCTAAAACACCGTCAGGCACAGACCCCGTCAAGCGCCTGAAAACATCAGGTCGCTTTATCGATCCGAGCTGCACAACATCTGCGCCAAGCAAAGCCAAAAGTTCGGTTGAAAAAGTTCCTGACCATGCTTGACCAAAACTCAAAACCCTGACGCCTGACAAAGGACCTACTGAAAGTTCCTTCTCGCTTAGACTAGGTTCTTCCTTATTATAAAGCACCTGACCTTTTTTCATTGCTGTCTGACCATGATGCTCATCTATCTTCGGTGCTTGACTATGGAGCTTCCATGGTGAGGGCTGGAGTTTTCCAGGGGCCCCAGGCGCGCGAACGGTTTTTCCGTCGACCTGGGTTTCAACAATGAAATCTCGTGCCAGCAACTGTTCATTACCAACCAAATCTTGAATATCCTGCATCACTCCGGTCAGACAACGAAGTCGCGCGAGTTTATGGAATGTCGGCCAACGGCTCACGGAGGGTAGACTTTCAGCAATTGCTCGTGTGACGAAACGAAGGTCTTTTGAGTGACGCCCAATATCGGGTACTAACTCAGAAATTTTCCCAATTTCGGGCAGTTTTAGTACTTCCATAGCCTGCGACCAATTACGGAAGTCGGCAATCCCAAAATTCATACGCCCGTCTGCCGCATCCCATAAAGGCCCAGCGCGCCCCCTCGGTCGAATCCCGCTTGAACCATTTGACTCACCAGCATTGGCATAAACCGACCTGACCCCCCATGGATGAACTGTAAGCATAAATGCCTCTAGCTCACTAACATCGACAACCTCAGCAGAAGTCCCTGATTTTCGTCGACGCAATGCAGCCGCTCCGCAAATGTATCCTAATACTCCACCGATATATCCCGTTTGGTTTCGCGGCATCTGAAGAGGCGGCTCTCCTCGATAGCGATTAATAAAAGACCATCCAGTTCGCGCACTAATCGTTAAGTTGTTACCTGGCTTTCCTGAGAGCGGGCTTGCAAGGCCATGCGCAGTAATGCAGATGTGGATTGCATCATTTGACAGAGAGGGTAGTGTCCTCAATGGATTTGAGGTGGTTATCACAACGTCCGCACCCGCAACAAAGTCGGCAAATTCTTCAGGCTCATCAACCACAACAGATTTCTTATTCCAGTTATTAAAAGCATGCATGACACTGCGATCAGGCCCGGGCTTACCATCTAAAAATGGGGGCTCCCTTCTTAAAGAATGTCCTTCCCGGCTTTCCACAAGAATAACCTCAGCGCCAAAATCACCGAAAAGTCGTGCTGCGAACGCGCCCGAGTGACGATCCGAAAGATCTAAGACCCTTAATCCTTCATAAGGTGCTTTCATAGAGGAAACTGATGTCGCTTGCTGTTGCTTTATTCCGTGCATACTAGACGAACAAAAAGAGAGATTCCTCAGAACCATACAGAGGGCCATTAGAAATCGAAAGGATACTCAATAATAGTTGCAAGCCAACGTCCCAAGTATGCAACCGCGATAGTAAAGAGCCTAGGTCACAGATTACTACCAAAAATCATGGTATGGCTGCGAATCATTGTTAGTGAAAACTATAACTTACGCGAGCAACGATGGAAGAAAGTTGACCTTCTCCAAGAACATGGCATGATGGAATAGGGAAACTTTATAAACTTTGCGTTTAGTGGGGAATTCAATATGAATAGATTTATTCAGTCCGTGCCATTGGGATTGGCGCTAACCCTTACGGGAATCTCAGCTTTTGCAGACAATCATGAAAGCTCTGCGATAGAAGAAATCATCGTCACTGGGGAAAGGGGTGAGACATCATCACTTGACCGCTCGATGACAGTGACCGGCTTTAATGGAGTCATGATAGAAGAACTTGGCATTCAAAATGTTGATGACTTGGAAGTTCTGGTACCTGGTCTGCAAAAAGGCGTTCGAAGCTCTGCGGGTAAGAACGAAGACGGCCACTTAACAATGCGTGGGGTCAACAATGACCGTCGTATTAACTTCTTCCAAGACTCTTCTGTGGGTGTCTACGTAGATGGCATCTTCAACCCAATGTCCTATGGACTTGATTCTGGGATGTTCGATATGGAACGTATCGAAGTCGCCCGTGGCCCACAGGGCACAACTGGTGGTAAAACAGCCATGTCTGGCACAGTAAACTTTGTCTCTAAAAAGCCAACTGATGTTTGGGATCTGAAGGCCAGTGCAGAATTTACTGATCAAGCGTCTCAAAAGATCGACCTCGCTTTTGGGGGACCTATTGGCGACACAGGATTTTCTTATCGAGTTGCAGTTAACCGACTGACCAGCGATGGACTGATCAAGAATGTCGGAGCAGGGCCAGATGCGGGAGAAGATGACCGACTGCAGTATTCTCCCCAGCTACGATTTAAGAATGATCGTTGGGATATTACCGCACGTTATAGAAGTCTTGAAGATAAAGGTGTACAGCGTGTATCTCTTGCGATAGGTGCACGTAATTCTGAGGAACAGTACCTACTCCTGCCAGATGGTTCACCTCGATGTGAAAGAGATCAGGCGACCAATGACTGTATTACAAATGCTGCTGGTAACATTGTGTATTTGGTAAATCCAAACTTTGGCTTGGGTCAATCTCCTGCTATCGCCAACTGTCCTGGTTTCAATACTGATGGAACTCGGGACGCTGGTTTACCGGTGGTATGTGAAGGTGAGAACTTGACGCTCGTAACTGAAGTCAACGCACCTTTGAAGCAGGATAATTTTCAGGACACAATCTCTCTCGAAGCGAAGTTTGCCTTGAATGATACTCATGACCTAATTTATTTATACGGTGACCGAGATACGGGAACAGATCAAAATACCGACGGTGACGGTACTAACCGACAGCCTGGTGGGGTTTGTTCAGCGATTCATCCTAGGGTCCTCAGTGGAGAACTCACGGAGGGTCAAACGCACCCACGATGTGCCCTTGACGGCGCTGGTAATGGTGTTTACAGCGATTCTATAACGAACTATTTGCGGACTTCTGATCAGGAAAGTCATGAATTTAGGCTCGTTTCTAATAATGATGGACCTCTCAACTACACGCTTGGTTATACCTACCTTGCCGGTGACAGTCCTTATATTTACCGCGACATGTATAACGGTCCAAACACAGGCTCTGCTGGAAACAATAATGACACTTTCTACCAGGATACAACTGCTATTTGTTTGGCGGAGAAAGTCGGTGACGACGGTCTAACTGGTATGGCAAGAGGTATTGCTACCGGGACAGGTGTTTCAGGTTACAATACCGGCGGATGTTATGGAACGCCTACCACAGCCTACTATAGCGACGTAACTAATGGTGGTGCACACATAGTTGGAAGTGGTGTAGCTGGAGCTTTCTACGGTAATGTCGAGTACGAGCAATCAGCCTTCTACGGTAATGCTGAATATGTGCTTAACGACCAGTGGATGCTATTTGCGGGACTTCGTTTCAATGAAGACCACAAAGAGCACCTGCAGAATGACTTTACGTCAGCAGGCCAGTCTACCAATGCTGATGGACAACTTTACAATACGGTTGCCGGTATATTCCGAAATAGTACTGTAAATGAAACATGTTGTGGTTATGTAGGTATCAATAAAGATGCTGACGGTAATGCAATACCAGACGATCGAACTTTCAGAGACTCAAAGGTAGTTACCTGGAACGAACCAACATGGGCTTTTGGTGTTGAGTACGCACCAACAGATAGTTACATGTTGTACGGACGCATCTCCAGAGGTTATCGAGCCGGTGGATTCGCTGGTTTTGGTAATGCGCTTGGAGAAGCCATGGATCCAGAACTCATGGTTAACTATGAGGGTGGGATAAAAGGGCTATTCTTTGATAATGCCGTTCAAATCGAAGCTACCGCATATTTCCAAGACTTTGAAACTTTTTGGATTCAGGACCGACGTTTGCGCACAGCGCAAGAGCTAGTGATTGATAATTCTAGTAATTCAGCATTTATCGGTGACACGTCAGCCATCAGTGGTACTACGATTGCTGGATTTGAGGTTCAGGGCGCATGGCAGATTAACGATCGACTCGTTCTGCGTGGGTTCTATGAGTACATGACATCAAGCTTTGGTGATTTCGAAACTAACTATTGTTGTACACCAGAGGGCACCAACATGCCCACGCGGCTGGAGTCACTCAATGGTCCGGATGGAACTCCGATACTTGGTGCAGATGGAACGCCAGTTCAGTTCAATGTTTCTGGTCTGACAAACTTTAAGGGCAATAATTTGCGTAACCAGCCTCCGCACAAACTGTCAGCGACGTTAAAATATGACGTACCTGTCGACGCGAACTGGGGTTCAGTGGATGTTCTCACCATCTATAGCTGGCGTGATGAAATGGATCCTGACGAAGCGAACTTTGATATTTATAAGATTCCCTCTTTAACGCGATGGGATATTCGTTCTAACTGGAGATCACCAACAGGATCTTTGTCAGCCTCTTTCTGGATAACAAACGTTCTAGATAGAGTGCAGGTGCAGACTTACTCACCTCGTGATGGAAACGGTGTAACTGGCGCAGTGCAAGGAACTGTGACAGATCAACGTCGTATTGGGTTAACGGTTAACTACCAGTTGTAAGTAAATGATGGGTTTCCAAACCGAGGCCCAGAGAAAGAGAAAACCCCCCAAATTTGGGGGGTTTTTTATTCCACCAGCCTAAAACTGGTTGACTTTGCGACGCACTATTAAAAAGTGCTTATCCATAAACTACTGATATTGCTATGTTTTTTTCAGGATTATATGGGTTGTAAAGCTAAAGTAAAGATTCCTTAAAAAAAAGTTGAACTTATCGCCAATAATGGCATCATGACCACCGGTGAGCGAATTTTCGCTCTTCAAACTATGGGGAAATACGGATGTTAAAGACATTTACTCAGTGCATGCCATTGGGATTGGCGCTAACCCTTACGGGAATCTCAGCTTTTGCAGATGATCATGACGAAAATGCAGCGATTGAAGAAATCNTTGTNATGGGNGAGCGAGGAGAAACTTCCTCTCTTGATCGCNCAATGACGGTAACNGGNTTNAACGGNGGNATGATTGAAGCNCTNGGCATTCAAAATNTGAATGACCTCGANGTNCTNGTNCCGGGCCTNCAAGCCGGNGTNCANAGCANCNCAGGAAANNNNGAGGATGGGCACCTTGTTATGCGCGGTGTTGCCAATGACCGACGGGTAAACTTCTTTCAGGACACTTCGGTAGCGGTTTATGTCGATGGCGTATATAGTCCGACAACCTATGGCCTTAACGGTGCCACCTTTGATATGGAACGTATTGAGGTGTCTCGTGGCCCTCAGGGGACCACAGGAGGTAAGACCTCTATTGCAGGTGCCCTTAACTATGTTACTAAGAAACCAACAGAAGTTTGGGACTTTAAAGCAACCGCAGAATTTACAGATCAGCAGTCACAAGAGCTGAGTTTGGCGTTNGGTGGACCCATCGGTGATACAGGTTTTTCTTACCGTCTAGGCGTAAACCGGCTGACGGGCGATGGTATTATCAAGAATGTTGGCCTCGGTCCCGATGCGGGCGAGCCTGATCGTCTNCAGTATATCCCTCAGCTACGCTANACCAATGATCGCTTGGATATCACTGCTAGATACAATCGGTTAGAAGATAAAGGTGTCCAGCGAGTAGGTCTAACAATTGGCGCGCGAGACACGGTTACACAGTACATAAGAAATAATGATGGATCATTGCGCTGTGAGATCGATAGAGAGCCTACTTCCGCCANCTANAATGANTGCGCGCTNGACTCGAGTGGTAACCCCACATANTTAATCANCCCAGGTTATGGCTTGGGCCAAAACCCAGCCGTTGCTAACTGTCCTGGCTTTAATGACGATGGTACTCGCGATGCTGGGCTTCCCGTAGTCTGTGAAGGGGATCTCTTGAGCAGCGTTATCGAACTGAATGCACCGATTGGAGAAGATAATTTCCAAGAATCAGTGAGTGTTGAAGCTCGTTACACNCTAAATGATACACATGAAATTGTTTATCGTTATGGTGATCGGGCGACTGCCACAGATATCGACAATGATGGCGATCAAACAAATCGCACTGGTGGTGGTGTTTGTGGTAGTGAACATCCTCGCGTTATCAGTGGTGAACTTTCCGCTGGCCAAACGAGTCCTCGTTGTGCCCTAGATGGCCAAGGCAATGGCGCGTATAACGATTCGATCAGCAACTATATTCGGTCATCTGACCAACAGAGTCATGAGATCACTCTGGTCTCCAATAATGATGGCCCTCTTAACTATACGGTTGGATATACAGTTATCGCAGGCGATGAGCCATATATCTATCGCGACACGTTCAATGGCGTAGGAACGGGAAGTTCGTCCAATAATAATGCGACTTTCTATCAGGACACGACTGCGATCTGTGAAGCAGAATTGGCGGGTGCCAATGGCCAAACGGCTATGCAAGCCGGATTAATCTCGGGAACGGGTGTATCAGGCTGGACGACAGGCTGTTACGGTGCTGATTATGTTGCCAGTTGGAGCAACGTTTCAAACGGCGGATCGCACGTCAATGGNAGCGGTGTTTCTGGTGCTTTTTATGGCGATACAGAGTATGAGCAGAAAGCGTTCTACGCCAACGTTGAATACGTACTTAATGACCAGTGGAAATTGTTCGGTGGACTTCGTTATAACGACGACCATAAAGAACATAACCAAAATGACTTCACTTCTGCGGGTCAACGTGAAACTGCCGATGGCGTAACTTACAACATCGTCAATGGTATCTTCAGGGGTAAAACCGTTAACGAAACATGTTGTGGATATGTTGGTATCAATTTGGATGCTGACGGTTATCCGATACCTGATGACCGAACTTTTGTCGACTCCAAAGTCGCCAATTGGACCAAAACCACCTGGACTCTGGGTGCAGAATACTCAGCATCAGATGCCGTGATGTACTACGCGAGACTCTCGTCTGGTTATCGAGTCGGCGGATTCTCTGGCTTNGGTAATGGCCTTGGTGAAGCACATGATCCTGAAGAGATGTTGAACTATGAGGCAGGTATTAAAGGCTTGTTCTTAGATAACGCCGTACAACTCGAAATTAGTGCTTACTATCAGGACTTTAGCGCATTCTGGGCTCAGGCTTCACGTCTGAAAACACCAGCCGAACTGGCGAGCTCGCTCCCAGGATCTAGTGCATTTACTGGAGAATCTCAGGCTATCGACGGTACTAATATCGCAGGNATCGAGGCGCAGGGCGCCTGGCAGATTAATGATAGATTAGTGCTCCGTGGATTTTACGAGCATATGTACTCCAGTTTCGGTGATTTTAATACCAGTTACTGTTGTACGCCTCAAGGAACTACACCTCCAGGGTCGACTGCCGTTTTCACAGATGCTGAAGGTGTCTCGAAAGAACTCGACACAAGTGGCTTAGTGAACTTTGGTGGTCATCAACTACGCATGCAGCCAGAGAATAAACTATCAGCAACGCTGACATATGAAGTACCCTTAGCATCAGAAATGGGTTCTTTGGACCTCGTTACTCTCTTTAGCTGGCGTGGCGAGATGTATCCAGATGAAGGTAATTTGGACATCATGGCAATCCCTGCTTACACAAGATGGGATTTGCGCGCTAACTGGGTTTCTGCTTCAGGGGCATACTCGGTTACTGGCTTTGTAACCAATGCGCTTGATCTTGTTCAGGTACAAAGTTACTCACCACGCGATGGTAATGGCGTAACAGCGCCTGTAAATGGCACGGTTACCGATGCACGTCGGATTGGTGTCACGTTTAACTACCAGTTGTAAGTACACTGGGGAAGGAGATCCTCTAACGAGGATCCCAAAAAAGAAAAGCGCACCCCAAAAGGTGCGCTTTTTTTATGGCNGATNTAANTGAANCAACTGCGGAAATTGAATTGTTGCGATATTTTCCGTAACTTAGGTATTGCATGGAGTCTCCACATACTTTCAAGGTTTTGTTCTTTTTAATTGTAGCGCTCGTCTTCTTCNGTGGCTGTGATCAAATCGAAGAACCCATCGCTCCACTGAGCGTCTCGCCAGATAAAGACCTCTCTCTATATCTTGATGGTGTGCTGGAAACAGCGCGTGCGATGCCAACTTCACCGTTAGCAAGAGGCAGGCTGGGTATGGCCTACGATATTAACGGCCTCCAGAAAGAAGCTCTCTCCACCTATCAGCAAGCAGCGATACTCGATCCAGACGATTTCCGCTGGCCCTACTTCAGTGCTCATCTCGTTGTTCAAGGTGGCGAATACGATCAAGCNCTANTGCTCCTNGAGCAGGCATTGAATATCAACAAGGATTACTCCCCTGCTTGGTTATGGCGAGGATCGTGGTTACTCAAGGTTGGACTCAATGAAGAAGCCATGGTTGCTTTCGAACGTGCTAACGAGCTNAATCCTGGCGTAGAAAGTGAATTTGGTCTAGCNCAAGTTCTTATCGCTGCAGGTAAGTACAACGAAGCGCTAGGAAAGCTCGATGCTGTCCTAGAAAAAACCAATCATCCTTATATTTATAGGACGCTAGGCGAGGTATTAAGGGCTCTTGATAGGACTGATGAAGCGCGTATAGCGATGATTAGGGGCAAGGAAGCNACAGGGCTCGACTATTCAGATGGGCTATTGGCATCAAGAAGCGATCATTTGCGCGGACATTCCAGCTTTCAATACGCGCAGCAGTTGTCAGCTTCAGGGCGTCCGAAAGATGCGCTTGTTATTTTACAAAGACTACAGATTCACTATCCAGATAATACCTGCGGTAGTGAGGAAGGAGTTGTCCTATCTTGCAATTTAATGAACTCTTCCGGAATTGCTTACGATCGATCAGGTCGGCCAGGCCANGCATTGGAAATCTTACACCGCGGNATTAAGCTAAACNAAGACTATATCCCTTTCCATATAACTTTNGGTAACCTTTATCGGCGTCAAGGCAAACTTAAAGAGGCGCTTGAACATATTGACCGCGCTATCGAATTAAACCCNGCGCGAGGCTATACTCACGAACAACGAGGTAGGGTACTTTTTGGTCTNACGCGCTTNAAAGAAGCTAANAANGCNTTTANCAGAGCNTTAGAATTNGAGCCGCAAAANNGAACCACACTTTTCTATCTCGGNCTTACNGAGATAGAAATGAATAGTTGGNCCGACGCCTTAGGCTACTTTGAAAATGTTACTAAAGTTGAACCTAGCTTCGCTATTGGTTATGTTTTTGTGGCACGAAGTCTTGCTGAACTCGGTAGGTTTGAGGAATCTAGAAAAGCGCAGTCAGAGGCACTGCAATACGGGGCAGAGCAATCAGAACTTGAACAGATAACTCGTCGTCTAAAGACGCTTGAACTTGAATCGGAGATTCTCCAATGAAATGGCCAATAGTTATTTCCGCTAGCCTTTTGATATCGGGTTGTGCGCCGTCTGAAATACCTTGGTTCAAAGAAGAGACCCAGATTCGGGGAATTGATTTTGTACACCACTCTGGTTTTGACGGTCGTCCTCTAATGCCCGAGATGATGGGTGGTGGTGTCGCGCTTGTGGACCTTGATGGGGATGATGATCTGGATCTATATCTAGTACAGAGCGGGCGTGTAGATGAGGTGCTTCCCTCAGAGTTTTCTGCAAACCAGCTATACCTTAACCGTGGCGATGGCTATTTCGATCGACAAGAAAACTCTGGTGCCGAGGACAACGAAGGCTATGGTATGGGGGTGGCCGCAGGAGATTATGATAACGATGGCGATATCGATTTGTATGTTACTAATCTTGGTGAGAATAAATTACTGCAAAATAATGGGGCAGGTCAATTTAGCAATGTTACAGACATCGCAGGGGTAGGTGATCAAAGTTGGGGGACGGCAGCAACGTTCCTAGATTTGGATGCCGATGGTGACCTTGACCTCTTCGTTGTTAACTACCTCCACTGGTCAAAAAATATCGAGCAAGACTGCTATGGAAAAGCATTTTTCATAACCTACTGTGGCCCAACTGTATACGACGCACCAGCAATGGATACACTTTATCGTAATAATGGCGATGGAACCTTTACTGATATCACTAAAGAAGCCGGTATCAATGTTGCCTTTGGTAACGGGTTAGGAACCGTCGGAGCGGACTTTAATAAAGATGGCCTAATTGATCTTTTTGTCGCGAACGACACACTCGTTAATCAGCTCTGGATCAATCAGGGCGATCTCAAGTTTACCGAAGAATGTCTGCTCTGGAGCTGCGCAATGGACTCGAATGGTATTGCAAAGGCCGGAATGGGCGTAGCTTCTGCTGACGTCGATGATGATGCTGATCCTGATTTGCTGGTGGTTAACCTTGTTCGGCAAAGTGATTCTTTTTTTCGTAATGAAGGGAGCTACTTTTTTGATGCCACGAGTCTAATGGGCATCGTTCCGGTTAGTATGCGGCACACCCGATTTGGTGTCACCCTCACAGACTTAGACAATGATAGTCGTCTTGATTTGTATGAGGTAAATGGCAAAGTGGAGATGCAAGAACCCGCAGAGGGCGATGGTTTTGCTGAGCCTAACGCCCTACTTAAAGGCGTATTAAAGGATGGCCGGGTAAGTTTTTCTGAAGTGAAGCCTCAAGGTGGAGTCTACCCTTCGCTAAAGCATACGAGTCGAGGTCTTGCTGTTGGTGATGTAGATAATGATGGCAGTATCGATCTTTTAATTACTAACCGTGATGCTGCTCCATACCTTTTAATAAACACCATAGCTGATAAAAATAATTGGGTGCGATTCAAGGTAATAACCAATAGTCGCGATGCATACGGCGCAACGGTATCGATAAAACTTGATGCTGTCCAAATGAATCGCGATGTACAGCCGTCTGCGAGCTATCTCGCCTCGAGTGACCCCCGGGTTCATTTTGGCCTGGGGAAATCAACCTCCGTCAAAGATGTACGTGTCATTTGGCCAGGAGGGAACGAGGAAATATTTGGGGATTATGCGGCTGGGGAGACTTATAACTTAGTCCAAGGTTTAGGCGATTCAGTCTCCGAATAATCTAATAATTCCTTTTACGATCACCTTTAATTGAAAAATTAATCCAAATATCTCGGTCAGAGTAAATAACGCCGTTACATTCAGGTTCAAAAATTCGAACCTGAAGTAACCAATTACCATCGTCATACGGGGTCCCAGAAAAATCTTCACCATCAAAAATAATACCTGGAGGAATTTCCCCCTGCATGATCCTAGCCTTACCGAAACTCCAATCCCCATTGCACCTCGATGTTAGTCTTGACCGCAGATACTGACCCTCCCAACCATGGCCAGAAGTAAATCGAATTGAGCTCAAAAAAGAAAAACCCGGACCAGCATCTTCTAGGGGAACAGAACTTCCGCACCCAGAGCACAAAAGCACGAATAGTAGTATCGATATTCTCATAAATTGGCTCCTTCGAGTACAGGATAACGCTAATCTTGGACAAACCGGTGTATCAGGGCTGAGGAACAAGTTTTCCATCTAGATTAAATAACACCTTTAGATCGCAATTTTTGTATCCCTATTTCATCGTAACCCAATTCCTGTAATATTTCTTCTGCATGTTCACTGAGTCGCGGTGATCTTTTCGGCTCCACTTGAGGGACAGAAGAAATCTGGATTGGATGTTTAACTAAAAACGGCATAGTAATCTCTGGATCGTTTGGTTTGACGAGCATTTCATTCTGAATCGCTTGCTCGTCGCCCACGATTTCTTCAACTTTCCCAACCCTATTTATGGGTATATCGTGGAGAGCGAAAATATCTAGCCACTCCGAAGAACTCCGCGTCATAAAGATTTTCTCGAGCGCTTCCCCAAACTCAACACGAACATCAAGCAGGTCCTCAAACTCACTTAGCTCAAAACGATACATTAAATCAGGCGCGTCCAATGCGATTACAAGGGCATCGAATTCATCCAGGCTACGAAGCATATTCAATTGCAGCCAACGATCATCACTGCAACGATAAACTCGTAACTGGACACGTGGAGTATGCCTCTCTTCCCGAAAGAAATCGCCGTTGCCTCCACCGATCATAGCTTGGATAGTGGATCCATTTGACCAGATACCATTAGCCATTAAAGACGTATGAACCAATCCCCCCTCTCCTGTTCTTTCTCTCTGTAAAAGCGCAGTCACAATGCCCGAATAGATTGCAAGACTTGTGGGGTGATCGCCCATACCGGCAAGTCCTTGGACTGGTCGGGAACCCTTATCCCGCATCAGGTCCATTTGTCCTCCTCGAGCCCAGTAGGCGAGCTGATCGAAGGCCTTACGGTCTCGTTCAGGGCCATGCTCACCGTAAGCACTTAAGGAGGCGTATACCATTTTAGGATTGATAAGCTTTAGATCCTCGTAATTAAGACCTAACTTATCTCGCAAAGGAAATGGTTGATTTGTTATGAACACATCACATTCAGAGACTAATTGATGCATTACAGCCATTCCTTCCTCTGTCTTTAAATCAAGAGCAATACTGCGCTTATTCCTGCCATCCAATTGCCACATGTAGTCCTGTTTATCTTCGGGCAACCCTGAGATCGCTTCAATCCTCCGCAACAAGTCCCCCTCTGGCGACTCAATCTTGATCACATCGGCGCCAAATTCGGCGAGAATCATTGCTGCAGCTGGGGCCGCAATAACCGTTGCCACATCGAGCACCTTGAGGCCAGAAAATAAATAACTATCCATAAATTCTCCGAGAGAATATTGGAATTTAGAACGTTCCTGTCAGGATAACCTTTCCGCAATCCCAGCCAGCACAGTTTCTTAAACCAATACCATAATAAACTTATAAGTTATCTACTCCGACAATTCCCTTCGGATAGACGCTTTGATTATTTTTAGGGGAGCTGTCGGTCTCCCACTTCGGCTCCCACGACTCTCTAATGCATCAAGAGTTTTCTGCCCCGAAACCATTGAACCAAAAATAGTATGCTTACCATCCAAATACTGGGTTGGTATAAAAGTAATGAAGAATTGACTGCCGTCGGTACCAGGCCCTGCATTCGCCATACTAAGCAATCCCGGCCGATCATGAGAAACGTCTTGGCTGAACTCCCCATCATACTTATAACCGGGCCCACCTCTACCCGTTCCAGTTGGATCCCCTCCTTGGGCCATAAAACTTGTAATTACACGATGAAAAATAACGTCATCGTAAAAACCCAATTCTGTGAGATAAATAGTACTAGTTACGTGCATAGGAGCGGTCTCTGTAAATAACTTAAAACTCATTTTCCCCACATTGGTTTCAAGATCCCAGTAGTACTTGTCTTCAGGTTTGAATTTCATCAGCTCCGGTTTCGTTAAGGTCTGCTTCCATAACGGATTGGACTTATCAACTTTAGATAGATGTTGATTATTCACAACCTGAGCAGCCGTAATCTCAGCATGAACCGTAATTCCAAGAGCGAGAACCGATACGGTCATCAAGTACGCAAGTTTCATTGATCTTCCTATGATTGAATTCATTATTTCGTGAAGTATAAGCAAAGAGACCACGTACGTCAGCGTTCTGGCGAATATTTGTAACGATTTGCCTCATCACATCTCATGATTCAAGGTCGTTGCCTATCAATTGGCTACGTTCAAGAATAAAATCCCAGCATGCAAATTAAAACAGTACGCTGTCACAAAATTGATGAAGACATTACCACGGTAACCCTGGATAAAGTTAACCTACCGCCACCCTCGGAAAATGAAGTTCAGGTTAAACTTAAAGCCTGCGCGGTAAACTTTACCGATATATTGAAGATACAAGGGAAGTACCAGCGTAAACCACCACTACCTTTTGCACCGGGAGGCGAGGCTGCAGGCGATATTATTGCAGTAGGGTCTAACGTCAGTGGTATCACTTTAGGAGCTAAAGTGATTTTAGGTGGCGACTATGGTGGCTTTGCGGAGGCGATAAACGTTTCGGCGAGCACTGTCAAACCGATGCCACGATCTATGAGCTATGCTGCTGCCGCGTCTTTCCAAACTGCCTATATGACTGCTTGGGTCGCGCTTACCTGTCGAGGTCATCTCAAACCTGGGGAGAACCTTCTGGTCCACGGAGCAACAGGAGGAGTTGGCATGGCTGCTGTCGATCTAGGAAAACATCTTGGTGCAAATGTCATCGCCACAGGTGGTCGTGATGACAAACTCACAATCGTAAAGACTCGAGGCGCAAATCACGTAATCAACTATACGATGCCCAATAACGAGATCGGTGGGTTTCGCGATGAAGTTAAGTCTCTTACTAACGGGAAGGGTGCCGATGTCATTTTTGACCCCGTGGGCGGTGGGGTATTCGATGAATCCATGCGCTGCATAAATACTGATGGTCGTCTACTCACGATTGGTTTCACCAGCGGTCAATGGCCCCGTGCGGCGGTGAATCTCATTTTAATCAAGCAACTTTCTGTGATCGGAGTTCGTGCGGGAGAATATGGAAGGAAATATCCTGAGCAAGGGAAACAAAACACTCGTGCGGTTTATGAGCTTGCAGATACGGGACAAATTAAACCTTACGTGTGTAAGGCATTTCCGCTTACTGAAGCCGTATCCGCAATGCAGATGCTAGCGTCTAGAGAAGTGGTTGGTAAATGCGTGGTAACCATGAATGGATACAGTATGGCTTCGGTGGGCTAATTCTTGAGTAAAGCACTTACCGAAAAAATCTTAAGAATCGAATACTCGAGGGAATGAGAAAAAATCATAGTGTGCTAAGTTAACTAACCAAAAATTATAAATATTCAAAAATCGAATATTTTTTATGGAAAAGTATTATGCGTCTAGTCACATTTAGACAAAACGGAAAAACGAGAATAGGAATTCAAAAACACGAGGGCGTCATAGATCTCAGCATCGCGGCGCCAAGTCTGCCTAAGAATATGCTGAGTTTTCTGCAGGCTGGTACTAGTGCCATGAAAGTCGTACAGGCGGTTGAGAACTCCAACATCCACTTCTCTATGGATGATGTCCGTCTACAGTGTCCTATTACCATTCCTCCTATGATATTGGCGATCGGCCTTAACTATCGTCTTCATGCCGAAGAAACAGGTTCTAATTTACCTAAGGTGCCTCTCGTCTTCACTAAACAACAAACTTGTGCAAATGGACCATTCGATGATATCTACGCACCACCGGAATCAGCTTTACTTGACTACGAGGGGGAACTGGGAATCGTCATAGGAAAAAAATGTAGGCGTGTAAAAAAAGCAGATGCAGAAGACTATATTGCTGGCTATTGTATTGTTAACGACGTCAGTCTGAGAGATTGGCAAGCCCGCGGGGCACCTGCTTCATTCACGATGGGGAAATCATGGGATACTCATGGTCCGATGGGACCTGCTATCGTCACTAAAAACGAAGTCGGTGATCCACACCAATTGAATCTTAAAACATGGGTGAACGGAGAACTAAGGCAGAACTCCAGCACAAATGATCTAATTTTTAATTGCTTTGATATCATTGAATTTATTTCTACGGCGCTCACGCTGCAGCCTGGTACTGTGATACCCACAGGGACACCGAGTGGTGTTGCAGCCGGAATGGAAACGCCCGCCTGGCTCACTCCAGGCGATATCGTCAAGGTAGAAATAGAGAAATTAGGTTTTATAGAAAACAAGGTTGTTGCTGAGCCAATTTAACTGACACTCAGCAATGCACTCTTCAATATAGATAACATCTCATCTAGCTCAGCATTGCTCACTGTCAATGCTGGCATGAAACGTAGAGCATTTGGTTTTGGGGCATTAATTAGCAAGCCCTTATCGAACGCGTTTGCTACGACAGCAGCACCTTGATCATGGGGCAGATCGACTGCGACCAGGAGTCCAGTCCCGCGGACGTTACTAAGACCCGTCTCCTTGGCAAGCTTTCGCAGCTTTTTCTTGAGGAAGTTCCCTCGCCTACGTGCTCTATCAGGAATATTCTTATCTAACATATGCTTTATCACGGTATAAGCGGCTGTCATAGCAAGAGGCTGACCTCCAAAAGTGCCTCCCTGATCACCCGCCTCAAAAACACAAACGTGATCTTTAGCCAAAAACGCTGCCACTGGAAAGCCACTTCCCAGGCCCTTACCCAGGGTCATTATGTCGGGCTCAACATTATAATTTTGATACCCGAATAGTTGACCAGTTCTACCAGCCCCAGTTTGAACCTCATCCAGTATTAAAAGAATACCTTTCTCATCACAAAGTCTGCGTAGTCCTGACATAAATTCCTGACTCGCAACGTACACGCCGCCCTCCCCCTGAATGGGTTCCATCATTATGGCGCAAGTGCGGTCCGAGACAGCGTCAACCACCGCATTGAGAGAATTAAAGTTCACATGAACAAAACCAGGAACTTTTGGTTCAAAAAGCTTGTGCCAAGCCTCCTTCCCAGAGGCAGACATAAGCCCAAGAGTCCTACCATGGAAACTATTATTTGCGGTAATAATTTCATAGGCTCCGTTTAAGTGTTCGGCACCGTACTTCCTCGCAAGCTTAATTGCGCCCTCATTAACTTCAGCACCACTGTTCCCAAACCAGATTTTGTCTAAACAGGAGTTTTTTACTAATAAATCTGCGGCGGCAATCATCTGATCGTTAAGTAAAGCGGGGCTTCCATTAAGTAGCTCTTTCATCTGCTTATTGATCGCTCGAACCAGAACAGGGGGGCAATGACCCAACGAATTAACTGCCCAGCCCTGAATAAAATCTAAATAACGGTTCCCCTCTGCATCCCACAAATAACTGCCTTTCCCCCGAACCATAACCTGTTCAGGCCGAGTCACGACATACATGATACTTTCAGTGGCGCTACTTAACATTTCTGGGGTGGACGCTAATTCAGACATTTTATCCTCACAAGTTTTAAAGCTAGCTGCGCAGAATACATAAAACGATCACAAAAACACACATAACACCTGATATTCCATAGCAACTGTTTGACGGCTAGTTTATTCTTGCTCACGATGCGAAAAAAGTCACGAATGTAAACATGTATAAAACGAAATCCCTTGTTGCTTCCAGCCTAAAAAAAGAACCAGTCTCTGTCACACGTAAAATGGCGGCTGCGCTACCAGAATTGAGGCGTTTGGCCGCTGGAAAGGGCTTAAAAATTCATCATTTAGGTGCCGGTTACCCTCATCCCGAGGTGACCGACCCCTCCGGCTTTCTAATACATAAGACCCAGTATTTCAAACACCTCGACGCGAAACTCTCGCCCCAGGACCCAGATTCTACTCCAGAGCGCCTCCGGGAGTCATACGCTTATACAGATACCCTTGGACCAGTGTCTGTACGAAAACATTTTGCTCGTATCTACGGTGCTGATTGGGGCTTTTCAATGCAACCAGAAAATCTGATTCCAACGATAGGCGCAAGCGGAGGAATAAATCTCGTATGCTCACTGTTCGAACGTCCCGGTATTGAGATCGCGTACTTAACTGATGCACCAACGTACGCCGGTTTCATTGCACGCGCGCAGTTAGCTAATCAGACTACCATCTACAGTGTAGATATGGATTCTGAAGGTCCTATTATTGAACAACTTATTTCGCAAATAAAAAGCGCTAGATCACAAGGGAAACTCGTGCCTTTCTATTACACTATTCCAGACGGCCACAATCCGGGCGGCTTTTCTTTCTCACAAAAGAGAAGACAGGAAATTCTGGAGGTCATGGATACCTATGGAATACTTATTTTAGAGGATGCTCCTTACGTTTATATCAGTTACGCAGAAGAGACCGAACGACCAAAACCTTTTGTTGCTTTGGAACCTAGCAGAACTATACATCTTTTCACAGGTTCAAAAATCGGTTTTCCGGGACCTCGCATAGGATTCCTTTATACCGAAGCATGCGCAGAAATTAGCGATAAGGAAGTCGTTCCTCTTCGGGACCTTCTTCTCACAGAATCGAGTTCTGATATCTTATTCCACAATCCCGAGGCACTTTATGCCTTTGAATCTATGTTACATGATGAAAACATGAAACCTCGGCAATCCCTTTGGTCGGTAGCGAAGCAAAAACAGACGGTATATAGTGAAAATCGCGAAATTATTATGGAAGGTCTTTCTAGTGGACTGGGCAAATTCCCTGAGCGCTATAGCTGGACAGTACCCCAAGCAGGATTCTTTACGGTATTCCGTTTCCATAATACAAGTATCAAAACAAATGACGATTTCGTAAGGTGGCTTGTATCCGAACACGGTATCGTTGTTATCCCCATGTTCGATTTCTATCCCAAGGATGCTAAGTCAAGAAATCCTCAGGCGGGTTTGAGCGAGCTCAGATTATCCTTCTGTTTCACCGAAAGTTTCGGCGATAATCGGAGACGTGATCTCTCTGAGGCTATAAGTGCATTCTGTGATGCCGTACTAAGTATATGAAGAATCTCCAACTGGCAGCTACCTTCCATCGATTTCAGGGACTGTGATGCAGCTTTCTAATTTCCAATATTTTACGGGAGCTCATCAACGTGACAAGGAAAGCTGAACGCAACGCGTCTGCGGTCCAATCGTTCTAAACGATTACCGGTGATACTCACACCCACTGATACGTTACTAGGTGCTAGATTTTTCCCAGTGCCAGAGATGTCGATAAGTCCGTGTATAAAGCGCTTCGCTCATACACTCCCCATCGATCATCCCAAGATTCCTAAGGCTGCACTAACTTTTTGCTTGAGAGGCTTGGCCTACTCAGCTAGCACCACGTTTTCTGCTTGCGGGCCTTTCTGACCTTGCGTTACAGTAAACTCTACAGCCTGTCCCTCTGCGAGGGTTTTAAAGCCATCGCCAACAATCGCGCTGAAGTGCACAAACACATCAGGTCCGGATTCCTGAGAGATAAAGCCGTAGCCTTTAGATTCATTAAACCATTTAACGGTTCCTGTCGTTGTAGACATATTTACTTCCTGGTTCTTTCAAGTCATATTTAATTCATCCATTGTGGATGAACGGTTTAGCTGAAATGTGCTAGTACTTATGTGAAACAGGATTAACCGGCGTGCATAAATATAGAGTACTTTCGAGCAAAGTCCAGTATAGGTGGCTTTTAATGGAATGAAAACCTTTAGTGCAGATACTTTGTCCCAAAAACATGCACTAAAAAGGCTATTTTTTCTAAAAAACCCCTATTTCCAAGGTAAACATAGTAACTTTTGACCCAGTAAATTGGACACCTACATTTTTTTAACGGCATGTAATCGACCGCATTCACACACACTTTTCCTCTATTAAATATGAAAGGGCTGCGTTAAAAACGCAAAATTTTTGAACTTCCTACCAGCTGTTACGAAGTTCACGAAGCTTAAGAAATACCGTTTCGGGATCTGGATTGTCTTCAAGATCGGGGAAATCTTTTTTCATCTGCGTAATTAAAGAAGGACTTCGCAATCTAAAAAAAGTGTTTATTTCTTTCTCAACACCAAGACTGGAAACTAATGCTTTGTTAGGGTCTTGATCTCGTATCTCAGAGAGCAATACTTTCGCTTTTAAATTATCAGTCTCTCTTGCAAGGGTAAACTCGAGGTTATTAACCAAATAATCGTGGCCTGGATAGATTAAAGTATCTTCAGAGAGCTTAGCTAGTTGATTAACAAATGTCTCATACAACTGAACTGGATGCCCTCCCCCATGACAATTACCCGCACCTGCGTTGAATAGGGTGTCTCCTGAGAATAAAGCAGGTATATCCGTTTGTGACAACAGACAAACATGGGCCATAGTATGACCGGGCGTATCAAGTACCAATAGGTCTACAGATTTACCAACTTTAACTACATCTCCGGCTTTTAAACCAACATCCATACCGCCTATATGTTTCTTCGCGTTTTCATGCGCTAAAAGCTTGGCACCAGTCGCCTCAATCATATGGTGATTGCCACCCGTATGGTCACCATGCTCATGGGTATTCAAAATCTGGGTAATCCTCCAGCCCCTCTTTTCTGCGATATCAAGACACTTGCTATAATCCAAAGGGTCAATAGCAAGCGCTTCTCCAGTATCTGGACACGCGATTACATAATTAAAGTTACGAAAAGAGTTTCCTGTCCAGATTTGCTCAACAATCATGATATATTTCCAAAAAATATTAATGAATCATTTTTGGGACTTCTTAGCAAGACCATGTAGACACGCTCTAACATGAATGAACACCTATGAAACGTATAGAGTCAGATATGCCAAAGCCAAACATTCTTTTTCTAATGACGGATCAGCAGCGCTGGGACACCATAGGCAAAGATGGTAAGTGGGTCCAAACTCCAAATATCGATGGGATAGCACAAAAAGGAACCCTATTCACTCAATGCATTACGAACAGCCCTGTTTGTGTTCCGGCAAGGCTCACCCTTGCCACTGGCAAGTATCCTCACAACACCGGGGTCTGGACGCATCAAGAATATACGATGCCAGCAGATACTCAAAACTGGATGCGGGAAATTAAGCGGCGGGGGTATCGCACGAGTTTGTTTGGTAAAACCCATTTGCATCCCCATAAAGGTGATCTCAGGAAACAAGAGAATCTCCTGCACTCTTGGGGACTAGATGATGTGAATGAAACTAGCGGGCCAAGGGCAAGCACCCACGTGTTAAGTCACATGACGGCTCTGTGGGATCGTAAAGGATTGTTGGACCGTTACAAAGCTGATGTCAAAAACCGATTTTCGAATAAGGCATATACCGTCCGTCCATCGCCGCTACCTCTTGAGGATTACTACGATGTTTATGTGGCCCAGCAAGCAAAAAGATACCTACAAGCATACGACTGTAAAGCGCCCTGGTTTTGTTGGGTTAGCTTCGGTGGACCTCATGAGCCATGGGATACTCCAGAGCCCTACGCGAGCATGTACGACCCAAAATCAATGCCCAAATCAACACCAAAATTTGTTACAAAAAGAAATAGACGTCCAAAAGGATTCTTGGATGAAATTATCGTAGGGAAATGGAGTCCAAATTTTGAACCTGGTGAAGTTAATGCGATGAGGGCCAATTACGCTGGAAACGTGACCTTAATTGACCACCAAATTGGCGAGATCCTTGAGGTTATCGAAGCCCGAGGTGAAATGGAGAATACTATCATTGCATTTACCTCCGATCACGGCGAAATGAACGGTGACCACGGCCTCATTTACAAGATGAATTTTTTAGATGGATCGGTAAGAGTCCCTCTCATTGTCAAAGTCCCAGGTTTCGAGGGAAACCGTACCAGCGATAGCATTGTGGAAAATAGCGATATTGGACCCACACTATTGGAACTTATTGGCGGGGAGACCAACTATAAGCAATTTGCTAAATCTCTTTGCGGGACACTGAAAGGTAACGATCATCGAGAGGATGGTTTATCAGAAATAGTGGGGGAATTTATGTTAATGAATGAGGAGTGGAAAATCGCATTAAATAAAGAAGGACACGCCTATCTACTATTTAATCGCGAGAATGATCCACACGAGCTTGAGAATCTTGCCGGGGATGTTAGTCACCGATCAAAAGAGGTCGAATTAAGACATCGAATCCTCGAGAGAATTATCCAGAGTCAAAATGAGCTTAAATAAAAAAGATCTTAGAGACCGTCAATTGTTGTAAAACTAATGGTCAAAAAGCAAGTAAACATAGCTTGAGGCCTTAAGCTCGAGGTAGAATCTAGTCCGGCGCACTATTCAGGAGTACTCAAATGGAAGCGATTAATCATGATCGTGTAACCGATTGGTTCCGGGATAACGTCCCGGATATCTCGTCTCCTCTTAAATTTGGATTAATTTCAGGAGGAAAATCTAATCTTACATACCTCGTCGAAGATCATGAGGGTAGAACCTTTGTCCTGAGAAGACCACCTCTTGGACATGTGCTAGAGAGCGCACATGACATGCATCGTGAGTACAGAATTATCTCTTCCCTTTATGGCACCGATGTTCCAGTCGCTAAGACGTTCGGAATCTGCCAAGACAAGACCATAACTGGCACTGACTTCTTCGTCATGGACTGCGTTGAAGGAACCGTAGTACACAATGTAGACGCCTCAGAGACAATTTCAGAGAAGAATCGATATGCTTTTGGTAAGCACTTAGCAGAAGTGCTCGTAGCCCTTCATCTGATCGAACCAAATGACGTAGGGCTTGGTGATCTCGGTCGTCGTGAGGCCTATCTCGATCGTCAACTCAAGCGCTGGACTGGACAATGGGAAGCAACGAAAACCCATTCAGAACCCGGTATGGACGAACTTTTAGCCTTGCTTCATGAACGCAAACCTCTCCAGATCGGTTCAGCCATTGTGCATGGTGATTATCGTGCGGGTAACTTAATGCATCAATCAGGCAAGGTGGTTGCCGTTTTTGATTGGGAACTCTGCACCTTGGGTGATCCGTTGGCTGACCTGGGCTACCTACTAAATTCTTGGCAGACACAAGACGAAATCGAGGAGATGAGCGGTCTAGCGCCTCCAACAGCAATAGGAGGTTTCCCATCAAGGGAGGAACTCATGGGATGGTACGCTACAGGGACGGGACGAGATCTTTCAGATATCAACTACTATCGTGCATTCTCGCACTGGAGGACTGGTTGCATTATGCAGGGGGTTTATAAACGGTTTCTTGAGGGCGCCATGGGCGAACAGGAAATGGACCTTGAGGCCTATAGATCCGGCGTCGGTCGCGTCGCGAGCAGCGCCCTTGAGCTGATTACATAGATATTAGAATGGTTGCGTTCAGGTTTCGTCACTGGAATAAGAGAGCTGGATTACGTGTCGCAATCAAGACAAGCCAGCTTCTTCTTGTGCTACCTGCGCAGCTGCCCATCGGTAATCTGCTTTGCCACTTGGATTCCTCATGATCTGATCTCTAAACACAAATGCTTTTGGAAATTTATAACGAGATATATGATTGCCGCATTCTTGCAGTAAACTTTTCTCAGAAACCTCAGCACCAAGACGAAGTTGTATCACTGCAACAACTTCTTGCCCCCAGCGATCAGATGAACGACTAGTCACAACAACATCGTGGACATCAGGATGATACTTTAAAGCTTGCTCAACCTCTTCTGCAAAAATCTTTTCACCACCTGAATTGATTGTGACAGAATCTCGGCCATGAAGTTCAAGTGTATTGTCCTCAAGCAAACATACTCTATCTCCTGGCACCGAATACCTCATACCGTCAACAGTAACGAAAGTCTCTGCAGTCTTTTTCTTATCATCTAGGTACCCTAAGGGTATATGACCCGTCTGCGCCCACCAACCAAGACCATCATGTCCTGGCTCCAGTACTGAGGTCAAATCATCACTCAAAACAGCATTACCCCCCTGTAAAGTGAACTTTCCAGTCTTCGCTCCTACTAAAGCATTGCTAACATGTTGAGCCTGCGTACCAGTCTCCGAGGAACCTGCAGCATCGATAATATTGATCTCGGGAAGAAGCTCGAGTAACTGAGTCTTTAAGTTCGCACTCGTAACCGCGCCACCAGTAATGATGTTTTGTAGCGAAGGCATTGGTCTCGGCTTCCTTACCAAAGCGTCTAAAATCGGTCGTCCAAACGCATCTCCAACAATCATAAGTGCATCAACTTTTTCCCTAATACAGGTGTCAACGATATCATCCCCGTCTAAACGCCTTACGTCATTCTGTATAACCACTGTACTACCGCTATGAAGAGCCTTTAGCGCTACCCAAGATCCTGCTCCATGCATAAATGGCGGTGATGCTAAGTATCGATGATAACCCCGCCTCGCTCGCTCCTGAAACTCCTGTAACGATTCTATGACTGTCCCTCTCGAAGTTTTTCCACCGAGAGCCGCTACCAACATGTCTGCCTGGCGCCAAATCACACCCTTTGGCATCCCTGTGGTTCCACCTGTATAAATCATGTAAAGGTCATCTGGTTTGTGGTCAATTGCTGGAAATCCATTTTTAGCAGTAGCTAAGATTTCCTCATAAGCTAGCGCCCTATCAAGCAGGGTGTCTTTCGATTCATCGTCGACCTCTATCAATAGAGATAGGGAGGGAACCTTACTTCGAATATTCTTTACTCGTTCTGACAGAGAGGAGTGATAAATAAGAACTTTCACGTGCGCATTATTAAGGAGATAGATGAGCTCTTCATCTACGTAACGAAAATTGATATTGAACGGTACAGTTCTGGACTTGTAGCAGGCAACAGTTGCTTCTAGATATTCATTCCCATTGTAAAGATATAAACCCACATGGTCTTGCCCGCTCTGCCAATCCTCTAGTAAGTTACGCTCCTTATGACAGCCAAAGCCCTTGGATACTAGAACATTAGCGAGCTGATTTGTACGCTCATCAAATTCCCTGAAAGTAAAGCGTCGATCGCGGAATACAATAGCTTCGCGATCTGGAACGACCTCTGCAATCGCACTATTAAGCTCGGCGAGAGTTATTTCTGGCATCGACATGATTCTATAACCCCTCTTAAAGAACCACTTAAATTATCGTAGTAAACGGGTTGAATGACTAGAGCCTTACGATGGGTTCTTTCACTCCCTTCACAGGGATATGAATTCTTATGACACACCCATCCGATTGCTTTGGATCTTTCAAATCAACTCTCGCTGAGGTGGTTACAATTTGATCTAACTCTGACCCAATAAACGCTGGGCAGGTTGGCTGTTCTACCGGCAGCTGATAAGAACTAATAAGATCTCCGTGTGGTCCATAAACATCTAAAGAGGATCCCCCCCAACGAGAATTCCAAAGATTTCCCTCAGCATCCACAACAGATCCATCGGGTTGACCTTCTGCATCCATCCGCAGGCCTACGTGAACTTCTCTCTCTCCTATGATCTCGCCGGTCGTAGGGTCAGTCGGCACCTTCCATATAATACGGCTCGGCGTATCGGTATAATAAGCTGTAGTACCGTCTGATGAAAAACAAATAGAGTTTGGAGTGACAATGCCTTCAACTAGAATGGATAAGTTTCCCCGAAAAAATCGATAAATGGCGCCAGGCCGTCCATTACCATCTTTAGCCATTGTCCCAATCCAAAAAGCACCACTGGGATGCACTCGACCATCATTAGAACGCATGAGACGATCTTCTGGAAATTCCATTACGGTTTCAGTGGCGCCGCTTTCTAAATCTAAAACTCGAAAATCGATCTCAGAAGCGATCAAGACTTGTTTCTCGTCTAAAATACCCGCCGCTGAAGGTAAAACTGGGAGCTCAAACTTACGCGTTTCATCGCCAGCAAAACCTCTTTCATAAACAGCAGAGCCGTTTATATCGCACCAAACTAGACTCGACCGCAAATGATGAGTCAACGGCCCTTCGCCCAGAGATAGTTGCTCATTTGACCAAATCGACGTCTCGCATACCTTCAACGTTACTACCTCATTACTTATTAAGTGTTGTTAAAAAGCGTTCTATCCCAGCCTGAGATACCTCTATATCTTGCTGGGGGGTTCCGGAGCTGGCCCCGATACCACCCACGCATTCGCCGTCAACTATCACAGGTAGTCCACCGCCAACAGTGCTCACTCTACCCCCATGCTCTGTATCGATTCCAAAAGCCAGATTTCCAGGCATATTCGCCGCATTGTACTCATGCGTCGCTTTTCTCGCTGCGCCAGCCGTAAAAGCTTTATCTTGGGCGACCACGATACTGTGGGCCTTACCCCCATTCATTCTCTCGAAGGCAATCAAATTACCGGAGTCATCCGTAACCGCTATGCACATCGGCAAACCAATCTCTACGGACTTTTCTCTTGCCCCTTCGATCAAAATACGAGCATCTTCAATACTTAGTCTCTTTACCGAAATCATTTCCTCTCCTTATTCGCTATCTCACTAACCACTTTGTTCTCGCAGGATACCATAAACCCCGGAGTTCATCTTATTAGAGCTTTTGAGCTTTTTGATTGGAATAAGAATAGAATATATGTACAATTAATTGTACAATAAAACGCTTTGTAGGGTACCATTTATGAGAATAGTTACATATTCAGAAGCCAGGAATAACCTCAAGAGAGTTCTGGATCAGGTAATAATAGACTCAGACTTTACGATCATATCAAGACGGAACGCTGATGATATGGCTGTGCTATCTCTGGAACAATTTAACGGTCTTATGGAGACAGTTAACCTCCTGAAATATCCAGTCAATGCCAGCCACTTAAACGAAGCGGTTAGCCAATATAATCAACGACAAACATTAGAAAACGGGCTTGTCGATGATTAAAAGACTGATTTGGACTAAAACCGCCTGGTCAGATTATCAATACTGGCGCAATCACCACAGAAAGACTCACTATCGTATTAATGAAGTGGTAAAAGATACGATAAAATCCCCTTTTGACGGCCTTGGACAACCAGAAAAACTAATCGGAAGCCTAAATGGACTGTGGGCTCGCAAGATTGATGTTTCTAATCGTCTGGTCTACGCCCTTACAGAAGATCGTCTCACGATTATTTCTTGCAAACACCACTTAAAGCCTCGCATCGCGCTCTAGTCACAAAAAAGTGAGAGTTAAATTGTTCAGAAGGTCAGAGTTACCTTAAGAGCATCCTCGTCACGCTCATGGGCCAGAATGAGAGCCTGATCAATAGATTCAAGTGGTAATCTATGGCTTACCATGTTTGAAACATCTATTTCTCGACGCGCGATCCAATCAAGTGCTGTATAAAACGACTTCAAATCTTTTTCACTCTGCGCATCCACTACCCCATACATTTGAATCTGTTTCATAAAAAACTGCGCATAATTGAACGGCACATCTCTGTTAGTATCTGGTAATCCAAAAAAAACAACATTGCTGCGGTAGCCGGCAATATCAATAGCTTGCCTAATTGTTTCTTTGCGACCAACAGCCTCTATAACGATATCAGCACCTCGACCATCGGAAGAGTCTAATACGGCTTCGCGAATGGCTTTACCATGAGGATCGCCTAGAACCGAAATATCTGCGCCAAAACCAGGTGATTGCTTTAATCTCGCCGGTGACAAATCAGAAACAATGACTTTCTCAGCTCCAAATTTCTTTGCTAGCCAGGCAAAAAACATACCTGCAGAGCCTTGGCCAAGAATCGCAACTGTTTTGCCGATAAAATCCATATTGCCACGTCTTAACGCAAATATAGTTGTGCCAAATTGCTGAGCCATGAGAAGATCCTCGTCCGGACCATTATAATCAGGAAGCTTAAGACACCAGGATGCAGGCAACGTCTGGTAATCAGCGAATCCCCTTTGGAAGCCTCCTCCCGGGATAGTAAGTACTCGCTCTCCAACTTGCACACTATCATCATACGACTCAACTACCTCACCTACCCCCTCGTGGCCTGGCCAACCCGGAAGCCCTGGGAACTCTCTGGGCGCCCTTCTAGTAAAGAAGACCTGGTGCAAATCAGAACCACAAATCGCGGCCATCTGATTTCTTACAACAACCTGGCCTTTTCTTGGCTCGTATAGATTTGCTTCCTCGCAAACCATCTTTTGAGGCTCGACTAGTCGAGCCGCTCGCATCTTTTCCACAACTTTTTCCTCAGATCACGCAAAGAGGATCAAAGAATAGCTGAATTAGGCAGCAAAATCGTGCCGTTAAAAGTAGTAACTCAAACCAAGGTACACAATGTCTGGGTTTAGCCCATATTCGGAAGACTCTCTGTCACCTTGAAAATGGTAATAAGTAAAATTGGCATCTATGTTCTCTTTTACATTGTAGGCTGTAAATATTGATAAAAAAGACGAGTTATCGCTGGTGTTAAATATCCCTTGAAAACCCATCTTCCATAGGGGACCTAGCTGATAGGTTAAATTCGGTATCAGATAGTTCTCTCCCCGAAACATTACCCCCACTGGAAGTCTGGCGCCCTGAAGATTCTCTTTTCCCTCCTGAATCTGGTCTAATTTTACACCGTTGTAGTGGTACTCAATCTGGCCAAGAGCACGGTCTGAAAAAGCGTAATCTAAACCTGTGGACACTCTGATGTATTTTCTCTGACCGAAAACTTTTGCGGCCTCAACCCAGAACCCAAACTGCCCTAGAGCCGTTTCCATTCCAAAACCCAATAGGTTTTTCTCGGCAAATCTTAAAAGAGTAATTTGCCAATCCTTCCCTGCATAATTATCGCTTAGCTGGAAGAATGCTGCTGATGCTTCCCTGGACTCTCCAAAAACAAACCCCAAATCAAATTCGCCTACGTCTCCAATAGGCGCTTGGTATCGTATGGCGTCTACACCCATACGATATTCTTGATTGAATATTAAGACATCAAAGGGGACAAAAATATCGGTAGGATTAATGACGCGAGAGCTCCCAAAAGTGATCGCCTGTCTACCTAGGGTCAAATCACCATGGGGTAATCGCAACTGAGCATTAAATCGATCCAAATTCTGAATCAGAATATGTCTCGATTCCGATTTTCTAAGACGCCGGGTGATGTCCTTAATTCTGAAATTATCTTTGCTTTGGATGAGACTTGAATACTGCTCAGGTACTTTTGTTGAGATAAAGGTGGGATTGAATTCATAGTGGAGTTCCCATGCCAAATTAGCTTTTTGGCCACTCCAAATAAACCGAAGATTATTTTGAGATTGATAGTTCCGGGGCGCTCCAGAAAACTTCTCCTGCGTAACTGCAACCGTTTTTATATGACCCGAAAGCTTAATATCCCCGAGACTAGATAAACTAACGCCAAATAGTAAAAGTGCCCTCACCATGCTATTTGGTCTCGTCTTGCTCAACCTTACCATCATGCAAGTGAATTAGTCTGTTAGCACGATCCATAATTTTTTGGTCATGAGTAGAGAAGACGAATGTCATACCCTGATCTTCATTTAGCTCTCGCATAACATCGAGCAGCGCGGCCCCTGTGGCTGAATCAAGATTAGCGGTTGGCTCATCTGCCAAGATTATGTCTGGGCTAGAGGCCATCGCCCGAGCAACAGCGACTCTTTGCTGTTGTCCTCCCGATAGCTGGGCTGGACGTCGATCTCCAAGCCCCTCTAGCCCAACTAAAGACAACACTTCACGCACTCTTTTATGACGTTTATTTACAGATACACCTTGCAGCAACATCACATATTCAATATTTTCCTCCGCTGACAGAACGGGTATCAGGTTGTAGGATTGAAATATAAATCCGATATGGTCTCTGCGAAAATCAGAGAGTTCTCGACCGGTCATCTCGGCAATATTAGCACCTGAGAGCCATATCCTCCCGGAAGTTGGGTTATCAAGACCCCCAACCAATTGGAGGAATGTTGTCTTTCCAGACCCAGAGGGACCGATGATAGCGGAAAATTCGCCTCGCTCTATTCGAATTGAAACATCATTAAGGGCCGAGACCCTAACCTCACCCTCTCCAAAGAATCGGTGGACGTGTTGAGTTTCAATGACGTAATTCACAAAGGCTCCTATAGCGACCGGCGCATTGATTCCACGGGCATGATACGCGCTGCAAAGATTGCGGGATAAATGGCCGAGAGTAACACAAGAATAATCACGCAGAGGGGTAGCAGTGTGACTT
Organism: Gammaproteobacteria bacterium TMED1; assembly: GCA_002167855.2. GTDB lineage: Bacteria > Pseudomonadota > Gammaproteobacteria > Pseudomonadales > Azotimanducaceae > UBA7455. The sequence continues at coordinate 175,419 of NHBG02000020.1, forward strand.
GTTCTAAAGCCACCTTCGTGTGAATGCCTTGCAGGATAACTCCACTAAAGTCGTAGGTACCAAAAGGAATTCCGTGAATCGCAAACCATGAATTCGCAAAATATCCTAGGACACAACCCAAAATACAACTTATGATACCCAGAAGAACTGCTTCTAGAATAACCAAACTCATAAGCTCGGGCCCACTTGTTCCTATAGCCTTGGCAACGCCTAGCTCATACAGCCGCTCGTAAATAGACATAAATAATGAGTTAATAACCCCGAATGTTGCTACTAGAAACAATGTTACGCCTATGATGACTGTCGCATAATTACTCATTCCAATGAGGGAAGCTATAGAGGGGTTATAATCTATCCAACTTAATGCCTCGATATCCCCTTTATTTGAATCCTGATAGAAGGAGTTGTCCAGATCCAACGCATTCTCAGGGTTATTGAAACGCACCACAATTTGGTGAATTCCCTTATCAAGTCCAATAAGACTCTGGGCTACCTTAAGATTTATAAAGCCCAAGCTATTATCCAACTCCGCCAGTCCAAACTCGAAGATACCGGAGACTCGAAACAGCTCCTGACTAATTTCGCCGTTCTCCACTTCTGCCGCTGAGATTACAATTCGGTCCCCTGGAGAAACCTCTAGTATATCCGACATTGACTTACCTATAAGGATCTCTCTTGGTGATCCTGATAAGTAAGCTCCCTCAATTATTGCCTTTTTCAGTTTACTTATGCCTAGCTCGCGATCTGCATCAACTCCATAGATTAAACCCCCAGTAATATTATAAGGGGAAGCAATCATCCCACCTACAATAACTCTCGGCGCAAACGTCTGAATATCTTCGTTCAGAAGGATTTCGTTTATTATCGGAGCCGGGTCATCAATAAATTTCTTCTCATCCAACTCCTCCCAAAATCCCTTTTTATGTATTTGGGCCTCACCAGTTAGAGTCTGCGTAACACTACCAACCAACTTCTCCTGCATACCTTTGACCATACCGTCGGTTAGTATTAAGGAAACTAGTGAAAAACTAACGAGCATTACGGTCAGTAATGTCCGACGCGTATTACGGAATAAGTTTCGCCAAGCGAGTTTCACAATTAACATACTTAATAACTACTCATTGCCACTTTCGGGGTGATGGTGCAAGCTCTAAGACCCGGAATGATAGTTACGAGACATGCGAATCCGTAAATTATTAGTGCTGGAACAACAACAACGGTAACACTCACCGATCCTCTCAAATCATGAAAGTGTACGCCACCCATATCAATCGGCTCAGGTAATATGAAGCCTATTTGCGTCAGAAAAATTAGCATAGGAACCGCGAGGATAAGGCCAAATAAAATACTCAGCGTCGTCAGCAACATCGTTTCTATAAAAATCATCTTAAATATGTCATTTGGACGGCTTCCTATAGCGATCAACACACCAAATTCTCGGGTCCTTTCTAGGACAGACATAAGCACAGTGTTAAGGACACCAATACATACAAGGAAAATGATTATCGCTAATATAAAGTAATTTCCTTGTTGATCAGCTCGCATTGATTTATAAAAACTGGACTCAACCACCTGCCATGGCGAAACGGTCAAGTCAGCATTCAACAGATCGATCCTTTTTTGAAGGGTATTTGCGAGGGAGATACTTTTACTGGCATCGGTCGCTAACAATACATACTCATGGACTTCATTGGGGATACTAAGAAAGTTCTGGGCCACCTCTAAGGGTAAGTAAACTACCTCGTTTTCGAAAGATGACTTAGTCCCAACTATGGCAACCACTTCGAAAAGATCATTCGCAATTGACCCATTAGCACCTTGCGAGATTAATACGATCTCATCCCCAACTCCAATATCGAGGGAAACTGATATACCCACGCCAATCATTACTTTAGCGAGACCACTCCCGGTTGGCTCTTGATCAAAATATATCCCCGACCCCACTTTTTCCTCGATTCTGGATGCTTTAGATTCTAGAAGTGGATCGACCCCAATTACCGAAACAACAGACGTCTCGCTTCCGGCATATGCCAGAGCTGGCGCAAAAATTCTGGGAGCAAAGGTTTTAATTCTGGATTCGTTTTCAATTAAAGCTTCGATAGTATCAGGCTGGCTGATTGTTTTATAAATCTTTGGTTTTTCGTGATAATCACCAGAGTGAATTTGGATATGGCCAGTGTGATCACGCGTGAAAAAATCAATCGCGTTCTCATAAGTACCCTCAGTCAGGGAAAATGAGAAAACACTCAGGACAAAACCGCCAGTGATACTTAGACCAGTAAGTAATGATCTACGTTTCTGTCGCAAAATATTACGAAGCGCTAACTTTAGTAACATCAAAAGCGGGTGGTGAGATTCCGACGAGTAAAAATATTTTTTTCGACATCGGACGGTTCGAAATTGAGACTTGTATATTCCACAATCGTCTTATACCCTGGCTTATTGATTGGAGTGACAGAGATCCTCGAAGGTAGAAACGTTCCCTCAAATTCTTTCGTCTCACTAAACTCCATGCGACGTATTTTCCTGTCCCTTTCATCATAAAAAATCTGTTCCTTAGGGAGCATTGCTTTACGATTGACAATGTAATCAATTTTTGCCCAAACCGTGACGGTATCTGACTTAGGAAGTAGAGTAATAACATATTCAGATTCGGTTATCTTCATTGACACGTCATAAGCATCAATTAGTTCTGTTTCTCGAAGAAGGTCGTCGTTAGTGACGTCACTACCCATCCAAGAACCCATCATCATCGAGGGCGGGACCTTAATTACCTTGTTTATTTTTGGAAAATAGTTCCACATCTCCTGTTCCCTCTTCAAGGTGGAGATCCCAGATTCCTTTTTCGGTTCAAGTATTCGATATAGAGCATAATCTTGCCCTAATGATGCACTACTCATCTTGAGAGTGCGCTTGTGACGCGGGGTGATTACTGTCATTGTTAAGGTAGCACGTGAGGCGACACCTCGATACAGAAACTCCATATCCTCGATTATTTTCTGTGCTTCCTTAGAGGAATCATCAGCAAAAGCTATTGGACAAATTAAGATAAGCAAGAGCAACCAATAAGGCATTTACTTTCCTGATCACGCGGAGTGGTAGATTATAGCAGAGCAAACTATTAGGATCTTTAGTTTAAGCATGGCTCAACATGAGAGATCAACAATGAAGTTTGGGGTACAGGTCAATCTTTACCGGGTTCCGTGGCAAGATATCGTCGCATCAGTGCGCACCATGGAAGAAGGCCTTTGGAATAGTATCTGGTTTGCTGATCATCATATACCGCCTGGAGGAGGTGGCGATGATATTGAAGAATCAAAGAATGCTTTTGAAGGTCTAACCACTATCGCTGCGGTTGCCGGCATGACAAAAAGATTACAGTTAGGAAATTTAGTCCTGGGTAACACCTATCGTAATCCTGCCCATACGGCGTTAATCGCAGGAACCATAGGTGCAATAAGTCATGGACGATTTACCTTGGGTATCGGAGCAGGGTGGTATGAACGGGAACATGAGGCCTATGGTTGGCATTTCCCGATAATGAAAGAACGGCAAGATCGATTCGAAGAGGCATGCGAATTAATTCGGCTGTTATTTCACCGCCAAGAACCGGTAGATTTCCAAGGAAAGTATTATCAGTTACAGCACGCACAGATCTCTCCCGCAAATTATGAAAGTAGTAAACCAATCCCTATCTTGGTCGGTGGTACTGGCCCGAAGCGCACATTGCGCACTTTAGCTAGATATGGGGATGTAATGAATTTGGACGGCTGGGAAGGGGGTGGCCTTGAACTTGAATACTATAAGTTTAAATCGAGGGTTCTCGAACGGCATTGTGAACAATGCGGTAGAGATCCGAAAGAAATCAGGAGGACTATAACTATGCCGTGCTTAATCACCGATGATAAGGCCCGATCAGAAGCAATGATTGCCGAGTATGGAAATGGCACGGTAGCAGGGCCAGTACAATACGTAATCGATCGTATCGGTGGGTTCAAAGACGCGGGCGTAGACGAGATAATGTTTGGCTATTTACCGACCGGGAATTGTGACGTTTTAGAGCTCTTTGAAAAAGAAATTATAAAGGCGTTTCTCTAGATCGGCATAACATTAACTACACACAAATGCATACGGACCACCGGCCAACCATCCAGTGATCCTGTATGACTTTTTTAAACTATTTTCCTTTGCCGTCGGTTAAATTGAAATTCCGTAGGCTGCTACAAAGGTCGTCTTTGGTTCCGTTCCCGTGTAGTCGATCCAAGTACTCATCGTAAAGGAAATATTATCATTGTAAGAATAGGTTATATCTAGGTGGGTAGCATCGGTATCATCGCCGAAATCGTGATCGCCGATCGCGAAGCTAAAATCTCCGGCAGCGAGCGAGGCGTTGATGTAGCTATAATCTTCTGAAGCCGCATATCCGCCCGTGTCACCAGCGATGTTATCATAATAACTAATGCTAACTGGACCATATCCCAGTGTCAGAATTAACTCCACAAAGTCTCCAATATCACCGTCAGTTTCAGAATACTGCCCGGTAGGATACAAGTAGTTAGTAACATTAATGTCGTAACTTAAATCCCCTATCTCACCGCCAAACCCAGCGAATAAGTCGAATTCTGTCCCAGCACCCGTATCGCCTGAAGAAATCCAAAGGCCAGCGTAAGCGCCGCCTTCGCTAAAGGAAATATCAGCCATCGCAGCTGGCGTCCCTGACCCCAGGTCGTAACCTCTCCACAAATACGAGGTGGCAACCGCTGCAGAAGCAGAAATCTCTGCATTAGCTGCTGGAATTATCGTGCCTACACTCAGCAAAATGGTGAGTGCTCCGGCAAGAATTTTTTTTGAGAAAGTCATATTTTGCTCCATGATGAACTTCGTGTATTTAGTTCTGGACTCCACAGATAGGGTGACCAGAATGAGCGATAAGAAGCATTATCCGGGCCACTTTTATAATTTCTATAAAAATCAGGTATTTAATTATTTAGCGCGTTATCGCTAGACGAAGAAGAAGGGAAGATAGCACCACTTTAGTGCGTTTTGCGCCAAATTGGGTCGATACTATCTGTCGAAATAAATGGCCCATCCACGCAAATCCTTGTGTTATCTGAAGCATAGCGCGCCTAGTATCGGTATTCATTTAAGCTAGAATCTTTTCTTTGTCTTTGTTTGACAATTTTTTATGACAATTGATGAAAGTCTTCCTGGATCAATAATAAACACATTATGGGTTAATAAATAACAGTAGCGTATAGCATCTTAAGGGGTTAAAAATTTACCACTCACAAAGAATAAAATGCAGGATACTGCTACCTCGCCTTGAAATGATATGATAAGTGGAATTATGGAAAAACCAAATGCTTTCGTATACTGCTCAAAAACTTTTACTCCTTCTGAAACCTGAGACAGCTCACAATATTTCTCTGAGCTTTCTCAACCGGAGCGCCGATACACCTTTAGAGTGGCTTTACAAACAAAAATTAACTGACAATCCCGTGAAAGTGATGGGACTCAATTTTCCCAATCGGGTGGGACTAGCCGCCGGCTTCGATAAAGATGGGGAAGCAATTGATGCTTTCAATGCTATGGGCTTTGGTCATGTTGAAGTGGGCACAGTAACTCCGCGAGCCCAACCTGGCAACCCATTCCCCAGACTTTTTAGGATTAAATCACAAGGTGCAATCATTAATCGAATGGGTTTCAACAACCTAGGTGTTGAGAACCTAAAGAAAAATCTTCTTAGTAGAAGGTCCACAGGTCTTGTTGGGGTAAATATAGGTAAAAATAGAGATACTCCAATAGAGAAAGCTAAGTTCGATTATCTCCATTGCATGGATACCATTTACAACTACGCAGACTACATCACAGTAAATATATCATCACCGAATACAGCAAAGCTTCGCACATTGCAGTTTGGAGAATCTCTAGAAGAGCTGCTTCACAGCCTAAAGCTGAAGCAAGAGACCCTGTCTAATCGTACCGATCGTTATGTCCCTCTCGCATTAAAAATATCACCAGATTTGACGAGAGAAGAAGTTAAATCAGTTGCCAATGCATTAGCGTCGTACAACATAGATGGCGTCGTTGCAACGAATACTACTTTGGATCGAACAAACCTTTCGACTGTTAAATATGCATCTGAAGCGGGAGGCCTAAGCGGAGCACCCCTGACAGAAAAAGCGACTTTGGTCATCAAGTTACTTAAGCAGCATCTGAGAGATAACATTCCCATCATCGCGGTAGGTGGGATCATGAGTGCTAGGGATGCTCAGAATAAATTTGCCGCTGGAGCTAAACTGATCCAAATATACAGCGGATTGGTAATGAAAGGCCCTGGATTAATAAAAGAAATCAACGAGCGCATTTATCGATGATCAAGGTTGGGCAAAGTTTAACATTCATAACTTCGGTATTTTAAGCTCCTGAAGTTATAACATAGTAGGAATCTGGATCTTGGACTATTTCCAATTCGCTCATCTGTTCTCTGAGGGTTCTTGTTTGCACTGGTCTTCTGTGATGCTTAGCTCTGTTGCACTTGCTTCTTCAAGACAGACCTTATTCAAGACAGTCATTGTTATTAGTACAGCATCACAGAAAAATACCGATTTAAAAACGTTCGAGACGATATCAAGGATGACTACAACAAGTCCACCAAGGGTGTTTTTAGCGAAATCCTGGGCACAAAACTTGTTTTAGTCATAACCCCTATTTAGAGGGCCTGATCAAACAAATAACGACTAATAGTTGTGGCAGTACCAATAATCCCCGAGGCAATGGGATCAGGATCGGCATTCTCTTACCTACAGCTCTTAAGTTTGGCTTAATTGTACCTCACAAGGAACACTCTCGGCGTATGATATGAGTACCAATCATACCAAACACTCTCAAACCCAGAAATTACCAGTACCCCTCTTCGGAAAACCGTATCCATGGCTCATGCTCTCCAATCCCGAATCCAGTTATCATTCCATTCTTTTGGCGCTGAAGAAACTCGGGAAAATCGTGAAGGGGAGTAATTCGATCGATAGCTTCCAGCCATGGTCTATTATCGTAGGGAACGTTGCAATGTCTGAATACACCATCCTCGAATAATCCATAACAAGCGGCTTGTCTTCCGCATCTATTTTGACCAACGCTCCCCGGATTGATGAATTCTTGACCATTTACAGTTCTCCGAAACTGTATATGCGAGTGGCCGAAAAGCACATAGCGGCAGTCACTGCCACCTCCTAACTCAACGAACTTATCGTCTGGCGTGTTAGGCACAAGGTGCCGCACCCCGCCTGAGAGATAACCATGACGAAGCAGCATGGGAATTCCGTCTTGTTCGTACTCCCCTTCGGGTTGAAACGTCTTCATGTAGTCATAGCCTGCTTGGTCAAAATGATCCAAAATCCATTTATTATATGCCAGCCAATGCGGCGGCCACTCATCAAATAATGAGGGTTCAACGACTTCATAATCATGATTGCCAAATATATTGATACCTTGAGGCATATTCTTCATAAGCTCAATCGTCTCATTGGCCTGTGGACCAGGGAGTACCGCGTCGCCAAGAAATATGGTTCGATCAGCATCCCCATCTTTGTTTAAGACGGCTTGAAGAGCTTCAGCATTACCATGAATATCCGCGATTACTAATATTTTCATAAACTGCTCCTTTACTTCACCACTGGTTCTGATCAAAAAATTGGCCTGAGACTTTTCTAGATCTATCGGCACGCATACATCAGCCTTTGAATAAGCACACTCCCTTAAAGATTAATCAATTAGACAGTTCGTAATTCGCTTTTACAGTACTTTTTGGACCACTTTAGAGGCTAGTAAAGACAAGATAGAATTAAGCAAGGATACTCTTATTTCTATGATTCAGAAAGCACCTGGTAGGGAAACTAACGGCGCTCACTAATTTGCTAAATTTCATGTAAACTATCAGGGTTAGATTCCAAGACGTTATTGTGATTTACCGAGCCTTAAGAGCATAGAGGGAGCAAAGAATCGTATGAGATATGAAGCACCAACCACAACGCAAGAAGCAGCAAATCTGATAGCCAGAGAAAAAGGGGAAGCTTTCGTTCTCGCAGGCGGAACAGATCTTCTCGTAAGAATGAAAACTGGACTAAGTGATCCTACTCTCGTAGTCGATATCAAACATATTCCAGCCATGCAAGATGTCAAGACCACGGACTCAGGTACCAAAATCGGAGCGGCAGTCTCAGGCTCGCGTCTGAACGCTAACAAAAAATTAAAAAAAGCTTGGCCCGGGATCGTCGAAGCTGCCAATCTTATTGGCTCAGATCAGATTCAGGGGAGAGCAACAATGGTAGGGAACCTTTGCAATGCCTCACCTGCAGCAGACAGCGTCCCTGCTATGATAGCCGCGGGGGCAAAGGCCGTGGTTGTCGGTCCCAAGAAAAGGCGGACAGTGCCGGTAGAAAAAATCGCAACAGGTCCTGGGAAAACATCGCTCGCCAAGGGCGAAATCGTTGAATCGATTAACCTTCCCAAGAGAACAGGAAAAGCTGGAGATGCCTATCTCAGATTCATTCCACGGACAGAGATGGATATCGCAGTGGTGAGCGCTGGCGTAAACTTGACGCTGGAGCGGGGTTTAGTGAAGACTGCCCGGGTTTGCCTGGGCGCAGTAGGTCCGACCGCTGTTCTTGTTCAGAAAGCCGCTAAAGCCATCATCGGCAGCAAATTAGACGAGGAGTCGTTAGATAAAATGGCCGAAGCATGCTCCGCTGCGTGTACTCCAATAAGCGATAAACGTGGTACAGTCGAGTATCGAACCAAGGTAGCTGGTGTATTAGCGAAAAGAGCTGCGAAGATCGCTTTTAAACGAGCAGGAGGCAAATAATGACTGGTACATTAGTTAATACAACTGTTAATGGCGACGCGGTCCAATTCGCTTGTCCAACCGATGAATCCCTAATGGACTCTTTAAGAGACCGCGTTGGTCTGACTGGAGTGAAGGAGGGATGTGGAACTGGTGATTGCGGCGCCTGCAGTATTACTTTAGATGGAGAACTGGTTTGTTCTTGTCTTGTTTTGGGCGTAGAGGCAAATGGTCGAAACATTGGCACAGTGGAAGGACTTGCAGACGGTGATAAGCTCCACCCCTTACAGGAACAATTTATTAACCACGCGGCGCTGCAATGTGGCATTTGCACGCCCGGATTCCTTGTTGCAGCTAAGGCGCTCCTTGATAAGAATAAGAATCCGACAGAAGAAGAAATTCGGTACGCATTAGCTGGGAATCTTTGCCGGTGCACCGGCTATGACAAGATTGTGAGGGCTGTCCAGGCGGCATCAAAAGACCTCAGAAAAAAGAAGTAAACCCCAAATTATATGTATAGGAATCGTCCGATATGACACACGATCAAAGTTTTACAAATCAAAAATTCAAGTTGGTGGGTAGCCGCGTCAATCGTCCAGATGGCGTCGATAAGGTAACAGGAAGAGCAAAGTATGGAGCAGATGCCTCGGCTCCGGGACAACTGGTCGCGTTATTTTTGAGGTCTCCCCATGCACACGCAAAAATTAAGAAATTGGATACCTCAAAGGCAGAAAAGTTAGCAGGTGTTAAAGCAGTGATCACCAGTGCCGATCTCCCAGACCACACAGCCGGTGCACAGCTAGATGTCCTCGAGAACTGCATGGCCCGTGACCGAGTGCTTTACGATGGCCATGCAGTAGCAGCTGTAGCAGCGATCGATAAGGAAACTGCAAAGAAAGCTCTAAAACTTATTAAAGTAAGCTATGGAAAACTTCCACACGTAACGGATGTTGATGAAGCCATGAGGCCTGGTGCGCCTTTGGTAAGGGAGGATATATTTACTAGGGGTGTCGATCCAAAACCAACTGAACCTTCAAACGTATGCAAAGTATCAACATTTGGTCACGGTGATATTGAGGCAGGCTTTGATGAAGCTGACGTAATAATCGAAAAAAGTTTCAAAACGGAGCAAACACACCAGGGCTATATAGAACCTCATGCCTGTCTTGCCTCAGTAGGACCAGATGGTAACGGCGAACTATGGGTAACAACTCAGGGACATTACACCTACAGAACGGTATGTGCAGCGCTACTAGGGATGGATATGGCGAAACTCAAGGTTACATCGTCTGAGATCGGTGGTGGCTTTGGAGGCAAAACACACGTTTGGATCGAGCCAATTGCATTAGCATTATCACGGAAAGCAAATCGTCCAGTAAAGGCGGTAATGACTCGAGACGAAGTTTTCAAGGCAAGCGGCCCTACATGCTCAACCTCTATGGATATAAAGATAGGCGCAAAGAAAGACGGCACCATTACGGCTGGTTCAGCCCATATCCGATATCAGGATGGCGCTTTTCGTGGCCAATGGGGACAACTTGGAGCTATGACTGCTTTTGCCTGCTACGATCTAAAGAACGTTCAGTCGGTTGGGTATGATGTCTTGGTCAATCGACCCAAAGTGGCAGCTTATCGAGCCCCATCGGCACCAATGGCAGCTTTCGGAGTGGAGAGCACGATGGATCTCGTGGCAGAAGCAATAGAAATGGATCCTGTCACCTTGCGGATTAAAAATGCAGCGAAAGAAGGCACACGAGCTTCCTATGGGCCAACTTATGGGCCCATCGGTATTGGCCCAACTCTAGAGGCAGCAAAGAATCATCCGCATATGAGAGCTAAACTGAAGAAAAATCAAGGTAGAGGTATGGCTTGTGGTTTTTGGTTCAACTTTGGCGGCCAAACCTGCACGGATATTAACATCAGCGCGGACGGTACGGTTAACCTAACGCTTGGAACAGTTGATGTGGGCGGATCTCGAGCATCTATGTCGCTTATTTGTGCGGAGGAGCTTGGTATCCCTTACGATCAAGTAAAAGCAAACATCGCAGACACCTCCTCGCTGGGACACAACGATACTACAGAAGGTAGTCGTGGAACTTTCTCCTCAGGAATGGCGACGATTTTTGCGGCGCGGGAAGCAATTGAGGAGATGAAAGAACGGGCAGCTCAGACATGGGATATTCCTGTGGAAGAAGTCGAATGGGTAGAAGGTGAAGCTAGAGCCATAGGACAGAAGAATGATAACTTGCCCCCCCTTACTCTGAAAGATATAGCCGCCCGTGCAGCAGCAACAGGTGGGCCTATTGCTGGGCATAATGAAGTTGTTGCCGATGGAGCCGGAGTTTCTTTCGCCAGTCATATCTGTGATGTCGAGGTTGACCCTGAGACTGGTGGAACAAGGATAATTCGGTACACCGTGATTCAAGATGCCGGTAAGGCGATCAATCCAGATTATGTAGAAGGACAATTCCAGGGGGGGGCTGCCCAAGGCATCGGTTGGGCACTCAACGAGGAATATATATATGGTGATGATGGGAGACTACAAAATGCAGGTTTCCTTGACTATCGTATTCCAGTTTGTTCCGACCTACCGTTTATCGACACAGAGATACTGGAGATTCCTAACCCAAACCATCCTTATGGGATCCGAGGTGTTGGTGAAACTTCAATTGTGCCGCCATTAGCAGCGATAGGGAATGCAGTTTCTAACGCTGCGGGTGTTCGTATGACGCACGTTCCGATGTCTCCGCCACGTATACTTAAGGCGATTGAGGAAGCCGAGGCATGACAATAGGTTGGCCAGCCCATCTTAGAAGTCTTCCCGATTTCTAAGATCGGCTTAGCATCCGATTAACCATAGCTGGAGCTATTAAAAGATAACGATGCAAGTCAACCTAACAGGCTCATTGCGATCCTCCGCTAACGGGGAAGCAGTAGTCGAGATCAGCGCTAGCACAATTCGTGAATTGCTTAGTAAGCTTCTAGAAACCTACCCCGGAATGGAAGAACATATGGAACTTGGGATTGCTGTGTCAATTGACGGGGAGATATACCGGGATAGCCCCTCGAAAAAGCTGCCTGCAGGATCAGAAATCTTTCTTCTCCCGCGCCTTCAAGGAGGCTGATGGGGCTTTTTCGCCTTTCAAGCAAAGGCGTGATTTAATCATGGAAATGTTACCCGCTCAATAGTAGGAGGAGTGATAGTGAAAAAAAAGGTAGTTGCTCAGTTCCCACGCCAAGCCAATCCGGAAGAACTTCGATTACGGTATGCGGCCGAACTAGAGGCGCTGGATGCTATTGCAGACATTGTAGAAGTCGACAGTAGCTCTGAAGAGTCCTTTATCGAAGGGGCTCGTGATGCCGATGCCCTACTGACATCTTGGGGACTTCGAATTTCCAGAAAGATTATCGAATCACTAGACCAATGCGTAATTATTGGGGTTGGTAGCGTTGGAGTTGACATGGTAGATGTTGATGCTGCTACTGAGCATGGTATTGTCGTTACTAATACGCCTGATATCTTTATCGAGGAGGTCGCCGACCACGCAATGGCTCTCCTTCTCGGTTCTTATCGGCAACTAAAAATTCAGGAAGGCTTTATTCAGGAAGGAAAGTGGTATTCAGGTCGACCAAGCTTGACTCCCACTCCTCGACTCATAGGCCAAACGCTAGGTCTTCTTGCTTATGGAAACGTCGCAAAAGCGACCGCCCGTCGAGCTAAATCATTTGGATTAAACATCATCGCTCATGACCCTTACGTTTCAGAAACCAAGATGACGAATGATGGGGTTGAGCCGGTGACCTTTTCAGAACTCCTGGCCCGCTCTGACTACTTATCTCTCCACTGCCTCCTGAATGACGAAACTCGCCACATAATGAGTGCTAAAGCATTCAGCCAAATGAAAGATACTGCCTATCTTATCAACACCTGTAGGGGGGGTGTTGTAGATGAAGAAGCTCTAATCTCGGCCCTACTTAATGGTGAGATTGCTGGAGCTGGCCTCGATGTCTTAGAACAAGAACCAATTGATATGGCAAATCCACTACTAGCGATGGATAACGTAATGCTCACCCCACACGTGGCCTCTGCGACAAGCCGAATGCGTCCCGCCACGAGATATCGAGCTGCAAGAGAAATTTCGCTTGCCTTACGGGGGAAGTGGCCGATGAGCCCAGTAAATCCAACTGTAATGCCAAGAGTGCAATTAGAGCGGTGGCAGCCGTACCCAATGGATAGAGGTCCCAACCGATAAAGAGGGAGTAATGCATCCCAACGGATCCTGCTTAATCAATGCTTTTACCTAAAGCTCGAGCTTCTGCCTCATAGGGCGCATAAGAATTCTTCAAGACAGCAGAATTTAATATACACTCTGCAACGAGATCTTTTCCGTCAAAGATAGATGTTCGCAGCCAATGCGACTCTACTCTTCTACTCTCAGAAACAGCAATGACCTCTCTTTCCAAACGATATGGTTGATTTACGAACAGCGGTCCTTTTATCAGTTTGATCTCTTGGTCCGCGAACAATCCCACTGCAGGACCCTTTACCGGTATTTCATTTCGACGAGAAGTATAATGAGTCAACACACTTATCATCTCTATGGGTATTATTGCTCGACCCCATGGAGAAGCATCGGCATCGCTGTACCAATCGCAATTTTCAGTGATGGACTGAAGCTTTTGGTTTAAAGAAAACGGGTACATATCACCCATAACCTGATCAAACCCCATTACAACTGGATCTTCTTCTACAATCTTTTGCCCCACCTTAACATCGGCATGAATAATCAAGTTTTCAACTGGTCTAAGCTTCGCTAATCGAACGTCGAGTTCAGAATCTGGGTATTTAGGGCCGATACTCGCTGTGCCTTCTAAGACCGGCGTCCCATCCCGCTTTTCTGCCCATATCTTACAAATTGCTTCACCCGGACAAACGAAAGCGCGAACTTCCTCACCTTCAACGACCATATTCTGATAGTGAGCACTTATGCAGCCTCGCTCAAACCAGACATTACCGAAAACCTCATATAGTAACGGTACAAACTGACTAAAATGAGTAGGCCCCTCAATTGGCGCACCACGAAGTCCCAGGTCCTTTGCCATGACATCATCGTGAACAGAAAGATGCCCCTCGTAAACTTGTTCCGCCAGCATTTGCCGAGGGTGCCGGAAAGCTCCACAAAGAAAAGACTTTTGAGTAAATGGGGTCATATCAATTTTTTCATCTCCACGAAGATCAGAAAAATACCATAGGCAATGCTTCAGAGCCATTAAATCTCCAAATTTAGTTAAATTTCCATGAAGTTTTAACTAGTTAGCACTCAGTAAATGCGTAATCATGATTTATGAACTATAATTTTCCTTGGTGAACTCTAGCAGTAGTTATGTGGCAATAGGCTGCTCAATATTTAAATTTTATTTACCCTGGGGGTAAATAAAAGCAAGCACGGTTGTCTGTAAGACACCCAAAGTAAAAAGGTTGGTTATGACAGAAACTCCGAAAATCATCTATACGGAAACGGATGAAGCTCCAAGACTCGCTACATTTTCCTTTCTCCCCATTATAAAATTATTCAGTGATGCTGCAGGTGTGGAAGTTGAGACTCGAGATATCTCCCTGGCGGGACGCATCATTGCAGAATTTCCTGAGCTTTTAACTGCGGATCAACGTATAAAAGACGACCTCGCAGAACTCGGGGAACTGTCCAAAAAACCAGAAGCGAATATAATAAAGCTACCCAACATAAGTGCATCAAACCCACAGATGCATGAGAGCATCAGAGAACTTCAGAATAAGGGCTATAACCTGCCCAACTATCCCGAGGAACCCCAAACTAAATCCGAAAGAGAAATAAAAGCGCGATACGACAAGGTGAAAGGTAGCGCCGTAAATCCAGTACTCCGAGAGGGGAATTCGGATCGACGAGCCGCTCGTGCGGTTAAAAATTATGCCAAGAAACATCCCCACTCTATGGGAACATGGTCTGCGAACTCAAAATCGCATGTTGCTCATATGACCAATGGAGATTTCTACGAGAGTGAGAGATCAACCATTATGGCACAAGATGATGTTTTGAAAATTGAGTTCGTCGGAGAGGAAAGTATTGTGCTGGCAAGTGACTTGCCTGTGGAAGTGGACGAAATTGTAGATGCTTCTTTTATGAGTAAAGAGGCCCTCTGTAAATTTCTCGCTGAAGAAATAGCCTCGACGGAAGATGGCGTCTTATTCTCTCTGCACTTGAAAGCTACAATGATGAAGGTTTCAGATCCAATCATGTTCGGTCATGCCGTGCGAACTTATTACAAATCGGCTTTCGAAAAAAACGCAGCTATTTTCGAAGAGCTCGGGGTCGACGCCAATAACGGGATCGGCGATGCTTATGAAAAAATCGAAGGTCTGAGTACAGAACAACAAAAACAAATTTATCAAGACCTAGATCAATGTCTAAGTGATGGACCTGATCTTGCTATGGTTAACTCAGATAAAGGTATTACGAATCTGCATGTCCCAAGCGATATTATTATAGATGCATCTATGCCCGCGGCAATTCGCGAGTCGGGAAAAATGTGGGGGCCAGATGGAGAGCTTCACGACATGAAAGCTGTGATTCCAGATAGGTGTTATGCTCTTGTTTACGATGAGACCATTAAGCATTGCATAGTCAACGGAGCCTTTGATCCTACGACGATGGGCTCGACCTCAAATATTGGACTCATGGCGCAGAAAGCAGAAGAATATGGATCCCATGAAACCACTTTTGAGGCGCCGAAAGATGGAATCATCCGAGTCGTTGACAGTTCCAACAAAACGCTTATTGAGCATTCCGTTCAAGAAGGCGATATTTGGAGAATGTGCAGAGTAAAAGACAATCCCATTAAAGATTGGGTCAAATTAGCAGTAAATCGGGCAAAAGTTACGGGTTCCCCTATTATCTTCTGGCTAGATGAAAACCGAAGCCACGATAAGATTTTAATCGATAAGGTTAAAAGGTACCTGCCAACTCATGATCTGACCGGTATTGAATATCAAATTATGGCGCCTGCCGCTGCCACTGCTTTCTCCTTGGAAAGAATGAGAAGATCAGAGGATACTATTTCGGTTACCGGTAACGTTCTTCGAGATTACTTAACAGACCTTTTTCCGATTCTAGAACTTGGAACGAGCGCAAAAATGTTATCTATCGTACCTTTAATTAATGGTGGTGGTCTTTTTGAAACTGGTGCTGGAGGGTCAGCTCCTAAACATGTTCAACAATTCGAAACTGAGGGACATCTGCGTTGGGATTCGTTGGGCGAGTTCCTCGCACTAGGTGCTTCTCTGGAACATCTCTCTGAGTCATTCAATAACAAGCCTGCTAAGATTCTAGCGGACACGCTGAATGAGGCGATCGAGAAGTTTCTGGAGGAGAATAAATCTCCATCCAGAAGGGTGAATGAATTGGATAACAGAGGGAGTCACTACTACCTTGCTACTTACTGGGCAGAAGCTGTAGCGGCTCAGAATCAAGATCCAAGTCTCAAGGCGCGATTCGATAGCTTAGCAAACAAACTAATCACCAATGAAGATAAAATTTTGGCCGAATTAATAGATGCTCAAGGAGCACCCGCAAATATTGGCGGGTATTATCGTCCCGATCCAGAACTGGCCGATGCGGCTCTGCGCCCTTCTAAATCACTGAATGAGATCATTGACTCTTTCAATAACTAAGCACCATGATAGAAGAGTGTTTTAAGAATTACTGGCTATCGTTGTTCATGGTTTGTTATCCTTTTCTAGCGCTTAATCAAAAACATGCAAGTGAAGGGAGAAAGAAATGGGAGGCACCGAGGCCACAAGGTATGAGATTAAAAATGGAGCAGCTTGGATAACGCTCGACCGCCCAGAAAATCGAAATGCACTGTCTGCTGTCCTTGTAACCGAGCTCTATGATCATTTAGTCAAATCTAACGAAAATGATGAGGTGCGCTGCATCGTACTTACTGGAACAGATCCAGCTTTTTGCGCAGGGGCTGACCTAAAAAATCCACCAGGATCAGAAATCACAGGCGGAAGGAGCATACCCTATCCAGAGGTACTCAGCTATATCATCAATAGCGATAAACCAGTTATCGCCGCGGTGAACGGGGCGGCATTTGCAGGAGGGCTAGGACTAATCGGTGCAGCGGATATAGTCATCATTGCGGAAGAAACCATTTGCAGTTTTAGCGAAGTTAGAATTGGAGTGATCCCCGCAAATATTTCTGTCGTATGTCTTCCGAAACTCGGAATACACCACGGTATGAAATTAATGCTAACCGGGGAGCGGTTCACTGGTAGCCGAGCGGTGGAGGTAGGTCTGGCGCATCGAGCCGTGCCTCGCAATGCTCTTCACGCTGCAGTGCAAGAGGAAGTGGATATGATAAATCTCGGAGGCCCCAATGCAATAATCGAAACTAAGAAGTTAGTGCGTAGGAAGGCAAAAGCATCATTAGAAGAGGATTTTGAGGAGTGCGCAGAGTGGAGTTTAAGGATGTTCCAATCTATCGAGGGCGCGGAAGGCATGGCTGCTTTCCGGGAAAAGCGCAAAGCTTCTTGGGTTCAAGAGTAATCCCCCAACCATTTTTGAGGGCAGAGATTTGCCTCGTTACAGTCGTATAGAAATTAGAAAACAAGCGCTCAACTTTTCCGTGGGGCACTTTACCATTTTCAGTGAAAAGGAACGTGAGAACCTTCACGGACACAACTTTCAGGTCGAATGCGAGATAACCGCGCCTGTGGGCGAAGACGGACTTGTATTCGATTACGGAATCATTAAGAAGATTTTAAGGGAACTATGCGATGAACTCGATGAGCACGTTATTCTACCCTCTAAATCTCCTCATCTTAGATTAGAAAAACAGGGGGAATATACTGCAGCGATCTTTCATAATGAACGACTGCTATTCCTTGAAAAGGATTTAATCATCCTACCGATCGCCAATACTACTGTGGAGGAGTTTTCGTATTACTTTTTAAATTTATTGACTGACCGCAGGGAATTAAGCAATAAAGGAATTATTGAGATTACGGTGAAGGTATCATCAAGTCCAGGGCAGAGCGGTTGCGCCACATGGAAACTAGCATGAGGACTCTCGTGATCACAGGCGCCAGCAAGGGTATTGGTTTAGCAACCGCAAGCCTATTCTGTGATGCCGGATACGACGTATTTAATTTTTCACGCACGAAATGTCCAGACTCAAGAGTAATTAGCTATGCCATTGACCTAGGTGATTCAGAAGCCGAAGAGCACATAAGAGAAAGTCTCGACGAGACAGTCGAAGAAGAAACTGAAGTCTGTCTCGTTCATAACGCGGCAGCAATGGTTGTAGATAATGCCCGAGAGGCTAATCCAGATGTACTTTCTAAGGTGTTAAGAATAAACGTAATCGCGCCAGTAATTTTCAATCAGCATCTGATTAAGAAAATGAAGCCGGGTTCTTCGATTATATATATTGGGTCAACGCTATCAGAAAAAGGGGTACCCAATTCTTTTAGCTATGTCACGAGCAAGCATGCAGTGCTAGGATTGACGAGATCAACCTGCCAAGATTTGGTGGGGATGGAGATCCATACATGTTGTGTTTGCCCAGGGTTCACCGATACGGAAATGCTTAGAGCCCACGTCTCTAATGATAAAGAAATTCTTTCCAGTTTATCTTCTCTGTCTACATTTGGACGCTTAATTGATCCCAAAGAAATCGCAGATACGGTTCTCTTTGCCGCCAAAAACCCAGTATTAAACGGTGCAATAATGCACGCTAATCTTGGACAAATTGAGTCATAAATAAGGCAGCAGGGGACAAATTTCTTGGAAATTACTGAAGAAATAAGAGAAAGAAGGGAAAGAGTGTTTCTCGTATTAGCCGGCCTTTTCTTGTGCGCTATGACAATGTTAAATATTTTGGGGATAACCCGATTTGTGCAACTTGGACCAATGAGTCTGGCAATAGGAGTACTACCTTATCCTTTA
Source organism: Gammaproteobacteria bacterium TMED1 (assembly GCA_002167855.2). Classification (GTDB taxonomy): domain Bacteria; phylum Pseudomonadota; class Gammaproteobacteria; order Pseudomonadales; family Azotimanducaceae; genus UBA7455. The sequence goes on from NHBG02000020.1 coordinate 194,250, forward strand.
ACTTTTCTATGCACGGACTTGATCAGTGAAATTTACGGTAGAGCTCGTGCGAATTTCTTAGTGACGGTAGGGTTATTTCTTAACGGTTTCATTATCGCAACACTGTGGATTGCAAATAAAGTACCCTCAGTAGCTGAACAGACTCAACCACCTTGGCAAGTAATTGAATTGGCTGAAGCCATAGCGCTTCCCACTGGAGCAAGTGTAGAGGGCTCTGTGGAACTATTCACGCTTATTTATGCAACAACTTCGGGAGCAGTGCTCGCATCAATGATGGCTTACCTAGCAGCACAATATTGCGATGTTTATATGTTTCACTTTTGGAAAAAGTTAACGAAAGGGAAACATCTTTGGCTAAGGAACAACGGCAGCACAATAGTTAGTCAAGGGGTCGATTCCTTTATGGTAATTACAGTCACTTTCGGAGCACAATTTTTAGCAGGCGCTATTAGTGCCAGCGCGATGCTTGTACTGATGGCCCACAACTACCTGTTCAAACTTTGCGTTGCTCTAGCAGACACGCCTTTGTTTTATATGGGTGTATATTATCTGAAGCGGTATCTCAAGATAACAGATAGCGATTTGAACGCAACCTAGCTCGTAGGCAATCAAAGGAAGTTGAAGCGGCAGTTAAACTTTTGGAATTAATATATCATGGCTTCCCTAAATGGATAGTTAATAGTATGCTGTAATTATCGTTTTTTCTGAATTACTTTTTTGAGCGCCACACCCCTTGATGCTGCCCAGAATCAGACTGCAGCACCTTCGTTTAATTTCGAGCCCATAAATGTAGAGGCTCGCTTTGATAGTCCGCGCGCGGCAATTGATTCCGATAGATCAAAAAACTGGTTCAAGAGAGTCTTCCCCATACTCTGGGTGAATAAATGGGCCTTCTCTATCGGCATAACCATGACTGTACTGACGATGTTGGTTAGTGTTGCTCTACCCGCACTGACAGGTCAAATTATTGATGCGTTACCTAACGCGATAATCGAAAACCAGCCTGATCACTTCTTACTTCTAGTAATTATAATGATAAGTCTAACTGTTCTGCGATTTATCTTCGGTTTCCTTGGAACTTATCAGATGAGTCGAGTTTCCAATCAGTTAGAAGCTGACCTCCGCTCGGTTATTTATAATCATCTTGTAACGCTCTCCTTTTCGTTCTATGACAATATCCAGACGGGACAGGTAATTTCTCGAGCCAATAGTGATATCAAAGCCATCCAAATGTTCTTAATGATGTCACCGATGCTCCTCACTTCTGTACTTAGTTTCATATTTGCAGCCGCCTACATGCTATCCGTAAGCTTTACCCTGACGCTAGCGGCATTAGTCACAACCCCGGTCGTATACGTTCTAAGCATGAAGCTTCGAGCCATAATGTTTCCTTTATCATGGCTAACGCAAGCCCATCAAGCGGACGTTGCAGTAATCGTAGATGAAAATATAAATGGTCAACGTATCGTTAAATCCTTTGCTCAGGAACAGAGCCAACTAACTCTTCTTGGGAAGGCTGCAAAAAAACTTCAGTGGGTGCAAGTACGCGCTATCGATATCTCTTCCATTTTTAATCCCGTAATAGAGCATCTAACAGTTGTTGGGCAGGTTTTAGTCTGGGTATATGGTGGTTGGTTAGTCATACAGGGGGAAGTGCAACTTGGTGCTTTGGTCGCATTTAATATGTATCTTATGATTATCCAAGCACCCTTTCGCTTCCTCGGCCTGCTTTTACAAATGGAACAGCGTGCAAAAGCATCCGCGGGAAGAATATTCGAAATTCTTGATGAACAACCGGAAATCACTGACCGAGCTAATATATCCTCACTAAAAAGCCCCCAGGGGTATCTTGAGTTTGATGATGTTCATTTTGCTTATAAGAACGATCCAGTCTTAACCGGTCTTGATTTCAAAGTGGAATCTGGCGAAACCATAGCAATCGTTGGTCGCACCGGCTCAGGAAAATCTACAGTTGTAAGATTGCTCTCTCGCTTTTACGAAATGTCTAGCGGAAGTATAAAGATCGATGGTATCGACATCCGTGACCTTGCTTTAAAGAACCTCCATTTTCATGTGGGACAGGTGCTAGATGAGCCTTTTCTATTCTCGATAAGCATTAGAGATAACATAGCCTATGGAAAGCCAAACGCCTCCATGGCAGAAATTATAAGTGCCGCAAAAGCTGCTCAGGCGCATGATTTCATAAAAAATATGGAAAAAGGTTACGACACTGTCGTGGGTGAACGAGGCTATACTCTCTCAGGCGGACAAAGACAAAGATTAGGTATTGCGCGCGCACTGCTGGTTAATCCACCGATATTGGTTCTAGATGATGCAACCAGTGCTATTGATGTGAAGGTTGAATCCGATATACACGAAGCACTAGTAAACCTGATGGCTAATCGAACTACTATACTCATAGCACATCGACTCTCGACTATTGGCCTCGCGAATCGAGTCGTTTTACTTGACGAAGGGAAAGCCATCGCCACTGGCACACACCAAAAGTTACTTGAGACTGTACCAAGATACAGCGAGATATTATCGCAGCAAAATCGTATGCCAGAACGCGAGCCCAGATCATGAAAGGATTTGGTTCCAAACACGCCTCAGCAGCCGGGCTTCCATTCGCTGGTATCCCTCCAGAAATGGTCGAAAAAACAAATGCATTAATGGAGGATGAACCTGATTTTAATGATCTCCAATTGACATTCAGCCATCGGGCGGGCGAAGAGCAAACGTTTTCGCTGATTAATTTTCTCTCGCCATACAAATATCGTATGTTGGGGGCTTTAGGTCTCGTAGGCATGACTGAAGCACTGCTCCTTTTGGGCCCTTATCTAGTAAAGGTAGCTATCGATGACGCAATCATACCGAAGGATTTCGATGTATTGATCTGGGTGGCAGCCGCCTGGATTTTATCATTATTTGTTGCTGGCTTCGTAAGCGGTTTTCGTCAACGATACGTGGGCAGGCTTGGCCAGCTGCTGATGTACGAATTACGCATCCGAGTCTTTGCTCATCTTCAGCGATTATCGCTCGATTTTTTTACTAAAGAAAAAGCTGGGCGCCTGATGGCTAGGATGACTAGTGATATCGAGGCTTTATCAAACCTATTACAAAATGGTCTTGTCAATCTCGTAGCTCAGACGCTATCTCTGCTGTTCATAATAGGAATACTCCTATCATTTAATATCAAACTCACTCTTATTCTCCTTGTCATCGCAGCACCAGTGATGCTGGTGATGACTGTATGGTTTAAAACCGTTTCTGCTAAGGGATACGCGAATGTGCGTAACCGTATCGCTGATGTACTGGCTGATCTTCAGGAAAGTCTTGCCGGAATGCGACTAGTAATTTCGTTCAATAGAATGAAACACAATATAATTAGTCATAGAAATCGCGTGGGCGATTACCGTGACGCAAATAATTACACCGCAAGAGTCTCTGCTACCTACTCTTCTGCTACGATGTTCGTTGACTCGGCTACCACCATTATTATTTTAGCAGTTGGCTACCTTATCTTAGTTGACATTAACCCAACACTTGATCCTCAAGGCGCCTTCACCGTTGGCGCCCTTGTAGCTTTTGCCAATATGGTGTCCAGGTTTTTTAAGCCAATCAACTCACTTGTAGGACTTTACAATGAGTTTCAGTCTGGTAATGCCGCAGTAATCAAACTACGTGAACTGTTGGGTACACCCCCGTCCGTTCAGGAGAAAAGCGATCCTATCGAGATCGAAGATATGCACGGTGATATTAAGATCCGAAATGTAAGCTTCAGGTATGATGCGAATGAGCCGGTGCTAAAGAACTTATCTCTTCATATTGAGGCAGGCAAAAGTATTTCCTTTGTTGGACCAACCGGTGCAGGCAAATCAACGCTAGCTAAACTTATCGCTCGTTTCTACGACCCTAATGAAGGCAGTATTCTGATTGATGACTACAATCTTAAGGACCTCAGTATTAAGTCTCTACACAAGCAACTGGGAGTGGTTCCTCAAGAACCTTTTCTATTCCATGGGTCAATAAAAGATAATATTAGATTTTCCAATATGGATGCTTCTAGCGATGATATTATGCAAGCCTGTAGAGCAGTTGGTATAGAAGACCTCATAGAGCGGCTACCACAAGGACTTGATACGCCTTGCCATGAACGAGGATCCTCACTGTCTTCGGGTGAGCGTCAGCTCCTAGCTCTAGCCAGAGCCTTCTTAAGCAAACCTCGTGTCCTCATTCTTGACGAAGCTACTTCCAATATCGATCAACAAAGTGAATCAAAAATTGAACAAGCTCTTGATAATCTGCTTGAGGGGAGAACAGCAATCATAATCGCTCATCGCCTCGCTACAGCAATGCGTGCAAACATCATTGCCGTGGTGAAAGATCAAGGAATCGTTGAAATGGGTTCGCATACGGAACTCATCGACAGGCGTGGTTATTACGCGGAGATGCATAAAACCTGGATGCAACAAAACGCAGGAACTAATTTAGGCCAACAGTAGCTTGCTTAATGGGCGTGTCGCACCTTCTCTAAAAAACTGGCTAGCGTCTTAGACAAGGATGTCTGTTTCTAGGATAAAAAGTGCCATGGTATACTACTAGTATTTTAAGAGAGGAATTACTAGCGCAATGACCGAGCAAAAAAATAAACGCCAATATTCTTCTCTCGTTGTTGACGGTGTAGAGAAAGCAGCAGCACGTTCAATGCTATATGCTGTTGGCTTCTCTGAGGAAGACTTCAAAAAACCTCAGATTGGAATCGCCTCTACTTGGAGTAATCTCACCCCTTGTAACATGCATATCAATACACTTGCGGATGCCGCGGCTATTGGCGCTGATGAATCTGGTGGTAAGTCTGTAACATTCAATACAATTACCGTATCCGATGGAATTTCCATGGGGTCACCTGGGATGAGATACTCGCTGGTATCTCGAGAAGTCATCGCCGATTCCATAGAAACCGTCGTTGGTGCAGAAGGATTTGATGGGTTCGTAGCAATCGGAGGCTGCGACAAAAATATGCCTGGTTGCGCAATGGCCATTGCACGATTAGATCGACCCGCAGTATTTGTCTACGGTGGCACAATCCAACTGGGCAAGGAAAGAAGAGATATCATTTCAGTCTTTGAAGCAGTAGGTCAATATGCAGCGGGTAATATCGACGAACTCAAGCTGAAGGAGATCGAGTCTACAGCTATTCCGGGACCGGGTTCTTGTGGAGGAATGTATACGGCAAATACTATGGCATCTGCAATCGAAGCCTTAGGTTTATCGCTTCCGAATTCATCTGCTCAGGAGGCAGTATCAAACACTAAACGAGTTGACAGTCACGCAGCAGGGCAAGCTGTCGTTAAGCTTGTTGAGGCAGGGATTAAACCCTCAGATATCTTATCTAGAGAATCTTTCGAAAACGCAATTACCGTTGTGATTGCTCTTGAGGGTTCAACAAATGCTGTACTGCACCTACTTGCAATTGCTCACGCAGCGAAAATACCACTTACCATAGACGACTTTTCAAAAATTGGGTCAAGAGTCCCTGTACTGGCTGATATGAGGCCTGCAGGAAAGTATGCCATGAGCGAACTTATCCAAATCGGCGGGATTCAACCCTTAATGAAGACCCTGCTAGATGAAGGTCTATTGCATGGCGGCTGTCTAACAGTTACTGGAAATACGCTTGCAGAAAATCTCGCGGGTGTTCCTGCCTATCCAGATGGTCAAAAAGTTATAAGACCCCTGTCTGAACCAATTAAAAAAGATAGTCATCTTGTAATTCTTAAAGGGAACCTAGCACCTGAAGGCTCAGTAGCGAAAATAACCGGTCATGAGGGTTTAAGGTTTGTAGGAAGAGCTCGTTGCTTTGCGGGAGAAGAAGCAGCTCTGGAAGCAATCCTAAAAGGCGTTGTGGTATCCGGTGATGTTGTAGTAGTGCGTTATGAAGGACCCAGAGGGGGTCCTGGAATGAGAGAAATGCTATCACCCACGAGCGCCATAATGGGCCGAGGTTTATCTCAGGACGTTGCCCTAATAACCGATGGTAGATTTTCTGGTGGCTCGCACGGATTTGTAATCGGCCATATTACCCCTGAAGCTTTCGACGGAGGGCCGTTAGCCCTGGTAGAGGATGGAGATAAGATCACTATCGATGCCGAGAGAAGTACGATATCTGTTGATTTATCAGACGATGCATTAGCTCAACGAAGGTCTAAATGGAAAAAACCAGCACCTTATGCAGAGCGCGGAATACTTGCTAAATACGCGCGCCTTGTAAGTTCAGCCTCCCTTGGAGCGGTAACGGATAGCGATTGAGCTCGCCTAAAAGGCCCACTCTCATTTCATAGCATCCCACCAGTTTTAGGTGCCGGTCTAGCCCGCTGATTATATAGCATCTCGGCTAGTCGCTTCTTTTCGTTCTCACTCGCGTCCGGCACTTGTTTAGGCATGGCATTACCTGCCTCCATACCTAATTTTACCGCTGGCCTTTCCCCTATTTCTTCAAACCAGCGTTTGAAGTATTTAAATTCATCAATATCCTGTCCTTGAGCTTTCCACCCAACAGTCCACGGGTAGCAGATCATATCGGCAATCGTATATTCTTCCCCACAAATATAACGTTGGTTATACAATTGGTTGTTCAAAATGCCATAGACTCGATTTACTTCGTCAGTGAACCTGGTGATCCCATAACTCAAATCACCTTTGCCCTCTGCCCGACGAAAATGTCCACACTCGCCTGTCTTTGGTCCCTGATTAGCCATTTGCCAAACAACCCACTGAATAACGTCGTACCGACCTCTCAAATTTTGGGGTAGGAATTTACCCGTTTTCTCTGCTAGATATAACATAATAGCGCCCGACTCGAATATTGATATAGCTCCATCTCCATCAGCGGGATCATGATCAACTAAGGCTGGCATTCGGTTATTAGGGCAAATACGTAAAAATTCTTCTTTAAACTGATCCCCTCTACCGATGTTACATGGGATAAGTTTGTACTCGAGTCCACATTCCTCCATCTGAATAGTGACTTTTTTTCCATTTGGTGTTGGCCAAAAATGAAGGTCTAGCATGAGTGATTCCTTACCTTATATTAAAAATTGTTGCTAGCAGAACAATAGAGTAACTACTCGCTGCTAGAACCCAAGCCCATCTATATATCTCTCCCTTAAGGATATAATTATAGGCATTTTCCACCATAACAACTATGGAACTCAGTCAATTGAATATTACTGCCTTACTGCTTTAGATAATTGACTCATTAGTCGATGGTTTCGCATTTGAAGGTTTAACCTCTCTTCTTCATCAATACTTTGATACGCGAGTCGACCAACACACTAGACTATATTTTTGGGACACCTAATCCTAAACTTGGTAGTTAGCAGCTATTTCTCGACGAGGATCGAGGGCATCGCGGACTGCTTCACCAATAAAAATCAATAGCGTTAGCATCAAACCCAAAGTAAAAAATCCGGTAAGCCCAAGCCATGGGGAATGGATATTAGCTTTTCCTTGAGCCAAAAGTTCCCCGAGAGAAGGGGATCCTAATGGTAAACCAAAGCCGAGAAAATCGAGAGCTGTTAACATCGTAACAGCACCACTAAGTATAAACGGGAGGAATGTTAATGTTGCCACCATCGCATTTGGTAATACGTGCCTGAGGATGACTGCCGAATCTGAAACGCCTAAAGAACGAGCCGCACGCACATACTCGAAGTTGCGAGTTCTTAATACCTCCGCACGAACTACCCCAACCAATGGCATCCAACTAAACAATGTCAATATTCCTAGCAACCAAAATACATTGGGCTTAACGACGCTGGCCAGTATTATCAAAATCAGCAAAATGGGTAGGCCAGTCCATATCTCAACGAGCCGTTGTCCGAAAAGATCCACGTAGCCCCCAAAATATCCCTGCACTGCGCCTATTGCCACGCCGATTATCGAGCTCAAGATCGTAAGAGAAATCCCAAATAATACTGAAAGCCGAAAGCCGTAAATAAGTCTTGCTAGCGTATCCTTGCCAGCATCATCAGTTCCCAACCAGTGCCTTAAAGAAGGTGGTGCCGGTGCAGCGCTCTCCATATATAGATCTGAACTTTGATAACTGAAAGGTATTGGAGGCATAATTAACCAGCCGCCTTTTTCGATTACTAGCTCTCTTATAAACGGATCTTTGTACATAGGCTCAATTGGTAACTCGCCACCTAACTCTTGCTCAGTAGAATCAAACAGCACAGGCATATAAAACTGACCTTCGAGATACATAATAACTGGCTTGTCATTGGCAATAAATTCAGCAAACAGGGAGATACCGAAAAGAAAGGAAAATAGAATGAACGAGTAATATCCACGCTTGTTACTTTTAAACTGATGCAAGCGACGTTGGTTTAGTGGAGACACCATCAACCCCTGGTTTCAAAATCAATACGAGGATCTACAAGAACATATACCAGATCGCCAACGAGTTGCATAAAAAGCGCAATTAGAGTTAGCACAAAAATCGTACCAAAAAGTATGGGATAATCGCGCTTAATAACCGCTTCATATCCAAGTAAGCCCATCCCATCGAGAGAAAAAATAACTTCGATGAGCAATGATCCTGTAAAAAAGATACCTATAAATGCTGAGGGGAACCCAGCGATCACAATCAGCATTGCATTCCGGAAAATGTGTCCATATAAAACCCTCCGTTCGGAAATTCCCTTTGCTCTCGCTGTCAATACAAACTGCTTGCTAATTTCCTCAAGGAACGAGTTCTTTGTAAGCATAGTGAGAGTTGCAAATCCTCCGATGGTAAGTGCTGAAACCGGAAGAACTAGATGCCAAAGATAATCTAAAACTTTTTCGGTCCAACTTAATTCACCCCAATTGTCAGAAACTAAACCTCGGAGTGGAAAGAGGTCAAAATAATTCCCACCGGCGAACAAAACTATAAGTAGAATTGCGAATAAAAACCCTGGAATTGCGTATCCCACAAAAATAATACTCGAAGTCCAAAAATCAAAACTTGATCCATCCCGAACTGCCTTCGCGATTCCCAGGGGTATAGAAACACTGTAGATCAGTAATAAGGACCACAAACCGAGTGATATCGAGACAGGCAGCCTCTCGGCCACTAATTCTAATACCGGCCTATCCTGAAAATAACTCACCCCAAAATCAAGCTTCATATAATTAATTACCATATTAAAAAAACGTTCGTGAGGAGGCTTGTCAAAACCAAATTGCCTTTCTAGAGCAGCTATCAAATCGGGATCAAGTCCATAGCTGGCTATAGTCCTACTAGATCCACCAATATCTATTTGAGCGCTCGCTCCAGCATCACCACCACCTGAGATACTGGAAGTAGTTGACATGCCGCCCGTCGTAATTTCCGCAACTATCTGCTCTACAGGACCGCCTGGAGCAAACTGAACTATAATAAAGTTGATTAAGATAATGCCAAACAATGTAGGGAATATAAGTAAAACTCTCTTAATTACGTATGCGGCCATTAATCAAGCAACCTTGGATCTATTATGTCGATTCATTTTGACCATCCCCCACTACTTCGCCGGTAACGCCGTATCTTTCAAACGCGTTAAAGATCGCTCGATACGTCTATCGATCGTGTGATTAACCCATTGCGACGAAATAATTGCTACTACACCGGTAGTGATTACCGTACCTATAAAGATACCCATATAACCAAAAAAATAGTTACCAACCAAAATAATTGGGAGTTTTATAATAATCATTCTTAAAAGAGAGAGCACTAAGGGTGGCATCGGTTTTCCCAGAGCATTAAAGCAATGGGTGGCATTAAAAATGACTCCCATCAAACCGACTGCTAAAGGTCCTACTCGCAAATAATCATAGGCTGCAGACTGGACCAATGGATCATCGTTAATAATACCAACGAAGTAATGTCCGAAAACCACTAGTATCAAATACGACAGAATTCCCCAACCAATAACAAAAACATTAGCAGTACGCATCGCGACTTTGACACGATCATACAGTCTAGCGCCCCAATTTTGCCCAACTATAGGAGAGAGACTGATCGAAACTGCAAAAATTACCATTATTGTCATGAATTCAATTCGCATTGCGACCCCAAATCCAGCAACAACAGCTGTTCCGTGGCCTGCTAACAATCGAGTAATGACTGCCATTGACACCGGTACTATTAAATTTGCCGCGATAGCAGGCAACCCTACGTGCAGCATATCGCCCACCGATCGTTTAAATCCTTTCAACCCGAGTAGCATCATTTTGTCGCGTAACGCGAAAAAATAAAAAAATACTAAAATTTCAAGGAATCGAGCAATGACAAAACTCAAGGCTGCGCCTTGAAGTCCCATCTCTGGGAAAGGTCCGACCCCGAAAATAAATAATGGTGCAAAACCTATATGGAGTAATGCACCAAGTGCTGAGAGATAACCTGGGCTGACCGCATCACCCGTCGATCTCATCAAAGTTATACCCACATTCGTCATAGCGAAGATAGGCATACCAAGAAGCCAGATTGTCATATAGGAAACAACGAGTGGAAGAACTTGCTCACTTGCACCTAACACAATAAAGATCGGTGTCAAAAAGAAATATGCGACGGCCCCGATTAAACTTGAAAGAACAGTTACTAGCAGGAGACAATGGGTGCTAAGCCTTTTTACTCTATGGGTATCGCCACCCCCGATAGTGCGAGCCGCCACCGATCCGGCCCCAACAGAAAGACCAAAAGCCACAGACTGCAAGATCATTACTACCGGGAAAGTAAAACTAATAGCAGCCAGCTCATTCGTACCTACCATACCGATGTAAATAGTCTCAACCAAGGTTGCAACGTTATAAGAAATCATCGACAACATGAGGAAACCAGTGAGACGAACAATGTGCCTCGTTATCGGACCAACTGTTAAATCATTATCGCTCGATCCTTCATTGGTTCCGTCAGTTTTTTTCATGGCTCTTTGATTTAAAGGGAATACAGGGGTTGGCCCGCCCAGAGAGATTCGAACTCCCGACACCCAGGTTCGAAGCCTGGTGCTCTATCCAGCTGAGCTATGGGCGGAGACACAATTCCCCTATTGTAGCGACAAATTCTCTATGATGCAGAAAAGTGTTTGTAAAATTATTCTAGTATTGAGAGCAAAATGAATAAATCGTCGCATTGCGAAAAATAAACTGAAGCCTCCCATTCTTCGAATCATGAGCATCCGTTTTTGTCTGCCAGATTATGGGCTCATCCGTAACACTCTGAGTGATAACCTGACTCTCGCAAACTATTGTTCTATCGTCATTTAACAATCGCACAATAAGCTCTCCATCTTGTTGGACATCAGCTGATACCTTGAACTGATCTCCATTCAATACTGGCGTTGTGGTAATTAACGCCAGCTCTTTATCTGCGCTGTAACCTGCAAAGCCGTCTGGTCGTATAGTTGCCAAGCAGAGAAATCCATTTCGCCAACCCGTATGAAGTCCATCACTAGCCCCATAAAAAATTCGAATCTCATCTTCTAAGAACACTGGATTCGCTGCTGTATAGATGCAACCCCAGTCATAATCAAATTCATTACCTTCGTTAGCTATAAAAGGTATCCCAGGTAAGACTCTATGCCACTTCTTCGTATCTGGACTCCAAGTGAGCTCTGCCCAAACGCGATCAGTATCCTGGTCATGAATCGCAATGATTCCTAGGTACAAGCCCGCATGCTGAAAAATCGGCATCGAGTAAAGTTGTTTAGAGGTATCTAGACCTTCTAATACGATTTCCGTTTTTTCCCAGTTCTCGAAATCTTGGCTAGAAGTCCTCGCAACTTGGCGTACGTGCTTTTCGCTGGTTTTTCCCCATTGGCGGGTAATGCCAACATATTTTCCGATATCATCAGACCACAAAGCATTGTTGTGAGTATCGCCTGCGCTATCCGCCTCTGGGCAAGCAATCGCGGGAGCCCAGTGAATGCCATCTTTCGAGTAAGCGATAGATAAAATGTTTGACTTAAGAAGTGCCTTGTATCGTCGATTGGGATCCGACTCGTGTGCATCTTTGAATACTCCGGTCCCATGAGGACCTCTCCATACTTTTTCTGTCTCATCCTCTCGCCAAACTTCACCCCGCCACAAGATATTATTTGCGGTAGTTCCTTCGAACTCGACAATTCCCAACTCCGGCTTTTCCCAGACAATTCCATCAGCCGAGGTTGCATAACAAAGCGCCATCTCCCGATTCTTTGGTGCCCAATATTTTTGTCGACGCTCTTCCAGACTCATCCCTAAAGCTGAGTTATCAACAATGAAAGGGCTGTACCAGCATTTATATAAATTTTCCTCTTTATCGTATATTACGTTGGCATAGAGGTTATCAAAACGAGCCTCCCACGGTTTATCTTCTCCGAATAACGGATTACTCCCGTGTTTCTCCACAATTCCAAGCGTTAGTTTGGTTTTTTCTGTATCTTCAATGATACGATTATCAAGCAAAAGATATCTTTGCTCATTTGGAAGCTCTGACTTCATAGTGGTTCAGCCTGCAGAAATGATAGTGATAATAATCCCGTAAATGCAGGAAGAATGCCATTACTCCTAGTGCTTTATATCTAACTTTGAGAAACTCTCACTAAGAAAAGAGGAGCGTTCGTTGAATACTGAAAACTGGTCAGGACTAATAGCAGCAACTTTCACGCCAATGAAGGATAATGGCGAACTCAATATCTCTGCGATTCCATCAATAGTAAACCAATTAGTGGCTGAAGGGGTAGCAGGACTTTATGTTTGTGGAGGAACCGGTGAAGGAATTTCATTAACAAACAATGAACGAATGATCGTAGCAGAGGCTTATATTAAGGCTGCTAATGGTAAAGTTCCTGTCTTTATCCATGTTGGTCAAGATAGCGTCTTTGCCGCTCGTGAACTGGCTAAACACGCGCTGGCAAATGGTGCAGATGGAATTTCAGCTATGACTCCTACTTATTTTAAACCGAACTCAACTAGGGCTTTGATTGATAGCTTAAAAGTGATTACTGAAGCAGCCCCTGATTTACCATTCATCTATTACCATTTTCCAGCAAAGTCGATGCTACAACTAAACCTTGATGAATTTGTCGAGATGGCGGGCGACCAATTGCCATCTATGTATGCCATCAAATTTACTGACTCCAAAGTGTATGATCTTCAATCGATACTCCATGTATCAAATGGCAAGCTCAAAGTCTTCTTTGGTACGGATGAAATGCTCCTGACGGGACTTTTGGCAGGAGCCTCCGGTGCCATAGGAAGCACTTATAACTTTGCACTCCCACTTTACCTAAAACTGATCGAGGCCTGGAAAGATAATGACTTGGTCAAGGCCCAGTATTTGCAGAATCTTTCGGTTACCATGGTAAAAACATTTGCACCTTTTGGCGGTATTGAAGGACAAAAAGCAATAATGAGTATGGTAGGAATGGAATGTGGCCCAACTCGATTACCATTAAATATACTTTCAATATCCGAAATTGAACAGCTAAGACAACAACTCGAAGAAATTGGCTTCTTCCGCTGGGCCAGATCTTAGAATAGATTTACTTGCTCACATTACCTAACGATCTTTACAAGCTTGAGCCACTATACTAATTAAAAATATCGTACTAGGTAGAAAATGGCGTTTATATTAATCTTCAAAACTCCAAACGATACTTAATGGTGGATGATTTCCTCAAAAAACAGTAACGTTTGGCTCTAGTACAGCCAACTTCAACTTATATCACTATTATTTTAGGACGTACGAATGATAGAAAACATTTTCTCCATGGCAGGGAAAGTCTGCGTAATCACAGGTGGATCAACCGGGCTTGGCAGCTACATGGCACAAGGGTTTTTAGAAGCAGGCGCGTCGAGAGTTTATATAACCGCCCGTTCAGAAGATACACTAGTAAAAAAAGCAAAAGAGCTTTCTGCGGTGGCAGAAGGTGAGTGTATTCCTATCATTGGCGATCTGAGTTCGATAGAGGGTGTCGAGGCATTAGCAGCGAGTCTGCAACAAAAGGAGAAACACCTCGATGTTCTAGTAAATAATGCCGGCATTGGAACCGGTGGGCCATTCAGTGAACTGAAGCCAGAAACCTGGGATATGACGATGGATCTGAATCTTAAATCCCCAGTTTTTCTTACTCAAAAACTACGCGATTTGCTTAGTTGTAAGGCAACATCAGAGGACCCCTCGCGCGTAATATTTATAGCCTCGGTCGCGGCAAGTTATTCGATAGAAGGGGTATTGGCCTACTCAACGAGTAAAAACGCTGTCGAACACGTAGTACCGACCCTCGCACTCGCTCTTTGCGAGGAGAATATACTAGTTAATGCCGTCTCTCCTGGACGTTTTTTCTCGGAAATGACCCGTGGCGCATGGCAAGATGCCGAATCAGAAAGATATCAAGCAGAATTAGCACGCATCCCAGCCCATCGCTACGGTGATATTAAGGATATCGCTGGTGTTGCCATCATGCTCTGTAGTCGTGCTGGCTCGTATTTTACTGGCGAAGTACTCAATCTTGATGGAGGCCACAGATTGAGGCATTAATATAAAGTTAAGATATGGCTGAGCATTATCGAATAGCCGGAATGATAAAAGCGAAAAAATAGGAGAGGTAGATAGAGGAAATGGAAAAACTTATCAGCGGGGATATCTTTCCCGATATTAGCCTCAACATTGCATCCGGTGAACCCTTGAAGCTACCGAGAGATCTTGATGCGCCACTTACGATTATGCTTTTTTATCGGGGATATTGGTGACCATACTGCATCCGTCAACTAAACGGATATAACGAGCGCCGTGACGCGTTCGCAGATCAAGGAGCTACCATTGTTGCCGCAGTTGCTGACAGTAGGGAAAACACGCTGAAAGTAGCCGATACAGTTGACTTCCCAATTGCTTATGGAGTAACCAAAGAGCAAGCTGAGATATTAGGGTCTTGGTGGAGCGCGATAGGACCAATGGAATTCATACAACCCAGCGAATTCGTTTTAGCATATGACGGTAAAGTAATTGCCGCTACTTATAGCCATGGTCCGATCGGCCGGATGGATCCCACGGAAACCTTGACCTACCTATCCCGCGATGCATTCGACTCCTTGCGCGAGGACTATAATAAAGATTGAGCCCTGCCTCTTTTTCGACCCTAAGTTTACACTAAGCGCACAACCGTGCGCGCAAATTCGTGAGATTCGCCAACGCGGGAGCGATCTGATGAGGTCATGTCAATACCGGTCAGCCTATCTCTAGTTCCAGCAGGAGCTTGAACAAATCGAATGCTTGTTTCCTCGAGAGTAATTGAACAGTCGCTACTCACTTCCTTTCCCAGCAGCTGGGCAAAACGGACCGCGACACCATCAGGATCAGCGGAAGAAATCTCTACCGCCGAAATACCTGATACCACATCCGTTCGCCTATGCCATTTCCATGCGGCGCCTGCCCAAGCCCAATCATCCCAGTCATCGACCCAATCAAGAGAAGTAAGTGGACCGCGTGTATCGCTCGGATGTAAATGCAGAGCACCGACATTTATCCCATGTCGAACTGCGACCTCCATATCCCAGGCAATCCTGATATTCAGAGCGTCGACCCGGGCGCGAGCCTTTTCTAAATCGTCGACTTGAAGGATGAGCATATATCCTGCGGGGCCACCTTGTTTTTGAAGAAATTTTGTCGTTGGTGCTTCCGGCCGCTCCGGCTGCAATATTTCTAAGAATGAATCTCCAACGGGGAAAACGCCGTTGTACATCCAAATCGGCGGGCCAGGCTTATCTCGGTGCGCGGCTGTGATATCCAAAACCTGCTCAACTTGTCTTTCCACAGGCCTAATGTCTGGTACGCACAAAGCAATTTGCCGAATACGAATTTTATCTGGGGCGGGAGGGAGCTGACTCATTTAACTAACCTTTCACACAAAACATTGATACTACACCAGAAGAAAGCACTAATGGGATATCAATTTAGAGTTAATGGGGTCAGAAAACGGGCCGAAAACAACAAAACACATTTACTTTTTACCATAGCGCTGTAATCATCGCTACGAATTCAACGCTAACATTAGAAATATGAACGAAGAAGAAAAATATCTTTTTGATTTACGAGGCTACCTTGTTGTAAAGAATGCTCTTACTCAAGAACAGGTGAAGGACTTATCAGAAATTGTTGATGAAAAGGTCAATGGCCTAGAGCATCACACAGGTGGTCGAAAAAAAAGGCATCATCAGCGCGGATCAGATCGAACTTGGTTCGCAAATGACGACGATATGGCATGGTCCTCCCCTGCCTTGCTTGACTGGGGAGGCCCCTTTATCGATCTCATTGATATTCCTACTATTGCGCCTTACCTAGAAACTTTACTCGGCATTAACTACCGGCTAGACCATGACTATATGCTCATTTCAAATAAGGAGTCTAGTCATCCTTTATTTCTGCATGGCGGGGGTCAAGGTGCTGGGGGTACATTAGATCTCGTAGGCCCAACGGATGGGGGCCAATGCTATTATCGGTACAGCAACGGCCGCTTTTTTAATGGTCTAATTGCAGTCGCATTCGAATTAAATACAGTTTCACCTGGAGATGGTGGCTTCGCATGCATACCAGGAAGCCATAAGTCGAATGTCGAGGTGCCCGAAACTTGCAAACCCAGGCCACCATTCGAAAAGAGAGCAACCGGATTGCCTGGTCTTGCTGCATGCGAAATCCCTGATTTTGTTGATCGCGTTACTGCATCCGCGGGTGATGCCATCATCTTTACTGAAGCCTGTCAGCATGGGACGGTACCATGGAATACAGAGAGCGATAGAGAGCGGCGGACCCTTTTTTATAAGTACTGTCCGCATGCAGTTGCCTGGAGTCCCTGCTACTACAACTCGGACCACTATGAGGGGCTTACCGAACATCAAATCAATATTTTGATGCCACCAAGCGCTTTTGGTCCTAGTGATCGCACGAGTATCATATGGAAAAAAGCGCAAGCTGAGCAGGCGGAGCTGATGCGCTTGAGAGCAAAAGGGAACGAATAGACTTTCAGTAAGCTAGGTAAGCCTGAAGCCGTTAGCCAAATAGTCTTAGTTGAAGCTAAGATCTTGTATGATAGAAAAGCACGGGGCTTTTCGTCTAAATGATATTTCTAGGATCTTAGCTGATGAGATCTTTACTTTTTTTCTCGATCACGCATAAGCTCCGAGCAAAAAAGACATCGATAATTCAGTTGAAAAACCGTTAAGCTAAGTAAATTGGGGTTACATGAGGTTTTATGATGCGCTGGGCATCAGGTTTTCTTGCTTTTGGTATTGCCTATTCACTATTTGTTGGTGCCATTTTCTGGAAGGATTGGCCGTCTATCGAAAACCCACATCTCTTCGGTAATCTTGAGAATAAACTCTCCCAGAATTCGAGGAACGATGTGGTTAAAATCATTAAAGCATCGGAGTCAAAACCTCACACGAATCCTTATCAGATCAAGTTTCAATCGTTTGAGATAGACAGCGCGTTGATGACTGAGATAATTATAGCGAATGGAGACAGCATAATCTTAGATGGTCGTACTAACGAGTATAGAGCACATGAAATAGCCAAGGAATATTTGGCTTTACTCACAGCCCATGTGCACTACAAGGTTGCAGAACATAAGTTCGAGTTGGTGGTAACAATATTTATACCACTCATACTTTTGGCAGGCTTCGCCTGGATATCGAGAACTATTTGGAATGTGCTTTCAAAAATCGATTAATTAAGACTTCAGATTTAAGCGCCCCAAAAATACCTGACATAGAAAGAGCAAATAGCTAAGTTACTCTTGTACAAAGTGGTACTTAACCTTGTGACTGGAAGCAGTCAAGAGCACGAAGGCGCGAATACCGCAAGTATTGCCAGGAAACGAGTTGCTAGAGGAAAAGGAATAATATATTCCTTTAGATAGTCACATACTTTCTTTTATTAAAACGACTACTCACGAAAATCTTTTTTCAGAAAATCATCCCAAGAATGATGGCATTGCTGGCTCTTTAAGCTTCCTGGAAGCGAGTTGACCCTGACTAGCAAGTTCAATCCGAGTCACTTTCACACCCTCTCGAGGAAGAAGCTCCACAAAAGCAGCGGTCATTTCCGGTGTTCCTTGGTTGATATTGGGTGAGCCAGGATAGGCCGCCAGAGTATCTCCGTGCTTCATTTCACTAAATACGTGCACATGGCCCAATGCGAGGTAATCAAGACCACTTGCTTCAATCTGCTCCGCAGTTATCAGCGAGGAATAGATGTCAGCACCTCGATTTATATAGTAGCCGTGTGCTAGCCCGATAAACCAGGCACCACTTTCTTTTTTAGGTACTCTTTCTAGTGGCCTGTTATCGGGATGATGATTCACAATACCTTTACCCCAAACCTTAATCCCGAGTTCAGGAAAATCGATAACTGCACCCGCTGGATCTCTGATGAAATGAATATGATCTCCTGCTGTTTCAGGCTCATATCGGTGATAAATAGAATATTCAGCCAGACAATCATGATTACCCGTTATCATGACAACAGGACATCGAACTCGGGCCAGCTGTTCTGTCGCAAATTCAAGGCAACGATCTTTCACTCGGTTGTGGTCGAACAAATCCCCTGCGAGCAAGAAAAGATCAACATTGAGCTCAATAGACTTATCGACAGCATCTATTAGCCCTCGCTGCGCAAAACTCTCGTCTCCTTTCCCTCCTAGATAGTCATCAAGGTGGATATCAGAGGTGTGCAGGATACGGCAGTAATTCAATGACAAAAAATTTCCCTCAAATATTATAGGCTTACGGAAAGTGTAGGCACTGAAGGACTCAGAGGTCAACTATTAAGAGGGAACTGTTTCGTCCTCGTATTTCCAAAAAGACCTACTATTTGACGAAAATTGTTTGCGCAAAAATGCCATTTGATCTCCCAGAATACGACCACTATGGGAGAGTGCCAAATACTCGGCATGATTGGGGCAATATGGTAAAGCCAACAACTCCAAATTACATTCCTTAGTTAGAGAGTTACCTTTACGAGCATTACAACGCTTACAAGCGGTTACGACATTTGCCCAGGAATCTTGCCCACCACGAGAAATAGGATAGACATGGTCTCTACTCAATTGTGAATCTTGGTAGTAGTTACCGCAGTATAAGCAAGTATTATGGTCGCGCCGAAAAAGAGCCTTATTCGTAAGCGGGGGGTCTAGCCTACTCTTTGTATAAATCTTCCCCTTACACGCGATAATACTGTTTAGAAAGATAACTGTCTGCTCTCCAGTTTTCCTGGAGTGCCCACCCCTCACTCTCATGAGCTCATTACCATAGGTCCAACTTACAAGCTCTCTAGCATGAAGACATACCGCTTCTTGCCAATTCAGCCAGTCTATTGGCAGCCCTGCACTATTAAGTCTGAGAATACTAACGCCCATGAAATGTAAACTTTATTGACCGTTACCAAAAAAATATATTAATCATGTCTCTCGAATTATCAACCATTCACCGATAACATTCGGAGAAGATTACTAATCAATTAATACGTGTTGTCGAAAAAGCAAACATGAAAAACAGAGACAGTTCAAAAGTAGATAAAGTTTACGCAAAGCCTATTAGCGAGTTACAAGACTTCGAATTCAATTCCCAAGTTGCTGTCGTTTTTCAAGATATGCTCGAACGATCTATCCCAGGGTATTTCGTCATGTTAGAGCTAACTAAATTGTTGACTGAGCGATTTGCTAAACCAAATACCAATATCTATGACTTAGGTTGCTCATTGGGGGAGACAATAAAACACGTACATGCATCGTTACCAAACAATTGCCAAGTTATTGGCGTAGAAAAATCTCTACCTATGGTAGAACAATGCAAAGCTAATCTAGAATCGGTACAAAACAAATCAAATATCGCAATTCGCCATGAAGACCTGCTTGATACCAAGATCGAAAATGCGTCCTTGGTAATAATGAATCTCACCCTGCAGTTTATACCCCTTGAAGATAGAGATGCAGTACTTAAAAAAATTGCAAACGGCTTAACGGATGACGGTCTCCTCCTTCTTTACGAGAAAGTAACCTTTGAAGATGCCGATGAACAATTACTGCTTGATAGGCTGTACTTTGACTTCAAACTTGCTAACGGCTATAGCAAACTTGAAATTGCCCAAAAGCGTGAAGCTTTAGAAAATGTTTTAATTCCAGATACGATTCCTGAACTCAAGAGACGAACCAAACGAAGTGGGTTTCGAAAAACTGAAGTGATTTCTCAATACCTTAACTTCGTTGGTCTGATTGCAGTGAAATGACTCTCAACTATGGCGCTCAATGACAGTTAGAACCTACTGATACTTATGTCTTTAGACAAACTCTTTTTACCTCGTCCTCCCCTTATTACGGAAGAGAATTTTCATTCCCTCAAGGTTTCGCTGAAGAACCATTTTAAGCCCCATGGGAAAGACTTATTTTGGGAAAAAGCTTTGCTTAATATACCCACTCTCTCGAACTCGGACGCTATTTTTTTGGAAGACGTGGTCAAAGTAAGTGGTAGTGATCCCATAAATGATAACCAGCTAAGAAACTCGCTAAAAGAGCTTATGCCATGGCGTAAGGGACCTTTTCATCTTCTCGGAATAGATATTGATGCTGAGTGGAGATCTGATCTCAAATGGCAAAGATTAGTCAGGCATATTGCGCCACTAAAAGATCGAAAAGTACTCGATATTGGATGTGGAAATGGCTACTACCTATTTCGAATGCTTGGAGAAGGGGCGCGATATGCGTTAGGTGTTGATCCCACCCGCCTGTTTTACTATCAATTTAGAGCCTTGCAAAAACTCTTTCCTGCCAACAGTGCGTTTTACTTACCACTGCGCTCTGAGCAATTGCCAGAATTTAACAGCTTCGATTCAGTCTTTTCTATGGGTGTTCTCTATCATCGTCGTTCTGCAGAGGAGCATTTACGTGAGCTGATTGGGTTTCTTCGACCAGGAGGAGAATTGATTCTGGAAACGCTCATAGTGCCGGGAGACTCGTCAAAAGTTCTTTTCCCCATTGATCGTTACGCGAGCATGGCGAACGTATGGTCCATACCAAGTAGCGCCGCGATAAAAACCTGGTTACAAGCTTTAGGAATGAAAGAGGTGAGAACGGTCGATATCACCCAAACCAGCATCCATGAGCAACGACGAACAGAATGGATGCAATTTCTTTCTCTTGAAGATTTCCTCGACCCTACGAATACAGACTTGACCATTGAACAATATCCCGCTCCGACAAGAGCAATCTTATTGTCAACCAAGCCAGGCTAACACTGAGACCACATGATGTCAGTCAATCTAAAGCTAATGCTAGATGACGAATAAGCTTAGAAAGGTACTTGGCTAGAAAATGACATTGGCTTTTGAGTTGTAGGATGTTGAAAAATTATCTTAGCCGCATGGAGTTGAAGTCTATTGGATAGCTGTCGCGCCTCTTCGTGTGCGTAAAGATCACAACCAAGTATTGGGTGACCAACGGCTGCAAGATGAATACGCAACTGGTGGCTGCGACCAGTGAGAGGGGTGAGGAGAAGTTCCGAGTGTCCTCCATGAACTCTCAATAGTTCATAACGAGTGCACGCTGGCTTACCTCCGAGTGAGTCTATCACTTGTTTTGGACGATTCACTGGATCAGGCCTAATACCCAAAGATATTTCGCCCTTTGGCTGCTTGAACACCCCAAATGCCGTCGCTGCGTATTCTTTCAGAACTTCTCTCTCTCGAAACTTTCGGTTGAGTTCGCGTGTTGCTTCTTTTGATAGCGATAGGACCAAAAGTCCAGAGGTATCGAGGTCAAGTCTGTGGACCACTGTTGCAGTTCGATACATTGGCAAAACACGGGTTAATACAGAGTCCTTCACGATACGGCCTGGAACTGTTAGCAGGCCTGAGGGCTTCTCTAAAACTAAAATATCGTCATCGACATACTTAGTAATAATGTCTTCTTCACAAGGATCGGGAACATGCTCAGTGTAACGAATCAATGATCCATCCTTTTCTCATGGCAAGTCGTCAATGAAACAAGGAAATAATAATATTAAAGCCACCCTTTTCGGAGCCACTAATTTAGCACCATAATACTAATGGTAAGCTCAGAGTGACTGCAAAGATTCCTCGCTTACCTGGTGTCTTACCACCTGCCCTCCTTCCATAAATATGATCTCCTCTGCAATGTTAGTCGCAAGATCTGCCAATCTTTCTATATTATTGGAGATCGTCAAATAGGATATTGCAGTGGTCACAATTTTTGGATCCGCCTCCATCGCGTTCTGCAGGACACGGTAATTTCGGGAATGCAAGGCGTCGACTTCATCATCCATATCCACTACCTCTTGGGCTCGCTCTACATCCCTCAGCTTCAGCGCTTCGAGAGATTTTTCCACCATATTTCTGCAAATGGCACCCATGGTATTGAAATCTAGATCCAAAACTAAACGATCCAAATCAGAAAGGAAATTTATTCGCTCTGCAATGTTTAGTGCCTGGTCCCCCATTCGCTCTAAATCGTTGTTTACCTTAAGTGCAACGATAATAAATCGTAAATCAAACGCTACTGGCTGATGAAGAGCCAAGATTTTCAGGCAGTCTTCCTCAATATCGACTTCCATCTCATTGATAATAGACTCGTTATCAAAAATTTCTGCAGTCAACGTTTTATCGAAAGTTTCTATACACCGGATGCACCGATTTGTTGATTCAATAATGAGCCCACCTAACTCATCGATTCTGTTCTCTAGTCGCAAGAGATCTCTATCTAGATGTTTCATAAACCCCTACCCAAACCTTCCGGTTACATATTCTTCGGTTCGCTGATTTTCCGGCCTAGTAAAAACCTGATCAGTATCTCCAAACTCCACCAAAACACCATTCTCTAAAAACGCGGTATACTCGGAGACTCTCGCTGCTTGCTGCATATTGTGCGTTACAATAACTATCGTATACTCCCGTTTGAGTTCAAACAACAGGTCTTCAATTCTCGACGTTGATACCGGATCTAGAGCGGAGCAAGGCTCATCCATGAGGATAACTTCAGGTTTCATCGCGAGCGCTCGAGCGATACAAAGTCGTTGTTGCTGCCCTCCGGATAGGTTCAAGGCAGAATCCTGTAGCCGGTCCTTTACCTCATCCCAAAGCGCGGCCTGCTGCAGTGCGGTCACTACTCTCTCTTCAATATCCCCGGACAAGCCGTTGATGGTTGGACCCCATGCCACATTTCTGAATATCGATTTAGGGAAAGGATTTGGTTTTTGAAAGACCATACCGATGCGCAGCCGCACCTCGACTGGATCGACCCCGGATTCATAAAGATCCTGGCCGCTTAGCATAATATTACCGCTTTGCTCGACGTTTTCTATAAAATCATTCATGCGATTGAGCGATCTGAGCAAAGTGCTTTTCCCACAACCAGAGGGACCAATAATTGCGGTTATTGTCTTTTCAAGAATCGGCATCGAGACGTTTCTCACTGCCAGTTCGCTACCATAACTTATGGAGACATTTTGAATATCTAATACTGTAGACTTTTGTTCGTTTGTTTCCATTTTTTTTCCTAGTCATCATCGCAAAGGATTTTGCTCTTTGCTCAAGATGTCAATAGCTTACATTTTGGATCTAGTCCCTCGATAACGGATATAGACCGCGATTGAGTTCATTATTAGTAACACCCCGAGTAAAACAATAATTCCTGCTGATGCTAATTCATGGAATTCTAACTGCGGTCTTGCTGTCCAATTAAATATCTGAATTGGCAAAGCAGTAAACTCATCCATGGGTCCCTCTGGGATAAAAGCGATATAAGTTAACGCTCCCATCATTATTAGCGGCGCTGTCTCTCCAATCGCTCTGGATAGTGCCAAAATAACACCCGTCAATACGCCCGGTATAGCGCTTGGTAAAACGTGGTGTCTTATAACTTGCCAAGGCGTTGCTCCAACAGCGTAAGCGGCCTGTCGGAGGGATTGCGGTACTGCTTTAATCGATTCTTTAGACGCTATGATAATGACTGGAAGAATTAGTAAGCTCATAGTTAATGCCCCAGCAACGACACTGCGCTCAAGGTGAAAAAAGCGAACAAATAGTGCGAGGCCCAAAATACCATAAACAATTGAAGGTACTCCTGCTAGA
This sequence comes from Gammaproteobacteria bacterium TMED1, assembly GCA_002167855.2. GTDB lineage: Bacteria > Pseudomonadota > Gammaproteobacteria > Pseudomonadales > Azotimanducaceae > UBA7455. The sequence continues at coordinate 218,389 of NHBG02000020.1, forward strand.
TTAGCAATGTTAAGCTCAATGAATCGGGTGACCTTGCCGGGCTTTGCGTACTCCTCCAAATAGATAGCAGCCAGTACTCCAGTTGGTATCGCAAATAATGCTGTCAAACCGACCAGCCAGAGCGTTCCAAAAAATGCAGATTTGATGCCTGCTCTTTCTGGAAAGCGGGAGGGAAAACTATCCATAAATTGCATATCAAGCCAAGGCAACCCCATAACCGTCACCTGATAGATCAAAATACCCAGAATTAACACTGCGAAACCGGTAACAGCTATACACGTCCAGCGGAATATCTTTGCGAGAAGGTGTCTTCCATTGAGATTGTTATCTTTCATTCATACGTCTCTTTGAAGCGACGCATAACCGAACTGGCCGTGAGATTAAGGAACAGCGTAAGGGTGAATAGCACCGCAGCTACGGCAAAAAGCGTCTTATAGGTTAACGTGCCGGCAGGCGTGTCACCAAGCGACACTTGGACGATATACGCAGTCATCGTCTGGATACTCTCGAGCGGATTCAATGTAAAGTTTGGCGTCGCCCCTGCTGCCAAGGTAACCGCCATGGTCTCACCAATTGCTCGTGAAATGGCCAAAACAAACGACGCAAAGATTCCGGACAGTGCTGCAGGCAAGACAATACGTATCGTAACTTCGAAGGAGGTGGCTCCTAGAGAGTAGGCTCCCTCTCTTAGACTATCGGGTACTGACTGCAGCGCATCATCGCACATAGATGCCACCATAGGCAGTACCATAATCCCAACTACAATTGCTGCGCTAGCCGCATTAAAGACATGAGTACTTTCAAAAATACTTTGCAGCATCGGCGTGATGAACGTGAGCGCAAAGAAACCATAAACCACAGTAGGGATCCCAGCAAGAATTTCGAGGACAGGTTTCACGATATTACGCACTCGATCACTAGCATACTCTGAGAGGTACACTGCGGACGCAATACCTACCGGCAAAGCCACGATGGAGGACCCAACCACGATCATCAAGGTTCCGCAGAGTAGAGGCAACATACCATAAGATTTCGGTTGAAGTAGAGGAGTCCATTCGGTCCCGAATAAAAAATCTGTGATCGGGATTTCAACAAAAAATCCATAGGTCTCAAATGCCAATATACAGATCACCGCAATTGTGGTGACAACCGAAATGCTGGCGCAACAGAAAAAGGCCCCTTTTAGAATTTTTTCCCCTAGTCTAGGGCGCCCTGTTAATTGCTCTTCCACTATTTAGTCCGTCAGTAACGTGCCGACTCTGGTGGAGCCAGAATAAGCCGTGCCAGTTTCTCGACTGGCGACTCTTTGTAAGGCTCGCTCATAAACTTCTGATGGGAGCGGAATATAACCAACCTCTGACGCAAGTTGTCCCGCAGAGTTCAAATAAAAATTCACAAACTCTGCAACGGCGGGATCGTCTAGCGAACTAGCCGTCACATAGATAAAGATCGGTCTCGATAATGGGGAGTACGTCCCTAAGTTTATGCTTTTCATCGTAGGTGCAACCGGTCCTTCTCCCCCGTCGATAGGAACGATTTTGACTTTACCCTGATTCTCCTCATAGTAAGCATAACCAAAGTAACCAAGACCGTACAAATCCCCGGAAATACCCTGGACCAACACGTTGTCATCCTCGCTAGCGGTAAAATCTGCACGTGAGGCCTGTTCCTTGCCATTTATGACTTTAGTGAAATAATCAAAAGTGCCTGAGTCTGGCCCCGGACCATAAAGACGAATGGGCTCTTTTGGCCACTCTGCTCGCACATCACTCCATTCATCAACAGAGCTACCTGGAGCCCAAATAAGGTTCAATTCTTCTACACTCAAGTAGTCGACCCAATCATTACCAGGGTTTACAACCACGGATAATCCGTCGAACGCCACGGGTAATTCTATAAAGTTGATATTGGCGGCAAGGGCTCGCTCTATCTCGCTTTCTTTTATCGATCTCGACGCATCATTGATGTGGGTTTCTCCAGCGATAAACTTCTTAAATCCTCCCCCCGTGCCGGAAACACCAACCGTGACCCTTACCCCCGGTTCAACCGCACCAAACTCCTCCGCCACTGCCTCACTTATCGGGAATACAGTACTTGAGCCATCGAGTCGGACCTTACCTGAAAGCCCCGATTGTCCGCTGTCAGACAAAGAATCGTTACGGTCAGCACATGATACCAATACCAATAGTATGGTTAGTGACGAAAATATTTTTTTCACTTTAATGACTCCCTCAATTAGCGACACCAATTACACCAAATTTCAATTAAGATAATGTAAAGCTTGCATCATTTTTTTGGGTATCTTTTGCGAATGGTTGGTCCAGATGCGTAATCCGCGTTACATTGCCAGAACTAACTTACTAAGTACATAAGGTATTCATATGTTTTCTCTTTTTTTAAAGCTCACAATAGTGTCTATCCTCTCTCTCAGTTCGAACCTAGCCGCAGCAGACGAAATAGGCCGAATAAAGAAAGAGCTCTTCTCCCTATTGGAAAGAATTGAAGCCTTAGAAGCTGAAAACAAGCAGTTAAGAGCAGTGACAGATGGTTATGCTTCATCAAAAAAGATTACAGTGACAGGGGATCTGAGGTACCGATATGAGGATATTAAGACGCAAGGGAAACCAGACCGAGAGCGCAGCAGAGTGCGCGCACGAATTAGTGGCGTTGCAAAAGCCACTAAAGATATTGAGCTCGGGATTGGCTTGGCGAGTGGAGGATCAGATCCTTTATCGACTAATCAGACTTTGGGTAGTGGGGGAAGCTCTAAAGGCGTGGTCTTAGACCTTGCTTACTTCTCTTGGGAATTAGGAAACGGGTTTAGTGTCTTAGGAGGAAAATTTAAAAATGTATTTTACAGACCAGAGAAAAATACGATGATGTGGGACTTCGATTATAACCCAGAGGGACTAGCAGTCATCTACTATAAAGCACCTATCTTCATTAATACTGGATTTAATTGGTTAGAGAGCGATAGCAAGGTAGACGACCCGATAGCAATGCTGGGGCTGCAGATTGGTTACGCCGCTGAGATTCAATCATCAGCCCTTACCATTGGAGCCGGATTTTATGACTTTCCGGTCAAAGGGAGAGAAGTCTTTAGAGGGGATAATGACGATTTTTTTGGCAATAGTTTTCTGTGCACCGACACTGAAGCCCTATTGGGCTGTACCTACAATCACGATTACGAAGAAATTGAAGTCTTTGCCCATCTGCGAACCTCGCTGGCTAATCAGCCCACGACTTTTTATGCTGATTACGTGCACAATCGGGGAGCGAACGATCAGAATAAAGGATTGGAAGTTGGACTGATATTCGGTAAAGCCAGTGAACCTGCCAGTTGGCAGATTGGATATAGCTATCGAGATTTAGAGGCAGATGCCGTTTTTGGAGCTGTTAGCGATTCTGATGTCGGTGGCGGTGGCACAGACGTAAAAGGCCACGTTCTGAAGGGCCAATTCGCGATCAATAAGACTTGGAAACTAGTGCTTACCTACTTTGATAACAAAAAGGAGATGAGTGGAAAAAACCAGAACTATGATAGGTTCCAAATCGATACCGAGCTCAAATTCTAGTTACTTTGGAGGAGATACAACAGTCGCCATAAAGTAGCCGCCACAAGCGCGTGATCGATTTCTCCGGATACGAGGAGATCGGATATTTGCTCCATGGGAATCAATTGCACTTCCGTATATTCAGTGGCGGTATTGCTAATGTCGGCTACCGGTTTCGCGTTCATCGCCACAAAAGTATGTAAGTCGTTCGAGAAGATTGCTGGATTAGGATTAAGGACGCCAAGAGAAACAAGTTCGTCAGTTGAGTAACCGGTTTCCTCCAAACACTCGCGCGATGCTGCAGCTACCGGATCCTCACCGGGATCCACAAGACCTCCTGGTATTTCAAGGGAGATCTTCTCCGACCCATGACGAAATTGACGAATACAAACCACCTCGTTAGCTGGCGTTACTGGCACCACGTTGACCCAATCACTTGATTCTATGAAAAAAAATGGATGTTCTTTTGCTGTGGAAGGAGAAACGGATGTAGACTCACAGACTTTGAAGACCCTGCAGTCAGCTATTTGTTTAACCTTTTTTCGTTTCCACGGTTTAATACTTTCACTTTCCACAGCGTACCCTCCTAAAGATTATTATCAGCTCAATCCATCGACTGGAATACTCGCTCCGTGCACCGAGATGGCATCATCTGACGTCAAAAACCCAATGACATTAGCAAGATTTGATGGAGTAACCCACTTACTAAAATCAGCGTCTGGCATATCACTGCGATTTCTAGGCGTATCGATAATCCCTGGCATGACACAATTGACATTGATATTTTGCTCTCGCAACTCCATCGCCATGCTTTCCGTTAACCTTGCCACGGCTGCCTTACTGGCAATGTAAGGTCCCATTTTTGCAAGTCCAGCATTGGCAGCCCGCGCTGCTACATTGACAATTTTACCGCCATTATTTTCCAGCATACTTGGTACCACTGTACTCGCTGCATTCATTATGGATCTTGCGTTCAAATCAAAAAGGAAGTCCCAAGTTTGATCTGACGTTTTATGAACATCTTCACCCATCATAAAACCACCCGCAATATTGCATAAGATATCGATACCTCCCAGCTGTTTTATCGCCGTTCGTAGGCCATTTTCACAAGACGACCGATTCGTAAGATCACAAGAGAGATAACAATTATTATCATTTTTTTTGGGATAGCTCGCGTTCAGCAACTCATCGCTATAGTCAAGAATTGCCACGAACGCACCCTTAGATTCATAATAATTGACCACTGCACCACCCAAGGCTCCCGCCCCTCCGGTTACAATCACTCGTTTATTGTCAAACATCGATTTTCCTTTTTACCTAAGTGGGAGAAGTATCAGTCTATTAAAGATTCTCAAGATTGAAAAATAAACTTAATGAGATTCTCATTTGCAAGACCCCTTCCGAGTCTAAACAACCTTCGAGCCCAATGACGAGGCCGCATTACTCTCACCCCGGATCCTCTTTCCCGTATTTTTAGATAATAGCTAGAATTTGCGTTATGCCATTATGCTAGATGAACGCCAACGGCAACCCTATTGCCCTATGTTTTATCGACCCCTTTTCCGTTTTGGCGCGGATACCATGGAGACTGACGATAAAACTGAAACACTCTTCTATCTATTAAATGGGGCATTTCTACTTGAAAAGAGTTATTTGATATTACAACGCCCGGCTCCTTTAAAAAGTTAGCGAGGAAGAGTGCGAACTAGTCGACTATTTTTATTAACGCTCCGGGTTCGGGTTGTCCATTAGGATAAAGGCCGTTCATGACTCGCAACTTGTCCAAGGCGTAGTTGGTAATCGGCGATTTCTCCGCCAAGCCTTCCATAGTAATCCCATTTTCTGCCCTCACCACCTGTAAACGCGGCACTTTCGCTTTTCTAAAGTCTTGCAGATCCATCGCATCAAAACTAAAAATTGTTGCTATGAAATCTCGATCATTGGCAATTTTACGAAGATCGTACTGACCACTACCATATAGCTCATAAACCAGTCGTCTTCTCGCATCAAAAAGGATTGCGAAGCGCAGCGGTCTTGGGCCATAAAATGATTCGCCCCTGTCTGCTATTCCCAGAAAAGCTGGATAATCTCCGATAGTAATGCTTCTTCCCTCACGTACGCTAAGACCCAGATTTTTAGTGGCATACGATTCTGGTGTCGAGTCTTTACCCAGGCGTCCTGTAGTGATGAAGAACGAGGCATCTCCCGTTCTTGAAACGATTTGAACTCCTCGCCTCCTAGGGTTAACACGCCATTGATCAGGAAATCGAAGTTTGATGCCTAATTTAGGATGATAAAAAATGTTTCCACGAATAACGCCGACCTGCCTGCCACTTCCGTATGCCAACCCATTTAGTTTCTCCAGAAAGTCGTCAGTCGTAATAAATTCACTATACTCAGAGGCTAAATTCATTGACGCCTCAATAGCTTGCTTATACCGAGTGTCATGATCGGGGTGCGTGGACAAGAAGCCATGATAAATCTCCGGCTTACGCTTTTCGAGCCGTGCCTGTTCAATTTCTATTCGATCCTTCGCCTTTAGAATATCGATCGTACGAAGCATAGCCTGCGGATTATACCCCGCTTTCGCCATAAACCTCGCTCCCACCTCATCTGCCTCAAGCTCGTACTCTCTGCTATACCCTGTGACCAAGACTCCACCATACATACTTCCTAACTCACTGAGGCCGGCAGAGGCCACCGACCCCATCTGAGAGTAAACCACGGCAGAGGCTACCGAATTGATCAGATTGACGCCTGTTCTTGCCCGATTACGTCTGAGCGCATGTCTTTCAGTCACGTGCGCTATCTCGTGGCCAAGCACCGCTGCCAGCTCAGACTCGGAGTTCATATGAGTGAGCATGCCACGAGTGATGTAGATAAAGCCTCCAGGCAATGCGAAAGCGTTAATCGCAGCGTCATTCAGAACTGTGAATTGATACTCAAGATTAGGACGGCTGCTAAATGCTGCCACGCGTTTGCCGACCATCGTAACGTAATCTTGTAGTGTCTTATTCTCATAAACACCGTACTGACTGATAATTTTCTTGTGCTCTTCCCTCCCCAGCTCGATCTCTTTCTCTTCGGACATGGCGAGTAGATCTGTAGTGAGCGTCGCAAACAGCACTAGAACTAAGAGACTACGAATTTTCATATTTTTACTGTAGCACCATCCCATTTAATTTACATTTTACAAATTTCGTTACTGACACTGCACTAAAAAGACCAGTCCACATAAGCAACAGAATCACTATCTCCCGAAAAACCAATTACGCCGAAGAAGCACGCCCTTTCATATCCTTAGACATTGCTAATGCTTTTACGTTGCAAAAACCCAAATCGCTGAACTCCTATTAAAATTTTTAGTCTAAACAAGAAAAAGATCAAACCTTCTGCTAGGGTTAAGTAATGATTACCTACGAAAAAGGACGTATCTTTCTCTTCTTTGCCCTGTCCTTTTGGTGGACCGCTCTGAATGCTAACAACGAACGGGCTCCACAATCTCCGCCGTTTGAGGAAAACTCCGCGCTCCAGCTTAGACTAGAAAACTATCAAGCCACCATCGATGAAATTAAGGCTTCTCATGGGGAGTTTAGCATCCAGCTGCTCGAGCCTCTGCAAGGGCTAGGACGAACCCTCAAAGAACAAGGCAGAGAAGAAGATGCTACCGAAGTCCTGAATCATGCAATTCATTTACTTCGCAGAAATGAGGGGGTCTATACACCCAAGCAGCTAGACCTAATCAACGAACTCACTGAGATTTCCATTGGAGGTGACAAACCACTGAAGGCCAATAAACAGAAAGAATTTTCTTATTTCATTAGCTCTCGTTCTCACGGTGAAGATAGTCTAAAACTAATACCTGCAACTTACGAACTAGTGAAATGGTATATGAGAACAGGGCAGTTAAGGAAATCAATGGAACTTCTGGAAAGGACCTTAGACACCATGGAGAGTGGGGGTTGGAAGAATGAACCAGGACTTATCGAAGCACACCTAATGCTAGCTAATGTAAAAAGACTGCGAGGTATGTGCTGTTCAGAAAAAGCGTTAGAGACGGCCCTTAAAATTGTTAAGGATAATTCAGAGCTGCCATTAGATATAGTGAATGAGGTATACCTCGAAGTTGCTGATGCATTTTTGGTCAGTCGTAAATTTAAAGAGGCCGAAAACTATTACGCCTTAATCAAACATCAAAACAGTGAGCCATCACTTATTGTGATGGGCAAAACTCTGGATAGAACGCGTCAGAATTTCAATACAATTTACAGAACGAACGAGGATGCAATTGGCCCCAGCTTCGTGAGACTATCAAGAGAAGAACAACTCGTAGCAGATCAGCAGCCCCCACAGAAATTTTTTGTTCGCATGTCAGAACATAGAAAGAACTTCGATATTGTTAATTTAATTGGTAAATCGGATGCTAAAAACAAAACGCCTGAGCGAATTGGCCACCCCTTCCAATTTTACACTGAGCAGGTGGAATACCTACTCAGATTTTCAAAGAAAGATAAAGACAGGCTCAAGCAAAGCGAAATAACACTGGATTTCACAGTCAATAAAGATGGCAGCACAGCAAATATTGAGATCATCGAGACGAACTCACCATCGAAACTAAATAAGTTAATGAAACAAGTGGTATCGAAAACAACATTTAGACCGGCACTCTCGGCAGGCAAGCCTATTACTCGCGACCATTTTAAAGTAACGCAAAGGTTTTATTGAGGGATCATGCTTAAAATTATACCGTATCGGTCATGAGAAAAATAAAGAATATAGTAATGGTAATATTTTGCTTGGCGCACCACTGCGTTCACGCAGATGGGGAGATGCTTGATCTCTTGGTTCCCTCAATAACTGTCTCGGAAGGATCCTCGATAAGCTACACCGATATAGAGAGTCTTCTGGCAGACAGATACTTTGACGACGCGATAGCCAGTGCTGAGGAAATTGTCGAGAATAATAACTTTCTCAAGACGACAAAACCCATCGCCTACGGGAAGCTTGCAACGAACTTAGCGATAGTCCTTGGCCATGCAGGACAATACGAAGATTCACTGGCAATATCGGAAAAGGCCCTCGCACATCTGGAATCCTCAGTACCCCAATTTAGTCCCGAGCTGGTAAACGTAATTTTGGCCAGATCATACATACTAATCACGATGGAAAAGCTAGACGAGGCTAGGCAGGAACTTAGGCGCGCGCAACACATTACCCACCGTGATGACGGGGTTTTTACTGTCAGCCAACTACCAATAATAGAAAAGCTTTTTGAAATCAGTGCACGGACCGGTGACTATCTTAATGCTGATAAGCAAAAATTATTCACTCTACAAGTCTTGAAGAAAACTCACGGGCCTCAAAGTGAAAAATTACTTCCTAAATTAATAGAGCTCGGACGCTATTATGGCGAGAGAGCCTCATCTACTGGTCAATTTGGGGATGGGCAACTAAATCATCTTCGTCAATCACTATTCCGACAATCGATCGGTAAATATGAAGAAGCGATTTCAATCATCGAGGGAAAATACGGCAAGTCAGACCCGAGACTTATCGAGCCACTGCAAGGGATCGCCAGGACGAGATACATTCAACGCAGCAACAGAAAGTCGGAACAAGCAGCAGAACGCGCACTAGCGTTAATAGAGGGCAATCCCGCAACGGATACACAAGACAAAGTTAACGCAATTATCAGACTTGGCGATTTGTATACCCTAACAGCGGATAAGCGCGCGTCCGATTTGTATCTCAGAGCTTGGCGACTGATCCAGGAGGGCGAGGAATTCAAGGGACAAAAGTCTCAAATATTTAGAAGACCACAGCGTCTTTGGCCAAGGGCGCGAACTATCGTTTATCTCAACAGAAGACCCAGCACTGCAGATAATTCGGATAAGGAATTATTCATTAACGCTGAGTACACTGTGAAGTCTAACGGGCGCGTGGGAAACGTGAGACTCCTAAACAAGAACGTGCCAAACAACGAGGTTAGAAGCCTTCGCACTCACCTTTACGAAACGCGGTTCCGGCCGAGAATTGTCGAGGGAATAATTGTCGACACGCCAAAACTTGTTTTTAAACAAAGATTTCTTGTTGCTGAACCTCGTCCCCCACTGGACACTTAGCAGATGCTAACTCCCGCCCAGAATAAAATCCCGAAGCTGGTTAGCTAGGCCCTTACATGCAGCATTACCGGGCCTTGCTATTATCGGAATAGGAATTACAAGGCCTGCGATATAGGAGGTGCCCGACGCGTCTGCACTTATTTTGCCGGCGGTCGTTAGTTCATTAACATCCCAAATCGAAGCCTGATAAGATGCATCTTGTTCCCAATAACTCATGCCAAAACATCCCCCCCCAAAAGTTGTGAGCGTACAGCTCATCGAGCCACCCTTATTAGTGGTGAGGGTATCACCATCAATCCATGCTAAATATCGAATTTTAGCCTCATCAATACGCGCTCTTACCCCAGGCTCAGTAAAAAGGCGCCCCAGTTCGGATGCACTGGTAGGTGCTGTTCTTGGTTCAAACCAAGGATACAAATCATCTTTAAATTTATCTTGCGGTATCAACCGGATGGCTCCACTACCCCCAGATAGTTCCGCTTCAATACACTCCGTAAAGCTAGCCTTCGTTTCTCTTTCGTTATAACTAGCTCTACCTAAAATCACCATAGCTTCATCAGATTCTATACCGGTCACTATATCCCGTGACTGCTCGATCCTCGAAGATACACAGCCGCTTAGAACAAGACATAAGAAAATGGCGCATCTTATGGTCATTTAGCCAATCCCTTCTCCTGCCATATTCCTGCTTCTTTCAGAGCAGTCGCCATAGCAGGTGCCACTTCGGTAGCTATTCTGGCACCGCCATCTCGGATGGCAAGCATTGTAGCCTCCCCCACAGCCTCACCAGACCCAAACCTTGAAGCCTCTGCTTTTCCATAACCCACGAAACTCCAACGACCAAGATTTTTTCCATATCGGTCCTTTAGTTGAATTTCGTACTTTATCGAAACCTCATGAAAACTTAGTGTTGACATCGCTGGAACAAGAAAACCGTACTCCACTATTCTTGGAATAAATACTGCGTCCAATACCGATCTTTGTTCCGAGGTTAATTCGGGTGAGTCGATTTCTAATACTTCAGCGAAGAGAGCGCCAGATAGGTTGCGGAAAAACTTTAGATTCTGATTACCCAAGTCTATTTCGTAAGCACCAAATTGGGGTAAATTTTCCTTATACTGATATGATTTGAATTCCTCAGAGTAATAAACACCCAGGCGAGCCGGTATCTTTTCAACGAGAGGTGTCGGCAAAGATCCCTCGACCAGTACCATGTTCGTGCAAGAGCTTTGCGTGAGGGCCATCAGGAAGGGCAACAACATCTTAGAAAGACCTTTGTGCTTTACCCAGATCACAAAAGATTCAGACCAAACTTTCAATATTGCTACCCTTATCAAGGACGCTAGTCCAAACAATCTGCACTCCAGTGTGAGGCCGCCCATTTCAAAGTAGCCTCTCAGGCTTGATTTCACTGACATATTCTTACCATCCTACTCGCGCCGCCTCCTAATTCCTATACTTCGTCGGTAAAGTATTAGATGTCAACAAATAAAAAAGGAACGATTGATGGGAACCACTTGTCAAATATAACACCAAATAAGAGTTTTTGAGACGAGAACGCAGACTTGTGGTATTTTTCCAAGTACGAAACAGCCGGTAATTAGACATAGAGCAATGTAAGCATCAACCTGTGAGCATCCAAACACGAGATAAAGGCGTAACGGGCCTATGAAAAGAGTGCTTTTTAACCTTCCAGTACTTCTCACGCTCGTGCTTCTTACCTCGTGTGGGTCTAATCCACCGCAACCACCAGCGCCACCTGTCGCGGTTCCGAGCCCGCCTTCGATGCCAAGCCCACCCGCGATGCCAAGTCCGTCCTCCTCAGAGCAATCAAACGAGCGCCCCTCCGAGGCAGGCGCGCCGCCCTCGAGCACTGCATCTTCTTCTTCTGATAATAATGAAATCCAGGAATCTAGAGAGGAAATAGGTCAAACGTTACGAGAGTCGGGCGATCGTATTATCCGAGCAAGTAGAGACCTGAATATTGGCAACGATGATCCTCTAATTCCCTCAGGGGATTCGGAAGCATCCCAGCAGAAACAGGCGGGAGTCGATCAAGCGTCCGCGGGTACACCCCCCCCTCTGAAAGAAACGGCTGAGCAGAGCCTAGGAAGCTCGAATAACCTGCTGGAAGACGAAATTAGGGAGACACAGGACGCTTTAGAAAGGGCTGCTGTTGCACTGCAAACTACAGGTTCGATAGTGGAAGCCACAAGCAGTCAAGAGGAGGCTTCGGCAGCCGAGGTCGAACTGACAAACGCAAGAGTGGCCATAATTGTTGCGGAACAAAAGCTTGTCGAGCTAAGGGAAATTCTGCAGGACACAGATTACAGTAGTGATGATATCGATATGATCGTTTCAGCATCAGAAGCCGCGCTTGAAGAGGCTAATTTGGCAGTAGTACTCGCGTCAGAAATCGTCGGTGAAACGCTTCAAATGCCGACGCAGAAATCCGGGGGTGATGAGTCTCAACGTGGGGCCAATGGACGATTGAGCGAACTTGATAAGGAGTTAGAAGATTCCTTGATCATTTTTGATGGTGCTCTGGGAGAAAGAAAGAGGATATTATCTGACTCAACGCCAGCACCCGTGCAAGCAAGGGAGACCTCAAATTCTGGTATTGCTTCCGAGGAAGGTGAGGCAGCAGAGGTCAATATAGCTTCTAATGATCGAGAAGTAGTTGGCGATGAACAAAGCGGTTTAACCCTAGGGCAAGGGGATTTCGGGGAGAGCTCAGACACCAGTGAGAATTCAATCCCCGAAGATATTCCAGATGCTCAAGGAGACGATATCGTGGCGAAGCAACTAAGGGAAGCAGCATTGGCAGAGAACAACCCCGCAGTAAAAGAGAAGCTTTGGGAAGAGTACAGACGTTATAAGACTAGCCTTTAATGGAGGAAAACACATGTCTTTAAAATTTAGTACCTCACTTATCATTTTTAGTTTGTTCCTAGGGGGTTGCACGTCTACAAAGGTGATTAACGCGAATTCAACTCCAGCGATCCAGGCAGTTGGGAGTCAAGCAGACGAATTCCTTCTAGACATCGGCATTACGCCATTCGACCCTAATATTCCATCCAAAGAAGAAGACTTAGCCAATGGTTTTATAATCCCCGATGTTAGAAGGGCAGAGTCGGGCTATATCGCTTATCATCTTAAAGACACCCTTGAGCTTACCGGCAATTGGGGCGCTGTTCGAGTCACGCCCAAAACTACAGACACAGTGGGCTTGCACGTCACTGGAAAGCTTCTCATCTCTGATGGAGAAAAACTCCGAATAAGTATTCGGGTAGTCGACGCAACTGGAAAGGTTTGGATAAATAAAACGTACCAAGATACTGCGAGTAAATTTTCTTATGAAGTCATTAAGGAGGACCCTTTCCAAGATTTATATAACGAAATTGCCAACGATATACTTCTCGTTAGACAAAAAAATGCCCCTGATCGAATTAGGGAAATCAAGATGGTTGCAGATTTGCGATTTGCGTTAGACCTAGCGCCCGATGCTTTCGAGGGTTATATATCCGAGGATAAGACGCGATTAATCCCGATGCAGTTACCTGCAGAGGATGACACAATGATGCGTCGCCTAGAGAAAATCAAAGAGCGAGAGTATGTATTCGTGGATACAATGGACGAATACTATGGTCGGTTCTATACAAATATGCGTGAATCCTATGACGAATGGCGGCTTGCGACTTATGAAGAAGCAATCCTACTACGACGGCTTCAGAAACAATCAAGAAACAGATTGATTGGTGGGGCTGCGCTGGTTGCGGCAGGTATTTATGCAGGTAGCGAGAGCTCCACCTATGCAGAAACCCTTGCCTCATCAGGTGTGGTCTCTGGCGGTGTAGCTGCAATTAGAAGCGGACTTAACAGACGAAAGGATGCAGAGATTCATGCTCAGTCACTCCGAGAATTAGGACAGTCCCTAGGAAGTGAAATAGGGCCCTCCGTTCTCAAGATAGAGGGTGAAACAATCGAACTTGAAGGCTCAGCCGCGGCCCAGTATGAGGAATGGCGTAATATACTCAGAGCAATCTATGTCGAGGAAACTGGCCTAACCACCGATCTACAATAATCAAGGTTCTGTGCTATGGCTTACCCTATAAAAGGACAAGACTTTGACAGATTTACACTACTCGACTTAATATCTGAGTCCTCTTCGACGACAACTTGGTTAGCCTTTGACGGGAGCTCGAACGAACGCATCTGCCTGAAGCTTTACAAAGAAGCTTCATCCGAAAAACAAGTATCTGACACCATCGCCTTTATCTCGAAAAGTAAGGGCCTTAATCACCAAAATATTCTGCGTGTGTTCGATGTTGGTATCGTAGAAAAGATTCCCTACCTGAGTCAGCAGTTTCTGAGAAACGCAAAGCCTGTTCCACTTAACAATAGATCACTATCAGAGAACTTAGCATTAATAAGCGAGATAATTGACGCTTTAAGTTTCGCTCACAGCCTTGGTTTAGTCCACGGAAAGCTTAGCCCTAGTAAGCTATTGTACGACGAAAAGGGGCATTTATGGGTTAGTGAGTTCGGCGTTAGGTTAGGCAAGATTAATGGTTTATACAGCGCACCCGAAGCGGGAGAAAAAGCTACAAAAGTCGACGATATCTACTCTCTGGGCGCACTGACCTATCGAATCCTAGCTGGTGAAGAAGTCACCGAGAGAAGACCGGATCTTGATTTAGTGCCCTCCGAGCTGAGACTGGTGGTCAAGGCAATGCTGGAGCCTGCTGACTATGAAAGACCGGATGATCTTTTAGAGATTAAACAAGTTTTTGTTCAGTATGCTGAACAACTTGCTGAAACTTCGTTAATTTCCTCCGATACGTCTTTTGTAAAACGGGAAGAAATACCAATAGCGTCCAGACAAAAAACCTTAGTAAGTAATAGCTCAGAAAAAAAAGACATTCCCATCCAAACAGTAGGATTGGCGCTACTTATCCTTATTGGTTTAGCAGCTCTAGTGTTCTTTTACCTCCCAAGTAATAAAGCCATAATAATTGAGCAGCCCGTTGGAATAATTGAAGAAATTTTTAAAGATGGTGATACGCTATCAGATATCAGGCCAACAGAGCGATTCGCGCCATTTGAGCTGGCTCAAATAGAGCTTGCCAAAGAGAAAAGTATCGAAATCGCGGATCAAATACTCCGGCTACAAATCAAGCTAGAGGACCTCAAAGTGGACCTTTGGGCTAAGGAGTCCTACGATTCACTGACGGCAAATGCCCTTCTGGCTGACGATGCTTTCAGGGGTAATGAATATCGAGAAGCTCTCAGAATATTCGAGGCTACTCATAAAAGCCTAGAAGGCCTTTATGTGTCAATTGAAAGAATCCTTCTGGAGCAGGTTGAAATTGGAAATACGGCCCTTGAGGATGGCAACGCAGACCTCGCTGTAAAAGCCTTCAGAATAGCTGTAGCACTCGATTGGGAAAATGATTCGCTTAAGAGCCAGCTGAAAAGATCGGAAAACTTAAAGACTGTAATAGAAATCGTCGATTCAGCGCGGCTCTCGGAGAAAGAAAACAAACTGGAGTCTGCACTAAAGTATTACGAGGAAGCTGCAGGCAAAGACCCGCTCTGGAAACCAGCAGCGGCCGGGATGCTGCGCGTACAAGAACGCCTCCGGCAAGTCGATTTTGAAAATATAATGTCCGAAGCGTTCGCAGAGCTATTGCAAAAAAACTATGCGGCAGCCCGAAGTGCATTTCAAGCTGCAACAAAAATTTTTCCAAATTCATCCGAGCCTGAAGATGGGCTGCTGCAAATTGAGCTTGCGGAAAAAAGAGATGAAATTGATATCCTTAGGCTTACGGCAGAACAGAATCTGCGAGAGGAGTTCTGGGAAGAGGCGATTCTACAATTCAAGCAAGTCCTACAGCTCGATAACACACTAGTTTTTGCGCTTAATGGGCTAGAGGCAGCAAAGCAAAGGCTGGATTTACGTAATCGGCTGCAGTACTTTTTGGATGATCCGACAGTTATGAAGGACGATAACCAATTAAGAAAAGCAAAAAAAACAATATCAGACGCGAGCGTATTCGCTGCCAGTAGCGCAGCCACTGCCAACCGAATAGGCTCGCTCTCTCGATTGATCTCTTTAGCTCGGATACCGACTAAAGTATTAATCGCTTCAGATGGTAAAACGGATATTTTTGTTTATCAGGTGAGGCGTCTTGGCAAAGTTACCTCCCAAGAACTAGAGCTTTATCCTGGGACTTATACAATCGTTGGTAAGCGAAGAGGATATCGCGATGTCCGCCACACTCTAAAGTTATTAGCAAATGCCCCAACTAATACGATTAATATCAGCTGCGAAGAAAAAATCTAGAAGATGAACGAGCAAAATAATGACGTCAACAGCGAGTTAGAAGCTGTAAACTTCAAGAAGGCGGATAGAGCAACAAAGAAAAGGAATCGGATCCTCAAACCCTTATCTCTGTGTCTAATCTTTTTGTTCACATTACTTTGTTCAGTGACACTATTTACACTTCAGGCCAGGGGATTAAAAATAGCCGTTACTCCCGAACCAGATTCTCTGGAAATTCTTGGTGGGTTCTTTACTTACCAATTGGGCGAGCGTTTTTTAATTTTACCTGGGGACTACCGGATCCGAGTGAAAGCTGAGGGTTACAAAGACCTCGAAATGGCCATAACTGTGGGAGCAGAACCGAATCAAACGATTGAGCTTGAGATGGCAAAACTACCAGGTTTTCTAATTGCGAATTCAGCGCCAACCGCCGATATAGACGTATTTATTGATGAAGTCTATCAAGGGAAAACACCATTGAGGACTAAAATAGAGCCAGGGCTACATGATATTTTTTTTCAGAGTGAGCGGTACCTTACTTACAGTACTAAAATCCAGATAGAAGGTCGCAATTTAGAGCAAACAGTCACTGCAAACCTTTCTCCTGCGTGGGCAGAACTCAATATTTCATCAGACCCGTCCTCTGCAGAGATTGTCGTTGGTGAGGAAAAAGTTGGAATAACGCCTACTAAAATAGAACTTCTTCAAGGTGACCACACAGTCAAATTAAGTAAAGCTGGCTTCAAAGTTTGGCAATCCGACATAACAGTATCTGCTGGATCAGTCATAAATCTTGATTCAATAAACCTTCTCAAAGCAGATGGTCAGTTATCAATCGTCACGGATCCTGCAGGCGCAAACATAACTATAGATGCAAAATATCAAGGACAAAGCCCTCTCGTGGCGACATTGGAACCAGAAAAAACACACGAGATTCTCTTAACGAAAGCCGGCTTCGAGCCAATTCAAAAAGCTATCGAAGTCGAGCCCGGTCAAGAAATCACGCTCAAATCAAATCTAATTCCAATGACAGGGGTCGTGGAATTAGAAATAGAACCAAATGATGCAACCGTTCTACTTGACGGTCTTGAACTCAAGAGCAACACCAGACGTCTCACCCTCTCAGCAACTAGACATAGGATCCAGATTATAAAATCCGGTTACGCCACTAAAGATATGATAATTATTCCTAAAGCTGGCTTGACGCAGGAACTAGTTGTTCAGTTGAAAACCGAAGCCGAGGCTAAAGTCGCTGCAATCCCCTCAAAAATTCAAGTGATGGAGAACGTCACTGCAAAACTGATTATCCCAGATAAATTTGCAATGGGTTCAAAACGAGGGGAACGAGGGAGGAGAACAAATGAAATTGAAAAAGAGGTGCAACTAGCGCGACCCTTTTATCTTGGTACCAAGGAAATCACTAATCTAGCCTTCAAAAAATTTGACCCGTCACATGATTCTGGAGTGCTTGGTCGGTCATTACTAAGTGATGATGATAGGCCAGTGGTTAACATTTCTTGGGAACAAGGCATTTTATTCTGCAACTGGTTAAGCAAACGTAATAATCTTGAAGTTGCTTATGAAAAAGTGGGTAATATCTGGCGTCTTAAGGAGCCCATTAGTACAGGATTCCGTCTCCCGACAGAAGCGGAATGGGCTTGGGCTGCTAGATATAATCAGGGTAACTCTGCAACTAGATTCCCATGGGGGGACTATATGCCGCCACCGCCAAACGCTGGAAATTACGCGGATGAGTCTGCAGCAAACATGTCCTCTTACTATATCATCGGGTACAACGATAGTTATAGAGGAACTGCACCCGTTGGTAGCTTTCCCGCAAACACTTTCGGGATCCAGGACCTAAATGGTAATGTTTCAGAGTGGGTTAACGATATTTATGCAACCAGTGCTAGGAGAGGCGTTTTTATTGATCCAATAGGACCAAAAACAGGCGATTATTACGTAATCAGAGGTGCTAATTATACTAGTGGACGCTTTAGTGAATTGCGATGGACTTACAGAGACTATGGCAAGACTGGCAGGCCAGAGGTGGGCTTTAGAATAGCGAGGTACGCGGAATGAAATATATTGTCCTAGTCTTTTCTCTTAGTCTACTAATCTCTGTGGTCAGTACAGGTGATCCTATTACTGCAGTTGGTCAGATTGAAAACAATGAAGACCAAGAGACTCCAGGCGGAGCAACACAAACCACCGATGAGCCGGTCAGCAAGGTACAAGAGTCGACTCCTCAAGCAGGGGATTTAACGGAAAAAACCCTTGGAGAGAGCTTTCGTAATTTTGTTCCAAGTGAGTTGATAAGCGCCGACAATGCTGTCCCATTCCCAGTGGATATTTAAGGAACATTATGAAGAAACAATTACCGTTCGAATTCATCTTCCATATATTTTCATTATTCATTGCAATCATCCTCGTTCACGCCATATACGTTTCTATAGTAAGGCCAAACGCCACGGCCGTATTGGAGGAGCAGGCAATCCAAATCAATGAAAATCCTAACTATATTCCTGAAAGATCAATTTATGTCGTCATCAAAGATTTAGAACAAGAATGTTGTTTCGTTCTAATGCTTTGGGCTATTTCGCTAATGGGTTATAAGTCCTTATCTTCTTTTAATGAGAGAAAAATACTAGAAACCGACCTTATACCAATTAATCAAGGTACGAGCATTCTCGCGGAAGACGCGCGCGAATACTCTCGACCGATACAAGCATTATCGGAAAAACAACAGAATTATCTGCTTCCAAGGGCGGTCTTAACTGCGCTGCATCGCTTCCGATCAACAAGAAATATACAGGACGTTTCGAGTTCAATCAGGGCAATATGTGAATCAGAGTCGGAGAGGCTTGATTCAGAGCTGTCAATGATTAGGTATATAGCATGGGCTATTCCTTCGATCGGGTTCTTGGGCACTGTGAGAGGGATTGGCCAAGCCTTGGGACAGGCACACAAAGCTGCACAAGGGGATATTGCTGGTGTAACGCAAAGCCTTGGGGTCGCATTTAATTCAACCTTTGTCGCTCTTCTTATAAGTATTCTTGTTATGTTTCTCTTGCATTATCTTCAAGTAACACAAGAACGAATCGTCCTTGACACGGAAGAATACTGCGATAAAAGATTAATTCAGCACCTTCAGAACTGATACAGGACAAAGAAGTGACGATAGGTATTATCGAGTTAAATGATCTAGGCATCCAAGTCGCATGCGACGATGAAATCGTGGCAATAAGTCCAGGATTTGCGCTGATTAATAATAATGGTGAGCTCCTAGTTGGAAATGACGCCTTAAAAGAAACCCGATTATTGCCAAGCTGGAACAACAACCATTTCTGGAATCACCTCAACACGAACCCAATCCCTAACGCTCGGGATTCTATAAGACACAACGCAGACCTTGCTTTTGCACATCTAGAGCTCCTTTGGGAGGAGTTAAAAGGGCGTGTAGATACTGTCATTTTCGTCGTACCGAGTTTCTATAATCGGGCTAGTCTCAGCCTTCTCTTAGGTATGGCAGAGGAATGCGGAATACCTACTTCTGGTGTCGTTGATTTATCCATCGCAGCTGCCTGCAACCAAAAGCTGAGAGATATTTCTCTTTACCTCGACATCCATCTGCATCGCATAACGCTGACAAGGTTATCAAATAGTCTAAATCTATCGCGCACTAATTATATAACGGTTTGTGAAACTGGTATGGCCACACTACTAGATAGGTGGGCAAGCGCAGTTACAAATCAGTTTATTCAAGTGAAACGATATGACCCACTTCATGATGCTAAAAGTGAACAGGCGCTATATGACGCGCTACCTGATTGGATTCACAGTTTCGAAACTAAACGAAACAACCTATTTAATTTAGATATCGATGGGCTGAAGCAGTCGGTAAGTATCTCCGTAGAACAACTTATGCCTGCCTGTGCGCCTCTTTATCCTCAGATAATACAGGCGATTCGCAAACAAGCCAGTATAAATGAAACCTCCACTTTGTTTCTCTCTCATCGCTTCAACGGTGTCCCTGGTATCAAGGATACGCTAAACCTCTTAGAAAAAATTGAATTGGTTGAGTTACCGTCAAATGCGGCAATTGCTGGAGCCTTCCAGCATGCCGACAAAATAATGTCAGGAGGTGGTACCATCACCCATGTCGTTAATTTGCCGATCAAAGCAGCCTCAAGTGCAGATGAGACAGTAACGAGGAATCAGGCAACTCATCTACTTTATGGTGATCATGCAACAGCCATCGGGCGAGTATTCAAATTATCAGAGGAAATTTCGAGCGGACTGATACAGGATTTGTCCAACCCGATTTGCTCCATTTATCCCAAAGGGGTGCATGTTTATGTGGACATCCATAAAGCCAACAAAATTAAAATTAACGGTGCGCCCGTAACTAAACAGACAACGCTAAAGCCAGGAGATACTATAAGCTTAGGGGATCAAATTATGACTTTGATCTCAGTAACTTGATGGCCAAACGTCGCGAGTTAAGTATCTTTAACCTCTCCTTTCTAGACATTATGTCATGCGGATTTGGAGCTGTGATCCTAATCTTCGTCGTTATTAATAATGCATCCCAGGAACTCAATGCAAATCCTAAAACAGAACTGCTTGCAAAGATAAAGAAAGTAGAGGAGGAAGTCGAAGAGGAAATATCAAAACTGAGGGAAGTTAGTGTGGCCATGAAGGAAACCGACCAGCAAGCCCTCGATCAGCAAGAACTTATAAAGCAACTTACAGCAGTTATCGCCAGTACTAACAAACAGATAGCTTCCCTCACTGGCACTAATCAAGACGAAGTTGCGAAGTTAAAAGAAGAAATAAAAAAACTTGAAGAGGAAACTAATCTCCTTCAAACAAGTCAATCGGAAGAGGTTGCGGGTGGTAAAGATCTTTACAGTTTCACCGGCGATGGCGATCGGCAATATTTGACAGGGCTTAAAGTTGGCGGCAGACATATCCTTATACTCCTGGACGCCTCAGCGAGCATGCTGGATAAAACGATTGTGAACGTCATCCGTACGCGAAATTTATCAAGAGAACGTAGGATAGGATCAGAGAAGTGGCAAAGAGCTGTCAGGACGGGTGAATGGTTAATCGCGAACCTGCCTCGACAAGCGAGTTTTCAGTTGTATACGTTTAATGAAAGCGCTAAGTCAGTGATACCTGAACAAGATGCCAAATGGTTATCAGTTCAAAATCGAGACAATATCGAAGAAACCGTTAATTATCTAAACCAAATCGTTCCAAAGGGTGGTACTTCTCTTCATCATGCGTTAGCTAAAGCGAATCTACTTGAACCGCCACCAGATAATATATTTCTCATCGTGGATGGCCTACCCACCCAAGGTTTGAATCCACCGAAAAGCAACGTAGTGTCAAGTCAAGAGAGGAATGCACTATTTGTAGATGCAATTTCTCTAACCTCAGGAAATATTCCAATAAATGTTATCTTATTTCCAATGGAAGGAGATCCATTAGCTGCAGCATCGTATTGGCGGTTAGCTCAGATTACGTCAGGCTCATTTCTTGCTCCGTCCGAGGATTGGCCATAATGAAAACGAAACGCAGAGAAATCGAAGGATTGAGTCTATCATTTTTGGATGTTATCAGTTGTGGTTTTGGTGCTCTTATCCTTCTCCTCGTATTAACAAAAGTTTTCGACCCAAGTGCTATTGACGATAGCATAGATAATTTAGAGGATTATCTTATTACTCTGCAAAAAGATCTTCTGGCTAAGCGTAATGATATTCGAGATATGCGAACAGAAATAATTCGCCGAGAAGATCTGGAAAGTGAAGAAACACTTCGGTTAACTGGACTGCAAGCAGAACTTCTTCAATTACAGGAAAAATATGAAACTATCGTAAGAAAAACAAAAGTCGAAGAAATCATAAAAGCAAGATTGAGTGTCGCCAAGCAAACACTAACCGAGGAAATGCAGCGTCTACTAAAGAATTCGATTGTAAAAGATAATGCTGTAGGCGGGATACCTGTAGATAGCGAGTACGTGATTTTCATCATAGATACTTCTGGAAGTATGTATACCAATGCGTGGCCACTGGTTTTACAGAAGGTCTCT
This sequence comes from Gammaproteobacteria bacterium TMED1, assembly GCA_002167855.2. Lineage (GTDB taxonomy): Bacteria > Pseudomonadota > Gammaproteobacteria > Pseudomonadales > Azotimanducaceae > UBA7455. The sequence continues at coordinate 240,487 of NHBG02000020.1, forward strand.
GAAACACTTGAGGTCTACCCTAAGCTCAAGGGCATTCAAGTGATGAATGATATGGGAAACTATATGTTCTCACAGTACGCCAATGAGTGGATACCCGATACTGCAGCAAGACGAAGCGCTATTATAAATCGCTTACAAAACTGGAACGTCTTTAGTAATTCGAGCCCCGTTGAGGGAATCACAAAGGCAATCTCTACTTTCTATAGACCCGACCGAAAGATAAGCCTTTACGTGTTTGGTGACGACTTCTCCGGAAGATCTGTAGAGCAAGTCATACAAGTCGTTGATAAAATCAATAGAGTAGACTCAGAAGGCAATCGACTCGTTCGAATCCATGGGGTGGGTTTCCCGGTGCTTTTCTCTCTGCCACCAAGATATCAGGCATCAGCTATTCGATTTTCAATTTTGATGCGCGAGCTTTGTATACGAAATGGGGGTACCTTTGTGGCACTAAATGACTACCGTCTATTATAATCTTTATTGGGCTCAGAGAAATTAAAAGCGACCAGACTAACTCTAAACCGACCTAGAGTTTCGTAGCGAACTTACTGTTATACTCTCGCATTTACTACCGGAGCATTTATGGCAACCGGAAAAATTTACGACCGCGCTGCTGAGGACGTGAGTAATATTATTGCGATGGAACACGTTAATATAACCGTTCCGGATCAGGCTATCGCAACTCTCTTCTATGTTAATGGATTGGGGCTGACGCGAGACCCTTATATAGATTTTGGCCCAAGTAATGTTTGGATAAATGCAGGAAAACAACAATTCCATTTACCGACAAAAAAACCGCAGGTGATACGAGGTCATATCGGGCTTGTCGTCCCTGATCTAAAAGCATTAGCCAAGCGCCTTCATTCTGTGGAAAAACGTTTAACAGACACTAGATTTTCGTTTACGAGTGCGAAAGAGTTTATATCGGTTACCTGTCCATGGGGCAACAAACTAAAGTGCTATGGTTCGGGTAAGCGATTCAATATGCGACTCGGAATCCCATATGTCGAATTCCTGGTACCTCGTGGAACTGCAAGAGGTATCGCTAGATTTTATGAAGACTTATTCAGCTGCAGAACCACCTTAACAAAGACCTCATGCCAAATCGCTGTCGGTAGAGGCCAAAGCCTAAGGTTCAAAGAAAACGAACAGAAATTGGATTATGATGGCCATCACATCGCTATCTATGTCTCGAACTTCTCGACTCCTCATCAATATCTTGATCATCATGGCTTGATAACTGAGGAAAGTGATGCTCACCAGTATCGATTCCAAACTATTATTGATCCGAGTACCGGACAAGAACTTTTCGATGTTGAACACGAAGTCCGAAGTTTACACCATCCCATGTATGGCAGGTTCTTAGTGAACCGTAATGCATCGCAATCCTTCGTGGATTACCAGCAAGGGTTGGACTCATTTCATCCCTAGGCAAGTAATGCTTATGTCTGATCATACTTCTCGGCAAGCCTTTGGCCTAAAAATCTTAAATGCTCGCCATAAAGAAATTAGGCGACTAAAGCGCGAAGGTTATATCGCAGAAATCCATGGGAATAAATTTTGGAATTCAAGTTTCTTAATTATGGATTATCTTCGTCAACATCCAATACCATCATCAAAACGAGTACTAGAAATTGGATGTGGTTGGGGATTGCTCGGACTATTCTGTTCAAAGAAATTTAGCTGTAGTGTTCATGGTATCGATGCAGATGAAAACGTAATTCCTTACTTAGACCTACATGCAAAAGTAAACAAAACGAAAATGACTGCAGAGAAAAAGAAATTTGAACAGTTATCGATAGCCTATCTTTCTCAATTCGATGTCATCCTTGGGGCAGATATTTGTTTTTGGAACGAAATGACTGAGGCACTCCTAAAACTGATAAATCGAGCAAAAAGAGGTGGAGTGAGTACTATAATGATCGCGGACCCTTGCCGATCCCCCTTCACCGATCTTGCAGAGAGGGCAAAGGAAAGATACAAAGATGTGAGTGTTGTAGAGAAATTCCTAAAAAAACCGGTGAATGCGACAGGAGAAATTCTGATTATAAATACCTAGAACTTCCAAATGTAATAGGAATAGATTCATGACCATGCAACAAACACCACTTCTTATGTCTCGTATTCTTGGTCGGGGCGCACAACTTGATCCCGAAGTAGAAGTTGTAACCTTACAAGAAAGTGGAACCCATCGACAAACCTTAAAGACCACTTGGGAAAGAGCAAATCAACTCGCAGGAGCTCTCGCTAAATTCGGGATATGTCACGGAGACCGTGTCGCAAGTTTCATGTGGAATAACTATCGGCATCTAGAACTTTATCAAGCAATTCCATGTATGGGTGCTGTTCTCCATACTCTAAATATTCGGCTGAGCCCCTCAGAGCTTACCTACATCATCAATCACGCCGAAGATAAAGTAATTTTCGTTGATAACACTCTCTTCCCATTACTGGAACCGATCCTAAAAGGTACACCCAAGGTAGAACTTGTCATTGTGTGTGATGGTGACGTGACATTCTCTCAATCAGCCGATTACGAGAACTTCATTACTGACCATCCCACTGAATTTCCATGGCCTGAGATAGAAGAGACTGCTCCGATGGGTCTATGCTACACAAGTGGCACCACCGGAAAACCAAAAGGGGTCATGTATACCAATCGTTCAACTTACCTGCATACAATGGCACAAGCCATGACCGACGCGATGCATCTTTCCGCTTTAGATTCCGTATGCGGTATCGTCCCTATGTTTCATGCAATGGGCTGGGGAATACCTTTCACTGCGTCCATGCTCGGATGTAAACAAGTAATGCCCGATAGATTTACCAGTCCACAGCAACTCATAAAACTGATGGCTGCAGAAGAAGTTACTATATCTGCTGGAGTACCCACTATCTGGCAAGGAGTCAAAGCTATCCTTGAGGAACATTGTGAAAAATATGATTTGTCAAAACTTTCTAGGGTAACCTGTGGTGGCTCTGCCCCTGCTACATCGATGATGCGTTGGTATTGGGAGGTACTGGGGGTAGAGGTCATACAAGGCTGGGGAATGACTGAAACGAATCCGCTTGCAACCTTGTCCAGAAAGGTTGCAAAACGCTCTCACTTAACGCTTTCTGAAAAAGACCAATTCAGTAATATTTCGAAAGCAGGTTTACCTATGCCTGGTCTAGAACTAAAAATTGTTGACGAAAATTGGAATATCCAACCACATGATGGAAAGGAGGTGGGAGAGCTGTTGGTTCGAGGGCCCTGGATTTGTAACAGCTATTTCAATAATCCTCAACCTGACAAATTTTACGAGGACTGGCTTGTAACAGGAGACATAGCGAAGATAGATAATGAAGAGTACCTAATCATTTCAGACCGTTCAAAAGATCTTATTAAATCCGGTGGGGAATGGATATCTTCTATTGATTTAGAAAATCACATTATTGCGTTACCCGGAGTCAGTCAAGCGGCCGTTGTAGCTCAACCCCATCCAAAATGGGATGAACGTCCTGTTGTACTTATCATCAGAGATAAAGACACAAGCTTGTCAGCCGAATCTATCTTGCAGCATTGCCACTTAAATTTTGCTAAGTGGCAGATTCCTGATGACGTTATCTTTTGTCAAGAAATCCCGACAACGTCCACTGGAAAAATCGATAAGAAGGCAATCAGAAAAAACCTGAAAAATGAAGAATACATCCTGCCAGATTTACGCTAGCTCTTTTTAACGCGTATTATCGTGATTGATCATATCGCTTGCTTTTTCGGCAATCATGATCGTAGGAGCATTCGTATTACCCCCGACCAGTGTTGGCATTACAGAGGCATCTACTACTCTCAATGAGGCTAAACCGTGAACTCTAAGCCGATCATCCACGACAGCTAGGTAGTCATTTCCCATTTTACAGGTACCGACTGGGTGATAAATTGTCTCTGCATTTTTTCGCACAAATGAAGCAATATCCTCATCATTAAGAGCACCTTTACTCGCTTCGAATTCCTCTCCTAAGAATGCACTAAAAACTTTTGTCTGAAAAATCTTCCTCGCGACTTTAACTCCCTCTACCAGAGTATCTAGATCAGAACCAACGCTGAGATAATTAGCTTTAATCGATGGATTATCTAAGGGGTTATTAGAAGCAAGCCTGATCTCACCACGACTCTCTGGTCGTAACTGACAAACATGGATCGACAAACCTGGTTCAGTAAATCGTTTACGACCGTGATCATTAAGTATCAAAGGTATAAAATGAAACTGTAGGTCAGGCATTTCCAAATCTTTTCGGCTCTTAATAAAGGCCCCAGCGATACAGCCATTTTCAGTCCCAGGGCCATTACCAAACAGCATATACTGCAATAAAACCCTCACCATATTACTAACCTTTATATATCTAGCGACCGAGAGTTCCGGATCTTTGCAATAATATTGCACCATAATATCAAGATGATCCTGCAGGTTCTGCCCAACCCCTTTCAAAGGATGAAAACAACGAATGCCATGCAGAGCTAAGTCTTCTGGGTTACCAACACCTGATAGTTGCAGTAGCTGGGGCGTTTGCACAGCACCCGCCGAAATAATCGTCTCGCACTCTGCCTTCACATGATATTTCTTACCACGCTTTAAATAGGTGACACCGATCGCTTTTTTACCCTCAAAATCAATACTTAATGCCTTTGCCTCAGTAACGACTGTTAAATTATCGCGATCTAAAATTGGGGAGAGGAAAGCTTGAGCTGCACTGCACCTCCGATTTCCTATTTTTGTTAATTGAAAAGGACCAAAGCCTTCCTGAGTGGCACCATTAAAATCAGCGTTATAGCTATACCCAGCTTCTATACCCGCCTGAATAAAATAGTCATGGCTTGGCAGATTCGCTTTTTCATCCGAAATGTTAAGCTCACCATTAATCCCGTGATAAATGTCCTCACCCCGCTCATTATTAATTGATTTCCTAAAATAAGGGAGGACATCATCATAACCCCAACCTTTGTTACCGAGCTGTCGCCAATGATCATAGTCTCTTGGGTTTCCACGATTATAGATCATGCCATTGATTGAGCTTGAACCACCAAGCCCTTTACCTCTCGGCCAATAAAGGTTTCGTTTATCAAGTTCAGGTTCTGCATCGGTTTGAAAGGCCCAATTAAAGTCACTAGTTGCAATGAGGCGGGCGATCCCTGCAGGCATATGTATGAACGGAGAGGAATCTTTTTTACCCGCCTCTAATAGCAATACTCGAGTCTTGGCCTTTTCAGATAGTCGATTTGCGAGCACACAACCTGCCGAGCCTGCGCCTACGATTATGTAATCGTACATAGACATTTTGTTCCATTTTTTACATGCTATAAAAAGATATCATATGATATCGTCGATTAAAGAGTGTTGTCGCGGCTCATGCCAAAAACTTACTAAATTCATTTTATTTATAGAACGGTTCTCTATGTCTGAATATCACATTGTCGCTTCTACCGCTGAACTTGGTGACGAGGACCAAGTTCACGTTAATGTAAATGGAAGAGATATATTACTCTGTAAGCATGCAGGAAAATATTATGCTATCGACTATTACTGTAACCATGCATTCCTGCCTATGGAGGGTGGGACCATGCAGCATGGCCTTATTACATGTCCATATCATGGAGCAGAGTTCAGTCTCGCAGATGGTTCGGCTCAGGCTGCCCCTGCTTGGGAGGCTTTGACGAGCTATCCTATTCAAGTAACTAATGAATCCATAACCATCGCCGTTACATAATGGAGGAGCTACTATCCGACTTAAGTAGAGTGCTTGATTTAGAGCCCATTGAGGTAAATCTGTATAGAGGGGTGAACGAATACCGAGAATACAAAAGGTTATTTGGGGGGCAGGTTCTAGCACAAGCGTTGAGCGCAGCCTATAGGACAGTGGAAAATCAAAGAATCTGTCATTCCCTCCACGGCTACTTTCTTCGCCCTGGTGACACAGAGCATCCTGTTATTTATCAAGTAGACCGTATACGCACGGGTAAAAGCTTCACGACCCGAAGCGTAAAAGCAATTCAGAAAGGTGAGGCAATATTTAGCATGGATGCTTCGTTCCAAAGTATAGAAGACGGCCTCTCTCATCAAGTAGATCTCGATCAGGTATTTCCGCGAGCTGAAGAATTAGAGGATGATCATGAAGTGGCAAAACGAAAAGGCAAGGCAACCCATTGGTCTCATAGAAAACGTCCGTTCGAAGTGAGGACAATAAAAATAACGCAAGGAGATAGAGGTGCTTCTTGGATCCGCTATCGGCATGAGACTAAGTCGAAGGGAAACCCACAGCATCAATTTCTACTATCGTATGCTTCAGATATGGGATTAATATCTACAGCAATGCTTCCACATAAGGATACTGCTTCCGAAAACATGCACATAGCCAGCTTGGATCACGCTATATGGTTCCATCGAACCTTCTCTGTGTCCGATTGGATTCTATTTGTACGAGAGACTCCCGCGGCAGCTGGTGCGCGCGGCTTTACACGAGGTGCCTTTTATTCTACTGAGGGAGAAATACTTGCTTCAGTCATGCAAGAGGGTCTAATTCGAGTGAGGCCCCAGTGAAGGTAAAAGGTAATCGATTGTAAGCCTCTAATTAGAGGCTACTACTATTTTTGAGGAGGAGTCATGGCAAAGTTAATCATGGTAGAAATCCACAGTAATGGTGTGGCAGATGTCAGACTAAATCGAGTAGAGAAATATAACGCGCTATCGCCAGAGATGTTTGACGCTATTACAGAAACAGGGGAAATGCTAAGTGCGAATAATTCAATACGAGCTATCGTGCTTTCTGGAAATGGACGGGGGTTCTGTGCAGGACTGGATTTCGATGGCTTTCAAAATATACTGGGAAGTAATAAAAGCTCAATAACAACAAAAAGTTTTGTCTCCGACACAACTCCCGGGAACCCTGCACAAAAAATTAGTATGGTCTGGAAGTGTGCACCTGTACCGGTGATAGCAGCACTACATGGGGTCTCTTTCGGCGGTGGATTCCAGCTCGCATTGGGTGCTGATATCCGTATCGCAGCGCCAGATGCTAAATTTTCGATTAAGGAAGTTGAATGGGGACTAATACCAGACTGCGGGATCACTCAGACATTACGAGAGCTAATACCTATAGATGTTGCTAAGGAATTAACTTTTACAGGCCGGACCTTTGGAGGAGAAGAAGCGCTTCGCCTTGGAATTGTAACGCAGATCAGTGATTCACCTCTGAAGTCAGCTCTGAACATGGCAGAACTTATTGCCACCAAATCACCAAATGCAATTAGGGAAAGCAAAGAGTTATTCGAGGCTACATGGCATGGAACTCGAAATGCTGGACTTGCGCTCGAGGAAAAACTACAAAAGAGGCTTATTGGGAGCCCGAACCAAATAGAGACTGTGAAAGCCAATTTTGAAAAACGATCACCTCAGCACATCGATCCTGAATAAAGTTGCACCCAGGATTGAAAAATTATAGCGTATAATTTTTTTCTAACTCGGACTCCTGTTTTTCTTCAAGAGCGTTCATAGCCTTGATATGCACCTCTATAAGTTCTTCCACAGTTTTGTATCGAAATACCTCCTTACCACGAAACATACCAACAACTCCGGAAGGATTTTTCGAATAAAATATTCCTGATTTAGCTTTCAATTTTTCACCTGACAAAAACTCGCTCCACAGATTTCTTGAGTAAACAAACCACCTTGATATTTTTTATTGAATGATCAGCGTCGATTAAAAGACCAATAAGTGGGCAATATCTCATCGATAACTAGCCTTGTCTGCTGTATCGTTTCTTTTTCATCACTCGCAATTGGTAACATTACAAACTTTGAGCATCCTGCATCAATATATTGATCAATCCTCTTGACGATATCTTCTGTATCACCAATCACCAGATACTTTGAGGGATCTTTAACTCTTTTGCCTAGTCTTTTCAGCGCGAGTCTTGACTCGAGCTCTCCTTTATTTCCAAACCGAAATGAGAAAGTCGCTCCGTAATGATCTTTATCAATGCTCCGACCTGTTTTCTTTAACGCTTCCTTTATACCGAGAATAACCCTCGCCGATTCCTCTGGTGTTTCAATTCCTCCAAGCCAGCCAGTACCATATCTAGCAACACGCTCAATTGCCTTTTCACTCGAACCACCAATCCATAGCGGGATACTCTGATTAACTGGTCGAGGAGAAATAGTAACATGGTCATACCGAAAGAATTCGCCATTATAACAGATGTCTTCTTCGTGCCAGAGCTTGTGTATAAGTTTCAATACCTCATCTGCCCTTTTACCCCTCCGCTTGGTCGGGGTGCCACTTGCCCTAAAGTCTGCCGAAAAACTACTTCCTAGACCAAAAGCGGGAAGAAGGCGACCCTTACTTAAAACATCGATCGTGGCAAGCTGCTTCGCGGTTAATAATGGGTCTCGAAAAGCAATAGAAGCCACACTCATACCGAAATGAATAGTCTCTGTTGCGCCCGCTAAAGCGGCCGTGACGGCAATACACTCTAATATTGGGTCCTTAGAAACGAGGCGGTCTGTTTGCCAAATAGAATCGATTCCCCCTCTCTCGCAAAGTTCTACCCAACGCCAATATCCATCAGGACTTTCGAAAGGATACTTTGACAAACCCAAACCCAGACCAATTGTCATAAATTATTCATTTGAAAAATTAATGAGATGTCCCCATTTTAAACAGATCTGTTAGTTAAGTCAGTCAATAACCTATTGGTGAGACTTCAATACATTCGCTGGCGAGATAGTGTAATTATTTGGCCGATATCTATAGACTAGTCTCATGGGAATTTCTTTGGGTAATAGTATGCTAGGTATTCAAGTCTCGAATTCTGTCATAGATTACGCGCTGTCTCTCGGGGCAGACTTCGCCGAATTATTTGTGGAACAAAATCATGTCAACACCATCAGCACTCTTAGTAGCGAGGTACAGGCCGTTAGGTCAGGGATAGACTTTGGTATTGGGATAAGATTGGTTTATCGATATAAGGTGCTTTACGGCTATACTAATCAGATAGAAGAGAATGAACTTAAGCGTATAGTCAAAGAACTCGCTACCAAGGACCGCCGCGATCCTTCAATTCAAAAAACGAATTTTGATTATCGCAAAATAATGGAAGCGCATCCTGCAAAGAAAACGTTGTCAAAAGATGCGTGTATAGAGAGTAAAATTGCTTTCCTTCTCGCTGCAGATCAAAGTGCACGCGCTACAAGCAATATAATCTCGCAGACTAGTGGCTCTTGTATGCAACGTGAGCAACAAATAGAAATCTTTAATAGTGAAGGGTTGCATACAGATGATACTCGACACTATACAAGAGCGAGTCTGACAGCCTATGCGTCAGATGGTATTGAACAGGCAACAGGATCATCCAATGATGGAGGGCTCAGAGGTTGGGAAATCAAGGATGAGATAGATGCTGAAAAAACGGGAAACGAGGCGGCCAGACAGGCTCTGGTTAATTTAAGTGCCAAGGCCTGTCCATCAGGGAGAATGCCAGTAGTTCTCGGTAATGGTTTCGGTGGCGTAATTTTTCATGAAGCCTGTGGGCACCTCCTTGAAACTACTGCAGTCGCTAAAAAAGCCTCAGTATTCCATGATCAAATGGGAGAAATGATAGCTAACCCCGTGGTAAATGCCGTAGATGACGGAACATTAACCAATGAATGGGGATCCATAAATATCGATGATGAAGGTCTTGCAACTAAAAAGACACAACTGATTAAGGACGGAAAGTTAACCTCTTTCCTCGCCGACCGATTGGGATCAGCGCAAACAGGGTTTGAATGTACGGGTTCTGGTAGGCGGCAATCCTATCGATTTGCTCCAGCCTCGCGAATGCGAAACACTTTTATTGAACCGGGAGAGACTGATCTTCATGAGATGATTTCCACTATTGATAAAGGAATTTATGCCTCCCATATGGGCGGAGGTTCCGTACAACCTGGTACTGGAGAATTTAATTTTTCTGTCCAGGAAGGTTATTACGTCGAGAATGGCCAAATTCAATACCCAGTAAAAGCCGCAACTTTAATCAGTACTGGACCGGCTGTTCTAAAGGAAATATCAATGGTTGGTAAGGATTTTGAACTAGCCTGCGGTATGTGTGGATCCATCTCAGGTGCCGTTCCGACTACGGTTGGGCAACCATCACTTAAGGTAGATGACATCCTTGTCGGTGGTAATGCGTAAATGAATAATGAGCACAGCGCCTCCGCCATCCTTGAGCGTGTAAGAGAAAATGGAGCTGAAGGTGACTTAATAATAGATGAGGGTAAAACTCTCTCTCTTAGAGCGCAAAAGGGAGAACTAGAGGAACATAAGGTTAGCTCAAATCTTATTTTTGGCCTCAGGGTTGTGAAAGAACATCGTGTGGGAACAGCCTATAGTGAAGCATCCAACGAAGATGCCCTAAACTCAATGGTTAATCAGGCTCTTCTTAATGCTAGCTTTGCAAAAGTCGAGCCCGATGAAAAAATTACAGATATCAGTGGTTCTCTTAAAACTGATGATGAAATCTTGTGTCCCAGTGATATTGTTACTGTTGAAGAAAAAATCGCTTTTACGCTCTCGATGGAGAAAGAACTTTTAGCGAAAGAGAAAATTAAAAATGTTCCATACAATGGCGTGAGTGATTCCATTGTGCAACGCTCTGTTTTCACTACGTCAGGCCTATCTGCGAATTCTAAACAACGCTACTGCAGTGCGACTGCGCATGCGCTTATGGAACATGAAAGAAAGACTGTAATGGAAGGCTCAGGAAGAGTCTCCCGCGAGTTTGGAGAACTTGATTACCGGACAATTGTTGAGGAGACTTATTGTCGATGCTTAGGTCTGCTGGACGGAGAAGCGATACCGACAAAACACTATGATGTAATTCTTGATCAAGAATACCAACCCGCATTATTTAGTACGTTTGCGTCAATGTTTTCTGCACAAACCGCAAAAGATGGAGTAAACCCAATGCGGGATAAAGTTGGGGAAATAATCGCAGATGAGCGACTTAATATAAGCGACAGTCCACATCTAATTGATGGCCTTGGCTATACCCTATTTGATGCTGAGGGAACAAAAACCGAGACTACATCCTTGATAAAGGATGGATATTTGCAAACGTTGGCTCATAACAGCGCCACAGCAAAACATTTTGGCGTGAAGACAACCGGTCATGCAAGTCGTTCTCCCAAATCAACTCTAGGCATAAATCTACATCAGCTACATATAAGTGAAGGAATTGATAGTGAATCAATACTTTATTCAGGTGAATATATACTGATTACTGACTTGGCAGGTCTACACTCTGGTGCTAACCCAATCTCAGGACAATTTAGTTTTGGTGCATCTGGCTATTTAATGACAGATGGTGTTCGTGTTCGCCCAATTCGTAATATAACCATAGCAGGTAACTTCTACGATATGCTTAAGAAAGTCTCAGCCGTTGGTGATCAGCTTTTTTGGAACCAAGGTAGGACCACTGTAATGCCACACATACGCTTCTCTGACGTCGCAATCTCTGGATCTTAGGTACTTGTAAGATAATAATATTAGGCACATGCCACGAATACTTAGGGATTGTTTACATAGCACATAACACCAATTGGTCTTTAGTGTGTCGTGCTTTTTGGGGTAGCAATCAATCTAAGTATCTTTATCCCTGATCGATCAATCATAGATGGTATCCTTAGACTTATCTTTTCGATCCAAGTGTCGCTTTTGTAAACCTTGTCATAAAGTATTCTAAGCTCCTCTTCGTTTTCAAAACGGCGAGTCCACACATATGTAAGATCGTCTTCAGAACGGAAACTACCTGTTACCACCATACCCAGCGCAACCTGGAAGGGGATTATTGTTTCCTCCATATACTCCACCCACTCGTCCATTTTTCCAGGATAGATTGGATACTGTCTCAGCTCATAAAATGACACTTGCTTCCCTGTTATCCGAAAAGAAACAATGATACTCCTTTTTCAGAACGCAGCCATGTTAAAATCCTACTTCAAATGGTTTTTCCCCCGCACCATAACGTGATAGTTAGCACTTTTGACTTAAAAACCATAGGATGGTATGCTTTAAACCAAATGTTTTTGATAAAGTTTGGATGTTTTACCGTTACACCGTTATTGCGGTGGTACTATTTTTTCTTGGCCTGACCCCGTATAAGAATTACGCAAATCCAACAGACAGACACATACCTTTTTTTAATAGCCAAAGTATCTCACTTGAAATCGATGGCCATTTAACAGAGTCCGTCTGGAAAGAAATTCCTTTTTACGATGATCTTGTGCTTATTCAACCTGACCTCGGGGAACCTGGTCGATATAGTACCCATGTCCGCTATTTCTATACTGAGAAAGGGCTTTATGTAGGCATGCGGAACGAACAACCCAGAGAGACCTTATTAAGAAGGTTGTCCTCTAGAGATGCATGGATTGCAAGAGATAGTATGCAAGTGGTCATCGATCCATCGGGAGAGGGACTCTACGGCTATTGGTTTTCTGTAAGCCTTGGCAACTCAGTATCGGATGGTATCGTGTTACCAGAGCGAAATTATAAAAGAGATTGGGATGGTGCCTGGTACGGGCGCTCACAAATAATAGATGATGGCTGGACAGCAGAGCTTTTCATACCGTGGGGTATTATGGATCTGCCACCAGTCGACTCTCAGAAAGGAAAGATTGGTCTTTATGTTAGTCGCACTCTTGGTCAACTGGGAGAGCGATGGTCGAGCCCCTACCTATCCATGCAGCAAAATCGTTTCTTATCTGCATTTAATATCTATAGAGTGAAAACCCTAAAACCATCCAGAGGAATCAGCGTGTTCCCATATGCCTCAACTGCAATAGATAATATAAAAAAGGATGATAATTACCGTTCTGGGATCGATATATTCTGGCAGCCCTCCTCTTACCTTAAACTGAGCGCTGCTATTAAGCCTGATTTTGGGCAAGTTGAAGCGGATGACGTTGTAGTTAACCTAACGACATTCGAGACGTTTTTCCCAGAAAAGAGGTTATTTTTTCTAGAGAGCCAAGCACTTTTTTCTACGTTCAATCGCAAAGGTTCCTCCACCACAATGCTAAACACTAGAAGAATCGGTTCAAACCTGAGCTCTCGTCAAGGTACTCCAGATGATCTCACCGGTGTGTCAGAATTCGATAAGGAAAAACCGGTAGAGTTACTAGGTGCAATCAAGATGACAGGACAAGTCGGTTCTGTCCGCTATGGAATTCTGACTGCTAAGGAGGATGATACTGACGTCCAAGTAGAAAATTCGTCAAATACTACTCTAGCTGGACGCGATCTGGGTATCGCTCGCGTTATTTACGAAGATACTAGAGGTAATGGCCGTCGATCCTTGGGCTGGCTAGGGGCAATGGCTTCTCATCCAAATCGTAGCGCAGTAACGCAGGGTATTGATGCTCATCTCTTATCCGATGATGGTCGACTTAATTTAAGCGGCCAAATTATGATGAGTGACTTGGAGAATTCAATTGGTTACGGCCTAAGATCGCACATACAATTTTCGCCAGAAAATGGCAAAACCCATCGAATTGGTGTGGACTATTCTGACCGAAACCTAAACCTCAATGATCTTGGATATCTTAAACGGACAGATGAGATAGGACTAAGCTATCAATACGAGCTAGAACAAGTCGATATACCAGGATTGCGTGAAAGGGAATCTGAAATACATATTCGGTACAGGCAAAATCTCGATCACGAGAGGATAGGCAGCGATTTCTTCCTGAAAAGAAAGTGGAAATTCAGTAATAACAACGACATCTCACTAGCCTTATTGTACCAACCGGAAACCGTGGACGATCGAAAAAGCCAGGGCTTTGGCAGCTTTAAACGCGCATCGGGATGGTCTACTGGAAGCCAATGGAAAAGTGATAGTTCGAAGAAAATATCCTACGAACTAGATTATTGGCTGCAACAAGCATCAGAGGGAGGGTATCGGAAACAAATCAAGAGCCGCATAACTTTTCGACCTTCCAGTAGCTACAGTTTGAGTCTTCGAGCAAATTATGTGAAACAAGATTCGTGGCTTCTGCATGATGGCGAAGGTAAATTCACTACCTATGAGGCAGAAGAATGGAGTCCTTCTATTGTATTTAATGCTTTTTTTACTGCTCGCCAACAACTTCAGCTTAGATTTCAGTGGATAGGTATAAAAGCGCATGACAGAAAATATTGGAACTTATCTTCCGACGGAGAATGGTTAAATGAAGTTTCTCGTCCCGAGAATGACAGCGAAGATAGTTTCACTATTAGCAATGCCACCTTACAAGCTCGCTATCGATGGGAGTTAGGGCCACTATCTGACCTTTTCATTGTTTATAATCGAGGCGGAAATGTATATCTGGATGAAGCTTCTGATGGATTTGAATCATTATTGGGAGATTCACTTAACGAACCGGATACTGAGCTTCTTGTAATGAAACTTCGCTACCGGTTCTCACCTAATTAGTTATTGAAAGCCTTCGACTCGCCGCACTGAATCCTTCCAAAACCTGTGCATTGCGTTTTTCATATCGTCCATCATCACATAAAGTAATGGCAAGATTAATAAGGTGATAATCGTTGAAAAAGCTAATCCCCCTATCAGCGTCCTTGCCATCGGAAAATAGGCTGGACCAACGCTGCCAATCCTTACCTCACCAATTGCAAGTGGCAACATTCCCGCTGTCGTAGTACACACCGTCATAAGAATAGGCCTTAGTCGCTGGCGACCACTCGCAACAATTGCTTCTATACGATTCATTCCATCTGAGCGTAATTGAATAATCCGATTTAACAGTACAATCCCGTTATTGACCACAATACCTGCAAGCAGCAACATGCCCGTTAACGCTAATGCGGTCATTGTGGTACCAGTTAACCACAGAGTCCAAAAAGCGCCCACTGCAGAAAACCCTATTGCGAAAATGACACAGGTCGGAAACAAAACTGACTCAAATAAGGCCGCCATCAACATATAGATCAATACCACTGCAACAATAAAATTAATGATCATATCCCTAGTATCTTTACTATCGCGCTTGAATTCCTCTCCCAATTGCCAGCCGTACCCAGGCGATAGTTGATAATTATTCATCACATTATTAATAACTTCCTTTACAACTTTAGGGGTTTCATTATTGCGAGTTCCAAAATTGAGATTAAGCGAGGTCTCCCGATTCTGTCGTTTTATCATTCTAACTGTATTCTCAAATGAAATATCTGCAATTGTCTCTAGAGGCACCGTAGTACCTGCAGGAACGAATATAGGAAAACGTTTTAGCATCTCTATATCAGCGTCTTCTCGTCCCTCTAACTCGAGCAAAATGCTAAGTTCTTTACCCTCATCGATAAACCCTCGACGCATATTACGACCACTAAGTCCTGCTGATATTGCCTCCGATACCTCTCTAGCATTCAACCCTAAACTTTCTGCTTGCTCAGACCGCAACTTAATCACAATCTCACTCCGATTTGATTCACCATCATGCTGAACATTAGTTAATATCGGGTTCTGTTCAAACAAGGTAACGAGGTCATCTCCAACACGGAGGAGCTCTTCCATAGAATCACCAGTAAGTCTGATCCCAAGACCCTCACTGTTTCCACCCCGACCACCAAAACCACGGCCCTTGCTAGCGAACCACATCCGAATATCTGGTTTTTCAGGAAGATTTTCTCTAATCAGATTTTGTATCGCAGCTGGTGATAAAGCGCCTTCGTTATCTAGACTAATCTTTATATCCCCACGATCGGTGTCATAGGAAGAAAAAATATTTTCGATTTCAAAGCGCTTCTTATTTGTGAGGAGATAATCTTCTACGCGGTCAATATATGCTTCAATATATTCTATATCTGGGGAACCATTGACGCGCATCTCAAGGGTTATTCTTGGGCTTTCTTGCTCAGGATTCATGTCGACATTTACTTTTTGATAGGCAAACCAACCACTATATGCTATCGCGATTACAATCAGGAAACTTAGCAAACGATGGTTAAGCGTGGAACGAACCAATCGTTCATAGTATCGCGCAATACCATCAATGATAGGATGCCCTCTCTCTTCCTTGGGGAGACTAATTCTAGCCATAGCAGCAGGGACTAAGGTCTGAGCAATCAGAAGCGAAGCTATAAGAGCACTACAAAGAGGTATCGCCACATTTTGTTGCATTGTCGCAATTCCTGGATTGCTCGTCATAAATGAAGGGACAAAGACAATTACTGTTGTAAGAGTCCCGGCCAATATAGCCAGACCAACTTCTGATGTACCTTTGTCGGCGGCTAATCTTGGATTCGTGCCAATATCACGACGTCTCAATGAAATTGCCTCGGATACTACAACGCTATTATCTACCAATAGCCCAATCGTGAGCATTAAGCCCACGAGCGACAATATATTCAGAGTGGTGCCTGAAAAATACATTACACCCAGCGTGGCACATAATGAAAGTGGCACCGTCATTGCAACCAGGAGTGATATTTTTACTTGACGAAGAAACAGAAATAACACAATTAGCGATAACACCCCCCCCAGAAAACCGCTATCGCGAAGATTTGTTACGGACGTTATCACGATCTCTGCCGTACTATCCAAAGGATAAAAAGTTGTATTAGCAAGCTGCTTGTCTTGCTTAATGAGATCCATCTTAGAAGAGATAGCGGAAGAGACAGCAACCAGATTGGCTTCCGGTAATTTATATACTGAGATACCAAGAGATGCTACGCCATTAGCTTTTCTACGATTATTATCCTCATCGGGTTTAAGTTTAACAGTAGCAAAATCTTGCAATACCAAGCCAGTATCATTCATTGGCAAAGAGCGAATCTCTTCTAGAGATTTATATTCGCCCATCGGATACACTCGAAATTGAGTCTTTCCAGAATCAATTGTGCCAGCTGACAAATAAAAATTTTCTTGCTGCAATCGACGTTGAATATCTTTAAGGTCAAGGTTATGAGCCTCTACTCGACCTGGGTCTACAGATATGCGGATATTGTTCTGAACAGTCCCATAAAGACTTACTGAACTTACGCCGGGAAGGCGCTCAAGTTCCGATCTTACCTTCCGATCTAGAACATCAAACGCTTGATCCTTACTCAAGTCTTCAGTAACTATTAATAAGTTAAGTACCGGTGATTCGTTCGAATCCCAGGAGTTCATTTCAATCCTCTCCATATCAGCAGGCAAGAGATAGCGAATATTTTCAACTAATTCCTTCGCCTCTATTCGCTTTCCGTTTGAATCTTGGTCCATATCAAGCAGCATACCCACACGAAGTGATCCTGCTCGGGTGTAACTAAACTGCCGCTCTACACCAGCCATTGTCGAAAGAATTTCTTCCACAGGACGAGTAATATTTTGTTCAATTTCTCGTGGCGTTGCTGGATAATTAATACTCATTCCAATATATGGCGATTCGTTTTCAGGAAAGTCCTCGATAGGTAAATTGAAGGCGGCAAATAATCCAATAATGGCCAAACCAATAAATATCATTACCACAGTAACTGGTCTTCTAATGGATAGCCTTGAGATCATCACGACTGAGGATCCAACGCAGCACCGTCCAATCTCCCTCGGTTTATAACTTTTCGGTCAATCAAGTCATACACCACAGGAATGATGATCAGTGTTAGAAAAGTGGAAACAAACAAACCACCAATCACGGTAATTGCCATCGGTGTTCTCAGTTCCGATGCTTCTCCCATACCAATTGCCATAGGCAACAAACCCAAGATTGTAGTCAAAGTTGTAATCATGATTGGACGAAGACGCTGGTTTGCACCCTCGACAATTGCCTGCCTCTTAGTCATACCTAATTCACGAAGCTGATTCACGCGATCAATCAATACGATCGCATTATTCACTACGATCCCAACCAGCAGAATCAGCCCAATGAACACCACGACAGAAATACTCGTACCGGTAAGCGCCAGACCAAAAATTGCGCCTACAGCAGCTAAAGGGATGGTAAACATTATAATAAATGGATGTAGCAAGGATTCAAACAAAGATGCCATCACTAGATAGACCATAATCAAAGCCAATAAAAGTGCGAATCTTAAAGATTTAAACGAAGCTTCCATCTCTTCATTTTGCCCACCCACTCGACTAATTACACCTCTAGGATGCTCGATAATAGAAAGCATTTCTTGCACTTCATTGGCTGCTACACCGAGATCACCATCAAGAACATTGGCACTCACTAGCGCTACACGTTGCTGTCCTATACGTTGAATATCAACCGGGCCTATATCTGTGTAAATATTAGCAACGGTCGATAATCTTACGTCTCGCTCACTAAGGGGATTTATCACCATGTTTTCAATATCTTCTATAGAATCACGGTCTTTATCATCCAGCCGCACACGAATATCAATCTTTTTATCCTGCCAAGTAAATTCGGTAGGGACATCGCCCTTAAGCTTATCAACAACAAGACTCGCAACCTGAGGTACCGAAAGACCAAACGTAGCAGTGCGCTCACGATCAAACTCAATCTGAATCTCTGGATAACCAGATCGCATAGAGGACTCTATATCTCTAAATATCCGTGATTCATTCATATACGTAACTAATTGGTCTGCGACTTTCTTTATCTCAATCAATTCAGTACCTGCGACTTCAATCTCTAAGGGGGTAGAGAAAGAAAAAAGTTGAGGGCGACTAATTGCATATTCCGTTGCAGGAATATCTGCAAGATTATCTCTAAACAAGTTCATAACAAGCTCTTCATCTTCGATATTGCTATCTGGGCTCATGACTACATTTAGCTCACCGATATTCTCACCACCGCCAACAGAAGAAGCATCTAGACGACCTCCGGTACCTGCAATAGCATATGTCTTATCTATAACATCTCTCTGATTAAGTGCTGTTTGTAAATCGCGTAAAATCCTATCCGTCTTTTCTAGCCTTGTTCCTGGCTCCGTTTCTAACTTAACTGAAAATTCTCCTTGAGAAAGCGGCGGAATCAACTCGAGAGATAGTGTGGGTACCAGAAAGAGACTGCCAATAAATGTCGAGGCGGCAAATAAAATAGTGATGATCCTATGCTTCAACGATAACTTTAGTAATGCGCCATAGTACTTTGCAAGCTCCTCATAAACTCTGTCAAAGCCATCTAGAATAGGTCTACCTAAAAAGCTCAATAAAACCGTTAACTTCCTAACAAGGACCATAATGATTATTAATGAGAACCGCGGTAATTCAACAAAAACAAGACGGAAAGGAAGAGTAAGTCGACTTATCCATAAGGACGAATGAGATTCAGAAGCGGCATCATAGTGAGATTCACGCCCACCAATTGCTGATAACATTGGTATTAAAGTGAAAGCCAGTATTAGCGACGCAGTCAGCGCAAATGTTACGGTCATCGCTTGGTCTTTGAACAATTGCCCTGCAATACCATCTACAAAAACAAGGGGCAAAAACACCGCAATAGTAGTTATCGTGGAAGCAAAAACTGCACCACTGACTTCTGATGCACCTTTACTAGAAGCCTCCTCCAACGGTTCACCCATTTCTCGATGACGCCAAATATTTTCTAGTACCACGATTGCGTTATCCATCAACATACCTACGGCGAGCGCAATACCGCCTAGACTCATAACATTCAAACTGATCTCATCAAGATCCATTAACGCAAAAGTGGCCAAAACTGATATGGGAATTGTCGTTGTAATAATGAGCGTGCTACGTAGATCCCTTAGAAAAAGAAATAAAACTAGAACGGCTAATGTGGATCCGATTACTGCAGCAGTTTTTACTTCATCAATGGCAGCACTAATAAAAGTCGACTGATCATATATAGTGACGAGATTGAAGGTTTCTGGTAACTGTTTTTGAATATCGTCCAGTCTTTCGTGAATGTTTTCAGCAACAGCGACGGTATTTGAATCACCCTCTTTGTAAAGGGAAATCTCGATTGCCTCTCGACCATTGACGCGCATTATTGAATCGCGATCTTTTTGGTCTTCTTTTACTTTAGCAACGTCACGGAGACGTAATAATCGCGGACCATCCTGAAAGACAATAGTATCTCCAATATCCTTCATAGAAGTGAACTGATTCACGGTGCGCACGAGATATTCCTGTGTACCATCGACCAAACGCCCACTAGAGAGATTTACATTAGTATTCTGTAGGCGCTGGCCGAGCTCCTGTATACTAATACCCAAAAGAGCCAACCGCTCTTGGTCAACATGAACAGCGATTTCATCTTCGTAGCCACCACCTATGATCACCGCGGCAACGCCCTCAACGGGGTCTAACCGACGTTTCAAGTAATCGTCTGCGAATCGACGTAATGCCTGCAAATCATAAATCGGATCAACTGAAGTATCTGTGCGGGTCAGTGCGAGACGAAATATGGGGTCTAGGTTTGGATTCAGTCGCAGTAAAGAAGGACGGGCAACATCTAAGGGTAGGTTCACAAGATCTAATTTTTCCCGCACCTCAATAGATACAAGATCCATCTTCGCGCCCCAAATAAACTCGAGTACGACATCCGATCTACCAGCCGCCGAAATTGAGTGCATTTTCCGCAGTCCATTGATCGTTCCAACCCGCTGTTCAATGCGACGTGTGATCTGTTCCTCTACTTCTGAGGGTGCAGCACCATCAAAATCTGTCCGGATCGTAAGTGTTGGATAACTTAACTCTGGAAGCAAATTAAGACCCAAACGATCTAGGGAGATCGAGCCAAATAATACTATCGCTGAGACGGCCATAGCCACTGTCACCGGACGCCTAATAGATCCGGAAATTATTCCCATTGTCGTAGGACCTTCGTTATAGCGATACTATGCGTACGAGTGCTTTGTCGCGCATACCGCCCTGCCCAGTAACTACCACCTGATCACCTTCAACCAGCCCATTCAGAACCTCAACCTTGTCTCCCATCACGTAACCCAGAACAACTACCTGCCGAATTGCGCGACCAGACCTAACAACGAATACTGTATTTTCACTCTTCTGTGTTACCACAGCATTTCTTGCAACAAGTACCGCATTCTCTTTGGTATCGTAACGAATTCTTATTCGCGCAAACATTCCTGGTTTCAACCTATTACTTTGATTTTCAAGAGATACGGTTACTCTAAAGGTGCCGGTACTCGGATCCACTTCGGGGGAAACACGATCTACAATACCTTTGAATTCCGAACCGTCTACGGCATCTACTGAAGCAATAGCTAATTGTCCCGCCCTAAGTTTGAGCATTTCTTTTTCAGGAACATTAATTGTAGCCTCAACGATAGCCGCCCGCTTGATTTCAAAAGCTTGGTCACCTGACCTCAGGGTATTACCCAGTTTAATATACCGCGTTGTGATGAAGCCTTCGATGGGGGCTTTAATTGTTGCTTCTTCTAGTTCATATAACTGAAGATTCAGTGAAGCCCTTTCGCTTTCGAAGCTGAACAGAGCTTGATCATAAGCATCAGAGGAAATCATCTTACCCTCATGAAGCTGCTTGGCTCGCAAGTAGGCCCTCTCCAAACTTTCAAGATTTTTCCTAGTTCTGGCGACCTCAAGCTCAAGGCGCCGCGTATCTAACTGAGCCAAAGGCGCGCCCAGTGAAACATCGTCACCCTCCTCTACAAACAACTCTTTTACAACACCTTCAGTACGCGCTACCACTGACGCTTCCTCTTCTGCTTGGAGAGATGCAGAAGAAGCGTAAAAAGCATCTACCCGACCAATTGTCACCTGAGCTACCGCAACAGGGATTGGTCGATCTCTAAACTGCGCTGCAGTTTTGGCACTCCTTTCAATCTTTTTATCTTGAGGGCTAGATTCCGACTTCTTTCGATTCTGTTCACCAGGCGACCTCTCCTTACCAAAATCACTTTGAGCCTTCATGATTTGCTCAAGCGGAAGTCCCTCGCAAACGACCTTCCCCAAATCAACTCGAGACATTCCTAGCTCTCTCGCTTTACTAGCAACAGCCTTACGGGATTCTTTCGCAGCACTACATATTTGCTCCGAACGAGTCGCTTCGACCGCAACTTGATCACCCGTTTTTGCGCAGCTGACGAATACGCATGCCAGTAGCACTCCGAGAGCGAATTTTCCCATTTCCCTGCCCATATTAATTTTAAGTAGACGAAAAGCTTTTTCCGAAGGGGTAAGTATAGCCTGAAATGGCGGGGACGCTGGTCAGGGTATAGTCAGCGATTGACTTTATTATCTTGACGCGCCGAGCACCTTTGGCATTTGATTACCAAGTTAGAAAAGAGTCTCTGTCACCAATGGCTCTAACCGGTATAGACAGGTAGATAGCATGGCGAGTAACGCCTAATCCTTCACCGGAACCCACTACTGTAATCCTAATCATCTAAACTATCGAAAGCCTTCTGGAATCGGTTAGCATGTTCGCGTTCTGCTCTGGCGAGTGTTTCCATCCAATCTGCGATCTCGTCGAATCCTTCGTCTCTAGCGGTTTTTGCCATGCCCGGGTACATATCAGTATATTCATGGGTCTCTCCTGCAATCGCTGCTTTGAGATTTTCACCAGTAGGGCCTATCGGTAAACCAGTCGCTGGATCCCCTACGACCTCTATATACTGAAGGTGGCCATGGGCGTGACCGGTTTCTCCTTCTGCAGTCGATCGAAACACGGAAGCCACATCATTGTATCCCTCTACGTCAGCTTTATTGGCAAAGTAGAGATAACGCCGGTTTGCTTACGATTCTCTAGCAAATGCTGCTTTTAAATTATCCTCAGTCTTAGAACCTTTGAGAACCATCAAACTACTTCTTAAAATTTCGACGAATTGTCCTCTGTAAAGTATTATAGTTAAAATTGATTATTGTTATCAAATAAATAGATGTAATCTATGAATATTCGTGATCTTAGATACTTAGTTTCACTGGCAGATACTCGACACTTCGGCCGTGCCGCTCGAGCTTGCCATATCAGCCAACCCACTCTTAGTGCTCAGATTCGTAAACTAGAGCTCGAGCTAGGAATTGCTATTTTTGAGCGTGCCAAGAAATCAGTTGTGATTACGCGCGCGGGTTCAGCTGTCATAGCCCAAACGAGAGATGCGTTAGAACAGATAGATCAAATCAAAATGATCGCTAATGCTTATCAGGACCAAATGGCGAGCGACTTTCGGCTTGGAATGATTCCTACCATCGCACCCTATCTGATACCATACTTTCTTAACCCCCTTTCCACGGAGTTTCCGCAGCTAGACCTAATAGTTTCAGAGTCTGTCACTGCCGAACTGATAAACCAACTCGAAAAGCACGAAATTGATGCAGCAATCATTGCCACTTCTGTTACCGACAATAATCTAAGATCCATAACACTATTTAGTGAGCCTTTCTGGCTAGTGCATCCAAGCGACCATCGCTTTTATCATGAGGATGTTATCCCCCTTGGGGAACTAAAAAATGAGAACCTCCTGTTATTATCAGATGCACATTGCCTGTCAGAACAGGTAAGAGAACTTTTGGCCCTAAACGGACCCTTGGTTGAGCACGCCTTCCAAGCCACTAGCATGGAAACGCTTCTACAGCTTGTTAGTACTGGAAGAGGCTGCACTTTGATCCCTGCTTTGGCGCTCTCCGGACCCTACATGACAGGGATGGGCCTTATTGCAAAACCGATAGCACAAGAAAAAGCTTTAAGACAGGTTAGTTTAGTGGCGAGACATAGCTATGCAAATTCCAAATCACTAGCTAATATCTCCCGCATAATTAAGCAAAATCTCCCGAACACCGTTCGGGTCAATTAGAAAAAATATAAATCCCTTTATAAAGTAATCATTTAGAGCTTGAATTACCTTGAATGAAGCAAACAAAAAAAACATGCAGCTAGAAGAAACTATCGTGTGCTCGCTTTACCGCTTTGTAAAGCTTAATAACCACGAAGCGCTGAGAGAACCACTACTAAAGTTACTCCAAAAGCTTCAGGTTAAAGGAAGTTTGCTATTGGCCCATGAAGGCCTCAATGGGACCATAGCTGGATCCCGCGAGGCCATCAACCAAGTAATCGTCTTTCTAAAGAAAGATGGCAGATTCGATGGCTTACAGATAAAGGAATCTAAAACAAATACATCTCCCTTCAAAAGGACTAAAGTAAAAGTAAAGAAAGAAATCGTAACAATGGGAAGACCAGATATTGACCCACAGCATTACGCAGGTGAATATGTTAAACCTGAAGATTGGAATGATCTGGTTTCCGACCCCAATGTAGTGGTAATTGATACCCGTAATGAATATGAAATCGCAGTTGGTTCTTTTGACGGTGCTGTAAACCCACAAACAACTACCTTTCGAGAATTTCCTCTTTTTGCTAAAACACTAAATCTGCATAAAAGTACAAAAGTTGCAATGTATTGCACCGGCGGAATCCGATGCGAAAAATCAACTGCCTATCTTAAGTCCTTGGGCTTTGACAATGTCTATCATCTAGAGGGTGGAATTCTAAAATATCTCGAGGAAACACCAGAGGATAACTCACTTTGGAAAGGCGAATGCTTTGTATTTGATGATAGAGTGACGGTCAACCACCAACTTCATCAGGGTAGTTATGATCAATGTCATGCGTGTCGCACCCCGATCTCGCAGAAAGATAAACAGTCGCCGTATTTTACAGAGGGGATTAGCTGTCATCACTGTTACAAAAATCTAACGGAAAAACGTCGAAAACGCCTGCAAGAGAGGCAAAAACAAGTCCGCCTAGCCAGGCAAAGGGGAGATTCACACATTGGTAGTGATGCGTCTGAGGCTCATCGTTCATTAAAGGTTAAAAAACTAAAAAGAAAAGTAATGCAACGCAACGAATCCGGTTGACCCAAAACTTCAAGATTGTAAAGATAGCGCAATGATTAATCACTTAAGTACTCGATTTGCGGCAGTTGCTGGACTCTCTGATAAAGAAATTAATCTCGATGAAGCAGCCTTACTCATAGCTGCACAAATGCAAGACAATATCGACGTTAATTATTACCTCTCTCTCATCGAAAACCTATCAAACAAGTTCCAACAAATTCAGGAAGAATCTTTCGAGGTCTCGGTAAATAGTCTCGTTGAATTTATTCATGTCACCGAAGGCTTTTCAGGAAATATCACACATTACTATGATCCTGAAAACAGTTACCTTAATCGAGTTATAGAGAGAAAAAGAGGTATTCCAATCAGTCTAGCACTAATACATATCACCTTAGGCAGGAGACTAGGGATACCAGTCCATGGAATCAACTTCCCTCAACACTTTCTGATTTGCTATGAACTGAGAGAGCAGATAATTGTTGATCCTTTCTCTGGTCGAATACTTAGTAAACCAGACTGTGGTACATTGCTAAGGCAACACTTAGGAGCAAAAGCAACTTTGAAAGACGAATATTTTTCTCACGCTTCTAACCGAGATATACTCATGAGGTTATTAGACAACCTTAAGAAAATCTTCTGGCAAAAGAAAGCTTGGAATCAAAGTAAAATCTGTATCGATCATCAACTCATGCTGTTACCAAATGCCTTGGAGTTCAATGTACAACTTGGAGCAATTTACGAAATGCAAGGCAACATAGAGCTCGCTCATCACATGTATACGAATGTATTTTATCAATCAACGGACGAGAACCTGAGACAGCAGATCAGTCAACGGTTGTTAAGTCTAAAACTAGAAAATAGGACGGTTCACTAGCCGATAGTCCTGCGCTAATTTGTCTTGTGTACTACACCAGCGGCAATCAAATCCTTTATTTTACTCTCACTAAGGCCCATAGCCTTAAGGATCTGTTCGCTGTGCTCGCCAATCTCTGGCCCTTCTGTTGGCTGCTTTTTTTCGAAGCCTTGGATATCGATGGGATTACTCACTGTCCATTCATACTCAGGTAAATCAGAATTGGTCCTAACAAAAATCTCATTTTCTATAAGATGCGCATCACTAATAACATCACCCGCTTTTTCTACGATAGAGTAAGCAAGGCCATGCTGATCAAGCATTTGACACAAATCTTTGAGGTTAAGCTCACTTATGGCTGATGCGATCCGTGATAATAATTTATCACGGCCCTGCTGGCTTAAATCCATATCCTGGAATTCTGGATCCCTGAGCCATTCTTTATGACCCAAAGCCTTTGCAATACCTGGCCATTCTTGCACCAGGGATACAACAATTAAAACTACGCTATTACCATCACGAGTACGATAGCACCTCGTGGACGGTCTGCCACGGCCCACCTCTCCCTGGACCTTATCACTCTTATTACTGGTTATCGCGCCTTGCAAGGCCAAACCGTTAGCATAACAGCCACTTGCAACGAGTGACGTAGAAACAAATCTGCCCTCCCCTGTTTTCTCTCTTTGATAAAGAGCCATCATTACTGCGCTTAAAAGCCCCAAAGCAGCAACATGATCTCCAATACCTGACATAGAGTGCATCGCTTGCTCACTCAGAGGTGATAACGCATCAAAAATTCCAGTTCGACCCCACCAGCTAGCTATACCAGAACCAGGCTGATTTCTATCTGGACCCCTTCTACCATAATCGGAAACATGGGCGTAAATTAATCTAGGATTGGTCTGTTGAAGAGTCTCATATTCTATTTCATATCGCCTGATTTCGTGCTCCAGGAGATCCGTCAGAAAGACGTCTGCAGTATATAATAATTGTTTTAGCAGATCTCTACCGGCAGGCTTTTTGAGATCTAAACAAATGCCCCTTTTGTTACGCGAAGTTAATAGCCAGCAGTAATCAACTTCACTATCACCATGCCAAATTCTACAACCATCTCCTTGGGGTGGTTCAATCTTAATAACATCAGCCCCAAAATCAGAGAGCATGGTTGCCGCGGCTGGGGCAGCAACGAAGGTTGCTGCATCAATGACTTTTAGCCCATCTAAAATATATGTCACAGAAAGTCTCTATATGTTGATGCTAAAACAGGATACCGGATTAATAGTACTTCGTGAACCAGACTAGTTTTTCGGCAGACCAATGTGCTTGGTAAGAAACTTTCGATGCCTTAAAGAGCCAGGCATGCGGAATTTATCTGATTTAGGCACTAGATGTTCTTTCCCATTTCCGATTAGATCTTTACGTCCCATATCTACCAATACCTTGCGTAGTAGTGACCAGTTTTCTGGGTCATGGTACCGGAGGAAGGCCTTATGCAAACGACGCTGCTTAACTCCCTTAATCGTTTCAACGCCCCCTTTATCTCGACGTATTCGATTAAGCGAATCCTTCCCACTATGATACATTGTTGTAGCAGTTGCCATGGGGGATGGATAAAAATTCTGTACCTGGTCTGCACGGAACTTGTTTCTTTTTAACCAGAGGGCAAGATTGAGCATATCCTCATCAGTTGTTCCGGGATGACCCGCGATAAAATAGGGAATAAGATATTGCTTCTTTCCCGCCTCAGAAGAATACTTGTCAAACATTTGCTTGAACGTTTTGTATGAATCGATCCCCGGCTTCATCATTTTTGAAAGTGGTTGTTTTTCGGTATGCTCAGGAGCAATTTTCAAATAGCCCCCAACATGTTCCGTTACCAGCTCGCGCACGTACTCTGGAGTTTCATTTGCGAGGTCGTATCGAACACCAGAAGCAATTAAGACTTTCTTTATCCCTTTCAGTGACCTCGCCTTGCGATATAATGATACAAGAGGGGTCTGATCTGTATTTAGGTTTTTGCAAATTGTCGGATATACACAAGAGAGTCTTCGGCAGCTAGCCTCTACCTCCTTATTCTTACAGGCAAGCCGCCACATATTCGCTGTTGGGCCGCCAAGATCCGATATAATGCCAGTAAAACCCGGAGTCTTATCTCTTATATCCTCTATTTCTCTCAAAATAGAATCCTCAGATCGATTCTGAATGATCCTTCCTTCGTGCTCCGTAATAGAGCAAAACGTACAACCACCGAAACAACCACGCATAATATTGACAGAGAAGCGAATCATTTCGTAGGCCGGAATCCTAGCATCACCATAACTCGGATGGGGAACCCTCCTAAAGGGTAAAGCAAATACCCAATCCATTTCCTGCGTGGTGAGAGGAATTGGAGGTGGCGTTACCCATACGTAACGATCACCATGAGATTGAACTAAAGCTTTCGCATTATGTGGGTTCGTCTCTCTATGCAAAATTCTAGAAGCGTGAGCATAAAGTGCTTTATCATTTTTTACTTCGTCATAACTTGGAAGCAGAAGCACCTCAATTTTCTTTGAATCTATTAGTCTCACATTTTCTTTACGATCTTCCTGCAATATCGACTCATTTATAAGTCTATGGGTATTGGGTAGGATTTTCAGCACATAAGCACTTCCACGTATGTCACGAATTGAAGACAGAGACTCTCCTACTGCAAGACGATGTGTCAGCTCCACTATGGCGCGCTCTGCATTGCCGTAAAGTAACATATCTGCTCGAGCGTCCAGGAGAATAGAACGACGAATTTTGTCGCTCCAGTAATCGTAATGGGCAATACGTCTGAGACTCGCCTCAATGCTACCAATAACGATATTCACTCCTGGATAGGCCTCTCGACACCGTTGTGAATAAACAATCACAGCTCGATCTGGTCTTTTACCACCTACATTGCCAGCCGTATAAGCGTCATCATGCCGAATCTTTTTGTCAGCAGTGTAGTGGTTAATCATAGAATCCATATTTCCCGCTGCTACACCAAAATAAAGATTTGGTTTTCCAAGCCTCGAAAATGCTTCACTGGACTTCCAATCAGGCTGAGAGATAATACCAACTCGAAACCCCTGCGCTTCCAACACACGACCAATGACTGCCATTCCAAAACTCGGGTGATCAACATACGCATCGCCGGTAACAATAATAACATCACAGCTGTCCCAGCCTAGGGCATACATTTCTTCTCTGCTAGTGGGTAGAAATGGAGCAGTACCCAAGCACTCTGCCCAATAAGGCCTGTAATCTGTTATCAATTTATCTGGTTTATACATAGTCGTAGATTATCAAATATGAAGCCGTGCCGCTTATCTTTCGCCCCTTTAGATCGATTCATTTATAGCACCGATATTGTGAATCAGTTATTCTTTCATTTCCCGCGCAATAGGTCCGAAAAACCACGCCAATAATATTACTTAGGATAATTTTATATATGCCACAGACAACGAAAGTCGAGACCTGGGTGCAAAAGGTAAAGGAACTTTGTCAGCCAGAAAATATTGTTATCTGTTCTGGTACCCCGGAAGAATATGACCAAATGTGGGAGCTTCTCATTGAATCAGGGGCTGCCAGAAGGTTGAATAACACAAAACGTCCAAACAGCTATATCGTGCGCTCAGATCCCGATGACGTCGCCAGAGTAGAAAGTCGTACTTTTGTTTGCTCCCATGAAGAAGAAGATGCAGGACCAAATAATAACTGGATGTCTCCCAAGGATATGAAGGCTACGCTAACTCCGTTGTTTAGTGGTTGTATGCGTGGCCGGACCATGTATGTGATCCCTTTTTCAATGGGTCCTATCGGCTCTCCGATAGCGCATATTGGAGTCCAAATCACTGACTCTCCCTATGTCGTTGCATCAATGCATATTATGACTCGAATGGGTCGGGCAGTTCTTGATGCCATCGGTTCTGGCGATTTTGTGCCCTGCCTGCATTCTGTGGGGAAACCACTGTGTAAAGGCGAAGCTGATGCTTCATGGCCATGTAACCCAAATCAGCTTTATGTTGCTCACTTCCCTGAGGAACGTCAGATATTCTCTTTTGGCTCAGGTTACGGAGGGAATGCACTACTTGGAAAAAAATGTTTTGCTCTTAGGATTGCATCTACGATGGCGCGCGAAGGCGGTTGGCTGGCCGAACATATGCTCATCTTAAAAATCACTAACCCAGAAGGGATAGTTCGATATATTGCCGGCGCCTTTCCAAGTGCCTGCGGTAAAACAAATTTGGCAATGCTAGTTCCAACGATCCCAAATTGGCAGGTGGAGACAGTAGGGGACGATATTTGTTGGATGCAGTTTGGTGATGACGGTCGTCTATATGGTATTAATCCAGAAGCTGGCTTTTTTGGAGTTGCCCCAGGAACGAGCATGCAATCGAACCCCAATGCAATGCTAACTCTACGTAAGAATTGCATCTTTACCAATGTTGCAGAAACTGATGAGGGAGACGTATGGTGGGAAGGTATGACAGAGAAGCCTCCAGCGCACTTAATTGACTGGAGAGGTGAGGATTGGACTCCAGATAGTGCCAACACGGCAGCGCACCCTAACGCTCGTTTCACAGTATCGGCAAGGCAGTGCCCGACTATGGCAGAAGAATGGGAAGACCGCTCAGGAGTACCTATAAGCGCCATCTTATTCGGGGGTCGAAGAGCAACTGTGGTCCCCCTCGTGAATGAATCTGCTAATTGGATTCAAGGTGTATTTTTCGGATCTATAGTATCCTCTGAAAAAACGGCAGCGGCAGCGGGAAACATAGGGAAACTGCGAAGAGATCCGATGGCGATGTTGCCTTTCTGTGGATATAATATGGCTGATTACTGGCAGCATTGGATTAATTTAGCAAAAAATGCCACTACAAAACTTCCATCGATATATTATGTCAATTGGTTTCGTAAGGATGAGAATGGCGATTTCCTATGGCCTGGCTTTGGAGAAAATTCGCGAGTTTTGAAATGGATCTTCGATCGCTGTGAGGGCAATGCAGAGGTAATCAAAACGCCAATAGGTAACGTTCCATCGCCCGATGGAATTGATTTCTCAGGACTAAAACTTTCCTCATCACAGATAGAACATCTGCTTAAAGTCGAAATTGATGGGTGGTTAAAGGAAATTCCTTCGATCAAAGCATACTATAAGGAATATCATGATCGGCTCCCTAAAGAACTTTCAAAAGAATTAGAGGAACTAAAGAGCCGTCTAGAGGATGCCAAGCAGTCCACTCTGTAAAAATAAGTCGTCCCTAAAATAAGAGATTGAAGATCTGCAATAAACAGTTGAGTAAGGTTTGTCTGTAGCACTCGAATTGCTTGTTTAATGATTGCGCCTTTGAAAAAGGAGGACAGAACTTGACTTTCAAAATCTGGGTTGATGCAGACGCTTGCCCAAAAGTAATCAAAGAAATATTATTTCGCGCAGCTACGAGAACTAAAACACCGGTGATCCTAGTTGCAAACAATTTCATTCCCACTCCAAGTGAAAAACTGGTCCAATTCCTTCAGGTACCGAAGGGGTTTGACGTAGCTGACCATGAGATTGTGAATCGGACTAACGTTAATGATCTTGCTATCACTGCCGATATTCCGCTGGCGTCAGAACTAATAGGTAAGGGCGTTCAGGTCCTTAACCCGCGTGGTGAGGTCTACACTAAGGAAAATATTGGTCCTAGATTAAATTTACGGGATTTTATGGATACAATGCGCTCTTCCGGGATTCAAACGAAAGGTCCAGAGCCAATTAGTGCAAGTGATCGGCAGTTGTTTGCCAATGCGCTAGATACTATCCTTAGGAAACAGATAAAATTTTCATCAATGAACTATGTAATAAAGAGAGAGTAAATGTGTTAAACCAAGAACAGAGGGAAAGAATGAGTTCGGCGCAAGGCTTTATTGCTGCATTGGATCAAAGTGGTGGGAGCACACCTAAAGCACTTAGCCTGTACGGTATTGACAAAGATAAGTGGTCAAATGATATCGAGATGTTTGCTTTGGTACATGAAATGCGAACACGCATAATCACTAGCGACGCGTTTGATGGAAAAGATATCATTGCTGCAATTCTGTTTGCACATACCATGAATAATGAAATTGAAAATCGTCCTACTGCCGAATATTTATGGGAAGAAAAAAACATTATTCCAATACTAAAAGTTGACAGTGGTTTAGCCGAAGAATTCGATGGCGTACAGCTAATGAAGCCCATTGAAAAATTGGATCAATTATTGATGGAGGCCAAAAGCAAAGGAATCTTTGGAACCAAGATGAGGTCCGTCATCAAAACTTTGAATATCGGTGGAATTAAAAAAGTTGTAGAACAGCAATTCAAGATTGCGAGGCATATAATACAAGCAGATCTAGTTCCAATTATTGAGCCTGAAGTAGATATACATGCTAACAACAAATCACAAATTGAAAATATCCTGCGGTCAGAACTTCTTTATCACCTGGATCAACTTGGCACAGACGCCAAAGTAATGCTTAAGCTAACCCTCCCGGATACAAGAGACTTCTACCTTAAGTGCGTGGAACACCCAGCAGTATTGCGTGTCTTGGCACTATCAGGAGGTTATTCCAGGGAGGAATCGAATAAGAGATTAACAGAACAAAAAGGGGTAGTAGCAAGCTTCTCTCGCGCCCTTACTGAGGGATTAAAATTCCAACAGTCTGATGAAGATTTCAATGCTATACTAAAGTCCTCCATTAGAGGTATTGTCGAAGCATCCAGCACTTAAACTCTCCTAAAAGGTGAATGATCCTCTATGGAATCAATTTCCTCTTGCACCCACTGACGCTCGGCATCTAAGAACTTATCAACGGCCTCCCGAAAAGAAGGATTAGTGATCCAATGCGCACTATATGTTTTACTAGGCG
Organism: Gammaproteobacteria bacterium TMED1; assembly: GCA_002167855.2. GTDB lineage: Bacteria > Pseudomonadota > Gammaproteobacteria > Pseudomonadales > Azotimanducaceae > UBA7455. The sequence continues at coordinate 273,036 of NHBG02000020.1, forward strand.
TGTAACCCCTGGCCAACTTGTGATCCCCCTGGGCACCAGCTTCTACCGTCGCTAGACCATGTTTAATCGCGTATTCGATTGCTTGATAGTAACAAACTTCAAAGTGGAGAAAAGGATGTTCTTCAATGCAACCCCAATTTCGACCAAAGAGACACTCCCCACCAATAAAGTTGATCGCACCAGCTATATATCGACCATCACGTCTGCACATTATGAGCAAGATATCTTTCGCCATCGACTCTCCAATCAAGGAGAAAAACTTTCGAGACAAATACGGATGTCCCCACTTACGGCTCGTGGTATCGATATAAAACCTATAGAATTCGTCCCAGTGATACTCACAAATATCTTTACCAGTGAGAATTTGTATCTTGACGTTATTTGCTAAAGCGGCTCTGCGTTCTCTCCTTATATTCTTGCGCTTCTTGGAGGTAAGGTCGCTTAAAAAGTCCTCAAAAACATCATATCCCCGATTTTGCCAATGATACTGTTTATGCGTCCTTCGCAAAAAGCCTAATTTGCCAGTGAGTTCCCACTGTAATTTATCGGCAAATGTTATGTGCACTGATGAAACTTCTGTCTCAGCTGCAATCTTAGTTAGTCCTCGAACGAGATATGCACCAATTTCCTTCTGATCTTGGTCACTTCGAATTAGTAGGCGGCGTCCAGTGGCTGGTGTAAACGGGACAGATATCTGAAACTTTGGATAATATCTTCCTCCCGCACGCTCAAATGCATCCGCCCAGGAATGATCAAAAACATACTCCCCTGCAGAATGATTCTTTAAGTACATGGGGACCACTGCCAGCACACGTGTGCCCCTCTCATCCTCAAGCTTTAAATGATAGGGGGTCCAACCAGTATCTGCTGCTGCTGACTCACTTTTTTCTAAAGCGTCTAGAAAGGTAAAAGTGAGGAACGGATCATGAGGGATTCCATTGGGATTACCACATAAATCCCAGTCCTTGCTACCAATCTCCTGGATACTACTTACTGCCGAAATCCTATAACTCAAACTTATACCTTATCAATATTAGGTAGACTCAATTCCTAAAAAGAAAAGTTTTTTGCTGTAAAAGCTTCATTTGTTGTTTCAAGCGCACCAGGTGATGGACATGAAATAATATGAGTCGTTATACCCATATCAGCGTATTCTCTTATACGATCTTGACACTGTTCTGCGCTGCCAATACATGCCAACTCATCCACCAACTCGTCATCCATCGCACCGGTAGTTTTATTGCGGTCACGCTCGGCCCAGCCTTCTTTAATGACCTTAGCCTTCTCGGCATGACCCGACCAGGCCAGGAAATTATTATAAACTGGAGTAGCGTAGTATGGAGCAAACTGTGTTCGCATCCTGTTTCGAGCCTCTGCCAAATCACGGGTTACGACAACCTGATGACGACAAACTATTTCAATATCTTCCAGCTTTTTTCCCCCTCGCTCAGCACCGATACGGATATGTTCAAGCATAGTAGGGAAGAACGAGCGTGGAAATAAATTAAGGATAACGCCATCCCCCACCTCAGCTGCCATCTCGAGCATCTTGCCTCGAAGGCCCGCCAGATAAATCGGTGGCTTCCCTTCGGGGAGAGGCGGCTGGCGATAACCCTTACTGTGCACAGTTTCGCCCTCAAAATCAGAACGGTTACCCTCTAACATACTTCTAACGAGCTTAGCAGTTTCTTTTACACGAGTAAGTGGCTTCTCGAATACCTGACCGTTCCAGTTTTCCATCATGGTTTGACTAGACGAACCTAATCCGAGAATAAATCTACCATCACTAACCTGGTCCAATACATGAGCGGTCGCCGCAAAAACAGCTGGCGTTCGCGTGAATACAGGAATAATCGCTGTTCCTATGCGCATTCGTTTGGTTTGAACACCGACTGCGCAGGCCATAGTCAAGGAATCCATCCCTGTATCAGCAAACCAAACATCGTCATAACCTTCTGATTCTGCCCAAAGGGCATCATTGATTGTCGCGAGGGCACCAGCCGAATTGGATAGCGTCAGCGCGATTCTTTGCGGCATAACCATTTACTATTCCTCTTATAAAATTAATGAGCTAAACAATATCAGCACCAGTCATTTTTCTTTCAAGCCCTGGCCTATACAATTTTCTCTTCTCAGTCTTTTTTTTCCGTTCGTATTTGTTAACTACACTATAAGTGGGTTCTTCCAGACTTGATGCTTCAAATGACCTAACCCTATTCAATTGATTTACCTCACCATAATTTGTAGTCCTCTGCCGAGGCTGTCGGCCAATACTACGTATTATTCTCTCCATTTCCTTTGGAGTAGTTTCCTCTCCATGGCTTGCTCCAGCAGCTCTAGTGATTGTCTCATTCATTAAGGTTCCTCCCAAATCATTCACCCCTGCCCGGAGGCACGTTCGTAATAAATCATGGCCAAGCTTTGTCCAGGATGCTTGGATATTTTTAAAATATGGGTTAAGCGTTAAACGAGAGATTGCATGGATTAAAATAGTTTCCCTTAGCGTGAGGCCTTTGCGAGATGATCCTTTGAGGTAGATCGGAGCCTCCATATGAACAAATGGTAAAATTACAAATTCGGAGAACCCCATTGTTCTAGCCTGTAAACGACGGATACGCAATAAATGCCTCGCAATATGCTCATATCTCTCAACGTGACCACACATTATAGTGGCAGTGGTCTGTATTCCTTGCGCATGAGCTTCCTCCATAACTCGTAGCCATTGGTCAGTAGTAATCTTATCAGGGCACAGAACAGCGCGAACTTCATCGTCTAGAATTTCGGCTGCCGTTCCCGGTAGGGTGCCTAGACCGGCTTCCTTAAGCTTCTTCAGAAATGTCTCAACGTCTACACCCAAAGTATAAGCGCCATGCCAAACCTCTAGGGGAGAAAAAGCGTGGATATGTATTTCAGGATTGACTTGCTTGATTGCATGACAAATATCAATATACCTCTGTCCCGTATATTCTGGGTGGATACCGCCTTGCAAGCATACTTCGGTTGCTCCTCGCCGCCACGCCTCCGACGTTCTTCTCATGATCTCCTCAATAGACAAATCGTAGGGCCTACCTCGAAGATTTTCACTCATTTTCCCTTTAGAAAATGCACAGAATTGGCACCTAAAGTAACAAATATTCGTGTAATTAATATTACGATTAACGCAGTAAGTAACTTCATCACCGACGACTTTTTGTCTGAGCCGATCTGCTGCTTGACAGATGTGCGTGATTTCATTTCCGCGAGATTTAAGCATTCTTACTATCTGATCTTCGGTTAACTCTTCACCTGATTGAGCTTGATTAATAATATTCTCTATTTCCAGGTTCATCTTTCCCCTAGGTAGTTCTACTACTCTATTAATCTCCCTCTCTGAAGGCGCCAGCGAACAACCCGCCACCCAAGTATCGGTCCTTGCAAATCCCTCACCGTCAACTGCTTTCAAAAGTGCCGGCTGCAACCGTGGATCAACCCAATCTTTTTTGTTAAGGACATAATCTGGATATAACGCCAGTCGCTCAACCAAAACCTTCCCGGATTCCTCAGTCTCTCGAGCGAGATCCGAAAGATGGGGCCATGGGGCCTCAGGATTCACAAAGTCTGGGGTAACCGGGGAGACACCACCCCAATCATTAATACCTGCATCCACAATTTGTCTTAAAACATCTGGGCTAAGATTCGGAGGGGCCTGAATATTCATCCGAGGACCGAAAATAATACGTGCAATCGCTATCGTCCATAATAACTCTTTGATGTTTGGTTCTGGAGCATCGGCCATTAAAGTTCCGGGCTTCGCTCGAAAATTCTGAATAATGATCTCTTGTACTTGACCCTTATCCACACCTCGTATTGCGAGTAACGACTCGACTCGTTCTTGACGAGTTTCACCAATACCGATAAGAATACCGGTGGTAAAAGGCACATGCTCCTCACCCGCAAGACGAATTGTTTCCAGTCTTTTAGCAGGGACCTTATCAGGGGATCCGTAATGAGGCATACCCTTCTCCAGCAATCGCTCAGAAGAACTTTCCAACATAATACCCATGGATAAGGAAACTTTACGAAGCTCTCTAAGGTCCCCAGTGGACATTAATCCAGGATTTAAATGTGGGAATAATCCTGTCTCCTTGAATACCAGATCTGCCATATCTCTCAGGTAAGACAAGGTAGATTCCTGATGCAGCTCTTTCAAACCCTTTCTTGCTGTTTGGTAACGGAATTCTGGCCTGTCACCAAGAGTAAACAAAGCTTCCTTACAACCTGCCTGAGCACCGCTATTGGCAATCCTCAAGACCTCCTCCGGTTTGAGATAGGGAGCCTTTACTTTACGGGGCACTTGAGCAAAAGTGCAATAGTGGCAGACATCTCTACAAAGATGGGTCAACGGAATGAAGACCTTTTTCGAGAAAGAGATAGTCGTTGGTCTTTCTTGGACTCTCTGATTTAATGCAGTTTGTAGAACAGACACCTCATTTTCCATAGCCGCTATATGCAATACTTCGTCATCGGAGGGCAATGGGCTTAACCTGTCAATATTTAACATGCTTTCCTTATCTATCATTTTCTATCAATTCCCAACAACTCAGGACAGGCCTTCTCCAAGATACCGCTACCAAGTAAGTATCTAAAAGTGACTTTATCCTGGTAACTATGACAAAGCACCTGAGAAAGTCTTATTAAATCCGAAGGAGTATCAATATCTAGACCAATTCGTGTTAATTTTAAAACTGCCGGAGCTATCCTAAGACATTTGGCTATCTCCAAATGTCGCCGAAAGCTATTCTTGCCAAAACAAAACTCTAAGCAATTGGGAGGGGAGCATACGATGCAATTTGTGCCTCCAAAATCATCTGCCGGGACTAAAGTTACCTCTTCAGAATTAGTTGAACCGAAGCCATCCAGAACTATCTCTAGATCCTCGGGAGCCAACAATGGGATATCTCCCGGAATATAGACCAGAATGTCGTTGCATGAGCTACCAAGATGATGCGCCGCCGCAGTTACTGAAGCTATTAAACCTGACATGCCGCGATCCTGCATTACCGTTGCCCCGTAAGCACAAGCTAAATCTCCTAACCCAACATCACTTGTTACCATCAAGATTTCATCAATAAATGGCGATACCTCTAAAGCGACTAATACATCCTCTACCATAGATCGCGTTAGCAGATTTCGTTCTTCATTGGAAAGAAGGCCGCGAAGCCTTTGTTTAGCATCCGAAAGCTGTTTGACCGGGAGTACTGCCGTAGTAGTCATATGGTTATGCGGCTTCCAAAGCGCAATACTTCTTGTGCAAGATTAATCCGATCCTGTAACGTTACCATGACTGTGTTAGTCGCGATAGCTCGAAGTCCCATCTCAGTAAAATCTGCCTCCAATCTACGATCTTTCTCATCAATTATGAAGCCAGTCAACATATCTCGGTAAAGAGTTCGATAATGCTTAGCAATACCAATTGCAGAGGCCAATTCCCCGAGTTCCTCCATCATTTTGGCTGCGGGTCCCTTTAATGCCTGTCCACTAATAATTGGCGAGATAGCGACTACTGGGATTCGCCGTTCAGCAATGAGGTCTAACACACCACGCATCCTGAGGATTGGATCGATACTAACGTATGGGTTTGATGGACAGATGATAATCAATCTCAGTTTTGGGGACTCTAAACTTTTCAAAAAGCTAGGACTGGGAGCTGCCGTTGCTATACCCTGGAATTCGAAGCCTCTGACCTTTGGGACGCAGCGATCACGCACGAAGTATTGTTGGAACGGTATACTTTGACCAGATTTGGTATGCACAACTGTGGCCACCTTATCATTCGTCATTGGTATTAATTGATGTTTCACTCCCAAGCTAAAGCAAAGCTCTTTCGTTACTTGACTTAGCGTTTCGCCATTATCCAACTTCGTTGTTCTCACGATATGGGTTGCAAGATCTCTATCCCCAATTTTAAACCAAGTTTCCTGATCCAACCGACCTAAGGCGTCTAGAAACTGCCATGTTTCTTTAGTTTGACCCCAACCTAACTCGGAGTTATTCAGATTTGCGAGCGTATACATAATTGTATCGAGATCAGGGGAGATATTGAGTCCGATGTGCTTAAAGTCATCAGCCGTATTCGCTACTACTATTAGTTTTTCAGGTGCAAGTATTTGCGATAAGCCAAGTACCAACTTGGCTCCTCCAACACCACCAGATAAAGCGAGATATTCAACATTATCAAGATTCTTTTCCATAAATGAACTAACGAAAAAGATCCATATGTTTTGGTCGTATTAAAGGCACGACGCCTCGCTGTGCCTGTTCCTCAGGATCTGAAGGACCATAGCCTCGTACAAGAACTGCAGGGATTTTCTCAATAGTCTGACCCATAACCAATGAGGCACCAGCAGCCATCTCATCTGCAGCCGCCACCCGAGTTACCGCTAACTCTTTACCAAAGAGATCTGTTTTACCAACATAATCTTCGAGAGCCGTGAATCCGGCCACACCAATTGCCAACCCTAGCGTACCCATTCGCCAGGCTCTTCCCATACTATCGTTTATAATTACTCCTACCTCGATACCAAAACGGTCGCGGATATCATGACGAATCCTCCTCGCACTGGCATCAGCATCCAAAGGCAGTAATAAACACAAGTCTTCATCATCTCCAGTTTCGTTAGTGATATTTGACTGATCTATACCCGCATTCGCGTGAACAAAGCCAAGACGGTGCTCGACAACAAGCACACCGGGACAAGCGCGAATCACCTCTTTAGATTCATCCAAAATTACTTGCACTTTCCTAGGGTCTTTATCTACTTCCACAGCAATCTGCTTAGCCTCATCTCCAGGGGACACTTTAGTCAAGTCGACATAACGGTTCTCTGCTTTGGATACAATTTTCTGTGCAATTACAATGACATCTTGATTTTCAAAAGTTTCATCCATACGAATAAGACCTTCATCCATAAGACCCACGAGGTCATCGCCAGGTTGTACCATTGGGATACCACTGATACCAAAGAATCTAAGGTTCATCAGTCTATGGAGGGCTTACCAGTAATGGTAATACCAGAACCATTAATTTTATGATGTCGATTGATGGTAATAAGTACAGAGGTAAGGGCTTCTGTCGCAACCGAATTTGCCAACGGACCTGCGTGCCAACCCTTTAATCCTAGATCCTCTATCAAACGAATAACAACCTCTCTAGCAGATCTCTTGTCGCCAGTTACAAGAACATCACAAGCAAAATGATGATCCTCTTTCAGATGCTGAGCACCAACGTTTTGAAAAGCAGATACAACCTGAACCTCCTCGCCAACAAATGCTTGCGCAGCTTGAGCTGCGGATCCGCTTTCAGGCAATTGAACAGTACCGACCCTTGGAGGAACAAGAGGTACCGTTACATCAATTAATATTTTTCCTTTCAGCGCTAATTTTACAGTTGACAAGGTACTGATCTGATGTTCGAAGGGGACCGTCAACACTACCAGATCAGCATTGGAGGCTGCATCCACGTTCTCATGACCGGAAACATTTAAGTCTGGAAATTCCTCAAGCAAACTTTCAGCCGCGGCTTTGCCTTTATGCTCGGTTCGAGATCCAATTAGAACCTGGTAACCCGCGCGTGACCAACGCCTCGCAAGCCCTCCACCTAAATCCCCGGATCCCCCAAGGATTGCAATAGACTCTACTTTGCTCTGTGACGAAATATTTGCCATTAAATTTACCTCAGAAAATAGCCGTTGATTATTCCTGAATCAGTGAAGTCAAACAATAGAATACTATCCAACACTCAATTAATTAAATCGCCGATCAATTTCGTTATGGATCAAGGTAATGCACTGTGATGTATGCAAAGTAACTGGTCCTAAAGATAGAAGCTTAGCACCTAGCCTCCTCAAAAATTTCCGCGTATTGCGTTCCATGGGAATATGATCAGTCATAATAAATAGCAGGTTTTCTAATCGTGGCTCTAAACGAATGTCGCTTCCGCCCGGTTCTAGCATCGCTAGCGCTCCACGATGACCACGAACAAGCTTTTCAAAGCTAGCAGCCCTTAAATTGACTCCATCGATAAAAGAAGCCACTTCATCCTTCTTTAACCCCCTTCCGAAAGCCAAAGCCTCGGCTAAAAACTCCAAGATTTCTGGTTCTCGCCATCCGGAGAGACTACCAAGATTAGATCCATCGATCTCTATAGCTCGAGAATAGTCAGCAGACTTTTCCAGAACTAGCGTAAGTTTAGTATCAGATCGGTGACCCTTCGAGATCAATAGAGTTTGCTTTATTACATCAGCAAGATACTCTGCGTGCCCCATGGAGCCAATTGAAGACAAAAATTTTTTTGGATCAACTGGCAAACCCTTCGCTCTTATTAAAAATTCCCTCATTGTCGTCGCCCGACCTAAAATTTTAGAACCATTTTCATCGTTCTACACTTTATCAAAGAGCAAGAAATTCGTGCACTACCCCGAGCAAACTGCAAAAATACTTCCCCGCCACCCTATAACAGGTCTCATAGTAATCACTAACTTACCTTATCTCAGATCTTTTCCACAATTTCTGTGGATAACTCTGGTGATAACTAACAGAAATAGTGTCTGAAGCCCCAGAAATTAGCCTTTTCACCGATTGATCACTTTTTGTACAACTTGTTTAATTTCCATATTTTTCAATAACTTACGATAATAAAAAAACGTAGCCAAAATTATATAAGAGTGGAGGAATAGAGTCGCGAACTGACCCCATTAAATGTGCATAAGTATGGAGTAAAAACCTAATTTACCCACCAAAAAAAGTTGAAAATAGTTTTAATGATATGATTTTCTCGACATCTGACCCTTTTTCTTTACCAAAAAACCCCTGAAAAACAGCGGCGTCCAGTCAAATAGCTACTCAAATTTGTAAATCCACAAACTCAAATTCTCTGATCTACCAGGATAGTTTTTTTATCCCAGTACAATACAATTAACAATTTCTATCTACTGCGTAGCTCCCTCAATAATTGGTGAAAATTGTCAAGCCTTTTTGCTTTTCTCAAACCCAATTTCAAACCTTGAAGCGTCTCGGTATTGTTTTTAACCAATCGATTACCAAGCTTTAGTGCTTCACTCAATACTTCCGAGTCCTCACAACATCGAGTTGCAATACCCAATTGCAGTAATTCACATCCATAAATAGGCTCTCCTTGTAAGGCCAATTTAAGGCCTAATGCGTGGGAGTATCTTATCCCTAACCAAGCTGTATTTATTGGTGCCATTAGCCCCATATTCACCTCAGAAACATGCAGATATGAACTTTCTCCTACAACAAGAAAGTCGCATGCAAAGGCTAACGCTGCCCCACCTGCTATAGCGTATCGCTCAAGTACCCCAATAATTGGTTTTGGACAGAGGAAGAACTTATTGTGGAGATTAGCCCAGTCTTCCTGGAAGGTCTGGCGCCAGGGAGGTGATGGCTTCTTATTGAAGGCCTCAGTATCGAGTCCTGCAGAAAAAGCCCCTCCCGCTCCGCGGAGAATAATTACTACACAAGAGCTATCAGCTATCAAAGTCTGAAGTGCAGAGTGCAAATCATTAACAAAGGGACCAGTAAGAGCATTACGCTTTTCTGGCCGGTTCAAGATAATTTCTCCGATCCCATGATTAATAGAGGTTAAAACAAATTTCTTAGCCATTTTATTATGTCCTATATTTTGTCGCTTGTTACAAAACCTATGCGGACGTATTATCGAATCATAAAGAATAGATCAAATAACACGGGGAAACGATGGGTTCACTTAACGATATCATTGGCGACTTAAAAGTTATCTTAAACAAAGCGACCGCGAAACAACGCTCCGATGATGAGATAATGTCTTTCTCTCTTCTAGTGGAACGTAATGCTCATTCATATCCCCACGATTCAGCTATTTTATTTGAGGACAAAATCCTTTCTTGGAAAGAATTAAATGAACAATCAAACCGTGTGGCTAACTATTTAAAAAGCTTGGGTATAAGTTCAGGAGATTGTGTTAGCCTTTTCATGCAGAATCGGATTGAATTCGTCGTAAACGTAGTCGCAATCTGCAAACTTGGTGCCATTGCTGGCTTAATTAATACCAATCTAACCAAGCAACCATTAATTCATTGCATTAATCTTGTGAATTCGAAAAAGTGTATATTCGGCACGGAATTATCTGATGCGCTTGAAGAAGTGCTAGCCCACCTTAAGTTGAAAGATAGACTTGATTACTTGTGCGTATCTGATAATGAAGAATCTGAAATTCCTGAATGGGCAACGGAACTCAACTCTGGGGACCCGTCTATGGACGGAACAACCCCCCCTGAGATTAATAAAGTCACGTTAGGTCATGTGGCCTTCTATATATTTACTTCTGGAACAACAGGCCTACCGAAAGCAGCGGTAGTGCCCAACAGGAGAATATTTACCGGAGCAGAGCTCTCACATAAAGCTTTATTAAGGTTAAGTCATAAAGATCGAATATATAATTGTTTACCCCTTTACCATGGTACAGGGCTAATACTTGGGTTAGCGGCAGCATTTAATGCTGGAGCTGGAAGTGTTATTCGAAGACGATTATCTATAACAGTATTCTGGGATGAAATACGAAAGTTCCATTGCACTAGCTTCATATATATCGGAGAGTTTATTCGCTATCTAGTTTCCCAAGCGCCTCAAAAAAATGATGGAGAAAACCCCATTCGCAGCATAGTGGGTAACGGCCTGCGGCCAGATATCTGGTTAGAATTTAAGGAGCGTTTCAACATAGAGCGAATCGGAGAGTTTTATGCGGCTAGCGAGGGGAATGGCGGTTTCGCAAATGTTTTTAATAAAGAATGTACAGTGGGTCTTGGTATTTCTCCAATGAAAATTGTCGCTTATGATGTCGCGAAAGAAGCTATCGTTAGAAACCAAGATGGTTGTTGTATCGAAGTAGAGCAGGGCGAAACAGGATTATTGTTAATTGAGGTTACCGAAAAATCAAAATTTGATGGTTATACGGAAAAAGCAGATACTGATAAAAAAATTCTTGAGGATTGTTTTGTAATTGGAGATAAATACTTCAACACAGGTGATCTCATGAAAACCGTGGATGTAGGCTTCGCCTACGGACAAATTCATTATCAGTTTGTAGACCGCATAGGCGATACTTTCCGCTGGAAGAGCGAGAATGTTTCAACCAATGAAGTAGGTGAAATCATCAATAAATATAGCGAGATACTTTACACAAATGTGTATGGTATAGAAATTCCAGGTACCGATGGTCGAGCAGGAATGGCTGCTATTGTTTTTAAAAATAGCGCAGGCAGTGAGCAAATAGATCTCAGCAGCCTGTCAATTTATATGAACGAAAACCTGCCCGGATATGCAAGGCCATTATTCATTCGCATCCTTCAAGAATTACCAACGACAACAACGCATAAGTTACAAAAAAATGAATTAAGAGAGCAATCTTTCCACCTTGAAGAGGTAAAAGAAGAGTTACTTGTTAGAGATCCTTCGACGGGTAATTATCAAAAATTAGATAGTGACTTTTACGACCGCGTAATGCGTCGCGAGGTAGCTTTCTAAGGAAAGGTTAAACCAAAACTTTTCCTTTCTAACACCTTTCGAGAGTGAAGCGGGTCAAAATGAAACTATGGCAGGCCATTATTAAATTCATAGAGCTTCAATTACTCCAGTGCAGCGTGGTCATTAGACCCAGATCAGTTAGCAAGCGAATTTACTGTGGGGCAAACGAATGAAGCAGGCTCTTCTTTACCTAATGCTTTTATTTCAGACCAACACGCTACTCGCCAATTATTTCTCACCAGCAAAACCACTCCATTCCGCCTCTATTGTTGACGATAAAAAACTTGTCACGATTGCTTTTGGATCTTGTTTTGATCAACGCAATGAAGATAAGATTTTTCGGATTATCAGGGAGGCAAACCCAGACCTCGTTCTTTTGCTGGGCGACAATGTTTATCCCGACAGCGAGGAGTATGATCCTAATCTGAAATCTCTTCGAGAGGCTTACTGGAAGCTGGGTAGATCCCCCGAGTTCAGCAAGTTACGAGAGCGAACACCCATCATGAGTATTTGGGATGATCACGACTACGGCCTGAATGACGCGGGTGGTGATTGGCCCCTCAAAAAGAATTCTGAGAAACTTTTCGAATATATATGGATTCCGGAAGATGATGTACGCAGAACTAGAGATGGAATTTACTTTGCAAAAACGATAGGACCTAAAAACAGTAGAGTACAACTAATCTTTCTAGACACGCGATTTTTTCGATCATCGCTGTTACGTGCAAAGGGTAATGCTAACGAAAAGTATCAACAGGATCATTCAGTATATAAAACTATGCTCGGACACGCACAATGGTCCTGGCTTCAGAAAGTATTGAAGGAGTCGGCCCAGATCCGTCTGATTGTATCCTCCATACAAGTAATTGCAGATGGCCATGGATGGGAGGCTTGGCGAACACTACCTAATGAAAGAGAGCGCCTTTTTAAGCTGCTGAATAAGAGCGAGGCAGAAAACATATTTATAGTATCAGGAGATAGGCACTCAGCGGCAATCTATCAGCGTAAAGATGCAACAATAAACCCTCTCTGGGAGATAACATCGTCATCCCTCAATAAACCATTAACCGGACTAGTAGCTGTTCGTAAAGAGGAACCTGGTCCGTTCCGTATCGGAGATAGTTATTATGGTGCGAACTTTGGCATTATACACTTTGATTGGCTTGCCCTAGAGGTAAGCCTATCCATCCACAATTCGGAAGGAGAACCTGTAAGGCAGAAAGTAGTTAAATTGAGGTAATAATTAATGCTTCTTATGATTGCTGTTAGGTTTTAAATTAGATAAATTGAAAGAGCAATGAAGAGAGAAGCGAAATTCTTAAAGCAACAGAAAATTTTTGTTGGAGGGCTAGCGACTGGCCTAGTCATCCTCTTTGTTTACCTGTTGATAATAATAGCCAAAGATATTCCTGCAGGTAAATTCACACCCAACATACATTATATCGAACTTGATAAGCCTTATCAGACCCGAGGAAATAAAATAGAGGTAGTGGAGTTTTTTTCTTACGCTTGCATCGTCTGTTATCGTTTTGATCCACTAATCAATGTGTGGGCAAAAGAGAATGAGAACATTATAAGGTTCCGCAGATCGCCCCTTTCAGGAAATGAGACCTGGAGACGAATGGCTCAACATTATTATGCATTGGAGAGATTAGATGCGTTAGAGGATAAACATGAACATTTTTTTTATGCAGTGCATGAAAAGAAATTAAACATAAGTTCACCAGCACGCTTAATGAAATGGACTAGAGAAGAATCTATAATTGGTTATGAGCAAGCTGTCGATTCAAATTTTGTTAAAAGCAGGGTGACATCTGCAGATCAACTTGCCAGACGTTTGAAAATAGCTAGTGTGCCCGCTCTTCTTGTCAATGGCAGATATGTCATAAAGATAAGTGATAAAGTCGGAACATCAAGAATGCTAGAAATATTAGACTTCCTAGTAAGAAAGGACCTTAATCTGACACCTAGCTTACAGTCATCGTTAAATTAAACTATTACTACTCATAATCAAGCAATGTTCATGTTGACAGATATAATCTTGATGGCGTGACGCGTTGGTGACATACCGCTCAATGTACATCCATAAGAATTCGATCTCAGATCATTTCACTTAACGTGATCATCCAAGGGCACAGTGGTTGCGCGTTGTCTAATCGCATCTTCCACAGTTAGTGCAGCCATATTAAATATTCCCCGTGCGGAAACAGAAGGTATTAAAATATGCGCTGCATTATCTAAACCATTTAAATATGGGCCAATCATAATAGCGTTACTTATGGACCGAGATAACCCGAGTGCTATACTCGCTGCGTCCATATTTGGCATAATTAACAGATTAGCACGGCCGGTTAAGCGATTATTTTTAAAAATCGATGATCTCAACTGTTCATTGAAGGCTGATATTGCATGCATTTCACCATCAATCTGTAGATCAGGATTACACTCGCGCAGTCTTTCAGCAGCAATCTTCATCTTGTGGGCACCTTCGTCATCATAAGTACCGAAGTTAGAATGTGACAAAAGAGCCACCTTTGGCTCGATACCGAACTTTCGAATGAACTCAAGACAATGTTGTGTCAGCACTACTAACTGATCCTCGCTAGGGTCGATGTTGACGAAAGGATCAGCTATAAATAAAGGTCCGTCCTGCAGCAGAACTGCACACACCGAGGAAACCATCGGCCTTTGCTGATTAGAGAGGACAGTTGTAATATCCCGTAGATGGTGGTCAAAACGTCCAACCTTACCGCAAATAACGCCATCAACCTCTCCAAGCGCAGTCATTACGCCTGCTAGTACAGTATTATTGCTAAGCAAAGAGTTTTGAGCGGCCTCCAGAGAAACACCATTTCTCCCTACTTTGTCATGGTAATAACGATAGTATTCTTCGTGATTTTCGCACGTTAGAGGATCAATAACTTCGATATCGCTACCTATTGAAATTCTCAAACCAAGCTCATCTAATTTTCGCTCGATAACATTAGGTCTACCGATAATAAAAGGTCTCGCAACACCTTCATCCACAACAGATTGTAAAGCTAGCAGAACATCCTGATTTTCGCCTTCGGCAAACACAAGTTTCGCATCCGGTAAAGTCAATGCATGTTCGATAACAGGCTGCATGAATATTCTACTGCTACTCACATAGGCGTGTAGCTTCCGGCGATACGAACCCATATCCTCAATTGGTCTAGTCGCTACTCCACTCTCCATTGCAGCTTTTACCACCGCCACTGGTACTTCTTCAATTAGTCTTGGATCGAACGGTTTGGGAATCAAGTAATCCCTGCCAAATTTTAAAGTTTGTCCCGCATAAGCCTTCGTTACTTCTTCAGTGGGTTCCTTAGTAGCCAATTCTGCAATAGCCCTAACACAGGCTTGCTTCATCTCATCATTGATGGTTGTAGCGCCACAATCCAAAGCACCTCGAAAAATGAAGGGGAAACAAAGAACATTATTTACCTGATTAGGGTAATCAGAGCGACCCGTCGCTAAAATAGCGTCCGGTCTTGCCTCTCGGGCTAGTTCAGGCATAATTTCTGGAATTGGATTTGACATTGCTAGTACCAGAGGGTTGTCCGCCATTGTTTTGACAGCCTCTGAACTAAGTACGCCCGGACCAGACAATCCCATGAAGATATCGGAATCTACCATTGCATCATCTAGAGTTCGAGCGTTCGTTTGTACAGCATATTTTTCCTTCCATTCATTCATTCCCTCTTGTCGGCCATGATAGATTACTCCCTTACTATCACACATAATTACGTTATCTTTATTCAGACCCATACCCACTAATAGATCTACACAGGCAATGCTTGCAGCGCCCGCACCTGATACAACTAACTTCACATCCTCCAAAGCCTTGTCAACAATCTTGAGCCCATTATAAATAGCGGCTGCAGATACAATCGCAGTACCATGTTGGTCGTCATGAAAAACTGGGATACTCATTCTTTCTCGCAAGCGTCGCTCCACGACAAAGCATTCAGGGGCTTTGATATCTTCGAGATTTATTCCTCCGAACGTGGGTTCCAAGGAGGCAATGATATCGATCAACTTTTCAGTGTTTGTTTCATCGATTTCAATATCAAAAACATCAATATTGGCGAACTTTTTAAATAAAACAGCTTTACCTTCCATAACAGGCTTTCCTGCAAGAGGGCCAATAGCGCCAAGACCTAAAACTGCAGTACCGTTAGAGACTACTCCAACCAAGTTACCACGGGCAGTGTAGTCAGCGGCATTCTTGTTATCCTTTTCAATCGCTGTACACGCGAAGGCGACTCCTGGAGAATAAGCCAAAGCTAAATCATGCTGATTGGAGAGAGGCTTTGTAGGCTGAATGGATAACTTACCAGCCACAGGTTCCCGGTGATAAATAAGCGCTTCGTGCTCCATGGAATCTACCATTGTTCGGTTTCCTAGATTTAAAGTTTTTGAAAGTATTAACGGGAAGGCACATTATGGGGCTAAGCGATAAAAGTAAAGTTTTGATGCGCTTATCTCACAATAAAGAATTTTTGAGCGACGTTTGATAGATTAAATACTCAAAATTTTCTTTTAAGGGGTTTCGCCCGCAGAAAAATCGTCTATTATTTTGTGTTTACAAAATATCGTTGAGACTTCTAAACAAACCAATTTAAGTGACAAAGAGGAATTTATTATGCCAACCTCTCAAGAGCAGATAACTGAGGCTATCAAAAGTTATTACGCTCAAGAACTAAAATCAAACCAAGACTTAAAAACGAATGCCTGCTGCGCTACTGAATCGCTACCTGTTTACATTAGAGAGGTATTGAAATCTATACATCCAGAGGTTACTAGTCGGTTTTATGGCTGCGGATCACCCATACCCAATGCAATTGAGAATAAAGTTGTTCTAGATCTTGGATGTGGAACCGGTCGCGATTCGTTCATTTTCTCTAAATTAGTTGGCGAAAATGGCCATGTTATTGGCATCGATATGACACCCGCCCAAATAGCAATCGCAATTAAGTATGCGGATTACCACCGTAATAAATTTGGTTACCGTTGCTCTAATACTACCTTTCATGAGGGGTATATTGAAGACCTGAGCACTATTAATATAGAGGATAATAGTATTGATCTAGTTACTTCCAACTGTGTTCTTAATTTATGTTATGACAAACAAAAAGCCTTTAAAGAGATATTCAGAGTTCTTAAACCTGGAGGTGAGCTATATTTCTCCGACGTATTCTGTTCGAGGCGGATTCCTGAAAACCTGCAGAGAGACCCTATACTTCGAGGAGAGTGTCTTGGGGGTGCTCTGTATATAGAAGATTTTCGGCGGCTGCTAGCCAAACTTGGTTGCTATGACTATCGCGTAGTTAGTAACGTAAGAATTCAGATCAATAATGAAGATATCGAGTCAAAGGTGGGTGATATTGAATTCTTTTCCATAACCATGCGAGCTTTCAACATAGAACTTGAGGATCGCTGTGAAAACTACGGTCAGGTTGCTTGGTATCTTGGAGGAATTGAGGAAACCCCAAATCAATTTATGCTAGATGATCATCATATATTCGAGAAGGGTCGACCCATGTTAGTTTGCAGTAATACAGCGAGGATGCTATCACAATCGCGATTTAGCCGGTTTTTTAAGGTTCAAGGTAAGGAGACGAAGCATTTTGGGCTTTTCGAGTGTGGGTCGTCATTGAGTTCTGACAGTCAAACTGCTCCCAGTCCCTGTTGCTAACTGATCTGAGTTTTTTGAGATGATTAGAGTCAACCAAGGACCCCGCATCGGAATTGATCTGGGAGGAACAAAAATAGAAGCCGTACTTATGGATTCGCAGGGGGAAATTACAAAGACCGAGAGATTACCAACACCCAAGGATAGTTATGGGGAAACTCTAAGCGCAATTTCAAGGATTATAGAATCCCTCCCTGCCCCAGATAACGTCCCAATTGGTATAGGCACCCCTGGCGCTATATCTCTTCTTACAGGCTCAATGAAAAACTGTAATAGTACTTTTCTAAACGGCATGAATCTCCAAGAAGATCTTGAGCGAAAACTTGGTAGGCAGGTACGTATCGCTAATGATGCGGATTGCTTTA
This sequence comes from Gammaproteobacteria bacterium TMED1, assembly GCA_002167855.2. GTDB lineage: Bacteria > Pseudomonadota > Gammaproteobacteria > Pseudomonadales > Azotimanducaceae > UBA7455. Next base: position 290,676 of record NHBG02000020.1, read on the forward strand.
CCCTTTCAGAAGCAAACGATGGTGCCGCACAAAACGATTTTTCAGTCTTCGGAATTATTCTGGGCACCGGGGTTGGAGGTGGCATTTGTCTAAATAAGCAACTAATAACGGGAATTAACGCTATCTGCGGAGAGTGGGGCCATAATACGTTACCACTAGCTAGTTATCGAGGTGATTACGAGCCCAAACCAGGAAGAAACTGCTATTGTGGCAAAGTCGATTGTGTAGAGACATGGTTATCGGGACCAGGTCTCCAAAGAACCTTTCAAGAAATAACAGGACAAGAATGCAGTGCCAAAGACGTCGTGATGAAAGCAACGCAGGGTGAAGAAGCAGCTTGTAAGGTGCTGGATCAGTATCATAATTTGTTGGCACTTGCACTTTCCACCGTTATCAATATTCTCGATCCGCATGTGATTGTTTTGGGTGGTGGAATGTCCAACGCAGAATCAATTTACAGAGAGACAAAAAAATACCTAAATCGATACGTATTTTCAGACCAAATAAACAACAAGATTGTGCCTGCCTTGCATGGAGATTCCAGTGGCGTCCGCGGGGCGGCCTGGCTTTGGTAAGAATAAAACGGGCTCCCAGGAAAGATGAACAGAAAAATGTGTATTTAACTGTTACAAAATCAGGAGAAGGGATGCCTGGCGTTCACTATTTCTCGTTGGTTACATTGCTGATCTCTCTGACCGGCATCTCAACCAAATTCCTGGGCAGTTTTTTACTTACTTTTACACCAAGCTCACGCATTCCCTCAGCCCGTTTGACAAGATTACCTTTACCGGAAGTCAACTTCTTATAGGCGTCCGTATAAGCAGTCTGAGCCGAATCGATTCTCGAACCTACTGTCTCGATATCAGAAACGAAGCCGACGAATTTATCGTACAAAGCACCTGCACGATTCGCAATTTCTTGCGCATTCCTGTTCTGATTTTCGTAGCGCCAAATATTCTGGATAGTACGCAGCGTAGCCAGCAATGTAGTCGGACTCACAATAACAATATTCTTCTCAAAACCATCAGAAAAAATTTCTCCATCATATTGGACCGCTAATGAAAAGGCCGCCTCCACTGGCACAAAGAGCAAAACGAAGTCTAAAGTATATGTACCTTCCAACCGCTGATAATCTTTCTCTCCTAAACCTCTGAGATGTCTTCGTAGCGACTGAACGTGCTGTCTTAACGCCTCCTGTCTTTCAGGATCTTCTGCTGATGAGCAATATCTCTCGTAGGCTGTTAGAGATACTTTCGCATCGATAATAATATTCTTTCCTTCTGGCAAATGGACCACAACATCGGGCTGCCGTTTCCTTCCCTGCTCGTCCCGTAATGCCACCTGAACCTCATATTCTCTTCCTTTCTGCAAACCAGATTTCTCTAAAACTCGTTCAAGGATAACCTCACCCCAAGTTCCTTGAGTCTTACTTTCGCCCTTCAGCGCATTGGTCAGATTGATAGCGTCATTACTGATTTTGATATTTAAGTCTTGCAGATTTTTCAGTTCTTTTGCTAGTGAAAAACGTTCCCTACTTTCATTGCTATAGGTATCCTCAATTCTTTTTTCGAAGTCCTTGATGCGTGCTTGCAAAGGGTTCAGCAAACTTGAAATCTGCTCTTTACTTTCATCCCTATATCGCTTCTGTCGAGAATCAAATATCTCTCTTGCGATGGAACTGAATTCCTTATTCATTTTCTCACTCGCTCGCTCGAGCATAGCCAACTTTTCTTCATTCTGACCGGACTGCTCTTGAAGTGTTGTTTGCAAAACGGAAATCTTTTCTCGAAAACTGGTAGATTCATCTCGCGCTTTTTCTAGATCCATGACTAGAGACTTATTACGCGTCAATAGCTCTGTAAGTTGCTCAGATAGCCCTTCTTTCACTGCCTTTAACGTCGCCTCCGAAATAACAAGCCGTCGCGTCTTTCGAGCATAGAACACAACGGAGAGAAGCCATCCGATTACAGAACTAGTTAAAACAACGGGTAATAGATCAAACAAACGCGCACCTCCCAGAACTCCGTAGTTCCCTGCAGGATAGCAAAATATGCTTTAGACCTACACAGTTTAGTGCAACAGGGTAAACATTTTTCTTCGATAAACCGTAGCGATCTGGCTCCCTTTCCCAAGCAAACTAAATACTCGGATCATTGTGGTGCGAGCTTTTTGCTCCTCCCATTCTCGATCAATTTTCAGAATCTCTAAAAGCTGGTCTAAAGCTGCTTCCAACTCATTGCCTGCAATCAATGCAAATACCAAATCCATACGAGCGGCTAAGTTATCGCTATTTTTATCTACTTCAGAATATAATTCTGTTGTTGAAGGTAGAGAGGCGGCAAGCTCGAGAAAGTACAATCGGTTAGCTGGTTTTTCAATACCTTCGGTGTCGGAAGATAATTTTTCCAAAACCTTTTTACCCTCATCTACACGACCATCCAATATCAACAGATCAGAGAGTTCAGCTTGCAAAGCATAATTACTTGGTTCCTGACTGATCACCTGTTGCAACATCTCAATAGCCTCTGCTCTTTGACCATTTGCCAGCATTTCACCCATATTCTCCCGAATTCTATCTAAAGGACTCATGGTAATTTGGTCTAAGAGCGTTCTCAGTTGTTCTAATTCTTGAGGTCCCTCGAGATCTTGTAGCATTTTCCCTTGAAAAATTACTTTTACCGTAGGTAAAGTCCTAACTTGAAGCTGCTGCACCAACTGTCGATTATTTTGAATGTTTACCCTAGCCAACAGAAATTTTCCCTGGTACTCCCCAGCTAATTGTCGTAGTGAGATTGAATAATCTTGATTTGCTTCTGGAGATTCAGCGTAGAATTCGAGGAGTACGGGCTTCTGAGCCGACTTTTCAGCTACTTCTGATTGAAAATTCTCAGCGCTGACTTCAACAACGTTAGATACCGTATTCATAGGACCCTCAAAATAAAAAACGCGTAGACTACATCTTTAAGTGGATTTTTTCTATCTAGTCTTATTAGAAGGCAATCGTCATATTATGGACAGTTATGTAACTTTAATTCCAACCCGAAGCAGTGCTTTTGCCACAATTCGAGGAGAGTGCCAAGGATTTGATTTACCTCTATAGAGTATCTTATTACCTTTGCTCATAAGCCAGATATCTTGAGAAACAATGTGCTTTACTTTCATAAGTGCAATCTTCATCGTATTTTACTGTATTTGTATACAGTAATGTATATAGATACAGTTTTCAACCCATATTAAGCCAGGGGAAACCTGTTTTTTGATCTGCAACAATGAGCTCTCCCCGCCAATTACTCAGTGCTTTTTGAGCAGCTTCTAAGGCTAGATCTGGAGTATTATTCTTCTCGCTAATATGACCAATAACTACATATTTAAGTCGATCATTTTTTACCAAATGCAATAGTTCCGCAGCTTGACTATTGCTTAAATGCCCCTGGCTCCCCCCAACTCGGGTTTTCAACCCGGAAGGATAAGGACCATCAGCAAGCATCTGAGCATCGTAGTTACATTCGAGAAATAGGGCATCACAGTTCTTATATCTCTCTCGAACATGAGTTGTAATATGTCCAATATCTGTCAAAAGACCAAAGCGATATTTGCTCCCTCCCGTAAAAATAAACTGGCTTGGTTCTCGAGCATCATGGGGAACTGGAATTGGTTCTATTTCAATCGTACCTATCTTAAACGGATGATGGCTGCTGACTACTTTACAATTTGACCTTTTCTCATACTGAGAGCCTCGGAAAGTACCCGAAGTCATACGCGTAGCGATGCCAAAGTTTGCAGCAAAAGCATCCACCCCGCTAATATGATCGGCATGTTCATGAGTAACTAAAATAGTGTTGATATCCTCGGGAGATTTAGACAGACGTCGTAAGCGGACTATAGTTTCTTTTAAAGAAAAACCAAGGTCTACGAGCAGACAGGTATCCTCATCTTCGATCAAGGTTCCATTCCCACGGCTCCCACTACCAAGAGAAGCGATACGCACCCTATAGTGGACCTAGCGTCATGAGGAGTATTTTTTAATTACTTTAAGTAGCTTTTCAGCAATTTTTATATCGGCCATGGTGGTTTGGTCACTGTAAACCGAAACATGTACTTCATCTTTGATAGTTGATAGGCGAAGCTGGAACAGATTACGCTCCTCGGCTTCCCCCTTATCTCGCAAGAGAAGTCTGCCTAAAAACCCCGTATCAGCTTCATGACCCTCGTTAAAATATACATAGAAATAAGATTCAGTACGATTTAGATCCTCAACCTGAATGTTTGCATTTTCAATTGCAGCACTTACAGTAGCCCACGCTCGATTAAAATCAAGACGATAGGTTAATACAGGCTGCTCTCTATTCCATATCAACTTTGTTCGACTATCCTCTAAACCCGAAGCAATGAGAGAAATAGTTTGATCATTAGTCACGTGATCACCAAGATTGTAGGCTAGATCTTTCAATATTGCCGCCTCCAACTGAGGATCGTCTGACGTTTGACTCCAGTCGATTTTTTCAGGTGAATACCTATCGCTAATTGCGCGATGTTTCAGAAAAAGTTCAGTACTACCAGACCGAACTCCAGGCTCTATTTGCAATCTTAGCTTAAGCTGTTGTTTTGACTTACCGAGCAAAACTCCTAGTTTTAAGCTTTGGAATATTGATTCACCCGTACCTTCTTCGCTGATTAGCAATTTTGTCTCTATAAAGCCCGAAGCAGGATCTGCTTTCTCGATATGTAGATTGTTTTCTTCAAAAAATCGAACAACATGCGGCCAAACTGAACGGGGGGGTACGTCAAGAAAGACCCAGCGCTGATCACCCAGTCGCTTTATCACGATTTTATCTACAGTAAAAGTTGTACTCAGAGACTCAGGTGGTCCAATTTTGTAGTCGGTTGAAGCTGGATCAATCTCTATATTCGGGATAGGCATTAAGTCGACAAAAATGGGCTTATCCATATCATCAGGGATAACCAACGGTGGGGTAGAGCCGTTCTCTAGACGAGCCCGCACCGCAGTTTCTTGGAATAAGCATCCAGAGAGGCTACAAAATAAGAGCATAAAGAAAACAAATTGCATTAACCGATTCATAAGTTCCCGATAATGCCTACTTAGTTATGTTAGCAAGCCGCATAGAATCAAGTAGTTGATCATGATGCTCTATTGATAGTTGGGTAAGGGGCAAGCGAATACCTCTCGGTATAAGACCCATTTCTGCTAATACCCATTTAACTGGAATTGGATTAGCTTCGAGGAATAGATGGTTATGTAATCCCACCAAACTCTTATCGATTGCAGCTGCATCTTTAGCTTGTCCCGCTATGGCAGCATTGCACATCGCTGCCATTTTATCTGGAGCCACGTTCGCGGTCACACTAATTGTTCCTTTTGCACCATTAAGCATGAGCTCTCGTGCTGAAAGATCATCCCCGGAATATACAACCAAGTCACAGAGTTCCAAGATCTGTCTCGCTCTATCGATATCACCAGTGGCTTCCTTGACCGCTACCACACTATCAAGCTCTGCTAAGCGAGCTATAGTGTGGGGAAGCATGTCACATGCGGTCCGAGAGGGCACATTATAGAGCACTTGAGGCAGGTCTACGGCATCTGCAATTGCTTTATAATGCTGATATAAGCCTTCCTGCGTAGGCTTATTGTAGTAAGGCGTTACCAAAAGACAGGCATCCGCACCTGCTTGCTTTGCTGCTTTTGTTAACTCAATAGCCTCCCATGTGGCATTTGCACCAGTACCTGCTATAACAGGGACCCTTTTCCGAACGCTATTTACCACATGCTCAACAATGGCACAATGTTCATCCATGGAAACTGTTGCTGATTCTCCTGTCGTTCCCACCGGGACAATGCCTGCCGTCCCCATTTCAATATGCCATTCCAAGAGTTCATCCATAGCCCGCCAATCGATATCACCGTCTAATGTCATCGGGGTGACTAGAGCAACAATACTACCACTCAACATGCAAACAGCTCCTCACAAAATTCTAATTTTACTGGGGGTCAAAGACCTTCACAATAGATGGTTTTAGCATACCAACCTTTATTTTCTACTAGCGAACTCCAGAGGGCCAAGCATTGATTATCGCTTTAACAAGAGTAGCCAAAGGTATTGCAAAAAAAACCCCCCAAAGTCCCCACCAACTTCCAAAAACGAGCACCGCAGTAATTATCGCAATTGGATGCAGGTTATTAGCTTCCGAAAATAACAAAGGGACAAGCACTAAGCCATCAATTCCTTGAATAATTCCGTAACCTATCACCACATATACAAATTCTGAGGCCCAACCAAACTGGAGGTAAGCGATAATGAGTACAGGAATTGTAACGGAAATCGCACCAACGTAAGGAACGATTACGGATAAACCAACCAAAAATCCCAATAATACGGCATAATTTAGACCCATAATTGCGAAGAAAACATAACTTGTAATCCCTACGATAAGAAACTCTATAAATTTTCCACGAATATAGTTGGACATCTGCTGGTTCATCTCTTTCCCAATTTTATTCATCAAAGGCCGTTTATTAGGAAGAAATGATAAACACCAGCTAATAATGTGCTCCTTATCTTTCAGCAAAAATAAGACAAGTATCGGAACTAAAAGAACGTAAACCACGACAGTAACTAAGACCGGCAACGAAGATAGCGAAAACGAGACCAGCCATTCGGTAATACCAGTCGCTTCTGAGCTCATCATGTCTACCCAAATACGAATCTGCTGTTCAGGGATAAACCCGTACAATTGATCTGGTAGTCTATCAAGAATCTCCTGGACACGATTTATCATGGTTGGCAAGCCATTTACTAAACTCTGTAACTGCCGCCAAACTAGAGGAATAACAAAGAAGAGAAACCCGATGAAACCTCCAAGGAAAACCAGGAATGTTATTGAAACGGCTAACCCTCGGGGTATTTGAAAGCGAGAGAGCAAAGTAATTATGCCTTGCATGATGTAAGCAAGGACAATTCCAGTAATTAATGGCGCAAGGATTGCTCCCATTGTGATGATTATCACAAAAAAAACAATTAGGATCGCAGTAAAAAGCAGCGCCTCCTCGTCAGACAGGTGAGCGTCAATCCAACCTCGAACCACGTCAAACACTATCTATACCTTCCGCAATAGGTAAGTAAATACGCCATCTACCTCTTTACTTTCCAAGAGTTCATTACCGCTTTGCCTCGAGAATACCTCGAAATCCCGCTTAGAACTCGAATCAGTACTTATTATTTCAAGTATACAGCCACGCTCCATATTATTAAGAGCCTGTTTAGCCTTTAAGAGAGGCATAGGACATGTAAGCCCACCTGCATCAAGTTTTTCATCTGGTTTAAGCACATTTTTACTCATAATATCCTTATTATAGCACCTGAATGAACTGCGCGATGAAAGAACGTTTTGATAAACCGTGGTCTAATGTAATTTAATTAGGGTCTTTGTGGGACTGGTGCAGAATAACTTAAAAATTTGTAGTTTAGCCTGCTGGCTTGTAATGATACTGACCCCAACATTTTCGGGTCCAGTTTATGCTAGTAATCAAAATTTACCATCACTAGGCGATCCTATGTCCGCCTTGGTCTCTTCAGCCCAAGAAAGAAAATTAGGCCAGGGATTCTTACGCGCGTTGCGAAAACAAGCGCCAATACTTGACGACCCAATTATACAGGACTACCTCGAACATCTTACCTACAAACTGGTCTCTAATAGTCAATTAGATGACCGGAGATTAGACCTTATTATAATAGATAGCCCTACACTGAACGCTTTTGCCGTGCCTGGAGGAATAATCGGTATCCATGATGGCCTCTTTAAATACTCAGAAACAGAGCAAGAACTAGCAGCCATATTAGCACATGAAATCGCTCACTTGAGTCAGCGCCACTACGCAAGAGGTGTTGAAGCTCAACAAAAATCGAGCATGCTCACGATGGCTGGGGTTCTTGCAAGCATTATAGTAATGACTACTGTAAGCGGCGAAGCAGGCACCGCACTGCTAAGTACCGTTCAAGGGGTGTCAGCATCAGATCAATTGCGTCATAGCCGAGCGCGAGAGGCAGAGGCCGATCGTATTGGCATAAATACTCTTATCGCAGCCAAAATGAACCCCCGAGCAATGGCCTATATGTTCGAACAGTTGGAAAAAACAACGCGGTATAAGTCTAATTCGATGCCAGAGTTTCTTCGCACACATCCAGTGACACAGTCAAGGATTACAGACGCTTACAATCAAACTACTAAATATCCAAGTAAAGACTATCCCTTAAATATTGATTTCCAAATAATGAAGGCTCGAGCAAAAGCTATCAATGCCAGATCACCGAGTGAAGTAATACCCTACTTTTTAGCCGGGATTAAAAATTCGGACTTGGTTAGGCAACATGCAAATATATACGGTCTCGTACTTGCACTTACGGAAGAAGGAAAATTTCAAGAAGCAAAAGTTAAGCTTGCTGAACTACTAGAAATCTATCCTAATAAAATTTCTATCAGAATAGCAGAAGCTAATGTTTATATGATGCTACAGCAGTTCAAAAAAGCTGAGGTGCTTCTTAAGGATGCCCTTGCAAACAATCCAGGCAACTACCCTCTAACAATGATGCTCGCTGAAGTTTTAATGAATACTTCACCAGAGCGTTCCCAAAACCTACTTACTAAACTAACCACAGAACGTCAAAATGATGCCTTCGTTTGGTATCACTTAGCAGAAGCCGCAGGGTTAGCGAAGGATATTCCTGCCGTGCATTGGAGTCGGGCTGAATATTTTGTATTAACTGGTAACCTTGATCGTGCGATTCAGCAGCTAAGCTATGTGGTACCTCTTGTCCCAAATAATTTCCAACAAGAGTCGAAAATAAGGACCAGGATCAAAGAGATTGAAGCGATTAAAAAGGAAGGGCGATAACTACCTCCTTCTAATTCGGAAATTGTTGCTTTCAGCAAAAGAGACCATACGTTTGAGTGGTTGCAATGCTTTCTCCGCTACAGTCTCGTCAACAAAGATCTCATTAGTACCCTCTGTAAGGGCGTTTTCAAGGCATTCTAGGGAATTCATCCCCATCCAAGGACAATGCGCACAGCTTCGACACGCGGCCCCATTACCTGCAGTCGGCGCCTCGATAAACAGTTTATTTGGAACCAAAGATCGCATTTTATAAAAAATGCCTTTATCTGTAGCTACGATAAACTTATCGTTTGGTAAATCACGGGAGGCTTTCAAAATTTGAGTTGTGGAACCAACCACATCGGCCAAAGCGATTACCTCTCCCGGAGATTCTGGATGAACCAATACTGCGGCATCGGGATGAACATTCATCAGATCCTTCAATCCTTTCGCTTTAAATTCCTCGTGCACGATACAGGAACCTTCCCACATCACCATATCTGCACCAGTTTCATTCTGAATATAAGAACCCAAATATTTATCAGGAGCCCAAAGTATTTTTTCACCTTGACTGGTCAGATACTCTGCTACCTCTAAAGCAATACTAGAAGTAACCACCCAATCTGACTGAGCTTTGACTGCTGCAGAAGTATTGGCGTATACAACCACCGTCCTATCAGGATGTTTAGCGCAAAAAGACGCAAATTCATCAGCTGGGCATCCTAAATCTAAAGAGCAAGTAGCTTCCAGCGTTGGCATAAGCACACGCTTCCAAGGACTAAGTATCTTCCCCGTTTCACCCATAAACTTGACCCCTGCCACAATCAGAGTCTTCGCTGGATGCAAGCTTCCGAATCTAGCCATCTCTAAAGAGTCAGAAACACAACCGCCCGTTTCTTCTGCAAGCTCTTGTATCGCATCATCAGTATAGTAATGCGCAACTAAAACTGCGTCCTCCCTCAAAAGCAAGGTTTTGATTCTCTCTTTGAAATCATCAATTTCTTCCTGAGCTAAGAGATGGCTTTGGTGCAGAGGAACATCAAAAGCAATACTATTCAATCTTCATTCCAGTTCATTATTTATAATATATTATACTTAATTGCGGAGAAGTGGGGAGATAGTGAGTAGTGAGAAAGGTTGCATTTTTTGTCCCAAAGTTTGAGGCAGTCTACGTTAATTCGAATTACTTCCGGATGGCGAACGAGCTACTTAAAAGAGGAATCTCTGTTACCTTACTGTTTATTGATACACTTTCTCTACACAAATCCCATATTACCGCCTCGGGATGGGAACACACCCAACTTGTCCACAAAGTTCAGCCTCCTCATGAACTGACCCGTTTTAATGTGCGCGAGTTCACTGATCTTTGGATTTTCTCACTTGGTGCAAAAGAATCTTTCCTCGACAAATACCAACTTCTTTATACAAGTAGCTGTGGAATACATTTTATAAATTCTCTGGAAGCTATAATGCATCTAAAGAGCAAGTATTACATCACGAGTAATACCAAGGTGTTTAGACATCCGGAGACTCACGCATCAACAGATGCTAACGAGCTACTAGATATTGTTGAATCCTCGAAAAATACTTGGATCGCAAAACCACCGGCAGGCAGCTTGGGCCGTGATGTCTTTCTACTGCAACCCGGCAATTCAAACAACCGGGTGATACTCGAAAATTTATGTGGATCTAGAGGTGATCAGTACGCGCTAGTACAAAAACATATATCCGAAATTGAATATGGAGAAAAAAGGGTGCTCATAGCTGGCGCGAAAGTAGTGGGTCAATACAAACGATTAGCGACTGGTGACCATCGCACTAATCTTCTGCGGGGAGCAAAAACTGAGGCATGCGATCTAACGCCAGATGAAACTGCCTACTGCAATCAAATTGGGGTATGGCTTCGTGGAATCGGAGCAAACTATGTCGGTATTGATATGGTTTACCCTTGGGTAATCGAGTTTAATGTAGTCAATCCAGGGGGTCTAATGACAATAGAGGATTTAACAGGCAAGGACCTGGCGCCCAAAATACTTGACCAACTAAACCTAACTTGAGTTTTCAACGCAAATGTTTAATATACGGCTCTCTCGTGAATGGGCCGTTAGCTCAGTTGGTAGAGCAGCTGGCTTTTAACTAGTTGGTCCCGCGTTCGAGTCGCGGACGGCCCACCAAATCGGGAGCGGTAGGCCACTACTTGCGAGTTATGATCATCTGTCTTCACTGACTTTGTAAATCTACAAATCTTTTATAACGTCCATATTCTCTAGACATCAAAGCATCATGGGTACCCTCTTCTTGTATCTTACCATCCTCCAAAAAAACGATTCGATCTGCCTGCACGATTGTAGAAAGTCGATGAGCTATGATGATCACGATTCTATCTTTTGCGACCTCTTGGAGAGCAGAAATTAAATAGGCCTCCGTCTCTGGATCAAGAGCAGACGTTGGTTCATCAAGCACTAAAATCGGCGTCTCCCGAATCAAACCACGCGCAATTGCTATTCTCTGTTTCTGGCCCACCGAGAGCTTGCTATTAGTTGTACCCAAATGAGTTTCGTATCCTTCTGGTAAACTAGTGATAAAATCATGGATTCCCGTGATTCTTGCAAAGTGCATTACCTTTTCCATGGTCGCTTTGGGATTGCCGTATCGAATATTGTCTGCAATCGAAATCGCAAGCGTTTCTGTTTCCTGGAATATGTAGGTTATTTGACTACGTAAACTATCGATAGAAACATCATTAATATCCTGACCGTCAATTCGGATATAACCTTCCGTAGCGGTATGATATCGAGCGATCAAGTAAGCAAGAGTCGTCTTACCTGCACCCGTTGGGCCCGCGATGGCAACTATTTCTCCCATATTCGCTTCAAAACTTATATCTGCAAGTGCTCTCCTGCCATCTGGATATACAAAACCAACTTCCTCAAACAAAAGGCTCTCACTTATTTTTGCCGTAGCTTTGGAGGAGTTGATTCTTTCTTGCTCCATATCCAACATTGCAAAAACCCTGCGGGCTTTGGCAGCTGGTTCCTGCAAACCTATCCAGAGCCAAGCCAGAACCGCAGCAGGCTCGCTCACCGCCATGAAATAGCCAATCACTACAGCATAGTCCCCTGGCGTCATTTCTCCCGAGACCACCTTACCCAGCACATACAGCATTACGCCCCAAAACAGTATTCTGCCGGTACTTTCTCCAAACTTGTTAACTAAGTTATTGACCAAGACTAAGTAGCGATCCCGCCGAAAAGAATTGGCGCTAGCAAGCGCAAAACGCTCTTTCTCAATCTCATTCACACCCAAACTCTGTACGGCCTGAATATTGTCCATTCCTTCCTCTGTGGTGCTCACGAAAACCGATCCCGCTGCCGCACTTGCCTGCGCTCTCCGACGAATCATTCGAGAAAAGGGTGTTGTAACAAGAAGGTACATCGGCATAGAACCAACAGCTAACCATACGAGGATGGGGGATTCTGGGTAAGCACTCGTCATTGTATACGCTGCAGTTATAATCGTAACTACTGCCCAGCCCAAAATTTGTACAATCCATCTTATAACAGAAGGTATGGAGTGCACATCATGCATTGCTCGAAAAACCGAATCCCCAATAGGTTGGTTATCTAGTTTAGTAATTGGTAATAAACGCAGACCCTCAAATAATCGAGAACGTACCATATGCAACAAGGAGTGTTGCATCCGAACCTCGATGAGATTACCAATGTAATGCCAGACAATACGAAATGCTATACCAAGCAAAGTCCAAACTGCCAACCAAAATAAAATAGCGACGGCAGACTTATCTAACAAAAACTCGATTACTGGCATTAAAAAGGACGGATAACCAGAGCCGTCTTCGGGTAATGGATTGCCCAGTACAACCTGATCTACAAGCACTTTCCCAATCCACGGTGCGACCGCAGTAGTAACGATTTGTATGACCCAACCCATAGATAAAACTACTGCAAACCTCTTCCAATAAAATCTTATGAGTAGCAAGCAACGCCAGATCAAACGGGCCGTTGTACGATTATCGATGTCCGTCTCTGAGTCAACTAAGCTCGCCTTCTCATCAAGAGCTTCTTCATCTTCACGCAGCTTTTCGAGAGAGAATTTACTCTCTCTCGTGAAAGTATCAGTCAAGTGTAATATCTCCTGATTCAGCGCGCACAAAGGATCTGTATAGTCCAGATTCTATCGACATAAGTTTTTGGTGATCACCACTTTCCACCACCTTGCCCGATTCTAGAAAGAGAATCTCGTCTGCACGACGAATTGTCGATATCCGATGAGTGATAAGGAAGATTGCTCGCTTGGACGAATCAAGATTTTCAGCCCATTCCCTTAAATTCTCTAGGACTCGGTGTTCAGTATCAGCATCAAGCGAGGCAGTAGGTTCATCCAGTAAAAGAATAGGTGTATCGCGAATTATCGCTCGAGCTATAGATATTCTCTGACGCTGACCTACCGACAAACGTCCTCCCCTATCTCCTAGCATTGTATCGAGGCCATCTGGCATCGTTTCCAAGGTTTCTTGTAAACAGGCAATTCTGACTGCTTCGTTTATTTTTGCTTCGTCTGCGTCAGGCACAGCATAACGGATGTTATCTCTAATAGTCATACCAAAGAGAACATTTTCTTGAAGCGCAATCGCTATATGCTTTCGTAAGGAATCCACTGAAAAATCCCGAATATCCTTTCCATCTATTGAAATAACGCCCCTATCTGGGTCGAATAGTCTTAGTAATAGATTAACCAGTGTGGATTTTCCCGAACCCGTCGGACCCACAATCGCTGTGATAGTGCCCGGAGCTGCAACCAGATTTACTCCATCGAGAACGGGTCTTTCAGGAGAATAGGCGAACGCAACGTCTTTAAAGCGTATTTCCTGCTCGAATTTTTTAAAGGGTATTGCACCATGCTTATCCCGAACCTCGGGCTCCATATCCAAGATATCAAAGACACGTCTTAACCCCATAGCAACATCCTGAGCCCACCCCCATATTCGCATTATTTCAACGATTAGGCCCACGGCGCCCTCATACCGCTCCCGGGTCCACTGGTAAGCAGAAAGATTCCAGACTACAAACGAAAGGCCAGCCAAGGCAATCAATTCCCTAGCAAACGTGGGTTGACTAGTACTAGACCAGAGGGCCATAAGGCAAACCCCTCCAAAAATTAATACGGCCGAATAGGACTCAGTAATAACACTTACCCTAAAACCCAGCCTTTCATTACGATATTCAGCATTAAAGGCGATCATAGAATCATCTTCAAAATTAGCCTGAGAGCGCTCCCCTGCCTCATAAGCCTTGGTTAACTTTATCGACCGGAAAGACTCTTGAACCATAGAAGTAAGGTCTGCGTTAGCAATACGCTGCACCAATGAGCGTGTTCGAAACCTGGGCATTGCCCAGCGAGCCACCAAAAATGTTGGCACGAGGGTAAATAGGATAATGAAACCAAGTAAAGGTGATAAAATGGTTATCAGGGCAGCTGTGACGACCACATTAACAAGCATTACTGCTAATTCACCTAACACCTTTAGAACATGAGTCACAGTCTCAGAATCTGATTGAATTCGCCAAATAGAATCTCCTACTCGGTGATCCGAATGGTGGCGGAGTGATAATTTGTGCCACTGATCGACTAAGGCAAGTCTCAGATCGTGATTAATACGCTGAAAAACCCAAATTATGTAATAAAGTAGAAAAATATCGAGAGGCCAGAGCAACAGAAACCACGCTAGCTCAATCTTAATTGGCGCCCAACGCAGTTCCATTCTTTGTGCCTCTGAGAGAACGGCCAAGGCTTCCGCTGACATGCTAGGGTAGCCAAGTAGCGCTGATAAGCCTGGCATGAGAGGTTCATTTTGAAGTACAGACTGATTAATAATTTCTGCGGTCACCAAACCGATGAATAAAACACCTAGGCCTTTGAGCGCCTCAAGACCATAATAGTAAATAAGGTGTGAACCAACCCTTACCCTAAATTTTACCCCGGTTGGAACGATTCGAATCTGGACAAACCAACCCAGCAAGCAGACTAACGAAAGAGTACCCGTATAGATTTTAGTAGCCAATCCTTCTACCAGAACGATGGCAATCATATTCGCGAGTATCAGAGACAACACGACCAACACTAGAGAGACAGTCTGGATTCTGCCGGTCAAATTTGGAAGCGGCCACGAGAAGATCACAGCCAGAAGTATTAGCGAAAATAAAAAATTGTACGGATATTCGAACGTAATAGGGACAATGCTGCAGTAGGGGAAGAGCACCGCCAAAATAGTTACGAGCAGAGGCATGTAGACGAAGCTATAGCCACGACCTCTAATAAGCTCGGCAACACGTTCTTCAACGCCAACGCCAGGCATCCACCAACGACCCAGGACCTGCGGCGAAATATATGGCCAGCTACGCGCCAACAGGATTACTACAGCATTGAATCCGCTCGTATCGTCTTTGGCAGACAAATCTCGCGATTCCGGAATAGGAGCACCTTCACCGTAAAAAGGTACCGCATCAGCAAGATTTTGCGAACGAACTGCTGTTTCTCTGTCCAATTTTTAACCCACGTTTAATCTAGTTCACTGGGTCAAAATAACATTTCAACTTGACCAGAGTACGGAAAATACGATCTAACTTTTTCCCAGAATGGAAATCAATATGAAAATACTATCCCTAACAAAAAGCTTTCATGATAATTATCAAAGGTTACTTCATATTAACTTTTGTTCTCAAAGACCACTACAAATTTTCGATAACCCTCTTGGCTCGGGTTACAATACTTCAACCTGCACAACTCAACTTATCCCTAAGATAAGCCTCAGCCAAAGTTGCGACCGTTTTCCCTTGATGCACCCTGACAACTTGTTCCAGCAAATCGCGCGCCCGCTCGCAATCCCCCAGAAGGTTATATACCTGACCCAGCTTAAATGCAGCATCTGGTACCTTTCTATGTTCAGGATAGAACTGAATTACGCGCTCTAGGGCTTCGGTTGCATTCTCCAGATCAGGTTCTGACTTCGCAGCATAAACCTGACCCAACCAATAATAGACGTTTGGAGCATAGTTTCCCTCCGGGAAACGATTGATAACCGCCCGAAGCTGCGAGATAGCGAGATCATACTGTTTATTACGAATCAGATCATGAGCGATATCATATAATGTCTGCTCATCTTGAACTCCAACAAAGTCATCAGCCGTAACAGGGTTTTCTTCAGATGTGTTAGAGGACAAGTCCCGTGTAGTTCGCAATGTTTTAATATCCGCATCCAGATTTTGAAAGCGCGCGTCCAACTCTAAATAACGATCATCTTGAGTAGATCTCATACGATCTACTTTGAAAGTGATCTCCTCCAAGAGCCCACGCAACATCATAATCTCCCTCTCTAACAATTGAACCTGATATTGGGTCTCAATCGCAGAGCCCACTTCAGGTCCATCGATTGGGGGAGAAAAAGGTTCAAGAATAGGGTCCTTATACGAAGCGGCGGAAGATTCTTCGACTACTATCGCACTTATTCCTTGGCCTGATACAAGCGAAACTTGGCTTACCAAGAGAACTAAGCCGTAAAACCCTACTGTTCTCCAACGGAGTATCCTCATCCGTCTGTCCGTATTAGCGGTAAACTATCTCTACACGTCTATTATAAGACCAACTCATTTCAGTTGAACCGGTCGCGTAAGGCTTCTCTTCACCATAACTAATAACTTCTATTTGTGACGACGAAACTCCTTGAGCAACTAGATAAGCTCGCACCGAATTAGCTCTGCGTTCGCCAAGAGCAAGGTTATATTCCCGTGTCCCTCGCTGATCTGCGTGTCCCTCAAGTCGGGAGCGCAGAGAAGGATTCTGCTTCATCGCTGCTGCATGTTTATTGAGTTCGTCATGACCGGCCCGTTTCACGATAGCTTGATCAAAATCAAAGAAAAAACGGCCTTGAAGCATCTCTTCCCCAAAACCAGATTCTGAGGGTATAACTAGTTTAGAACCCCTTACAGAGGGTTCTACTGTTTTCTTTACTTGCTCTGGAGCCTCAGTGCTTATATCGCTGGCAGCGGAAGCATCTTCGTCACCACCTACAGGCTCGTTGCTCGCACAACTAGCTAATAAAATTGACATGAGGCCAACCGTCAGCCAGCCCAGCTTTCTTAGTGTTCCCATGTTCTACTCCTATATATGAACGCGTTTCGGATTTCCTAATTAAAACAAAAATTTAACCTGAATTCATCGTCGCTGCGGATTTTTGAGCTTCAAGCGCATTGCAGTTATCGCATGATTAATGTCAATAGAGGAGAAATCAATCCAAAATTGAGTTTATTATCGTTCTTTTCCTCGGCGACCAAGCCGGCTCCCTCACTTCTCCCTCGCTCGACGGCAGTTTGAAGCGAACACCCCCATCAATTGAGACCGCTGCCAAAATGCCCTGGCCATCATCTTCAGTAGCATAAATTACCATACTTCCGTTAGGCGCGATACTTGGAGATTCATCAAGAGATGTTTTAGTTAAAACGGAAAGGCGTCCCCTGCGAAGGTCAAGCAAACTTATATGGTAGACATCATTACGACGGTGTACCATGACCATCGCACTTCCATCCGCTAACACGCTGGCCCCGGCATTATAATCTCCCTCAAATGTTAAACGTTGAATTTTAAGGTCATACAGATCTACCTTATAAATTTGGGGACTCCCACCACGATTTGAGGTAAAGATCAGAGATCGCCCATCTGGAAACCATGAGGGTTCGGTGTCGATTCCATAGTGCCTGGTAATCTGTGCCATTCGTCTTGTATTTAAATCGTAGGTCCAAATATCTGGGTTACCCGATTTACTCAAAACAAGTGCTAGTTTTTGTCCGTCTGGTGAGAACGAAGGTGCTCCATTAAGACCTTGAAAGTTAGTTATGATTCTTCGGGTTTTTTTTGACAGGTCGTGCAAATAAATGGCCGGTTTACTGTCCTTCTCGAAGGAAACATAAGCTATCCGACTACCATCAGGGGCCCAAGAAGGAGATAGGATTGGCTCAGAGGTTTCCAACACAGTCTCAACACGAAAACCGTCCGAGTCTGCAATATTAAGTCGATAGGTCCGGTCTTTAATTGAACCCAGCGCTGTCACATACATAATTCGAGTCGAAAACGCTCCCGACATACCGGTAAGTTTTTCAAAGACTCGGTCACTAATATGATGACCCAAATCTCTCAATTCATTACGATCAGCGACAACTGTTTCTGAAAGTTCACGAGATTGTTCGAACACGTTATGCAGCTCGTACTCTACCCGAATCTCATTGCCCCTGATCGTGAGTGAGCCAATTACCAAATATTCAACTTTTAATAGCCGCCAGTCTCGATAAAGCACCTCTTTAGAACGATGAGGTCGACTCAACATCCCCTCAACAGGGGTGGTAACAAACCGCCCGCTTAGTTGAAGATCAGAATTCACGACATCACTAACTTTCTCAGGAAGACGACCCCAACCTTTTCGCTCAAACGGTACTACAGCAATACGAACTGGTCTGTCCAAACCTTGAGTTACCTCTATTCGAAGATCGCTTGCAACCGCCAACGTGCAGAAAAGTAATAATAAGATGAGATTGAACCGCAAAAATAACTGCATAATCTATAATCTCAGATCTTCTGGACGAAAAAGAATAGTAAATTCTCGAAAATTTTTCTCAAATTTTCTCGAATCAGAAGGGACCAAAAACCTTTCTGCCTTAGTCACTGCTAGGACCGCAGATCTATCGAAAGCAGCGTTACCACTTCTCTTTTCCAAGATAACTTCAATCACCTCGCCCGTCGGGACGAGAAATACTCGTAATTGAACCTGCATACCATTCCTCGCACTGGGTGGTCGCGACCAGTTTTGGACTATATCTCGTTGAATCTGGCTAATATAGGCCTGTGTCTTTTCATTATCCGTAACGGCCATTCGACCATTTTCTTCTTTAAATCCTAGAATCATTAATGGTTTTTCTAGCTTGATTAGGCGCTTGGTAACAGGGTCTAGAACTTCTTCTCCAGCAGTTTCACTGTTTAAAGGTAAGAAATCCTTTCTTCTATCCATTTGATAAGTATCTTTAACGGCAATCGGAGTATCGGGTTCTCTTGAATGGGTTGGTACATCAAAGGAAGTTAGCTCATGGGCGGCTTGTTCGACCTTAATCGATCGACCCTCCTGAATTTCTTTTTGTTTATGCGGGTTTTCAGAAACTAAATTTGCCTTAATATAAAACAATTCATCGCCAAAAGGCTGAGTAGGCGCAGCTTCAGACCAATTCGCAATCACTAGCCCCAACACCGTTGCATGTAATATAACTGCTAATAAACTCGGCACCAAATAAGTGAAAGAAACCCTCAAGTTGGTGGCTCAGTAATCAAGTTAACGTTAGTTGCACCGGCAAGTTGTAATATATTCATAAGATTTATAATAACTTCGTAAGGTAGGGACTTATCACCCTCAACAAAGACCTTGATAGTTGGATTTGCCTCTATTATTTTCCCAGCCTGCTCGCCCAAATACGCTAATGCTATCGGCTTCTCTTCATTTCCTACATTAATATAGTAAGTACTATCCTTCTTTACTGAAATCACTAACGGTAGTTCATCTGCATCGACATCAAGAGGCTTCGAATCAGACTGGGGCAAGTCAATTTTTATCCCCTGATTCATAAGAGGGGCTGTGACCATAAATATCACTAGTAGCACCAACATGACATCAATGTACGGTACCACATTAATCTCTGACATTACTTTCCTACGTTTAGCCGTACCCACAAGCAACCCTCAGGATTCAAGAATACTTCGATGTAAAATACTGCTAAATTCTTCTGTGAATGCTTCAAACCTGTTCATAATAACTTCAACTTGTGCGCTAAACCTGTTATACGCAATCACCGCAGGGATGGCGGCAAAAAGCCCGATGGCAGTGGCTACAAGAGCTTCCGAAATACCAGGCGCCACTACTGCCAGAGAAACTTGATTCGCTGTGGCCAAACCACGGAATGAGTTCATGATCCCCCAAACCGTACCAAAAAGACCTACATAAGGACTTGTAGAACCAACCGTAGCCAAAAATGGCAAGTGGGTCTCCAAACGTTCCTCTTCGCGAGAAAGTGCAACCCTCATCGCCCGCTGCACATTTTCCATGACTCTCTCTGCATCAAGTCCCTCCTGCTTTGAGCGAGTAAACTCTTTAAAACCCGAAGAAAAAATACTTTCTATTCCAACACTAGAATGTGCATGATCCGCAAGCTCGAAGTATAATTGCCTTAGATCTTTCTCCCCTGACCAAAAATCATTTTCAAACTGAATAGCATTACGACTTATTCCTGCTAATGTAAACCATCTTTGGAAGATCATGATCCATGAAACAAGTGACGCTAATACTAGAATGGCCATTACGGCCTGCACAACTGCGCTCGCGTTAATAACCAAATCTAAAATGGATAAGGATTCATTCACCAATCATTTATCCTCCTCTTCTAAAACATTGGGCTCGAGCATAGCAACAGACCCAGACGACGGCTCCAAGCCAAAGTATCTATAAGCAGTCTTTGTAGCAACACGACCTCTGGCCGTACGCATAACGAAACCCTGTTGTATCAAAAAAGGCTCATATACCTCCTCGATGGCATCTCGCTCTTCACCGACAGCCGCCGCGATACTATCTATCCCCACCGGCCCACCATCAAATTTATCTATCAAAGACATCAAAATGCGCCGATCCATAGTATCAAAACCATTAACATCAACCTTCAGCATATTAAGTGCCTCATCCGCTATTTTTGCATCTACTTTGCCAGATTTTCGAACTTCTGCGAAATCCCTCACTCTTCTCAGTAGTCGATTAGCTATACGTGGTGTTCCTCTCGAGCGACGCGCAATCTCAAATGCTCCATCTCGACTACAAGATACCGCCAGCAATTCAGCAGACCGCTTTACTATAATGGCGAGATCCTCTTCTTTATAAAAATCTAACCTTTGAACGATGCCAAAGCGATCACGAAGAGGAGAAGTCAGTAGCCCAGTCCTTGTAGTGGCACCAACCAATGTAAAGGGACTTAAATCATACTTGATTGATCTTGCTGCTGGACCCTCACCAATAGTAATGTCTACTTGAAAATCTTCCATCGCTGGATAGAGTATTTCTTCTACAGCAGAGTTAAGGCGGTGAATTTCGTCAATAAACAAAACATCACCACGTTCCATTTGGGTCAAAAGTGCTACAAGATCGCCCTTCCTATCTATTACGGGTCCGGATGTAGACGTAATCTGAACTCCCATCTCGTTTGAGATAATGTTGGCCATCGTAGTTTTGCCAAGTCCGGGTGGCCCTAGGATAAGCGTATGATCAAGACAGTCATTTCGGGCCAAAGCTGCAGTAATAGCTATGTGCATTTGCTCTTTCGCCTCTATCTGCCCAATATATTCTGCAAAATTTTTAGGCCTAATTACTCCTTCCTGCTTTAGGTCTTGATTGATTTTTTCTGCAGAAACTAGGCGGTCCTCCTCAATCATGAATCACCTTTACCGTTAAGTGCCAGTCGGCTTAAGGCCAATCGAATCGCACTTTTCACGTCTTTTTTATCTATACCTACTAAAGCCATGGATGCCTCTTGCGGTTTGTAACCCAATCCAATTAGAGCTGATTCTACATCAGCAATAACATCATTATTTCTTGTGTTTGTTGGCTGCCGAACATCCTGCGATTCCCAACCTTTCAGATTATCACGCATCTCTATTATGAGCCTCTCTGCAGTCTTCTTCCCAATACCCGGCAATGCCACGAGAGATTTAAGGTCATTATTAAGCACAGATCTTATGAAGGACGATGGATCAATACTAGATTGGATACTGATTGCTAAGCGAGGGCCGACACCATTTACCTTTATCAAGTAACGAAAAAGCTCTCGTTCCTTTTCGGTGTAAAAACCGTAGAGCGTGTGGGAGTCCTCTCTAATTATCAAATGGGTGTAGAGCGTCACTAATTCTTTTAAGTGCCCAAGTCTCTCAAAGGTAGGCATCGGTATCTCTATCTCATACCCAATACCATTTAGATCAACTAGTACCTGGTGATTGCGTTTTTCCAGCAAAACTCCTTTTATTCTGCTAATCAATGACCCGACCCCTCCTATAGGTTCTAGGACATCCGCCCATTCGCTCCATGGTAAACTGAGTATTTGTATGAGTTAAAGCTACCGCTAATGCATCTGCTGCATCTTTCTGTGGGTAATTTGGTAGCTTAAGAAGTGTCTTAACCATATCTTGCACTTGATCCTTAGATGCAGCTCCAGTACCCACAACGGCTTGCTTAATCTTTCGAGCTTCATATTCAAAAATAGGGATGCCTTTTATTGCGGCCGCTACTATAGCAACCCCGCGCGCGTGGCCAAGCTTAAGAGCTGATTCTGCACTTTTTCCCATAAAGACTCGCTCAATTGCCAACTCATCAGAAGGATATTCTTTCAAAACTTGGGACACACCTGAGAAAATTTCTTCTAGCCTTTGAGGAAGCGTCAACTTATCGGAGGCCTTGATGCAACCGCTCGCGACATACCTCTGACTGGAACCAGTCACGGCGATTACGCCATATCCTGTCACCCGCGAACCTGGATCGATTCCGATAATCAGAGTCATTAAAGGATTTAATTACAGAAAAGTCTAAAAGTCTAACACATTTAAGCTTGACAAGCCGTGATCAAACACTCACTAGTTCCTGCGGGAAATTAGCATTCGTATGAACTCCGGTTACATCATCTATATCTTCCAACATTTCTAACAATCTAAAAACTTTTTCTCCTGTCTCAACATCAAGATCAGTTAATGTTTGCGGTAGCATTGTCAATGCAGCCGAACTGGGCTCGAACCCCGACCCCTCAAGAAGATCTTTAACACGCAGAAAATCCTCAGCCAAGGTAATAATTGTAAGACTTTCGTCATCTTCAAGGGTTACATCTTCAGCGCCAGCTTCTATGGCTATTTCCATAAGATCATCAACTTCTTTTACAGAATCAAATTCTATGATGCCCCGTTTATCAAAAAGGTAAGCTACGCTCCCATCAGTACCAAGATTACCCTGAGCCTTGGTAAATGCATGCCTTATTTCTGAAACTGTTCGATTTCGATTATCTGTCATAGTCTCAACGAAAACAGCGATGCCTCCCGGACCATAACCCTCATAAGTAAGCGATACTAGCTCACTGCCTTCTTTACCTCCGGCTCCTCTTGCGATTGCTCTCTCAATAGTATCCTTCGGCATCTGCGCTGTCTTTGCCTTCTCCACAACCGCACGGAGGGCTGGATTGTCATCGATATTGCCACCCCCATCTCGCGCCGATACCGTCAACTCTCTGATTATCTTGGTAAAAATTTTTGATCGCCTCGCATCCTGACCAGCTTTACGATGCTTGATGTTACTCCATTTGCTATGTCCAGCCATAGGAAGTCCTAGTTTAGATCAGGCGTTCTAACCGAGATATTTAGTTCATTTAGTTGTTCAGAATCTGCGATGCCAGGAGCTTCAGTGAGGAGACATGTAGCCGTTTGTGTTTTTGGGAAGGCTATTACATCCCTCAGCGATTCGGCTCCTGTCATAATCATGATCAGCCTGTCGAGCCCAAAAGCTATACCTCCATGCGGCGGCGCACCAGACTTTAGAGCGTCTAGGAGAAATCCAAACTTCAACGAAATCTCTTCGTCTGATAGGCCTAGTATACGAAACACTGCACTTTGCACTTCCGGTTCGTGAATACGTATCGAGCCCCCCCCAATTTCTCTGCCATTAATAACAATATCATATGCTCTGGAAACAGTATTCCCTGGATCAACTTCCATAGCTTTCGCTTCTGCAACTGGAGCAGTAAAAGGATGGTGCAAGGAAGTCCAAGCTCCTTCTCCATCACGTTCGAACATCGGGAAATCTGTTACCCAGCATCCCGCCCAATCTTTTTCGTATAAATCGAGATCCTCTGCAAGCTTACTACGCAGAGCACCAAGAGAGTCGTTAACTATTTTTACTGCGTCCGCACCGAAAAAAATTACATCATTATCTTGCGCACCAACCCGCCCTAAAATCTCTTTAACTACATCATCTGGTAAAAACTTTAATATAGGAGACTGAAGCCCTGATAAACCCTGACTTAGGTCATTTACCCTTATGTATGCCAATCCACGTGCACCAAAAATACTTACATATTTCGTATAGTCATCGATATTTTTACGTGTAAGTCTGCCTCCTCCAGGCAGCCTTAAAGCGGCAATTCGTGAGCCAGGATCCTTCGCAGGACCGCTGAACACTTTGAAATCGACCTCGGTTAACAAATCTGCGATGTCCACTAATGGCAGATCAAAGCGTAAATCCGGCCTATCAGAGCCATACCTCAGCAAGGCATCTTTGTAAGTTATTTCAGGTAAATTACCCAAATCGACACCAATAATTTTTCCAAATAGCTCACGAATCATCTCTTCGGCAAGATTCATAATCTCTCGTTCTGATAGAAAGCTAGCTTCTATGTCTATTTGGGTGAATTCAGGCTGTCTGTCGGCACGCAGATCCTCATCACGAAAACAACGTGCGATTTGATAATAACGATCAAAACCAGACATCATTAATAGCTGCTTAAAAAGTTGGGGGGATTGCGGGAGAGCAAAAAAGCTACCTGGCTGTGTGCGAGAAGGCACAAGGTAATCACGAGCACCTTCTGGGGTGGCCCTAGTCAATATCGGCGTCTCCATATCGACAAAACCTTTGGAAGAGAGGAAATGTCTTACTTCGTGGGTAACTTGGCTACGCACGCGCAACTTTTCCTGCATCTCTGGCCGCCTGAGATCAAGATATCTATACTTTAATCGAACATCCTCGCCAGCAGATGAATATTCATCAAGTTGAAATGCTGGAGTAACGGCCATATTAAGTATGGTCAGGTCCTTGCCCAGCACTTCTACCAAACCTGTTGACATTTTGGGATTTACAGCTGCCGCATCGCGAGCGCGGACAAGGCCCGAAATATGCAAAACATACTCATTTCTTACCTGATCTGCTAGCTCAAAACTAGTTTTAGTGTCTGGATCAAAAACCACCTGGATAACACCTTCATGATCGCGCACATCAAGAAAGATAACACCTCCGTGATCGCGCCGGCGGTGCACCCATCCACATAGCTCCACTTCATTGCCAATATCACCATCTCCAAGAAGGCCGCAATACTGTCTATGCATATTTACATTCCTATCCTGTTAACTCTTTGTTTATGACTACCCTAATCTGAGTAATGCTAGTCGAACTATTCACTCTTTACTGAGGAGTCTCCAGATTTTTTGCTATCATTTTTTTTCCCACCTGATTCTTTGGTAGATGATTTCTCGCTGCTGTCACTTGTTTTTGACTTCTCAGAGTCACTCACATTTCTTCTACCAGTTGTCTTAAAATCTGTCTCATACCAACCACCCCCCTTAAGACGAAAAGCAGCTGCCGAAACTAGTTTGGATAATTTTGACGCCCCGCAACTTGGACAAACCTTTAGAGGATCATCACTGATTTTTTGTAGCTTCTCCAACTTGTACCCGCATGCTTCGCATTGGTATTCATAAATCGGCATTACAACCCCAGCGTTTGAATCGGATTAGGGCGAGAAATTATACAGAAAAGGTGTGCTATGGCGAATCTAGAGATCCGCTTAGCTGCCATTACACCGAAATGAGTACACGCTCTTGCGAGCTCTGAAGCAATCATATATAAATCTTTCTAAATTTATTTTTGCAAATGGCCACCAATCTAGGGCGAATTTCCAAGAAGTGGCGTGAAAACTCTCGGTAGAACTTCTAAACTTATAGAGAATTCAGTTTTTCAGTATGTAAGTCCGTTTTACTAAGAGATTTATAGGTGTTCTAACACTAGTTTTAATTAAGCAACGTTTTAGTTTGGAAAACTGAATCATAAGGACGTTATGAAAGCATCAAAATATAACATCAACACTTTGAAAGAGGTGCCCGCAGATGCTGATATCATAAGCCATCAACTAATGATCAGAGCTGGTTTTATTAGAAAAGTTGCCTCTGGGATTTATAATTGGTTACCCATTGGCCTTCGCGTACTACACAAGGTTGAAAATATAATCCGTCAGGAGATGAACGCAGCGGGAGCCCTGGAAGTGACTATGCCTGTGGTTCAGCCAGCTGAATTATGGCAAGAGTCTGGCAGATGGTCTCAGTATGACGAAGGGATGTTATTGAAGTTCAAGGATCGACACCAGAGGGACTTTTGCCTCGGACCGACTCACGAAGAAATAATTACTGATGTAGCAAAAACTGAACTCAGAAGTCATAAACAACTACCCGTGAACTTCTATCAAATTCAAACCAAGTTCCGTGACGAGACCAGGCCTCGATTCGGTGTCTTGAGAGCGCGAGAGTTTATCATGAAAGATGCCTATTCCTTTCACCTAGATCAAGAAAGTCTCGAAGGAACCTATCAACTGATGCATGATACATACGCCAAGATCCTCAATAAAATGCGACTTAAATTTCGAGCAGTAGATGCAGATTCGGGAAGTATTGGCGGGAATGCTTCTATGGAATTCCACGTCCTTGCAGATTCTGGTGAAGATAAAATTGCTTTCAGCACAGAGAGCTCTTATGCCGCCAATATAGAGATGGCCGAGGCTAAGGCGCCGGCTAATGAAAAAACGGTAATGCAATCCCTACAAAAGATCGCAACCCCAAACGCTAAAACTATCGAGGAAGTCTCGAAGTACCTTAACATTCCTATGAGTCGGCTAATTAAAACTCTCGTTGTCAAAGGAAAAAATGTTCCTTTTGTTGCACTCGCTCTAAGAGGGGATCACCAATTAAATACTCTCAAAGCTGAAAAGATTAGTGAAATTAGTAAACCCCTTACGATGGCTACCGAAAAGGAAGTTTTTTCAGTCTGCGGAGCTTCAATAGGGTCGATCGGCATTGTTCGTCTCGATCTTCCGATCATAGCGGATCGAAGTGCAGCAGCCGTGAGGAACTTTGTTTGCGGGGCAAACGAAAATGACTTTCACCTGGCAAATGCAAATTGGGAACGAGACACCAAATACAATGCGGTTTATGACCTTCGGAATATTGAAGAAGGAGACCCAAGTCCGGACGGAGTGGGACAAATTAAATTCAAACGCGGTATCGAAGTGGGTCATATCTTTCAGCTTGGGAAAAAATACTCTGAGAAAATGAACGCAAAGGTCCTCGATGAAAAAGGGGCTTCTCGAGTGATGACTATGGGTTGCTATGGAATGGGGGTATCACGATTAGTCGGAGCGATAATTGAGCAACATCACGACGAAAATGGAATTGTATGGCCGACAATAATTGCCCCGTTTCATATAGTAATTATCCCCATAAATTCCCATAAATCAGATCAAGTAACTCAAGTAACTCAGGATATATATACTCAATTGATTGCCAATGACATCGAGGTACTGCTAGATGATCGCGAAGGGTACAGACCCGGAGTAAAATTCATGGATAGTGAACTTCTAGGAATTCCATTTCGTCTTGTAATTGGAGAACGGGGATTAACAGAGAATATAGTTGAGTTGACTTCAAGACGGTCTGGAGAAATCCAAAAGCTACCGCTCAAGTCAGCCACCCAAAAAATCATGGAATTTCTAAAAGTTAGTCTAGGTTCGTAACCGACATAATAGAGTCGCGCGTTTGAGGACCGACAAGTTCGGCATGAATAGTGCCCTCCGGCGATATAATAATCGTAGTAGGCAATACCAGTGGGCGTTCGTATCCAAATTGCTCATAGGGATCTGCCGCGAAGACTGGAAACCTAATACCCATTTCTTTAATGTTCTCCTCCATCTCGCTAGAGCCCACAGGCTCAAAATTTACCCCGAAAACCCTAAGACTCTCAGGTTGCTCACGAGACAAGCGATTCAGCTCTGGAATCTCTTCTCGGCAAGGCCCGCACCAAGTAGCCCAATAATTTATTACAATCCATTTCTCAGCAAGAACCATATTAGAAGGTCTTTCGAGAGAGGAATCATATGATTCCGACATCCCACAAGAAACTAAGAGAAGATAAATCAGCGGAGTTAGAATTCTCGACACGAACATACACCTTTGACGAGTACGTAACCCGCAGGACTAATGGATAATTTTTCGATAAGTCTCATATCCTGATTTACTAGCAAACTGCTGTTTATCTCCAGAAGACCCCTCGGTAGATCGAACTTCATATCTTCGAGTTGAAACATGGCCATCTAGCATTGCAGGGATATCACGAAGAAATTCATCCATATGATTTGTTTCTAAATGAGCATGCAGCGCCTTAATTGATTCCCATTCCTGGAACAAAAGAAGTGTATTAGGATCTGAAAGACCAATATAAAATTCGTAAGAAATACAACCCAATTCTGAGCGAGTAGCCACCGCCATTCGACGCATAATTTTCAAAGCATCTTCCCTGAGATCATCTTTAAGAGGGAAAGTGCCATAGACAATAATCATTCAAATCGGACCAGAAAAAATGACGCAGAAGTATACAACTTTTCCCTAGCGACACCTAGACTCGATCAAAAATAAACTCTCGATACCTAAAAGATTATATTAGTTCTCGCGGTGAACAGCGAAAGGAGCCCAAGTTTGATTTACAGGCATGACTTCAAGTTGATTTATATTAATATGGGATGGGAGTGACGTAATGAAGAAAATAATATCTGCAATATCAGCAGCAGATAAAGGTGTCATACCGTCATATACTCTATCAGCTTTTCTTCTATCACCCTCAAACCTCACCAAAGAAAATTCTGTTTCACACATGCCTGGTTCCACACAGGTAACGCGAACATTCTTACCTAGCAAATCGGTTCTCAGGTTTCGCGAGAACTGTTGGACAAATGCTTTTGTTCCTCCATAGGCGTTTCCTCCAGGATAAGGCCAGCTTCCGGCAACGCTCCCCAGATTTACAATATGACCACCTCCTCTGGACACTATCTTAGGTAAAACGGTTCTTGTACAGTACATTAACCCTTTTATGTTCGTGTCTACCATTGTATCCCAATGATCAAGGTCAACCTCATCTCCCCCCTCAAGTCCCAAAGCTAAACCTGCATTATTTATGAGGACTTCGATATCAGAGAATGATTCTGGCAAGGAGGACAAAGTTTTCGAAACACGCTGTCGATCACGAACATCCAGTTCTATGCCAATACAATCAGTTTTATCAGATAGCTCGTCCACCAAGTCATTAACGCGGTCCATTCGCCTAGCAGCCAACACAAGCTTTTTACCAGCTCTAGCAAATCTGCGGGCGGTGGCTTGCCCAAAGCCTGATGAGGCTCCTGTAATTACTATACTACCGCTCATAGACGTGTAACTCCCTCTGGCAAATAATTTAATATTTCATTGCTTCAAGTCTATTCCGTGAGGGCCGATATCGAAGCAACTTTTTATAGATGACGGACTGCTTTGATATACGCTTATGAAAAGCATAAAAATCAACTGCTCTATGCCACGCATCCTTAAGACCATGCCTATTAATAGACACAGTAGTATTGACTATCTTTTGTAACCTGTCAGACATAATACCAATTTGAAACACTGGGGTAAGCGCGCCACTCTTTTCCTTTTTCATACGAAAAAGTATCCCTCGAACCTTTTCTCCTTCGCTAAAGATCGCTGATCTCGCTGCCTCAGCTTTAGCCTTAACCTGCATTCTTTCCAGGACCAAGTCTCTCTTTTCCACCAAAGCTTTGACCTTCGCTTTCTCAGGCCCAGTGAGTTTCTTTCCGTTCTTCCTTAACGAAAAATACTCCTGGTAAGTCTTACCAGAAATTTGACGCCTGACTCGAAACCCATGGAAACGGGCAGTATCAAGACGCTCTACACTCATCTTATTTGCCTGCTAGAATATTCATAATCAAAAGTCCTAAAAATGTGCAGATCAATCGGCTCAAACAAGGGCATTAGTGAATCCATAGGAACTTCGTCAATAATACAATAATTGACTAAAAATTGAACGACTAAGTTTTTTACTCTTGGCTTATTTTTATCGGTGGGAAATGATAATTTTCGGTTCCCTATAATCAACAAGCAGCATACTGAGATAGGAGCACAGCCAGTGGTATCGAAAACTGGTCTGTTATACTTCCTAAATTCACCCTATGTGAAAGTAATATTTATGGTTGATATAAATCTAAAAAATCAAACACCTACAGCATGGCTGAACCGAGTTCTTGAACACTTCAATGAGTTTTTAATAGACCACGCAGCTAATGAGCGAAAAGCAGCTATGACGGCTATGTCTATGGTGGCTCATTACCCGGACCGAGTTTCCCTGGTAGAGACGATGATTGATTTGGCGTTAGAAGAGCTAAATCACTTTAGACAAGTGGTAAAGATTATCAATCAACGGAAGCTAATCATTCCTCCCGATAGAAAGGACCCATATATAAGTAAACTTCGAGCACAATTTAATAACGGCAGTGAAAATTACTTACTCGATCGTTTGCTTTGCGGAGCAATAGTCGAGGCTCGCGGTGCAGAGCGGTTAATGATGGTTTCAAAGGCGCTAGCTAATAAAAGACTCGCGAAGTTTTACCTCTCTCTCGCGACGTCGGAGAAGAAACATTATCTTATTTTTTTAGATCAAGCTTCTATATTTTTCGAAGACGAAATAATAAAGTCGCGTCTCGAAGAATGGCAAGTCATAGAAGGAGATATAATTAAAACATTACCGACTCTCCCTAGATTGCACTAGTTTTAATCATGAGCAAAGTTATCGAAAAGTATCTAAGCTTATATGCAGAATCTGAAGCGAGAGATCTCTTAGATGTATTAAATATTGATAGCACTTGCCTTGCTTGTTATGAACACTGTTTGGTAATCCCTGCATTTCAAGAGAACTTTGAAGACTTATTAAAAGTCTGGAGAAACCTAACTAAAGATGTATTGATAATCATAGTCGTTAACTCCTACTTAATAGATGACTTTCGAACCACCGATCTATTCGATCAATTTTGCAGACAAAGCTCGATAAAAAAACTTACGCAGAATATTTTTTTCTTAAAAAGATCATTAGAAAAAGATATTCTTCTTGTAGACCGCTGTCATCATTCGACAATTATTCCAAGAAGAAATGGTGTTGGGCTAGCGCGTAAGATCGGGGCTGATATTGCATTATCTTTGATTCTTAAGAGGATAGTACTTGAACCGAAAATTGGGATAACGGATGCTGATGTCCGTTTACCTCCGACTTACTTCGAGCCTAAAATGAAACCAGGGGATGCGGCCCTAATCTATCCATTCAAGCACTTCGCTGGTAATGATTTAAAACAGGAAATCTTACTATATGAAATATCTATGCTTTACTACTCTGCAGGTGTCAAATGGAGTGGATCTCCCTATGGATTTACCACTATTGGCTCCCTAATTATTCTTAACCCCGAGCATTATTCCCAAGTAAGAGGATTTCCAAAAAAAAGTGCCGGAGAAGATTTTTATCTACTTAATAAGCTAGCCAAGGTCGGGAATATTCGCAGTACGAAAAGGCCGATCATCGAAATAGAGGCTCGTCTCTCAAACCGAGTTCCTTTTGGAACAGGTCCCGCTCTCGCAAAAATCCGGGGTCTCAATGAACCTTTTGAAGATTATACATTTTATAGTCCTCAGATCTTTATAGATCTACGTTTCTTTCTAAGAGCCTTCTCGCAGATATGGGAAACAAAGGATGTAACCCTCTTGTATCGCAGCAAACCTAACTTGGACAGGTATTGCCAAGAATCGGGTTTCTACTCTCTGGTTGAACAACGTAAGAAAGGAACTAAGTCAGTCACAGCCTTTAATAGATGCTTACATGAATGGTTTGATGCTTTAAAGACACTCAGATTTATACATAGAATGCGAGATCTTTATCCTTCCGTAAGAATAATAGGGATTGAAGATGCACCCTTCGTAGACACGTACGACACTCTAGAGGAACTTAGGGAACAGCTTGCTAAGAGATGTCTAGATTAACATGCTAAAGTATGAGTATTAGTTTTTGATGAATGTTAACGATAAATGTATAAAGTTTTTATTGACGGTCATATCGGCACAACGGGTCTTCTCATCCAAAGCCGACTGGAAAAAAGAAACGATATAGAACTGCTGACCGTAGCTGATGTAGACAGAAAAACTGCAGGGGTAAAACGAGAAATCATGTCTATTGCAGATGTGGTGATACTATGCCTACCTGATGACGCGGCGAGAGACTCTTTCAAAAATGGCGCTGACAACACTCGATTTATCGACGCGAGCAGTGCTCATAGAGTAGATCCCAGATGGGTATATGGATTACCTGAATTAAAACACGGACAACGACGGGCTATAAGTAATGCGCATCGTGTTACAAATCCGGGATGTTGGGCAACAGGTTTTATTACATTAATCGCACCGCTCATTAGCGAAGGGATCCTTTCCAAAGAAAGTAGGCTAACAAGTAATGGTGTTTCAGGATACAGTGGAGGAGGGAAAAGTTTAATCGACCGCTATGAGACACGACAACTCAGTCACCCAGCGGGGCTCTGGTATTCCCGCCCATACTCTTTGGGACTAACTCACAAACATATACCAGAAATGGTTTTTTATTCTGAATTGAACATTGAACCTATATTCCAACCGAGTGTCGGACACTATCATCAAGGAATGTTGGTAAGTATCCCCTTATTTTCTGAACAGCTAAATAAACATAGCCGTTCGATGGATGATATTCATAGATGTCTCAATCAAAGATATCAAGGAGAGTCATGTGTTACTGTGCATCATCCGAATGATGAAACCTCATTAGACAGAGGTTTCATTGACCCCCAAAAAAATAATAAAACCAACAAACTGGATATTTATATATTTGGAAGAAAAGACCAGATATTACTTATCTCTGTCTTAGATAATCTTGGCAAGGGAGCATCAGGAGCAGCAGTACAAAATTTAAATCTAATGTTAGGGCTTCCGGAGCTCTCTGGTTTATAGGAAAAAGGTAATTTCATGGGTATAAATGATTTGAGCATTACTCAATTAGAGTCTAAAAAGACAGAATTAGAAAAAAGATATAGTTCGCTACAAGCAGAAAATCTAGTTCTCGATTTGACACGTGGAAAACCATCAAGCGAACAACTAGACCTATCAAATAAACTGGATGGAATTCTCGAGGATTTCTTCTTATTACAGGATGGAACAGATGTTCGGAATTATGGAGGGATTCGCGGTATCCCTGAAGCAAGGACTATAGGAGCTGTCTTTTTTGATGTTGATCCTGAAAGTGTGATGGTGGGAGGTAATAGCAGCCTTACTATGATGTATCATTATTTAGCGCACATGATGCCTCTTTGGCGCAGCGAAACCGAAATTGTTAAATTTATATGTGTGACTCCTGGGTATGATCGGCATTTCACTATCTGTGAAAAACTTAATATTGAAATGGTATCAGTTGGATTCAATGAAACTGGCCCAGATATGGAAACTGTTTTTTCCATGGTAGAAAATGATTCATCTATAAAAGGAATTTGGTGTGTTCCAAAGTACTCTAACCCGACAGGGCACACCTACTCAAAAAAAACAGTCGAACGCTTCTCTGAACTTGGGAAAATAGCGGGCACCAACTTTAGAATTATATGGGATAACGCGTATGCTGTTCATCATTTAGGGGGCAGCCCAGATAAATTAGAAAATATAAAAGAAGCCTGCGAAAAAGAGGGCACTCTGGACAGTATGATAATGTTTGCTAGTACTTCAAAGGTTACCTTCGCGGGTTCTGGTATCTCGTTTGTCGGTTCCTCGCAAAAAAATCTAGACAATTTTGAGCAGTATTTGTCCGCCCAGACTATCGGTTTCGATAAAGTCAATCAGTTAAGGCACGCACGTTTCCTAAAGAATGAGGAGGAGATTAATGCGCATATGGAAAAGCATAGAGAAATAATTCAACCAAAATTCGCCATAGTAGAAGAAAAACTTACTACCTCTCTAGCAGGGATGGATATTGCCTCTTGGACAAAACCAAATGGGGGTTACTTCGTCTCACTTGACACAACTTTTAAAGTTGCGGATCAAGTGATAAAACTGGCAGACAAAAGTGGAGTAAAACTAACTCCTGCAGGCGCAACTTTTCCCTATGGTAATGATCCAAATAACAGTAATATCAGAATAGCACCAACGTTCCCACCGCTAGACGAGCTTGAAAAAGCGATGGATGTCTTGGTGCTATGTATTGAGCTTGCGACGGTGAATTATCTACTCAATAAATGATGTTAAGTCCTTTAGACAGTTTTATTATTATCATTTATTTCCTTATCTTATTTTTCATTGGGATTTTTTTTGGAATAAAAAACACATCGACGGAAGACTATTTCCTCGGTGGTAGGAAATTCAGGGGCTGGGTTTTAGGGATATCTCTTGTTGGTACATCAATTAGTTCGATCACATTCTTAGCCTACCCTGGTGATGCTTTCAAAACAGCTTGGCTACGCTTTCTTCCAAATCTGATGTTACCGATTGCAGTTCTAATTGCCGCTTATTATTTTCTACCTAGGTTACGTATAGGAAAAGCAACGACTGCCTATGAATTCCTTGAAGAGAGATTTGGATCGTCCGTTAGGATTTATGGAGCAGGGTCATTTATAGTGGCTCAATTTGTTCGTCTTAGTTTAATCCTCTACTTAGTCGGGCTGGTCTTACACCAAATCATTGGTTTTTCTGCTAATGAATGCATAATTTTAGCAGGCGTCGCGGTAGCCATGTACACCGTTTTAGGAGGGATTAACGCGGTCATATGGACTGACGTCATACAGACCATAGTCCTTGTACTTGGCGGGCTAATCTGTATGTTTGTAATCGTAGAGTCCCTGCCCGGTGGGTTCAGCCAGATTATCGAAGTGGGAAAAAATCACGGCAAGTTAGCTTTTTCAGAACTCAGAAATGGACAACTGACACCTGTAGCTTGGGGACCCAGCCTCAGTGAAAAAACTATTACTATGATGCTTCTTATTGGCCTTATTAGTTGGCTGACCGAGTATTCAAGTAATCAAAATACGATACAACGCTTTAATGCAGCGAGCTCAGAAGTGGAGGCTCGAAAAGCAATGTATATCTGTGCCGCTGTGAGCCTACCTACTTGGGCCTTTTTCATGCTGCTAGGTACGGCGCTATACGTGTTCTTCGAGAGCTTTCCTGCGGCGCCAGCTACTGAAATTATTGCAGGACTCCGAAAAGCAGAGGAAGTAATCCCTTATTTTATTATTCATCACCTCCCCAAAGGTATCATCGGTTTAGTTTTAGCTGCGATAGTGGCAGCCGCCATGTCTTCGCTTGATAGTAGTATTAATTCAATATCGACAGTGGCTACTTCAGATATTTATCGACGCTTTATAAAAAAAGATGCTCCGGATTCTCACTATCTAAAGTTCGCAAGACTGACGGCTTTTGGAACAGGCTTATTGATGATCGGTGGCGCCATCATCTTGACAAATACGCACACAAAGACTATCCAAGACACTGCAACGGTCCTTACATCTCTTTTGGCAGGAGGGCTTCTGTCAATTTATGCAATTGGTTTCTTCTCACGCAAAGGTAACGAGAAAGATGTTCTGTTTGCAATTTTGGGCACCATGGTTTTTACAGCATGGACAATCCTTTCCTCAAAAGCATTACTACCCGAATTTTTATTATATCCATTTGATCTCTACTACACTGGCTTGATAGGCAATATAGTTATGTTTGTTCTCGTTTATGGCATCAGCCTGACCTTTCCTGGCAATAAAACATACTAATCGGAAATCTTAGCTCATGTTAAGATAAGTGGAATAGATTTTTATCTTGAATGGAGATAGCCGATACGGCAATGACTTATGAAGTTTATGAAAAAGCTTTTTGGAGAATCGGTTACGAATAGCGCAAATGATTTCACTGAGTTGGACCTGCCGTGGGAATTAGAACAAGCTATCAATGAACTGGGATTTAGAGACTGCACGCCTATACAAAAAGAGGTTCTCCCTCAATCAATCGATGGTTCAGATATCATTGCACAAGCTCAAACGGGCACAGGGAAAACTGCTGCCTTCCTTATCTCGATGTTAACGTACCATATTGAAAACCCTGAGTTAAGCGCTAGAAAAGCGGGAACTCCCTTCGCCTTGATTATCGCCCCAACTCGAGAGCTGGTGATGCAAATCGCTGACGATGCTGAAAAGCTCTCAGCATACACAAAGATATGTATTGTCCCCATTGTTGGGGGCATAGATTATGAAAAACAAAAACAATTTATGCGGTCGAAGGTTGATATTGTCGTCGCTACACCGGGAAGATTATTGGACTTCTGCCGTTCAAACATCATTGACCTTTCAAGAATAGAGTCACTAGTCATTGATGAGGCAGACCGTATGTTATCCATGGGATTTATACCTGATGTAAAGAGCATAATAAGACGGACCCCTCATAAAGAACGTCGCCAAACACAACTTTTCAGCGCGACACTGAGCGAAGATATCCAGCGACTTGCTAAATCTTGGACCCTAAATCCTTTTCTAGTTCACATAAAACCGGAGGAAATAGCGGTAGGGTCAGTTACTCAGGAAGTTTATTTAACCTCGGAGAACGAAAAATTTAAGGTTTTATTTAATATACTTAAATCTGAAGAAGTGACTAAGGCGATCATTTTTGTCAACCGTCGTAACCAGACTCGTGACCTAGAAGAAAATCTTTATCGCTATCAAATAAGTACAGGATTACTTACTGGGGATGTTCCTCAGAAGCGAAGGATAAGGACTCTTCAGCAGTTTAAGTCAGGAAAAATCGAGGTTCTCGTCGCGACAGATGTAGCGGGCAGGGGTATTCATGTCAATGATGTCAGTCACGTAATCAACTTCAATCTTCCTGAAGATCCAGAGGACTATGTTCACAGAATAGGAAGAACAGGGAGAGCTGGCGCGAAAGGTACCTCAATAAGTCTTGTTTGTGAAAGCGATGTGTTTATGCTGCCTGCGATTGAAAAACTCTTGGGTGAAAGCATCATCAGCACGCAACCAGACGAAAAATACTTATTAGCACTGCCTAACGCGACCCGTCTCAGAAAAAAAGGTACAGCAGCCAAAAGGCACACCAGCCATACTGAGTAAGATCGCAAACCCTACCTATGAAATTAGGAAGCACAAATTTATGAAGGCGCCTACCTTAATTTATAGTTTTTTGGCTTCCCTAGTTTTAATATTCTATAAATCAAGATTGTTATTTATTTCTTGCGACGTGCGCTACCTATATAATTGATATCTAACAGGCAGTGCTTTTTTATTATTAAAAAGACTCATCAGGAATTGCTATGAATGCATTAATAATGGCAGAGGCGCTGAATGTACTGGGTGAGAAACTCCTTCCCTGCGGAGATTCACCAATTACCGGCTTTTTCAGAGATGGTTACTGTAATACATGTCATGAAGATGTCGGTTCACACACGGTCTGCGTGGAAGTCACTGAGGAATTTTTAGAATTCTCCCGATTTTCAGGAAATGATTTATCGACGCCGCATCCAGAATTTGAATTCCCTGGACTGAAAGAAGGTGATCGCTGGTGCCTATGCGCAGGGCGCTGGCTCCAAGCCTACGAAAAAGGTATGGCACCTAAGGTTTTTTTACGCAATACCCACATTAGGGCGCTTGAAACCATACCTCGCGATTTGCTAGAGAAGTTTGCGGTTCAACTTAATTAGTTTTACTAACTCAAGCTATCACAAACTAGGTGATTTAGTTACGAACACCAAATAACAGAATC
Source organism: Gammaproteobacteria bacterium TMED1 (assembly GCA_002167855.2). Lineage (GTDB taxonomy): Bacteria > Pseudomonadota > Gammaproteobacteria > Pseudomonadales > Azotimanducaceae > UBA7455. Next base: position 328,351 of record NHBG02000020.1, read on the forward strand.
ACTAATTTTAAGACTCCCGATGTTTATTTGAGAAGAAAGTTCCGCGGAGTTCATCTCGAAACTTGGGGTGCGCAATCTCTATTAACTTTTTTGCACGTTCGTTCCACGAAGTATTCTTTAAGCTTGCTATACCAAATTCAGTAACAACCATGTCCACATCAGTCCTTAAAGCCGTAACCATCTCGACGCGGGGAACAATTCGGGATACCTTTCCCCTTCGAGCTGTAGAGGCCATAGCAATGATTGAGCGCCCATTCTTGCTAAGCTTAGCTGCACGCATGAAATCGACAGAACCTCCTGTACCCGAGACTTGGAAACCACTCACAAACTCAGCATTCACTTGCCCAAAAAGGTCGACTTCCATTGCAGAATTTATGGAGACAAAATTATCCAGATGACGAATCACATTTGACTCGTGAGTATAATTTGCACCTTTAAAATGAATACTCCTCTCACGTGCTACCCAGTCCAAGAAATCTTTAGACCCCAAAGCAATACCGGTAATATGTTTGCAACTATCAATGGCTTTCCGCTTGCCATTTAGATTTCCATTCATGATCAATTTCATCGTACCATCTCCAACAAGTCCTCCGTGAAAACCCAGGTCGTTTTTATTAGTGAGATTTGAAAGTATCGCCTCAGGAATCGTACCCACTCCAGTCTGAAGACAATCTCCATCTTTTATAATTGAGGACACTAACTTAGCAATCTCCAGCTCCACCGATTTTACCTCAGGCTTTGGGTAAAGGATTGGGGGGCAAGCCTTCTCTAATAACAAGTACGACGCGTTCATTTCTAATGGAGGACAACCAATAGGAGCAGTCATTTCAGTGTTAACTTGGAGAACTACCGTCGCAGCTCCATCAAGAGCTGCCTGAACAAATTCCATACCTGGACCAAAGCGTATTTCTCCGTTGATATCTTTAGCTACCTGCAACAACACTATATCCAAGGAGCACCCTTGGATATAGTCATACACTGCACGCATCTGCATTGGGATATAATCAATTCTTCCTTTACTCAAGCCCCTCTGTAACGCGGGAGTCATAAAAAAAGTCGCCATTCTAGATTCAGGCGCTAAGGAGGAAAGGTCTATTTGGTTAATAAATAATGGTTGCTGGATAAAAGTCACTCCATTTGCTTTTTCTCCGTCAGCTGCGAGTAGTTCGATAAGGCCTTTAGGTTCATTGGTATATGCTCCCACATAAACTCGTTGACCAGGCTTAAACAAACTAAGGAATTCAGATTCGTCAATGTACTGGGTCACAACTCAAACTCGCCTATAATTAAACTTATGCACAAGTTGCAGCTACTGATCTAACGCAACAGATTACTGATTTCTCCGATATACTTACGTTAAACGAGGATCACTCAAAACGCTAGCCAACAGAACAGATGAGAAAACAACTATCTTTTGATTAAATGCGAAAAAGAAGCCTTAGAAGCTAGCGATACTAATTGAAAATAGGACTAATATCATGGGCGAAAAACCAAATATTCTTCTTATCATGGCTGATGATCTGGGTTTCTCGGATTTAGGCTGCTTCGGAGGTGAAATAGATACACCTAATCTCGATGAACTGGCACTGAGTGGTCAACGTTTTACGCAATTCTACACAAACGCGAAGTGCTCTCCATCAAGAGCGGCGCTACTTACTGGGCTTTACGCTGAACAAGTTACCGAAAAAGCGGATGGAGGAACGCTCCATGCTCGTAACAATATTACCTTAGCAGAGATGCTCCGGCTTGCAGGATACACAACTATGGCAACTGGAAAATGGCATCTTGGCGAAAGCAGCGAACGCAGACCGATTGCGAGAGGCTTTGACAGATACTGGGGGCTACTTAGTGGTTGCAGCAACTACTTTAATCCCGGTGATCGAAGGCCAGATGAACCAGAACCCGGTCGTAAAAATGATAACGACATTCGCCCCTGGTGTGATCAAGACACTGTGATGCATCCATTCAATCCAAAAAATAAGAATTTTTATACTACTGATGCGATCACTGATCACGCGATTCAATTTCTTAATGAAGTAAAATCGAGTGAAAAACCTTTCTTTCTTTACATACCACACTGCGCACCCCACTTCCCTTTGCAGGCATGGCCTGAAGATATAAAAAAGTACAGGGAGAGATATACTTCAGATTGGTCAGATATTCGTCAGCAAAGATACTTAAGATTATTGGAGCTTGGAATTATTGATCCTAGTTGGGGCCTACCCCCGGCGGATGAGCGAGCCAAACGGTCTTATGCAAACCTAGGTAATCATGCTGTTGAGACAATGGCTGTTTACGCGGCCATGGTAGATCGACTTGACCAAGGTATCGGTCGAGTATTAAGTAAGCTTTCTGAACTAGGAAAGAAAGAAAACACCCTAGTGCTTTTTTTATCTGACAATGGTGGATGTGCAGAGGAAATTCACTGTACCCCAGAGACACCTCCTGGAACTGTGGATTCCTATAGAACAGTTGGTGCAGCCTGGGCAAATGCTAGTAATACACCTTGGAGGTTATTCAAAGATTTTGATCATGAGGGCGGTATCTCCACCCCATTAATAGCCAGCTGGCCGGCACGAATAAAAAAGCCCGAACTGATTCATGATGTTGCTCACATAATTGATTTTATGCCGACATTTGCAGAGATCGCAAATATCGAACTACCTAGCCATTACAAAGGCCAGTCTTTGCTTCCGATAACAGGAAAAAGTCTTGTCCCTTTTTTTGATGGAGAAAAAGACCAAGCCTCACAACGCGAGCTTTTTTGGTTAATTGGCGGCGCTAAAGCAATGAGAAAGGGTAAATGGAAAATCGTAACTCAGGGTCCTAAAAGGGTTCAGGCTGGAATACAAATAGAAGCGGGACACCACTCATGGGAGTTATATGACATGGAGAATGATCGTTGCGAACTTCATAATCTCGCCAACCGCCACCCTGAGATAGTCGAGTGGATGGCGAATAGATGGGAGGAGTGGCATACGAAGTGCCTGCAGGATACAGCTCTATATTGACCTATATTCTTAAGGTTTGCGCTAAACCTAACTACCTCTATATGTGGCCATGTTAGGGGTCCACGAATCATCGGAGCGGAACCGAGAGAGAGCCCGCCTCAACGTAACATCAAGACGAGCTCCAGAGGGAGAAGTTTAAAGGATATAGCCTCGTTCATTATGCAGAGAAACATCTAGGCCCTCTGACTCTTGTTCTTCATCGACTCTTAGACCAATGAGAGAATCTAAAATCTTTAGGATGATGAAACTACAGATACCGGTATAAACTATAGTTGAGACGATGCCAATTGCCTGGGCCCCCAACTGAGCACTAATCGAGGAATTTCCTCCTCCAAAGCCAGCTCCGCCGAACTGGGTTGCGCACAAGATACCGACGCCTAGAGCACCGATTATTCCACCAACGGCATGTACACCGAATACATCTAAACTATCGTCATAGCCCACCGCCCTCTTGAGGGCAGTAGAAGCGAAGAAACACCCAACCCCGGCAACTAAACCAAGAGCTATCGCTCCCATAGGCCCAATCGATCCGCAGGCTGGGGTAATGGCCACTAGTCCAGCTACCGCTCCAGAAGCGATTCCCAAAACACTTGGTTTACCGTGTTTAAGCCATTCAGCAAACATCCAAGCAAGAGCTGCCGCAGCAGTAGCTAATTGGGTCACCGCCATCGCCATCCCAGCCACGTTATCAGCAGCCAACTCACTCCCTGCGTTGAAACCGAACCATCCAACCCAGAGCATGGAAGCTCCAACAATAGTTAATCCAAGATTGTGAGGAGGCATTTGAGTTTTGGGATATCCTTCCCTTCTTCCCATTACGATAGCCGCGACCAACCCCGCTATACCTGCATTAATGTGGACGACGGTACCTCCGGCGAAATCAAGAATGCCATAATCGCCTAACCATCCGCCACCCCATACCCAGTGACAGACAGGGGCATAACATATCGTCACCCAAAGTGTCATAAAAATAAGTAGTGCTGAAAACTTCATCCTCTCCGCGAACGCTCCAACAATTAGCGCAGGAGTAATAATGGCGAAAGTCATCTGAAAAGTCATAAATACCGTTTCAGGAATGGAGCCAGACATTGCATCAACCGTGACGCCCGACAAAAAGGCCTTGTCCAATCCCCCCACAAAAGCGTTTACCGATCCACCATCACTAAAAGCCAAACTGTAAAGATAAAGAGCCCATAAAATAGACATTAGCCCCGTGATAGCGAAACACTGCATTAACACCGAAAGTACGTTTTTGCTTCGAACCATTCCCGCGTAAAACAATGATAATCCTGGAATAGTCATGAACAGCACCAGAACCGTAGCGGTGATCATCCAAGCTGTATCTCCAGAGCTTAGTTCATCCGCGATCCCTAAACTTGGTAGGAGCAGAAGCCCCGCGAGAAAAACTCGCGCCAGATTTTTTATTTTCAACATTTCTCTCTCCACAATAACTGTTTCACTTTTTGTCCCGCGCACCATTTTTGACAAGTCGCACGGCCTCCGAACGTTTTAAAAAGCAAAGTTAGTGCCAATTAAGGGCATTAATAAGGAAGTTAGCGGATTAACTTACCTAAAATAGGTTTTGGTATGGTTTTGACTTACTTATGAAGGAATAAAAAGATCTACTTTAGTGCATACAAAATAGTTATGCTCTATTTTAGATCAACAAAAAGATTCATATCAGTCTTTGTAGCTTTGTATATACTTAGGAAAAACTTCTAAAACCTACTTTGATTATAAAAGCACCCCCGTGGTTTGATCGTTACGTAACGGTAGCTGCGTCTGATCATTCGATTCCTGTCAATGACTGCAGCATCCATTATCGAAAGTGGCAAAAAGACAGTGATTCCGACAAACCAACGTTACTATTTGTGCATGGAAATGGCGCTAATCTTCACTGGTGGGATTTTATTGCTCCTGCATTCCTGGAAAATTGCAACGTTGTCGCAATTGATCTCTCCGGTTCAGGTGATAGCGAACACAGGAATGAGTATTCGCTTGAAGTTTTCGCTCAGGAGATAATCGGAGTTTGCGAGGATGCAAACCTTAGAAATATTACGGTAGTAGGGCATAGCTTTGGGGGTAGCGTTGCACGCTCATGCGCTTTTTTAAATCCCGGTTTTTTTTCTCAGCTGATTATGGTGGATAGTAGCTTTGAACAACGGAGAGATCGCGCGGTAACGCTTAGAAAAAAAAAGCCTATTGGGAGGTATTACGCTAGTTTAGCGGAAGCAAAAAAACGCTTTAAATTACGTCCCTCCCAACCTTGCTTAAACCGTTATATCCTTGACTATATTGCAGGTCATTCCTTAATAAAGACGGTATCAGGCTATTATTTTAAATTGGATCAGCAAATTTTTAAAAAAATGAAGCAAAGCGGCTTGCCCGACGCTCTATCCATGCTTAAGGATATATCTTGTCCCGTGGGATTAATTTATGGAGAAAAAAGCCGATTTTTTACTTCTCATAGCATCCAAATTTTGGAGCGAGTCATACCAAGCTCTCATATTTTAAGTATAAGAAATGCTCACCACCATCTATTTCTAGAATATCCAGAAAAATTTATTGAATCTCTGGGTAAACTCACGGTCCTGATGACTCCAACTGATCCACCAATTGATTCGCCTTAGTTTCGAGTTCCGCAATAAGTTCTTTGGTAACATGAACAGAAAGTGCAACGGCTCGTTTTGGACCAAGTTTTCTTAAACCAGAGGCAATATCCTCAGCAAGGAGTTTTATTTCATTTGGGTTGCCCATCGCGCTCATCCTTTAGATTTGATAATTCATTATGATACCTTAAGGCCTGCAAACTGTCTCTGGCGACAACTTATACAATTCCTGGAAAAAGCTTATGCCGAAAGTTACAGTAAATTACCGTGGTGCCATACTAACCGTCGAATCAGATGACGATGAAGGCCGACTATTAATTAACGGGCTCATTCGAGCGCGAATCAAATTAACACCAACAACACGATTAACATCTACTGTGCAAACAGACTACGAGTGGCATGAATTAATCGAGGGAACAATAAAACGAAAAGCTGGTAAAGTAACGCTTGCTATTCATGCAAATAATGTTGAGATCGCCTTGGAGACTTTCTCACTACAGACCTATTTGGAATAAGGAAACAACAAAATTTTATGGGATACAGTAACTCTCAATCTAAGTAATATTTCAGTTATCCAATTTTGACTGAGCGTTCAAATATAACCTTATTTAAGTCTTTGACAGTTAGGGGCTGCTAGTTTATAAATTAGTTAATGATTTTGCAGATTGTTACCGTGCTCGCAGTTCTATCCAGGGGGAACCGCCAAGCGCGCCCATGGTACCCTGAGTTTGTAAGGAGGTGATCCCATTAATAGTCAATCTATTAGGGGAGCCTCCGAGTTAAACTAGCGTTTTCTCGGAGTCTGCTCCCCATACGTATGACGAAGCCCTGGGGGATCCCTCCCAGGGCTTTTTAAATGAGGGTTAAGCAACTTTGATCCCAGCTAAATTATTAAAGCAAGTTTCCTTAGATGTTAGGATAAATTCTTCCATAAAGGGATGGGTTAACTGATCTTCACGAATAGCAGCAAAAAGCGTGCTCCAAAGGCCTCGATCGCCAAGCGGAATAGCGTCAATCGTCTGGCGCTCAAGGTATTCTGTGAGTGCCCAATTAGGCAAAGCAGCAACACCCCTTCCATTTGCCACCAGCTGAACCATCATAGGAGTGAGCTCAGCTGTACGCACACTCTCTGGCTGAATATCATCCAAATCCAGAAATCTTCTGAATATATCAAGTCGGTTTCTATCAACCGGATAGGTAATTAGGACTTGATTCTTGAAATCACTAGGCAAAACGTAAGGCTGCGAGCGAAAAATATGATTGACAGGGATGGCAAGCATCGACTCGTACTTAAAAAGTGGGATATATTTTAAGCCAGGTAAATCTAGAGGATCTGACGTAATCACTAAATCCAAATCCCCTCGACTCAGCGCTGGAATTGGCTCAAAACTGAAACCACCAGTTAAATCCAACTCAACGTCTGGCCAATCACCACGATACTTATCGATTGCGGGTAACAACCATTGAAAGCAGCTATGACACTCGATGCAGATATGTAATCTTCCAGTTTCCCCCCCAGCCAACCGAGCTATATCCCTCTCAGCCCCACGAACCAAAGGAAGAATATCATCTGCAAGCCTAAGCAAAACTCGTCCAGCGCTCGTAAATGTCGGAGGCTTGGTCTTGCGAGCGAACAACTTACAGCCTAATTTATCCTCAAGATCTTTTAGTTGGTGCGACAAAGCAGATTGCGTCAAGGATAGCCGGTCGGCTGCCTCGACTAAACTGCCAGTATCACGTAAAGCTACCAATGTTCGCATATGCCTGAATTCAATCATCAATTATGATCATTTTTCTAGGTGTTTGAGATCTATCGTATTTCAGTTAGATATAATTCTCTCACTCTCCAAATAGATCTCTTAAGGAGACGTAACTTCAACATGGAATCAATTGATTGAGATAACTATAATCCCATATTTAACTAATTATGCCAGAAAAAAAATAACCAAATAAATCAAAGGGAACAAAATCAAGCAGTAACAAACAATGTTATTTGTGACAGGCCATTTTTCCTCCTGGCTCACGGGCAAGATTTCGCCGAAAACCAGCCAAAGACAGCAACCCGTAATTAGTGCAAGTATTAAACTGAACAGTATTAAACTCATACCTTCTATCCCCTAAACAAGGTAATACTTTATTTTATCCCCATACTGAATCCGCTGCCCAATATCTGCTTCTGCAAGGGCATCAGCCCAAACGACTGAGGATATTATTCCAGAGCCTTGATCATCATATTTACTAAGCCAAACCTCTCCTAAAGAGTTCACGGAAAGCCTTACCCTCAAGTATTCGCGTCTACTCCCAGCCTGGAATTCAAAATCTGATAACCCATAATAGTAATTGGCTAAAGGCCGATTACCTCCTTGCAACGCAATAAGATAAGGTTTAGCAATCATAAGGAAAGTAACGAATGTAGATACAGGATTGCCTGGCAGGCCGAAAAATGGTTTCCCATTTACGCTACCAAATGCCAGAGGCTTCCCCGGCTTTATTGCCAATTGCCAAAGATCCAGAGATCCAAGGGATTCGACGGCTACTCGAACATGGTCCTCTTCACCCACTGAAACACCGCCAGTACAAAGTATGCAGTCACTGCTATTAGCTGCTTCCATAAGCGCTGTGCGAGTAGCTTCAAAGTCATCCTCGATAATTCCAATATCTATCACTTTCATACCAAGTTCTCGCAAAAGCCCAGCAAGAGTGTATCGATTGCCATTATATATTTTTCCTGGCGCTAAATCATTTGGCGGCTCAACTAACTCGTTACCTGTAGAAATAATTGCGATCTCCAATGGACGAAATATATCTAGCCGAGAAAGCCCGACCGAGGCGATCAGTCCAAGATCCTTAGGCATTATGCGATGACCTGCAGAGAATATAATCTGCCCCTTCTTAATATCCTGTCCTTGCGGTCGAACATTTTCGCCAAAAGATGGGAGCTTATTAATTGTGACCAGATTATCGTTCGAAGAAGTATTCTCCTGAATTACGACGGAATCCGAACCTTGAGGCATGGGTGCTCCGGTAAAAATTCTTACTACAGTTTTGGAAGCAAGAGGTTTACCCACAACACCAGCAGGAATTCTATTACTAACTCTGTACCTTTTACCCACAGCTATAGAATCCAGTCGAACCGCGTATCCGTCCATCGCACTAGTGTCTACTGGCGGAATAAATACTTGCGATCTTATATCTTCCGCAAGATATTTACCTGAGCTTTCATCTAAGTTTACCTCAAGACGACTAAGTGTGGGGTTCACACAATCAAGTAGCTCCTCAATAACCCTATCTACCTCAGACAACGAGAGTGCCATATTTTTTCGGTACTTACTCACTAATGAGAACCTTTTTTGATTAGCTCTGCAAAATTACAGGGTCGATGGTTTATATCTAGCTGATCCTTAAGAATCTTAAGCCAAGCGGTCTTACATGCGCCTGGGGATCCTGGTATGCAGAAAACTAGGCTACCGTTTGCCATGCCTCCTACGGCTCTGGATTGCAGAGTGGACGTACCAATTTCTTCATAGGAAACAGCTCGAAACAGCTCACCAAATCCATCAATTCTCGAATCCAGTAAAGGCTTAATCGCTTCGGGAGTTGAGTCTCTAGAAGTGAAACCCGTTCCTCCGGTTATAAGTATCACCTCTATCCCTGGACTAGCTATCCAAGTCGATACCCTTGAGCGAAGGAGATATAGATCATCTTTCTCAATTTCATATCCAATCAAATTATGGCCATCCTCTTCCAGTACTTCGCAAAGATACTGACCAGACGTATCAGTATCTCTAGTGCGAGTGTCCGATACTGTTAATACCGCAACATTTAAGGGCTCAGGCATATTGAACTCCAGCAGTGAATGTTTCTAACTAAGAATCTGAATTCTTTATTGTAGCCACTAGCTACTATAGTGACTATTACCGAAATGCTTATCGACTGCCTGAGCTATCCGATCCCAAGCTTCTGTGAGAATTGCTCGTGGACACCCAAAGTTTAAGCGCATAAACCCTGGTCCTCCGAATTCCTCACCATCCGACAAACCAACTCCAGCTTCTTCAAAAAAAGATGGTGCATCATCAAGTTTCAGCCCCCTCACATCGAGCCAAGCTAGGTAAGTAGCCTCGACTTTATTCATTTTGATCCCAGGTATTTCTTCGACTCGCTTTTCGCAGTAATCTCTATTTCCCTGTAAATATTTAAGAACCTGACGCCGCCAAGATTCGCAGTCACGATATGCAGATATCATCGCAGTGTAGGAAAAGAGACTAACGTCTCCAACAACACCCTGACTAGCTGCTAAAAATTTTTCACGTAATGCCTGATTTTTAATTATCGCAATGCCGCCACCAATACCCGCTATATTGTAAGTCTTTCCAGGACTAATTAAGGTCACCAAATTCTCTTCAATTCTCTCATCGACCTTCGCTAAGGGTATATGAGTTCTTCCATCGAATACTAGATCGCAATGAATTTCATCTGAACAAACTAACATGTCATGATTTAGACAAAGATCAACAATCTCTCGAAGTTCCGAGAAACTCAGCACCCTACCAATAGGATTAAAAGGGTTGCAGAGTAATAGGAGCCGGCTTTTAGCAGTAATGGCATTACGAAGCGCAAACAAAGGGTATTGGTAGCCTCGGCTAGCTGGCTCGGTATCGATTCTAATGAGTTTACGACCACTGGTCTCTGGCGCCTTAAGAAATGGAGGATAAATTGGCGCCGCAGTTATCACAGACTCATCTGGCTGGACCCATGATCTGCAGACCGTATTTAGACCCTGGACAACGCCAGGTATGAACAGGATCTCATTGTGTTCTACTGACCAGTCATAACTATCTTTAAGCCGCTCGACGATTACTGCTCTTAATTCATCCGGAGCATCTGTGTACCCGAAATCCCCCGAGTCTGAACGTTCTTTTAGAAAATCGCTAATAGCTTGGGGAGCCTTGAAATCCATATCAGCAATCCACATAGCTAACACATCAGTATCCCTGTACTTCATCCACTTGGTGCTGTCCTTCCTATCAATCACTAGGTCAAAATTATCCATGATGCTATTTTGGCTTAAAGATCAGATATACTACCAGTATTATTCAGAGGAAAAGTACCGGATAGCCATATATGAATTTCTTAAGGAAACTCAAACTACCAGATAAGACCACAGCCCTACCTGGACGAAATGAAACACTGGAGGTCCCCGATTACCATTTTGTAAACAGGAAATCGATCAAACCGCCTTTCTCAAACGAACTCCAAACAATAATTTTTGGCATGGGTTGTTTCTGGGGTGCCGAGAGAATCTTCTGGGAGCAAGATGGTGTGCATGTAACAGCGGTTGGCTACGCCGGCGGGATTACCCCAAACCCGACTTACGAGGAGGTATGTTCTGGACTTACGGGACATAGCGAGGTGGTTCTTGTCGTTTTTAATCAACGTCAAATAACATTTCAAACTCTACTTTCTATGTTTTGGGAGGGTCACAACCCAACGCAAGGGATGCGACAAGGGAACGATATCGGAACACAATATCGTTCCGGTATATATACATTTTCAAAGGAACAACAAACCTTGGCTGAGGCAAGTAGAGAAATTTTTCACGGCGCTTTAGCGGTCAAGGGGTTCCCTGCGATAACCACTGAAATTTATCCAGCACCAACATTTTATTACGCGGAGCACGACCATCAGCAGTATCTCGCAAAGGTACCTAATGGCTATTGCGGCTTAGGCGGAACTGGAGTTACGTATAAAGCTGAAACTAATTGAACCTGTATTTCAAGCCGTCAAACGTTGATAAGCCTCTTCATAACGCATTAACGTATTATCAATAACTTCCTGAGGAAGAGCAGGTCCGGGGAACTCTTTATCCCACTCAGCGCTATCAACCAGGGTCTGCGTGTAATTTCGCACATATTGCTTATCAAAACTATTTTGCTCCGTGCCGGGCTCCCACTCTTGTGCTGGCCAAAAACGTGAGCTGTCAGGAGTCAAAACCTCATCAATAAGTACTGGAACTTCAGAGTTTTCTAACAATCCAAATTCAAATTTGGTATCTGCAATAATAATTCCTCTCTCCCGCGCGTACTCTCGACCTGTATTATAAATTTGTAGCGATAGGTCTTTTATTGACTCCATCAGAGAGTACCCTACCAACTCACAGGCTTCTTCAAAACTGATATTTTCATCATGCCCCTCTTCTGCTTTGGTCGAAGGCGTGAATATCGGTGTTTCTATACGATCGCTGTTGACCATATGCTCGGGCAGGGTGATTCCGCAAACCTTACCAGTCTTCTGATAATCTTTGTAACCACTTCCAGTGAGATAACCTCGAACAATACACTCAACAGGCACGACATTAGTCTTTCTACAAATCATAATACGCCCTTCCAGGCTTTCTATCTCTTGCTTGCTAAGACCATCGATATCTGAGGGGTCTGTAGAAATCAAATGATGGGACATCGAGTCCCCAAAATAGTCGAACCAAAACTTGGAAATTTTTGTGAGCAACACACCCTTCCCTGGTATCCCATTAGACAAAACAACATCAAAAACACTCACACGATCACTAGCGATAATTAAAATTCCATCTTCCCCATTTGATAGTTTCATGTCATATAAATCTCTAACCTTACCCGTTCTCTTATTGGGGAGAGGAAGATTCGTCGTCATTAATGCCTGTTCCAAAGTTTTTGTCCTTATAGTAAAGAGTTACATTCTACAGAAACGATCAAATTCGAAAAAGAAAATGTTTTTATACTAAGATGCAAGTGCCTGATCGAAGTCTGCTATCAAATCACCAGCTTCCTCAATACCAATAGAAAACCGAACCAGTGAATCCTGAATACCCATCTCTAAACGCCTCTTTCGACCCATTTCAGAGTAAATTGTATGCGCAACAGGTATGCCTAAAGTTCGGGTATCTCCAAGATTGCTGCTGCATATAACAAGTCTTAGTTTATTGAGAAAATCAAAGCAATCTAGATTATTGAGTTCTACACTAAATATCGCACCCGGATGCCTAAATAGTGTCTGCGCAAGCTCATTCTCTGGATGATTCTGTAGGCCTGGGTAGTATAAACGCTTAATGCTCCGATGCCCGGATAGGAAGTCTGTAATTTTTTTTGCATTAGAGCAGGCTCTATCCATTCTTAAAGCTAGAGTGTCTGAACCAACAGAAATATGGTGCGCTGCTTCTGGGCCTAAAGCGGCTCCAAAATCACGAAGCCCCTTTTTCTTGATCTGGGTAATTGCCCAACTAGAACTATCACCTCCCTTATAGATATCGTATATATTTGAGTAGCTACTCCAGTCATAATTATTGAGTTCCGTGACAGCACCACCAAGTGCATTAGCGTGGCCACCAATATATTTTGTAAGACTGTTAATTGACAGACTTGCACCTACATTTTTTGGCTGGAAGAGATAAGGAGTGGTCATGGTATTGTCAATAAAGTAAACAAGCTGGTGATCTTTACACAAATCGCCAATCCTCTGGAGATCAGATATCTGAGTTCTCGGATTGGCTATAGTTTCTACAAATACCATTTTAGTATTTTCCCGAATTTCTGAAGCGACGGCATCGACTGATGTGGCATCCACTAAAGATACCTCAATCCCATGAGTAGCAAAAGAGCTGAACAAACTGTTAGTGTTGCCAAACAAATAAGATGACGAAATTAAGTGATCACCCCTCTGCAATAATGAAAACAGTGTACTACCAATAGCGGCCATCCCCGTTGAAAAAGCAACGGTTGCAGATCCATTTTCCATAACTGAAATCTTGTTCTGTAATGCTGTCACGGTAGGATTTGTCTGACGGCCATAAGAATAACCAAATTCCCTACCTTGAAATACGGCTGCTAATTCTCTTGCATCCTCATAAGCATAAGTCACGGTAGTGTGAATAGGCTTATGTATCGAACCATGTTCTATTTGATCCTGTCGATCTGAATGCACAATTCTTGATGTAAACCCCATATCCCCTCCTAGGCGACATTCGAGCCGAAAAAAAAACCTGTCTAGTTATCTATCCACAACTAAAGCAGGTTTCTTTCCCTTTAGCTGCACTTCTATCGCGCCCGCAAGCAGATTTCAAATCGGCGCATGAGTATTTTAAGAAACCCTTTACCAAAATATCAAGTAGACTTTAGAAAATATTAAAGCAACAGGACTCTGTTAGAATTGAGCAGCAACTAAAGGAATTTATATGCCTTCATTTAATGACGAACTCTTAACATTCTTATCTCAATCACCTACACCATTTCATGCTGTTAAAAATATGAGTACTCAGCTAGAAAAAGAGGGCTTTAAAAAACTTGATGAAAGTGAGTGCTGGAAAATTACTGAACCTGGTCGCTATTATGCTGTGAGAAACCAGTCTTCTATCATAGCTTTTACTCGAGGTAATAACGATGCTCTTAAGGCAGGCATAAGGCTTATCGGTGCCCATACTGACAGTCCATGTCTCCGCGTCAAACCAAATCCAACAATCCACAAAAGTTCATATCTGCAAGTTGGAGTAGAAGTTTATGGCGGGGTATTGCTAAACCCCTGGTTTGATCGAGATTTGAGCCTTGCAGGTAGAGTGACATACTCTGCTGGATCGGCTATATCTAGCAGTCTCATTAATTTTAATGCCCCAATAGGCATAATCCCAAGTCTTGCCATTCACCTTGATCGTAAGGCCAACGAATCACGCAGTATTAACCCCCAAAGACATCTTCCACCTGTTCTTATGCAGACGGATGAATATACAACCTTCGATTCCCTCTTGGAAAAAAGGCTCCAAGAAGAACACGATATAGAAGGGAAAATCCTAGGACATGAGCTCTCTTTTTATGATGTCAACCCAGCCAACCTTATTGGCATGAATAACGAATTCATAGCAAGCGCGCGATTGGATAACCTCCTTAGCTGCTTTATTGGATTAAAGTCACTTCTATTAGCTGATGATACCTATACCTGTGTCTTGGTATGCAATGATCATGAAGAAGTTGGGAGCGCCTCGAATGCAGGCGCCTTTGGACCCTTCCTAAGGAATGTGATCGAAAGATTATTTCCAAATAGAGAAGAGCTACTCCGGATAATGTCAAGATCGGTTCTAATTTCAACTGACAACGCACATGGTATTCATCCCAATTATGCAGACAGACATGATACCAATCACGGGCCTTTATTAAATAAAGGACCAGTGATTAAAATAAATGCTAATCAGCGCTATGCCACTAATAGTATAACCCAAGCGTATTTCGCTCATTTATGTGATCAGAATGATATTCCATACCAAAAATTCGTTAACCGCTCCGATTTATCCTGTGGCAGTACAATTGGACCCATTACATCGACAGAACTAGGTGTAAAAACTATAGATATTGGTTTACCAACATTTGGGATGCATTCAGTTCGAGAACTGGGCGGTGCGCAGGATCCGGAATATCTGTACCGTGTACTGGTAAACTTTTTAAATATCACAGACCTCCCCAACGCTCTATGAAACTACTAGAACAGATAGCAGTTGCAACAAATTTACGCGAAGGGGCTGAGGGAATAAGAGATATCCTAGCGTCTGTAGCCCAAAATCAAAAACTTTCACTTAAAAATTTAGCGAATACGGTTTATATGCCGCTACCTGTTGTAGCTGCTGTGCGCCGAGAACTAGAACGTCGTAATATTTTGGTTCGGGATAAGGGGATCTGTCTTACCCAAGAAGGATTAAAGTTAGTGAGTGATTTGGGTATCCAAAGCAGTTTAGTCTCGGAAGACCATTTGATATCGATATTCAAGGATATCAAATATAAAATGCCTGAAGTAAACGTTACTCTAGACCAAGCATTCGCAAGCCCTGAAACATCTTTTCGTCGAGTTACATACGCAAATCAATATGATGCGATTTCGGGTCGAAATGTCATTTTAATCGGAGACGATGACCTTACCTCTATCGCTATTGGACTTAACTCGAAAAAAAAAGGAAAACCCAAACGACTTGTGGTTTTGGATATCGATCCAAGGGTTATAGATCTTATAACTAGTACCTCAGCAGAATTTAGTCTAGATATAGAGTGTTACTTACATGATCTAAAATGCCCTTTACCTCCTAATCTCAAATATAATTTTTCTACTGTCTTCACAGATCCTCCGTATACACTATCAGGACTTGAATTATTCCTGGCTAGGGCTTCTGAAGCATTAGAAGAGGGATCTGGAAAGCAAGGCTACCTTTCCTTTGGAAATAAGGACCCAGATACCGATCATGAGGTTTTTAAAATTATTAGCCAATATGGATTTGTGCCAAAAGAAATCATCGAAAACTTTAATACTTATGACGGAGGCACAATCATTGGTAATATCAGTCGCATGATCCGTATTGTAAGCGGGACACAAAGAGCAATCTTACCATCATACTTTAATCGTCCCATCTACACCGGCGATAATAATATCTCACAGAGGTCCTACGTATGCAGTCTATGTGGAGAGAAATATATAGTAGGTAAAAATTGTTCACACATCCATATAGAGGCCCTAAAACAAGCGGGCTGCTCGGAATGTGGTAACACCATATTTAATCTAGTAGCTAAAATTCAAGAGGGAAAAAATGACAGATAATAGAGCTAAGTTAATGGCCTATACCAGCAGTATGACCGAAGAAGATAGAAAACTGGTCTTGTCCTTAGGTAAACAACTTACTCTTTGGTGCTTCGACTGTAATGGGATTCAAATTGACGATGCAGATTTGCTTACTACCCAAATGATAAAATATATAGAACAAACTAACCTATCAGTTCGAGAAAAGTGTGTTTCAAAATATGAACCTCAAGGTATAACGATTGCTCTAATTTTGGAGGAATCACATCTTATGGTGAATACCTGGCCAGAGCATCGCGTTATGCAAATTGAACTATTTGCGTGTACCGACATAAATCAAAAAGATCTGGAGGGTATTGCTACCGAAATGTTCGGCGCCGAACGAGTCTATACATATAGATATGAATAACGGGAATCAGTGAATATAATTATGCGGGGAGCTCGTTCCTAAGCATGTGTGGTTTGACAAGTAACTTTTCTAACAGCTCAAAAAAAAGCTCAACGAAAATAGCAAGTCCAGCCGCTGGGATCGCACCCTGTAAAATAAGATCTGTATCATTTAGCGCAAGTCCGGTTACTATAGGCTCCCCTAAACCACCCGCTCCTATGAAGGCAGCAAGTGTTGCTGTTCCGATACTTATTATCGCCGCCGTCTTCACGCCTGCCAGGATCGTTGGGAGAGCCATAGGCAGAAAAATATAACGAAGCTGCTGCACCGAAGTTAGTCCAATAGCCTCTGCCACCCGCTTTAGCAGAGGATCGATCGTAACTAATGCGGTGATAGTATTTCTCAAAATTGGTAAAATGGAGTAAAGAAATAGAGCAACGATAGCCGGGACTTCACCTATACCAAAGAGTGGGATCATCAATGCCAAAAGAGCGATAGATGGTATCGTTTGTAATAGACCAGCACAGTAAACTGTTACCCGCGCAAGGATAATAGACTTGAACACGATAAATGCTAAAGGAAGACCAAAAACGCAACCTGAAAGCAGAGCAATAAAAGTTAGCTTTAAATGAATGATGGTATTATCAACTACTGACCACAGGACACTATTTTTTTTTGAACTTTGATTAAAGCCCTGCTCTGTCAAAAACGTCCTTGCAACTTCCGAGAATGTTCTTCCATCAACTACTGTTTGACTATTGAGGTCTCTCATCCTTTCGTCGTCTATTACCCCCTTCAGCTGCGAAAGTACTTTCATTGCGCGATCAGGCAAGTCAATACGAACAAATGGCACGGCCAGGTATTGCGGGAAGTATCCGTGATTATCGGATAATACCGTGAGCTGGTATCTTTCGAGATCACCATCTGTTGAATATGCGTCTGTTACGTCAATCTTATCTTCATGAATTGCTTGGTAAGCAAGCCCGTGCTCAATACCTTTGGGCTTAGCAAACAAGTTATATGTTTTCATGAGTCCAGGCCAACCATCTTCCCTATTAAGAAACTCAAGACTAAAGGCCATTCGAAGATTTGGTTGCTCAGCAAGCTGTGAAATATTCTGGATATTTAGCCGCCTAGCGAGCTCTTTTTTGATTGCTATAGCGTAGGTATTATTGAAGCCAAACGAGTCTAAAACTCTTAATTCCTGTTCCGACAGAATTCGATTAAGATTGGAAATTCCTAATATAGAATTTTGTTCTTTCAAAATTACTTGGGCTAAGGTCCCGGTATATTCGACATAGATATCTATTTCGCCATTTAGGAGAGCTTCATAACAAACCAGCGTACCGCCAAGACCGAACTTTCTCTCAACCTCAAAACCCTCAACCTCAAGCAGTTGAGCCATGATTTCACCCAAAAGATAACTCTCGTTAAAATTTTTACTACCGACAGTAATCACCGCAGAGGCAGAAGATAGATACAAGCAACAGAAAAAAAAGAAAGCAATATATTTAAACATTAGCATTCAAAAAAAAGCGCTTTACGTATTCCTCAGCTGGATGGTTAATAACAGTATGAGGTTTCCCTTCCTGTATTACCTTACCATTCCGAAGAATAACGAGATGACCAGCGAGTTTTAAAGCCTCATTAATGTCATGGGTCACTAGAATTATAGATTTGTCTTTCCT
Source organism: Gammaproteobacteria bacterium TMED1 (assembly GCA_002167855.2). Lineage (GTDB taxonomy): Bacteria > Pseudomonadota > Gammaproteobacteria > Pseudomonadales > Azotimanducaceae > UBA7455. Next base: position 346,625 of record NHBG02000020.1, read on the forward strand.
GATAACCTTCAGGAACTGCTCATAAATCGATCCACGTGTAATAGGATCAAGTGCTGAGAAAGGCTCATCAAGCAAGAGCAATTTCGGATCGAGCATCAAGGCTCTACATAAACCAACTCTCTGTTGCTGACCACCGGATAAACTATGCGGATATCTTTCAGCAAGATCTGAGTCAAGTTCAAATTCATCGAGCAGTTCATCACAGCGTTCATCCATCAACCGTGGTTCCCAACCCGATAGTTGAGCAAGTAGTGTAATATTTCGTCTAATCGTCAGATGGGGAAAGAGCCCCGCTCCCTGGACCGCATATCCCATCTTTTTCCTAACAGAAGATATAGATCGATAATTAATTTTCTTTCCTTCAATTTTTAGAATTCCGCTATCGGGCTGGATTAGACCGTTCACCAATTGCAGTAGCGTTGACTTACCACTCCCGCTTTCGCCTACAATCGCTGTGGTCTGAGCATCAGGAAAACTAAGGGAGACGTCTGTAAGGACTCTGGTTTGGTTGTATGACTTACATATATTTTCAAATTCTACAGCAGACATTTACTATCAAAGAACTCCGTCACTTATATCACCGATATAGTTTACAAGATCACCCAAGTATGGCGTTTCTGAATTTTCCTGCATTTTTTTCAATTTTTCTAAGATGTCTTTTATGGCCCTGCCTCCATTCCAGCGATCCATACGATAACTGTTCCAACGCACTTCCTCTTCCGCCGAAAGGATATTGGGATAGTTTCTCGCTCGAAAGCGAAACAGCATTTTATTTAGACGCTCATCCTCAAATTGTCCTTCTATATTTTGTAATTGGTCAGGGTGCAGCTTATGTACCTGATCCATTAAACTCCTATCATGATCACCGAAAAAATCTCCCTGATAAAGCATTTTGTCCGGATCATACTCTACTTGAAATGTTCTCTCTGAAAATACGGTTTTGATTTTTTCTGACAGCCCATTACTGTTCTGGATTTGTCGCATATGATCAAGGCACTCCGAAAACGAAATACCTAGCCTGATCATATCTTCATTAGTCATCGAAGTCAGCGGGGCGATGGCTGGACATCGGTTCTTATATAATGTTATCAATGGTTTGTATTTGCTACCCTGTTTCCAATTCTCAAGAGTAGAGAATAGTATTTGATCCAATTCCGTTGCCGTTGAATTTATCATTTCTGTAGGATTAAACGACAGGTCATAGCAAATAAACCCGTTAGGATTCCTTGGGTGCTTACACAACGGTAATATGATTCCGACACAAGATCGTCGAGCCCCATAAAGGGGAGAGACATGAATAATTGGCTTTTTATCAGCAAAATTGAGGATTTGAGCCACGCGATCCTTTTTTCGTAAAGCATAAAGAAATTCGAAGAGCCTAGGCTGACACTTTCGTAGTAGCTTAGTCAGGGCGATAGTTGCCAGAACATCTGAAACAGCGTCGTGGGCATCTCTATGTTCTATACCATTAGCTTTAGTAAGTTCCTCGAGACGAAAGGTTACCAAACCAGCCTCGTCTCTAGGCCATTCGATGCCCCCTGGGCGCAATGCATAAGCCATCCGGAACATGTTAATGACATCCCAGCGAGAGTTTCCCCCCCGCCATTCTCGAGCATAAGGGTCGCAAAAATTTCGATAGCACATTTGCCGAACAAATTCGTCATCAAAGCTAAGACTGTTGTAACCAACAACACAAGTTTCAGGAACGCTGAACGCTGACATAATGCGACGACAAAACTCTACTTCATTTGAACCAATAGAACTTAATCGGGACATACTTAAACCCGTAACCAAAATAGCTTCAGGATTGGGTAAAACGTCATTCCCCGGCAAACAGAATATATTCACGGACGATTCGATGGGAGTAAGGTCAATATCAGTGCGTACCCCCGCAAACTGCAAGGGCCGATCAATTAGAGGATCTAGACCAGTAGTTTCCAGATCGTACCAAAAAAATGTCGGTGCCATAAATTAAGTATAGCTACTTTATGATTTTGACACATGACTGTTTTCAAATACGTGCATATAATCAGCATTTTTGAGACTGTATTATCGTGACTAAGTTTTCCCTAATCTTAGGTCCCTCTTTGGCGGCCGCAGTCTTTTTATCACTTTCTACAGCAGGCTGGGATATGGCAGCATGTTGGGCTGCGGCTATCGCTATGACTTGCGCGATTTGGTGGGTCTTTGAACCGATACCAATTCCCGTTACCTCTTTACTACCGTTAGCAGGATTTCCAATGTTTGGAGTTTTAACTCCCAAACAAGTGGGAGAAGCGTACGGTAGTCCCCTAATACTTCTCCTGTTAGGAGGATTCATCCTATCTACCGCTATGGCAGGCAGTGGCGCTCATAGAAGAGTTGCATTGAATATGGTCAATATATTTGGTGGTTCCAATAGTAAAAGATTGGTATTTGGGTTTATGGCTGCTTCTGCACTGTTAAGTATGTGGATCTCTAATACAGCTACCACGTTAATGTTATTACCAGTCGCCCTTGCAGTGATTGAAAAGGCAGAAGACAAGTCTTTGGCTATTCCCTTGCTACTAGGAATAGCTTACTCAGCCAGTGTCGGAGGAATTGCGACCCCGATTGGGACACCTCCGAATTTAATGTTTCGAGAAATTTACGAACAAACAACGGAGACAGAAGTTTCTTTTATTGCTTGGATGAGCTGGGGTATTCCGGTAGTTATAATATTCATACCCATCATAGGGCTCTACTTAACTAGGAACCTAACCCACTCTAGCTCCATAATTTTGCCCAGCGCAGGGAAATGGAGCACTTATGAAAAAAGAGTTCTGCTAGTCTTCGCACTTACCGCCACAGCCTGGATGACAAGGGGAGAACCTTTCGGGGGTTGGAAGACATGGCTTGATCTCCCATATGCCAACGATGCAAGCGTCGCACTATTGGCTGTAGTAGCAATGTTCTTGATACCCAATGGTAAGGGTGGCCAATTATTAGATTGGGAGACTGCTAATAAAATCCCCTGGGGCATGTTGATACTATTCGGTGGCGGCATCGCGATTGCAAAGGCATTTGTAGCCTCTGGTTTGAGCGGTGCGCTTGGCGAACTACTTTCAGGCATCGCTAACTGGAATACTATATTAATGTTGGCTGTAATTTGTCTCGCGATTACGTTTTTAACCGAGGTTACTAGTAATACGGCGACAACAACGCTAATGATGCCAATCCTTGCCTCAGCCGCTTTAGCTACCGGTATAGAGCCGGCTCTACTTATGGTGCCTGCTGCAATGAGCGCTAGTTGTGCCTTCATGCTTCCAGTTGCTACTGCGCCAAACGTTATTGTTTACAGTACCGGGGTATTCCCCATAAAAGTTATGGCCCGGGAGGGGATAGTTCTTAACCTGATTGGAGCAATGATAATCACTGGCGTTTGCTTTGTAATGCTCAAATAAGATCTCATTGACTTACGATGGCAAATATCTCCTATAGGGAACGGCATGTACGAAGAACATTTTAGTCTAACCTCAACGCCCTTCTCAATAGCGCCTGATCCACAGTTTCTTTATATGAGCGCGAGACATAGAGAGGCACTGGCTCACTTAATCTACGGTGTAGAAAATAACGGACTCGTTCTTTTAACTGGTGAAGTGGGTACTGGAAAAACCACCATCTGTCGATATTTGCTGAACGATTTACCTGATAACGTAGATACCGCTTTTATTATCAATCCAAAAGTTACCGAGACAGAATTACTTTCGTCCATTTGTGATGACCTCGGAATACTCTACCCTCAAAAAGCGACATTAAAGGTCTTAATAGATCGTCTTAATACTCATCTCCTCGATACACTTAAGAAGGATAAAAGAACATTAGTCATTATTGACGAAGCACAAAATTTATCTGTCGATGTCCTTGAACAGTTACGACTTTTGACTAACCTTGAGACCAATCAGAGAAAGCTCTTACAAATTATTCTTCTGGGTCAACCAGAGCTACTGGGTACTTTATCAGGCCGTTCCCTTCGCCAACTATCCCAAAGGATAACAGCAAGATACCATCTAGATGCCTTGGACAAAAACGAAACTAGGCAATATATCGCTTATCGTTTAGCCACTGCGGGCGCAAAAGTAACTATCTTTCAACGTTCAGCAATGGATAGTATCTACCGTCTGAGCAAAGGAATACCTCGGGTTATTAATTTAATATGCGATCGCTGCCTACTTGGTGCTTTCGCCGAAAACCAATCTTTTGTCTCTTCTCGTATCGTTAAAGCGGTGAGTAAAGAACTTTTTCTAGATCGTCCAATCTACTCGCATTTAGCTGGGACTGTTATATGCTGTCTAGCTGGCCTAGTAGTTTTTGTATCTTTATTTACCTATCTACCATTTACAGTCTACTCACACAATAATGACACCGAAATCCAACTTACAAAAGGGAGAGCGGTTACTAACAATCCGCAAGACGCCGCAGTCACTATACCTATTTCCAAAGTATCTGGGCACATCGATAAGGGGCTGGCCTTTACTGATCTACATGCTCTTTGGGGAATTTATATCAACAACCGGACCTTACCTGCTTGCGAGGCAATTATTCCAATTGGACTCGCGTGTTTAGAGTTATTAGGGAGTATTGAAGATATTGTTAAGTTAAATCGACCCACAATCATTCAGGCATCGATCAACTCAGGGTGGGTAACAATTAGTGCGCTAAGTGAAAATAACGCGACACTGATAGCACATGATCGCGAATATCTAGTTTCAAGAAAAGAGCTTGATCAGTTATCCAATAGTTTGTTCACCGTTATTTGGCGCATGCCCCCAGGTTATAAAAAGCCCATATCCCTAGGTGACAAAGGCGCAGATGTCGATTGGTTAATTTATCAGCTTTCGATTTTATACGAGTATCCTTACGAAAAAACCACTGGTCACGTATTTGACCGAGAGACTAGGAAAAAAGTTATGGATTTTCAAAAAAGCGTAAATCTTCCTGTTTCTGGTATCGTGGGGCCTCGTTCTTGGATATTTATTAATAGCATCGAGGGAATCAATATACCAGTTTTATATCAAGAAGAAAGTCGTAGAACAATGGTGGGCGAGAACTAGTGTCTTATATACTTGACGCACTTAAGAAGGCTGAACAAGATGAACGTAATCGGGAAAGGTTACAGCTCGATAATCTTGGGTTGCCTCCGGAGAAAAGGCACAACACCTGGTGGCCGTTTTGGTTAGCAGCCACATTGTTGGGTGGAATAGCGATAGCATTACAAGTTGGTATTTGGGGTGAGAATTATCAGATTTTAGACACCAAAGCTGCAGAAACTAGTCTAGTCTTAGACATCCCAAAGACCAAAGCACACCAATACCCTGAAGTAATAAACCCTCTCCCTCTAACTCTCTCTGATTTACCGAAAAGTCTAGCAAACCAGGTACCCAAGATGGAATTTTCAAGCCATATTTATTCTCAAGACTCCAGTCTAAGATCAGTAACTATAGACAACCAGATCTATCGAGAAAATGATCAAATTGCCAAGGAACTTTACCTCGAAGAAATTAACGAAATTGGAATAGTAATTAGGTACCAAGGTAATTTAGCCGAAATATCTTTCTTGGAAGACTGGCTCAACATTAGTAACCCGTAAGTTTCAATTAGGATACTGCAACTGGATTGAGTCTTGAATTTCTATCAGACGCTGATTAATTTGCCTTCGATGACTATCTATCGCCTCAATAGCTTCTTCTACTTCAACTAATTGCTTACTTATAATCTGGATATCTTCCTTATTCTTCACAAGGTTAAGCTCCTGATCCTGAAGTTGTCCTCTAGTGAGCGAAACTTGAGTGGTAATCCCTTGCCAATCTTCCCGCAACTCTTGATAAGCGCGAGTCATCTCATCAGATACCGAGGTGAAGCTAGCCTCCAAAATAGCCATAGAGCTTTTGATTATTCTGAGATCAGAATCCAATTGTGTGCGAATCGATAAGATATCGCGTTTATTTTCTTCGATATTTGGTTTGTTCGTCCGATAAGCATGCCCCCAAAGCAAATCGATCTGCTTAAAGTTCTCCCCAATGTTTCCTTGCATACTCTGCAAGGTTTTGGAGACGTCTGTACCTGTTGCTGCAAGTCGATCATTCAAATCCGAGATACTTTTCTGACTGCTAGTCAATAATATATCAGCCTGATCAAGCTTCTGTTGAACTTCATATAAGGTATAACCTCCAACACCCATGAAAATTGCCATCACGAGGATTATAAAAACTAGCAAACCATTAAAGTTGCTTTGCTTTGGAGTCTCAGAACCACTACCGCGTCGATAAAGGGCGTCGTCTTGTCCTGGCTTAATCTCTGGAATACCTTGCAAATCTTCGCTCAAACACTACTCCACATAACAATAACTAAATAAAAAAGGCTCCCGAAGGAGCCCCACGTATCCCTTCATCTGGGTTACAAGAAAGCCGTGATCACGTACAAGGCAATAGTTAAAGCAACTCCACAGTGAATCACTCCCTTCACCGAAGTCATTGGTCCTTGCTTCCCGAAAATCGCATTCGCCTCGAGAGCAATTATCAAGAGAACAGCGAGACTCACTGATATAGAACTGGCGTCGGCTAATAATCCGGTCTGAAGATGACCAGAAGAACCCATGAACCATAGCATAGGTAAAGAGAATAGAGTGTTCGTCCGAGATGCGAGACCAGCCTTTGCAAGCGAGTCAGCCGCCTCTGGTATAGCCTCACCCCCATCAGCAACTTGAATAGCCGAGGCTACAACAATTTTCTGATTCGGCCAAATAACTAGCCATACGTTTAGAAACATTATCGTGGCAAGCAAAGAGCCCACTACAATTGCATAAGTAAGAACATTGTGCCTGTACGATAAGAGAGCAACACCGGACAAAAAGGTGACCATTGCGCCCCAGCGAAACCACCATAGAGCCCTAGGAACCAGTTTTTGTATTGCTCCTGCCTTATGATCCGGCTCTGCTTCCTTAAAATATTCTGTTTGAACAAAATTGAAGTAGTAAAGTAGTCCTATCCAAGTAACTCCTGCGAGCATATGTAGCCATCTGAACAAATAATCCAGACCGTAACCAGTAAATAACTCCATGGGTCATTCCCTCTTTCACTTTTGAATAATTCTAAGTGCCAAAAACGCTTGGGGCGTCTCAGTGCCTCTCCGCTAGCCGGCTATAATAACAGTGAATATTTTAAAAAACTATTATCGGTAAATTACCAAATACCTATATTGATGGCGGCATTCAATAATCTAGGACTAATTGAGCTTTACCGAACACAAATCAATACCGACATCTATACCATCAGGCGAAGCCAAAAAAAATCCCGCTGTTGCGGGATTTTTTCGTAGGCCTTTCAGGGCTACATCATACCACCCATACCACCCATACCACCCATATCGGGCATAGGTGCGGCCGGAGCTGAGTCTTCTTCAACTTCTGTCACCATACACTCTGTAGTGATCATAAGACCGGCAACGGATGCGGCAGCTTGCAACGCAGTACGCGTCACCTTTGCTGGATCAGGCAAGCCAAACTTAAACATGTCGCCATATTCACCGGTTGCAGCATTGTACCCGTCGTTATCTTTGGACTGCTTCACCTTGTCCACTACCACCGAAGCTTCGTCTCCAGAGTTAGCCACGATTTGTCGCATAGGTGCTTCCATTGCCTTACGACATAGATTTATACCAACGTTTTGATCTTCATTATCTCCTTCGAGCCCCTCGACAGCCTGAAGAGCTCGAATTAGGGCCACACCTCCTCCAGGAACGATACCCTCTTCTACGGCGGCCCGAGTGGAATGCAGAGCGTCTTCGACCCTGGCTTTCTTTTCCTTCATCTCCACCTCTGTGGCAGCACCAACCTTAATAACTGCTACACCACCGGCGAGCTTAGCCACCCGCTCTTGAAGTTTTTCCCGGTCGTAATCAGAAGAAGTCTCCTCAATTTGAGTACGGATTTGGTTCACCCGAGATTCGATATCGTCAGAATTACCTGAACCGTCAACAATAGTTGTGTTCTCCTTCGTCATAGTAATTCTTTTCGCCTGTCCAAGATCATCTAACGTTGCCCCCTCTAAGGACAAACCAACTTCTTCTGAGATTACAGTACCTCCAGTAAGAGTAGCTATATCTTGCAACATCTCCTTACGACGATCACCAAAACCAGGTGCCTTGGCAGCCGCAACTTTTACAATGCCTCGCATATTGTTGACCACCAAGGTGGCTAATGCCTCTCCCTCGACGTCTTCCGCTATAACCATAAGAGGCTTGCCTGATTTAGCTACTGCCTCCAGAATAGGCAACATATCGCGAATATTGGATATCTTCTTATCGAACAATAAGACGTATGGTTCTTCCAACTCAGTGCTCATGTTATCTTGATTATTGATAAAGTATGGCGAGAGGTAGCCCCTGTCGAATTGCATACCCTCTACTACGTCCAACTCATTTTCTAGGCCACTGCCTTCCTCAACGGTTATGACGCCTTCTTTTCCAACTTTATCCATCGCTTCGGCAATAATTTCGCCAACCTGAGTGTCGCTGTTAGCTGAAACGCTTCCCACTTGCGCAATAGTACTGCTATCGGAGCACGGTTGCGCTAACCCCTCGATATGGGTAACAGCTGATGCTACCGCTTTGTCAATCCCACGCTTGAGGTCCATGGGATTCATACCAGCCGCTACAGATTTTAGTCCTTCATTTAAGATGGATTGTGCCAAAACTGTTGCCGTAGTGGTGCCGTCCCCGGCAACATCAGAGGTTTGCGATGCCACCTCTTTCAGCATTTGGGCACCCATATTTTCGAACTTATCTTTCAGTTCAATTTCTTTAGCAACTGATACTCCATCTTTCGTGACTGTTGGGGCTCCGAAAGATTTATCAAGCACTACATTTCGACCCTTGGGACCAAGTGTAACTTTTACAGCATCAGCCAATATGTTGACGCCCGTCAGCATACCTTGACGTGCTGAATCACCGAATTTAACGTCTTTAGCCGTCATAATTATATATTCCTTAATATTTCCTGTTAAAGATAGGCTTACTCTATTGAGTAGTCATTCAAATATTTATTCAACTACACCGAATACTTCGCTCTCATTCATAATGAGCAATTCTTCACCATCAAGCTTAACTGAGCTACCAGCGTACTGACCAAAAAGAATCTTATCCCCCACTTTGAGGTCTACTTCTTGGACAGAGCCATTATCCAACTTCTTTCCTGGCCCGACGGCAATTACTTCACCCTGAGACGGCTTTTCAGCAGCGGAGTCGGGAATCACAATCCCACCAGCCGACTTAGTTTCTTCTTCAGTGCGACGCACAACAATACGATCTTGTAGTGGACGGATACTCATTCTTATCTCCCATTTACTTTTCAAGCAGACATGCCACTTGGTTTTTTGTGTGTAACAGCACTACAGAAAGATGGCGCAGCTAAATAAACGTACTTCAGCTACCACCTATCATTAGCACTCTAATTAATGGAGTGCTAATGATAGGGATTCATATAGCAGAGTCAAGATTCGGAGCTATTTTTTCTAAAAATCAGCTTGTTGACCGATTAGGCTCTGTCTTTTGGTCAGTCGAAAAATACTTTATCATTATCAAAGTTAGAACAATTGCTGGGAGGCCCAACAGCCCCGCTAAGATGAAAAAATCGAAATACCCAGTGTGATCCACTACAATTCCAGAAAAACCGCTTATAAACTTTCCAGGTAAAGTCATTAGTGAACTGAACAAAGCGTACTGAGTCGCAGTATATGCTCGATTCGTGATACTCGATAAGTAAGCCACAAAGGCAGTAGCTGCAAAACCACCACTCAAATTATCAGCACTTATAACCAAAGCTAAATAACTAATTTCTGGCTCTTGAGTTGATAGTAAAGCAAAAAGCAAATTGGTCATCGACACCGCGGCCGCGCCTAATAAAAGAGGGATGTAAATCCCGTACTTAACGACAAGCAAACCACAGGCAAATGACCCTGCAATAGTCATAACGAAGCCGAATATTTTTACTACACTAGCGATTTCAGCAAGGCTATAACCCATATCCAAGTAGAATGGGTTTGCCATAATTCCCATAGCGATATCACTCAAACGAAAAACAGAAATAAACAGTAAAATGAGCAAAGCAAACTTCCCATTACGACTGAAGAAGTCAACAAATGGACTAACAACTGCTTTAGCGAACCATTTGAGCAAAGGTCCGAAAGCGATAGCCGAAACAATTTTTTTTTCGGCACTCAGATCAAAATTTGATTCATCCTTTTTCGGCTCTGAAACGAGTAAAACAGTAAATATTCCGATAAGTAAGGAGGTCGCCATGATTTGGTAGGCCCGAGTCCATCCAAGAAACTCTGCGAAATAAAGACACCCCGCTCCTGCGAAAAGTAATGCCACACGGTAACCAAAGATGTAACTTGCTGCCATTGCACCCTGGTGTTTATCGATTGCTGATTCGATACGATAAGCATCTACGGCGATGTCTTGGGTGGCGGAGAAAAATGCTACAACCAGAGCGAATAAAGATAAAAGAAAGAGATCAGCAGGTCCAATATAAGATATCAAGAACAAACCTCCACTGATACCGATCTGTGCCAATAATATCCAGCTTCTCCTTTGACCTAATCGACGGGTCATATAAAAAATGGGCAATCTATCGACGACTGGTGCCCAAAGAACCTTCACTGAGTAAGTGATTCCAACCCAAGCGAAAAACCCTATGGCACTAAGAGAAACATCCGCATCTCTCAGCCAAGCTGTTAAAGTGGAAAACACTAGTAGGTAGGGTAATCCAGCCGAGAAGCCGAGAAATGCCATCGCTATTACGCGACGGTCACCATAGACAGAAACTGCTTCCCACCAAGTTAAACCTGATTGAAATCCTGGCACTAGGACTTCTAATCTCTAAAATTCTTGAACTGCAGCGGAGTAGTTAAATCAGCTTCCTTAATCAGGGCGATAGCCTTCTGTAAATCATCTCGTTTTTTTCCAGAGACTCGCACTTGGTCACCTTGGATGGCAGTTTGCACTTTCAATTTCTCTTCTTTGATTATCTTAACTAACCGCCTCGCCAAATCGGAATCGATGCCTTCTCTTATCGCTACGTTTCGAAAAAACCGTTTCCCCCTATGCTCTTTATCCTCCAATTTCATAATCTCAGGATCTATATTGCGTCTGACCAGTTTGGCGCGAAGGATATCTAACATCTGATCAATTTGTATCTCAGCTTCGGCTGATAACCGAATACATCCGTCAGTGTAATCGAAATTAGCTTCAACGCTGCGAAAATCGAAACGAGAGTCAATCTCTCGATTGCATTGATCTACGGCGTTTATTACTTCCTGAGTGTCAACCTCCGATACTATATCGAATGAGGACATAAATTCTCCCTAGCAAAAAGCGAAGTGGTCATATCGCTGTGGTTGAAAAAACTATTCTTTACTCTTTTGAACAACATCTGTCGCTAATTAGACTGATCCATCACGTTTAATATAACAAGGTGAAAGGTAACACTGCTACCAACCCAGAAAAAAAATTCCGCTGGCCGCTAAAAATCCGCAGCGAGGCTGGCTTTAGTCATATATCATCAATATAGGTAAATCATCGAATGTTATAATAAGTAATGCCTTTTTCAGCAAATGGAAACAAAAGAGGACCAAGATGGGTAACAGGCTGTCGAAAATATATACGAAAACTGGTGACTTGGGAGAAACAGGACTAGGTGATGGATCGCGCGTTTCTAAAACAGACCTTAGGGTAGAGGCAATAGGAGCAGTGGACGAGCTTAATAGCGTGATAGGTCTTCTAGTCGAGGAACTTAAAACTATAGAAAACAGTGAATTAGAGGATATTGTAAAATTCCTCAGATACTCACAGCATCGTATTTTCGACCTAGGAGGCGAGTTGTCTATACCGGGCTTTGAGATTATAAATGCGTCTCACGTTACCAAAATAGAGCTAAACCTAGATCGACTAAATAGCGATTTAGAGCCACTCAAAAATTTTGTCCTACCCGGTGGTTCTAGAGTCATTGCCACAGCGCACCTAGCTAGAGCAACCTGCCGACGAGCAGAAAGGAGGGTAATAGCAATAATGGGAGACCCCTCGTGTCGGGGAAACTCCATAAATTCGAACGCAATCTGCTACCTCAACCGTTTCTCTGACTATCTCTTCGTAGTGGCAAGATCCTGCGCTAAAATCTCAGGCATCAATGAGGTTCTATGGGAACAAGGATAACTATTACGACTAAAGAATCATCCGTCTAATATCGCCCAGTATCGAGGTCAAGCAGGATGTAAATCTGGCAGCTTCTGCACCATCTATTGCTCGATGATCATAGGATAAAGAAAGCGGTAATAGTGTCCGTGCAACGAAAGACCCGTCCTCAAAAACAGGGGCAACTCTTGCCCGGGACACGCCTAATATTGCCACCTCTGGCGGATTCACAATTGGCGTGAAAGCTGTGCCTCCGATACCCCCAAGACTTGAAATTGTGAATGTAGCACCTTGGTGATCTTCAAAAGATAGAGCTTTGTTTCTTGCCTTGTCAGCGAGGTTAGCACTTTCTTCCGCTATTTGTAGAACCCCTTTTTTATGAGCATCTTTGAGTACGGGGACAACTAAACCGTCCTCAGTTTCAACAGCAATCCCGATATTGTAAAACTTTTTTAAGACCAAATTATCTAGGCTTCCCTGAATCGATGAATTAAAGTGCGGGTGTTTTAAAAGGGCTATAACACTGGCCTTAATGAGGAATGCGAGCGGTGTAAGTTTAATAAACGGATGTCTTTTCTCAACATTTTGCTCTTTTCGAAAAACTTCTAATTCAGTGATATCAGCTTCATCAAACTGTGTCACATGAGGTATATTACACCAGCTTCTATGGAGGTTCTCTGCACTCAGTCGACGAACCCTTGATAGGGGTTTTAACTCAATATCACCAAATTTACCAAAATCGATATCCGGACTTAGAGGCAACGAATCCTCTGAAGCTGATAATAAACGCGAAGCTACATAGTGCTGAATATCAGCTTTTAATATGCGGCCCCCTCTACCTGTACCCTTAACATCTGGTAGGTGAACACCATATTCTCGGCCTTGCTTTCTAACAGCCGGGCCGGCATGGACTTCCTCCGAAGCAAAAGTAATTGAATCCCTCGATAAAAATGGATCAGGGCCTTGCTTTGAAAAATTGGACCTCTTGAGTCTATCCTCTTTCGATAACTCTTCCTTATCCGCGATCGAATTTCCCTCGAGTGCTCCTTCTTCTAGTAAATCTTCATAATCCGCGACAGATGATGATAAGGGAACTTTCGCAACTGGTTCTAGTTCTAAAATCAGATGCCCTTCTTGTACTATGTCCCCAATTTTAACGCTTATTTGCCCGATTTTGCCCTGAGTTGGAGAAGGAATTTCCATGCTGGCCTTATCAGATTCAAGAACCACTAAGGATGTATCTACTTCTATGTCATCTCCTACGCCAACTAGAATCTCAATAACTTCTACGTCTTGAGCCTCGCCAACATCAGGAACGAATACTTGTGTGACCATAGTCTTATACTTCCACCGGATTTGGTTTCTCTGGATCAATTCCAAATTCGTCTATGGCTTTTCCGACAACGCCTACATCGATCATGTTTTCTTTCGCTAATGCGCTTAGTGCAGCCACGGTAATATGGTATCTGTCAACCTCGAAGAATTGTCGTAATTTCTCACGTGTATCACTTCGACCAAATCCATCAGTACCTAAAACAGTATAACCGCGTCCAACATACTTACGGATCTGTTCTGCATAGCTTTTGATATAGTCAGTCGATGCGATAACTGGCCCTTTACTACCACGCAGACACTGTTCCACGTAGCTCTCGCGGGGCTTCTCTTGCGGATGCAGCATATTCCAGCGTGCCGTTGACTCCCCTTCACGACCAAGCTCATTGAAGCTGGTAACACTCCAGATATCCGCGACGACATTATATTCTTTAAGTAAGTTCGCCGCCTGAATTGCCTCTCGTAAAATTGTACCTGAGCCTAGCAATTGAACAACTAGCTTTGATTTAGAGTTTGAATTTTTCTTTAAAAGGTACATGCCTTTTATAATGCCCTCTTCTACCCCGGGCGGCATCTCAGGATGACTGTAGTTTTCATTCATTACAGTTATGTAAAAATAGCAAGCACGCTTCGAGACAAACATTAAATCAAGGCCATGATGAATAATTACGGCCAACTCATAAGCATAAGCAGGGTCGTAAGATAAACAATTGGGTACAGTGGAAGCGAGAACATGGCTATGTCCATCTTGGTGTTGAAGCCCTTCACCATTAAGAGTAGTTCTACCGGCAGTTCCACCCAAGAGGAAGCCTCTTGCTTGCAGATCACCTGCCGCCCAGCACAAATCACCAACCCTTTGGAAACCAAACATAGAATAGAATATATAGAAAGGAATCAAAGGGACTCCTTGATTGCTGTATGAGGTAGCAGCCGCGAGCCAAGCGGCAAATGCCCCACCCTCGTTAATACCTTCTTCCATCACTTGACCGGTCTTGTCTTCCCTGTAATAAGCAATCTGTCCAGTATCTACTGGCTCATAAAGCTGACCCACTGAAGAGTAAATACCTAGTTGCCGAAACATGCCCTCCATACCAAACGTGCGAGCTTCGTCAGGAACTATTGGCACCAAAAGCTTCCCTATATTCTCGTCTTTAACCAAAGTCATAAGTATACGAATAAATGCCATTGTGGTGGATATCTCCCGGTTACCTGAACCATCGGTGATATTCTTAAATTTAGAGAGTGTTGGAATGGTAAGCTTCTGGAAATCCGCTTTGCGAGCGGGCATGGGCCCTCCCAATACCGTTCGGCGGCCTTTAAGATATCGCATCTCCGTACTATCTTCTGGAGGCCTGTAATAGGGTACTTCCGCCAAATCACTATCTGGCAGGGGGATATCAAATCTATCTCGAAAGTCGCGCAGTGCCCCAAGGTCCAACTTTTTTATAGAATGAGTCATATTTCGCGCTTCACCTGCCAATCCCAGGCCATACCCCTTAACAGTTTTTGCGAGAATGACAGTAGGTTGCTCCTTATGCTCAACTGCGGCAGCATAAGCTGCATATACCTTGTAAGGATCATGTCCTCCCCGATTAAGACGGTAAATATCTTCATCCGATAAATGTTCTACCATCTTCAATAGTTCAGGATATTTGCCAAAGAAATGTTGCCTTGTGTAACCACCATCACGGCTTTTATAATTTTGATAGTCTCCGTCAACGGCTTCATCCATTCTTTGTTGTAACAATCCCAGCTCATCTTTTTCGAATAGCTGATCCCACATCCGTCCCCAAACAACTTTAATGACGTTCCAACCCGCACCACGAAAAACTCCCTCTAACTCCTGAATGATTTTCCCATTGCCACGTACAGGACCATCAAGCCTCTGAAGATTACAATTCACTACAAAAATCAGGTTGTCTAACTTTTCTCTTCCAGCAAGAGCTATCGCTCCCTGCGATTCAGGTTCATCCATTTCTCCATCGCCCAAAAAGCACCAAACCTTGCGATCATTTGACGAAACTAAATCTCGAAAACTTAGATATTTCATGATGTGAGCCTGGTAGATCGCCTGCAGAGGCCCTAATCCCATCGATACGGTGGGGAACTGCCAAAAGTCCGGCATCAACCAAGGATGGGGGTAGGAAGACAAACCGTCACCATCGCTTTCTTGGCGAAATTTATCTAACTGTTCTTCGCCTAACCTACCTTCTAAATATGAACGAGCATAAATGCCTGGGGAACTATGTCCCTGAATGTATACAAGATCTCCCAGCTGCTCTTCGGTATCACCCCTGAAAAAATAATTAAAACCTACGTCATATAAGGTAGCACTTGATTGAAAAGTCGAGATATGGCCGCCAAGGCTTGAGTCCTTCATATTCGCTCGCATCACCATGGCCATTGCATTCCATCTGATTAGAGAACGAATACGCCTCTCCATGAATAAGTCACCGGGCATTCTCGCCTCCTGACTAACGGGAATAGTATTGCGATAAGGTGTGTTGATTGCGTAGGGGAGCTGTCCACCACCCTCTGTTAATTTTGCAGATAATCGCTGCAACAAGTACTGCGCCCGCTCCTGTCCATCGGTTTTAAGCACAGATACGATTGCCTGAACCCATTCCTCTGTCTCTAATGGATCTTTATCCTCAGATCCTAGGTCTTGCACAATTTTCCTCCTTCTTTTTAATCGTGCCTTTCAAGGGAGATGATTTGGCACAATCTTTCAATGCCCTTTAAGATTCGCATGCTAGGTCGCGATATCAATGCAGCGTCTATGAAACTTATTTTTTCTCTATAACCGTGTATTGTTCCCCATTTCTCTAGCCACGACAAACCCGCGTCTGTTGAGGATTTCGAGATTATAATAATATCGGGATTAGCAACAAGAACACTCTCCGTTGATACAATAGGCACGGGGACATCGGACGAACCGAATATATTAGTGCCTCCACATGTCGATATTGCTTGTCCAATTAGATGCGTATCGTTGACGGTAAACAGCTGCTGATCTGATATTTGAAAAAAAACTTTTTTCTTAGGACCATCATTGCTCTCTCTAAAGAAGTTCAATCGACTTGAAAAGTGTTGCTCTAGTAATATACCTTGCTCTCGTTGTCCTACCAACAGACCTATTTTTTTAAAAGAAGTTCCAATACTCGCGAGATCAGGAGCATTATCAATGAAAACAGGTATCCCAAGCTTGCGAAGCTTACTAATGGTAGTGTTCGCCCCACCTGTATACCAAGCTAAAATAAGATCAGGATCGAGAGACAATATAAATTCCAAATTGATTGCAAAGGCGTCTCCGAGAACAGGGATAGAACTGGCTTCGCTTGGATAATCCGAGAATCGAACAGTTCCAACGATTTTGTGTCCAACACCAACGCTAAATAAAATTTCTGTTAGATGTGGTGCAAGAGATATTATCTTGGCAGGCGGAGTCGATAGCTCAACTGCAAATCCAGCATCGTCGATTACCTTAGTTTCCGCATAGACTTGAGTGCTTATATATAAGCAGAAAGTGATTGCGATAAACCTAATAACCAAATCACCATCCCCAAACCGTTAGAACAGCCGTAAAAGCTACCCAACCCCATACAGTTTTTTCAAGCAACCAATGTAACGGAGGCGGATCTAATTTTTCTTTACTATAACTTTCAACCCCTTCGTCCAGCATCACTGAGGCCCGAGCAACAATATTCAAAAAGTCCGCGTTAGAGAGCGAAAGATCGCTGAAGGCGTCAATCCATGCTCCAAAACCCCCACGAAACTCACCCAACAACGCAAAAATAAAACCCGTTAAACGCGCCGGGATCCATTCCATACAATGCAGCATTTGTTCAAGAGTGGGGCTATCTAATTTCAAGTCTTCACAATATCTGCAATAGCGCTCACCTAATATATAAAAGCATACTCCAACAGGCCCCAGAATTAGAAACCAAAATAGTGAAGGGAAGATACTTTGAAAAAAAAGATATGGCAGTTGATTTGCTATTTCATCCTCTAGCCCATCTTTGTGCAAATCTAAATCTAGAACATCTATACCAGTGAGGAGCACAAAAATACAAAGAAGAAGGTAACATAATCCAAATAACCAGTCTTCGATAAGCAAACTAAACCAAAGTAGTAGCATAGTTGGAAAAACAACAGCAACCACAAATCTCAGGGGGCTTGTGGTAATCAAACTGTGCAAAAGTGTAAACCATTTATCGAGAGGCAAAATATCGTAAACTTGGTTGCCCCCAAACCAATTTCTATGAACAAGTGCGATCCCGAGCACAACAAGAAAGTTCATAAGCTAAGCCTAATTATAAGAAAGCTTAGTTTACCCTTTGAACGGCAAAAGGGGCAGTTCTCTTACAGTGATTTGATTAAATCATTGCTCGAAACCGGGACCATAGAAAAGAATGTCCGGGATCTGTCTTCCGCTCAGGCGCAACATCACTGTGTCCTACAATATTCTCAATACTATAAGATTGCCGAAGTAGACTATAAATATGCACTAGTGCTTCATACTGGGAATCAGTGTAAGGAATATAATCGGTGCCCTCTAATTCAATTCCAATAGAGAAATCGTTACAATCAGTCCTACCGCGATAAAAGGACGGTCCGGCATGCCATGCCCGGTCGAGAAAGGAAACAAATTGCACAATCTCACCGTCGCGACGGATTACTAAATGACTGGAAACTCTTAAGCCGTTTAAGTCAACAAAATCTGGGTGTTCTTTACAATCTAATGTATTACAGAACAGGTCCTTGATATAGGGACCGCCGAAATTCCCTTCCGGCAAACTAATCCCATGCAGGATAATAAGGCTGATTTCTCCTAGAGGTCTCTCATCTTTATTCTCGCAGGGCACTTGCGTAGCTCCAACTAAAATACCATTATCTATCTTCAAAGCAAATCCATCGAGTGCCAAATCTAATGATAGAGCACAAGCAATATCGCTACCAGTTGATAATTTATGCCAGTGGCCCATCCCTTCTTGATTATGAATACTAAGCGAACTGGGACAGTCATGATATTTCTCGGCTGCATCCTCGGCATGGTGGTCCTAACATTTTTTTTTAGTGAGTCTGAGAAAGAAAGATACAACCCCAATCGCGATCCTAAAAGCCTTGTCTCTCCTCATAGTATTGAAATTAAATTAGAGAGAAACTATTTAGGGCACTATATTGCGAATGGAACAATCAATCGTTATCCAGTAGCATTTTTACTGGACACCGGAGCGACTGATGTTGTCGTGCCAGCATCAATTGTAGGTAAACTTAACCTAAAAAAGGGTCGCGCGGGTCGAGCAATGACAGCAAACGGAGCGATAACAATTTTTGAAACCAACATCGATCATCTTAGTTTGGGTGAAATCAATCTCTACAACGTGCGTGCAAGTATTAATCCTTCTATGCCATCATCCAATGTGTTGCTTGGCATGAGTGCTCTTGGAAGAATAGAGTTTGTTCAAGACGGCACTTCGCTGACTCTGATACAGAAATCATTTTGATTATTTTATATGGACTATTTTGAGAATATAGTAGCCACGGTAAAAACGGCGTTGGAAGAAGATATTGGTTCTGGCGATCTTACTGCCTCCCTGATAGACGAAACTGCCTCCACTTCCGCTTACATCATAGCGCGAGAAGACGCCGCTATTTGCGGAAGACCTTGGGTAGATAAAGTATTTGAACTCATCGACACCGAAATAAAGATTCGATGGCTTGTGAATGAAGGACAACTAGTAAGCAAAGGGGATAGGATTCTTGAGGCAAAGGGACGAACACGAAACTTACTTTCTGCAGAACGTACCGCCCTCAATTTCATGCAAACGCTCTCCGCTACTGCAACGGAAACCCATAAACTTTGTCAACTTGTGGCGCATACCAATGTGGAATTACTAGATACAAGAAAGACTATACCTGGGCTGAGACTAGCGCAAAAATATGCGGTAAAGATAGGTGGCGGACATAACCATCGTATAGGTCTCCACGACGCCTTCCTGCTAAAAGAAAATCATATTAAAGCTAGCAGCTCGATAGTGGAGGCAACAAAACGTGCCCGTAAAATATCTCCAGAATCTCGACTAGAGATTGAAGTCGAAGATCTAAAGGAACTAAGGTTAGCCCTAAATTGTGAACCTGACTGGATTATGCTCGATAACTTTTGCGTAGAAGATATTCGAGTTGCAGTTGAGGAAACCAATAAACTTATTAAGCTAGAAGCGTCCGGTGGAATAGAAAAAAAAGAGCACCTGATTGACATTGCCGAAACAGGTGTAGATTATATTTCCGTGGGTGCACTCACAAAACACCTTAGAGCAATTGATTTTTCAATGTTATTTGAGTGAGATAGAAAAACATATATTACGGTCAGAAGTAAGTACACAAGGGTATAAATTACTTTGAAACATAAAGAAATGGAGGATGTATCACTGGAAACATCAAGTAGTTCCTACAAAAATTGGGCTGTTAACCTCGGTCTCACATTAGCTATAGCGGGATATATCCTGCTACTCGGCTTCGGTTTAAGCCAGTATCTCTCTAATGATGAAGAGGCCGTTTTTGGAAAAATTGCCCTTTTAACGATTATATTAGGGAGCACAATAGTTTTTGGGATAGTACTTTTCGAACGTCTCAGGACTTACAAAAAAGACCCCTATCGGGAAATAGAAAAATGATGATAACTACAGCAGAAAATATTCATGGTAAAAAGATCTTAAAATCAATAGGGCTTGTGCGCGGCAATACAATCAGGGCTAGAAACATTGGAAGGGATATTATCGCTGTCCTAAGGACGCTAGTAGGTGGCGAAATCACGGAATATACAAAGCTTATGGCCGAAGCTCGCGAGCAGGCACTTGACAGAATGGAAAGTGAGGCAATCAGGCTGGGCGCCAATGCTATAGTAGGAGTTCGCTTCAGCACATCCGTAGTGCTCGGTGGCTCCGCAGAGCTCCTGGCATATGGGACAGGTGTGGTAGTTTCAGATCTGGAGAATTAAATCACGCGGCCACTGTTATTTGAGGAAGACCAGTTAGATACTCATTCTAGACTGCTTGAAGAGTTATGCAGTATCAAGATACACAGCATAAAGTCGAATATCCTCTGGCCTTAATCCCACAAAGTTGATTCGCACTAATACAGGAGTACCTATGTCTTCTATTACTGCGTGTCTGTTCCAAGTAATTCTCTGGGCAAAACCTCCCTTCTTAGATGCTTTACTGACATTAGCTTCATAGCCTCTTATAGCGCGAAACGACTGATCCTGCAGTTCGACTGTTATAGAACTGTGTTCTGTGATTCCTTCGATATTGACAGATAAAACGGCCGACTTCCCTTCCAAATCGATAGGCGCTGACACAAAGTGTGAAGCTCTCTTCGAATAACTCCAAGCTCCACTATCGAATGGAGAGAAATATCCCAATCGATCTCTCGGCCAACTTGCAACGCGAACGCCATCTCCAGCCTCCTCTGGCCAAGCGCCGTACCAAAAAAGAGTTTCATCACCAATATTCTCAAAACCCTGTCCCTGAATGAGAGCTGGAAAATTTAGGTTGAGTGCATCTCTATGTTTAGAACTCCAACCATCCTCAGCCGCTGCAACAATGGGAAAGTTAGGAATGGGCTCACGGTAATGCAAAGCATCCTGACTAACTGCAACACCAAGATCCATCGTGAGCATTCTTCTGTCATTGGATGGATGCCCGTCCCACTTGCCGAAGAAGCCAATTATAACATTGCCACGATTCCATAGCGCTGCTCCCAAGTGAACCTGCTGTCCATCATTTTTACCGTGACCCGCCGACTGAGGTTGATGTTGTCCCCTCCGGAGACCGGAACAAGTTGCCTCGGACCAGTACTCGAAGTCGCGGGAGGCCATTGTGACGAGTTGGCGAACGCCCATGCCGTGCCGCCCCCCTTGCCCGGCGAGATAGTAACAACCATCCACTATCGCACCCCCAGACATTTCAAACCAACCACCAACCGGATTATTGGAAGACTCGGTCCAAATAAGCCCATCAGGACTATAGGCTACGGCAAGACCGCTGTACTTACTAGTTTCGAAAGCCATTTTAAAACGCTTGTTTTTGTCTTGAGCTTCTGGCTCGTGGAAGATAACACATGCCTGAACATGCAAATCTTCACCCATGTCCACTAAATTGTTATGTTTGCTGTCTTGATAACGGACTAAACCAAGATCCGGTTTTTCCCAGTCACGCCCATTTTTACTCTTCGCTAGGCAAACCCGCTGATGCCACTTTAAACAAGGACCCTGACCCAAATACCACATCCAAAATTCTTCGCCAATCCTAAGAACGGTTCCATAAAATGCAATCCACTGACTATCATGCTCACCGGCCTCACCAAGCGATATTACTGGGCTATTTCCGTGACCTCCTCGACTACCCTGAAGATTCAGCTTTAGACCATCTTGGAACGGGATACTGTGGTCATCGAAGGGGAAAAGCACTATAGAATTTAAACTTATCGGCGGGGCCCCATTTTTGATAATCATAAACTACCTTCTAAATTTTCTAATCACGCCAAGAGATCTAATCATCTCTCATTAGCTGTTCAGACAAAAGCTTACAAACTCAATAAAGAAATGGTGCCGGAAAGTGGACTCGAACCACCGACCAATAACTTACGAAGCTACTGCTCTACCAACTGAGCTATTCCGGCACAGATAAAAAGATACCCCGATATTTAGGGGCGGAACAAAAGAAACTTCTAGTAACGACAAAATGCCAGTACTTAGCCATCGGAAGTCGCGTCCGATACAGGATCCTTAACATTTATTTCTGCCTCTAGCGGATCCATGGTGCCTTTTATAGTTTGCGATTCAGCAACCAAACCCCAATACGCTGGTCTTGATATTGTAACAGCCGAAGAGTCACCTTGAATGCCAACAACACCTGTATCCGAGTCCTCAGCTTCTTGATAAGCCGGCCCTCCTCCGGGCGCTTCAATAGCGTCCGGATTAAGCATAGCAATCCAGCTAGGCGAATCTTTAGGTACAGTGCTAGTAAGACCCAAGGCTATCTGCGCATTACCCTTTACAAAGGTTGCACGCGCTAACGTTAAAGCCTTTTCATAGCTTGAGTTGACCCTCGACATATTAGCCTCTCTAACGTAATCCTGATATGCTGGTAAAGCGACTACGACAAGTATCGCGATAAGAGAGACGGCCAGCATTGCCTCAATCAAGCTAAAACCTTTTTGCATCTCTTTCATATTGTGAACTCCGCTCAATAATTTCTCACCAGCTAGAAAATACGGCACGTTGCGATTCCAGGCCAATAGGGCAGTGTACGGGAACGGAAGTTACTTTGAAACCCAGTCCTGTAACGAAAGTGTTTAGGTTTACTTCAAAGAAATTGTAAGTCACGTCGTAAAATATTAATCATATTGATCTCCTTTTAATTCCAGATAGTGGATAATTAAGAGGAGTGTCTGAACTATTTACACCGAGATAAACACTAATCTTTTGGACTTACTAAACTAAGAAATCGCATGATGGAAGATCTTTCTCTCTTACAATCCAATTACCCCACTACAGTTACACTGCTTGGGCTGATTTTGGGTTTATGTATCGGTAGCTTTCTAAATGTGGTGATCGTGAGATTACCGATCATCCTCAAGAGACAATGGGTCACAGAAGCATACGAAATTCTTGACTTAAAAAGTCCTCCCGGGAACGGTGGTATAACATTAAGTCAACCATGCTCACACTGTCCAAAGTGCAAAGCCCACATCCGTCCTTGGGACAATATTCCTGTTATAAGCTATCTCAGGCTTTTTGGAAAATGCGCAAGCTGTGGGGCAAAAATACCCTCACGGTACCTAATAATAGAATTAACCACTGGTGGACTCACCGCTTTTATTATTTATTCTTTGGGAATAACATATTCCGGACTATTTGGATGCTTTTTTACTTGGGGTCTAATTACATTATCGTTCATTGATCACGATACAAACATTCTCCCTGATGGCATAACTTTACCTTTCCTCTGGTTAGGTTTGGTTGCAAACTACTTCGAACTTTTTATTGATTTCCGTAGTGCTTTTATTGGCGTTTGCTTAGGCTATTGTTTCCTATGGTCTACTTATCAGATCCATAAATTCCTAACTGGAAAGGATGGAATGGGCCATGGTGATTTCAAGCTCTTAGCGCTCATCGGTGCATGGCTTGGATGGCAACCGCTTTTCTTAGTAGTTTTCCTAGCTTCAATAGGTGGTTTAATTTTTACTACAGTTCGCAGCTTATCAGGTAAAAAAAATGTCTATGCAATTGCATTCGGACCCTATTTAGCTTGCTCTGGATGGATTATGATGTTCTGGGGAGATGTGATTATGAATCATTACTTGGCATTAATTGGGATAATTTAATGTATGTAGTCGGTATATCGGGAGGTGTAGGGAGCGGCAAAACAACAGTTTCAAGTCAGTTTGCAGGACTAGGAATAACAATAGCGGATGCAGACATCGCTGCGAGAACCATTGTAGAACCGGGTAAACCCGTGCTTAAAAAAATCGTTGACAAGTATGGTCAGAGCATACTTTTGGAAAGTGGTAAGCTTAACCGAGTCCTATTAAGAGAAATAATTTTTAACGATTCAGATGCGAGGACATGGCTAGAAAAACTAACGCATGGTCCCATTAACCTAGAACTTCGAGGTATAATCGATAAGTCTACCTCACCCTACTCCATACTCGTCTTGTCAGCTGGGACCGGCCGATCATCTCTAATGGATCGGTTACTAGTGATAGATACCTCACCCGAACTTCAAATCAAACGTGTTATGGTTAGAGATAATTGTACACGCGAGCAAGTGCAGGCAATTATGGATGCGCAGCCGACCCGGCAACAGAGACTTGATATTGCAGATGACATACTTCTCAATGATGAAAGCTCGGACAATCTTTCTTCAGTAGTACGCCAATTCCATGTCAAATACACTAATCTTGCAAAGTCTAAAAGAAATGACTGATCTGGTTGTTAACTGCCCGTCCTGTAACACGTTAGTAGCATGGGTTACTTCAAACAGGCATCGTCCATTTTGTTCTGATAGATGTAGAATCCTAGATCTTGGCGAATGGGCTGTGGGTAAACGAGGACTCCCCGCAGATGCAGAGTACTACGATGTAAAAAGTGAAAAGCTGAATGAGGAGTAGAAAATGGCCTAGGTACGATACTCAGCATTAATTTTCACGTACTCGTGAGATAGATCACTTGTCCAAACAGTGTCACTAAAGTCACCAGAATTAAGATTTACTCGAATAACGATCTCTTCTTCCGCCATCACATTCGCGCCATCTACCTCCCGATAGTTTGATGCTTTCGCCCCACCACGCATCAGACATACGTCTCCAAGATATACGTCAACCCTGGAAACATCTATATCGATATCAGCCTTACCAATAGCCATTACAATTCGACCCCAGTTAGCATCACCGGCGAAAATAGCCGTTTTCATTAGCGGCGAATTGGCAATTGCATAAGCGACATCCAAACATACTTGCCTATTGGGTGCACCTTCGACATTAATAGTAACAAACTTTGTCGCCCCTTCCGCATCACGGATTATGCCCTGTGCGAGTTCCTGCATAAGACTATTCAATTCTAAAAGGAATAATTCTTGCGCTGCTGGATCTCCAAGATCAACTAAAGTTTTACCTGTGGCGGTAAGCATGCATGAGTCATTGGTAGAGGTATCGCTATCGACAGTAATTCTATTAAAAGAACAGTTTACAGCTCTGACCAAAATATCTTGCAGTAAGTCCTTAGTGCAGATCACATCAGAAGTTATGTATGCCAGCATAGTTGCCATATTTGGCTGTACCATTCCCGCTCCTTTTGCAATGCCGGTAATAGTTACGGTAGTACCACACACATTGAAACGACGTGAAGCAATCTTTGGACGAGTATCCGTCGTCATGATACCTTTGGCTGCAAGCAACCACTTGGATGGGTCAAGCCCTCCAAAAAGCTCGCTTAAGGACCTAATGATCTTTTCGGTGGGGAGTCTTTCGCCAATGACGCCTGTAGAGAACGGTAAGATTTCAGCATAAGATACACCGCTAACTTCCGCCATCGCTTCGCAGCACCGAAGAGCATCTTGATTACCCTCCTCTCCGGTCGCAGCATTGGCATTACCGCTATTTATTAAGAAGTATCTGGCATCTCGCTGCTTTAAATGCGCTTTTCCGATCTGCACGGGTGCAGCGGCAAATAAATTCTTTGTAAACACACCTACCGTTGTACTGTTCTCCGCAAACTCAAGCAAAACAAGATCGTGAGCTTTGGACTCATGGCTGCCCTCAAAAGATTTTCTAATCCCAGCAGCTACAGCTGCTAGTCTTACGCCTGGGACGGGATAAAAATCAAAACTGGCTTCTCCCACTGCCAAAGTCTACTCCAATCGTCCACAACAAACTTTAAATTTTTTCCCTGACCCGCAAGGACATAATTCGTTACGACCTATCTTTTTATTTGATCTAACAAACGGTGCTTGACCGAGAGCCTGGCTCGAGTCCAGCCTCGCCGCCTGCACCTGATCAATTCTTGTACCAAGTTGATTGCTGGTTTCTTTTTTATATTTCAGCTGGCTTTTTTGTTCCTGTTCACGTCTTCTTTTTTCAATCTCATCT
Source organism: Gammaproteobacteria bacterium TMED1 (assembly GCA_002167855.2). Taxonomy (GTDB): domain Bacteria; phylum Pseudomonadota; class Gammaproteobacteria; order Pseudomonadales; family Azotimanducaceae; genus UBA7455. Next base: position 372,815 of record NHBG02000020.1, read on the forward strand.
AAATCTTCTTTACCTCTAAACTCAACCCGACATAATATTTTTATTACTTCAACCTGAATATTATTTAAAAGGTCTTCAAACAGTTGGAAAGCCTCTCGTTTATATTCCTGTTTCGGCTGCTTTTGGGCATAGGCGCGGAGATGGATTCCTTGCCTTAGATGATCCATCGATGCAAGATGTTCTTTCCACATGGCATCAACTATATCCAACATAATCCGTTTTTCTATTATTCTAATATCAGGTCCTACAACCAGCTCTTTTTCTTTGTAACCTTGACGAGTTGTAGCAATTATTTTCTCCCTTAGAGACTCTTCATGTATCGTATGATCGTTATCAAGCCACTGCTGTATTGGAATTCGAGTATTGAACTCAGAAATACAGGCCTGCTCTAGGCCAGCAATATCCCACTGCTCTTCTAGACTTTGACGCGGCAAAAAGTTGTCTATAGTTTGGTTTACAACATCACCCCAAATGATATCAATTGTCCCTGATATATCATCTGATGCCATCAACCCATTACGCTGATCGTAAATCATCTGACGCTGATCATTGGCTACATCATCGTACTCGAGAAGTTGCTTACGGATATCGAAATTACGTCCTTCCACTTTGCGCTGGGCCTTTTCAATAGCATTTGTCACCATACGAGCTTCAATAGCTTCCCCTTTTTTCATCCCGGCCGATTGCATTAAACTCCGCATTTTATCTGAAGCGAAAATACGCATAAGATCATCCTCAAGAGATAAATAAAACCTCGAAAACCCAGGGTCACCCTGCCTCCCTGATCTACCCCGTAGCTGGTTATCTATCCTTCTACTTTCATGTCTTTCAGTCCCAATTACATGAAGCCCACCAGCTTCGATCACACGATTTTGATCTTTCTCCCAATTAGACTCCAGTGATTTAAGCTCCAATTCAGAATAGTTCCTTTCAGCCACTTCGGCTTCCCAATTTCCTCCAAGAATTATATCTGTGCCTCGACCTGCCATATTCGTAGCTATGGTAAGTGTTCCTGGTTTACCAGCTTGTGCGATTATTTCTGCTTCTTTTTCATGGAATTTAGCATTCAGGACACTATGTTTAATCTTTTTATTGGTCAATAATGAGGACAGTCGTTCAGATGATTCAATTGACGCTGTGCCAACAAGAACTGGAGCGCCTTTTTCTAGGAGTACTGCAATATCATCTACAATCGCACTATATTTATCTTCCTCAGTAAGATAAATGAGATCGTTCCTATCATCTCGTATCATAGGCAGGTTAGTGGGTATAACAACTACGTCAAGTCCATATATTTGCTTAAACTCGAAGGCCTCAGTATCTGCAGTCCCGGTCATCCCTGAGAGTTTTGAGTAAATACGGAAATAATTTTGAAAAGTTGTCGAAGCGAGTGTTTGACTCTCATTAGATATGGGTAGACCCTCTTTTGCCTCAATGGCTTGATGTATCCCACCAGACCATCGACGCCCTGGCATACTTCTTCCAGTATGCTCATCAACAATCACCACCTCTCTGTTCTGGATGATATAATGCACGTCCTTGTGAAAAAGGGTATGAGCTTTAAGTGCCGCTTGCATATGATGAAGTAACATCAGATTGGATGTACCGTAAAGTCCATCTCGGGATTCGAGTAATCCATTTTTGACCAACAAACCCTCAACTTTTATATGTCCCGAATCGGTTAATTCTACGTCACGCTGCTTTTCATCCACGAAAAAATCGCCTGGAGGTTCGATGTCGTTTAAAATGTGCTCGGGGGTCTTTTCCTGACGGTCTAATTTGGGTACGATTAAATTAATGGACCTGTAAACCTCTGAAGAATTTTCAACACCCCCCGTTATAATGAGAGGAGTTCTCGCTTCATCGATGAGAATAGAGTCAACCTCATCTACAATGGCATAGTTAAGTTCGCCTTGCGCCTTCTCTTCCAGTGAAAAAGCCATATTATCTCGAAGATAGTCAAAGCCAAACTCATTGTTCGTTCCATATGTAATATCTGCCTCGTAGGCCGTTTTTTTCTCGGTTTGATCCTGGCCGGCATAAACAACACCTACTCGCATGCCAAGAGCCTCGTATAGTGGCCGCATCCACTCAGCACCCCACTTTGCGAGATAATCATTTACAGTCACAAGATGCACATTACCTTGAAGAGCGTTGAGATATAAGGGAAGAGTTGCCACAAGAGTTTTGCCCTCACCCGTTCGCATCTCTGCTATTCGACCCTCATGCAATGTGATGCCTCCTATCAGCTGAACGTCAAAAATTCGCATACCCAATGCACGCTTACCTGCTTCACGCACTAAAGCAAAAGCTTCAGGCAGTATCTGCTCGAGCGTTTCTCCTTGATCGAGTCTAGTTTCAAATACAATCTTTTGGGCCTTTATTTGCTCATCAGAATATCGCTCGATGACGGCTTCTAATTGGTTAACGACAGTCACGATTTTGCGCATACGCTTTATTTCGCGATCATTTTTACTACCAAAGATCTTACGAAGCACGTTCATTACCTAAATATGAGTGAATTAGAAAAAATTGTATAATTCCAGAGCCGCAACGAGATGATAGATATATCAACGACTCGATCGATGAATATAAGAGGATGGATCGACGATTCTGCCATCTTTATATACTTCAAAGTGGACATGAGGGCCGGTGGAGCGTCCAGAACTGCCCATCAAACCGACAACCTGACCTTTTTTTACTATGTCACCAACGTTCACAAGATTTGTCTTATGATGACCATAGAGAGTTGTAAAACCACTACCATGATTAATTTCGACTAATTCGCCATAACCACTTCGTGTTCCAGAATATACTACTACCCCTGCTGCAACTGCTATAATATTTGATCCTTCCTTCCCCGCAAAATCAACACCAGTATGCCAGGCACGCTTGCCCGTGATGGGGTCATTTCGAGCACCAAATCTAGAGGACATCCACCCCTTCTCGACAGGTCTACCTGCTATGAAAAGATCATTTTGGATTTTCCGGGACACAAGCAAGGTTTCCAAAATAGAGAGTTGTTGTTCTCGGCTCTCTATCTCCTCACTCAATTTACCCAAACGTTTCATATAGTCAGGTAGACTATTATTGAAATCTTCTGCTTCATTTAAAGGCCCTCCAAGGGCCGGAGGCTGAGAAAAATCAAACTCTCCTTCATCCAATTTAGCGACCGATATCAATCTCTCTCCTAAAGCATCTAAACGTACAATTTTTGCCTGCAGATTTGCTAAACGAGTCGCTCCAGCCTCTAAACTACCCTTAGCATCTGCCTTTGCCTCGTCAACCTCACTCTGCTGGATGTGAAGGACCTCTCTCCATTTACTCACCAATTCATTATTTAATCCTGCCTCACCCAAGCCATAATAATATGCTGCCATTCCTGCCGTCAGGAGAATGCTAATAAGCCCCAAGATAGCAAGCCCTAGTGACAGTGCGTTCGCGTTGAAAGAACGATGCTTACCTGAATGATTATCTATAATTATGAATTTCATTTCTAAAACTACTAATAGTTAGGTTGGTTATCGGTTATCATAAGTTAATTATTAAGTAATAAAGCACATGTCTGACCTCTTATCCAAGGTAAAACTAAAGGCCAAACATCCTCTTGAAATAATGAGCGAATCCTCTTTACTCAACAAACTCCGCTCGAATGCTAATAAACTGTTATCCATAGAAGATTTGATCCAACAAAATCTTTCCCTAAACTTACAAGTAGCAGCACTCAAAGGGGACACGTTACATTTAATCGCTCCCTCAAGCTCTGCAGCTACAAATATGAGGTACCGTCAGCAGACTATCATCAGCTTGCTCCGCAACCAATATCCTATCTCGAAATTGAAGCTCTCTGTTCGTCCTAAGGAGCCGCCACCTCCACCATATCTTAAGCCTCCAAATAAGCCGTCCCCAGAAAACGCCAGGCAAATAACTATAGCCGCTCAATATATCGAAAATGAAGGACTACGGAAAGCGCTAATTAAACTATCAAGGCGAGCGCATAAACCTAAAGCTGCTCAATAGTCAGCGGGAAAGAGTAGCTTAAAGGAGCCTCTTCGATCGACTTAAAAGTGACCATCTCCCAACTTTCTGGCTGTTCAAGAATTGCTTGACGCAGAGCATGATTTGCAGTGTGTCCAGATTTATATCCAATAAACTCCCCAATTATGCTGTGTCCAAGGAGATATAAATCGCCAATCGCATCAAGGATTTTATGGCGAACAAACTCGTCCTTATGTCTAAGCCCGTCATCATTGAGCACTCTATACTGATCCACTACAACTGCGTTATCTAAACTACCGCCCTGAGCGAGATTTTTTTCACGAAGGTGGTCAAACTCCTGCATTAGCCCGAATGTTCTCGCTCGACTAACATCCCTAACATAAGAGGTACTCGAAACATCAACTCTCGCGGTTTGCTCTTTGATTATTGGGTTATCATAAATAATAGTATGACTAACTCGAAAGCCGTTATAAGGCCTTATCGATACTGATTGCTCATAAGAGGCGCCGAAGTTTCCACGTACAGCAACCTCCCTTCGAAACCTTATAAACTTTTTAGGGGCCTCCTGTTCTTCAATTCCAGCAGACTGAATTAAAAACACGAAAGTGGCAGAGCTACCGTCCATAATTGGCATTTCAGGACCACTTACTTCCACCAAAATATTATCAATAGCTAGCCCACACAGGGCAGACATTAGATGTTCTATCGTAGAAATCCGATACCCATCTTTTACAATAGTAGTTGCAAGGGTCGTGTCACCGACGAATTCTGTTAGTGCTGGAATTACTGTAGCTGGCTTTGCATCTTCCCGGACAAAAATCACCCCAGTATCTACAGGGGCTGGTCTAAGTGTCAGGTAAACTTTCTCACCAGTGTGCAAACCCACGCCAGTAGCGCGAATTACATTCTTTAGCGTTCTCTGCCGGATCATTATTCTTCTTATCTCCTCAGAACCCGCAAAGCCTGAATGTTAACAGATTAAGCGCTTAAGCTCTATGACCACGTCTACATATTCAGACTTCAAAGAAGACAATAAGTTGCACCCAGATTTCAATATTTGCCAATTAATCGGCCTGGCGACGTAAAAAAGCGGGTATATCCAAGTAGTCTAAGTCCTTATTATTTGATATTTCTTCTGCTCCCCCCTCCACTAATGCATTTCGAGTTATTGTGGGCGTATCAAAATCTTCGTATTTAGTCATTCCGTCGCCAGAAACTAAGGGTTCTGAGATACCTTTAGCAACTTTTTGTTTATCGTATTTGTCTGAACTAAGGCCAGTAGCAACGACAGTTACACGTAGTTGTTCTTCCATACCTGGATCTATGACTGTACCAACAACTATAGTTGCGTTTTCTGAAGCGAATTCTTCAACTGTTGCACCTACCTCGGAAAATTCCCCCAGGGTAACGCTAGCGCCTGCCGCTATGTTTACTAGAATTCCGCGTGCACCATGAAAGTCAACATCCTCGAGCAGAGGACTTCGGACCGCCGCTTCAGCCGCTTGCCTAGCCCTACTCTCGCCTGTTGCAATTCCACTTCCCATCATCGCCATGCCCATTTCACTCATTACGGTACGCACGTCAGCGAAATCTACATTAATCATTCCTGGACGGATGATTAGATCTGCTATCCCCTTTACAGCACCAAGCACAACATCATCAACAGCACCAAAAGCTTCCAGCAAGGGTTTATCCTCACCCATTATTGCGAGTAGCTTTTGATTAGGGATAGTAATTAAAGAATCCACATTTTTCGCCAGCTCAGCGATTCCAGCTTGAGCTATTTTCATGCGTTTTTTTCCCTCAAAAATAAAAGGCTTTGTAACAACAGCTACAGTAAGAATTCCTAAATCACGGGCAATTTCGGCTACTATTGGTGCCGCACCGGTACCTGTACCTCCGCCCATTCCAGCGGCAATAAATACCATATCCGCTCCCTGCAGCACCTCAGCAATACGCTCTCTATCCTCAACCGCAGCATCTTTACCCCTTACTGGGTCTGCTCCAGCACCCAACCCCTTGGTTATTGTATTACCAAGCTGCAGCAACGTCTTTGCCGATAAATTTTGTAAAGCCTGAGCATCGGTATTAGCACAAATAAAATCGACACCCTCAATGTTTTGAGAAACCATGTGTTCAACCGCGTTTCCGCCGCCCCCACCGACTCCAATCACTTTAATTACGGCACTTTCTGCTGCATCATCGACTAGTTCGAACATTTATCTTCCTCCTCAGGCAAAGATTTTCGAAGAATCTATAATTACTAAGTTTTTTTTCATCAACCTAAAAACCAACCTTTAATTCTCTTAACAAAGCTATCGATATCACTTTGACCCCCGCTGACCGTAATGGCTTGCCTGTCAGCTGCGTATTGCAACAATCCCACTGCAGTTGAGTAAATGGGATTCCTGACAATATCAGTTAAACCCCTGATTCCTCTCGGTTTTCCTATACTTACCGGCATGTGAAAAATCTCTTCCGCTAGTTCCACTACCCCCTCCATTTTGGAGGTACCTCCAGTAAGAACAATACCGGCGCCCACTAAACTCTCAAAACCGCTGCGCCTAAGCTCTCCCTGGATCAGGGTAAATAGCTCATCGTAACGAGGCTCAACAACTTCCGCCAAAGCCTGACGAGAAAGGTCTCGGGCTGAACGATCGCCCACACTGGGTACCTTGATGGTTTCATTTTCTCCTGCCAACTTTGCTAAAGCACATGCGTACTTTATTTTTATTTCCTCAGCGTTAGGAGGTGGTGTCCTTAATGCCATAGCTATGTCATTTGTAACTTGGTCTCCTGCAATTGGGATGACCGCCGTATGCCTTATTGCACCATCAGTAAAGATCGCTATGTCGGTCGTTCCACCTCCAATATCAACCAGACAAACCCCAAGATCTTTTTCGTCCTCGCTTAGAACTGCATAGCTTGAAGCTAACTGTTCGAGAATAATGTCCTCAACCTCTAAACCACAGCGCCTGATACATTTTTCTATATTCTGTGCTGCATTCACCGCACATGTAACAAGGTGCACCTTTGCCTCAAGTCGAACACCAGACATTCCTAAAGGAGTCTTAACATCTTCTTGGTTATCGACCACATATTCCTGCGGAAGGATATGAAGAATCTTCTGATCTGCAGGGATGGCTACAGCCTGAGCTGCGTCAATAACCCGATCTATATCAGGTGAAAACACCTCTCTGTCTCTTATCGCTACAATTCCATGTGAGTTAAGACTGCGAATGTGACTACCTGCTATTCCTGCGTAGACAGCATGAATCTGGCAGCCAGCCATAAGTTCTGCTTCCTCTACCGCACGCTGAATTGACTGAACTGTAGAGTCGATATTAACGACGACTCCTTTCTTTAAACCTTTTGTTGAAGGATGACTCCCGATACCGACAATTTCTACAACCCCTTCAGGTGACAATTCAGCAACGATAGCTACCACCTTAGAGGTCCCAATATCCAGCCCAACTAGCATCCGCGACTCATTCGAAGCATTCATAATCTCATATCTCTCTGGAGTTTATCGTTTTTTGCGAGCTCCCATTTATTAATCCACTCAACGGCTGCGCCGTTGTTATATCTGGCATCAATTAGCTTAGGAGTCCCAAGAGATTTATTTTTGATCTCAAACAAAATATCAACTGATCTTTGAAGTCTTTCTCGAATATTTTCATTACCCAGAAAGAATTTTGTACCCAATGAATTATGAAATTCCCAAGCTCCCCTATCATTTAGTTTTAGAAGCTCTATCACATTCCCTGACTTAAATAGCACACGATTGAATTGCTGATACTCTTCCATGACTCGAGGAGCCGTTCCTTTGGGGCCATAAAGGTGAGGCAAATCTCCATCGATAACATGGTCGGCAACAAAAACCTCCCCAAGATCATTTATGTATCCATCATCATTCCAATAAGCAATGGCTTTCTCTAATTTGATATCCAGCTCCAGATTGTTGGGCCATTTACGAGCGATATAAACGGATTGAATTGAAGTGATTTGTTCTAAATGCGTTTTAATATCGAGAAGATTATCTAAATCAACAACATTCTTTAATTCGTTCAAAATTTGTTTTAAGTGCTTATCATCAAGATCATTCTTAAGAGAGATCTTTAGATCTTTGCCTAATGCGGAATCCATAAAGTGAGCGCCGCCAATAACAGTGGGGAATAAAAAGAGCGTAAGTAATAGAATTTTATAATTCACGCAATCACCCTCCTTTCTGCCCAATTCATCGTTAAATCAGCAGCAAGCTGAGCCGTTGCTCCCGCACCTTGTGTCAAAAGCAAATCTCCGGCCTTCAATATATTCTCAAGACGATCGAAAACATCGTTCATTTCTGTCACATGGTCAATCTGAATGTGCTGGCTCAACTTATCATATAGATCCTTACTCGTGGCCCCAGAAATGTAAGCTTCTCCCGCAGGATAAACATCCACTAATATCAAATAATCTACTTCTGAAAGCACTTCGATGAACTGATCAAATAGTTCAAACGTACGGGTATATCGGTGAGGTTGATAAACCATCACTAATCGATTTTTTGACCATCCATCACGAATAGCCTTAATGGTTTCCCTTACCTCAGTGGGATGGTGCCCATAGTCATCGATCAAAAGAATAGTTCCTTTACCCAGCGAGAACGTCCCATGCATTTCGAAACGACGTTCGACTCCTTGGAAACTCGCCAGGCCAGCAATAATATCTCTGTTGGGGACATTCTCATCCATAGCAATAGCGATAGATGCGAGTGCGTTCAAAGCATTGTGACGTCCCGGTAATGCTAGATCTATTTTTAGAGATTCTTTTTTACTAACAGATCTAACAAAAAAAGTTGACGTATCTCCGTGTTGGGTATATCCGTAGGCTTGAATATCAGCATCCGCATCAAAGCCATAGGTCAGTACTGGTCTCTTTATATCAGGAATTATGGAGCGTACACCGGGGTCGTCAATACACGCCAATACAACACCATAAAATGGCAAGTTATGGACAAATGCTAAAAAAGCTTCCTTTAATTTTTGCAAGCTGCCACAGTAATTATTTAGGTGGTCACGATCGATATTTGTTAATACCACAACCATTGGCTGTAAATATAAGAATGATGTATCACTCTCATCTGCTTCGGCTACTATGTACCTACTGGCGCCAAGTTTCGCATTAGACTCTGTACTGTTTAATAACCCGCCAATAACGAAAGTAGGGTCTAGTCTGGCCTGAGATAGTATTGATACTATGAGGCTAGTGGTAGTAGTTTTGCCATGGGTGCCTGCAACGGCTATCCCATATCTATACCTCATAAGCTCGCCCAACATTTCAGCTCTGGGGATTACCGGGATTCTTTCTCTAAGTGCCGCCACGACTTCCACATTATTTGGATCAATAGCAGAAGAAACGACAACTACATCTACATCAGAAATATTTTTTATAGAATGACCAATATAGATATCAATACCTATATTTACTAGTCTCTCCGTGACTCCAGAGCTTATTATATCGGAGCCGGAAATCTCGTAACCTTGATTATGCAGAACTTCAGCGATACCACTCATGCCAGAACCCCCAATACCAACAAAATGGATACGCTTTATACGACGCATCTCCACCGTGTCTAGATATCTTCTATCTTGCACGAGCTCTCCTTGTTCGGTTTCTGCATTCAAATTCTACTCGCAGCAAAATACCAATTAGTAGACAGCTCACAATAAGGCTATTACCCCCATAACTCATAAGAGGCAGAGTTAGGCCTTTTGTAGGTAGTACTCCAAGATTAACGCCAAGATTTATGAAAGCCTGTATACCAAGTATTAGACCTGCACCGTAGGCGACATAGGCGTGAAACTTTAATCCCACTGATAGGGCATGGCTACCTAGCCAAAGACTACGCATCACCATCAAGGAAAAAATAGCGATGATAAAGCTAGCACCAACAAGACCCAACTCTTCCGCGATTATAGAAAACAAGAAATCTGTATGAGCCTCAGGAAGAAAAAATAATTTCTGAATACTATTGCCTAAACCTAGACCAAAGAGATCTCCCCTACCAAAGGCTATAAGTGCTTGAGTCAATTGATATCCACCTTCGTATGGATGCTCCCAGGGGTTTGTAAATACGATGAGTCTTTCAAAACGATAAGGTTCAAAAACTATCAGCAGTACACCCGCAAGAATGCTCACGATTAACAGAGGCGCAAAATATCTTATAGGAACTCCAGCTAAAAAAATGATGCCCATGATAGATGAAGTAATGACTATAGATGTCCCAAAATCTGGCTGCGCCATTAGTAAGCAAATGACTGTGACTAGTATGATCGAAGGTTTCAAGAAACTGGAGAGCTTATTAGCCTCATTCCTTTTAAGGCTAGCTAAATACCCAGCAATATAAAAAATAATGAATAATTTTAAAAATTCTGACCCTTGGATACTGAAAGGGCCGAAAGGAATCCATCGCTGACTTCCATTCACTTCTCGACCAAGACCTGGAATAAGTACTAAAACCAGTAATATCATTCCAACTATTAAAAGCGGTAGGCTCATCTTCTCCCAAAACTTTATAGGCAGACCTATGGCCAACAAACCAATGCCAACACTAATAAAAAGATATATTAAATGCTTCAGTAGTAGATAGAATGAGCTCCCATAATATCGAGCTGACATTTCTACTGATGCCGATGCAACCATAACTAAGCCAATCAGGAGAAGTGTAAGAGCACTTGAAAATATTATAGGATCGAGCGGAAATCTATTTTCAGATATGTTGCCTCGTGCATGATTCTTCATAGTGAATACCTATGGACTAGAGCTTTGAACGCATTGCCCCGGGCGCGATAATCCTCAAACATATCAAAGCTTGCGCATGCAGGAGAGAGTAAAACGATATCATTTGATTTAGCAGAATGTATGGCTTGAGTAAAAGCCCCTGCTAGCGTTTTGGCCCTTGTTAAATCACACAGTCCATCGAGTGTTGTGCTAATTTCTTCCGCTGATTCACCAAAAACTATCGCCTTCTTGACAAAGGTATTTACCGGTAGTTTCAGGTCAGAAAAGTCGTTAGATTTTGATACCCCTCCCAATAGCAGGATAATATTTTGTTTTTGGGCAAAGCTTTCAATTGCAGCAACACAGGAAGAAACGTTAGTTGCTTTCGAATCATTATAAAATGTTATGCCATTTGTTTTTTTAACCAGTTCACAGCGATGAGGTAGGCCCTCAAAGGTTTTTATATTCTCAAGCATAGCAGTCATTTCAAGCCCAATAGCTTCTCCTAGAGCCAGAGTTGCCATACAGTTTAAAACGTTATGTTCCCCTCCAATCGGAAGATCCTCCTTTAAGATTAGCGGTGTTCTTCCACGGCAAATCACCCGATCTGCTAGACCGAAGTCACTTGCGGCTGGCGGCTTATCCAATCCAAAAGAAATACTCGAGCTATCTTTTGGAATTGCATATTTTCGTTGAAGCTGGCGATTAAGTATCGCGGTCTTGCAATTCTGATATACATTACCCTTTACCCCGTAATAATGGTCCAAAGAGTTGTAGCGGTCTAGGTGGTCAGGGGACAAGTTCAAAACTACTGAGGCTAGTAAAGGCAGATTGGTAGCTAGTTCAAGCTGAAAGCTGGATAGCTCCAGGATATATAACTTCGCTGACTTACTAAGTAAGTCAAGGCAAGGTTTCCCAATATTCCCGCCAACAGAAACGCCTTTTCTTTCACAAGCAGCCACATGACCAAGCATCGCGGTGACAGTACTCTTCCCGTTAGATCCAGTTATTGCAACCATAGGAGCATCGGCTAATCGTCCAAACATTGCCACGTCACCTGTAATGGGGATACCTTGTTTTTTAGCCTCAACGAGACAGGGTTTAGACAAAGCCACTCCGGGACTAACAACTATCTCGCTTGCACCAAGAATCATCTTCGCATTGGTCTTGCAGAAAGGGATATGAGGATTAATTGTGTCTAATGCTTTTCGAGCCAAGGGAGAAGGATTATCGTCAACAACTACATAGCTAACACCCTCACTCTCAAAGTATCGTGCACAGCTGAGGCCTGTCGCGCCTGCGCCAAAAATAATCTTGTAATCCTTCGACAAAATTACACTATCCTTTCTGTATAGTAGAAATATATTCTTCTACTGTTGCTAAATCATTGAAGGGCTCTTTATGCCCGTAAATCTCTTGATAAGACTCGTGGCCTTTACCGGCAATAAGAATCACATCACCTTGCGCTGCCTCATTGATTGCTTTCTTAATCGCTAGTCCTCGAGATAATTCAATACTGTAAATTTCATTATCCTCAATCCCCTCAATAATATCGTTAGCAATTTTTTGCGGTTCCTCAAACCTAGGATTATCGTTTGTGATAATGAGGTGGTCAGCCAAATCAGAGGCGATCTCACCCATCTTTCTTCGCTTACCTCTATCACGATCTCCTCCACAACCAAATACACACCAGATCTTCCCAGCGCAATGTGATCGAATACCAACTAGAACATTTCGAAGCGCCTCAGGCGTATGGGCATAATCAACAATAATCGAGGGATAACTTGATTTATAAAACGCATGCATACGGCCAGGTAAATTTTTTATTCTCCCTAAAAAGTTTATAGAATCTTTAAAATCGAAACCCAAAGCACCAAGAACGCTAGCAGCTGCAAGGAGATTACTTACATTGAATTTACCCATTAAATTGGATCTTAGGGTAGCAGTACCCCAAGGACTATCGAGTTTGAAAGACATACCAGTCTCATGGAGCCTTATCGAGCTCGCTACGACATCTGACTTGGAATTAAAGCCATAAAATATTTTTTTCGCCTGAATACCCTTAGATATTTCTTGGCAGTGAAAATCATCAGAATTGAGGACAGCCAATTCCAATTGTGGCCACTCCATAAGTCGCCTCTTTGCATTGAGATAAGCCTCCATCGTTAAATGATAATCAAGGTGATCTCGCGAGAGATTTGTATAAGCGGCAATTTTAATTCGGGTACCGTTCAAACGCATCTGACTTAGACCATGGGATGATGCTTCTAAAGCCACCATCGAGCATCCGTTAGTCAGAAGGGAAGCAAGTTTTGATTGCAAAGTGATTGGGTCAGGAGTCGTTAACCTATCTATTTGGTTATCATCTAAAGCATATGGTAACCCTACCCCTAATGTGCCCATTACTCCACATTGGGTTCCGAGATTAGTTGCTGCCGTCGCTACGAAATTAGCAACTGACGTTTTACCATTGGTTCCTGTTACAGCAAAAATAGTAAGTTTTTTCGATGGCTCCCCGAAGAATCGACTAGCTATTTCTCCCCTCTTACTTTTTAGGTTAGCTACTGATATGACAGGAACTGATGTAGAGGTAGCAGGAAATGAGCGATCGCACAAAATCGCAGCAGCGCGGTTTTCAACCTCACTAATAAACTTCCTTCCATCATTTTTTTGACCTTTGATAGCGATATAAAGCGATCCTTTGGTCACTTTACGAGAGTCATCAGTTACATCACGAATGAACACATCGTCATCAAGAGTAATATCAGGAAGTAATTCACTAAGCATAGTCATCTCGCAGCTACCAGGGACTGTCTCGGAGGGATATTTAACACGCGAAGCGCCCCCGACATGACCCGGGAAAATACCGGGGCAGCTATTGCGCCACCTCCATAAGCCTTTGTTCTTGGCTCGTTTATTAACACCACTGCTACTAGTGATGGTTTATCAACCGGTGTCATTCCTGCAAAAAATGCGAGATGCGCTGTATCCTCATACCCTGTGCTTCCAACCTTTCGGACTGTTCCGGTCTTACCAGCAACATCATAAGCCTCAATGGCCGCTTTAGTACCTGTACCAGCATCAACAACGCCCTTTAACATTAATTTGACGTGATTTGCTATTTCTCGATCCAACACGCGGCTTTCAGATGTAATCGTATTTTTTAAGAGTGTAGCCTCACGCTTTATACCCCCCGATGCAATCGACAGATATGCCGTTGCGAGTTGAAGGGGCGTCACAGTCAACCCATAGCCGTAAGCAAAGGTTGCTCTTTCAATATCCGTCCACCTTCTGTGATCAGGGAGTGATCCGGCACGTTCACCCGGAAAGCCAAAACCTGTATCCTCACCAAAGCCCATTCTTTGGAATAGTTCTCGGACTGAATGTTCGTTTAAAGTCAGCGCGAGCTTACTGATACCTACCTGACTTGAAAGGGCTACAATTTGAGAAAGATTAATAATTCCCCGATTCGAAGGATCACGTACAGTAAAATCTCCCACCCTTACAAATCCGGGATTTGTATCGATCTCGCTATCTACCAAATAGCCAGACTGAAGGGCAGCGGCCACAGTGAACGGTTTCACCGTCGATCCTGGTTCAAATTGATCAGTTACGGAACGATTTCTTAATGCCGCATAATCTAAAACAACTCTGTTATTCGGGTTATAAGAGGGCTGATTAACCATACTGAGAATCTGTCCAGTCTGAACATCTAAAATCACGATCGAACCCGATACTGCCTTGTAATGTGTAATCGCGGATTTAAGCTCCCGGTAAGCCAAAAATTGCAGACGAAGATCAATACTCAGATCTAAATTCCTTCCCGGGATAGCCTCTTCGACCGGCATCAAATCTCTAATAATCTCTCCATGCCGGTTTTTCAGCACTTTCTTCTTGCCTACTGATCCAGCAAGCCACTGGTCAAATGCAAGTTCAAGCCCCTCTTGCCCACGATCATCAATATCGGTAATTCCAACTACATGAGCAGACACCTCTCCCGTTGGGTAATAGCGATGATACTCTTTTTGCCCGAACACCCCTTGCACCCCTAGAGAGATGGCTTTTTCAGCCTCCTGCGGTGGCATATGCCTTCTTAAGTAAACGAAATCTCGGTTTTGCGCAGAATCTATTTTTTTTCGAAATTCATCAAATGGAATTTCAAGATGTTCTGATAGGCGAATTAGTTGGCTCTCATTTGCGATAACTTTTTTTGGATTTGCGACCAATGATATAACCGGGGAACTCACTGCCATTGGCCTTCCACGTCTATCTCGAATCATTCCACGATGAGCATTTATTCTCTCCATACGCATAGTACGAGCATCACCCTGATCCTGAAGGAAATCCTTTTCAATAAAATATAAGTAACCTAAACGAGCCTCTAATCCAAGAGCTACAATGAGGACTGCAAACGCCACCAACCAAAGCCGTATACCCATTATTTTTTTTCCACCAGAACAATTTTACTTAGGTCTGGAGGGATCATATTTAGTTCACCACGCGCAACCTGGTAAACTCTTCCATTATTTGCCAATGCGCTTTGCTCTAACAAAAGCTTTTCGTACTCGCTTTGCAGGTTATCCTGCTCTTGCTGNAACATCTGAATCTCACGGTACATATTTCTAGTTTGATGAGATGATGCGATTACAGCTAAAGCCGAAGAAACTAAAAAGGCGCCTGTAAAAAGCGTCGTAATGCCAGGGCCTTGCAGTAGCCAGCGGAACAATGCCACTAAAGGATTCATGCGGTCCTCTCCGCAACGCGCATGATAGCGCTACGGGCTCTGTTATTACCTAACACTTCCTCTTTGCTTGGACGTAAGGCTCTACCAATTGATCTTAGCTTTCTATCGACCTGATCATCACGAATCGGAAGTCTTATGGGGAGAGACCCGACTTCCTTTTCTCTAATAAATCGCTTGACTATTCGGTCCTCCAAAGAATGAAAGCTGATCACGACTAATCGTCCTCCGGAAGTCAGTAACGCCACAACATTAGATAGGCATTCTCTCAATTCACCTAACTCATTATTAATGTGAATTCGAATGGCTTGGAAAGAACGCGTGGCAGGATGTTTCTTATACATTCTGGAGGGTACAGCAGATTCAATCACCCGCACTAACAATTTCGTCCGATCTATTTTTTGGTCTCGACGAACTTCAATTATCTTTCGTGCTATACGCCTTGCAAATCTCTCCTCTCCATAGTTTCGCAATACTGCTACGATTTCGGATTCTTTCGCTTGTTTTATCCAATCACTTGCAGACATTCCTTCGGCGCTATTCATACGCATATCAAGGGGACCGTCTTTTGAAAAGCTAAAGCCACGTAAAGCAGAATTAATTTGTGGTGAAGAGACACCAAGATCAAGAAGTATCCCATCGACCTTTTCCATACTGCAGCCATGGGCATGTTTTAAGATCTGGCCAAAAGAACCATGCACAATCGTCACTCTCTTGTCTTGGGAAAATCGCCGTTTGGCATCGAGTATCGCATCGGGATCCTTATCTATTACTAATAATCTGCTATGCGAGCCCATTTTGTCAGCAATGGTCTGACTGTGTCCGCCTCTACCGTAAGTGCAATCTATGTAAGTCCCATGTGGCTTAATTAGCAAAGCATCAACTGCCTCTTGCATTAATACAGTATCGTGATCAAGCACTTATAACCTCTGCTATTGCTATAGGGATAATGATCTGAGCTCATCTGTAATCTCCGAACCAGTAGGCCCTGAGAGCCAAGCATCTCTTCTTGAAAACCAATGCTCTTCATCCCAAAGTTCTAACTTTGCTCCTTGACCGAGTAGTACACCTTTTTTACCAATCTGTGCGTATTCTCTGAGCGGTGGGGTTAATAATATGCGCCCGTTATTATCCATCTGAATATCTGTAGCATGCCCAATTAACAAACGTTGCACGCGTCGAGTAGCCGCCTCAAAGCTTGATAAAGTTTCTACTCTCCGCTGAATATCTTCCCAATCAGGACGAGGATAAATCAGAAGACAATTCTCTTCTGTATCTATAGTAACCACCATTTCACCGGCACAATACTGGGAAAGTCGCTCACGATAACGAACTGGTATAGCCAATCGTCCTTTAGCATCAAGACTGATATTATTTACACCTCGGAACACTTTTTTCAGTACCTTATAAGCCGTTATCNGAATTGGGCTTTTAAAAGGAACATATTCCCATGCTCACGAGCTATTCCAATGCAGTGCTCACACACTATATAGAAGCCACAATCCATCTTTGAAGGAGCATATTCCCACAAAAATACACAAAAACCCACTTTTTCCGTTGATCACGATAAAAAGGGGATAGATACTTGTCAAGCAGTTAAAAACAACGAATTGTCTATAAAACACAATAACTTAAGTAGCCTTTTTGTGGCTTGGCACAGCCATAAGAGAGAAAATTCGGTAATACAAATAGATAATATTGATACTTAAAGTAATTTATGAGACTTAGTATCTAACAGTTTACGATAGACTGATTAGGAATAAGAAGCCGATTTTTTATAGCTAGAGTTGACTATAAGCCGGGTTCTGTCGTGGACAATCATTCATCTACGATTCACGTCACCATGAATCTTTAGCGACCTACCCGAATCCAACCGCGGACAACAGCATACGGATTCCTATTTGGTCTTGCTCCAGGTGGGGTTTACACTGCCACCAGCGTTGCCACTGGCGCGGTGTGCTCTTACCACACCATTTCACCCTTACCTTCAAAAAGGCGGTATATTTTCTGTTGCACTTTCCGTAGGCTCACGCCTCCCAGGCGTTACCTGGCACCTTATCCTATGGAGCCCGGACTTTCCTCCCCCCTCAAAGGGCAGCGATTGTCTAGTCAACTCTGTTTCCAAGGATAATTTGAATCAAGGGATATCACAATTTATTTTTAAGCGCTAGACCACATTTATAAAGATTCTTCCTCGACTGACCCGTAAGACGAGATGCAATATCGGCAGCCTTACTAATTGGTAACTCACGTATTAATTCCCGCATAACATGCTCGACTTCAATATCAACTAGCAAGGTTTTATCCTTTTTACCCTCAAGCAAAATTACAAATTCCCCTTTGCAGGGAATCACTTTTTTTTCAAACTCCTCTAAAATGGTCTCCAAAGTTCCATAGCAAATCTGTTCATGGAGTTTAGTGAGCTCTCTGGCTAAAGTTAAGCACCTATTCTTACCCATTGTTAAACTCATTAACTCTAGCAGAGGTAGAATTCGATGGGGGGCCTCGTAGATAATCATAGTATGCTCTTCCATCGCTAATCTCTGTAATATTTCCTGAAGCTTCTTGCCTTTACTTGGAAGGAAACCCTCGAATAAAAAACTAGTCGTTGGAACGCTGGAAACGCTAATAGCGGCACTAAGCGAGCTTGGACCCGGTATTGGTATAACTCTTATTCCAGCGCTAAATGCCTGTTTTACCAAATGATAACCAGGATCAGAGATTTGCGGAGTACCAGCATCAGAGACTACGGCAATATCCTTACCACTCTTTAGATCCAATAGAATAGTTTCCGAAACGAGCTGTTCATTGTGGCTATGGTAAGCGCGAGTCCTAGTTTCCGCTCCAAGATGCCTTAACAATAACTGGGTACGACGGGTGTCCTCCGCAGCGATATAGTGCACGTTAGATAGTATTCTACCAGCACGCAGACTTATATCTTCTAAATTTCCTATAGGCGTTGCCACGACATAGAGATCTCCAAACGCTTTTAGATCTGTACTCAAAATATATCCTCAGTTAACAATATCGTTAAGGTTATTTTCTAGGAAGAGGCTAAATATGAGATAATAGCTTAAAATCTANAGATCGATACACATGCTATTACGTTACTTATCACTTTCTATGCTCCTTGTGTTTGCTGGATGCGCAACTTCTGTAGACCAAGAAGATATGTCCGACAGAAACACTGCCGCTTCGAAAAGGAATATCAAATCATCGCTATCAAACTTTAATGATTCCCCCAAACTTTTTGCTGCGAAAACCCAACTATCTGAAGTAGAGAGAGCACTCAAGCAAAATGACCTAGCACGGGCAAAAGTAGTGCTTGAATTAATGGTCCCACCACCACAATCTCTTGTCATCGAATATCTTTTTCTGTCGGCCCAGACTGCGATAGCCGATAGACAATCCAATGCTGCATTATCCTTTCTATCCGATGAAAGACTAGTAAACAGCAAAATGGACTCAGTCCAGGCGATCGAGTTCGCTAAACTTAAATCTAATGCCTATCTTTTAAATCGTAGTTTCATCGCTAGCGCTAAGGAACTAATGAATATCGATAGTTTACTACAGCGGAATGAACGTGTTGAAAATCATGACAAAATATATGAACTTCTTATGGCATTACCTTCCCGAAGCTTGGCAGTCCAGGCAGACAAAGAGATAAACGGTACTTCACGCGGTTGGCTTTCTCTTGCTGCGCTGACCAAACAAAATGAAAATGATCCCCTCCTACAACTGCAAGCCCTTAATAAATGGAAACTGGCGTGGGCTCACCATACTGCCTCCAAAATTCTGCCGCGTAGTCTTGAAATGCTCTCAAAGATAGTAAGCGAACGTCCTACTAAAGTTGCGCTATTTTTGCCTTTTCAAGGACCCCTCAGTGCAGCAGGCAAAGCAATTAGGGACGGATTCATCGCAGGGCAGTATGCTCATCAAGATGAAAAAACAATCATACTTAACTACGACACGAGTACTGAGAGCATTACTGATTTGCTCGAACGGGCAAAAAATGAGGGAATTCAGCTCATTATTGGTCCTCTGGATAGAGATATCGTGACTGAATTAGCATCTATGGAATTAAAAATTCCAGTTCTGGCACTGAACAGGACATCAGATAAAAGTTTTAACCCCAACCTGTATCAGTTTGGACTTTCTCCAGAGGACGAAATCAATCAGGTAGTCGAGCAAACCCTTGATGAGGGATTGAAAGAATCGGTTGTTATCTATCCTGATAGCGATTGGGGCAAACGTAATTTTGCGGTATTTGAAAACAGCTGGGGTCTAAGAGGGGGAAACATAGTCGATAGCGCAAGCTTCTCCAGTCAACGAGATTACTCGGGACTAATTAAGTCATTACTTAATATCGACAAGAGTGAGGAGCGAGAAAAGGAACTTCGCAGAATTACCGGTCACAGTTTTGAATTCACACCACGTCGCAGAAAGGATATCGACTTTATACTCCTGCTAGCAAATTCCAGTCAAGCACGAGGCATTAACCCAACACTGGAGCATTTCTATGCTGAGGATATCCCCGTATATTCAATCTCTCATATTCATGAAATTAACGCATCCTGGATAGATACAATTGATCTGGATGGTATTAAATTTTGTGAGATTCCTTGGAAACTCTCTGCGTTTGATAACGTGCAGCGAGAAATCCANGCCAATTGGAGCGGAGCACAGGGGGGACTTGCCGCTTTTTATGCTTTGGGACTTGATGCTTATCGTTTATATCCTCGCCTACGACAACTTAAAGAATTACCACACCAAAAGTTGTTTGGAACAACTGGGCGTTTAACAATCGATCAGAGCAACATAATAAGAAGAGAGCTTATTTGGGCTACATTTAGAGATGGTAGGCCCACGAGAATATTTTTCTAAGGAAAAAATAATGTCGCATAAAATTGAGAACTTCCCCATGAAGTGCCGCTACAGCAGAATTGGTACCCTCTGTACTGTACTACTTATTTTGTCAATCTTAGGATGTAATACTCCTCTAGTTGAATATGAGGACTCGATCTATTCAAAACTAGAAGATGAAAGGAACGAAAAGTTAGCCCTCAAGAATATTGAATCAAGCTTGCAAGAGCTTGAAGGTACAAACATAAATGTTAATAGTTTTAAAGGGACGGTACTCATAACAGGCCAAGTCGTTTCGGAGGATTATGTATCTCTAGCTACGAAAGCAGTGGAAAGCATGCGTAATGTTTCTATCGTACATAATGAGTTGTTAGTCGCAGGCCCCACTTCAATGATCTCTCGNGTAAACGACTCTTATCTCTCGAGTAAAATTCGAGCAAAGCTGGCATCCTCTAATAATATTGAAGCGAATAGGGCGAAGGTCGTCGTGGAGAACGGAGAAGCATATNTAATGGGACGCGTTACCACACAGGAGGCTGAGATCTTGGTAAGTGAGACAAAGCAGGTTGGTGGTATACAAAAGATAGTAAAAGTATTCACGTACGTGAATTAAACTAGCTCCGTCACTTCACAACCTTCAACTTAGGCCGATTTGGGTGGGGTGGTTGAGGGTTATCTTCAAATTCTCTAGGGAACCACATTCCTTCGCCGTTTTCTCTCGCGATAATACCCAAGACTGAGGGTATCGGCGCGTAAATTTGCTTAGCTATACCATGGAACCTTCCACTGAAAGAGAGAAACTCCGGTTGGATTTGCAGATCGCGAATGGCGGAGGGGCTAATATTTAGCACTATCTGTCCATCCTTAATGTGCTCTTCAGGAACAATAGTTCCATCAACAGCTGCATCAATCACGAGATAGGGAGTGCAGCTATTATCTAAAATCCACTCATGCAAACCACGTAGCAGATAAGGCACGCTCGATGTCATAGCCATAACTAGGTTAATCCAAACTACTTTTAATCACGCATATCTAGTTCAACTTCAGACAGACTCGATTGAAAGGACTCTCGATTGAATAGATTATCCATATAATCAAGAATTGGCTTTCCATGCTTCGGGGGCAATTCGATACCAAGTTCAGGAAGTCGCCATAAAATAGGACCGACACAACAATCGACCAAAGTAAATTCCTCATTCATAAAAAATGGTGTTTCGGAAAAAATCGGCGCAATAGCTATTAAGCTCTCTCGAAGCTCTTTACGAGCCTTGTCTATTACAGATTCTTTCGAGCGGCCGGCCAAAATTGTATCAACATAGCCACACCAGTCACGTTGTATTCGATATATGAAAAGCCTGCTTTGAGCACGAGTAACTGGATATACAGGTAGCAGAGGAGGGTGAGGAAACCTTTCATCGAGATATTCCATTATTACTCTTGACTCGTACAGCACGAGATCACGATCTACCAGCGTGGGCAAGCTATTGTATGGATTTAAGGACGCTAGGTCTTCTGGTAAGTTAGCCTGATCCACATCTATGATCTCGACAGCGACGCCTTTTTCAGCCAGGACTAATCTGACACGCTGACAATAATGATCATTGCCATCGGAATAAAAAATCATCGACGAGTGTTTAGAAACTACGCCCATTCATTTACCTCTCTGGTGATTAAAACACTAATGTGTTAGTGGAACTCCTTAGTGTACTCCTTCCCTAAGAGATATGCGGGTACAAAGAAGAATGCCAGAAATAATAACACAAAAAAGCCTAACCGTTCGCGCTCGTTCCGTGTAGGTTCCGCCACATAGTAGAGAAAGTTCGTGAGATCGTACACTAATTGATCATACTCAGTAGGACTAAGCTTTCCTCTTCCGTCTACTTCAAGCATGTATCGACCATCAACTATCACCTCAGTGTTACATGGTTCTTGGGTACTACCATCTGCTTCCAATTTAGTCTTACAGACCTTTCTTGGCAAACCTTGCAAGTCCAATAAGGCGTGAGGCATACCCACGTTTTCATAAAGCAAATTGTTAACGCCTAGAGGCCTGGAGGGATCATGGTAAAAACTTTTTAAATAAGTATACAGGTAGTCAGGTGTTCCTTTGAGTGAGGTATATAATGTTAGATCTGGTGGGGAGGCGCCGAACCATTCCTTTGCATTTGATTCCGACATAGAGTTTTCGATTAATGAGCCTATTCTAGTCTCTTGATCAAATATGAGATGTTCCAGCATCAATTCCTTTGGAATATCAAGATCCTCCGCTGTTCGTTGGTATCTCTGATATTGCAGAGAGTGGCAGCCGAGGCAGTAATTCATATATGTCCTAGCCCCTCTTTGCAATGAAGCCTTGTCATCAAAATCGGGCTCGACATGCTTCAGCGGAATCGTCGCCTCTGACCCCGCTCCAAACACTGTTAAAGAACTGAGCAACAGAAGCGCCGTGCTAACTAGTTTCATCCTGTCGTGACTCTATCTGGCACAGGCTTGGTCATCTCTACACTAGTGTACCAAGGCATAAGAAGGAAGTAGGCAAAGTAAATGCCAGTACATACCTGGGCGATAAGAGTCTTCAGTGGAGTAGGATGCACTGTTCCCAAATACCCAAGAATAAAGAAAGCAATGACAAATAAGACCAGGAAAACTTTGCTAGGTCTTCCCTTGTACCTCATGGAACGAACGGGCGATCTATCCAACCAAGGTAAAACAAAAGGTAGCGCTATAGCGCCAGCCATTACCACAAGCCCCCAAAATTTCGCGTCAAGACCAAACAAAGGAAACGTTGCTGCTCGCAACATGGAGTAAAATGGCGTGTAGTACCAGACAGGTGCTATCAATTCTGGCGTTTTCAGCGGATCTGCTGGCTCGTAATTAGGGTGCTCTATCAAGTAGCCCCCGCCATCCGGGTAGAAGAAAAGCACTGCGCAAAAAATGAAAAGGAAAACCACAATGGCAGATAAATCATGTCCTATTGTATGGTAGGGGTGGAAGGGAACGGAGTCTAAGGGCCTGCCTTCAGCATCTAGATGCTTCTTGACATCGACTCCATCAGGATTATTTGAACCCACTTCGTGGAGTGCTAAAATATGGAGGACGACAAGCACCAATAATACCAGCGGCACCAGCACTACGTGCAAAGCAAAAAATCTATTAAGCGTCACTCCTGACATATTGAAGTCGCCGCGAACCCATATCGCAAGATCTTCCCCTACAATTGGTATGGCTCCTGCTAGCGATACAATTACCTGTGCTCCCCAAAATGACATATTGCCCCAAGGCAAAAGGTAACCAAAAAACCCCTCGGCCATTAGAGCGACGTAAATCAACATACCGAGTATCCAAATCAACTCCCTCGGCTTCTGATAAGATCCGTACATTAGACCCCTGAACATATGTAAATAAACGACTACGAAAAATGCCGATGCTCCAGTGGAATGCATGTATCTTAGTAACCAGCCATAATCGACATCACGCATTATATACTCTACCGATGCAAAGGCTGCTTCGCCCGTGGGAACGTAACTCATAGTAAGCCATATTCCTGTCAGAAGTTGGTTTATAAGAACAACAAAACCAAGCACCCCGAACAAGTACCAAATGTTGAGGTTTTTCGGGGCATAATACTTAGACATATGCTTTTCATAAGTTTCGGTAACCGGTAACCGGTCATCGATCCATCCCATGAAGTTTCTTAAAGCAGTTATCATGCTGTATCCTCATCTTCGCCAATAACAACAACGGAATCAGACTCGAAATAATGTGGAGGCACCTCCATATTCGACGGGGCTGGAACCCCTGCATAAACTCGTCCCGCTAAGTCAAACTTTGAACCGTGGCATGGGCAGTAGAAGCCCCCAACCCAGTCCGGATCGAATGATTCAGGTTGAACGGCAGGGCGAAACTTCGGAGAGCAACTCAGATGAGTACACAGACCGACGAGCACAATGACATCTCGCCTTATCGACCTCGTTTCATTCTTCGCATAATCTGGCTGCTGCAATCTTTCAGAACTAGGATCTGCAAGCCTATCGTTTTGGGCGTTAAGCTTTTCCAGCATTTCTTCTGAGCGCTTGATGACAAAAATGGGCTTATCTCGCCACGCGGGAATAGGCCCCAAAATCTCTCCGGGCCCTAACTTAGACACATCCACTTTAATCGGAGCCCCCGCCGCCAAAGCCCTTGCGCTAGGGTTCCATGAGCCAACAAACGGGACTGACAGACCAGCCACACCAACCGAACCTACGACCAAATTTGCTCCGATCAGGAATTTTCGACGCGCGATACCAACGCCTTCCTTGCTCACCGCCTTCTCCCTCTGCATCTGTTAACTACTTGGTATTTTCGTCGCCTTACGACCCTAAGTGTATCATAATACGAGAAAAAAAGTGTTTCAGTTCAGGTTAGAATTGAAAATGCTACGCCAAGATGAAGCCATATTAGAAAATTATCGTTTCGAAAACTGTGGGCGCTTTCTTGCCTTGCGAAGACCCACTTTCTTGCGCTCTACAACCCGTGAATCTCTGCTCACAAAACCTGCTTGTCGGAGCGGTGACCGCAAACTTTCATCGTAATTCATCAACGCTCGAGTAATACCGTGTCGTATCGCACCAGCTTGACCGAAGCTACCACCTCCACGAACTGAGACCTTTAAATCAAACTTTCCATTTACATCCACTAGATCAAGCGGCTGACGCACAATCATTCTGGCAGTCTCTCGTCCGAAGTACTCATCCAATGGCCGATTGTTTACGAGGATCTGCCCACTCCCGACGGAGTTTAAAAAAACCCTTGCCTTGGAGGATTTTCTACGCCCTGTACCGTAATATTGCGCCATACCTAAATCTCGAGTAGCTTTGGTTGCTGTGCGGCGTGAGGGTGATCACTTCCGGCATATACTTTTAACTTACTAATCATTAGCCTACTTAATTTATTTTTTGGCATCATACCCTTCACGGCCATCTCGACGACCTTTTCTGGCTTTTTCTGCAATAACTTAGCTAGCGAAATTGACTTAATACCCCCTGGGTAGCCGGTATGATGATGGTAGATTTTATCGTTCATTTTATTTCCGGTGACTCGTACTTTGTCGGCATTAACCACCACGACATAATCACCCGTGTCCACATGAGGCGTATATTCCGGTTTATGTTTACCCCTAATGCGAATTGCAATTTGAGTGCTCAACCTGCCTAATGTCTTATCGGCAGCGTCAATGACGTACCAACTGCGTCTCACATCCTCTTGCTTTATACTTAGTGTCTTCATAATTCCTAGTAGGATAATTCCTGACATCCCATTAAAATTAAAGATGTCACTCTGCAACCGCTTGGGAGCGCGAATGTTACCGAAGCAAGTGACCAATCGCAAGTGCTATTTGTAACTGACTTCTTACTTAGAAAACGCCCGCAGGTAGAGCCTATCACGGCAGGTGGGCAAGCTGCAGATACTCTCGCGATTGCATTTCCTTCAAACGACTAAGAGTTCGCTGAAATATGGTCCAGAGAAGATAACCGCCGTATAACTCCTCTAAAGGAACGGCTGCAGAAAGTATAAGTTTTACATTACGATCATAGAATTCATCCACGAGACTGATAAACCGACGGGCCTTATTATCTTCCACCAGACGTGGGACCCCAGAGACTATTACGGTATGGAATAACTTAGCCAACTCGATATAGTCATTCTGACTTCTTGGTCCATCACAAAGTTCGAGGAAATCGAACCACACAACACCACCTGAGCAACATAGTGTTCTTAGTTGCCGATTTTCGATATCTAAGACTGCCCCAACATCTCCTGCGTTATGCGCGATTTTTGAGAACAAAGCTTTAAGATGAGCTTCGTTATCCCCTCCACTGATCAAATAACACGTTTCCACCGACTCCAGTGTCCTAAGCCGATGATCACATTCACCAGTGATATTGAAGACAACGGTATTCGCATAAATGAGATCGATTGCAGGGAGAAATCTTTGTCTCTGCAATCCATCCTCATACAAGTTCCTAGGTTCGACATTCGACGTCGCTATAAGAACCATATTACGTAAAAATAATTCCTTCAGTAAACTAGCTAAAAGCATGGCGTCCGTAATGTCGCTTACGAAAAACTCATCGAAACAAATGACCCTAGCCTCCTTATGTAAAAAGTTGGCTACTTGTTTCAAGGGATCTGCTTGACCTTGATATTCCCTTAAAAGCTTATGAACAAGTCGCATAAAACGATGAAAGTGTAATCTTCTTTTCGTTTTTAGTGGCAGACTCTCGTAAAAGACATCCATGAGGAAGGTCTTACCTCTACCAACGCCACCCCATAAATAGAGCCCTTGAACTTTTTTTTCAGCAGTTCTGGGGAACATTTGAGGAAAATACCTTTTCGGCTGCCTATTCCTGACAAGGTCGTCGAAAACTCGCTGCAATTCACGCACAGCTTGTTGCTGGGCGGCGTCCTGCTCGATTTCACCAGTTTCTAAGGCCTGACTATATCGTTTAGCGGGACCTTCTAGCATATTGGACAACAATTAGTTTTCTAAACGGAGCTTCGCAGACGAGGCATGCGCATAAAGACGTTCTTCTTTCGCAAGAATCGCAGCATCGCGATTAAGACTAAGTAGCCCCTGTTTGGAACATTCAATGATGGACGTCTTAACTAAAAAATCATACACCCCGAGCGGGGATCCGAAGCGCGCAGTACCAGATGTAGGAAGGACATGACTAGGTCCTGCCGTATAGTCACCCACAACCTCGGGGGTACCAGCGCCTAGGAAGATAGCACCTGCATGCTCTATAAGATCAACTATTTCATTAGGGCTCTCTACAGCTAACTCTAGATGTTCCGGTGCTATCCTGTTAGCGATAGCAACTGCCTGCTCGATATCATCTACTTCAATCATCGCGCTGCGTTTGGCTAGTGACTCACTAATTATTGGCTTGCGAGGCATAGTTTCTAATTTGCTAAAGACTTCTTCTTGGACCTTATCAAGCAATCCTCGATCTGCACTTATTAGTATTGCCTGTGCCATTTCATCATGCTCCGCCTGCGCAAGCATATCGAGAGCAAGCCAATCCGCTCGAACTGATCCGTCAGCAATTATGACTATTTCTGATGGACCGGCAACCATGTCAACATCTACTGCCCCGTACACCAACTCCTTGGCAGTTGCTACATAAATGTTTCCTGGACCAACAATCTTATCTACCCTAGGAATAGTCTCGGTACCGAAGGCAAGCGCTGCTATCGCCTGAGCGCCCCCAATTGTAAATAACTTATCAATTTCGCACAGTCGGGCAGCTGCTAGCAGGGTTTGACTTACTTCACCGTTCGGTGTCGGGACCACAAGAATAACCTCGCTTACACCAGCCATCTTAGCAGGGATAGCCGTCATATAAACAGTTGAAGGATAAGCCGCCTTCCCTCCGGGAACATATAATCCCACCTTCTCTAATCCACGAACGCGCTGCCCCAAACGATTACCATCTCTATCTATATATTCCCAACTTTTACCGTTTCCAAAGGCTTCAAGCTGTTGACTATGGTAGGATTTCACTCGTGACACCGCGGACTCTAGAGCCTGTCTCACTGGACTATCAAGA
The DNA here is from genome assembly GCA_002167855.2 of Gammaproteobacteria bacterium TMED1. GTDB lineage: Bacteria > Pseudomonadota > Gammaproteobacteria > Pseudomonadales > Azotimanducaceae > UBA7455. The sequence goes on from NHBG02000020.1 coordinate 400,775, forward strand.
TTTTCTAAAGCCTGCTGTTGACAGTCACGGGATATTTCTAAATCTTTCATGGAGTTCGCTGACAGATGGTCCCATCGAGCTGTAAGTTCAAGAACTCTTTTGTCACCAAAAGCTCTGACGGATTCCACTATTTCCTTAACAATTTTACTTACGTTTTCAGATTCTTTAGTTTTTGCAAGCAAAGCAGTCAACGCTGACTTGAAGTCTGCGTCCATGTAGCGCAGCCTCGGTAAATTAACCTTGGTCATTGGCTTACTACTCGCTGGATATTTGCGCCGAGTTTATTTAACTTTTCTTCAACCTGCTCGTAACCGCGATCAATATGATAGATCCTATCAACTTCAGTAGTGCCATTCGCCACTAACCCCGCTATGACTAAACTAACCGATGCACGAAGATCGTTAGCCATAACCTGTGCTCCTTTAAGGCGCTCTACCCCCTCAACAATGGCTGTCGTATTATTGTCCTCTAGTCTAATTTGGGCCCCCATTCTGCTCATCTCGTGCACATGCATAAAACGATTTTCAAAGACCGTCTCCTTTATTGTACCAGTCCCATCAGCAATACAATTTAAGGCAATTATTTGCGCCTGCAGGTCGGTTGGGAATGCTGGATAAGGAGCGGTAATTAGACTAATTGCCTTGGGTCTTTTGCCTTGCATATCCAATTCTATCCAATCCTCTCCCAGGTTTACTGCGGCGCCAGCTTCTTTTAACTTTTCAATTAGCAATTCAAGATGCCCCGGATTTGCATCACGTATTTTTACCCTTCCACCAGTAGCAGCCGCCGCAATAAGATACGTTCCCGTTTCAACCCTATCAGCAATAACTCTGTGCGTGCATCCTTCGAGGGAATCTACACCACAAATAGTAATAGTTTCTGTTCCCGCTCCAGTTATCATAGCCCCCATAGCATTGAGACAATTAGCTAAATCGACTATCTCAGGCTCTCTAGCGCAGTTTTCCAAGACAGTTTCCCCCTTTGCAAGAGTTGCAGCCATCATGATGTGCTCCGTTCCCCCTACTGTGCTGATATCAAAATAAATACGCGCACCCTTCAATCGTCCATTAACTTTCGCTTTTACATAACCGTCTTCCATTTCTATCTTAGCGCCAAGGGCCTCTAAGCCACGAAGATGCTGGTCTACAGGACGAGGGCCGATCGCGCAACCTCCTGGTAAAGATACTTCTGCCTGCCCATAATGGGCAAGCAAAGGACCCAATACAGTGAAAGATGCGCGCATCGTTTTGACTAGGTTGTAAGGGGCTCTGAACCGTTTAATACTATTTGCATGAATCTCAACATTCATTTTCTCGTCGATCACCACCTCAACCCCCATAGAACCTAATAGCTCTATCATAGTAGTGATATCGCGTAAGTGAGGGACATTACTAATTGTCACTGGATTATCAGCGAGCAAAGCTGCGGGCAGCATTATGGAAGCGGAATTCTTAGCTCCAGATGCACGTAATTCACCATCCAATTTGAGACCACCTTCTATGAGTAACCGATCCATTAAATTACCTACCAATTTCCTCCGGAGTATTCGTATACATCGTCACCGCATGTATTTCCCCGCTACTGACCATATCATTCAATATTGCATAAATTTTTTTTTGGCGTTTCAATTGTGAAAGTCCCTCAAAACTTTCAGAGATAATGTGCAATACTACCTTGTTCCCAGCAACTTCAACTTCAATATCGCAGTCACCTAAAGTTGAAGCAAGCATTTCTTTAATTTTATTACTATCCATTCTAACCTCTTGCTAATTTACGAAAAAACTATTTACGGTCTCTATCAAAAAAACTAATCACTTTAGCCAGGATAAATCGCTCTAATTCATAGCTGCGTCATATTATAAAAATCAGAAACGATTTCAGGCCGCTTGATAGCTTATTATTCCTCACGCATCTGATGACGATTCATTATACAATATGCTTTTACATGTTTGACTTCGGATAATCGATGACTGGCCGAAAAATCGTTACAAGCAGCAGCATCGTTTTATTTGCAATAGCCTTGAGTTGGTTTCTTGAGGATCCTATTGGCTATTCTCTCTCCGGGAACGTTTCCAGAAATGATCCAGACCTTTATATGCTGAACGCACAAATAAAAAGATTCTCTAACAATGGTTTATTAGACTACCAATTAAGTGCAGATCGGTTTACGCATTTTCCACTTACTAACCTCACCACGCTGGTGATGCCGAATTTAGTGCTTCTTTCGAAAGGACCCATCCCATGGGAGATTAAAGCTGAACAAGGGCGTCTTATGTCTAAATCGCCCTTTCGTGAAGAAATTGTTGAACTTTGGAGTAATGTTTCAGCATATAAAGAGAAATCTAATGGGCAGTTCATAAAGATTGAAAGTGACAGCCTGTCGGTTTTCCCAGACAAAAACTATGCTGAGACAAATGAGATGGTTTACATAATAGACAATAACGCCGCCACGACAGCTGCGGGATTAAGGGCTGATTTTGAACTCAACACCTTTGTCTTTCTTTCAAGCGAATCTCACCGCGTCAATACCATCTATATTTCAAGCGGGCACAGATAGCCACAAGAGACTTTAATTTCTATACTAACAAGACTAAATGCGACAGACCAAAATATGACTTACAGATCTTTAACTCTCTGCTTGCTATTTTTTCTACCAACTTGCAGTTTAGCAATAGATCTTGATAAACAAGAAGCACTCCTTATAGAAGCGAATTATGGCGAGGTTAATGAAAGAGCAGGCGCTACAACTTACAGTGGTGAGGTATCTGTCATCCAGGGTTCTCTAAAAATTCTTGCCGATGAAGTTCAGGTAAAGACAAATAAAAATGGAGATGTCATAGAAGTTATTGCAACTTCAAATCAGGGGTTCACTAAGCCAGCACGGATTGAAAAAATATCTGGTGGCACAGGGAAAGTTGAAGCGACAGCACAACAGATAAAGTATCTAGTAGAAAAACAACAGGTAAAACTATCTGGGAATGCTCTCGTTCAAAAAAACAAAGACGAATTTATGGGCGAACTCGTTTATTATGATATCGAGCAGGGTATCGTCAAGATTGATGGAGGAGAGGAAAATGCAGGGAGAGTCAGGATTAAGTACGGTACAACGAAATAATAATGCACACATTACGAGCAAAAAATCTTCAAAAGAACTATCGCGCTAAGAGAGTAGTCCACGATCTGAGCATTAGCGTAAGTAGCGGTCAAGTCGCTGGACTCCTCGGCCCAAATGGAGCTGGTAAAACGACCTGTTTTTATATGATCTCTGGTTCGTTGCGTCAAGATAGAGGAACTATCATGCTTGACGCTCAAGATATAAGTAATGAGCCAATGCATGAACGTGCCCGAGCGGGGATAGGATACCTCCCTCAGGAGGCCTCCATCTTCCGCAAACTGAGTGTCTCTGAAAACATCCTAGCCATATTGGAAACTCGTCAAGATTTATCAGCGAAAGAGCGAAACATTAAATTAGAGTTATTATTGAACGACTTCAATATTTCTTCTATCCGAGATAATAATGGCATGTCCTTATCTGGTGGTGAACGCCGAAGGGTAGAGATCGCTAGAGCACTCGCGACAGAACCCCATTTCATATTGCTTGATGAACCATTCGCAGGTGTTGATCCAATATCTGTAAATGATATTAAGCGGATAATTAGACAGTTAACAGAACGGAATATTGGCATCCTAATCACAGACCATAATGTACGCGAGACGCTCGATATTTGTGATTCAGCCTATATCGTAAACGAAGGCCGTATCATTTTTGAGGGATCCCCAAAAGAAGTACTAAATAATGATCTTGTTAAACAAATCTATCTCGGTGAAGATTTTCGAATGTAATGAGAATCCACTAATGACGATAACTTAATTTAAATGTTTGAACATATAAATTTATGGCGCTAAAACCAGCACTCACCTTAAAAATGGGTCAGCAGCTTAGGATGACCCCTCAACTGCAGCAAGCAATTCGCTTACTGCAGCTTTCGACTGCTGAATTGGAACTGGAGATACAACAAGCGCTAGAAACCAATCCAATGTTAGAGGAGCTAGGATTAGAAGATGCCAACAATAGTGATGAACAAATAACGCTAGATAGTCCTCAAACAGAGCAAGAGAAAGCAGATGAAGAGTCTAGAACACCAGTTGAATATGGAGTTGATAGGGAACCTCCTACGAGTGTGCCAGATCCTGAGATTGATGGCGAGGCTATACTGGACTCCTCCGAGCGAATCAAAGAAAGCACTATATCTGAGGATCTGCCAGTTGATAGTGTGTGGGAAGACGTCTTCGATGACGGAATCCAATCTACAAACTTTAGGAACGACAATGAAAGTGGTGGTTCATTCTTAGAAAATAGTGACAGCGTTGGGAACTCTATTCAATCGCACCTATTGGATCAAATCAATTTACTCCGCCTCTCTGATACCGATGAGTTTATCGCAGTGACTATCATCGATGCATTGGATAGAAATGGAACACTAACAATTACCACTGAAGATGTCCTAGATAGCGCTCCAACTGAATGGAAGCTCGAACTAGATGAGGTAGAGGCCGTCCTAACCTTAATCCAACACTTAGATCCTATCGGGATTGCATCCCGAAATATCCAGGAGTGTCTAACCATTCAGCTACGTAGCCTTCCTCCTGATACTCCATGGAAAGAACAAGCTATTAATTTAGTGCGACATTATATTTCCCATCTAGCCAATCGAGATTATGGAATGATCGGCAGAAAAGCGAGACTTAAAGAGAGCGATCTTAGAGAGGTAATTGCTTTAATTGTTTCACTGAATCCGAGACCAGGGAGTGATATTGACGATAGTAAAATTGAATATATCGAACCTGATATTTTCGTATCAAAAAAAAATGATCGCTGGTCAGTCGAGCTAAATCCCAAATCAGCTCCCCGGATAAGAGTTAATCCGGAGTATGCCTCGCTGATAAGCCCCAAAATGAAGAGTAGCGATAATACTTACCTAAAAAATAACCTACAGGATGCCAGATGGTTTATAAATTCTTTACAACAGCGAAATGATACGCTTCTTCGAGTAGCTTCTAAAATCGTGGAATTTCAGCGAGGCTTTTTAGAACATGGTGAGCAAGCTATGAAGCCCTTAGTTCTTCATGATATTGCAAATGCAGTAGATCTGCATGAATCAACAATCTCACGCGTTACTACACAAAAATATATGCATACTCCCGCTGGGGTTTTCGAATTAAAATATTTTTTTTCCAGCCACGTAAGTACACATACAGGAGGAGAAGTGTCCTCCACTGCTATCAGAGCCATCATTAAAAAATTAATTTCCGAAGAAAACCCAAAGAAACCTCTCAGTGATAATAAAATATCAGGCCTGCTTGCTAACCAAGATATCAAAGTTGCCAGACGAACAATTGCAAAGTACAGGGAATCTTTATTAATCCCCCCCTCGAATGAACGCAAACAACTAATGTGACCTTGTTAGACTTAGAGGGACATTTTGTTATTTAGCATAGCCTATCCTCGATAAGCTTGTGGAAAAGCTATCGTGCCGACATATATAATTAGGCGTCGGTCAACACAAACTTTGCAGCAATGAATACTGATCCAAAATGAATATCGAATCTATCCTAACGCCAGAGAGAACTTTCGCCAATTTAGAAAGTACAAGTAAAAAACGGGTAATGGAGCAAGCCTCTGGAATTTTGACAGGTGCTGAACCTGGTATTAGCCAGCAACACCTGTATAGCAAATTAATAGCACGCGAGAAAATTGGCCCTATCGTTATAGGTAAAAGAATCTCGAAACCACATTGCTGGGTAGAATGCTCAAACACTTTTGCCGCTCTCTTTAAGTTAAGTAGAGGTATCGACTGTAGTGCAATCGATGAAATTCCTGTAAGGATCGTTTTAGTTGTAATTGCGCCTCAGAATGAAGCCAATACTCATCTAGAAATATTAGCTATGCTTGCTAGTAAATTTGGGTCGCCCGTATTTTTTGAAGCAGTCTTTGGGGCAGAGAACGATATAGAGCCCTATAAAACTGCAATACTCAATCTTGATGAGTATCAAAGGCCTAATTTTCTAAGCTAGTTCGGGAAAGAGTGTGGATATAAAAATATTTGAAAGAAACTTTAGTTAATTAGACGAGGATGCCATATTGATTACTCTTGTCGTCATAAGTGGTAGGTCAGGGTCAGGGAAAAGCACTGCGCTCCACGTTCTAGAGGATATGGGATTTTATTGTATCGATAACTTACCCATCACTTTGCTAAAGCCATTAGTAGACCATCTACCTTTGCAACCACGGGTAGCTGTAAGTGTTGATGCACGGAATATCGGTGATGACTTGTTGAAATTCCCCGAAATATTGGAGACCTTCAATCCGTCAGATATTCAAGTAAAAGTTGTTTTTCTGGATTCCAGTAGCAACGCTTTAGTGAAAAGATTTAGTGAGACTAGACGCAAGCACCCCCTAAGTGATGAGGATCGAGATCTTCAAGAAGCATTAGATTTTGAGTCCACTCTACTAGAACCAATTTCTGATCTTGCCGATTTAGCAATTGATACGACACTTCTCTCGATGCATGAACTGAGGGATCTTGTTAAATCCAGAGTCGCAATTGTTAACCATGAATTTGCTTTACTTTTTCAATCGTTCGCTTATAAAACTGGAGTCCCCATTGACGCAGATCTTTTGTTTGACGCTAGGTGTCTCACAAACCCTCACTGGAAGCCGAATCTAAGGAATCTCACTGGACGAGATACAGCCGTTCAGGCATTTTTGCAAAAGCAACCTGAAGTGGTCTCAATGTATAATGATATATTATCCTATCTTGAGTCTTGGTTACCCAAGTTCGAGGCCAACAACCGAAGCTACATGACAGTTGCAATTGGATGTACCGGGGGGCAGCATCGATCAGTCTATATTGTAGATAAACTTTACGACCACTTTAAAAATACGTGGAAGAACGTTCAGGTCCGGCACCGAGAACTAAGTAAAACCGAATGATTTGCTGTAAAACAGTTATCTGCAATAAGCTTGGACTTCATGCTCGTGCGGCATCTGCTTTCGTTTAAAGAGTAATGAATTTTTCTTCAACAATGAGTGTTATCTATCTTTATAATTCAAGTAACGCAAAGAGTATCATGATAATGCTTGAGGCAGGTTATGGGGCCGAGATTGAAAGATGTTTGGAAGATTCTGATGAAGAGATAGTGGTGCGTAAGTTAATTGAATTCGTCGAACAAACATTTGGCGAAGCAGAATGACTGAGCATAACTCCATAGACGACCAAGAAGGAATTAGTCCCCATATCAGCAAGTCCCAACAGAAGAGGGATTTATCAAAACTCAGAGATATGGTCCAAGAACTAATCAATTATACGAATGAAAAAGTCCGCTCATTGGGAGTGGAGGAAATCACTGCCGCAGTACTTCTGGCTAGAAGAACGACTAGGGCCACTGTCAAAAAGCGCCAAATCCAATACATCACAAAACTCATCTATAAAAGTGAACCGGGAGTGATCGCGAGACTCACGGACCTTTTCGATCAGAAAAATGTCAAAAAAAGATACCAAAAAATAGCACTTTGGAGAGAAGGCTTACTCAAGGATGATGGCGAAACCTTTTCATTGATTGTTGCCGACTACCCAAATATAAACCGCCAATATCTTCAACAACTTATTCGTAAAGCGACCATCGAGAAAGAAACAGGAAAAAATGGAAGCGCGTCTAAAAAACTTTTCCATTTCCTCAAAGAATTAGATGCCTATTGAGCAGAACCAGACCTCTTTTCAATATTGTCATTGAAGAGCGAATCCAACTCAATCTTTGGCGACTCTATGGTTCCACTAACAGTATATTTTGCACTACTTACCTGGTTTATTTGAGATTTGAGAACTCGTTGAGCTAACAAAACCCCCAGTCCTGCAAGAGGACCGGTAGCAATTGCGCTATAAGCCGCATACCAGGGTAAATTTTTACTCACACGCAAAGTAACGATCATATCATTATCGAGCTCTCGCGTATTTAGATCCGCATTACCGGCAATTTTAAAATTACTAGTCGAGCCCTCAACAACTATAGGCTCTAATATGCTTATCTTTCCTTTACTATAATTTGTCGATCCTGTTACCTTGTTGAAACTCCAGCCTTTCTGGACTACATCAGAGAAGTCAAAATTTAATCTTCTTCCAAGTTGAGCGAAATCAAAAATTCCTAATAGCTTTAATGCCGCACCTGGATCAGCCTGCACAAAGCGACCTTCACCATTCAGTAGCTTGATATGCCCTTCTAAAATATCCATATCAATAGCAGCAGGACTACCCTCCCATACAAAAGATGCTGAAAGATTAAAATTACTCCCTTCAACACTAGACGCATAACCCCATTTTTCTAAAGCTGTCCCCAAATCCTCTATACCGATAATACCTTCGAAAGAAGAAACATATTTATCTTCATAACTCCAATCAAATTTAGAGCCTTTCATTACAGAGATACCTTTAACCCGACCCTCTAAGTTTACCAAGCTTACTCCCCTTGCATCCGGTCTCAACTCAAATGACCAATGACCATAGCCTTCATCGCCGAAAAAAAGTTCATCAATCGTAAAGTTGGCATCAATTAATTCCTTTGAGGAAAGAAGACTCATAGGATCGTTACTTTCTTCAGTTTTTGGAAACCTTAAGTGGTTTAGATTAACTAAAAGAGGGGACTCCTCTTCATCAGGAATAATAAACTCTCCCTTAACATTCTCGTTGCTAATAAAGGCTCTCCATGCATCTGGTAGCCTTTCAAGGTGAACCCTAACACCCGAAAGTGGTAATGAGTAAAAGTTTAAACTGCCAATATCTATTGAAAGCAACTCATTATTCTCACTAATACTAGGGTGAAAAAGCTGATCTGAGACATTCTCTGTATCTAAAAAAACATTATACCAGTCTTCATAATTTGCGTACTCAAGGGCACCTGTCACTAGCAAGGAATCATATGATATTTCACTCCCTTGGATTGATCCGAAATGGACTCGACCTCCCGTCACTAAACGCTCCTGAGTAGAAAGGTATGCGATCAGCTGCCCCAGCCTAAAATTTATTTTAGATCCTGATTCTGAAAAATCTTGACGGTAGTAAAGAGACCGCTCCTCTTTCTTATTTTTACCTACGGGGACGGGGAAATTAAGCTCCATCCCGGTAAGATTTGACCACACCTGAAAATAACTGTTTTCAGAGTCTGGCCCAAAAGGGATATGCAAAGAAGCACGATAGGAAGATTTCCCGTAAAATCGACTAAGGATATCTTGTCGAGACCATTCATAAAGTTTACTCGCCTCAACCTTACCTATTAAATCAATTACTACTTCGCCAGAATTATTTCCTAAATCCGTAGCAATACTACCAGAGACGTTTTCGCCGAAGAGCACACCAATAAATTGGGAAGAGTTAAGTCCAGAGTGTGTTTCATATTTAAGATTACCGTTTACTCTTTCTATATCTAGATTTTGATCTGCGAAATTAAGGTTATTATTAGCCAGGAAAACCGATATATTACTATAGATCTCATCATCTCCACCTAGTGCGAAAGGAATCTCAAATTCTGCAGTGCCAATAAAATTCCCTGTTCCTGACCAATGCCTAGATATATTCATTATTTTATCTTTAACTGGCGTTTCGTTTAATATGCGAAAACCATCAATTAACATCCCTTCTATATCTGCTGAAACCGAGACACTTTTCGCCTGTCCTCCATAAGGGTTTCTTACGAATACATTGATTTTTGTTAGATCTAGTGAGAATATTTTTGCATTCCCATTACTAGAAACCAAGCCCCCGTTATTTATATGGAATAGCGCATTTAAGTCAGTAAGCATTGGCCATTCTTGATGATACTTAAGATTAGTATTACGTACCCGGAAATAGCTTTCGAAAGTTTTGGCTATCTTTGGAGAACTTTTAGCAAAAACTCCATGGAATAATAATCCACTATCTTCTACTTTTCCCGCAATTACAGACGATTCCAACCAATCTAATAATCGTGAGGGCAAAGTATCAGGAATGTAACGATAAGATTCCTTTAGTGGACTTTCATTAACACCCAAAAGTAATTCCCAGTTATAATCTGCTGCTCTCGGAAAATTTAGCTTTATTTTCCCCACAGCACTAACATCATTATAAGAAAACTTTACCAATCTACTGCTGACTCTGAAAATATCTTCGTCATTAATGTAAAGCATGCGTCCTCTGATGGAGTCAAAGGGCCAAACCTCAGAAAAATGAGATTTAAAATATAAATCAACATTCTTACTATCAATATCGAGATACCCTCGCTTCGGACTTAAAGAAATTATTCCACTTAGATTTCGCATCTCTGGGGAACCAAGATAAGTATCAAAATTTACATTATCTAGTACACTTACCACTTGATAGTCTCTTTCCCATTTTTCCAAATCTAAATATAGGAAGGTTTCCTTTAGTGAACCGGTTGGCCTTATAACCTCAATCGCACTCTGGAGTTTTTTAGAGGCTATTTGCGGTTCAAAATTAAGCATGAACGATGATAATTGCTGAAGCTCTAGCTTCGGCATTGTAAATACCACTTGGTTCAACTTACGGGATAGCGAACCATAAAGACCACTAAGGTCAATCACGTCATTATCTAGTTGGATAGCAATTTCCTGTCCGGTAAATTTGAGTTCGTCCCCCGATATTTTCATGCCTAAGGAGAGCTCTCCCCCAAGCATAATTTTTTCTTTAGCATTACCCAAGAGTATGGCGTTAATGTCAATGTTGCTTAGGATACTTGTATGGTCTGGGTCAATAGATACCCAAACTTCATTATCGATCGAAACATCTGAAAATCGATGTGACAAATGAGTAAGGTCAATTAGATGCTCTAAATCACTACCAAAAATTTCCGCATAAAAATCTCCCTTAAAACCGGACTTTTTTAAGTTTCCCCTGTATTTACCCAAAAAATTTATGGAGCCATAAGTTTTTTTATTCTTTCCAAGGATTTTAAGAGGTACTGAAATCCTCCTATCACCTCTGGCTTCCGATTGAAGGACGAGATTACTAATCGATAGAATATAATCTCCTCTAGCACTCATCAGATTAATATCGATCTCATCTACTCTGGCGGCACTTAAGTAGTGCAAAAACTCCATACCTAAATCAAGATCGAAAAATTCCAGAGACTTTGGAAAACCAAAAGCATTCCATTCACCAGGCATTGACTGTTCAATATCAAGTTCGACGCTCTTTAGTTCAATAGCGGTTACAACAACACTTCTGTTAAGAAAGCTTTTTAATGTGTCTATACGCAAGGTCAGATGATCAAAATATATTGATTCACCCAACGCTACGTGATCAAGAGTTATTTCTGGATCAAAGTAAATCCAATTCCCTTCAATAGCACCGATATTTACGTCCATATTGAGTTTTTGTTCCATCCATCGGATAACATGATCCCTGTACAAATCACTAACACTTAAAATAAGTCGACCTATACTTACATAAATAGCTGCAACAATTAGTATAACGAGGATTACGAACTGTATAATGGATATTGTATTTTTCAATGAAATCCGACGCATAGATTTTCTCGCTAATTTGAAACCTCGATAACATCGAATTCTTCCTGCTGATAACCTAACTCCGCCTGTAAACGTATCTCTAGTCCTAAAGCTTCGGATAGACGAACAATAGAATTAGACTTATCCTCCGACAGCCTATTAACTACCAATTTTGATGCCTTAACTAAACAAATCTTCTTATAGCGTCCAGCCCTTCGATAAATTTCATTTACTATTTCTAAACAGACAATTTCGGCTGTCTTAACGAACCCACGACCTCTGCAGCACTTGCACGGCTCACAAACCGTTCTTACTAAACTTTCACTGTCACGTTTCCTTACTAACTGTACAAGACCGAAGTCCGAGAAATTCGAAAAATTACTTTTTACTCTGTATGATTGCGAAGTATTCTCCAAAGTTCGAAGCACCTGTCTTTTATGCTCTTCATCCTCCATATCGATGAAATCAATAACAACGATTCCACCAATATTTCGAAGTCGAAGTTGCCAGGGTATCGAAACAGCAGCCTCTGAGTTAGTTGCCAAGATCGTCTCTTTAGCTGCTTTTTTTCCACCAGATCTTCCGGTATTAACGTCTATCGTGGTCATGGCTTCTGTCTGTTCAATAACCAAATAACCCCCAGATCTGAGGATAACCCGTTCCTCCATAGCTAAATTAATTTGATCTTCTAAATCATGATTATCGAAGACTAAGTCTTCACTACTGGATAGCTCTAGTATAGGTAATTTAGCAGGAATAAACTCAGCGAGAAATTTTGAAAATGCATCCTTGGTCTCCTGTGTATCGACAAGAATTCGTGAGGTTCTAACACTAACGATATCGCGAATGACCTGCAGAGGGAGCGAGGGCTCCGTATAAATTATGGAGGAAGACATTTCTAGTTTACTTCTATCAAGAATTTTCAGCCATCTATCACTAAGTAATTGTATATCTTTAGACAAAATACTCGAATCAATATTCTCTGCTGCAGTTCGAACAATGAATCCCCCTTTATTCTTGGAAATTAAAAAAATTACCTCTTTCAATCTTAAACGTTCTTTTGGATCCTCAATTCGTTCCGAAATCGTGATTCCTCTAGAATAAGGTCTGTAGACCAGATGCCTCGATACCAACGAAAGATTAGCTGTAACTCGGTGCGTCTTATTGTTGCTTGGATCCTTAGTAACCTGAACCAATAATTTCTGTCCTTCATATAATAGCTTTCTCATAGAGACTGACTGAGGATCTAGATCCATCCTCTCAAATAACACGGAGGAAATGGGCACTGCATCCTTACGTTGAATAAACGCATCCCTCTCATTACCAATATCAACGAAAGCACCATCGATTGCAGGCAAAATTCTTGTTACCTTACCTTTATAAATATTTCCAAGTGTACTTCGATGATTAGTGCGTTCAGTATAAATCTCCCGCAGTAAACCTTGCTCTGTAACGGCAACTCGACTCACACTCTCTGTTACATTTACGAAAATTTCTTCTTCCATCTCGACTACACCTTTTGTCTACACAAGACAGTCAACTCCAAGCTGCTTTAGAATCTCCCCTGTCTCCATAAGCGGAAGTCCAACAACATTGCTATAACTTCCCTCTATCCGGCTTACGAAGAGAGCCCCCAGGCCCTGGATACCATAGGCCCCAGCTTTATCTTTTGGCTCTCCAGTCATCCAGTAACTATGAATCTCATGATCACTTAGTCTTCGGAATTTAACTTTGGTTTCTACAAAAAAGAATTTTTCCAGAGTTTTTGTTGTTAAGGCTACTCCAGTTACAACTGTATGCATTTGCTCCGATAAAAGTTTTAACATACTTAAACCTTCTGCTTTGCTTTTCGGTTTGCCCAAAATCCTATTCTGATAAACCACCACCGTATCGGCTGATAAAACTAATTTATTAGAATCTAATCTATTCTGAATCTCGGTGTTTTTTTCTTTCGCCAAACGCTCAACAAAATCATGCGAGCTTTCACTATGTTTAAGCGTTTCATCCACAGAGGGAACAATAACAGAGAAAGATAGCCCTAGTTGGCGAAGCAGATCTGCCCTACGCGGAGAACCGGATGCAAGAATAAGTTCAGTCACGGGGTCAAAATTTCCTCAAGATAAAACATTTTAAACTTCTTGAAGCCACTCCGTAGAATATATTTGGAACCTATACCCGTCAGGAAATATTAAATTTTCTTCGAACTGACCGGAGTATTATAAATATCCAAGGCCACAGTAAAGCACTGATAATAGAGGGTAAAAAATATAAATTTGTCCACTGAACTGTCCCTGTAATTTGACCCGTCCAGAAAAATACTGATTGACTTAAGAAAATAACAGCAAAAACAAAGAGGCTTTGTTGCCAACTAGCCATCATGCGCAAACGCTGATACAAACTGCTTGAAATATACACAACCAACATAAAGACAAACGCATGCAGCCCCAACAAACTACCCAGCAAAGCATCAGTTAGCAAGCCTATTATCCAAGCGCTCTTCATCCCCACTGTCTTTGGCAAAGCAATGGCCCAATAAATCAGAACTAGCGTGATCCATTCCGGTCTCAAATAAGCAAGCATCAAGGGTAACGAATCGGGCAACCTAAAGACTGATAGAATCATAGCAAACAAAAAGGTCACCACAATAATTAGCTGACTGAACATTTAGTTACCAATCGCCGTTTGCATCATAAGGGTTGTCCTTCGAGCTATCCTTCTTATCTTCCGTGAAAACCAGGAGAACATAACGACTACGATCAAGCAAAGCACTTGGAACGGCGGTTACTAAGGCAAAGGGTTTCCCAGCTTGTCCCTCTACTCGGTTTACAACTGCAACAGGATATCCCGCAGGAAATCTTCCGCCTAGACCTGAGGTTATTAACAAATCACCGTCACGAATATCTGCAGTATCTTGCACAAACATCAAATTCAAGTGCGACGTCGCTCCAGCACCTTGTGCAACTAATCTCAAGTTACTACGAACCACCTGAACGGGAACGGAGTGCGAAGGATCGCTTACCAATAAAACTCGTGATGTATATCTACTTACGCTAATCACCTGCCCCATCAAACCTTTCGAATCAAGTAGTGGCTGCCCAACAAAAACGTCATTAACAGCCCCTTTATCAATTATAATCTCGTGATTTTCAGGATCGGGGTCTACGCCGACTAATTCGGCAACAACCACATTATCCCGTAACTTTTCTGCAGAACCTAGAAGCTCCCTGAGTCTATTATTTTCTACAGCTAGAGCACTTAGCTTCTGATTTTTTGCTTGAAGTAAAAGCTGATCTTGGTTTAGTTGAGCTATATCCTGAATAAGGTTGTACCTCGTTTCAGCAATTAGCGAAAGATTTTCAACGCTTTTCACAGGAAAGTCTGCAATCAGTATAATTGGCGTTGTCACAGTTGCTAGACTCGCCCTAGCTGGCTCTAGCCAATCAGTCAAATGGTCCAAAAACATAAGGATTAATGACAGAGCGCCCAAAGCAAGAATACTAAAGTTTATCTTCGACTCTTCTACAAATAATGATTTAATCGCTAGATACCCATGCGCAACAAATTAAATTAATGAATTGGTAAGAGTTCCGAATCCCCGCCCTTCTTCAGAAGTTCCAAAATTTCGCCACCACCTCTTGCAACACAAGTTAACGGATCCTCTGCAACTATAACAGGGAGGCCTGTTTCATTTGACAACAAACGATCCAATTCTCGAAGTAGCGAGCCCCCCCCTGTCAATACCAAACCAACTTCAGCAATATCGGAAGCCAGCTCTGGTGGAGTCTGTTCTAGCGCTGCTTTTACGGCTTGAACAATTAGCGTTAATGGCTCCTGGAGAGCTTCAAGAATCTCATTACTATTGAGAGTAAAACTTTTTGGAACACCTTCTGCAAGGTTACGACCACGCACATCGATTTCCCCAATTTCATTACAGGGGAAGGCCATTCCTATTTCTTTCTTAATTCTCTCCGCCGTGGCCTCTCCGATAATACTACCCTGAGTTCGTCTAACATATGCTGTAATCGCTTCATCAAAGCGATCACCTCCTACCCTAACGGACTGAGAATAGACGACACCGGTAAGTGAAATCACGGCAATTTCAGTAGTTCCCCCGCCTATATCCACCACCATGGTACCAACCGCTTCATGAACCGGCAGCCCAGCACCAATAGCAGCAGCCATTGGCTCTTCAATCAGAAGGACATCTCGCGCCCCTGCACTTATAACTGACTCCCGAATAGCTCTTTGCTCAACCTCAGTAGATTGACAAGGCACGCATACTAGAACTCTTGGACTAGGGCGAATAAAGCTACTTTCATGCACTTTCTTGATAAAATGTTGTAGCATTTTCTCAGTAACCTGAAAGTCTGCTATGACCCCGTCTTTCAGGGGACGAATCGCTACAATATTTCCTGGGGTTCGCCCGAGCATTCGTTTGGCATCAATCCCGACCGCAGCTACTGTCTTTTGATTGTTATTGCTATTACGAATTGCAACTACTGACGGCTCGTTTAGAACTATTCCTTGCTCACCGACATAAATTAGGGTGTTCGCAGTCCCCAAATCAATAGAAAGATCGTTGGAAACGAGACCTCTAAGCATCTTAAGCATAACTATTTGACACTCCAATAATATGATGTGGCAAGATACCAACGAAAAACGCTTTGCATCTCCTCGCCCAACCGTGACTTTTACCCCTGGAACTCAAAGCAAGTGTATCATTCCACGAATTTTTCATACAACCTATGTTTTTAAGGATAACTATTCAATTAAAATAGTAGGTAGTTGCTATTTGCAGATTACTAGAAACCTTATTACGATTCTGATTAGTAAATGGGAAAGGAGATAACGATTGAAAATAGATAATGAGATCGTCGAGAATATAGCAGAACTAACTCAACTGGAAATTGCTCAGGAAGAGCTATCTGTGATTGGGGATAAAATGTCAGAAGTCCTTGCCCTGGTTGAAGAAATGCAGGCCGTTGACACCTCGGGGATAGAACCAGTTTCTAACCCGTTGGATGTAACCCAAACTTTGCGTCCTGATATCGTTACATCAGAAGATAACAGGGAGATTTATCAAAGCTTTGCCCCAGAAACCCGTAATGGTTTATATCTAGTGCCAAAAGTAATTGATTAATGATGCACAATGAAAGTATTACAGAACAGCTCCATTCGCTGACTATTGGTAAGTATAGCTCCAAAGAGCTGACCGAAAACTATATCCACCGTATTAAGCAGTTAAAACATCTAAACTGTTTCATAAGCGTGCTCGAGGAATCTGCGCTTCAAACAGCAGCTGATGCAGATCAAGCAAGATACAAAGGTAAGGTGGGCCCTCTAACAGGAATACCGATCGCTCATAAAGATATATTTTGTACAAAAAATATTGCTACCACGGCTGGTAGCCAAATGCTTCATAACTATATCGCACCTTTTGATGCTACCGTGGTCATTAAAATCGCTGCTGCCGGAGCGATAACCATAGGCAAAACAAATATGGATGAATTTGCCATGGGTTCCAGTAATGAAACTTCATACTATGGAGCAGTACAAAATCCTTGGGATACTGATAGAGTTCCTGGAGGATCTTCTGGGGGTTCTGCAGCAGCAGTGGCAGCTGGACTTTGCTCTGCTGCAACAGGAACAGACACTGGAGGGTCAATTCGTCAACCATCTGCTCACTGCGGTATAACTGGGCTTAAGCCTACTTATGGAAGAATCTCACGCTGGGGTATGATTGCTTTTGCCTCAAGTCTGGACCAAGCTGGACCAATGACCAGAACTGCAGAAGATGCAGCACTATTGTTAGCGTTAATGGCCGGCGGCGATCCCAAGGATTCAACATGTATAAGAGATGATGTTCCAAATTATTTAGAATATTTAAACACTACTTTAGAAGGAGCGCGTATTGGCGTTTGCGATGACTTTTTTGCTGACGGACTTGAAGCGAAGTCTGAGGAGGTAATACAAGATGCTCTTAAAATCTTTGAGCAACTTGGCGCAACAACTAAATCAGTAAAGTTACCTCACATTAAGTATTCTGTGCCAGCCTATTATGTGATTGCGCCAGCAGAAGCCTCTACAAATCTCTCACGTTATGATGGAGTACGTTTCGGCTACCGATGCAAAGATCCCGAAAATCTGAATGATATGTTTAAGCGATCACGCAGTGAAGGTTTTGGTGATGAGGTAAAGAGAAGGATAATGACAGGAGCCTTCACCTTGTCCACCGGCTACTATGATGCCTATTATCGAAAAGCCCAGCAAATTCGACGCTTGATCAAAAATGACTTCCATCAAGCATTCAACGAAGTCGACTTCTTGATTGGTCCTACCGCCCCGCAGCCTGCTTTCATGTTAGGCGAGAAAACAGAAAGTCACATAGACATGTATTTGCAAGATATATATACCATAGCAGCAAATTTAGCTGGCCTACCGGCCATGTCAATACCTATTGGGTTTTCCTCGAAGCTTCCAGTCGGCCTACAGCTTATTGGTAACTACTTAGCCGAAGGCACTATCCTGTCGGCAGCTCATCAGTATCAAAAGAGAACTGACTGGCATAAATGCTTTCCGATGATGACAACTAGTGAGAGTCAAAGATGAAGTGGGAGCCAATAATCGGATTAGAGATCCACGTACAGTTGCAAACAAAGTCTAAAATTTTCTCTGGAGCCAGCACAGTATTTGGAGCCGAACCCAATACGCAGGCGAGCTCAATCGATCTAGGTCTACCGGGTGTTTTGCCCGTCGTAAATGCAGAAGTTTACCCCAGGGCAGTGGCATTTGGATTAAGTATTGGAGCAGAAATCTCTCGAGTTTCTGTATTCGATAGGAAGAATTACTTCTATCCGGACTTACCAAAAGGCTACCAGATAACGCAGATGGATAAACCAATAGTTGTCGGTGGATCTGTACAAATCTCATTGGAAAATGGAATTTCAAAGGAAATTCAAATAACTCGGGCTCACCTAGAGGAAGATGCTGGCAAATCTGTACACGATGAATTTGCTAGCAGCACTGGTATAGACCTCAACCGTGCTGGTGTACCTCTCTTGGAAATAGTTTCTGAGCCTGATATGCGATCCGCGAAAGAAGCGGTGGCCTACGCACGCTATATCCATCAGTTAGTTACGTATCTCGGGGTCTCCGACGGCAATATGTCTGAGGGATCATTGCGGTGTGACGCCAATGTGTCCATAAGGCCAATCGGCGCTACTAAAATGGGAACTCGAACTGAGATCAAGAACGTGAATTCTTTTCGATTCCTAGAAAATGCAATAAATTTTGAAATTTCTAGACAAAAGGCTGTTTTGGAATCTGGAGGACATATTACTCAGGAAACGCGACTTTACGACCCTACTAGGGACGAAACGCGATCAATGCGTAGCAAGGAAACTGCAATGGACTACCGTTACTTTCCTGAGCCAGATTTACTACCAATCTCTATTGATGATGAATACATTGCAGACATTAGAAAAAAGATGCCGGAGCTTCCGAGAGAAAAAGCAGAACGCTTTGTAAATAACTATCAACTTACCAAAGCAGATGCCGATACTTTGGCATTTGATCCCATAATCGCAGACTATTTCGAGGCGACAGTAAACATATGTCAGGATGGAAAGTTGGCTGCAAATTGGGTCCGTGTCGAAATACTTGGTAGACTCAATAAGGACACTTTAGAAGAAAAAATAATCCCAGTGCCGTCAACGGAACTGGGTAAATTACTAAATAGAATTAAAGACCAGACAATAAATGGAAAAATAGCTAAAGAGATACTTGACACCTTATGGTCATCACCAACGTTTAATTTGGATGAATACATTAAAGACCACGAGCTAGAACAATTATCAAATAGTAACGCACTCGAACCTCTAATAGAGGAGGTACTTAAACAAAATCCCAAACAAGCAGAACAGTTTCGTCAAGGAAAGACAAAACTTATCGGATTTTTTGTAGGTCAGGTTATGAAAGAAACATCTGGTAAAGCTAATCCCCAACAAGTAAACGAGTTAGTCTTGAAAAAGCTTTCTTAAAAATCGTCCAGAAAGCGTCGTATTCTTGCCGCGTTCTTACCGAAATCCCTCAAGCCTATTCTGGAAGCAGAGCGAATATCTACTTTGGTTCCACTGCCGTGCCTTTTCAATCTGACAACGACATTATCCTTAAACCCAAACCAAAATGTCGTATCGATCGCCTCAATAATTCCTTTATCTTTATCGATGGTAACAATCTCCAAGCCTTGTTGACGGAGCAACGCAGCTGATCGGGTCAAAGCCGAATCAAAGTCAAGGGATGAACTTAAAGTCTTTAGTTCAGGATAAGAATGATTTTGGATTTTTATTCGCTCTTCTTTACTCAAAGCATACTCACTCAGAGAAAGCTCATTATTATCTATTTGCCTGATCAAGAGCTTACCGAATAAAGGAGGTGAATTCATATCTGTTGAGATATCATTTATTTCGGGTGCACTAAGACCGTTGAAAGCCTGAGGGACAATGAAAATCATCGGAAAAAGACTGACCAGCGAACCAACTAATAAAAGGTTTCTGTCGACGGTAAGCTTATACTTGATAGCTACAAACAACATGATCAGAGATGAAAGAGCAACGAGTATACCTCCAAGAACACCGACCAATAGACTAATTATCGATGGTATCAATAACAAGAAACCGAATTTATAACCTAGGGGACCAGAGGCGAGCACTAATACAAAAATGACTGAAGCGACCAACAGAGCCCGACTTGATATTTTACTTTCTTTCATTTCTCACCTCTGCGTTAATAGTTCTTTTGTTGAGTAGCGGCTTTGACTGACTTACCCATTTTGATAAACCTCGCAACACGCGAAGAACTTCAGAAGATCAAAGGGATCGGGCCAAAACGTGCAGAACAAATTATAAAGTATAGGGAAGAGATTTCAGATATTTCAACATCAACAGAGCTTATAAAAGCATCTGGACTGACATCCGCCCAGGTAGAGGGGATTTCAAAAACAGTAGATTGGTCATCTACAAAAAAAATGGCGGGTTATGATGCTGGCACAGTTATCGTTACGTTACTCTCGAGTATAGTCACCATCATCACAGGAATAAGTCAGGGAAAGCTTAGCGAAGCTAACAGTACTCAAATTCTGTATAACTTTGGAATACTACTCGTTATATTTTCTTCGGTCAGCAACTTAATTGAGCTACTAAGTAAGCGGGTAATACCCTTGTGGGGAATCTTAGCAATGCTACTCTTAGCGAGTGGACTTTTTATTTTTAGCATCCTCCTTATAGTGCCATCAACTTATCTAGTACCTGCAGATAATGCAGCTAGCATTCCGGGATTACTTACGTTACTGATATTTTTAAATTTGATCTTTTATCTAAATAATGGGCCATCCATATACTTAAGATATCAAGTCTGGCGAGGAGTTAATAATCAAAAACTAATGATTGCAGAAAGAATATACCAATATGCTTATATTTTTCTTCCATTGATATTAGTATATATCCTCGTTTTCCTTGATTCTTTATTTTGGTTTGAGGAATTATTTGCTTTGTGGCTAGGTTCTACCCTTATACTGAGCAGCCCCGCGATGTTGAGTGGTGTCAGCCATTTCCGATTTAACCTGTCTGAAAGCGAGAAAAAGCTATATTTATTTTTCTTGAGTCGGGACTCCTCTTCTGAGATACGTTCAGAGGGGCGTCTTAGAATTACGGCATTAGGCAAAGTTTATATAATTATGGGGAGTCTAGTTCTTACCATCACTGCAGTGCAAATAATAATTCTTTAAGCAACTACCTTAATATGCCATGGCTCATAACGCACACCAAGCAGGTTATGCTTGGGATAACGCATATCCACGTATCCTAGATCGACAAGGCGCTTAAATTCATCCGTTGACGCAAAATCTTCCGTAAAATTCTTAGCTCCAAATCCTACCTTTCCGACATCAAAATCACCAATACCATGATAAGAATGACCCGGCGGTGCCAAACTTCTAGACGCTCTAGATAAGTTACCCTTGGACTGTATAGTTTTCGCTAGAAACAGGTGCGTTTGCTTCACTACACTACGAATACCTGAAGTGAGGAAAATCTTATCTCCTAGATCTCTTCTAACCTGTTTGTAAAGCGCCTCTGGTTCGCCTCGATAGAGAAAGTGTCCTGTTCGAGGTATCTTCCTCATTTCTCTTTCTGCAACCTTAAATGTCAGATTACTGATTACTTTCTCACCATAGAAACCATAGCCACGAGGATTTTTTGAAAATAAATCCTCCACGAACTCTTTTTCAGATTTAGGAAACTCTCCAACACTGGAATAGCGTTTACCCATCTTCAATGCATCATCAAAACTAAGCACATTAAAATTACCATGCCCCACAACATTCTGGACTCTGTCCAGACGTCGAAAAACACTGCCGAGTAGCGAATTTTGATTAGGAGTTAAAAAGACATCTTCATGATGGGAATTTTCGAAATTTTCCATCTTCTGAAGATAGCTCTTTAGATTATTTGAATCTGCCAAGATAGGCTTGGTTTGCTTCTGGAAGGCTCGGACAAAAGCCTCTCTGTCCGGCGCGGGCGTACTCATCTGCTGGATAGCTTGGGCTAGTTCCAAAGCATTAGTATTAACATCTTCGTAATCATCAGAAAGCACCACAGGCAAGGCCTCTGAAAGCCTCGCTTGCATAGTCATGTGACCACCCATTGCTGCCACGCCTGCTGCTGAAAAAATCTTTAAAAGATTTCGTCTGTCCACAACTGAGATTCCCGATCCATCAAGTGGCATATTACCGTCTAATTGGATTAAATACTACTATAAGTAAATGGCCAAGTCCGCATCATCTCAGCAAAGTGACTACTCACTTAAAGTAGCTTATTTTGACCTCTTACATTGCTGTAGATTAGGAAGGTTGCAGACATAAAGTTAAATATACTCGCAAAAAAAATACCCAAAATTAGTGCAGCAAGCCGATTATCAGAAAAGAAATCAATATTCGAAGTAGACCAAGAGTAGACGCCCCAATTAATGCTAAAACCAATAGCACTGGTTACAACAAACTCCAACCATTGCTTAGCTTTAGGCCTTCGCCTGCGTCCACTAAAAGTAACCAATCGATTAAGACCCCAGTTCCAGCTTACCGCAGGCCAAAACGAAATAGCACGAGCTAAAAGATGATCAATACTGAAAGCCTGCATGACTAAATAGAAACTTATATCTACCAAGAATCCGCTGGCACCCACTAACCCATATTGGACAATTTCAGCCTGAAGCCTAAATTTAAATAAATATAGTCTTCTAAGATGTCGAAGGTATTTGACCTGCTGTTTGAGATTCAGTTTGCTCTTACCCCTAGTCCGATCCTTGAAATGGATGGGAATTTCAATCACAGCATCAAAATTACCCTTCACCATAAGCTCCAAAGCAATCTTGTACCCAATCGGGTGTAAACTTTCGGCTGAAGGCAGGTCGGTTTTACAAAGACCGAAAAAGCCGCTCATTGGATCCTTGCACTGAATTAGAGGCCATGCCAGGACAGTAGCTATCGATGAATTGAGGAAACGCCAAAGACCCCAACCCTTCTCAAAACTGGCACCATCAGCGTAACGACTGCCCAGGACAAAAACACCCTCACGTAGAGTTGATACGAGCGCCGGAATTTTTTCTGTTGGGTGAGAAAGATCCGCATCCATAACAACCACAAACTCTGATTTTGCTTCGCGAATTCCATCCAATACTGCCAAAGACAGATCTCTCTGCCTATTTAGCGGCTGGATGAGGCGGACTGGATATCTCGCAGTGAGAGACGCCACGACTCCTATGGTGTTATCGGGGGAGTGATCGTCAGCAATTATTATTTCATATGAAATCTTCCGCTTCCTGAGATTTACCTCGACAGAATCGCACAGGGCTTCTAAATTTTCCGCCTCTCGATAGGTTGGTACCACTAAACTAACTTGTGGCATACGAACCTTTCCCCCCTGTAGTGCTTGGAAAATGATAGACTTCTGACTATTTCGAAAGGAGAGCAGTAAAAAACCTTTTCAGTAACAGTAACCAAGGATATTTGGCGGCCTGAGGGAATCATTTTTGTAATTGTTACTCTTTTATATTAAGCCGAATTAACTCTCTCAACCCTTTGAGAATTAGATCTGGGATAACCTCATCAAAAAGATTCTCTCGGTTGAATAACTGCGCAAAACCTCCGGTACCTATCACTACAGGATCCCCCGCAGAAAACTCCTCTTCGGAAATCCTTTTCACCAATTCTCGCACCATTCCGACATTCGACCAATATAGACCAGCCTGGATGCTTTCTACAGTCGATCTGCCAATAGCACTTTTTGCTGAAATAATCTCCACGGAGGGTAATTGAGCTGTCTTTTCCTCCAAAGCTCTCATAGAAAGATTCAGGCCTGGAATGATATTGCCCCCAAGAAACTCTTTGTTCTGGCTGATAGCGCATATTGTGGTTGCAGTACCAAAGTCCGCGACTATGATATTTCGTTTCGGATAAAGTTTTACAGCACCAATAGCATCTGCTATCCGATCCGCACCAACTTCTCGAGGGTCACGGTAAAGAATTTTCAATCCTGTTTTTATCCCAGGTCTCAATATCAGTGGTTCAATCCGGAAGTACTTTTGACACGTCGCTCGCAACGAATAAAGCAAATCAGGGACGACACAGCAAATGGCTACTTTAGTGATACTTCTTGGATCGATATCATTCTCTCGAAGAACGGTACGGAAAAACACTCCCAACTCATCAGACGAGCTTCGCAACTGCGAGGTACGCCGGAATGTCAGCTCCAAGCTTTCATTGCCAAATACGCCCCCAAATATTTGAGAATTCCCTATGTCTAGGCAAAGTATCATTCAATCAACGCAACATTATCTATAAGTCGAACGGTAGGATTAGTCCCAATTCTGACGGCGACAAAGCGACGATCAAATTTTGTTTGAACATATTCAACTTCAAACCCTTCTTTTGTTAACTCTAGTTTTAATTCGTTATCGCTACCTTTACTCCTTATAAGCTTATGGAGTAGAGGTGCTTTTTCTCGAGCACTATCACTAAGATTCATATTGCGAGAACTCAACGCTAATCCATCGGGGTCTCGTACAATAGGGCAAGGAATAATTTCCACTTCGAGGAAAAAGGCCTCTACCATATCTCTAATAAGTAGGTACTGTTGGTAGTCTTTTTCCCCGAAGTAAGCTCTGCTAGGCCGTATAATATTTAACAATTTCATCACTACCGTCAATACCCCAGTGAAGTGTCCACTTCGGTATGCTCCGCACATCTCACTGGAGAACTCTTTTTCCCTAACTTCGTAGCGAAAAGTATCTGGGTACATCTGTTCGTAAGTTGGAATAAGTAACAGATCAACTCCCAGAGATTTGAGCTGCTCTTTATCTTCCAAAATAGTTTCTGGATATACTTGTAAATCTTCGGACCTGTCAAACTGAGTTGGATTAATATAGATGCTTACTGCTGTGATTTGATTTTCTTTTAGACTTCTACGGATCAGTGACCTGTGTCCTTCATGCAAAGCTCCCATGGTGGGTACAAACCCTAAGCTACCTTCTAAAGGGACTCTCGTACTCATAAAATCTCTGATTGAATCAAAGACAATCATTCGTAGCTTTCTAAAGGTGCAGGGAAACATTCACTCGTTACATCATCGTGAAATTTATCAAGCGCCTGAGTTATCAATTCATTGGTATTCGCGTATTTCCGTAGAAATTTTGGAGAAAAAGCTGGATCAACACCAATCATGTCATGCAATACTAAAACCTGTCCGTCAGTGTGAAGCCCGGCCCCTATGCCTATCGTAGGAACTTTAACGCGTTTCGATATACTGGCGCCAAGTTTGTTTGGAATGCATTCTAAGACAACACCGAAACATCCCGCCTGTTCCAGTAATATAGCATCATCAATTAGTTTTTTAGCCTCACTTACTTCTTTACCTTGCACAAGATGCCCCCCAAGATTATGAATAGACTGAGGCGTTAATCCAATATGACCCATTACTGGGACCCCGGCTTCGACAATACGCTTAATTACATCGATCTGATGGGACGACCCCTCGATCTTCACAGCAGATGCCCCGGCCTGAATTAAAGCTTGTACCGCATCTAGAGCTCGATCAATGCCTTTACTACAGGAGAGAAACGGCAAGTCCGCGATCACAAATTTATCCGGTGCCCCTCTAACGACAGAGGCGACATGCATCTCCATCATTGAGAGCGTTGCATGCACTGTTGAATCGTAACCATGCATTACCACCGCTAGAGAATCACCCACTAAAATACAGTCCAAGTCAGACTTATTGATTATCTTAGCGCTCCAAAAATCGTAACACGTGACCATTGATATCTTACGATTCTCCTGCTTTCGCTTAGCGAACGTATGCACATTAACCATAAGTTACTCCCTTCAATTCATAGGAGCAGGATTTTAGATACAGGGGTAATTTGCAAGCTGGGATGGCTCAGCACCGGTACCTGTCTAAAGATCAAGTCCTGCCATATTTAAGCTAAAAATTCGTAAATCTCGTCGCCTTCAGATAGATGAGCGCGAGGACCGAGAGAATAGGGTGTTTAGATAGCTTCGTCAATCAGTTTGAGGACCCACTCCACTAACTTAGTCCAACCCCCAGCTATTAAATACAAAACTAGATTCTCTCCTTGGATTTAGTCATGAAAGACTTTATTNGGTCCTGTCTGTCTATCTATTAATACANTTAAACCCCAAGCCATTACTTAAGGNTCCGCTCCCATGAAACCCTATACTTAGGTCAGTTTCTAAGATTTAATTGCTTTTTAAAGGTGAAAACAGGCAACCTTCCATTCGGATTTATATTACTTTTGTTCCTCCATGATTTTTCGAATATCTGGATCATTCTTAAGTCTTTCAGAGGCATGTTTTAAAGCCCAATTACCATCGTTTCTTACAGCAAAAATAACGAGCTCTTTATTATCTTTTAATCTTTCTGAGGCGTAATCCAACGGTTGACTACCGACAACGCCCGCTTTGCGTCTCAAGACTGCGAGCATAATTTCAGGGTCATCTACAACCCTTCCGTATCTTCCTTCTTGATCGCCCATCCACTGCAAATCTAAAGGCAGACATTTAGAAGGAAGGTTTTCAATTCTTTCTAAGACCTTATTTTTGATTTCTGAGAGAACATCAGGATCGCTCTATAGTTAAATGTATTTTTTTCATTCGGTTAGGTCTGGCTTAAAAGACATTTATGATAATTATTTTACTAATAGAGATTGGTGATAGAATAACTTCGATTCAAGGGCCTATAGCTCAGTTGGTTAGAGCAGTGGACTCATAATCCATTGGTCCCAGGTTCGAGTCCTGGTGGGCCCACCAAAGGATGAGGTGCTTAGGAAGTCTCGTCGAGGAAACTCTTCAGATGATCCGAACGCGCAGGGTGGCGAAGCTTACGCAAAGCTTTTGCTTCTATCTGACGAATTCGTTCACGCGTAACGTCGAATTGCTTCCCTACTTCTTCGAGCGTGTGATCTGTATTCATATCAATACCAAAGCGCATTCGAAGCACTTTGGCCTCTCTAGCAGTCAAGCCTGATAAGATTCCTCGCGTTGCCTCTCGTAATCCTTCATCAGTAGCAGTATCCATTGGTGAACCCACAAAGGAACTCTCACCAAGACTAGAGTTAGAATCTAGAAAATCACCCAATTGGGTATCATCGTCATCCCCAACCGGGGTCTCCATCGAGATAGGATCTTTAGCAATTTTCAGAACCTTCCGAACTTTGTCTTCAGGCATATCCATTCTCTCACCCAACTCTTCCGGACTTGGCTCTCTCCCCATTTCCTGTAACATCTGTCGCGAAATGCGTGAAAGTTTATTAATGGTTTCNATCATATGCACAGGAATTCTAATTGTGCGCGCCTGATCAGCAATGGAACGCGTTATGGCTTGCCTAATCCACCAAGTCGCGTAAGTTGAAAATTTGTAGCCTCGCCTATACTCAAATTTATCGACCGCTTTCATCAAGCCGATATTTCCTTCCTGAATAAGATCCAGAAACTGCAAACCCCGATTGGTGTATTTCTTCGCTATAGAAATGACAAGACGCAGATTAGCCTCGACCATGTCTTTTTTTGCTCGTCTTGCTTTNGCCTCACCAATTGATATTTTTCGATGNATTTCTTTAATTTCACTGACGTCTAGTCCGCATTCCTCAGAAACCTGTCGGATACGTTTTTGAGCTCTAACAATTTCGTCTTCGAATTTACCGAGCCCCAGAAATCCACCCTTTAACTGTTTTTGAACCCAATTAGTATCGGTCTCGGCACCTAAAAATTTCTCCAAAAATATTTTACGTGGCATTTTTCCTCGGCGAACACATGTATTTATAATGTGTCGCTCTTGTTGCCGCACCTTAGCATAGACTTGCTTGGGCATTTCAATCATAGCGTCATAATGTTTGGGTACAAACTTGAAAAACTGGAAAGAGTTCCCAAGAGATTCCAACTCCCCAACAACANTTTTCCCGCTTCGACCATTATTTTTAATTGCTTTTCTTGTTTTTTTAAGCTGTTTGTTCAGAGCCTCAAAACGTTCCGATGCCAGTTCTGGATCCGGACCCTTTTCTTCTTCTGCTTCCTGGGCATCCTCATCGTCATTCTTAGTTTCTCCAGGAACAATCTGGGCTGCTGGCGTAACATGATCAGCTGGGTCCAAAAAACCAATCAGGATATCTAGCAGCTTACCCTCTTCTTCAAAGCTCGCTTCATAGTGTTCAAGGGCATATTCTACCGTCCCCGGGAATTGGCCTGCTGCATTCAGAACGTCGCGAATACCTTCTTCAATTCGCTTAGCAATAACAATTTCACCTTCCCTAGTTAAAAGCTCCACTGTCCCCATCTCTCGCATATACATGCGGACTGGATCTGTGGTTCTTCCAGCTTCACTTTCCACGGCAACAAGAACGGCTGCTGCTTCTTCCGCTGCTAGCTCGTCGGTGGAATCCGCATCGTTAACTAACAAATCATCACTGGACGGGGCTTTCTCATGGACTGTGATGCCCATGTCATTAATCATCCCTATAATGTCTTCGATTTGCTCAAGGTCAGAAATATCATCAGGTAAATGGTCATTCACCTCTGCGTAAGTTAAGTACCCTTGCTCCCGCCCCTTACTGATTAGATCTTTCAGACGTGATTCCTGCTGCGCCAATCCAGTAGCCATACCCCTCTGTAACCCCTCTTAAACAACTGCGCCAATCGAGCCGATCATTATAGCGACTGGACACCAATCATTCCATAGGACGATTGCAGTCCAGTTCCAAGGCCATGCAGGTATGCAGGGTTTGTTCAGACTCACACATCCTTCACCCCATGCCTATAATGGTATCTAAGAATAAGCTCCCTCTCCTCATGAGACAATGCGCTGATTGGTTTCTGTAAAAGGCCCTCAATGTTGGTTTTCTTCAACTCGTCTTCGAGGCGACTTAGCTGCAATCTCACAATTCCTTTGAATTCATCAGCGAACTGAGATACATCCAAGAGTTGTTCTTTGTTCGCCAATTGCTGAAGCCGAGAAGAAATTGGTTTACCATTAAAGTGATCAAAGATCACATTGAGACTTAAATTGTCCTGTTCGAAAATAAAATCTATAAGCTCAACCAATAAGGAGAGTTTCTCATCAGTTCTGAAAATTGAATACTCTTCTAATTTAAATAAGTCAGCCAATTCAGGCTGTTTAAGCAACATACTGATAGCCTGATCTATCTGACTACTAATTTCAGATTTTTGAGCATCATTCTTACCTAACGCAAGCGCAGATTTCTTGGAGGCGGGCATAATCGGTCCTGCCTTACTGGACTTACGCCTCTCGTAAAAAGCAGAAGCGGAAAGAAGCGTATCAGAGGACAGCCCCACTCTTTTGGATAAATTGTCAACCATCAATTGCTTAAAAACGCCGTCTGGAATCTGATCAACAAGAGGCATGGCCAACTTACTTAGTGAGGCCTTTCCTTCAGGGGTTGTAGTGTCTAGCTCCAATTCTAAATGGCTATAAAAAAATTCGGTAAATGAAGTACATTCATGTAATCTTTGTTCAAAGCTACTCTTGCCCTCTTTACGGACTAGGGAATCAGGGTCCTCCCCATCAGGAAGGAACAAGAAGGCGACAGTTCTTCCATCCTGAAGGAAAGGCAGAACCGAGTTTAGGGCTTTCCACGCCGCTTTGCGGCCCGCATCATCACCGTCAAAACAAAACACAATTCTCGATATAACTCTAAACAAACGCTCTATATGTGTTTCGGTAGTTGCTGTTCCAAGAGTTGCAACAGCATAGGTAATACCATTTTGAGCCAAGGCCAGGACATCCATATAGCCCTCTACAACTATGACTTGGGTAAGGTGGG
This sequence comes from Gammaproteobacteria bacterium TMED1, assembly GCA_002167855.2. Lineage (GTDB taxonomy): Bacteria > Pseudomonadota > Gammaproteobacteria > Pseudomonadales > Azotimanducaceae > UBA7455. The sequence goes on from NHBG02000020.1 coordinate 430,734, forward strand.
GACTGCTGCGCCTTGCTTCGTAGAGACCATATAGCTCTCTTCCTTTATGAAAAACAGGCGTTTCTGGAGAGTTCAAATACTTTGGTTTTCCATCTCCAACGACTCGACCACCAAAACCAATCACGTTGCCCCTTAAGTCCTTGATCGGAAACATTATCCGATCCCGAAAACGGTCATAAGCATGATCACCATCATCACGCTCTATCAACATTCCTGACTTATTTAGGAAGATATTATCAAAGTTCATCCTAACCAAATAAGTTTGCAGGCTATCCCACTTAGCTATTGAATAACCCAGGTCAAAATCTCTGGCTATCTCTCCTGATAATCCTCTTCCCTTAAGATAAGCGACGGCGCGCCCCCGACTCGGATGCGTTCTTAATTGCTCTTTGTAAAACTTGGAAGCTTGCTCAAGAATCTCAAAGATAACGCGGCGTTCATTATTTTTCTGCTCCGAAAAACCGTCATCTCGTTGCGGGAGTTTCATACCAACTCTTTCTGCTAGCATCTCTAAAGCAGGTATAAATTCCATCTTCTGATGTTCCTGTAAAAACTTCAAAGCGCTACCATGCGCACCGCATCCAAAACAATGGTAGAAACCCTTGTCCTGACTAACAGTAAAGGACGGTGATTTTTCGTTATGGAAAGGACATAAACCTTGATAGTTTTTGCCTGTTTTTTTAAGCGCAACGCTACCTTCGATAATTTCTACAATATCGTTTCGCGTTAATACTTCCTCAATGAAATCCTGGGGAATCACACCATTACGTTTCTCTATCTTGGAAGATCGAGAATGACATCCACCCTTTCACAGTGCAAGATAAGAACAAGCGAGACCAAAACTTTTTGTGGACTAGCTTAACTTGACTCTGACAAGATCACCTGCAATGGACATATCGATGCGCCCTTGGCCTCTACCCTTGAGTTCTTTCATTACCTTACCCATATCGGCCATAGATGAGGCGTCGGTACTCAATACGCAGATATCAACTAGTTCTGCGATCTCGGCATCGTTAAGTGGTTGTGGAGTAAATTCAGAAATTAGGTCTAATTCAAACTGTTCTTGATCTGCAAGGTCATTACGACCGGCATTCAAATACTGAGACAGGGAATCCTTTCTCTGCTTAGTCATCTTGTTCAAAATTCCAACGACTCGAATATCATCGAGTTCGACACGCTCATCGACCTCTACCTTTTTTAACTCAGACGATATAAGTCGTAGCACTCCCAGCCTGCGCTTATTTCGCGAACGCATAGCCGATTTTGTCTCATCTACAATGTTTAGTTTTATATTAGAGGTCAAATTTTTTTCGTCTTCGGGAGGAGAGGCTAGTACAAACGTTCCATCCGACGAGATTCTCGCTGCACCTTCTTTGCATGCCGTTTCACTGCCGCTGCCGCTTTGCGCTTTCGCACAGATGTCGGCTTTTCGTAAAATTCTCGTTTACGAACTTCAGCCAGGACACCAGCTTTCTCACACGACCGCTTAAATCGCCGAAGAGCGACATCAAAGGGCTCATNTTCTTTAACTTTAACGTACGGCATTGATTGATTCCCTGGTTGAGGCCGGGCATTCTAGCTACAATTTTTCTGCTTTGCAAAGTCTAGTTTATGGTCAAACGTGGAAGAATATATAAAAATGTTGGACTTCTTAGGAGAAGGTTAAAGAAAACTCGGTATGAAAGTAATAGGTATTGAAACATCTTGCGACGAGACTGGCGTAGCGATTTATGATTCTGATAAGGGTTTAATAGCGGACCTATTGTATAGTCAAATCCAGTTACACAAGGAATTCGGCGGAGTTGTACCTGAAATAGCGTCTCGAGATCACATAAGGAAAACTATCCCGATGATCCACGAGGCATTGGCTAAAGCTAATTGCTCTGCCAAAAATATAGATGGCATCGCATACACAGCCGGGCCTGGTTTAATCGGCGCCTTGCTTGTTGGCTCCAGTATTGCCAAGTCTTTGGCTCTTGCATGGGGAGTTCCCGCCTTAGGAATTCACCATATGGAAGGCCATTTATTGGCAGCCAATTTAAGTAGTAAGCCACCCTCCCATCCGTTCGTGGCATTACTTGTATCGGGAGGACATACACAACTGATGAGGTGCGAGAACTATGGTAATTATGAAATGCTCGGCGAGTCTGTTGACGATGCTGCAGGTGAGGCATTTGATAAGGTTGCCAAGATGCTTGGTCTTGGTTATCCCGGTGGACCAGAGATTGCTAAGGCAGCAAGAAAAGGAGACCATAACCGTTTTACTTTCCCTAGACCAATGACGAACAAACCGGGGCTAAATTTCAGCTTCAGCGGTCTAAAAACATTCGTTCTTAATACCATTAATGATCTAGACCATCTTGACCAACAAGATATTGCTGATGTTGCCTGTGCTTTTGAGGATGCTGTTGTCGATACAATTCGGATAAAATGCGAACGAGCCATGGAGCAAACAGGTTTAGACAGTCTTGTTATTGCTGGGGGCGTCAGCGCAAACCAACATTTAAGAAAAATATTAGGGACAATGACTAACAGAAGTGGCTACAAACTTTATTACCCAGAGACCAACCTTTGCACAGATAATGGTGCGATGATCGCATATGCCGGTTATCAGCGGTTGGTTGCCGGGCAAACAGAAACTCTTGAGATAAAGGTTCGTCCTCGCTGGCCACTGAATGAGCTGGAGACTATGTGAAAGACAATTTGTCAATTGAGGGACTAAAAGTAGATACGACCATTGGAGTTTATGAATGGGAACGAGAGGTGAAACAAAGTGTCATTATTGATCTTGTGCTTGAGATAAAAAACACAAACTCTGCTTTTAAGGATTCAATAGAGTTTGCGGTAGACTATACGGCAGTTAGCGAAGTGGTTTCAAATCTTGTCCGAAGCAGCTCTTACCTACTGATCGAATCTCTTGCGGAGGCCATAGTAAGACAGATCCTTAAAGAATTTCCGATAAGGAAAGTTCGTCTAAAACTAAGTAAACCAAGTGCAATCCAAAAAGCTGCAAATGTGAGTGTACATATTGAACGATCGAACGATAATTTAAGTACCCACGGGGGCTAAAAGTAAATGGGAAGCAGCACTAGGGAGTATCTTGGCTTACACGTTCTGTGGTTGATAAACGCGGATTTGGTGGGAAGAAAGCAATTCACTCGAGTTAAATAGGTAGCGTCCTGATATGGAGTAAAACTAAAATGCGAGAAGATTGTCTTTTCTGTAAGATTATTCACAACAAAATCCCTGCAAAGTTAGTCTATGAGGATGACCAAGTAGTAGCATTTAACGATATAAGTCCACAAGCTCCAGTGCACGTTCTCATAGTTCCCCGCGAACATATTGAAACTATAAACGATCTGGGAGACGCTAATTTAGCTGGGCATATGGTTCTGACAGCAAAAAAGATTGGCAGTATGCTGGGGATAAGTCAGTCGGGGTATCGTTTAATTATGAACTGTAATGAAGATGGGGGACAAACTGTTTTCCATATTCATTTACATCTTCTTGGTGGAAAAAGATTGGGTGAACTTCTGAAATGAAAAACGAACTGAACTATACGGACAAAATCATTTGTGGAATCGATAGAGCTATCAGAATGAATATTGGTCTACTTAAACCTAATAAGGCTTTGGTTAAAGCCAAATACACTGATCTTACCTCTAATGATAGAAAAGCCTCTGCGCGGTTAATGAGGATAAATCATACAGGAGAGATTTGTGCACAGGGGCTATATCAAGGGCAAGCATTCTCCACCGAAAGCACAGAAATATCGAAATTAATGAAGAAAGCAGCAGAAGAGGAAACAGATCATCTAATTTGGTGTGAGATCCGCTTACATGAACTTGGGTCAAGGGTAAGTTACCTCAACCCTCTATTCTATCTAGGATCATTCTTGATTGGGAGCATAGCAGGCGTGTTTGGGGATAAAGTTAATTTAGGGCTAGTTGCTGCCACAGAAGATGGCGTCGCAAAGCATTTGCAGAGTCATCTAGATAAATTACCTGAGACAGACCTGAGGTCAAGGGAAATCCTGTCAAGGATGAAAGAAGATGAAAAAAGGCACGCCGACAGCGCTTTAGCAGCAGGCGCCCAGGAATACCCACCTCTCATAAAGGGCTTAATGACGTGGGCCTCAAAAATAATGACAAAGACGACCTATTGGATTTAGATCAAACTGAGTTCGCGATCGGAGGATGATAGATCAATTGAACGCGGGTTCCCGAAGGGTCCAAACAGTAAAAACTTCTCGCACCATCACGATGATCTCTAGGCTCTGTAACTATCTTAACGCCGTGAGCGCTCAAAAATTCAAACCAGTNGTCAATTTTTTCCCTCTCATTAACGAAGAAGCCAATATGATCCAAAGAGGTTTCAGTACTATTCCCCAGATTTTTGCGACGGTGCAAGGCTAAATTGTCATTTCCAGTTGTAAGGTAAACATTATCAGAATCTGGCCGCCACTCCACTTCCATACCGAAGAGCTCGGAATAAAATTGTTCAGTAGCTTCATAATCAGAAACGAAAAGTGCTACGTGACGCAGTCCATCCGTTTTTCCGGGATGTTTCAAGCTGGAACCTCAATAATTTCATAACCATGGGAGATTTCCACACCACCACGTGAAAGCATAATTGAAGCTGAGCAATATTTTTTCGATGATAGCTCAACGGCCCTCTTTACATGACTATCCTTAAGCCCCCGACCTGAGATTGTAAAATGCACATGGATAGACGTAAAAACACTCGGTATATCGTCCGCCCGCGTAGCGCGAATCTCTGCTACACAATCGGTCACAGCTTGCCTCGACTTCTTGAGCATCATAAGAATATCAAAGCTTGTACATCCTCCAAGACCCATCAAAATTAGCTCCATTGGCCGAACACCGAGGCCCTCGCCTCCTTCACTCTCTGGCCCCTCAATGAGTAAGGCATGTCCAGTACCTGACTCACTTAGGAATTTAACTCCATCGACCCATTTGACCTTTGCAGTCATTGGCTCTGTCATATTTGTAAGACTTAAATTCATCAATCATCGCCGTATTAAATTCCAATGGTAGCTACTTCTGCTTTCTTGGGCCAGTATTCTTAGCCTAGGGTAAAAGTTTATCGAAATAATTCCGATTTTATTAAGAAAAAAGCTCTTTTAGTTTTAGTCCAGGATCATCATGACGCATAAGTGCTTCTCCAACTAAAAAGCCATCCACTCCAGCGTCAATAAGCCGTAGTACATGTTGCCGATTTTTAATACCACTCTCACTAATAACAAGTGTTTCTTCGGGGACGGTATCTAATAAATCAAGTGTTACATTTAGAGAGACCTCAAATGTATGTAAATCGCGATTATTGATCCCAATAAGCGGGGGATTAAGAGATTTTACAGTGTTAAGCTCAACTATGTTATGAACCTCAATTAAGGTCTCTAAGCCTATACTTAAAGCCAATTGGTTAAAATGTTTCAGTTCATCTGCGCTAAGTATTGAAGCAATCAACAAAACACAATCAGACCCGATAGCAGCTGACTCATAGATTTGATAGGGGTCCACTATGAAATCTTTTCTAAGTATAGGTAGGTTACTTGCTTTGCGAGCTTGTGACAGATTTTGGTTACTGCCTTGAAAAAAAACCTCATCGGTTAGTACCGATAAACAGGTAGCCCCCCCAGACTCATAACTTTTAGCTATCTGACCTGGGTCAAGATCTTTTCGAATTATCCCTTTTGAGGGTGAAGCCTTCTTTATTTCTGCAATTACACCAACCCTTCCCTCCTGAGTACGGCGTCTGATTGCATCTACGAAACCCCTTCGATCATAAGAAGTTTCCTCAAACATTCTCTCCATTTCAGAAATGGATGTAAGCGATTTTTTATGCTCTATCTCTTCCCATTTCGTAGTGACGATTCGTTTTAAAACATCAGGCGTATCATCCATTTACTGCAACCTGGTTCGTAAAATCTATAAAGTCCTTCATTTTCTCTAAGGCCAACCCACTTCCGATGGCATCCCTGGCCATCTCCACGCCATATCCGAGAGAACTAGCCGTGCCTGATACATAGATAGCAGCACCGGCGTTTAAGGCCACAATATCTGATGCTCTATCGTTCTTCCCTGAGAGTGCACTATAGACAAGCGCCAAACTTTCTTCAGAATTTTTTACTTTAAGAGAGTCCAGTGAACCTCGCTCAAACCCAAACTGTTCTGGTGTTATTTTATAATTCGTCACAGAGCCGTTCTTTAGTTCGGATACATTAGTAGGTGCGGCAATACTTATTTCATCTAAACCATCTTCTGAATGAACAACCATTACATGCTCGCTACCAAGATTCTCTAGCACGTCAGCTATTGCTGTTAACCATTTCTGATCAAAAACGCCAAGCAGCTGGCGCTTTGCTCCGGCTGGGTTGGTTAATGGGCCTAGAAGATTGAATATCGTTCTTACTGCCATCTCACGACGGACACCAATCGCATGCTTCATTGCACTATGATGCGAAACCGCAAAGAGGAAGCCCAGCCCAATATTATCAATGCAGCGGGCAACCTGGTAGGGCTGGAGAACTATGTTTGCTCCAGCCTCTTCGAGGAGATCTGCACTTCCACTGTTACTGCTTGCACCCCGATTCCCATGTTTGGCTACTCTGGCTCCCGCGGCAGATGCGACAAATGCACTAGCCGTAGAGATATTAAATTTGTTAGAACCACTCCCTCCCGTACCACATGTATCAAGCAAACCAGTAGTATCAACTTCTACCTTCATAGCCAGTTCACGCATAACCAAGGCTGCACCGCTAATTTCATCCACCGTTTCACCTTTTATCTGCAGTCCGACAAGAAAACCTCCAATCTGGGAAGCCGTTGCTTCACCCGTCATGATGAGCTTCATAATCTCGGTCATTTCGTCTTGACTGAGGTTTCCTCCGATAACCACTCTGGCTATCGCTTCAGACATATTCATACAATTAACCTCGTGATTATCTTTTGCAACTTAAGAAATTAGCTAACAGAGCATGTCCATGCTCAGTTAAGACCGATTCGGGATGGAACTGGACACCCTCAACAAGGTGCTCCTTGTGACGCAACCCCATAATCTCGTCGACAGTCCCATTTTTAAGGGTCCATCCAGTCAGCTCCATACCTAACGGAACCTTATCAACAACCAAGGAATGATACCGAGTTGCCAAAAAAGGACTCGGTAAACCAGAAAAAATACCCATTCCATTATGGTGAATTTCCGACGTCTTCCCATGCATTACATGCTTTGCTTTGACTATATTACTACCGAACACCTGCCCTATGCTCTGGTGCCCAAGACAAATCCCTAAAATAGGAATATGTCCAGAAAACTTATCTACGACCTGCAGAGAGATCCCTGCTTCATTAGGCGTGCAGGGCCCAGGCGATAGGACAATATGATCTGGATGCATCACCGCTACTTCGTCTACTGTTATTTCATCATTTCGTTTAACTAAAACATCTTGCTCTAGTTCGTAGAGATACTGCACCACGTTATAGGTGAAAGAATCATAGTTATCTATCATTAAAATCATCAATGCTTCCTGATTTTTTCTTCTTTTTTATTAGTCCCAGTATAGTCAGCTTTCCTAAAACATTTATGTATGTAATCCAGCCTTCGCTAGGGTTGAGGCTTTAACTATGGAACGCGCCTTGTTAAGTGTCTCCTCCCACTCTCGCTCAGATAAAGAATCAGCAACAATACCGGCTCCTGCCTGAATATAGAGCTTTTTATTTTTTATAATTGCTGTTCGGATAGCTATTGCGGTATCCATATTTCCATTCCAAGACAAATAACCAACTGCACCTCCAAAAACTCCACGTTTCTCAGGCTCGAGCTCATCGATTATTTCCATAGCTCTTACTTTTGGTGCCCCACTCAATGTCCCCACAGGCAAGGTAGCTCGNAGCAGGTCAATGGCGGAAATATTTTTTCTGATTAGACCGCAGACATTGGAGGCAATGTGCATAACATGTGCATATCGCTCAACGAGCATCATTTCACTAACTTCAACCGTTCCCGGACGACATACTCGGCCGATATCGTTACGACCAAGATCAATGAGCATCAAATGTTCTGCACACTCCTTGGGATCAGCCAACAGCTCCTCCTCAAGCATCAGATCTTCCTCAGCATTTAACCCGCGACGCCTAGTACCAGCTAAGGGGCGCACTGTCACTTCATCTCCGTCAAGTCTAGCCAATATCTCTGGAGAGGACGATACGATTTGAAAGTCTCCTAAATCCATGAAATACATGTAAGGGGATGGATTAAGCCGTCTAAGGGCCCTATAGAGATGCAATGGATCAGTCTCAAAATCAACGGACATTCTTTGAGACAGAACAACCTGCATCACATCACCTTCAACGATATATGTTTTTATTTTTTCTACATCATCTTTATAACGTTGTTCCCCGTAACTGGATTTAAAATCTCGCTCTTCGACAGGAACATCGACGCCTGGCTTTGTGACGCTAGTGGGGACCAAATTAGTCATTGCTTCCTGCATCTCATCTAAACGAATTTGAGCCTCATCCAAACTGCCATTTCCATTTACATGAGTAATCAAGTGAATTTTCGCTTCGACGCTATCAAAAACTATTACGTCGTTTGAAACCATCAGCAAAATATCAGGACAGCCGATACTATCGTTTAAGTTTGTGGAGTTGAGCTTTTTTTCCACGTAGCGGACGGTATCGTAACCAAAATAGCCGACTAGGCCACCTGTATAAATTGGTAAATTTGGGAGTTCCGGGTATTTATATTCCTGTTTGAATGAATCAATATAGGAAAGCGGATCTTCACTAAATATGCTCTCTGTTATCTCCCCATTCTCTTCTACCGTAATGTTGTTACCGCATACCCGGAGAATTTTTGTACTCGGAAGTCCAACTACCGAGTAACGCGACCATTTTTCGCCCCCCTGCCCGGCAGATTCCAGCAAATAACTGAAGGAACCCCTAGCGACTTTTATATAACACGAGAGTGGCGTATCGAGATCTGCAAATAATTCTCTAACAACAGGAATATGATTATAGCCGTCTTCTAAAAGACGAGACAGGTCGTCTGGAGTCATAAATAAGTTAAATTCCTAAGCAAGCTGAGAACGCATCGAAGCGATAGTTCGAGAGTAATTATCAGACTCAAAAATTGCGGAGCCCGCTACAAAAGTATCGGCACCCGCCGAGCATATCTGACTTAGATTTTCCACCTTAACTCCTCCATCAACTTCGAGACGAATATCTCTATCCACTTGATCAATTATTTCTCGTACTTCCTTGATTTTGCCCAATGACTCGGGGATAAATGCCTGCCCGCCAAAACCAGGATTAACTGACATGATAAGAACTACATCGATTTTATCAATAACATGATCCAAGAGAGATAGTGGCTTCTCAGGATTTAATGCCAAACCACAGCGAGCACCACCTATACGAATAAGCTCTAATGATCTTTCAATGTCATTACTCGCTTCAGGATGGAAAGTAATAATACTAGCTCCAGACTCCAAAAAATCTCCTATCAGTCGGTCCACAGGCTCAACCATCAAGTGAACATCTATCGGCGCGGTTAAACCATAATTTATCAGTGACTTACACACCATTGGGCCTAGACTTAAACTAGGGACGTAATGATTATCCATCACATCGAAATGGATCATATCCGCCCCTGCCTCTAAGACAGAATCAACCTCCTCGCCAAGACGAGAGAAATCTGCTGATAGAATTGAAGGTGCGATCAAATACTCCAAGTATCTTTCCTCCTTTTTTAACTGAATGGCCTCAAGATGCTACTGAATGCCACACTCAAGTAAACTCTCATAACGCTGTTTTGTTCCAACATCGATCCAAAAGCCATCATGTTTTTGACCATTTACACGACTATCAACAATGGCTTGATCTAAGAGTAAACGTAATTTGAATTTGCCTCTAGGCGCTTTTTCAAAAAGTCCAGGCGAAAACATACCGATCCCACTGTACGTCAGACGACAGAGGGAGTTTTTAACCTTTTGGTTTTTATCAAGCGAGAAATCTCCTTTCGGGTGATGTCGCGGATTTTCAACTAAAATAAGGTGCGCTAGAGCACCGTCGAGACTATTTGGAAAATTCGATGGATTAAAATCACTCACAACATCTGAACTCACTACGATAAATGGACCACTGCCCAATAAAGGGAGGGCATATTTAATGCCACCCCCAGTCTCAAGCAAGTATGGCTCCTGAGAATACTCAATAGATGCCCCCCATCGACTACCGTCTCCCAAAGCATCGATAATCTCCCTTTCCAGATGCCAAGTATTGATTACAAACTCGTGATATCCAGCTTTAGAGAATATACTTAGCCAACGACCAATCAGTGTTTCTCCACCAACTTGCATGAGTGGCTTGGGGATAGTTTCAGTGAGCGGNCGCATTCTTCGACCTTCTCCAGCCGCGAGAAGCATAACCTTCATGAGCGCTTAAAGCGACGAGCCTTTAATTTCGGCATCACCTCCTCCTCAATCCAACCGCAAAACTTTTGAAGCTCATGATAGCGCTCTTGGACTTCCAACATATAGCTAATTACTAGGGGAATATCTCGGAGATACCGTTCTTTTGAATCGCGGAGATGTAGACGCGAAAAAATACCTGCACACTTAAGGTGTCTCTGNAATCCCATCAGTTCAAACCACCTTAAAAATTTTTCCTTTGACATCGTCCTATCTAAAAAACCCGTTGATATAAGACGTTCCCTGTACATCTCTACCCATATACTTATTTGCTCAAAACTAAAGCGGTGATAACAGTCCTTCAATAACGAGACCAGATCGTAAGTCACTGGTCCAATAACAGCGTCCTGAAAATCAATAATCCCCGGATTATTTTCACGTGTGACCATTAGGTTTCTACAATGATAATCACGATGGACAAACACTTGTGGTTGTTCTTCAGCATTCACTAGCATTAACTCCGAAACCTCCTTAAAACCTGACTCTTCGTAGTTGGAGATTTTTAATTCTCGTTGCAAAAACCATGTGGGAAANAAATTCATTTCTTCGAGTAATAGATCCTGACTGAAGAATGGAAGATTACAATTTATTTGTTGCAAACTAAGCAGTGCGGTGAGTGACTCCCCGTATAATTTCCGGATCTCTTCCTTACTACCCTTATTAATACGATCAAGATACAGCGTATTTCCGAAATCGCTTATCATTAGAAAACCCAGCTTAAAGTCACTGGCGAAGATTCTTGGAGCATTTAGCCCGCTCCCCGCAATCAGTTTGGCGAGTTCAACAAATTTTTTACAATCCTCTTTCCCCGGAGGCGCATCAACAAAAATGTAGGATGGAATTGATCCAATTCTGAAATATCTTCGGAAGCTAGCATCATCCGAAACAATCTCCAGTTTCAGATTGTCAGAGATAGGAATGCCTCTATCCCTAAGACAGTGCTTAGCCCACTGATTGAGCATTTCTTTTCTGTAATCACTCTCTAACATGATCACTTAATTGTTTAACCCACCTTGAGTTTAATGCATTATCATCACATATCTTTGATACTTTTTGTCATCGTGGAAAAAAACTCTTTTATTATCACAGTAATTATTCTTTTTCCTTTATTTGCTTTATCTGAAAGCGAAATCGAATCTGCCGCAGAACAGGACTGGGTAACAAGCAACCAACACTCAGATTCGGAGCCAGTAAATCTATGTGGAGGTAGATACGCTCCGTCATCCTCGTCGATAATACGACCTCAAAGAACGGGAGATTCAATTTCAGTCACAGCAGACGAAGTCTTACACGCAGAAAACAAGATAACCATATTCGATGGAGAAGCAGAAGCCCAGAGTATGGATAGAACAATAAATGCATCACGTATCACCTTCGACCGAGCAACTAACAATGCTGTCGCTATCGGAGCAGTATCGATAAGAGAAGATGGTCTTCTAGTAAAAAGCGACTATGCGGAGAGCGACCTCTCGAAAGGAAGCGGTATGATGAAAAATGCGACTTTCGTATTGCACGAGAATCAAATCCGGGGGCGTGCAACACAATTAATTATAACCCAGGGGAAAATACTAAAAATCGAAGAAGGTAGCTTTACGCGATGCAGTCCAAGAGATGAATTCTGGCATTTTCATGGAAAGGATATAGAGCTCAGGAGGCGCGATGGCTATGGTGTTGCGGAGCATGCAACTATAAGGATTAAAGGGATTCCAATAGCCTACGCCCCNTATTTACGATTTTCTCTAAATAATGAACGCGCTTCCGGCTTTCTAACACCGAGTATTGGCTATAATGAAAGGAATGGATTAGATGTATCGATTCCCTACTATCTTAATTTATCCCCAAAATACGATGCAACGTATACATTTCGGGACGTATCAAAAAGAGGGATAGTTCATGGTTTTGAGACTAGACACTTAAGCGAATTTTCCAGTAGCGAAATCAATACTGCATACCTTTCAGATGACAATCAAGACCAGAACATCTTAGTTTATAGCGATTTAAAACGAGAGCGTTGGTCGCTTTATCTAAATCATGACGGGGATTGGCCCTCTGGTTGGACAACATCACTTTCTTATAATGCGGTTTCCGATATCGACTACCTTGATGATATCGGAGGAATTAGAGGCAGCGCCCCTAACCATATACGCCAAACTCCAATTTCAACAACTAATGGAACCCCATCCCTGATGCGCACCGCCGAGCTGGGTTACACGAGCAACCGTTGGAGCACCAACATACTAGCTCGAAGACATCAAAATCTAACTCGTAATGGTATAGAACAGTACGCTATTTTACCTCAACTCAATTTCCAATTTGTCGAGAAAATATTTCCTTTTGATATGGTGTTCAAAGGGCAGTTTTCCCGATTCAGTAAAACTAGTAATGAACTAATCATGGACTTGCCAATCGGGGCTGACCGTTATGTTATAGACTCAAATATCCGGTTACCCTTTGAGAAATCATGGGGTTTTATAAACTCAGAAGTAGGCGCTCTTTTTCGTAAATACAAACTTCATTCTAGCCTAGAGAAGGAAGTGACTAAGTATGATTTCAAGCAACCCTATGCTTCGATCGATACAGCATTGTCATTTGAACGCCCCTTTTCCTACAAGAAAAGGAATTACCTACAAACACTCGTCCCGCGGATCTACTTCCTTTATCTTAAAAAAGATCACGAACCAAGACTTCCCCAGTTTGACTCTGGACCCTATACACCAAGCTTCTCGAATATATTCCGGCGCGATCAATTTTCTGGCTATGATGAATTAAGAGGAACAAGGCGCATTAGCCTTGGTATCACTACAGCCTTTTTCAGGAGAAACTCAGGGAAAGAGTTCTTTAAGGCAAGTATTGGTCAAATCAAATACCTTGATAACCAAGATTCTTTCCTTCCATCCCGAATACGGAAAACTTTTCCCTCGAAGGCCTCCCCCATTTTTGTGCAATCACGTCTGCAATTCAATCGAATTAACGTAAATGCTTCATATGAATGGGACTCCAAGAAATCCCAAATCAACCAAATAAGTTTGTCTGCGAGATATAAAGGGGAAAATCCAAGTAAGATTTTTAATTTGAGTTATTCCTATACAAAAGATAGGAACAACTGGCTAGGGCGCTTTCAAAACTCAAAAGAAACTAACGTTTCTTTTTTTTGGCCAATCAAGAATAAATGGGGCGTACTCGGGCGTTGGAATTTTAACTGGGATAATAACCAAACTATAGAGTCTCTCGTTGGTCTCGAATACAATGCTTGTTGTTGGAGAACGCGTATTGTGGCGCGGCGCTATAAAGCCCAAGCCGGGTTCACTTTAGGGTTGGCTGATGAATCAATTGGAGAGACCATCACTTCGAGGCGTCGAACAGATACTGGCGTCTTTCTCGAGTTTCAGCTAAAAGGCTTATCTACCCTTGGAGAGCGTCTTGACGTCCTGCTAGAGAACTCAATCTCTGGCTATCAACCTTGGGCAAACTAAGAGGTTACAGTTAATAAAGATGAAACATATAACAATCTTTCTAGTCGTGATTGCAGGAATTATGAAAAGTCACGCTGAACTTAGGATCATTGATCAAATCGCGGTGGTCGTCGATGAAAAAGTTATTACGAGCTCTGAAGTAATAGAACGGGTTCAATTGGTTCGATCGAGTTTTCTTGCAGACAAAAGCAGAGATACTCCGCCAGAGAATGTTCTAGTTGGACAAGTCGTAGAGCGCCTCATTCTTGAACACCTCCAACTTCAGATAGCGGAGCGAGCCGGGCTACGTATAAGCGACAGTGAACTAAATCAAACGTTACAAAGTATAGCAAAACAAAACAATCTCAACCTCTCTGATTTCAGGTTAGCAATTGAAGCGGACGGACAGTCCTATTCAAATATGAGGGAGCAAGTTAGGAGAGAAATGATTATCAACCAGGTGCAACAAGGGTTGGTTCAAAATAGAATATCTATTTCAGAGCAGGAATTACATAATTTCCTTGAATCTGATCTCGGTAAAGCTGTCATCTCTGATGAATATCGCCTTGCTCACATCCTAATTGCTAGTTCAGAAGAAGATAAAGATAGCACATCAAAAATAAAAGCTGAGGCTTTATCAATAATCAAGCGAAGCAATGCCGGGGAAAGCTTTGAAGCTCTTGCCCGTGAATATTCGACTGGTGAAAATGCAGGGAATGGGGGAGATCTTGGGTGGCGAAAGCCGATACAACTTCCAACTATATTTGCCGATCTTGTTGACGACATGAAAAAAGACGAGATTCGAGGCCCAATAGAAAGTGGGAGTGGATTCCACGTCATTAAACTTATCGACAGGCGCGGTGCAAAATCTGAAGGGAATGTCGAGCAAACGAGAGTTAGACATGTACTAATAAAGCCTAGTGAAATCAGAACTGATACTGAAGCAAGAGAAATAGCCGAGAACCTGCGAGACCAGGTAATTAATGGTAAATCTTTTGAAGAGATTGCAAAAATCAATTCGGAAGATCCTGGATCTGCATTAAGTGGTGGTGATTTGGGTTGGTCTGTCGCANGCATATATGTCCCAGAGTTCGAAGCTATGATTAGAAGTATGGAAATGTCTGATCTCAGNCCTGTGTTCAAGACTACTCATGGCTACCATTTCCTGGAAGTTACTGGTGAACGAATAGAGGATTTTAGTACTCAATATCAAAGAAATATGGCAGAGAATTATCTGCGCAGCCAAAAGTTCGATGAAGAATTAGATACTTGGTTACGAGAGATTAGAGAGGAAGCTTTTGTTGACATTCGATTATAGCGAAAGGAGCTATTATCAATAGAAGAAAAAAATGGTAGTTCGTAAGCGGTTCGGTCAGCATTTCTTAAACGACAAGAGTGTGATTGCCCGAATTGCCAAAGTCGTCGACGTATTACCAGAAAATAACGTTATCGAAATAGGTCCAGGTCATGGCGCTATTACGGATTTCCTAGTGTCAAGTGATTGCCACCTTCGTCTTATAGAAATTGATAAAAATCTTGTTCTAAAACTCAAACAGAGGTTCGGCACGCACATCGATATTCTAACGGGCGATGCACTAAAATTTGATTACAAAAAATTCGGTAAGTCATTACGCGTAATCGGGAATCTCCCCTACAATATTTCAACGCCGCTTCTATTCAAACTCTACAAATATGTTGATCAAATACAGGATATGACATTCATGCTGCAGAAAGAAGTGGTGGATAGACTATGTGCAAGATGCGGTACAAAAAACTACGGCCGCCTTACAATAATGACGCAGTATTACTGTATCGCAGAAAAAATTTTCGACGTAGCACCAACGTCTTTTTCACCGAAACCCAAAGTACATTCAGCTGTTGTGAAATTAACTCCTCATAAGAATCCAACCCAATCTAAGAATCTAGAATGTTTGCAAAATATTGTTACAGGAGCATTCAGTCAGCGCCGAAAGACCATCCGTAACTCTCTAAAACCATGGCTAAATGAAGAAGAATTAGGCTCTATCGGACTAGATACTAGTTTACGGCCCCAAGAGCTTAGTGTGAATGACTACATCAAATGCGCAAACCTAGCATGGGAACATCAAAGCTAATGAGTACCTTCGTAATAGGGGACATCCAGGGTTGTTTCGATGAGCTTCAAAAGCTCTTGGAAATATGTAAGTTTAATCACAGAAGTGATTGTCTTTGGTTGGCAGGTGACTTAATAAATCGTGGTCCGAAGAATCTCGAAACAATGAAATTCATACTTGACCAAAAGAATTGTGTCGTTGTTCTTGGGAACCATGATTTACATTTCCTTGCGGTTGCAAAAGACGCACATATCTCTGCGAAGACTGATACCTTCCAGGACATCTTAGACAGTGCAGAGAGGGAGGATATAGTTGAATTCTTGCGGTATCAAAAACTCTTACACTACGATGCTGAAAAAGATTGCGTAATGGTGCACGCTAGTTTGCCGCCTATATGGCAGCTAGGAGAGGCGCTAACTTATGCCAAAGAAGTCGAAACTGCGCTTTCCGGCCCTAACCTTTTTAGTTTTTTAGAGGAGATGTATGGTGATAAACCATCGAAATGGGAGACGACCCTTGAGGGGAATGACCGGCTCCGAGTTATTACTAACTATTTCACAAGACTTAGATACTGTAAAATTGACGGCACTATGGAACTAGAACATAAATCCATTGTAGAACCGAAAGGTTTTTCCCCTTGGTTTGAATTCTCTGCGCAACGCGATATTAAAATATTATTCGGACATTGGGCATCACTTAACGGGATTACAAAAAGAAAAGATATTATCGCCCTAGATACTGGTTGTGTTTGGGGTAGATCACTGACAGCAATGCGGCTTGAAGACTGTAAACTATTCTCCACTCCAGCTCTACAAAGATATCAGGCATAATTGACTATGCTAAAAAAACATTTTTATAACAAAACATTGTAAATGGATATTTACCTCGTTGGCGGAGCAGTCCGAGATAAACTTTTGGGAGTTCCGGTTACAGATAAAGATTGGGTCGTAGTAGGATCAAACCAAAAAGCTCTCTTACAACAAGGGTATCTTCGTATTGGCAAGGACTTCCCAGTATTTCTACACCCTAAGTCTAAAGAAGAATATGCCTTAGCAAGAACAGAGCGGAAAGTGGGCCCTCTGCATACAGATTTTGACTGTGATGTGCGCCCTTCTATCACTCTTGAGCAAGATCTTTTTCGTCGTGACCTAACTATAAATGCAATCGCACAGGACGAGGCCGGAGCCTTAATTGACCCTTATGGGGGCCAAAAAGACTTGAGGGCGAAGATTCTTAGGCACGTTTCACCCGCTTTTAAAGAGGATCCTCTAAGAGTCTTACGAGTAGCCAGATTCGCAGCGCGGTTCCCGGATTTTTCAGTCGATGCAAGCACCATGAAAGTCATGCGTGAGATGGCTCAATCTAAACTTCTTGAAGGATTAACCCCCGAAAGAGTATTTGAAGAAACCAAGAAAGCATTATCGACTAAAAATCCCGATCGGTATTTTGAGCTACTGAATGATATCAATGTGAATATACAGTTATGGCCCGAACTCAAAAAAGACGATACAAAAAGACTACGAAGTTGGATGAGTGACACTAATCCAGTTCACTCGTTTACTATCCTTACGTCTAGCCTCAATTTGGAAGAGTTATCAACCTTAACCAAAAGATTAAGGTTTCCTCTGATCTATGAGCAGATGAGCTCATTAACGATGAAAATCTATAAAGTAGATTTAACCAAAGCCTCAGCGGTAGATATCGTTAATACTCTTTACGAGCTGAATGCATTCCGTTCTCATGAGCGTTTCAAAGAAGCTAGCAAGCTTGCTGTTTCTTTGAAACGATTAGAGGGGAATGCCCTTAAAATTAGTAACCATTGGCCAATATATCTAGAAGAAGCAGCAGCTGTAAACGCGTCGTCCGTCGATTCAAGGTTCCTTGGGGCAGCAATCGGCAAAGAAATACGTAGACTACAAATTGAAAGGCTTTACCAGTTGAAACTAACGCAAGACTCAGTAAGAGTTGATTGAGATTAGTACTCAGGGGTGGTCTGAAGACTCCCTAGTAATACCTAAGTCACCAATATCAGAACGGTAGTATTTATTCGGGAAATCTATAGCATCAACCATCTTATATGCATTTTCCTTTGCTTCAAGTACTGAATTACCAAGAGCAGTTACTCCTAAAATGCGGCCACCATTAGTCACCACGCGATCTCCCATTAGCTTGGTACTCCCATGAAAGACCTGACCATTTTTTTCTGAATCTAACCCCAAAATGATATCTCCTTTCTGATACTCCCCTGGGTAACCGCCTGCTGCGAGGACCACAGTGAGGGCTGTATCATGAGAAAAATCTACTTTGATATCAGCAAGCCCACCATCTAATGCAGCATTACACAGTTGAACAATATCCGACCTCATCCTCATCATCAATGGCTGCGTCTCTGGGTCACCGAGCCTGCAGTTAAACTCGATAACGTATGGGTCCCCCTTAGGATCAATCATCAATCCAGCATATAAAAATCCGATGTAAGCTTTTCCTTCCTTACGCATGCCATCAATAGTCGGTCTTATTACCTTCTCCAAAACGCGCTTATGAACTTGGCTAGTTACCACAGGTGCCGGAGAATATGCTCCCATCCCTCCAGTATTCGGGCCCTTATCGCCATCAAAGATCGCTTTGTGGTCCTGCGAGGAAGCAAACGGTAAGAAGTTCTGACCATCAGAGACTACTATAAAACTTGCTTCCTCTCCTCGCAGGAATTCTTCAATAACAACGCTAGCTCCAGCAATACCAAAATCACCGTTTACCATCATTCCTCGTATAGTCTCTTCAGCCTTTTCGTAAGTCGGAGCAATAACTACCCCTTTGCCAGCAGCAAGGCCATCTGCCTTAATGACCACGGGTAGGTCCATACTTCGCGCAAAATCTATTGCCTTATCAGGCTCACTAAAGCTACCGTAAGCTGCAGTGGGGATCTCATACTTCGATAAAAAGTCTTTGGTAAAGCGTTTTGAACCTTCTAATCGTGCCGCAGCTGCACTTGGTCCAAAGCAACGTAAGCCAGCCAAACGGAAGTCATCAACAACTCCTGCCACCAGAGGAGCCTCNGGNCCAATGATAGTTAGGTCGATTTTATGCGTCTTGGCAAATTGAATTTGCCCTTGAATATCTAAGACCTCGATATCTATATTCTTAAGCTTTGGATCCAATTCTGTACCAGCATTTCCTGGTGCAACATAAACCAGTTCTACATTTTCTCCTCGACTCGCTCTCCAGGCGATTGCGTGTTCGCGACCGCCGTTTCCAATAACTAGAATCTTCAACAGTCACCCCAAATCATAGGTTTTCGCTTTTGATATTCGCGAGATAATTCGCGATCGCAGAATCATAAACAGCAATGTGTTCAAAGGCTTTTACCGCCAATCTGAACCGAGTTTGATAACTTAGGAAGCTGTCATTCTTACGAAGCTCTTCAACGATCGAATTGTAGTCTGCGATATCTACTACCACTGCAACGCTTACCATATTTTTTGCAGCAGACCGAAGCATAGCCGGGCCACCGATATCGATGTTTTCAATTGCCGTCTCCAATGTGCAGTCTTGCGCTGCCACTGTTGCCTCAAANGGGTAGAGGTTAACTACTAGTAGATCGATAGGANTAATATTATGNAATCGCATGATTTCGCTATCCTGANCTCGGCGNCCAAGCAGACCTCCATGTATTTTTGGATGCAAGGTTTTAACCCTACCATCCATCATCTCCGGAAAACCCGTGTATTCAGAAACTTCCTTCACTACAGTACCATTATCGGACAGACGGCTATGAGTACCCCCAGTGGACACCATTTCAATACCCAGTGATTGAAGAGCCTGGGCAAACTCCAGCAAACCTGTCTTATCTGATACGCTGAGCAAGGCNTTGGTTATTTTGATCTTGTCCATTCGATTAGTCCAAAAGTNGTNAGATTAGACGATATCGAAGCAGCTTTTTCCTGAGCGTTCCTCTATTCATTCCTAATATCTGAGCTGTCTGAGATTGATTATGCCCAGTAAATCCTAATACACATTCTAATAGAGGGGCTTCTACCTCAGCCAAAAATAGATCATACAAATTAGTAACTGCTTGATCGCCAACAAGGGAAAGGTATTCGTCTACTGCATTTTGTACCGTTTCAGAGAGCGTTTTATTCGGTCTATTTATTGTCATTTAGTCACCAGATTAATTTGAAAAATATAATTCTTTGATAAAATTGATTTGCGATTGAAGCGATTCTAGCCGATTGAAGCTACGCCGTTGTCGATCAAGACCTGCCACTCGAGAAAGATACCAGCCGACGTGCTTTCTAGCCACTCTAACACCGGTATACTCGCCATAGAAATCAGACAAAGCAATTACATGTTCCTCCAAAGTTTCTATAATCTCGTGTTCCGATGGAGCATAGTAAGCACTTCCATTAAGTAGAGCATCGACTTGCGCTGGAAACCATGGCTGACCCTGAACACCGCGCCCGATCATAACTCCATCTAAATTGTGCTGACTAAACAACATGCGAGCGCAACCGG
Source organism: Gammaproteobacteria bacterium TMED1 (assembly GCA_002167855.2). Taxonomy (GTDB): domain Bacteria; phylum Pseudomonadota; class Gammaproteobacteria; order Pseudomonadales; family Azotimanducaceae; genus UBA7455. Next base: position 451,286 of record NHBG02000020.1, read on the forward strand.
CTGAATCGATATCACCGTTACCAATNACTGGTATCGATACCGATTTCTTCACGAGGCCAATCATATTGTAGTCAACCGACCCGCTAAACCGATCCTCTCGGGTTCGACCATGTACCGTTATTAGCTGAATCCCTACGTTTTCCGCAATTTGTGCTATCTCTATGGCATTTATACGATCTCTAGACCATCCAATTCGCATTTTCATTGTGACGGGTACATCAACAGCCTGAACTACAGCTTCGAGTATACGACCAACTAAAGTTTCGTCTCTTAGTAACGCAGATCCCGCAAGCCGATTACAAACTTTCTTAGCTGGACAACCCAAATTAATATCAATGATCTGCGCCCCTAGCTCTACATTTCTTCTAGCGGCCTCTGCCATCTCGTTCGGCTCCGAACCAGCTATTTGGATCCAGCGGGGCTCCTTCTCGTTATGGAATCGCAATCTATGCTTAGATTTCTCAGTTCCCCATAACTTTGTATCACTTGTGACCATTTCCGATACCAGCCAGAAGGCTCCAAATTTCCGACAAAGATTCCTAAATGGCTGATCTGTAACTCCCGCCATTGGTGCGACAATTACATGACTAGGATGACTATATGGACCGATTCTTAGCATAGCTCACAAAAATTATTAAAAAATAAACGGAATAACAACGCCAAATCAAAAAGTTTCATCTCACCATAAGTGAGATTTCATAACCCATCGCAAGTTCACCTGGGTCTATAATCGTCAGGGAGAATCTAACCTCAGTACCTGCAGGAATAAATCTTAGACTCCTAAAGTCTCCATCAAGATATTCCTGAGCGGAAAAGATTCTTTTCGCTACTAACATGCTGCTAGCGTCATAAAACTCGAGCTTAATTCCTGGAAATCTTTGTCTAAATACAGCAGCGTTTTGAATAATAGCATTTACAATCAGTGCATTAGGATTATCAGGATCTGACCTAATTGATAAATCTCCTACTGACAAATACTCTGGGTCACTGAATTCAGCTAACTGGCATCCCAAAAGAGCACACAACTGTACTGCGTAAATACGATAATTTGGATCACCAGCATACCGTTCAAAATTGAAGTAAAGATATTGTGAAAGACCCAAAAGAATGAGGAGAATGCAGATCCAATGCCAAGCGCGAGACACTTTAGCCCGTGACCGAGGTGCCATNATTAGATCGAAAGACTCAGCTATACTACTGTTTTCAATTACCCTCAGATAAGCGGNATCAAGTTCCAAAAAACCATCTCTNTCCTGAGATTTTTTATTACTTAACTGCTGTTGATACGCATGCAAATTTGACTCCCGTATATCACACTCAGATTCCTTTAGGACTTGAGGGTTAGCTTCTTCGATATTTGAAGATGCATCAAATATTGTAAAGCATGAGCCACAGCGTAGTGCTCCATCAGCTGCTAGAAGTTGTTCTCTCGTAACACGAAATACGGTCCCACACTTCGGACAGGCCCTGGTTTCTGTCATGATTCTCTTTCTGGATTTTTGAGATGTAATAACACCCAACAATCATGACTATGCGTATCGCATAATGTGAAAGTGCTATAGGCCGCCAAGACCTCTGAAAGCTGAGTTTCCATGATCCCAGACAGTACAAGACTACCTCCCTGAAAAACTGCTCGCTTCAATTGCACGCTCAGATCAATAAGAGGTTCAGACAAGATATTCGCAATAACAATATCGTATTGGCCTATAGGCTTATTGTCCAACATAGTTGAAATTGCTCTAACCCGATTGTTTTTAGCGTTTTTCTGTGTAGCTACAATAGCCTGGGGATCATTATCAATCGCCATAACATCCCTAGCTCCAAGCAATGATGCTGCGATGCCCAGAACACCTGATCCACAACCAAAGTCGAGCAAACTAACCCCGCTAAGTCTTGCTTCAGACAACCATTCTAGACAAAGTTTAGTAGTGCTATGGCTACCGGTTCCAAAAGCCAGTCCNGGGTCTAAATTCATGNTTACTGCGCCAACATNGGGAATATCCNTCCCGCTTGGGCATATCCATAATCGACGACCAAACNGTGTCGGTCTAAAGTATTTTAGCCACTCCCTCTCCCAAACACGATCGACAAGTACTTCATGTTCANCAACANTATAGCTATTACCCCTTAGCTCCTCGTCTATTTCGGAAATATCTAAGCTATCAGGAAATAGTGCAGTCATATGGATATCACACCAAAGAGGCGTTTCTCCATATCCGGGCTCAAAAATTGGATCATCACTGCCATCAGCGACAGTCACAGAAAGCGCACCAAGGGACCAAAATAACCGCTCCAACTCATCACAACGCGACTTTCTGGTCGCTACGGTAATATTATACCATTTCATTCGACCAGCTGATCGAGGAATTGCGTGTTAACCACGCCACTTAAAAATCTCTTGTTTCGAATGACCTCCCAAAGCCTATCTTTATTAGTTTTAATTCCTTCAATCGTAAATTCTTCAAGCATACGATCCATTTTATTTATTTTCTCAGACCGGGTAAAACCCCAAGCGATAAGCTTGGCAATAAGGGAATCAAACTGGTGTGGTACGATATAACCAGAATAGAGATGAGAGTCTACCCGAACTCCCAAGCCACCAGGAAAGATGACATTAGACACTGTTCCTGGAGAAGGATTGTAATCTTCATCCTCAGCATTGATCCTGCATTCAATTGCACTTCCCTCAAGTTTTATTGAGTCCTGATTNAAAGGTAATTTATTGTTGGCGGCGATTNATAGTTGGAGGTTCACAAAATCTCGTCCTGAAATTAACTCAGAGACAGGATGTTCCACCTGAATACGAGTATTCATTTCAACAAAATAGAACTCCCCGTCCTGATAAAGGAACTCGAGCGTTCCAGCATTCCTATAACGTAGGGCTGAAACAGCGGAGACAGCTAAACCACAGATGGTGTCGGTTTCTTCATTAGTTAGGCCAGGGGCAGGCGCTTCCTCAATTAGCTTTTGCTGACGTCTTTGAATAGAACATTCGCGGGTGCCAAAATGAATGGCATTACCCAGACCATCGCCAAAGATCTGCACTTCTATGTGTCGNGCGTTGTCTAAAAACTTTTCTAGATAAATAGATTCGTCACCAAAATAGGCCTCTGCCTCCGTCCTAGCAATATTAAGTGCTCCGATCAACTGGGACTCATTATCAACGATTCTGATACCTTTCCCTCCNCCTCCAAGAGCTGCTTTAACGACAACCGGAAAACCAATATCTTTAGCTAGTTCCAGCGCGACATCATCATCAGAAACTTCTACTTTAGACCCCGGGACCGGGTTCAAACCCAGCTTACGAAAAGTCGCTCGTGCCCTTATCTTATTTCCCATTTCCAGAATCTGTGAGGAACTTGGACCGATGAAGATCAGACCTTCGTCTTCTGTCATCTTACAGAATTCCTGATTTTCAGCCAAAAAGCCGTACCCTGGGTGAATCGCATCGCACCCAGAAATTTTTGCTGCAGAAACTAACTCTCTCGAGCAAAGATAATCATCTTTGCTTACACAAAAAATTTCGTCAGTGTACCTAAGATGAAGTAAGTCTTTATCAACTGCCGCGTAAGCTCCTACCGTTTTTATCCCCAACTCGCGACAACTTCTTTGCACACGAAGGGCTATCTCCCCCCGATTAGCAATAAGGACCTTTTTCACAATGTTTGAACCCCCACCCTGGGGACAATGTAAAGGAAGCTAAGCAACAAGGTGTCTAAAACTAAACAACAGTAAATAAAGGTTGATCAAATTGAACGGATTGTCCATTTTCTATAAGGATAGCTTCAATCGTACCTGATACTTCCGATCGAATCTGATTCATCATCTTCATTGATTCAATAATACACAAAATATCACCCACCTTAATTCTGTCTCCAACTTCAACGAATGCCGGAGAACTTGGCGATGCGGCACGGTAAAAAGATCCAACCATCGGTGCATTGACCGTATTTCCTCCAACAGAGGGGGTTTCTATGGAATTTTGATCCTTACGTCTAATATCATCCGCTTCTGCCAAAGTATTACTGATCCTCTTTCCCCTAGAGATTCTCACGCTATCTTCACCCTCTTTGACTTCAATTTCCGCTAAATCAGACTCTTCCATCAATTCAATCAGCTTTTTCACTTTTCTTATATCCATTACACCGCCTCTATCCTACTTAAGGCTGCTTGAGCCGCGAGCAAATAACCTTGAGGGCCAAGTCCAATGATTGATCCAACTGCAATATCTGCGAAAAAAGACTGCCGACGAAACTCCTCACGGCTATCGACATTCGACAAGTGTACTTCGATAAATGGTATCTGAACTCCGAGGAAAGCATCTCTCAGAGCAATACTGGTATGAGTAAATGCTCCAGGATTGATAATGATAAATGCCGTATCTGGTTTAGAGGATTGAACTTTGTCTACAAGTTCATGCTCAGCATTTGATTGATAAGCCTCAAATTCGTGACCAGCTGATTCAATAGCTTCTCCGAGTCTTTGGTTGATAGTTTCTAATGTCTCAGAACCGTACAAACTTGGCTCTCTTATCCCCAATAGATTTAAGTTTGGACCATGGATAACTGTTATTTTTGACATTTACTGATTTTCCTCGAAGATATCCCAATTATCGTGATTTTTTTAGAACTTTATATTTTTCGATTATGAAATTAAAGTCTAATTTCTCTTTTCTGAGCAGGATAACAAAACCCCGACTGCGAGCAACCCTGAAAACCTACTATTATTTCTTTTAATGACACTTTTTTGGATTTTAACGACATGTTAACCACTAATTNATCGAAGTAAACCTCAACTTCACCAAAAAACTCATCGTGATATAAGGCTCCTTCCGGTATATCTAATTCGTCTAAATCTATTGAAAAAGTAAGCTTGTCTCTATAAAGATAGCAACCAGNCGCAATTAACCAGCGAATCTCAATGGAGTTCTTGTTTTTTGCGACGAACATTTGGAAAGCTGACTCTACAGGCAGGATCTCNGACTCAACCTCTGCTAATAAAGATTTCGAAGCCGGTTGCGCTAATTCTGCCCCGACGGGACTTAACGCCCCGATCATCGAAAGAAAAAAAAACAATCTACAAATGTTCACACACAGACCGCCGAAAGTCATACAATNTTATTTGCTAAGAGCATAGAAGATATTGTGCACCAGCAATTAAAACAATACTTTTTTTCTTTTAAAAGTTCACAAGCCTGCGGTTATCTTTATATCTTAATGTTAGTCTGGATACTTAGTGCTTGCTCTGGAACGCCAAAAGTTAATCTAGAGCCAAAGGTACAGTGGTTGTCAGAAAGCCCAAGTAACCCTGACCCCGAAGTTGAGAAATTTCTGAAGCTCGCAAAAAATGCTTTTGCTAGACAGCGACTAACAACACCGTATAACGACAACTCATATTTATGGTACTCACTTGTATTAGCTAGAGATCCCTATAATATCGATGCTCAACATGGCATTAGTGATATTGTTGAGCAATATTTGACTTGGGCGTTAGAAACATTTGAAGCCGATAACTTGGCGCGATCACTGGATTACATCGCCAAGGCGAAATCAGTAGATGAAACTCATCCAAGTATCTCATCTTTAGAAGCCAATATTGTGAACCGTTCTTCGATTCGCGAGACTAATTTCATCATCAATCAAAAACAATTGTCTTTAAGGGAAGACTCAGTGAAAGTAAGAATGCAAGAGATCGCAGAAGAAATTGATCGGCGAAATGCTGATATAGTAATTCAGGCACAAAATGACAGCGAAGGAAGATGGATTTATAAGCACCTTAACTCATATAGCGTTGATCGTATAAGAGCTACTTTTGAAATTAGCGGTTCCCCCCAAGTAATTCTCCACTACTGAAGTGCCGAGTGGTCCTTTACATTTCATCGCGCTTTTCGCTATGGTCGGAACAAGATGCTAGATATCCAGACTAAAATAAAAGACAAACTAGAAACAAGACGAACACCTTGGGGCTTTATCATGCTCATCATCTTGACTTTCTCGGTGACAAGCATTCTAGGATTGATTTGGAACCAAGAGCCTCCGACCTTCAATGTCCTAGATACCACTTCGCAAGTTCTCGAGAAAAATCAAATAGATAAGGTCACCGGCAGTTCTACCGTAGCGGTAATACTTGAAATTTCTGAAACGCTTTTAGGTAAAAATGGTGGGTACCTTAGCAACGATATTATGCCTCCAGGAGCGTGGATGGATAATATACCCAATTGGGAGTTTGGAGCTCTGGTGCAACTTCGTGATATTACCAGAACAATGAGAAACAATTTTTCTCGATCACAATCACAATCAATAGAAGATCCAGCATTGGTAGCAGCTGAAAATCAATTCTACTTTGATAATAAAAGCTGGATGTTACCCGCTACTGAATCTGAGTACCGGAAAGGGATCCAACAAATGACCAGCTTCCTCGTGAGGCTAAGTAACAAAGCCGAAACAGATGCGCAGTTTTATGCCCGTGCAGACAACCTTGGTACCTGGTTATCTGAAGTGGAGACGCGTCTTGGCAGCCTATCCCAGAGGCTTAGCGCGAGTGTGGGCAAACGCCAGTTCAATACCTCCTTGGCAGGAGATTCCGCAGCCCAGCAATCAACCGATACAAGCACTGAAATGCAACTTAAAACCCCTTGGCTCGAGCTCGACGACATCTTTTACGAAGCCCGAGGTACAACATGGGCGTTGATTCATTTGCTAAAAGCTATCGAAATAGACTTCAAAGATGTTTTAGAAAAAAAGAATGCTACCATTAGTTTGAAACATATTATTAGGGAGCTTGAAACTACCCAGGAGCCTTTTTGGAGCCCCATTGTTCTCAATGGGACTGGCTTTGGTTTAGTGGCCAATCATTCACTGGTAATGGGCTCCCACATCTCAAGAGCAAATACAGCAATTATAGAACTGCGACGTTTATTAGAAGATGGATGAGACAATGGTTTTCTATTTGATGGCATTTTTGTACCATTAGAAAATTTTAACGATCTGCCAGGTAAANACCTAGCAGGAAACAACAATCCAACCGGAAGACTTTATGAGCAGCTTGACAAATTTGCCTCCAATTTTTGGTGTGCTGGGCCTAGTTTGTGCCTTTATAATATACATACTCATGACCAGATACGACGAGGGTGAGGATAAGGTAAAAAAGATCGCTGACTCTATACATGAAGGTGCAATGGCATTCATGCATAGGGAGTACTCCTATCTCCTTATCTTTACAGCAGTACTATTCGTGATAATTTTGTTAACTGATCTTGGAATAAAGACAGCCCTGTCTTTCGCAGTCGGCGCCATCACATCCGCAGCAGCAGGTTATCTAGGCATGTTCGCAGCCACCAAAGCGAACGTCAGAACGACTACTGCAGCCCAGGTCAGTGGCCAATCAGGAGCGCTTACAGTAGCCCTTTATGGCGGCTCCATCATGGGCTTATGCGTTGCCTCTCTGGGACTCATAGGTTTAGGTTCGCTGTACTGGTATTTTGGTGGTGATCCTGAAACCGCCCATGCAATTCATGGTTTTGGTATGGGCGCCTCAAGCGTAGCCCTTTTCTCGAGGGTAGGAGGTGGGATCTATACAAAAAGTGCTGATGTAGGTGCTGATTTGGTGGGGAAAGTTGAGGCTGGAATCCCGGAGGACGATCCCAGAAACCCTGGCGTTATTGCAGATAATGTAGGAGATAACGTAGGGGATATAGCCGGAATGGGTTCAGATATCTTCGAGTCCTATTGCGGTTCTATGATCGCGACCGTTGCAATAGCGTCCACTCTAGTAATGACTGCTGACTATGGTGTTATGGCGCTTGCGCCGGAATCAGGCCGGTCTGCTCTAATGTCCCTCCCATTGGGGTTAGCTAGCATTGGACTTATTTGCTCCATACTTGGAATTCTCGTAGTACGTATGATGTCGAACAAATCTGCCGAGGCAGCTTTACACATGGGACATAACGCATCTGCAGTACTACTCATTGTCGGTTCTTATTTCCTAACTAATTTGATGGGTATTAGCGAAAATGTATGGTTTTCGATAATCGCGGGTACGGCCGGTGGAGTATTGATTGGGATCGTGACCCAGTACTACACCTCGAAAGGACCTGTAAAAAAGATAGCGGAGTCAGGGAAAACTGGCACAGCCACAGTAATGATCACTGGTCTCGCAGTGGGTATGCAGTCAGTAGTAATACCGATATTGGGTATCGCAGCGATAATTTATATCTCTACTGAGTTTGCTGGACTTTATGGGGTAGGCATCGCTGCGGTAGGAATGCTTGCAACTGTTGGCATGACAATGGCGCTAGATGCATATGGTCCCGTAGCGGACAATGCGGGTGGAATTGCGGAAATGGGGGGACTAGGAGAAGAAGTTAGAGCGATCACGGACGGTTTAGATGAGGTAGGAAATACAACAGCCGCCATTGGAAAGGGTTTCGCAATCGGTGCAGCAGCGCTCGCCGCCTTGGCCATTATCGCAGCCTTCGTTGAAACTATGTCAGCGGCAGATCCATCGTTTTCTCTCGAGCTTTCTAATCCAAAGGTGCTAGTTGGGATATTTATTGGCGGCGTACTTCCCTTCCTTATCGCCTCTATAACTATGACCTCTGTTGGCGACGCTGCCATGGAAATGATTGAGGAAATTAGGCGCCAGTTTCGCGAGATTGAAGGTCTTATGGAAGGTAAGGCAGACCCTGATCATAATAAGTGCATTGAAATTGCTACCAATGCTGCTTTAAAAAAAATGATTTTACCGGGAGTTATCGCGGTCTTCATGCCAGCATTGGTCGGGGGAATTCTAGGGGCCCAAAGTTTAGGTGGTATGCTTGCGGGTGCTCTCCTGGGCTGCGTTTTACTTGCACTTATGATGGCAAACGCCGGCGGCGCCTGGGATAATGCGAAAAAGTATGTCGAGAAGGGAAATCTTGGCGGGAAGGGCTCGGAAGTTCATGCTGCAGCCGTGGTTGGGGACACTGTTGGGGACCCATTTAAAGACACTGCTGGACCCTCTATGAATATCCTGATTAATGTCATGGCGATAGTGAGTCTTGTAATAGCGCCTTTGCTCTCTTCGTGATTCAGCATTCGCCCAATGTTTAGATAGCACATCCTTTTTCAACAATACATTGGGTGCGCTATCTCACATTGAATTTTGGTAGCTTCTTCTTAAGTAGTTTATTTTCTATTCGAATATAAGCCGGCAGACCGTTTTTAAACGGTGGGGGATCCTCTCCTTCTATTAAAGGCGCCAAGTAACGCCTGCAGCGGTTGGAAATGCCATAGCCGTCTTCAGAAATAAAACCCAAAGGCATTGTTCGCTCCACATTCGCAACTTCAGAAAGAGCTACTTCACCAATTTCCCAGCGGTAAGGATCTTGCTCTCTTCTCACGATAATAGGCATGACTGCATTCTTACCTTGAACTGCGAACTCAACTGCAGACTTACCCACAGCATAGGCTTGCTCAACATCAGTGGCAGAGGCAATATGCCTTGCAGAGCGCTGAAGATAATCTGCAACTGACCAATGGCACTTATAACCCTGTTCCCTTTTTATTTGGCCAACTAGAACTGGAGCTACGCCGCCCAATTGGCTGTGTCCAAAAGCGTCGTTCAAGCCAGTATCAGCTACAAATGTTCCATCCTCATATTGAATTCCCTCTGACGCTACAACCACACAATGGCCAACACGATCCACCGTCTCCCTAACCTTTGCTAAAAACTTTTTCTTATCAAATTTAATTTCAGGAAATAAAATGATATGCGGTGCTGCATTTCCCTCAATCTTTGCCAAACCTGAAGATGCGGCAATCCAGCCGGCATGTCGACCCATCACTTCTAAAACAAAGACTTTCGTNGATGATTCAGCCATAGATGCGACGTCTAGCCCCGACTCCAAGGTAGAAATGGCTACGAACTTCGCTACCGAACCAAACCCTGGGCAGCAATCGGTTACTGGTAAATCATTATCGACCGTTTTAGGGATACCTATACAAGTAACCGGGAAACCCATTTCCAAACTGAATTGTGATACTTTATGTGCCGTATCCTGAGAGTCCCCGCCCCCGTTATAAAGAAAATACCCAATATCATGGGCTCGGAAGACTGCTAAAAGTCTTTCATACTCCTCACGACTTTCTTCAATTGACTTGAGCTTGTAACGACAGGATCCAAATGCTCCGCTTGGAGTACTCCTTAGACCTCGAATAGTATTCTCACTTTCAAGCGAAGTATCAATTAACTCTTCACGTAAAGCCCCGATGATACCGTTACGTCCCGCAAAAACCTTACCCAACCTGGGCTCGTTTCTAGCAGTCTCGATGACACCGCAAGCAGTTGCATTTATAACAGCTGTCACACCACCTGATTGCGCATAAAATATATTTTTTACCAAAGCACCCTCTCCTAAAATGAAAGCTTAATTATGCAGAGTTTGGCATCATGGTAGCGAAAAATTTTTGCCCAAAATCTAACGCGACGCTACGGGGTCCATTTCTCGACTATTGGAACTCTTCTACCCATGCCAAACGCAACTTTAGTTACCTTCGTTCCTGGACATGTTTGACGTCTTTTAAATTCCATTTTCCCCATAAGACTTAGTATTCTTCCAAAATCTATTTCTGCAACCTCCGAAGCAAGCCATGCGAATAAAAACTCAGAGTCTGATGAAATCTTCTCAGCTTGCTGCCTTTGAAGCCATAAATTGAACCCGTCAAAAGTGCTTACGTAATCCTCAACGTACGCTCGAACAATGGGATCCAAGACCGCGTAGGGTAATAGACTTTCCTCGTCTTTTTGACCCTCTGCTAATTCTGCACTCGGGGCCTTCCGCCAAATATTCAACGGAATGTCGCTACACTGTTTAGCAATCTCTACAACTTGGAATTTATATAAATCTTTAATGGGGGCAAAGCTAAAGTTCATATCGAAATGGGTATAATAACCACAGGCCGATTCAGTCTTATTGCCCGTCGATAGCGGGATCGCCCCAAAGGCATTGCTAAAATGCATAATATAAATGTCACGTAGTCGAGCCTGTATATTCTCATCTGCAATACTTTGATAATTTCCCGACTGTAAAACATTAGCTACTAAATTATCTCTCGTATTATGTATCGCAAATTTTTCATTCAACATAGTTACAGCACTCTTATGGTCAATCGGGACTTCGTAATCCCAACATCCAAGATTACGATGTAGCTCTAAAGCATCTTCTCGAGAGTGTTCAGAGCTGTAGAGCGATGGCAATCTGATAGCGTGCACATTCTTCGGTCCTAGGGCCTCACAAGCAAGTTTGCAAACAACCGCAGAATCGACACCACCGCTGGAAGCGATGACCACCTGCGAAAATCCAGATTTCTTGACATAGTCTCTCAGGCACAAAACTAAGAGATCAAAAAGATCCACGAATGCGATATTGGCCTCTGCATTTTCCAATGAAGAGCTTAGAGGAGGGCAGTTATTTGTATCAACAATGTCATAAGTATCCTTAAAAATTTCGTTAGACATGTGAAGCAGTGACCTTCCCTGTACTACAAAACTCTGGCCGTCAAATACCAGATCGTCCTGACCTCCGCGTTGGTTTACATAAACTATCGTTAACGGTGAGTCTTGCTCACAAATCAAATTTAACCTCTTCCACGCCTTATCATGCACATATGGCGAGCTATTCAGAGAGAGAATAACTTCAATGCCTTTGTCTCTATACATACGAAGCGGATTGTTAACGTAGCTGTAGTCTTCCGAACCCTTGTCATTCCAAAGATCTTCGCAGATTGCTATACCTACTCTCTTATCAGCGATGTTAAGGACCAAAAGCTCCTCACCTCGCTCATAGTATCTAGCCTCATCAAAAACATCATAAAATGGGACAAGCTGTTTCTTGTAGCGACCAAGAATCTTTCCTCCAGAAACCACCGCCGCCATATTAAAAAAAGGCTTTCCGGGGCCCATATTCCGTTCGATGTAACCCAAGACTATATGCAATCCTGCGAAAGTTGTTAAAGAGTAATCGACTACCTTTTTCAAACTACTCAGATTCTGCTCAATATACCTTGGGTCATAAAGAAGGTCTTGACTAAGGTAACCAGGAATAGTTAATTCTGGAAATACCAGCGCATCGCACTTGGCTTTACTAGCTTCCTCGACCCCTAGAAAAATTTTTTGGAGATTTCCATCAAAGTCACCTGGGGTAGTATCAATTTGTCCCAGGCAAACTTTCATCTGCTAGGTTTAGTAATGTAAAGAAGATACACAATCACCAACATTACTATAACTGCTAGAGCCTGATGAAGACTAGCTAAAGAGAGAGGTACATGAAGGACTAAAGTACTTACACCGAGGGCAAATTGTCCAAAAAGACAAATACTCAAGCCTATCCAAGCTGCCACCAGTCGGCGAGAGCTTCCCAGGACTTTGAAGAATCCCACAATCAAAACTAGAATCAGTAACGCTCCTAGCCAACGATGAATAAATTGAACCATAGCACCGTTTTCAAAAACATTAATCCAGAGTGGAGTCATCAAGGTCGCTGCCTGAGCAAGCCAACTTCCATCCATGAGTGGAAAGGTATTGAAGCCTAACCCAGCGCGCAAACCGGCAACAAAAGCCCCGTAAGTAACCTGAACCCCGAATAGCGCGGCTATAGCGAGCAGCCAACCTCTCACCTTACCCGAGGCCTTATCGACCTTTACTTTACAAATTTCCATCAAGAACCAAAAGATATAACCTAGAAGAAACATAGCTAGAAGAAGATGCGCTGCGAGCCGCAAATGGCTGACCCGAGGAATGTCGACTAATCCGCTTTTGACCATGTACCAGCCAAGTAAGCCCTGCANGCCGCCTAGGACAAAAGCAACGAATAACTTTGGCACTAATTCGCGCCTTATCATTTTAAAGTAGGCTAAGAAAACGAGAGGGATGAAAAAAATTAAGCCAATAATTCTCCCTAAAACACGATGACCATATTCCCAATAATAAATAAATTTAAACTCCGATAACTCCATATCCCGATTTACTTTCTGATACTCAGGATACTGTTTATACGCATCAAACGCTGCTTGCCAGCCATCTTCACCAAGCGGTGGAACTACCCCCAAGATCGGCTTCCAATCGACCATGGACAAGCCACTATGGGTTAATCGCGTAACCCCTCCGACAATAATCATACAGAATACGACGACACAGACACTACCCAGCCACCAGGCCACGGCACGATCAGCTTTACTCATAACGTTTTGACCAAATTAAAAATAGACTGTTAAAAAGGAACCTTCCATCAGAAGCTACTTTTGAATACGATTCTCCCTAACAAATAGTTTTTTAATCTAACTTAGATTTTACTTAGCTTCTCTTAGGGTTCACCTTACTCTGCAAATAACCTATCCCTTTGGTAATCAGATATACTATTGTAATTTGTTGTGATCACTTTGAATAGTTCCTGTATCGAATCCTCACCCAATAAAAGCAAATCACTATTTGCTGCACTGAAAGTTCCAGACTATCTCTTTCTCTGGACGGGGATGGTGACTGCTGCTTTTGCCATGAATATGCAGACAGTTGCTCAAGGTTGGTTAGTTTACGAGATGAGTTCCTCTGCGCTAGATTTAGCCTGGGTTAGTCTTGCTCAAACCTTACCTACCATCATCTTCTCATTGACAGGCGGCGTAATTGCAGATCGTTTCCCGAAAAAACCGATTATCGGTTTTTCCCCTCTGATAAACGGTACAGCATCCCTCGTAATGGGTTGTATAATTATGCTTGGTGAAGTGTCCTTTTGGGATTTCATATGGGTGGCTTTTATTAATGGCACCGCAATGGCATTGTCAATTCCAGCACGTACAGCTCTTATCCCAGAGGTCGTCGGTGAACGACTTGTCTTCAACGCGATGGCCTATAATATGACGGCTTGGAACCTCGCCAGAATACTGGGGCCTGCGTTAGCTGGTTTTATGATAGCTAAGTTTGCCCAAGGCGATACAAGCTCTAGCGTTGGCGTAGGTCTTGTCTTCTTTATCCTTTCTTTCCTATATTTTACTGCTGCAATCACGGTTATCTTTATAAAACACCATGGACGACCAAGTCCACGCAAAAAAGAATCAGCATACGACGACCTTAGAGCAGGGATAAAATATCTTTTTCGGACTCCAGTAGTTGCTGGACTGATGCTTCTCACGAGCGTCTCCTTTCTCTTCGGAACTACCCTCAACACATTACTGCCCGCCTTCAACTCAGATGTTCTTTCTGGAGGACCCGATGATCTAGGGCTGCTGCTTACTGGTATGGGTGTTGGAGCAATCATCGGCTCACTGACAATGGCCCAAATGGGCAACCTGCGGCATAAGGGCTTCTGGCTGATATCAATCAGTGGATTCTGGGGTTTAGCCCTAATATGGCTAGCATTTACCCAAAATTTTCTTCAAGCTGTATTTGTAATTGCAGTTGTTGGGTTCCTCTCGACGTTTACCCTTTCAATGAATCGGTCTTTACTGCAACTGCAGGCTGAGCCACATATGAGGGGACGGGTAATGAGCTTTGATATGATGGCTCATGGTCTGATGCCAATAGGTCTTGTTCCCATTGGTTATTTATCAGAGGTTGTAAGTATTGAAGCTGGCCTTGCGACAAGCGGTGGGCTTTTCATCGTCAGCATTTTGATTGTTGCCCTTTTAATGCCTGAGCTTAGAAAAATTAATACGGGATACTCGAGAAATTATGACTCTTAAAAAAAGGTATGTAATGAAAACATTAGCAGATCTCCAGATCAAATCGTCGATATGCTATCGATTCTAAATTATTTCTGGCAAATCTGTTTGTTAAAAAGGGGGGCTGAAAGAATACCTCCAAGAACACCGATTTTTTCNTTAATTCTTCTAATTTATGTACTGACAAATACAGTCGGCGGGTTAATCGCACGTCCTTCTCAAAGCGTGGGGTTGGTGTTAGCGATGGTTATAATAGAAGTCCTAGTTTTTGGTTTGATTACTCTGCTGTTGTTATATTACAAAAACTTTCCCAAGCGTTTCGTTTCCACATGCACCGCTTTGCTTGGGGCAGGTGCTTTTATAGTGTGTATACAGATTCCATTCATACTTCTAAGGCAACATAGTGATATTGATCTGCTAATTTTTTTCTCTGAGTCTGTCTGGCTAGTTTGCCTTATATGGTGGCTAGCAATAGTGGGAAATCTTTACCACCGCTCTGCGCAAATAAGTATGCTTCAAGGTTCAGCAATCGCATTTGTGAATATGATCCTGATCGCCACCTTGATTTTAGTCGTCTTGCCATCTCCTCAAACTGTAAGTTTCTAGTTTCCAATCCATGCGTATTCATATCCTAGGCATCTGCGGCACACTGATGGGTAGTATTGCTCTTCTAGCAAAACAGGCTGGCCATGACGTTTCCGGTTCTGACGAAAATGTCTATCCCCCGATGAGCGAACAGCTAGAACAAGCTGGTATTCAACTCAATTCTCCATATACAGGAAACAGCATACCTCAGAACATCGAATTAGTAGTAATAGGAAATGCTGGTTTAAATCGAGGAAACGCCGCTTTAGAAGCAGTTCTTAGTAAAAAGATTCCATACTGCTCTGGTGCGGAATGGATTGGACGTTATATTCTTCAAAATCGTTGGGTTATTGCCGTAACAGGTACCCATGGTAAGACTACGACTTCAAGTATGGTTGCCTCAATCCTACAAGAAGAAGGGATGGATCCTGGATACCTGATAGGAGGAATACCATCAAATCTTAAGAAATCTGCAAACCTAGGAAGTTCCTCATACTTCGTTATCGAAGCAGACGAGTACGATACATCCTTTTTTGATCATCAATCAAAATTCCTCCACTTCCGGCCGCAAACGCTCATCATAACCAACATTGAATATGATCATGCAGATATCTTTAAAGACCTTGCGCAAATTCAAGATCAATTCCACCTTCTCGTAAGGAAAATCCCAGGCGATGGCCAGATCACGTATCCTCCCAGCGATGTTAATGTTTCAGAAGTTATCGCTCGGGGGTGTTGGAGTAGAACAAAAACTTTTGATCTTGATAATGCCGAAATAACAGCTGCCAATATAACAGCCGATGAGAGCGAATTTGATGTTTGTAGCCAAGAAAAAATAGTTGGGCATATCAAGTGGAACCAGACAGGTATTCATAATATCTCAAATGCCTTAGCCGCAATTTCTGCATGTACTCATGCCGGGATACAACCTAAAGCTGCTTGTGAAGCTCTGAGCAAATTCATTGGGGTCAAGCGTCGCATGGAGTTAATCTATAACCTTGATGATGTTAATTTATTTGATGACTTCGCGCACCATCCAACAGCAATCCACGCAACCTTAAGTGGACTGCGCTCCCGAGTTGGAGAAGCGAAGATCTTAGCAATCATTGATCCCGCGTCTCACACAATGAAGCTGGGAACTCATGCAAACAAGTTAGCAGACTCATCCGCGCCCGCTGACTATACGATTTGGCATCAACCAGAGAATATCGCGTGGCAGATGAATGATTATTTAAACGGCCCTGGAATGGAGTTAATCAGTGGCACGACGAAAATTGTATTGCGAGTTAAGGAATATATTGCTCGTAATCGCCCAGTTAATATTATAATCATGAGCAATGGGGCTTTTGGTGGACTAGCGAAAGAACTTGTAAAGGTTCTTCGAGAAAATGGCTGAAACTGATCTATTTGAACCCATACGCTTATATCTCGAGAGTCATGGTTATAAAGTCGATGCTGAGGTACGAAATTGTGATGTGGTAGCCATAAAAGATGACGATCTCATTATTATTGAACTAAAAACCAGTATTAATATGAAGTTGCTTATTCAAGCAACACAGAGACAAGCAATTAGCAATAGCGTGTATGTCGCTATTGCTGAACCAAAGAATAAGCGACGGTTTAAAGATACTAAATACTTACTAAAACGACTTGAACTTGGATTACTTATTATTAGCGAGGGCATTTCAGGCCTGCGTGTTACAAAATTGCTTGATCCTCTCCCATCAAAAAAACAAAAAAATAAGAAAAAAGAATATGCAGTAATTAAAGAATTAGGTGGTCGGTCCAAAAATTACAACAAAGGCGGAAGCGTTCGTACAAAGTTGGTGACAGCATATCGAGAAAAAGCAATTTACATAGCAATATGCCTACAAGAGCTTGGCCCGAGTTCACCGAAACTAATAAGAAGTCTTGGTGGAGGAGAAAAAACCCAAGCCATACTGTCTGACAACTATTACGGTTGGTTTTGTAAACTTAGTAGAGGAATGTATAAGACAACTAGTGAAGGTAATGCTGCCTTAAAGCTCTATCCAGAATTAAGTAAGCAAAGTAAACAAGTTCTTAAAGAGCGACTGATCTAGAAAACACGTATGACAGAAGATCTTATTCTTATCAGTCAGTATAAATCGATTACGTGCTCAAATTTGCGCAATCTTATGCTCTGAGGAGAAAATATTAAGTGCCTATTTGGACGGATACTTAGATTCTCTGAATTAACTAAGTATCTATATACCCGCTCTAAAATACTGGGCATTAAAGTAAGCGAACAGGTGCAGACAGCCTATAATTCCGCCAAATAGCTAAGGAATACAGCCAGAAGATAGATCTTAGATTATACATATAGCTCTGCTTCTCAATATTTTGGTCTCCAAAGACACCACACCAAAACATAGAGGAGAGACATAAAGTGCTGAACGAATCGTCTAATTTGGCTAACATATCACGAGTTTAAATCTTTATTGCCAATTACGAATGAATATACAGCACTTTCTTGAAGATGCGCTTACAAAAGACCTCTTAAAGGTCACGGGAGAACATTTCCCTGCCATAGTAAAACCAGCTCAGCGCTCAGAGTTTGGTCATTATCAAGCCAATGGTGTTATGGGGGCCGCGAAAGCGTTAAAGCGAAACCCCCGAGAACTAGCTCAGCAACTTTTGCCAAACGTGGAAACTCAGGTCTTCGATGCAGAAATAGCTGGTCCTGGTTTTATCAATATTACCTTGAAGACGGACTTTATTGCGGATGGACTATTGGCGCTTCGGTCGGATCCTCTATTAGGAGTAACTAAACAAAAATTATTAAAAATCGTCGTAGACTATTCCTCACCTAATCTTGCCAAAGAAATGCACATCGGCCATTTAAGGACTACCACTATCGGCGACTGCATAGTACGAATCCTAGAATATCTTGGCCATGATGTAGTCCGAGTAAACCACGTAGGGGACTGGGGAGCACAATTTGGTAGCTTACTGGCCTATATGGATGAACTTACTGAAAATGGTGAAGCTCTATCTACAGAGCTCAAAGACTTGGAACGTTTCTACCAAGCAGCAAGTAAATTATTTAAAGAAGACAGAGATTTTGCAGAGAAGGCGCGAAGTTATGTTGTGAAACTTCAAAGCAAAGATACTAAGTGTATGGCACTTTGGAAACAGTTTATTTCGGAGTCAATTCGTCACAGTCAGGCAGTTTACGAACGCTTTGATATTACATTAACAAATGACGATATTCGTGCTGAAAGTGCCTATAATGATGACCTGCCTACAGTGGTTGAGGAGCTTTCGGGAAAAGAAGGATTACTGGTTAAAAGTGANGGTGCAAAGTGCGTTTTCCTTGAAGNATTNAAAGGCAAAGATCAAAAACCGCTTCCGGCGATCATACAAAAATCAGATGGCGGATACCCTTACATTGCTACGGACTTAGCAGCGGTAAGGTATAGAACGAATGTGTTAAAAGCGAACAAAGTACTTTATGTTGTTGGTGGAGAGCAAAAGCTACATCTGCGGCAGTTATTTGCAGTATCCCAAAAAGTTGGATATATCCGAGAAGATCAGGAATTTAAGCATCTCCCCTTCGGGATGGTACTGAAAGAAGACGGTAGTCGATTCAAGACACGAGACGGTGCCGACGTTAAGCTGATAGATGTGTTAGATGAAGCGATCGAAAGAGCCTTGGCCTTAGTTAGTAAAAAGAATCCAAAATTGAGCACATCGGATAAACAAAAAATTGCCCATGTTGTCGGTATAGGTGCTATTAAATATGCGGAGCTGTCGAAAAACAGAACTACGGACTATATCTTCGACTGGGATAGGATGCTCTCTTTCGAAGGGAATACCGCACCTTACCTGCAATATTCTTACACCCGGATTCGAAGTCTCTTTCGCAGAGCGGGAGTTAACTGTTTAGAGGAAGGGAAAATAAAAATTACCGAAGAGGCCGAGATAAAGCTTGGGATTAAAATACTACAATTTCCAGAAGCAATCGAAAATTCTTTGGAAGACTATCAAGCAAACGTTTTGTGCGCCTATCTCTATGAGCTCTCGGGCTTATTTAATAACTTTTATGAAACGTGTCCCGTTCTTGGATCACATAATCAAACCAGTCGATTAGTCCTCTGCGACTTGACTTCGCAGATAATCAAACAAGGATTAGAGCTACTTGGAATTACCACGGTAGAGCAAATGTGAATATCTCGATGATCGCAGCTCGATCGCTTAATGGAATTATTGGTAGTGGTGACAAAATTCCTTGGAAAGTCAGAGACGAACAAAGATTATTTAAAAAAATTACGATGGGTGGAACACTTATCATGGGTCGAAAAACTTTTGTTTCCATAGGTAAAGCGTTACCAGGTAGAGACACGATTGTGATTTCTCGAAACAAAAATTTTAGCTCTGACCATTGTAAAGTCTGCCCCTCTTTGCAGGTAGCCTTTGCAGAGGCAAAAAAGCTGGCAAAATCAATTTTCGTAGCCGGGGGGGGCGAAATTTATAAACTCGCGTTACCTTTCGTTAAAACTGTCCATATCAGTACTATTGAGACGCAAGCTCAGGGCGATATATATTTCCCTGATTTCCCAACCAAAGACTTCATTCTTATTGAAGAACGCAAATTTGAATCTACAATCAATTATATTTATCAGCGCTTTGAAAGACGAAACCAAATTACTAATCTTTACAAAACTTGAGAGCAATATGGATCTCTTACGTGATAGTGAAATTAAAACGTATTTTTCAGCAGCCATACCCAGTGGCTTGCTATTACCCTAGGGTCTAGAGACATTTATGAATGCGTATTTATTATCAAAACTTCGTGAACTCGGTATAGAAGAATATCATTTAAGGAACTATAAATTATCAGAACAGAAAGAATGTGGGAAATTGGTGGAGGCTGAGCAGGACATTTTTGGGCGCGTCCAACTTATGTCGCCAAAAACACTCTCTTGCTGGCAGAAGCTAAAACGGGCGGCCAAAAAGGATAATATAGAGATTCAACTTGTGTCCGCATTTAGGTCTATAGACTATCAGTACAACTTAATTATGAAAAAATTAAAGAATGGTGAAGATTTATCGACTATCCTCAAAGTAAATGCCATCCCTGGCTTCAGCGAGCACCATACGGGCCATGCCATTGATTTAAGCACTACGGAATGCCCACCTTTATCGGAAGAATTCGAACTAACACCAGCCTTCGAATGGCTCCAAAAGAATGCTAAAACCTACCAATTTAGTATGAGCTTTCCCAGAAGCAATAATAGGGGAGTAAGCTACGAACCATGGCACTGGTTCTGCCAATTATCTTCCTAGNTTTTATGTTTCGAAAGCTTATCCGCTATGAGTTTTTTATGATCATCCGATAACTGGACTTTGCGATTCCCCTTTGATTGAGATGCAAAAAGATACTTTTCTCTAATAACTTCACGTCCTGAAAAACCGAAACTCTTTAGCTTATTAAAGCAGTCGTCGACCATTAGTGGATTACCACAAATCAAGAAACGGTCCTGTTTCGGATGAGGATTAAATCTAGCTATAAACTTAGTCAAGTATCCGTTCTTTTCAAACGGCTCAAGCTCTTCCTGATATTGGCTATAGAACACATGCAGCGTAAAGTTTGTCCATTCCCTTGCAAAGGCTGTCAACTCTTGCGCATAGAGAATTTCCTGTCTATTNCGAACACCAAATAGTAAAACAACTTCTGCATTATCTGATTTTAAAAGGGGTAACATAGTTAGAAAAGGGGCAATTCCGGCACTAGTTGCTACGAGGAAGAGACGTTTTGGTAGTCTCTCGGGGAGCACTAACCTTCCATACGGCCCTGTTACCAAAGCTTGGATACCTAGGTCAACTTGGAATAAGTAATCGCTGGCTCTACCACCAGGAACAGCAGAAATAACCAAAGCCATCTCTGCCTCCGACGCATCTAAGAAGTTACCTAAACTATAAGAACGCTCAAAGGCTCCTTCGTTATCGCGGAAAGTAAACCTAAAAAACTGTCCAGCAATGTATGAAACCGGTCGCTCGTCTGTCCTCAGGAAGCGGAATTCCTTTGTAGTCTCGGAGAGATTTCTAATACGGATCAACCGGGAAGAAAAGTGTTCAACCATTTATATGCGCTTCCATTATAAGTTAAGCATAACTAAAGTCTTTCCGGAACCAGTTCGATCAGATTCCAAGGAGCACGACTTAGTTTACTCAGATGCTATTTTAATGGAAAATCCTAGCTGTCTAAGTAGAGGCACGAAAAAAATCGCGCTCTTGTATGTTACCAAGTTCTCTTGAAATATGATCCCCCGATATCGAAGTGCCGCCCTCGCTATCAGAAACTCGTTTATGCTGCTTGTCGAGCATGAAGACCCGTTTACAAAAGCACGCTTTTGGTCAGTACCTGGTGGTGGGATTGAGAGAGGAGAATCACAGGAGCAGACTGCAGTCCGAGAAACAAAGGAAGAGACCGGTTATCATGTCACTTTAGTTCAGGAATCAAAAATACAGACTCATTATCTATTCAATTGGAATAATGACGTCTATGACTGTCATACAACATGGTTCCTAGCAGAAACGAAAGATATTATAGGCCATCCAGTTGATGATGAAAGTTATGTTCTAAGACATGGCTGGCTACATATAAAGGAGAGAAACAAGATATTCGAAAATAATGCTTCGATTCTAAACGCAGTAAATAGCCTGCTGAATTGGTATCAAGAGTAATCTTGATTCTGGTCAGCTAATCCCTAGTATAATCATAAAGTCTTTTATTTAGAGCGCTTAATTTGAACATCAAAAAAAATATCGCTGAGATAATCAATAAAGAAGCTAACGCCATGAAGGCAATCAATATTACGGATGCATTTGAAGACGCAGTTAATATCTTATTTGAGTGTAAGGGTCGCATAGTAACTACTGGTATAGGCAAAGCAGGCTTCATGGCACATAAATTCGCATCAACTCTGTCATCAACGGGGACTCCAGCATTTTTCGTACATCCAGCAGAGGCCGGTCACGGCGATATGGGTATGATTGATGGAAATGACCTTATCGTGGCCTTTTCAACAAGTGGTAAATCTACTGAGGTAATTGAAATGCTACAAATAGCAAGGGACCTTGGTATACATCGAGTGGTTGGTATTACCTCTCATACGAAATCGCCATTGCGTGAACTTAGTGAGATTATTCTTGATATGGGCCCTGATATCGAAGAACCCTGCCCCCTTAAAGTCACACCTAGTGCCACTATCGCCGTTATGCTTGGGATAAGCGATGCGATCGCATTAACGCTGATGGAACTTAAAGGCTTTACAACAAGTGATTACGGACAACGACACCATAAAGGATATTTAGGCAGTATTACGAGGGCTACAAAAAATTCTGATGGGTCTTGAAACCTCCCGGAGGTTCTCAAAAATATGATTATTGATCCGGCAAAGATTGCAAAAAAATATATTGACGAAGTGTCTAAAGAAATCGTGGCGAAAAAACTTAACATAAATATGTTGGGATTGATCGCCACGAAAGATAAGCCATCAATTTCCTATGCAAAGGCTACTCAAAAGAAATTTGCAGATGTTGGTATCAATTATGATCTGCGGCGCGTCGCGCGCTTAGAACTTGAACAAGTTATATACGAGGCAAATAGGAATCCCCTTATCCATGGAATCTTCATATACTTCCCAGTCTTCGATAATCAGCAGGATAATTACCTCCGTAATCAGGTTGATTATCGAAAAGATATTGAAGCAGGAAGTCTCTATTGGACACAAAAACTCTATACTAATGATCGATTGGCAGATAAAAACAGTTCAAAGAAAGCTCTCTTACCCTGCACTCCACTTGCAATTATCAAATTACTGACTGAGATAGGTGGGTACTCAAATCATTGCAAACCACTTGAAAACAAAAAGGTCACGATATTTAATCGTAGTGAGGTCATTGGAAGGCCATTAGCAGTGATGATGTCTAATGATGGCGCAAAAGTATACTCCTTCGATATTAACGGCCCTCTCCTATTCGAAAACGCTATGCCGAGTGAAACTAATATTAGCCGGTTGGAGGCATTACACGAGTCACAAATAGTAATTACAGGCGTACCAAATAACAACTTCGCTCTTATCAAGCCAGGAGAAATTAATGATGGTGCGATTTGTGTAAATTTTTCAAGTGTGAATAATTTTTCAAAGGATATTTCAACTAAGACAGATACTTTTATTCCCAGAATTGGTCCGATGACCGTCGCAATGTGTATGAGGAACGTGCTGCGCTTGTATCAAAACTACCAAGAACAAGCCAATGCCTGATAACATTTGTGACCTTACTATTTCAGAGTACCTTGAGGCACTTGCCTGTAAATCGGCTACTCCAGGTGGAGGAAGTGCTTCGGCTTTAATCGCAGCGCAAGGGGCCGCCCTTTTCTCAATGGTTTGCGAATTCACCCAACCAAGTGATGAATCCTTATTAAAAATCAACCAGATATGTTTAGTAACTCAAACGAAGCTTTTACGCCTCGTACAAGAAGACATAGATGCTTTTAATACAGTCATGAATTGGTACGCAGATAAGGGCAGTTACCAATACGAAAAAGCCATCGAAACCGCAATAACTGTGTCATTGGATATAATGCGTGAGGCAAGCACATTGGCAGATACGGCTGAGTATCTATCAAAAAAAGGAAACAAAAATCTCATAAGTGATGTAGCAATCGGAGCGAACCTTCTCTCAGCAGGTATCGAAAGCGCTTATATCAATGTGTTAGTTAATTTGAAAACGATATCAAACGATTTAATCTCTCGAGAAACAAAGGAACAGTCCCGTAATTACCTTCAATCGAGCGATAGACTTACCAAGACTTATTGTTCCATCAAAGATGGGCTTTAGGAACCATAAACCAGTAGATTAGTTTTTATATAGCCATCGACTACGAAGAGCCCGACCGCCTCGATACGTTGTAGACAGCGCTTCTATAAGTCGCAATTCAAATAAAAGCGATTTAGGACTAGGACGATAACCTGAAGCGTCCTCTGCCAGATTTCTAATACGCGAATCCATTATTTGCGAAGCACTACCCGTCATCTGAAATTCCCCACTACTCCCTGAACTATCATTCACAGCACAATGCAAACAAAAATGACCATTACCCTGTAAATCTCTTACTTTCTGAGAGTTGGCTTCGACAAATATAAAACAGTAGCCTTTCTCGATAATGGGGATAACTGGATGAGCTCGAGGCACCCCATCAAGACGGATAGTTGCCAAATATGCTACCCGACCATCTAAACGTTTCTTACCAAAGCAAGCTAGCTCATGAGATTTCTCCTGAAAGAGAGACCAAGATACCGCATCCATCAATATGATCCAGCTTCTAGGTAGGTAACTACCAGACGTATCATAGGTATGTTCTACCGACTTGTATTAGCAAACCGACCAACAACGACCTCGGGCATTTGTGCTGAGTTTCATAGTGTGTATGCCATTTCTTTTAGTTCACAAGCTGGATTATTTCAGATTCACTCTAGGCAAGAAAGCATCTTATTTGAATACTCAAGTTGAGTAAGAGTGCCTACTTTTGCCATAACCCTTATTTCTTTTCCTGATTGAAAACTTAAAGTCAGCTCTAAACAGTCACCCTCGACAAGAGCTTCAGTCAAGCCTATTGCCATAAAATGCAATCCAGCTGGCTCGAAGTAAACAGTTTCACCTGAAGCTATTTTCAATGATTCTAGGTGCACCATTCCTACTAAACCATGCTGCCTAACCGATCTGTGGAGCATGACCAGATCAGCTTGATCACTTCTTATCGACTTNAAAAGCTCAGANCCGTCACTGTTATTCACTAAGCGTCCATAAATTGCGGCTGAACTATAGTCTTGTGGTGTCTCCCGAANCCAACCTTGACTGAAGTGAATACCACTAGCCGATACATGTGCACAACAAAAATAAACTAGGAGGAAAAGACCTTTACCCATAACAACATCTTAGTTGATCAAAATTAGAGTTTAGCATCCCTTGGAACTAGATATATCAATCGGCATACTAGACGAAGTATCTCGCGTTCCCATAGACTGCCAAAGCCACATAAAGCTAGAGAGATCCTGAATGTCAAATGCCTACGAGCTTTTCTCCACTGGGGCAACCGAGGGAGACGCCTTTATATACAACCCAAAAGGTCAAATCACCTATACCTATGAAGATTTCGAGAAGATAACCGGGATGTACGCAAATTTTTTGAGAGAAGCCGGTTTGAACTCCGGGGATCGTATCATAGTTCAAGTGGCTAAATCACCAGAGTGTCTTATGTTCTACTTCGCTTGTATCCGGGCGGGTTGTATCTATGTGCCTTTGAACACTTCGTACAAGTCTGATGAGCTATCTCACTTCATTAAAGATGCTGATCCTTCTATGATCCTTTGCGATCCCGCACAAATAAAACAATTTCGTGACCTAAGTCATGCCAAGGTGGTTTCAATGGATAGTAACGGAGAAATAAGCGTCGATCTCCGAAGCTTTGATAGTCAATTTAAAACTCTTTATCGGAGCGATAATGACATAGCTGTAATAATCTACACATCAGGCACAACTGGAAGGCCGAAGGGCGCAATGATCACACACGCAAACGTCAAAAGTAATGCGATTACGTTGTCTAAATATTGGAAATGGACGAAAGAAGACGTTCTCCTTCATGCACTACCGATATTTCACATCCACGGGCTTTTCGTAGCAGGTCATTTACCAGTGATGAACGGAAGTCCCATCATCTTTTGCGAGCACTTTCATCCTAGGCAAGTGATCCTTTCTTTACCGAAAAGTACTGTCTATATGGGTGTGCCAACAAATTACACGAGACTTCTATCACGATCAGAGCTAACACGGTGGTCATGCCGCAATATGCGGTTATTCATTTCTGGATCAGCTCCACTCCAGGCCCCTACATTCGAAGCGTTCAAACAGCGAACTGGCCACACCATAGTCGAACGCTACGGAATGTCGGAAACGGGGATGAATACAAGTAATCCAATCAATGGAAAAAGGAAAGCAGGTACAGTTGGTCTTGCTCTTCCCGGGATTGAATGCCGTATTGTAGATGATAATAATGATGACGTAGGGAAAAACAGTACGGGAAACTTGCAAATTAGAGGCCCTAACGTTTTTAAAGGTTACTGGAATATGCCTGATAAGACTGCAAGCGAGTTTTCTAGGGAAGGATTTTTCTTGACAGGGGATCTTGCACGAAAAGATAACGAAAACTACATATCTATAGTTGGCAGAAGTAAAGATCTTATTATCTCAGGAGGACTGAATATCTACCCTAAAGAGATTGAGGATGTACTCAATCAAATGGAGGGGATAGAAGAATCTGCGATAATTGGGCTTCCCGATCCCGACTATGGCGAGACCGTCTCCGCGGTCATAGTAAAAAAGAGGGAAAGCAATGTTACGGAGGAAGAAGTAAAATCTTTCATCAAGGAGCATCTAGCCAGCTTTAAAACAGCCAAGTACGTCTTTTTTATTGACGAACTTCCCCGAAACGTAATGGGGAAGGTACAGAAAAACATACTTCGAAAAACATTTACCGAACAGCTCGAATATAGTAATTAAACCATCACATGTTAATATACTGGGCTTCCCATCAAGAACATTTCAAACAATGAATCTGGGGATCATCGCCTCACATCGTGGTACTAATTTCCAAGCAATTATCGACGCGTGCAGAGCGAAGAAGCTTAATGCAAGAGTTACCGTAGCAATAAGCAATAATAGTAAATCACTTGCCCTTCTCCGAGCGAGAAAGAACAATATCCCCGCATTCCACATCTCCGGAAAAACCCACCCCAACTCTTCCGATCGAGATGAAGCAATGTTAGGTATACTCAGTAATCATGACGTAGATTTTGTTGTTCTAGTCGGATATTTAAAACCAGTCGGGAAAAAGACTTTGTCTGCCTTCCAGCAAAAGGTTATTAATATTCATCCGGCATTATTACCCTCTTATGGCGGACAGGGCATGTACGGAAACAGAATACATGAGGAAGTTCTAAAAAATAAAGATACTGAAACTGGTATCACAATTCATTATGTCAATGATGAATATGACACTGGTGAGATAATCGCGCAGTTACGCATTCCCATAGATCGTTCAGATTCAGTGTCGTCTTTAGCAAAAAGAATCTTGATAAACGAACATGAATTTTTGATTGCTACTCTAAACTGCTTGATTAATAAGGAACACATATGCCGCAACAAAGCTTAATTCGAACTCGGCGAGCACCTATTGCACTGATGGCATGTGAATCCGGACGAAAATTTGGTGAGGAAGTTGCTAAGAAACTTGAAAAACAACTAATTCCCTCAAAGGAAACTTGGTTCGCTTGTGGAGAGGGCAAGATTGAGATCAAGGCAAATGTCCGTGGTCATGATCTATATGTATTCCAGACAGTTGTGGGACCGCAGGATACGAAAAGCATATATGATAGATTTGTCATGCTCCTCCATGCTATCGAAGCAGCAGCACTGGCTGATGCACAATATATTACAGCAGTAGTGCCCTATTATCCTGGTGCGCGACAAGATAAGAAAAAGGGTAGGACTAGAGAGGGCATAAGCGCTGGATTGTTTGCGCGAATGTTACAGAGTGCTGGAGCCGATAGGGTAATGACGGTTGAGATTCATAATGATGCCATTGCTGGAATGTTTAATCCTTGCTATACGAATTTAGAAAATGTCTTCCTAACGAAACATCTAGTTTCGTGGCTCAAGGCTCAAAAACTAGTCGGAGAAGTTATAGTATCGCCTGATGTGGGATATCTGGAGCGAGCCAGGGCCTATGCTGAAGCGCTATCAGCAGACCTTGCCGCTCTATCCAAAGAGAGAGACTACTCAAAGCCTAACCAGATATATCATTCAACTCTCATTGGTGATGTGTCTGGAAAAAATATACTTCTAATTGATGATATTATCGATACTGCGGGCTCTGTGGTTGCCTCGATAGGTGAGCTGAAAAAAAGAGGTGGTAGAAATATCATTGTTGTCTGCATACATCCTGTATTTTCCAAACCAGCTTGGGAAAGGCTAAACGCAATCAAACAAAAAGCAGATCTAGAGGGATGGAGTTTCCAAGTGGTTGGAACCAGCGCAGTTACGCATGAAGACACTCCTCCCTGGTACCACTGCTTTAAAATAGAGGACGTAGTTTCTCAGGTAGTCGAGAAAATAAACTCTAGAGGAAGCGTGACAGAAATTTAAGGGCCTTGACATCCTGAAGCATATGCCTATATTTGGAAAGGTTAGGGGCTTGCTCGTTATGGGGTAGCTGCGGCCGCTACTTATGGGATGTAGGATTAGTTTTTTCGATACTAAGAAACCCGCCAATGGCGGGNTTCTTAGTATATAGGCTCNGCCATTTTCCAGATCAGCACTACAAGAAAAGGGTAACTCAATTGACTAAAAGAACTAGTACCAAACCAAGCGACGAAAACTTTTCATTTGTAGAAGCAGAACATGCGATTGCTAGTTATTGGAAAAAATCCGATATTTTTCGACGATCACTGAAACAAACAGAAAATGCTAAACCCTATATCTTTTATGACGGACCGCCATTCGCAACAGGTCTGCCACATCACGGACATCTTGTAGGCTCAATACTAAAAGACGCAATTCCACGATATTTCACGATGAAAGGGCATTTCGTCCAACGCCGGTTTGGTTGGGATTGCCATGGGTTACCAATTGAACATGAAATCGATAAGTCTCTTGGTATGTCATCACAAGAAGCAGTGTCCAGACTAGGTCTTAAGGGATATAACGACGAGTGCCGAAAGATTGTACAGAGGTATACTGCTGAGTGGGAGAAAACCATAACCAGACTTGGTCGTTGGGTAGACTTTGAGAACGATTATAAGACTATGGAACCTTGGTACATGGAATCGGTCTGGTGGGTTGTCAAACAACTTTGGGACAAGGGCCTCATATATCGGGGGAAAAAAGTAGTACCCTTTTCAACTTCTCTCGGCACCGTATTATCTAATTTTGAAGCGACGTCAAATTATCAAGATGTTCAGGATCCCGCAATTACCACTTTATTCAAATTGAAAGACGAGGAAGCCTACCTCGCGGCATGGACTACAACGCCATGGACTTTGCCCTCAAATCAAGCCCTTTGCATCAACAAAAACCTAGACTATGTAAAGATTCTAGATCTGGATATCGGTAAATATCTTATTATCGCGTCAGGGAGACTCGAATTCTTTCGGAACAGTAAACATATTGAAGTCATAAATACAATTCCTGGCAAAGATCTGGTGGGAAGAAGATACGAGCCCTTATTCCCCTATTTTAAAGACCTTGAAAATGTCGGCGCTTTTAGAATTTTCTCGGATGATTACGTAAGTATGGATACAGGCACAGGAATTGTTCATCAAGCCCCAGCTTTCGGAGAAGATGACTTCCGGATTTGGAAGGAAAATGGACTCAGTAATCCAGTTTGCCCAGTTAATATGGAAGGAAAATTTTCGGAAGAAGTCACCGATTTTGCAGGTATGTACGTCAAGGAAGCCGACAAAAATATTATCAGATACCTAAAAGAGGCTGGCCGTCTTTATATTCAGGATGTACTATTCCATAGCTATCCGTTTTGCCCTCGCTCAGACACTCCAATCATCTATAGAACAATTGATTCTTGGTATGTGAAGGTAGAAAAAATACGTGAACAACTGATCGAAGCGAATAGCAAAATCAATTGGGTTCCCGCCCATATTAAAGTTGGCCGCATGGGTAATTGGCTTTCTGGGGCTATGGATTGGGCGATTTCTAGAAATCGATATTGGGGTACACCTTTACCAATTTGGATTAACGACGAAACAGGGTCTTACATCTGTATAGGCTCTCGTAGAGAGCTGTTCGAATATACTGGGGCGTCGATCAATGATCTACATCGTGAGAACGTCGATGATTTGACTTTTACAATAAAAAACGAGCCAGGCACCTACAGGCGTATCGAAGAAGTCTTAGACTGCTGGTTTGAATCGGGATCAATGCCCTATGCTCAGCTTCACTTTCCGTTCGAGAATAAGGAGCTTTTTGAGAAAGGATTTCCGGCAGAATATATCGCGGAAGGATTGGATCAAACTCGGGGTTGGTTCTATACGCTAATTGTTCTAGGCACAGCGCTTTTCGGTGTTCATCCTTTTAAGAACGTAATCGTCAACGGCATTGTTATGGCAGAAGACGGTAAAAAAATGTCTAAAAGACTTCGTAACTACACCCCACCTGATGAGTTAATGGAGACTTATGGTGCAGATGCTCTCAGGCTTTACCTTATTAACTCAGGATTGGTCCGAGCAGAAGAACAACGATTTTCAGATTCAGGGGTCAGAGACATGGTTCGAAGGGCCCTCCTCCCATGGTTGAATGCTTTTAGGTTTTTTAGGACCTATGCATCCATTGATAGTTGGATTCCCCACCATAAAACTATAAAGATAGAAAATATTATGGATCGGTGGATTTTATCTCGTCTCCAATCCCTGAAAGAGACTATCACCTTAGAGATGGAGCAATACCAGATCTACAATGTAGTACCGGTATTATTCGACTTTATTGATGATCTGACTAATTGCTATATCCGATATAATCGACCACGGTTCTGGTCGGAGGAGGACACCAATGACAAGGACTCAGCATATCAAACTCTTTATACTGCCATTAAAGAATTAAGTAAAAGCATGGCGCCCTTTGCACCTTTCCTCGCGGAATCAATCTATCGAGACTTGCCCCTTAAAGATGATGAGCCAGAATCAGTGCACCTTTGTAGCTACCCCAATTCAGACTTAGCAATGATAGATCCAATGCTTGAGCAGGCGGTTACAAGAATGCAACACATCGTCTTACTAGGTCGGCAAAAACGAAATCAGGTAAAAATTAAAGTAAAGTACCCACTTAGCCGCTTGACTATTATTCACGAGGACCCAGACCTATTGGCAGAAATAGGAAAGTTAGAGAACTATATCCTATCCGAGCTAAACGTTAAAAAGCTGATCTACTCGACTGAAGAGGCTAAATATATTGATCTTTATGCAAAACCGAATTCCCCTGTACTTGGGAAAAGACTAGGGGCTCAGTTCAAATTTTTCAAAAAGAAAATAGAAAATCTGTCACCTATCGAGATTAGTAAAATCCAAGAGGATGACGGTGTAAGGATAGAAAATGAGTGGTTTTCATCTGACGATATTCTAGTATTTCGCGAACCAAAACCTGGAACCGATACTCTCTCCAATAGCTTTATATCAATTGAGCTCGATACCACTCTTACAGATAGTCTAGTAGAGGAAGGTCTGGCGAGAGAGGTCGTCAATAGAGTCCAGAAATCAAGGAAAGATTTAGGATTTAATGTTTCAGATCGAATTCATATCTACTATCAGGCCTCCAGAAAGCTGGAGCAAGCTATTGAAAACCATCATCATTACATTGGAGAGGAAACTCTGGCCTTAAAGCTAACTGCATCGGAGAATCTTCCAATATCTTTTGAGATTGAGGAGCATCACCTGAGTCTAAAGCTCGAGCTAATTGNTTAGCTGAATCTGCAAAATGGAAATGTTTTTGTGCGATCAAAACTGAAGGCGCGATGAGCGAACAAGACGGAGATCCTAAAATGAACGTAAATTCTACGTAGGGATTGAATTGATGTCGTAGACATCGTGATTAGGCTGGCAGTATGCTCCATAACTCTATTCTATCAAAATTCGGCTAATGACAAGAGGAGTCAATATGCTAAAGCACTGCTTTTTTACCGTTTCTTTGTTACTTTTAACGAACCAGTGTTTTGCGGCAACCCTAAGAGAAGTTTACGAACTTGCAATAGCGAATGACCCAGAACTCGCTGCAGCAGAAGCTTCATTTAAAGCGCAGGAAGAAATCACCATTCAGCGTAGGGGGGGACTACTCCCTAGTGTGAGCTTAGGTGGAGGGTCAACTGTCGGGGAGCGTTGGATTCTGAGTAATGACGTCCCCTCTGAGCCATCCGGATCCCATGGATGGAGCGCATCACTGTCGCAACCTATTTTTCGTATCGATAGCTGGTATCGATTCAGACAAGGGAAAGATATTAGGGCCCAAGCGGCAGCAAATTTTGCTATTGCGCAACAAGAACTCATTGTTCGGGTATTGGAGAGCTACCTAACAATACTCGAATCTCAGGCTGCCCTAACTTCAGCCAAAGCAGAGAGAGATGCAGTGAAGCGCCAGCTAGATCAAGTACAGCAAAGATTTGACGTAGGACTAGTAGCGATAACCGATGTTTTGGAAGCACAGGCAGCTTATGACACTTCAATAGTTACCGTCATCGAACGAGAAGGAGCTCAGAGCATAAGCTTCGAAGCTCTTTTAAGACTTACCGGTAAAACTATTTTACAGGTCTCCGGAATAGTTGAAGAACTGCCAATTACAAACCCTGATCCCAAAAGTGTCGAAAATTGGATAGAACAAGCGCTTACCCACAATTTTAGGTTAAAAGCTGCGAAAGAGGGTTTAAAGGTATCTGAAAAAGACGTTATGATTGCAAGATCGGGCCACCTCCCAACCATTAATGCAAATGCTGTTTGGTCACATAACGTCACAGAGGGAAGGACATTTTTAGGGTCAAAAACGAATACTCGTAGCTACAGTATCAACGTCAACATACCGTTGTATCAGGGCGGACAGGTTCGATCAGCATCACGCCAAGCATTCTATAATCTTGCATCAGCTCAAGAGAACTTTGACTACCTTCAACGCACTGTAGTAGAAAATACACGCAATCTATTTACTGCAATAAAAACAGATGTAGCTCGGGTCCGAGCGCGCCAGCGGAGCATAGAATCTAGTCAGAGCGCTCTCGATGCCACAAGAACTGGATACGAGGTTGGTACCCGAAATATTGTTGAAGTTTTACAGGCTCAACGGCAGCTTTATTTAGCGCAGTTCCAATATGCCAGTGCACGCTATCAATATATTCGCGATAATATTCGCTTGAAGGAGATTGTTGGAAATCTCTCTCCGGCAGATGTTTATTCCATAAATCAATTCATTGACG
The DNA here is from genome assembly GCA_002167855.2 of Gammaproteobacteria bacterium TMED1. Lineage (GTDB taxonomy): Bacteria > Pseudomonadota > Gammaproteobacteria > Pseudomonadales > Azotimanducaceae > UBA7455. The sequence goes on from NHBG02000020.1 coordinate 484,610, forward strand.
CCGATCGCCTTATTAAAAGGCTGTCTCAATAATTACGAACATATATGGCACTTTCTTGGATCTAAATACTCTAAGAAATTTGTATTCGAATTAAAGAAGCCTAGGACTTAAAATGTTTAAATGGAGATTTGGAGTAGGTGCTTCTATTGCAATAATTATTTTTTTCCTAATTTTCGCTAGTGGATATGGTATTGCTACAAGCGCCGAAGAAAATTCATTATTAACAAGTGATGAGCGCAATAACATCAAAATATTTAGTGATGTTAGCCCGTCGGTAGTCTACGTTACAAACACCCAAGTGGTGCGCCAACGCTTTTCATTTAATGCGATGGAAGTTCCTAGAGGGTCTGGGACAGGCTTTGTTTGGGACGAAGAAGGTCTTATAGTTACTAACTATCATGTTATTTATGGTGCCCATAAGGTACTCATTACTCTTCATGACGGCCAAACTTACGAAGCGGAAAATGTAGGTGTCGCACCAGAAAAAGACATTGCGCTACTGAGGATAAATGCGCCTGACGCGGCGTTACAACCTATAGTACTTGGTGACTCATCAAACTTAGCGGTTGGACGGAAAGTATTGGCAATTGGAAATCCTTTCGAACTAGATACAACACTTACAGTTGGTGTTGTTAGCGCACTGGGGAGAGAAATAAAATCGTTGGACAATCGCACAATAAAGGATGTCATCCAAACTGATGCGGCGATTAATCCTGGGAACTCTGGCGGGCCCTTACTCGATTCAATGGGGCAGCTCGTAGGAGTAAATACTTCGATAATTAGCCCTACTGGCGCTAATGCCGGTATAGGGTTCGCGATCCCAGTAAATACAGTAAAGCTGATAGTACCCCAGTTATTAGCGCACGGACGTTTATATAGGCCAGTTCTCGGAATTGAGGTTCTTCCTGAACCTTGGGCTCGTCGTTTTAGAGTTAAGGGCGTAGCGATTATGTCAGTCCAGGATGGTCTTCCAGCCAGTAAAGCTGGAATGGAGGGTATTTGGGAAGATCAGAGACGTAATATTCATCTTGGGGATGTCATCATCGCGGTAGATGAAGAGCCAGTTGTGAATGAGGACACCTTGTTGTCTTTACTTGAAAAGTATCAGCCCGGTGACCAAGTTAACGTAACAACTATTAAAAATGAAGACATCTACAATTACTCTATAAGATTAGCTGAACCTCCAAACTAAGTACTCTAAAGCGTAGGCTATTCTCTAGTAGAAAAAATCNCTACCAAAGAAAGCTATGATACAGTCGTGGTATAATATTTCGAATATAGGTTGCTGGAATAATGGATTGGCATTCGTTAAATCTTAGTGTTGGGTTCAAATCTGGTGTTATTCCGAGAAGCGAATCAAAACAGAGTCTACACATTATTATCGCAAAAGAAGGGTTCCTTCATAAAAAAGGTGATAGACACTGGCGCCCAGTCAACAAAACAGAAATGCACTGGCTAGATCTTGAAACACACTCCGAACACTATCTCGGCCATATCGACAACATTTCTATTTATGCACATGATATCCACTCAGCTCCTAAGAATCATGAGGAGTACGAGTTCAAAAGTCTATGGCAGCTTTTAAACGAATTAGATCAGTCAGTTTTTTACCTTTTAGGCAGAGCACAACAAATTGTAGATTGGAATCGCAATCATCGTTTTTGTGGAAAATGTGGTGTTAGGACTGTCGCTTCAGAATTTGACAGATCCCGGAAATGTACAACTTGCAAGGAGGCGTTTTATCCTCGTTTATCTCCTTCGATTATTGTACTAGTGCACAGGGGAGACGATATTTTACTTGCGAAAAATGTAAACAGTAGAGGCAATTTTTATAGTACTCTGGCTGGCTTCGTCGAACCTGGTGAGACAATTGAAGAAGCAGTCCATCGAGAAGTGATGGAAGAAGTAGGCATTCGCATAAAAAATCTTAAGTATTTCTCGAGTCAGCCCTGGCCATTCCCAAACTCACTAATGCTTGGTTTCCATGCTGAATATGATAGTGGCAATCTTATCCTTCAACCGGAAGAAATTGCTGATGCACAATGGTTCCACTACACCAAGCTCCCTAACACACCCAACCAAATAGCGATATCAGGCTGGTTAATCGCAGACTTCATAGAAAGAATGTCTCAGTCAACGTAATGACTCATTCTTATGAGAGCCTAACACCAGATTTAGTAATGGACGCTGTTGAGAGTTTAGACTATCAGTGCAATGCCCACATTCTGGAACTAAATAGCTATGAAAATCGCGTTTATCAAATTGGAATCGAAAATCAAGAACCAGTTATAGCTAAGTTCTATCGTGAAAAGCGCTGGACGGATGAACAAATTATCGAAGAACACGCTTTCACCCAAGAACTTATGGATAATGAGATAACAGTTATCCCTCCCTTACAAATTAAAAGCAAAACTCTACATCATTATGAGAGCTTTAGATTTTCCCTGTATCAGCGCAGAGGCGGAAGAGCTCCTGAATTGGATAATATCAAAAATCTAGAGGTGCTCGGAAGATTTATTGGCAGGATTCACCAAGTTGGAAAGAGTCAACCTTTCAAACATCGTCCCGAAATCTCTGTCCATGAATATGGATACTTAGCAAGGCAGTTTCTCATTGATAATAAGTTTATTTATCCAGACATGCTCGAGGCTTACTCATCGCTAACACACAATTTACTCGAAGATATCGGTAACATTCTGGAAGAAACAGGAGAAAGAATAAGACTTCATGGTGACTGTCATATGGGTAACGTACTTTGGCGCGATGACAGCCCCCATTTTGTAGACTTCGATGACTCAAGAAGCGGACCGGCAATACAGGATTTATGGATGATGTTATCCGGAGATAAAGACTCTCAGAGTGAACAGATGCGCCACATATTAAGGGGCTATCAAGATTTTGCAGATTTCGATTTTCGTCAATTAGCCTTGATTGAAGTTCTACGGACACTTAGGATGATGCATCATTCTGCATGGATTGCCCGAAGATGGAGTGATCCGGCCTTCCCACGTGCATTTCCATTTTTTAATACCCCACGCTATTGGTCAGAACACGTCCTGGGACTCAGGGAACAGTGGGCAAAACTATCTGAGCCTAGTCTTCAAATTTATACCTGACCTTTATTTTTCACAGGATTAGCATACATTCTCAACAAGTAAGGCCTGGCCCTCTCCGGACAGGCAGACAGTCTCTCTGAGAAATAATCAGAAAAGTCAGTATCGATGGGTTTTTTTTCAGCTTCTAGCTGAGAATAAGCCCAATGATTGATAGGGAAAAGGACAAGATTTTCCTTGATCTGACGATCGATCTCCCTGGCGACGTCATCCGCTGATGAAAAATTAGATGTTAATGGCTTTCCGATTTTCAGAGCTACACGTCCCTTGAAGCCACCAAGTCCGCGTACCAGATTAGCCAAGTCTTCTCCCTTGGGTTTAATGTACGCTCCATCATTTGCGATCGTAGATAGTTCCAAAGCTTTTTGAACGTCACAAGGGTCGTACTCATAAGAAATAGCCATCGGGACTATATTTAACTGGCGAATTAAATCAGAAAATTTTTGTTTTCTTTTTGCCAGCGTAAACATCTTAATGATAGCTGGTTCAGTTAAGTCCATACCATCTTTAGCTCTTCCTTCACTTTGAGCTATCCAAACGGATTGGCCTTCACTTAANGAGTCATGAATATATTGTGAAGACTTTAGCAAAGCGGAGTAAACTTTTTTTGCACCCTCTTCAGAACGTTTAATAATAAAACTTTTGTTTAACTTCATTAGATCAGTTGCAAATCCTATCTGGACCAAGTTATCCCCAACAGCGATTCTCACAGTATCAAGTCCCGATGTGTAAAGGGCATAATCCAGTAGCATCGAATCTCCAGCTATATCTCGATGATTACTCACAAATAAGTAAGACTTTTTCGGATCCAAATTCTCAATACCAGAATATTCAAAGTTAGATGTCGTCTCCTTGATAATGTGAGTAACGTAGTGATAAACAACATCTTGAAAACCTCTAACGGACTTTAAGCGGCCAAGCTTCCGTTTAAGGAAAACGCTAATCGGGATACGAGCCAGTCTATGAGATAACCTAAACAAGAGGGGATAGCGCCACTGACCCAAAAAATTAAGCAAGTCGGTATCGCGTAGTAAACGAGACAACACTTCGGGAACCTCGTTATCTAAGTACGGCCTTATATCATCATACAGTTTTTCTGTTGCCATAGTGATTATCCAAAAATCAAAAATAATCCAGCTAGACTCATTAATATAACGACTAAATTTCGCACCATCACAGTAGGAATACTTTGCAAATTCCTACTCGTAAGTTCAGTCACAATCACCACGATCGGGAGAGAAATTAAACCAGTAAAAACGACATTCATTGTCATTTGGCCAGCAAATACCACCATAATTGTCCGCGTTATAGAGGAAAAAGCTAGCACAGCGAGCAAAGTGGCTCTTATTACTTCTAGCTTCACCGGCTGTCGATAAAGGAAATAAGCCCACACAGAGCCCCCGGTACTAAATAATCCACTAAAGATACCGCCAGTCAATCCGAACGACAACCTTGCCCATTTTCCGGAGCGACTTGCTCTCGGTTTGGGCCGAAGCAAAAGTAAAACTCCAGCAACAATCACCAACAAACCGAGCAGGATCCTTAGAACAGAATATCCCGCATCACTAAGACGGATAAGCAATGTGACTCCAATCACGAGCCCAAGCAGGAGTGCCCCACAAACATAATAGTAATAGTGCAGATCTATAGACTTATAACTAGTTCTCAAGGCGACGGAAGAGTTTACAAGAGAGATTAGGCTAATGACAGCTGCCGAAAATGTAATCTGTTCTATTTCTAGTATCGTCGCGCCCAAGATAATCACCAAACCTAAGGCAAATCCTGATACCGTCTGAACGAATGCTCCAAATGCAACGAGCAAAAGGAAGCCCACAGTGCTAAATTCTAACAACTTCGTCCTTAACGCAAAGGCAATAGAAAAGATCGAGTTATTCTAAGACGAACTGGATGATAAGCAATGGTGAAAAAATTAGTGATAAAAAGATGCAATTCCTAGAGACATCAACAGAATGCTTTGGATAAAAACCGCACATCTATTATTTGTAATGGCGTGGCTTGCCGGCTTATTTTATCTTCCGCGGCTATTTGTGCACTATGTTGAAGGAAAATCTGCAGATGAGGATGTCCGCAGACTAGTTATCATGGCCACAAAGCTTGTTTCTTTTTCATTCGTTATGGGGTCCCTCGCATGTCTATTCGGACTTTGGTTATGGCTAGAATACGGACTTTCTGGTAAGTGGTTACATGCTAAGTTGGTCTTCGTAATTGCTCTGTTTGGCTACCATTTCCAATGTTACCGATACGTAAAACAACTTGAAAAAGACAATATCATCCGTAACTCTCTTTTCTTTCGAATATTTAACGAAGCGATCCTTTTGATTGTCATACCGATTTTAATTCTTGTAGTCATGAAACCTTTTTAAAAAAAACGACAGATTTTTGTGACACATACGTAAGATAAAATAATTATATTTAGGAATNTCAAAATGACATATATTAATAATCAAATCATCTATTTCTTTATTTTAAGCGGAATAATAGCCTCGTCTTTAGCGCACAACGATCCAAGACAATTGGATAAAGATAATGATGGGCTAATCAGCAGAACTGAATTCCAGTTGATCGATGACCATCAATTACGACGGAATGATCTGAATGGAGATGGGGTAATTTCGCAAGAAGAAGTATTACTGTTTCAAAAGAAAGCAGATCGTCGTGATGAGAGACTAAAAGCAAAACGACGAGATATCGCGAAAAAGCGTTTCATTGAAATAGACGTTAATGGAGATGATACCATTACCATAGAAGAGGCAGAGGATCATGAGTTCTCTAGGCTAGACAAGAATGGAGATGGTTACGTTTCTCTTGAAGAAATGCGCAAGCAGAAAGGATCAAGAAAGCACCGTAGAGACTATCAGGAAAGTGACTTAAAAAAAGGTAGTGGATCCTACAAATAGCCTCAGACAAAACCACTATAAACGGAGTCTTAACATGCTCGGATATACAAGGTATTCGTAGCAATAAAGTGGTATGAAAGACGAGTCAGAGTTAGTTCGAAACTCGGTTTCAGGAGATGTAGCCGCTTATAAAATACTGCTCAATAAGCATCTACCTTCAATCACAAACTACGTAGCGAGAATGACACAGAATAATGTCGACAGTGAAGATATAGTTCAAGAAACTTTTCTAAGACTTTGGACACAAGGATCAAAGTTTCAGCCTGACAAAGCCATGCTAAGCACTTGGCTGCATCATATTGCACATAATCTTTGTATCGATTATTTCCGCAGAAATAAAAGGTCCTCGCTCGAAGAATTGATGGGAGAACCTAATGACGACAATTCTCCGCTTGAGGAGCTAGAAAAACTAGACGACAGTAGACAAGCAAGTGAAGCCATAATGCAATTGTCCAACAGACAACGAAGTGCCATTATATTATGTTACTACCAAGGGATGACAAACAAAGAGGCAGCCCAAATTTTAGAGATGTCTGTAAGTGCGCTAGAGTCATTATTGGCTCGAGGTCGAAACAAGTTGCGAGGGCTACTGATGAGGAATATATGAATCATATCCGGCTTATTGAGATCATAAATGCATACGGGACGCATTCAGAAAAGTGGCCCTATGACGAACGAGAGTCCGCAATAGAACTTTTAAAAAGGGACTTAAAAGCTCAGGCCTTAATCAATAGTGTCAGAAAGCTTGATCTAGTTCTCGACGAATATCAGGTTTTAGCTAGACCACACCTGAGCGCGAAGATCCTAAGTAATCTGCCAAAAAAGTTCTGGTTGGATCAATTTATCGACTGGATAGTACCCTCGATAGACGATTTTATAAGTTATGCTTGGCGACTGGTATTAGCAGCCAGTCTTCCGCTTATCGTCGGACTAATAGTGGGTAAGAGCTTAGCTCCATCAGAAACTCTGGATTCATGGGAAGATGAAATCTTTCTTGTGTCACTAGCCACCTCCGACACCGGTGAATAATATGAACAATAGTCGCTGGGTGATTATTTCTTTATTATTATCAGTTGCATTAAATCTTCTACTTTTAGGGGTATTTATAGGCAGTTCCGTATACAAAAAACCAATCATCAAACCTCTTCCAACCAACTTGGGTTGGATGATTCAACATCTGGATAGCGCGTCATTAAGCTCACTCCGACCTCAGATAGAGGCTCATTCCCTTAGGGTTGTGCCTATCCGCAAAGAAATGCGTCGACAACAGAAGGAATTCAATCGATTGCTGTTACAGCCAAACCCAAATAATAAAGCACTGGCTCAAACATTATCCCAATTACGTAATCACTCAGACGAATATCAACAAGAGATGCACTCGATGATACTGAAGTTAATTCCCAAGCTAAGCGAAGATCAGCGACGAAAAGTCATTACAATGCTGAGGAGACCACCAAAGGGAAGCCTCAGACACGAGGATAGATAACCTGAACTCCAACGTAAGTATTGCTTTAGAAAGGATCTTTAATGAGGCTATTTCACTCACAAAAAACAGACTATTTCGTCGTCCCTTCGATCCAGATTGGCTTTCGCCCTGTCAAAATAAAGATGGGCTATGGAGGCCTGTAATCCAAAACCCATCGGTGGATTTCGCCGGACTATCCAATGCTCTTGAAACAGAAATTCATCCTGATATCTGTCAGTACTTCAGTTCTTTTTGGTCAGGAAGCATAGAAACAACGAGTAAGGAAGGCCATGTAAGTCTTATCCAGCTTTGGAATCAAGAGGATTTTGAAAGGCTGATCAAAAATTTGTTGGGTCATGCGATAGAAAAGAGGAATAGAAAGCATCAGCTAACTATTTTTTTTGCGACTACAGAGTGGGACTCAGAATTATTCTTAAGTATTGAAAATAGTAGTGGACATGTATTATTAGAAGAGCCTGGTAANGCGCCACTGCGAAAAGTGGACGATAATTTAGCCACATTTCTGAACCGACTCACTCCAAGTCCTTTGTCACCTCGCATATACTAACATTATATGCAATCTTGGGTTAATCAATGAATCAGCTAACTATAAAACCAGTCAGATCAATCTCAGGAGACGTAACTCTACCCGGCTCAAAAAGTCTGTCTAATCGCGTACTGCTTCTTGCTGCACTCGCCATTGGAAAGACAGAAATCAGTAATTTACTCGAGAGTGATGATACAAGTCATATGATCACTGCGCTCAAACAATTGGGGGCAACAATTTCTCTAGAGAGTAATAGAGTGATCGTGACCGGAAATTCTGGACTATTTAGACCACCCGGGCGTAAAACTTTTTTCCTGGGAAATGCAGGAACAGCTATCAGGCCCCTCACCGCAATATTGAGTCTTATCCCTGGAGTTTATAAAGTGGACGGGGACGAATATATGCGCGAACGGCCAATAGCCCATTTAATTGATGCTCTAAATCACCTAGGTGCGAAAATTAGCTATTCAGAAAATGAAGGTTGTCCTCCCCTCTTGATAGAAGGTGGTCGTATTACCGGTGGCGAGGTTAACGTGGCNGGCCATATATCAAGCCAATACTTAACCGCGTTATTAATGTCTCTGCCACTCGTTAGAGCAGACAGTATTATTAATGTTCTAGGTGAGCAAGTCTCAAAGCCGTACGTTGATATCACTCTGCAAACGATGAAGGACTTCGGTATCTCAGTATGCAATGACCACTATCAGACATTTCGTATTCCGGGAGGGCAAGATTATAGAGCCCCAGGTAGCTATCTCATCGAGGGCGATGCTTCATCGGCATCGTATTTCTTTGCTGCTGCCGCAATAAAGGGAAAAATGACCGTAAAAGGGTTAGGGCGATATTCCGTTCAAGGGGATATTCAATTTCTCGATATAATCGAGCAAATGGGTGCTGAAGTAAAACGCCATAACGACTATATAGTGGTGAGCCAGGGTAAATTAAAAGCTGTAGACGTTGACCTAAATCATATTCCCGACGCAGCAATGACAATAGCGATTATGGCGCTATTCGCAGAAGGAACAACTCGTATAAGAAACGTTCACAACTGGCGTGTAAAGGAAACTGACCGAATGACAGCGATGGCAACAGAGTTGCGTAAACTTGGCGCCAAGGTTAGAACAACAGATGATTCGATTACAATCGAGCCGCCCCTCCAACTAACCACAGCAGAAATAGAGACCTATGGAGATCACCGTATAGCAATGGTTTTCTCCCTTGCAGCATTGGGTGAGATTCCAATTACCATTATAGATCCAGACTGTACTAAAAAAACTTTTCCAAATTACTTCACAGAATTTGAAAAAATTTGCCGATCACATGTATAAGTCTTTGGGGCTAGTAAAAACTCCAGAGGATGTGCTGAGCGAGTTAGGTAGCTTCACATTTGAATATACTCATGCACAAGAGTATTTAGAGCAAGCACCTATTGAAATCGCTGCCATATGCCAAGTTTCTAGCGAAGCTACTAAAGTTATTCTGGTTCCGAAGAAGTGTCTACCTAAAAGTTTGCCGAATAAATCCTTAGAGGAATTAGCCATAAAGCTATCCGCACCTATACTTAGCCTAAAGTCTCCTCTACCCCTATCACCATTGACAATATCAAAACCCTGGGGAGAAGAAATTTGGTTTACAGGTATCGAAAAGCGAGGGGTGTGTAGTTTCGCTGGAACACCTATCCCTTGGCTTTTAGACTGCTTCCCAAACTTCTTAACTGGTAATCATTATAGACCACCCATTCTCCTAAAAATCCTCAAACCCTCGCCTCATCCTATCAAAGGTGACTTGTACTTTGAGGCACACAAGGAAAAAAAAGAGGTTTATGTGGTGACAGCAATCAATCCGCAAGCTTGGCCCGATGGCTACGGCAGAATTCGTTTTGGGTTCAATAGCGGTAAACGAAACCAATACAGGTCAACCAAAGCATTCGCGGAAGCTTACCTTAGTGCTGTAGAAAAATATCGACACGTTAGAGAACTGATTGACGCAGGGGGACGGGCTGAGGTTGATCTAGAAAAGAAGCTTCGAGAAGAAATGGAGTCTTTCACTGCACTTCGGGAGTTAAAGCTTGGTGATGTAGTACAGATTCATCCAATGACTCCGCATTCACTGCAACACGGCGTATCAGTAATCGAATTTCAAACCCCTCATTATGAGAGATATATTCTTTCCTTTGCCCAAAAAGTAGTAACGCAATCTCACTGGGATACGGAAGTGGCAGCATCACACCTTAACTTCGAAACAGATTTTCCCCTCTCGGATCACGTTGACGACATGATCGCTGACTTTGACGAATTTATTGTGATGCGCTTGGAGTTGCGGACTGGAGAGACCTTTCATTGGTCAAGTCAGAGCTATGCGATTTTATTTTGTATAACCGGGAAAGTGCAAGTTTCCGATACTTGCATAAATCAATCCGACGCNTACTTTTTACCACTAGAGTGCCCTCATCTCTTGGAATGTTTGTCTGAGGGAATATTTCTCTTAGCCATACCCAAGTGTCTAGGGGAGTAGCTCGCTGATTGCTTGACGCTCTTCCTTTAGCTCAGTCTCTGTAGCGAGCATCTTTGACCGACTGAACTCGGATATTTCTAGGCCTTGTACGATCCTCCAATCCCCATCATCACATATACAAGGGAAAGAATATATCAAACCTGCCTCGATACCATAACTGCCATCTGAACATACCCCCATACTAACAATTTCTCCATTCGTTCCTTGCAGCCAATCCCTTACATGATCGATAGCAGCATTTGCTGCAGAGGCGGCGCTTGATAGGCCTCTTGAGGCAATGACTGCTGCTCCGCGTTGCTGAACAGTGGGGATGAAAGTCGTTTCAATCCAACGTTGATCAACAAGTGTGCTTGCACTGGATCCTCGGACAGTAGCATGGTTAATATCAGGGTACTGCGTCGCAGAATGATTACCCCAAATAACCATCCCGCTTACATCAGTTGTATGCGCTTGGGTTTTCTCTGCCAGCTGTGTCAGAGCTCTATTGTGGTCCAATCGCGTCATCGCTGAAAAGCGTCTCGGATCAATATCTGGCGCATTTTTTTGTGCTATAAGACAGTTGGTATTTGCGGGATTACCTACAACCAGAACCCTCAGATTTTTCGAGGCGTACTCATTCAATGCCTTTCCCTGAACAGAGAAGATTTGGGCATTAGCTTCCAGTAGTTCCTTTCTCTCCATTCCCGGACCGCGTGGCCTAGATCCAACCAACAGCGCTATTTCGCTACCTGCGAAAGCTATATCTGGATTATCCGTGGCAACAATCTCTTTCACTAAAGGGAAAGCGCAATCTTCCAACTCCATAACGACCCCTGAAAGAGCCTCCATGGCCGGCGGAATTTCCAGCAATTGCAAGATAATCGGCTGATCATGGCCAAGCATCTGTCCGGACGCAATTCTGAATATGAGAGAGTAGCTAATCTGTCCTGCGGCGCCCGTTACAGCTACCTTTAATGGTGGTTTCATGCAAAGCTTTCCTTTTCATTCCAAGAAATAAGACCAAATTAAAAGGTTAATACCAAAGGAAGCGTAAGACAACTAAGAAACAAAATCATATAGCCAACTCACTATTCGTTAATAATACTCACGCCGAAATGGTGCGTCTCCTTTATTTCTATAATAAACAATAAGTTAGCGACAAAACAATCGGCGCGCTTTGTGCCGAAACCCTTGACTTTCATTATCTGAATGGTATCGTCACTCATCCACGTCTAGCCTTTGTATCGTAAAATAATGCGTTGTGGATAATCTTAGTGAAGCCCTCGGTTTTATCCTACATCGATGTCAAAAATAAAATTTGAGGAGTAGAATGACTTCAGGAAAAACGCCGGCGGGCTCAAAGAGCTTACTAGGCTACCCGTCTGAAAAGGGTCTATACGATCCTCGTTTTGAGAAAGATTCCTGTGGGGTAGGCTTTGTTGCGCACGTCAAAGGCGTCGCCAGCCATCAAATCATGCTAGACGCGTATCATATCAACTCCCAAATGGACCACAGAGGCGGATGTGGTTTCGAAGAAAATACTGGCGATGGAGCGGGAATCTTAACCGGACTACCACATTCGTTCTTTCAAGCTATTGCCGAACAGCTGTCTATTGCCCTTCCTGAAGCAGGGTTGTACGCGGTCGGTAATATCTTTCTTCCTCAAGATCCCAAGGACAGACTTTTTTGTAAACAAGCAATCGAGAAAATTATCGCTGAGGAGCAGCAGAGCTTCTTGGGTTGGAGACAAGTTCCTATCAACACGCAAGGNGCCGACATAGGCCCTGNAGCGATAGATGCAATGCCAATTATTGAGCAGTTGTTTATAGGTTCTTCCACAAGTAATTCGGAGGAATTTGAGCGCCATCTTTACGTGATTCGGAAGCTATTCACTCGGAAGTTGCGGCAGGAGAGTAATCTCGCTCAAGCTCAGCAGCTATTTGCCTGTAGTTTGTCGAGTCGAGTTATTGTTTACAAAGGTATGCTTACTCCCGCCCAACTATTTCCGTTTTTTCCTGATTTAGAGGATTCAAGGTATAAAACTCACCTTGCCATGGTCCACTCTCGCTTCTCCACTAACACCTTTCCTTCCTGGGATAGGGCCCAACCGAATCGGTTTATGGCACATAACGGAGAGATAAACACCCTGCGTGGGAATATCAATTTGATGTCAGCGAGACAGGGCGTAGCTAGGTCTAGTATGTATAATGATATCAATAAGCTTTTCCCTGTTGTTGAGCCTGATTGCTCGGACTCTGGAAGCTTTGATAACGTGCTTGAATTCCTACTGATGTCAGGTAGGACATTGCAAGAAGCCCTCATGATGATGGTTCCTGAGGCCTGGCAAGGCGACGAAAACATGCCAGAGGATAAACGTAACTTTTATGAGTTCCACTCAGCTCTAATGGAGCCCTGGGATGGCCCTGCATCAATTGCTTTTACAGATGGCAAGTACATAGGAGCGGTCCTCGACCGAAATGGCCTCAGGCCCTCGCGTTACTACTTGACGCACGATGATAGGGTAATTATGGCTTCCGAGGTTGGAGTCCTTCCCGTGCAAGCCGACAACGTAAAAACAAAGGGGCGTCTGCAACCAGGAAGAATGTTTCTTGTTGATTTCGAGCAGGGCCGGCTGATCCCCGATGAAGAATTAAAGGCTGACTTTGCAAATCGAAGACCATATGGCCAGTGGTTATCTGAACAAAAATTGAATATACAGGATCTTCCCGCAGGCGCGCCAATAGACCAAATAGATCCGAAGTCATTACTACACCGAATGCAAGCCTTCGGCTACACCACTGAAACCATGCAATTTATGCTTTTACCTCTCGTTACTGAAGCGAGAGATCCTCTAGGCTCGATGGGTAACGATTCTGCGTTAGCCTGCCTGTCAGACAAGTCGCGAATGCTTTATGACTACTTTAAGCAACTGTTTGCACAGATAACAAATCCGCCTATTGACTCAATACGGGAAGAAGTAGTGATGTCTCTAGAGTGCTTTATTGGCCCTGAGGGAAATTTACTTGATACAAGTGAACATCAGGCGCACAGACTTTGCGTTCCCCATCCGATTCTGTCCAACTCAGAGCTAGATAGTATTCGTGATATGGACCTCCGAGGTTGGCGATCCCAAGTCATAGACATTACCTTCGATAAAGCAGGTGGCAAACCAGAGATGCATAAGACCTTTGACAGAATCTGTGAAGAGGCTTCTAATGCAATTAAAGATGGTTATTCACTGGTGATTCTTTCCGATCGTAACCTAGGCCCGCATCGAATGGCTCCCAGTGCCCTAGCAGCTTGCGGCGCCGTCCATCATCACCTAGTGAGAACGCACCAGCGAACCCAAATTGGCATTATTGTAGAGACAGGTGAGGCACGCGAGGTACATCATCATTGCCTGTTAGTCGGTTTTGGTGCGGATGGTGTCAATCCTTACCTTGCATTTGAAGCATTATGGAACGCAAAGGAAGAGAACCGTCTTGATCCAATTAAATATGCCAACTTAGGGACGATTGTTGAGGCCTACAGGAAAGGGGTCGCCAAGGGTATGTTAAAAGTCATGGCAAAAATGGGTATATCTACATTACAGTCATACAAAGGCGCCCAAATTTTTGAGGCAGTAGGTCTTGCAGATGATATCGTCGAAAGATGCTTCGAAGGTACATCAAGTAGGATTCAGGGCGTTAACTTTGACGTTCTTTATGAGGAAATGAAACGTCGCCACGAGCTTGGATACCCTCCTCGAACTGACTTGGCATCAAGAGTGCTGCCAAATCCGGGAGATATTCATTGGCGAAAAGAAGGTGACACGCACATGTGGGACCCTACAGCCATTTCAAATCTACAGACAGCCACCCGAAGCAATAATAAAGACGCCTATAAAAAGTTCGCAAATCACGCTAACAATATCGCCACCAGAAACGCTACTTTGAGAGGGCTCCTAACCTTCCGGGATGCAATCCAAATCGATTTAGAAAAGGTAGAGCCCGCCAAAGAAATTGTTAAGAGGTTTTGTACCGGAGCTATGTCATTCGGCTCGATCTCTGCTGAGAGTCATGAAGCGCTAGCCATCGCAATGAATAGAATCGGGGGGAAATCTAATACAGGAGAAGGTGGTGAAGACCCCGACCGTTTCATCCCTCTACCTAATGGTGATTCAAAGCGATCTGCGATTAAACAGGTAGCATCAGGCAGATTTGGCGTGACAATTTGGTACTTAGCTAATTCTGACGAGTTGCAAATTAAGATAGTACAGGGAGCAAAACCTGGCGAAGGAGGAGAACTGCCAGGAGGCAAGGTCGATGATGTTATCGCAAAAATAAGACACTCTACTGCTGGTGTTGGTTTAATCAGTCCTCCTCCCCATCACGATATATACTCTATAGAAGANATTGCTCAGCTTATACACGATCTGAAAAATGCTAATCCAGAAGCTCGTATCAGCGTAAAACTTGGTGCCGCTATAGGGGTAGGNACTATCGCCGCCGGTGTGACGAAGGCGAAAACTGATCATCTAGTAATTGCGGGACACGATGGAGGAACAGGAGCATCTCCGATCACGTCAATTAAGCATGCGGGATTACCATGGGAGTTAGGTCTAGCAGAGACGCACCAAACCCTAGTCATGAATAACCTTCGTTCAAGAGTGGTACTCCAAACAGACGGGCAGATAAAGACAGGTCGCGACGTTGCAATAGCCATCTTACTAGGAGCTGAGGAAATTGGCTTCGCCACGGCTCCCCTAGTCTCCCTTGGTTGCATTATGATGAGGAAATGTCACCTAAACACTTGTCCTGTAGGGATAGCTACCCAAGACCCGGAATTACGAAGAAAATTCAATGGTAGGCCAGAAAATGTCGTCAACTATTTGTTTATGGTCGCAGAAGAGCTTCGCGAAATCATGGCAAAACTGGGCTTTCAAACTGTTAATGAAATGATTGGTCGGGTGGACATGTTAGACTCCGATAATGCAATTAATCATTGGAAAGCCAAAGGACTTGACCTAAGTAAGATTCTTACGTCAGCACAGCCTATCTTTGAAAATACTGATGTATACAATACTATTGATCAAAATCATGGTCTTGATATGGCTCTGGATGTCGAGTTAATAAAACTTGCTCAGCCTGCGATTAAAGAAGGAAAACCAGTTGAGATAGAGCTTCCCATAGTGAATACAAATCGCACAGTAGGAACTATGCTGTCTCACGAGGTGGCAAAAGCAACTAATGGTGAACTGCTACCGGCCGATACGATTAATATCAAATTAAATGGGTCCGCTGGGCAGAGTATTGGAGCTTGGCTGGCTCGTGGCATAACATTGGAAATAGAGGGTGATGCTAATGACTATGTTGGAAAAGGTCTATCTGGAGGGAAATTAATAATCTATCCTCCAAAAGAAAGTTCATTTTTGCCTGAGGAGAACATACTCATAGGGAACGTTGCCCTATATGGAGCAACGACTGGTGAAGCTTATTTTAGGGGTATCGGTGCAGAGAGATTCTGCGTAAGAAACAGTGGAGCGTATGCCGTTATTGAAGGCTTGGGTGATCATGGATGTGAATATATGACCGGCGGAAGAGTTGTTGTTCTTGGTAAGACTGGTCGAAATTTTGGTGCTGGTATGAGTGGAGGTATAGCCTACGTGTTGGACAAATCAGGGAATTTTAATTCTCTTTGCAATCGGGGTACTCTCGAGTTAGAAAGGCTTGAAACAGAATTCGACATCAATGAATGTAAGGAGATGATTGAGAAGCATCTTCATTACACCGGGTCGAGTGTTGCTCATTCGGTTCTCGCCAATTGGGAAGAACACCTACCCTTATTTGTGAAAGTTATGCCTACAGATTATAAGCGGGCACTACTAGAAAACGCCGCCGCTTAAGTAACGAGGCGATCAAGAGAAAAAATGGGTAAACCAACTGGATTTAAGGAGATAGCGAGGGAAATAGAACCTTATCGAGATGAACGAGAACGGCTTATAGACTTCAAGGAGATCTATACAGCACACGATAACGAACATCTTAAGAGTCAAGGCTCTCGGTGCATGGACTGCGGAGTCCCCTTCTGTCAGTCTGACAATGGATGTCCTATACATAATATGATTCCAGAATGGAATGATCTCGTTTATCAGGATCAATGGAAGGATGCCCTGGATAGCCTTCATAAAACGAATAACTTCCCGGAATTCACGGGCCGAGTTTGCCCAGCACCTTGTGAAGGAGCTTGCGTACTCGGTATCACTGACCCGCCAGTGACCATTAAAAATATAGAGAACTCAATAATCGACCGAGGCTTCGCAGAGGGCTGGGTCAGAGCTGAACCCCCTAGAGAGCGCACTGGAAAGTGCATTGCAATAGTGGGCTCAGGGCCATCTGGATTGGCCGCAGCAGCTCAATTGAATCGCGCCGGCCACAGCGTTGATGTTTACGAGCGTGCAGATCGTCTTGGGGGCCTCCTGATGTACGGAATACCCAATATGAAACTAGATAAAGATGTTGTAGAGCGGCGAATCAACCTAATGCGTGAGGAAGGTGTCCAGTTTCATATAAATTCTGATGTGGGAAGGAATATTGATGTACGAGAGCTCATCGACAGTAATGATGCGCTACTCCTGGCTCTAGGCGCGACGGAGGCAAGAGACCTCCAGATAGGTAACCGTGAAGGCCCTGGGGTCCATAANGCTATGGAGTTTCTTACCTTAAACACTAAAAGCTTACTAGACTCAAATCATAAGGACGGCAACTATATTTCTGCTAAGGATAAAGATGTTATCGTTATCGGGGGTGGTGATACCGGCACTGATTGCATAGGGACAGCCATGAGACACGGTTGCAAATCACTAGTGAACTTTGAATTACTTCCTAAGCCCCCAGCGACGCGTTCAACTGAGAACCCATGGCCGCTGTATCCTCGGATACACCGCGTAGATTACGGTCACGCGGAAGTTGCTGCAAAATTTGGTAATGATCCCAGGGTCTACTCCATAATGAGCAAAGAGTTTGTTCGAGATAAAGAACAGAAGCTGTTAGGTATCAAGACTATCGATGTAGACCAGAACCTGAAAGAAATCCCTGGCACAGAGAAAACATGGAATGCTGACTTGATCTTCCTATCGATGGGCTTTCTTAGACCCGAGCATTACATTAACGAAAAACTTGGCTTAGATTTGGACGACAGAGGAAATTTCTGCGCTGACAAAATCAATTATCGTACAAGTCTTAATAAGGTCTACGCTACAGCTGACTGCCGAAGAGGGCAGGACCTTGTAGTTCGAGCGATTAACGAAGGTAGAGAAGCTGCACGAGAAATAGACCGGGATCTTATGGGATCATCGCAGCTAGCATAATGCTAGCAAATTCTCGCCAGCCGTAAGAGTCTGTAAGAGAATTGCCTCGCTCACGCCTTCAATTACTTCAGCATCGCCAATTTCGTTCAAAACAATAAAACGCAAACCTGAGTCAGTCGCTTTTTTATCAACAGACATACTCTCAATAAAATCATCCGCAGTCATCGAGGACGGCGGCGATACGGGCAGTTTGGCAGCTTTCACCAAATCTTTAATTCTTCTTCCCCATGCTAAATCTAAACGACCTAACCTCACCGATAGGTCTGCAGCCATAACAAGTCCAACACCAACTGCTTCTCCATGCAGCCAGCAACCATAACCCATACAATGCTCAATTGCGTGCCCAAATGTATGTCCTAGATTTAATAGTGCCCTGACATTATTTTCCTTCTCGTCTCGAGCGACAATACTCGCCTTTATCTCACAACTGCGACGCACCGCTTTTGCCATAGCATCCATATCAAGTGCAACCAAATTAGAGATATGGTCCTCTATCCAAGCAAAAAATTTCTTATCGGAAATTGCACCATGCTTAATTACCTCTGCAAGTCCCGCAGAGAGTTCGCGTGATGGCAAGCTCTTCAGTGAATCAAGGTCAATGTATACAGCTTTAGGTTGATGGAAAGCACCAATCATATTCTTTCCAAGAGGATGATTAACCGCTGTTTTTCCACCGACTGATGAATCCACCTGAGCTAGGAGAGTGGTAGGGATCTGGATAAAATCCACACCTCTCTGGTAGGAAGCTGCCGCATACCCGCTTAAATCTCCAATGACCCCTCCTCCCAGAGCAACCAAAGTTGTTGACCTAGTATGTCTAGCCTTGAGCAACTCTCCAATTATCTTTCCTAAGCTATCGAGATTTTTATATGACTCGCCATCAGGTACTACATAAGCATCTACGCGACATCGCGAAAAGGCTTTTCTTACGCGTTCTAAGTACAAAGGAGCAATCGACTCATTGGTGATAATGAAGATAGTTTTGTTTGAGAAACCTTCAGCTAGCGACCCAATATCGTCCAAAAGACCAACGCCTATATAAATTGAGTACGAATCTTTGCCTAAATCAAGATTAATTATTTCCATCAAAACTCTTTCTCAATAAAACCCTTTTCAACCAAGCCTTCAATTATATTGGAGACCACTCGTTTGCTTCCCAAATCACCAGAAAACACTTTAATGTCACTAACTTCATTGTATAGTGGATCCCGGGATCTCTTCATCTCATTTAGGACCTCGCTCTTATCTACATCCTGAAGAAGTGGCCGCTTTTTATCATTTTCGATACGCTGCATTTGAATATCCACCGTTGTGTCTAAAAATACGACAACTCCACGGGATTTTAGATACCGTCTATTTTTTTTCCTTAGAATTGAACCTCCACCGGTGGATAGAACTATATTGGGGAGAAGAGTGAGCTCCTCAAGAACTTTCGTTTCCCTCTCACGAAATCCTACCTCACCCTCAACATCAAAAATCCAAGTAATATCAGCTCCTGCTCGAATTTCGACCTCATGGTCTGAATCGATGAACTTTAATGCGAGTTCGCGGGCCAATTGCTTACCAATAGTTGTTTTACCCGAACCCATTGGCCCAACTAAAAACAAGCTATCAAAAATTTTGCTATCTAGCCGCATAAGTTGCCATCTAACTATTCTAGAATATAAGGACCANAAATAGAGATCAATCTGCGATAATACCCTTATAATTAGGTTAAACAACCAGAATGCCGCCAACATGGCTACAACATTTTATTTGGCCAATACTTAGAAAAAATCAGTGAATCCTGATGTAATAGAGCTCTCAGAAAGCATGGATGAGGTCGCCGAAATCGACAAATAACCTGGCATTGAAATCTTTTTTTCATAAAATTTCTGCCCATGTCTGTTTCAAACCATGCTATGTGATAGGTAGGGAACTCCGCTAAATGCTAAAAACTAGTGTAAAGCTTGCAATGTGGATTATCTCAGTTTTATTTAGCGGATGTATCCTGCTTCTATCTGCGGTATTTCTCTATTTGAATCCAAAGCTACCCCAAACTGAGACTTTTAGCGAAGTTACTATCCGAGCACCGCTTCGGATTTACTCCAAAGATGAGAAGTTAATACAGGAATTTGGAGAGCGGCTAATTCCAATAACCTACGAAGAGATACCAAAGCTATATATTAAGGCGATACTAGATACAGAGGACAAAAGATTCTTTGAACATAACGGGATTGATCCGGTTACTATCCTGAATGCAACTTGGCAACTCATAAGGAACAAAGGGAGTATCCAGACTGGGGCGAGCACAATCACTATGCAACTAGTGAAGAATATTTCGGGTGATTCGCAGGTCCGCTTCATTAGAAAATTTAAAGAAATGCTTCTGGCACTAAAAATTGAGCGTGAATTAAGTAAAGAGGAGATTTTGACGCTTTACCTCAATATCATTCCCTTCGGGAAGCACGCCTTTGGGGTGCAAGCTGCTGCTAATACTTATTATGGAAAAGATGTGGGCGAGCTAAATCTTGCTCAGTTAGCAATGCTTGCTGGAATACCAAAAAAACCTGAGGCGGGAAATCCAATAAATGGACCAACTTGGGCGATAACACGACGAGATCTAGTGCTAAGACGTATGCTGGAGCAAGGATCTATCAGCCAATCTGCTTTTGCAAAAGCGATACGAGAGCCTATCACTGCAAAAGTTCACAAACGAAAAATTGAACTTCCTTCTCTTTATATAGCAGAGATGGTTCGCAAACGTGTACTTGCAGATTTCGGTCGAAGCGCTTATAGCAGCGGCTTAAAAGTATACACTACTGTTGACAGCGATATGCAATTCGCAGCGCAAACAGCACTGAAACGAGAACTGATCGCGTATGACCGAAGGCATGGATATCGAGGTCCAGAATATCGCCGTTTAATGGGTACAGAGGAATATCTCGCTGCTGCAGAATATGGGCTACCAGAAAACTGGGTGTCAACGATAGAGAAAACTTTATCATCCGGCGGCATGTCTCCAGCAATCGTCGTTGCGGTAAAAGAAAATAAAATTGAAGTTCTTACCCAGGATCTAACAATTCAAGAAGTCGCTTGGAACGATATGAAATGGGCACGAAGATATATTGATGTAAATACAAGAGAATATCCTGGGCCAAAAAACCCCGGGGACGTTGTTTCTGTTGGGGATCTCATACGCATAGAGAAATTTGGAGACATTTTACGTCTGGGACAAATACCCGAGGTTCAAGGAGCTCTAGTGGCTCTAGCTCCAAATGATGGCGCTATCCAGGCTCTTGTTGGGGGTTTTGATTTTAATACTCTTCAGTTTAATCACGTCACCCAAGCAAGAAGGCAACCAGGTTCAAACTTCAAACCGTTCTTTTATGCCGGAGCTCTGGAGCAGGGACTTACTGCAGCCACTATTTATAATGATGCCCCTTTCGTGTTACCCGGTGGAGCGCAGGAAGAAATTTATCGGCCAAAAAACTCAGGAGATGAATTCCAAGGCAACATTAGCATTAGAGAGGCCCTCTACCAATCTATTAATCTAGTTTCACTTCGAGTCATTCTGGACTACGGTCCGGAAAACGCTATGAATTACGTGTCACGTTTCGGTTTCGATACTTCGAATTTTCCGAATGATGTACAACTGGCCTTCGGAGGTGGAACGATAGCTGTAACCCCCCTAGAAATAGCAGCTGCGTATGCTACCTTTGCTAATGGAGGCTACAAAATAACTCCCTATTTGATTGAGAGAATCGAATCTGGCAATCAGAACATAGTCCTTCAAGCTAACCCAGAACGAGTATGTGTCAGTAACTGCGAAGGGATAAAGGTAGCACCGCGAATCGTGGAGGAACGAGTTACTTATATAATGAATAGTATTCTGACAGACGCCATCAGGCTAGGAACAGGTCGAAAGGTAATGCGAGCATTTGAGCGCAACGATATAAAAGGTAAAACTGGTACTACTAATGATGCCGATATATGGTTTTCTGGATATACAACAGACCTCGTCGCTACTGCATGGGCAGGTTTCTCTGATAACAGTCCTGTTGGCAATAGAGAATTTGGATCAACTGCTCCCGTTGCGATCTGGATAGATTTTATGAAACAGGCAATGAAACCAGAAAAAGAGACAACTGTCCTGCCAACACCAAATGGATTGGTCACGGTTCGTATCGATAGAGATACCGGTTTGAGAGTAGACCCTCAGGATCCAGACGGCGAGTTTGAAATTTTCCGGAAGGAGTACGCGCCCGCAGAACTATTTGACGAAGACATAAAGGCAAACGACTCCTTTCAGGAAATTTTCTAAGAAAACTTACCTCTCTACTTCGACGGATTACCTCCAAAATTACAGCTCGATCTATCGTTTTTACCAGCAGACTCAATCATTTTTTGTTAGCTAGGATAAAACGAATCAGCTTTGGAACATACTCGCTAACGGAAATTCATCCAGAAGGTTGAGCGATTCTACATCACATTTCCTCAGCAAAAGTCGCCACCACACAGTGATACTTTAGGTGGCGAATACTTTTCATGGGTTCTGGATATTCTTAGTACGATAGTAAAAATGAGGCAGGTGTGAACTCAGAAAAACAAAGTTTAGTAAGGGATGTGTGCGCAGTACCCATAAGTAGTAGCATACAAATAACAAGCCTTTATCATTACGACTCAAGTCAAATAAATTATGGATCAATAGTCTTTGAAGAAATATCTGAATATTGCCATTCCCGTGCCTGTTCGAAAGAGCTTCCATTACCTGCCACCAAAGAGCTTTCCAGAGGATACGCGCCCTGGTTGTAGGATAAAGGTACCATTTGGTAATAAAACTATAACTGGGATTCTAATTGACTACTCAAGCAAAACTATCGCGGATGAGGCTAAACTAAAAAGAGCCGAAGAACTACTTGACCCCACGCCAATTCTACCAAAGGGCGTCTTTGAACTATGTATGTGGGCCAGTCAATACTACCATCATCCAGTGGGCGAGGTACTAGCTGCTGCGATACCGTCATTACTTCGGAAGGGCCATTCTTCCATTATGGAAATAGAGCAATTTTTCTTAACTATGGAAGGACAGAATCTGGAGGCAGACTCATTACGAAACGCGCCCAGACAAAAAGAAGTAATTGATTTATTTCGCCAAACTTCGGGTGGGTTAAGTAGAAAAGACCTTGGACATATATCAATAAAAATTATTCAATCTTTGATAGAAAAAAAGATACTCATAAAAAAAATGATGAAACTCCAGGCTTTCAGTTTTGATGGGATTAAAGAGAGTGATATCAGCCTAACTACTGAACAACAAACGGCGATCAACCTGGTTGGCGAAACTGGAGTTCATCTTCTGCAAGGGGTAACTGGTAGCGGGAAAACAGAGGTTTATCTTCGATTGATTGAGCAAAGACTAAAAGCGGGAAAACAGTCTCTACTTTTAGTTCCTGAGATAGGGCTCACACCACAAGCAGTGCAACGATTTCAAGCAGCATTCAAAGTGAATATAACAGTCTTACATTCGGCTCTCTCTGATAACGAAAGACTAATGGGTTGGCAAAATGCGGCGTCAGGACATGCTGGGGTAATCATCGGGACTCGATCATCAATATTCACCCCAATGGCCAACCCCGGCTTAATCATCGTCGATGAAGAACATGATTCCTCATTCAAGCAACATCAAGGCTTCAAATATTCCGCAAGAGACTTAGCAGTTGTTCGAGGGAAAATTGAAAACATTTCAGTCCTACTAGGGTCTGCAACTCCTTCCTTGGAAAGTTTGCACAATGTTAACTTGGACAAGTATTCTCATTTGCATCTTAGGGATAGACCTGCAGGTGTTACTAAAGAAAAGTATTCAATCATAAACCTAAAGCATAAAAGGCTAGTGAACGGTTTTTCAGATCACTTGATAGGAATGATTAATAACAATCTTTCGAAAAAAGGCCAAATACTCATCTTCCTAAATCGAAGAGGATTTTCGCCAGTCTTGCTCTGTGCCGAATGTAAATGGATAGCATTATGTTCCAAATGTGATGCACGCCTTACTTATCATTTATCAAAAGATAAAATGCAATGTCACCACTGTGGAATCGAAAGCCAACAACCCGACGCATGTCCGGAATGCCAAAACAAGGATCTTTTAAAGATTGGGTTAGGGACTGAACGAATTGAAGAACATTTAAAAACAATATTTCCAAGTACTAGAATTATAAGAATTGACAAAGATAGTACCCGGAAAAAAAACTCGTTTAGGCTACTGTTAAAAGAGATTGAGGGTGGTGAACCCGCAATACTTATAGGTACACAAATGTTAGCTAAAGGCCATCACTTTAAGAATGTTACGTTATCCGCTTTGGTTGACATCGACTCTAGTTTTTATAGCACTGACTTCAGAGCAGAAGAACAACTTGGCCAGAATATTTTGCAAGTTGGAGGACGTTCGGGACGTAATATGAGGGAAGGTTCCGTTGCAATTCAGACACACTTTCCGTCGCGGCCCACATTAAATACATTAATTGCCCATGGATATGAGGCCTTTGCTCAAAAATTGCTCGACGATAGAAGAGATAATGGACTCCCTCCTTATAGATACCAAGCTGTTCTGAGAGCAGAAAGCGCCTCCTCTTCTCTTGCCTTAGAATTCCTTAATAAGATAGCAAACAAAGGGAAAATAACGCCTTTGGTTTCGATTTACGGCCCATTCCCCTCAAATATGGAGAAGCGTGCTGATCTTTTTCGGGCGCTACTCCTGCTGTCAAGTTCATCTCGGAAGCAATTACACAGAGAACTAACGGATCGAATTGAAATTGCCGAAAAATTGCAATCGAGAAAAAAAGTTCGTTGGTCTGTCGACGTCGATCCGATAGACTTATTTTAATTAAAAGTGAATTAAGTTTGTCGATGTCAAAGGATTTTGCAAAACCAAGCTCAACGAAAGGCCAAAGCACCTCCGCATCGAAATTTAGTGTATTTCTCACTGGTTTTATTACAGGAGTTTGCGCGTCTGTTCTGATTTATTTATGGCAAAGTAGTCCAAATACAGAAATAATAAAAGAGATTCCAAAACAAATCTCGTCAAATAAAGTTAAAGAAATGCAATGGGATTTCTATGAAATATTTCCTAAGTCAGAGGTCCAAATTATTGATAAATATACCGAGCAGCCAGACCCAGATGATGATGCTAACTTTATCTTTTTTTTGCAAACAGGCTCTTTTCAAGTCTTGGCTGATGCTGATGCAAGACGGGCAGAACTGCTACTTTTAGGTCTTGATGTATTTATGCAGGAAGTGGAGATCGAAGGAAAAACCTGGTATCGCGTGATGGTAGGGCCACTTGATAGCGAACTTACTCGGAATAGAGCGCAGGACAAGCTGGCCCAAGCGCAAATAGAGTCTCTTCCGCTACAAGTAAGAAATGAGCCTTGAAATCATAAAATTGCCCCCCATTGAGAAGGGCGAGCTTGGGGATTCTTAGATGGGAAAGTACTAAAGCAGTGGAACAATATAAAGGAACTACCATACTATCTGTGCGCCGCGACAATTCAGTTGTCGTCGGGGGTGATGGTCAAGTTACGATGGGTGATACCGTCATGAAGGGAAATGCACGCAAAGTCAGAAGATTATATGACGAAAAGGTAATCGCAGGGTTTGCAGGTGGCACAGCTGATGCCTTTACCCTATTTGAACGTTTTGAGAGACAATTGGAAAAATACCACGGAAATCTGGTGCGCGCAGCTGTCGAACTAGCCAAGGACTGGAGAACTGACCGGGCTTTACGTCGTCTAGAGGCACTCCTCATAGTAGCGGACAAAAATGATTCTCTTCTTATTACGGGTAACGGAGACGTTATCGAGCCAAATGATGGAGTTCTCGCAATTGGTTCTGGGGGACAATACGCAAAATCTGCAGCTCTAGCACTTATTGAGAATACTTCGCTTGACCCGCTATCCATTGTTACAGAAAGTCTAAGGATTGCCGGCGAAATTTGTATATATACTAATCAAGATACAACAATTGAAAAGATTGAATACTAAAATATGTCAAATATGACACCAAAAGAGATCGTNCATGACCTCGACAAGCATATAATTGGACAGACTGATGCTAAACGAGCCGTGGCCATTGCGTTGAGAAATCGTTGGCGAAGGCTCCAGTTGGAAGAAAAATTGCGAGCGGAAATTTCTCCCAAAAACATTCTAATGATAGGCCCTACTGGTGTGGGAAAAACAGAAATTGCGCGGCGGCTAGCAAAGTTAGCCAAAGCGCCCTTTATCAAAGTTGAAGCGACAAAGTTTACAGAAGTGGGGTATGTGGGGCGTGACGTTGAATCTATAGTCCGAGACTTAATTGAAGCCGCAATAAAACTTCTTCGAGAAACAAAGATTCAAAGTGCACAGCCAAGAGCGATTGACGCTGCAGAGGATCGTATACTCGATGCGATACTTCCTGTGGCACGTGGAGGGGAGGAGAGCAACACAAGTACCCGTCAGCTATTCAGAAAAAAACTTCGAGAAGGCGAGCTGGATAATCAAGAAATCGAGATTGAACTCGAATCACCGAGAGTTAGTATGGAAATAATGGCTCCTCCAGGAATGGAGGATATGACTAGTCAGCTTCAAGAGATGTTTTCGTCTGTGGCTCCAAGCAAGGGGAAACTAAAAAAGATCAAGGTAGAGGATGCACTTAAACGGTTGACTGATGAAGAAGCCAACAAGTTGGTGAACGAGGATGACTTAAGAAATCAGGCAATCGAAGCAGTAGAGCAAACCGGGATCGTATTTATTGATGAAATGGATAAAATCGCTACAACAACAGACCGCAGCGGAGCAGATGTCTCTCGAGAAGGTGTACAGCGAGACCTACTGCCTTTGATTGAAGGCAGTAATGTATCTACCAAATATGGAATGATTCGTACTGATCATATTCTATTTATTGCTTCGGGTGCATTCCACCTAAGCAAACCATCAGATTTGATTCCTGAGTTACAAGGGAGACTACCTATCCGTGTGGAGCTGAATGCTTTGACTGTAGACGATTTTGAAAGAATCCTCACTGAACCAGATGCCTCGTTAACAGAACAGTATTGTGCATTAATGGAAACTGAGGGACTTGAGCTAGAATTTTCAGGGGATGGAGTAACTAGGATAGCGGAAATTGCTTGGCAGGTGAATGAGGGTACGGAGAATATAGGCGCCAGAAGGCTTCATACCGTTATGGAGCGTTTGCTTGAAGAAATCTCATTCGATACCGACACAGTGGGCAAAAAGCTGGTTATCGATAAAAAATACGTGGACCTTCAACTAGAAAAACTGGCAGGTGACGAAGACTTAAGTCGATATATTCTATAGTAGATATGATCCCAAGAAAGATAATAATTCACAAAAAATCGGCAATTCTGGAGCTCCTCTATAGCAATAGTGTATATCGGCTCTCCGCTGAATATCTGCGAGTGTTCTCTCCGTCAGCAGAAGTACAAGGGCATACCCCTAGCGAAGCTGTCCTAGAATACGGGAAAAAGTCAGTGCAATTCAGGAATGTAAAACGTCAAGGTAACTATGCCCTAAAATTTGTCTTCTCGGATGGACATGATTCTGGTATTTACTCCTGGAACTATCTTTATGAATTAGCTGTAAATTATGATGACAATTGGAGTTACTATGAGGAAGAACTTCGAAAGCAAGGTAAACAGCGAGAATCCAAACTAATATCAATAGAAAATAGTCCCTAGAATATGGCAGTTCCTATCGTGTCAGACTTATAATCTGGTCCTTACCCCTGTGCAAACACTCATATGATAAATAAAACAACCCATTTTGGCTTTAAAAAAATCCCTATCAAGGAGAAAGCTAAGATGGTAAGTGAAGTTTTTCGCTCAGTTGCAAGTAACTACGATCTGATGAATGACGCGATGTCGCTGGGCACACATCGAATAATGAAAAGAATGGCAATTGAGCATACTTCAGCGAGACCTGGACAAAAGATACTTGACCTAGCAGGAGGTACAGGAGACCTTACTATTCTTCTTTCAAAGGTAGTTGGTTCAACAGGTCGGGTTGTGTTGTGCGATATAAACAACCCAATGCTCTCTAAAGGAAGAGATAGACTGCTTGATCTTGGCTTCAGTAATAACGTTTCTTACATTCAAGCAGACGCTGAGGATTTGCCTTTTATAAGTAACTCTTTTGCTTCAATCACAATTGGATTTGGACTAAGAAATTTCACTGATAAGGCGAAAGCCCTCTCCGAGTGCATGAGAGTATTAGCTCCCGGAGGAAAACTTGTTCTCCTCGAGTTTTCAACCCCGAAGAACGCCCTGATTAGTCAACTATATAATGGCTACATGAGCGTTTGGCCCCATCTTGGAATCATAATTAACGATGATAGAAAGAGTTATCAGTACCTAATTGAGTCAATTAAGGTACATCCTAGCCAAGAAAGATTGAGTGAAATGATCACCGGCGCGGGCTTTCAAGACGTGAGTTATTATAATCTACTAAATGGAATTGCCGCGATCCATGTAGGAATCAAAAAATCCAATGCGACTCCTTAGATTACTTCAGATAGTAACGCACCTAGCAAGACATCGATTAGACCGCCTGCTGCCGAAGGAGATAAAGCTATCCTTTTGGGTCCGATTTGTATTGTTAACCTTTCATTTCTTCCCAAAACCTAAAGATAGCCCAGAAGTGTCTTTTCGGCTTGCTCTAGAAAGACTTGGTCCTATATTTATAAAATTTGGACAGATTCTTTCAACTAGACGCGATCTATTCACTACTGAAATAATAAATGAGCTCGAGAAGTTACAGGATCAGGTAGCACCATTTTCAAGTAAAATCGCTCGACAAATCATTGAGCGGGAAGTCAGCTACCCCATCGAAACTATTTTTACAAACTTTAATAATGTACCACTCGCATCAGCCTCAATTGCTCAGATCCATGAAGCTAAACTAAGAAGTGGTGAGGACGTTGTAGTAAAAGTCGTCCGACCTGGGATCGATGAAACGATCAAACGCGATATCCGTCTAATGCTATTTTTGGCCCGTTGCTTAGAACTATATTGGAGAGAAGGGAAAAGACTACACGCTTTCGATGTTGTAAAAGATTACGAAAATACAATAACCAACGAATTAAATCTTCAGTTAGAAGCAGCAAATACTGCGACTCTACGTAAGAATTGGCTTGGTAGTAATGACCTCTACGTACCGGAAATTTATTGGGAGTACTGTACCCTTAGGGTGATGGTCATAGAACGGATATATGGGATTCGCTCTAATAATATAGCACTCTTAAATCAAAAGGAGGTAGATCTAAAAAAACTGGCGCACCTCGGTGTTAATATATTTTTTACCCAAGTTTTTGAGCACAATTTCTTTCATGCCGATATGCATCCTGGGAATGTATTCATAGATATAAGCGACCCAAAGGATCCCTCGTATATTGCCCTAGACTGCGCAATTATTGGCTCATTGAGTACAGAAGACAAAGATTATCTTGCTCAAAACCTATTAGCTTTTTTCCATCAGGATTATGCAGAGGTAGCAAGATTGCATGTTGCCAGTGGTTGGGTTCCTGCAAAAACAAATCTCAAAGAATTTGAATCGATTATCCGTAGTGTTTGCGAGCCTGTCTTCCAGAAACCAATCAAGGATATTTCATTTGGTAAACTACTTGTGAACCTGTTTAGAACAGCGAGACAATTTGAAATGGAAGTTCAGCCTCAGCTAGTACTACTACAGAAAACGTTACTAAATATTGAAGGAATGGGAAGACAGATTTATCCAGATCTCGATCTTTGGGAAACAGCGGCCCCATTTATGGAAAGATGGATGCGATCTCGCTATGGCGCGCAATCATTATTGAAAAGTTTTAGAGAAAATGCGTCGCGATGGATCCACCAGTTACCACAATTACCAGATCTTGCATTAGGCGCCTTGGAGGAAATTAACTTGCTGGGTAAAAAATCGGATGAGCAAACTCTAATCCTGGCTGAAATCAAGGCGCATCTGCATCGCGAATCCAAAAAAGCGCGTTACACCAAAATTGGAACAATAACGCTGGTAGCGGCTATCTTTATATCTTTTCTTCCTCTTAGTGGCTATGCAACGGTGACTGAGGTTCTTGTTGGAACATCAGTATTAGGGAGTTTTGCTGTTTATTGGCTATATTCCCAATCATGAAATCATTCAGTACCGCGATT
Source organism: Gammaproteobacteria bacterium TMED1 (assembly GCA_002167855.2). Lineage (GTDB taxonomy): Bacteria > Pseudomonadota > Gammaproteobacteria > Pseudomonadales > Azotimanducaceae > UBA7455. The sequence continues at coordinate 514,678 of NHBG02000020.1, forward strand.
AAGACTATATGAAAAGAATATCTAAAGCGTATACTTATATGCAGTATGTGGGTGGCGAAAATCAAGTCTTTGCGAACAGGAGAAATATATGTCATTCGGTATTCCAGAACTTGCAATAATTCTCGTAATCGCCCTAGTTCTATTTGGTACCAGTAAATTAAAATCAATTGGATCAGACTTAGGGTCAGCGATAAAAGGGTTTCGGTCAGCAATATCCAAGGATGATGACGAACCTAAAGAAATCAATACTGAAAAGAAATCTGAGAATAAGTCTCACGCAAACTAATGTTCGATATTGGGTTTCCTGAGCTATTAGTAATTAGCTTAGTAGCGTTACTCGTTATTGGGCCAAACGAGCTACCTAACGCCATACGCGCTATATCTCTTTGGGTCGGGCGTCTTAGGCGAAACTTTGCAAAAATTAGACAGGAACTGGAGAAAGAAATTGGGGCAGATGAAATTAGAGCGCAACTTTATAACGAAGAAGTAATGAGAGAGATCGAGGAATCGAAAAAAACTTTGACAAACACCCAAAAGGAGGTAGGTGAATTGGTAGAGTACGTTACAGAAGACTTCCCAGCGGACCCAAAAGTCAAAACAGAAGAAAATGGCGGAAAAAAATAGCAGGACGGAGGATAAAAACCAGCCTCTGATAGAGCATTTAATAGAACTCCGCTCTAGAATATTACATTCGATTATATCGGTCCTTATTGCCTTCCTCCCGCTTTTCTATTTCGCGAATGACCTTTATAGGTATATTTCTGAACCACTAAGAGTCTTCCTCCCTGAAGATAGCTCTATGATCGCTACTGAAGTGGCATCGCCATTTCTTACTCCGTTTAAACTGAGTCTTGTCCTGGCATTATTTATGGCAATGCCCTACATCCTTCACCAAGTATGGAGCTTTATCGCACCAGGCTTATACAAGAAAGAGAAACGGTTTGCGCTGCCAATATTACTTTCAAGCATAATATTATTTTATATCGGTATTGCTTTTTCCTTTTTCGTGGTCTTTCCGCTCGTTTTTGGCTTCTTTACTAGTGTTGCTCCTACTGGAGTAACAATAATGACCGATATAAATCGTTACCTCGACTTTGTCCTTAAACTTTTTTTTGCGTTTGGTATAGCGTTTGAAATTCCTATCGCGACCCTACTATTGATATGGTCAGGTGCTACATCAGCAGCAAATCTCAAACGAAAAAGGCCATATGTAATCGTAGGATGTTTTATAATTGGGATGCTACTAACACCACCAGATATAATTTCGCAAATACTTCTAGCCATACCAATGTGGGCTCTTTTTGAGCTCGGAATTATCTTTTCAATATTGATGAAAAAACGAGAAGAGGCAACGAGCACCCCCCCTTAGCGTAGCTTTCTTCTCGCTTCCTATTGTCGTGAGCCTTCTAATAGAAAAGTCACGGGGCCCTCGTTACACAGGTTTACTTTCATATCAGCACCGAATACCCCTGAATGGACATCACATTTCTTACTAGCGTTGTCAATAAACAAGTTATATAAATCACGAGCGACCTCCGGGTTTGCTGCCGGAGAGAAGGATGGTCGGGTCCCCTTTTTTGTATTAGCAACCAAAGTAAATTGGGAAACTAGAAGCAATGAAGCACTGATATCCAAAAGACTGTAACTCATGTGCCCTTCAGAATCTGAGAATATACGGTAGTTTATAATACGATCCACTATAGGTTCTACGCTATCCGCAGAATCGTCCCTTTCTATACCTAGAAAAACTAATACCCCGAGATTTATAGCACCTACAATTTGGTGATCAACCACGACGGATGCAGAGCTTACGCGCTGTATCAAGGCTCGCATAACAGACCAAAAACTGATTTGAGAGGGGTAAAGGTTTTTAGAGTCGATTGAAAAATCAATATATAGCTTCCTAACTAACGCTTAGCTTGTTTTCGTGCTTGCTCTGTGAGGTCTTTTTTTCGAAGACGAATGTAGTTCGGTGTGATCTCAACCAATTCATCATCATTCAGAAATTCTATTGCCTGCTCTAAGGACTGCTTCACTGGGGCTGTTAGAATTATGTTTTCATCAGTTCCAGCAGCACGGATATTTGTTAGCTGCTTACCCTTTATTGGATTTACCGTTAAATCATTATTTCGTTGATGCTCTCCAATAACCATGCCCTCATAAACCTCATCACCTGGTGAAACAAATAACCTACCCCGAGCTTGAAGATTAAAGAGAGAAAACGCTAAACATTTACCTTGGTTCATAGATACCAAAACGCCACTAGAGCGCTGGGCAAGATTATCGGTTACTATCGGACCATAGTGGGAGAATATACTGTTCATTACTCCAGTACCGGAGGTTATAGTGAGGAACAACGATCGAAAACCTATAAGTCCGCGAGTAGGGATAACGTATTCTAACCGCACTCTTCCAGTTACGTCGGGAGCCATATTATTTAGGATTCCTTTACGACTACCTAATTCCTCCATAACAGCACCCTGATGATTACTATCCAGATCCACGACTAAGTCCTCAAAAGGTTCCTCTATAACGTTCTCCTGGTCTCGATAAATGACCTCTGGTCGACCGACACTCAACTCGTACCCTTCGCGTCGCATATTCTCGATGAGAACTGCCAGATGAAGTTCACCTCTACCTGATACTGTAAACTTATCTAGACTGTCGGAATCTTCGACGCGCAAGGCAACATTGTGTAGAGTTTCTCGCTCCAACCGTTCCTTTAGGTTTCGACTAGTGATGTACTTTCCGTCTCGACCAGCAAAAGGTGAGTCGTTCACCTGGAAGCTCATAGAGATCGTGGGTTCGTCAACTTTTAAAGGTGGTAACGGCTGCACATTACCAGGAGTGCAAAGCGTATCCGATATCTGAAGACCGCTAATTCCCGAGACTGAAATAATGTCCCCAGCCTCGGCTTCAGCAACCTCGATTCTTTCCAAACCACGGTAATCGAGAACTTGTAAAATACGTCCAGAGCGTTCCTTTCCTTCCTTATTAACTACAATAACTGGGTCACCAGTTTTAAGCCTGCCGCTCTGAACTCTTCCTATTCCAATGACACCAACATAACTGTTGTAGTCGAGAGCACTTATTTGCATTTGCAAAGTGCCCCCGCTGGTTATTTCTGGACCCGGGACGTTGTCAATAAGTGTTTGTATTAAACATTCCATCGAATCTTCGATATGGTCTATGGATATTCCAGCTCGACCTTCAAGAGCAGAACCGTAGATTACTGGAAAATCTAACTGATGATCATTGGCCCCCAATTGATCAAATAATTCAAATACTTGATCTACAACCCAGTCTGGCCTCGCACCATCTCTATCGATCTTGTTAACCATCACGATTGGAGAGAGATTGTTCTCAAAAGCTTTCCTAGTAACAAACCTAGTTTGAGGCATTGGTCCCTCTACGGCATCCACTAGAAGTAAAACAGAATCAACCATTGATAAGATGCGCTCGACCTCTCCACCAAAATCGGCGTGCCCCGGCGTATCGATGATATTTAGCCGATGCTTATTCCAATTAATCGCCGTATTTTTCGCTAATATAGTTATGCCTCGCTCACGCTCTATATCATTGGAATCCATAAGGCGTTCTTGCTGATCCTCACCTCGTTGGAGCACTCCTGCTTGATGAAGAAGCTTATCAATTAAGGTGGTTTTACCATGATCGACGTGAGCGATAATCGCGATATTGTGTAGCTTATCTCTCCGCATGGTCCTTCCTTATGAGTTTCAACAAGCCATTTGAGTGGAGAATAACATTATACCTAATCGATCGTGCCATACAGCAGCAGATATACTAAATCTGCACCCTACGGAAAAACCTCTAGGCTTCAAATAAGGATTGTGACTCTCGAATAAACTTCGGCCGGTACAAGTCTAAAGCCCTAAGTTTTGAGATTTGTGACTGTTTTGCAGGCTCTTTGTCAGCGCCGCAATGAAAAGCCGATTAGACGATTTATAAAAGGCATAGTGGACGTAGTATTCGACTAAGGTTCCCTAGTAATCACGTACAGCTATGCCCAAGGTTCATAAATCTTACGGCAAGTTAAAAAGTATGATTGTATATATGATCTAAGACAAGGCCTCCTTTGTGGTTTTCACAATTGCAGCAGCAACTTTGTAGGGATCTGCGTTCGAAGCCGTTCTTCGATCCTCGAGGCGTCCCATCCAACCATCTTGTACTGTACCAACAGGAATTCGGATGGAAGCCCCTCTGTCCGAAACTCCGTAACTAAACTCATTAATCGATTGTGTTTCATGCTCACCAGTCAACCTCTGGTCATTATCTGCTCCATAAACATCGATATGACGCGAGATATTCTTTCCAAATTCTTCACAAATGCTCGTAAAGATATCTTCCTTTCCCGACGTTCTCATCGCGCCATTAGAAAAGTTTGCGTGCATACCCGACCCATTCCAATCTAACTTACCAAATGGTTTGGGATGCCAATTAATGGAGTAGCCATATTTTTCTCCAGTCCTTTCAAGCAGATATCGGGCGATCCATGTTTCATCACCTGCGGTCTTTGCACTCTTTGCGAAAACCTGGAATTCCCATTGTCCAGCTGCTACTTCAGCATTAATGCCCTCAACATTTATTCCCGCCTCTAAGCAGAGATCTAAATGCTCTTCTACACAGTCTCGTCCNAACGCGTTCGAAGCACCAACTGAACAATAATAGGGACCTTGAGGCCCGGGATATCCCCCTGGCGGAAATCCTGGAGGTAAATGAGTATCAATATCCCACAAGAAGTATTCTTGCTCAAATCCAAACCANAAATCCTCATCGTCATCGTCTATCGTCGCACGCCCGTTGGACTCGTGGGCCGTACCGTCCGCGTTTAAGACTTCGGTCATCACGAGAAATGAGTTTTTCCTGTCAGGGTCAGGATAGATTGCTACCGGCTTTAATAGGCAGTCAGAGGAACTGCCGTCCGCTTGTTCAGTGGAACTGCCGTCAAAGGACCACATCGGACACTCAGCGAGCGTCCCGCCAAAATCATTCCTGACCTGTGTCTTACTTCGTAGGCTTTGAGTGGGTTTGTAACCATCCAGCCATATATATTCTAATTTTGCTTTCATGATCTGTGTTATCTCCTTCAACCAGCGCAGACCCCCNACCTGGTGATGTAGCGCTACTTGCTAAAATTACGTGTGTTTTAAAACAATTAATGTAAGAGTGAGCAAGTTATATGCCAGTATTTGTTTTGTATAACTGTCTGATTTACTGTACTTTGTTTAAATTCATAAGTAATAAACGCACATTATTAGAGCATTTTTTTACTAAATATATCTAAATGTTCTTTTATGGTGCATATAGGAAACCCAAGGAGTTGGGGCTCTCATATAAAAGCCCAATACCGTTGAGGAGTTTTGACTTTAAGAACTCTAAAAGTTGCACTTTTATGCTGGGGTCAAAATTTCAGGTGTTTGCTAACAAAGGTTTCCTAATTATTAATAGTCCCATAAGCCCCCGGGAAATACTTAGCGCGGTCAGAATCTTATCTTCGGATTTTAGACAAATTTTCAAAAAACCTTCAGCCTTATCGTTGAAACTGATGAAAAATGGAACGATCGAAGATTTAGTGACACTCGCGAGAACGAACTAGGAGTGACAAACGGAGCAGGAAAGAGTAAGCAAGAGCTCTTCTCGGATACAGCATGCTCTTTAGTAAAGCGGGCTGAGGTTTATTTGCCCTAGGAGAGTTCGGGTATACCGCATATTTCGTTCTAGAAGCCGTTTTTGGATTCGGAACTTACAAATACAAAACTAATAAGCGCGACGTAAGCTATGGTATCCCATGCCAAGAAGCTGCCTGGATGATGACCTTCTTCTATGCCCAATACTTTTATCCATAATGGGGCTAAAAATGGGTTGGAATACCCGTGCGTTTCTACAATCCGACATCAAAGCCCTACCCATGGTTTCATGAAAACTATGGGGTGGTTAGGTGGAACTACCCACAACATAAATCTTATTGGAACGATTTATCAAGGCGACACCATTTTGGTCTATAAATCGCAAAAATATACCGTTTGTTACGNCTTCGCTTGGATTATTACTGCAGGCGTTAACTGGGAATCGCCACTAGTTGCTTTATGATCGTCTAAGTACTTTTAACGATATTGATGGGTAGGAATCTTGAACGCAGGGTAAGGTCGCGTTGTTAAATTCGAGGACTAATTTTATACAGTTTCCAATGTACTACAGTATCTAATCCTAAACTTTGTCCATTTGCACAGAATGCCCTTCCAAGCTCTAATCTACCGACTATCATCTCCCAACTCGGTGCTCTACTTTGGTGCAAATAAGCTTAAGCTAGTTTAAAATAAGTTGATCAAACGCTTGCAACGCAAAGATTTGTCATTCTGGTGCATTTTTTGCATCACACATCAGCTAGCGCAGACAAGACTCAACAATATTGAATGCAGGAACAATTGTGGATTTAGGCATGCCAAATACATCACCGAGCGTTACCGAAAATATGCTTAATAATCTCTGTACCGCGGTGGTATCTCTCGATCATGGATTAAAAGTATGCTTTATCAACCAATCTGCAGAGAGTCTCCTCGATATATCGGCCAATAAGAGCATGGGTATATCAATAGAGGAGTTATTACCAAGTTTTTCTCCCTACGCTGCAATTTTTTATGACGCTATCCAATCAGGACAACCATACACGCAACGCATGGCGCAGTTCAGCCTCGCGAACGGAGCCGGTATNACCGTAGATTTTACAGTATCACCAATTAGCGAGGGTGAATGGCCGCGTCTCATAGTTGAAATGCACCCGCTGGACCGATATCTAAGGATAGACAGAGATGCAACGCTCCATGAAAGGCAGGAAATTTCGCGGCAGATGATCAGAGGACTAGCTCATGAAGTTAAAAATCCACTAGGGGGCATTCGAGGCTCTGCACAGCTCTTAGAGAAGCAGTTAGAAATGGATGATCTTAAGGAATATACCAAGATCATAATTGATGAGACAGACCGCCTTACTCTGCTGGTAGATAAAATGATGGGGCCGTCTCGAAGCTTACACTTAGAAGACACCAATATTCACATCTTACTCGAGCGAGTAGCCAAGCTAATTGAGTTAGAGGCTGTAAATATTACAATCACAAAAGACTACGATCCGTCAATTCCAGAAGTGCTGGTCGATTCAGAGATGCTTCTCCAAGCTCTTCTCAACATAGCTAGAAATGCTATGCAAAGTATGACTGAAACAAGAACCCCCACGTTAAAAATGACTACCCGTATCGAACGACAATTTACGATCAAGGCCCACAGGCACCGGACTTTAATACGTATCGATATATCTGATAACGGTTGCGGTATACCGCCAGGACTTAAGCAAAATCTTTTTTATCCAATGATTAGTGGTCGTCCAGAGGGCACCGGGCTTGGGCTACCCCTGGTCCACGCAGTAGTCGATCAGCATCGAGGTCATATCGAGTTCGATAGCGAACCTGGTAAGACGACATTCCGCATTTTTATTCCACTGGAGACAAAAAATCATGAGTAGTAAAATCTGGGTAGTTGATGACGAGAGATCAATTCGCTGGGTACTCGAAAAGGCATTGACTCAAAGTGGACTGAGTGTATCTTGCTATGCGGATGGAGGATCGCTGCTAAGTCGCTTGGAGGAATATCAGCCTGATGTAATTCTCAGCGATATCCGTATGCCTGGTATTGACGGGATAGAACTTCTAGAAAATATAAAGGAGAAATATCCCGATCTACCGGTGATAATAATGACTGCCCACTCCGACCTCGATAGCCATGTATCATCCTTCAAAAGTGGCGCATTCGATTACATACCGAAACCATTTGAAGTGGACGAGGCAGTTGCTATCGTAAAACGAGCGCTGACTCAGCGCCAAGAATCAAAGGTGGGAGAAGAGAAAGCATCAAACGTATCGAGTGACATCATAGGAAAAGCTGCTGCCATGCAAGAAGTATTTAGGGCAATCGGACGTCTTTCTAAGTCAAACGTGACGGTACTTATAAATGGTCAATCAGGCACTGGTAAAGAATTAGTAGCACTTGCTCTCCACGAACATAGCCCGCGGTCAGATAAGATTTTTATTCCCTTAAATATGGCGGCCATTCCGCACGACCTTATTGAATCAGAATTATTCGGGCACGAGAAAGGAGCTTTTACTGGTGCCGATCAGATGCGACAAGGTCGCTTCGAGCAAGCAAACGGAGGCACACTTTTCCTTGATGAAATTGGCGATATGCCTGCAGCAACGCAGACTAGACTATTAAGGGTATTATCAGATGGAGAATTTTACCGAGTCGGAGGTCACAAGCCTCTTCGTGCAGATGTGAGAATTATAGCTGCCACACACCAAAATCTTGAGGACCTTGTAAAACACAATAAGTTTAGAGAAGATTTATTTCATCGCTTAAATGTTATCAGAATACATATTCCTACTCTTGCTCAACGCCGCGATGATATCCCTCTTCTGATAGAGCACTTCCTTCAAGAAGCTGCTAAAGAACTGAAAGAGGACACAAAGGTGATAGGCGATGAAACAATGATGTATCTCTGCAACCTCTCATGGAAAGGCAACGTTCGGCAGTTAGAGAACTTTTGTCGCTGGATAACAGTTATGGCAACCGGTAGAGAGGTGAGAATAGAGGATCTCCCACCAGAATTGCGTGAATCAGAAACACTGCAAACCCCAGGTGATGATTGGGAGAAGGTGCTTGGCAGCTGGTCATCGAGAAAACTGGCTTTGCTCAAACCCGGGGAAACAGGGCTACTAGCAGAAGCCCTACCCAAATTCGAACGCGCTATGATTCAAAGCGCATTAAAACAGACTGGTGGCCGCAAACGCGATGCTTCAATTTTGCTTGGCTGGGGAAGGAACACTTTAACCAGAAAGATCAGTGAGCTTGGCATGGAAGCACAAAGCCTTCAAGAATAACAGCTCGCATATAATTAAAGAAAAGGGAAGCGACTTAGTTAGGCTAATCTATTAATAAATTATGGTAGCCTAAGGATCAGAGGGAGGTTTANAATGGGCAAAGAGAATGATTAATTTAGCCCTTTATGAACCAGAGATACCACCCAATACTGGAAATATAATTCGACTTTGTGCAAACACAGGCTGTAAATTACACTTAATACAGCCGCTGGGCTTTAGTCTGGACGATAAACAACTTCGAAGAGCAGGACTAGATTATAGAGAGTATGCCGACGTAAAATTATACGACTCTTATCAACAAGTTTTAGATAAAGTCGCTCCAAAAAGTCTTTACCTCTTTACTACCAAAGGATCAATACCTCATTCAGACATAACATATCAGCCCAATGATCTTCTGGTTTTTGGCCCAGAGACCAGGGGACTACCGGCAAAAATACTTAAAACCGTAGACAAGGATCATCACGTCAGGATCCCGATGCTCAATCAGAGCAGAAGTCTCAACCTTTCAAACGCTGCTGCGGTCGCAGTATACGAGGCTTGGCGGCAGCTCGGATATACGGTCCCTTTTACTGAACCTTCCCCTCCTCACGAGCCTTGTCTGCAAGGCTCTGCTGATAAATAGCTTCGAAATTTATAGGACTCAGCATCAGAGGTGGAAAACTTCCCTTCGTAACCAAAGAATCGATTACCTCTCGCGCATAAGGAAAGAGCAAATTAGGACAGAAACTTCCTAGTAGTTGCAATCTCTCATGCTCCTCCATTGACTGAATAAGAAAAATACCCGCCTGCTCTACTTGCACTAAGTACATTATTGCATCAGTTTCTTCAGCGGTCGCTGTAACAGTCAAATTGACCAGGACCTCATACAGATTTTGCTCAATGAGCCTATGATTAGATTTTAATTCTAAGTTGATCTTCGGTTTCCACTGATCACGAAACACTTGGGGAGACTTGGGTGACTCGAATGAGGAATCTTTTAAATAGATCCTCTGAATCGCAAAATTAACTTTACTTTCTTCAGTCACTCGGTTTCTAAAGCGCTAGATGAATCTGCAAGAAAAGAATCAAGCTTCCCAGCGCGATTAAGCGCCGATAACTCATCCCAGCCACCAACATGTATATTCCCAACCCAAATCTGAGGAACCGTTAAACGCTTAGATTTTTGAATCATTTCTTGGCGTTTTACCATATCACGATCAACTGAGATTTCTTTATACCTGACTTTTTTATTCTCCAACAAACGCTTCGCTCTTAAACAGAAAGGACATAAAAGTGTAGTGTAAATGACTACCTCTTTAAATTCAGCCGTCAAGTTAATAACTTATGACTTGACTATAGGCAGATTGCTAGCAGACCACTCAGACATTCCACCCGAAAGGCGACGTATGTCTTGAAAACCGCTGGATTTTAGCTTTTTGCCTACAGTCCCTGAGTGCTGCCCCATCTTACAAACCAGTACTAATGGCCTATCTTTATAGCTAACTAGCTCTCCTAACCTCGCATCTACTGACGCATAAGGAATATTCAAAGCACCTGCGATATGCCCAAGATTAAAATCCTTAGTTTCGCGAACATCAATAACGAGAGCGCTATCCCTATTTACCAATGTTACTAAGCTTGTTGTACTTATCTTTGGACCGCCCTGATTCCCTTCGTTGATGAAAAAAGCGAAAAGGAGAGCCACAAAGACGACCACTAAAATATAGTGATTACCAATGAATTCAAAAAACTGTCCCATAATTGTTGTACAAATTAAAATTCGGATTATATACCAAACTTGCGATTAGCCGGTGAACTATCGGCGAGATCTTTGTAAAATCAGATTTCGTATCAAATATGATCAGAAAAATGACCACACCACATGTTCTAATCGTGCTCGATGGCTGGGGATATCGTGAGGAAAGCCAAGATAATGCAATAGCGTTGGGCAAGACCCCCACGTGGGACCATATATGGGAAAATCAACCCAGAAGTCTAATCTCCGCATCAGGAAATGATGTTGGCTTACCAAAAGGGCAAATGGGCAATTCTGAAGTAGGGCATATGAATCTTGGTACTGGGCGCGTTGTAGACCAGGATTTAACACGAATCGACAAGGCACTAAGCGATGACAGCTTTAAAAGTAACGAAGTATTACTTAGCCTGACCGATGAATTATGCCGCTCGGGAAAAAGCTTGCACATATTCGGTCTCTTATCACCAGGGGGAGTGCACAGCCATGAATTACATATAAAAGCCAGCATTCAGCAAGCATTTCATCAAGGTGTGAAAAGCGTTTATCTCCATGCATTTCTAGATGGTCGCGATGTGCCACCCAGATCAGCGGAAGCTTCACTGGCTAGGGCAGAGCAATGGATTAAAGAGAGTGGTTATGGTGGTATAGCTTCTATCATGGGTCGCTTTTATGCCATGGATAGAGATGAGCGATGGGACAGGATAGAGCTAGCCTTCCATACCCTTGTAGGTCACTCATCAAGCTCCAATGCCATTAATGCTCAATCGGCGCTACACAGTGCTTACGCTCGTGGTGAAACTGATGAATTTGTGAAACCAACATTAATAAATGTAGATGGCAGGCATATTAGAATGGAAGATGGTGATGCTGTCCTGTTTATGAATTTTCGAGCGGACAGAGCTCGTCAGTTAAGCCATTGTTTCCAAGATGCAAACTTCAAAAAATTCCAGCGTAAATCCTTTGTAAAACTTTCTCAGTTTGTATGCCTAACTAAGTATAGTGAGGCAAATCAAGGCCCGGTATTATTTCCCCCGGTAAAGCTAAGAAACGGAATAGGTGAATACCTAAGCAAAATTGGGAAAACACAATTGCGTCTTGCTGAAACAGAAAAATATGCCCACGTAACTTTCTTTTTCTCTGGAGGGGAAGAAGCCCCGTTCGCTTTAGAAGAAAGAAAACTGATCCCCTCGCCAAAAGTGAGGACCTATGATTTAGAACCCTCAATGAGTGCTCCTTTAGTTACTGAAGAGTTGATCAAGGCTATTGTTTCCAAAAAATATGATTTATTGGTCTGCAACTTCGCGAATGGCGATATGGTTGGACACACCGGTAATCTCAATGCTGCAATAAGGGCTGTTGAATGTATCGATAACTGTTTGAGTAAAATAATACCCTGTGTGGAAAAAGCCAAAGCGCATTGCTTAATTACTGCCGATCATGGGAACGTAGAAAAAATGAATGATGCGGCCACTGGTCAGGCGCATACAGCGCATACAAGTGAACTAGTTCCCTTGATATATATCGGAAGAAAGAATCTGCAGTTAAACTCTGGCTCACTTAAAGATATTGCGCCAACCATACTTGAGCTAATGGGTATAACTAAACCGAAAGAAATGACGGGAAGATCACTAATAGAGCGTGATAATAAATGAGTACGATTTTTACCTTATGTGTAATCCTTTCTATGATTACTACACTAAGTAGTAATGCTCAAAGCGTTACGGCTGAAGAAGACCTGAGGAACCAAATTAAATTAATGGAGACCGAAATTCAGGAACATGAGTTATTACTCCAAAGTACTCGAGAGGAATACACTAAGATAGAAAAGGATCTCCAGAAATCGGAAAGATCGATAAATGAACTCGAAACGGAAATAGAGAAGATTAAGAAAACAATTGAGTCAAGCGAGCAAAGAATGGCAACCCTGTTAGCTAAAAAAAAAGAACTAAAGGGTAGGATAGAGAGCCAGGAAAGTCGTCTTAGTTCACAAATCCAAGCTGCTTATAGACTCGGAAAACAAGAAACGCTCAAGCTTATTCTGAATCAGAAAAGCCCAGATAAAATTTCACGGACACTAGCCTACTTCGACTACCTCAATGAAGCGCGTGTAGAAGAAATCGACAGATTTCTTACGATAATAGATCAATCCGACACTATTACTGAGCAGATTTCTATACAAGCCTTCGATTTAGAAAAAGATCAAAGACACTTATATGACGAGAGACTAAAATTAGATCAAAGAAAAAAGCAGAAGAATGCGATACTTAATTCACTGAATCAGTACATTTCCGATACAGATACCGAGCTGATTAAACTTCAGGAAGATAGAGGAAGAATAGAAAAATTATTGGGAGAGCTTGATAAAAATAAACTATCCTCCCAAAAAATCTCGGTAGCATTCAAGAGTATGAAAGGAAAACTTTTCCTACCCGTTGATGGCAAAGTAACGCAAAAATTCGGAACCAAGAGAAATATAGGTAAGATGCAATGGCGAGGATTGTTTATCGATGCCCCTGAGGGAGAACCTGTTTTTGCGATACATTCAGGAGAAATTGTATTTGCAGACTGGCTGAGAGGATTTGGTCTCCTTCTGATCATAAACCATGGTCAAGGCTATATGAGTTTGTATGCGCACAACCAAAAGATTTATTACCAATCAGGTGACCATGTTTTATCTGGTGAACAAGTAGCGAGCGTTGGCAATACAGGGGGTCAAATCAGGTCTGGTTTGTATTTTGAAATCAGAATTGATGGAAAGCCAGCAGATCCACAGACCTGGTGCCAAGCAAAAAGCAGTCGTGCCGCCTAGTTAAAGGAAAAGAGATGACCAACCAACGTACAATGTTAACCTCGCTCTTATTGATGCTTCCTTTATTGGCATCCTCACAAGAAGATGGAGAAATTAATAGCGATATCTCTCAAGAGATAGCACCCGAAATAACACCTCAAGAAACCAGGGAAAATCGAGATGTGCTAGCTCCAGAAACCAACGGCGAAAAAGAGAAGCTCAAGGCAAGACTCCCACTCAATGCGCTCAGAAATTTTGCTGAAGCTTTTAATCGCGTTAGTTCAGCTTACGTAGAAGAGATTGATGACCGTTCTCTGCTTGAAAATGCGATAAAAGGTATGTTGTTTCAGCTAGATCCCCACTCGGTTTACTTGGACAAAACAGCTCTTACCAATCTGGAGGAAAAAACAACCGGGAACTATGGAGGTCTTGGCATAGAGGTAACCCTTGAGGATGGCTTTGTCAAAGTTATTGCTCCGATGGATGGAACGCCTGCGGAGAAAGCAGACATCGAAGCAGGTGACCTCATCATCCAATTGGATGATAAGCCAGTCAGAGGATTAAGCCTGACTGAGGCGATAGATATTATGCGGGGAGAACCTGGTAGCGAAATAACATTGTTGATAATTCGAGAAGGCCAGTCAACACCAAATGAGGTAGTACTGATGCGAGAAATAATAAACGTCCCAAGCGTTACAAGTCGTATTCTTGATTTAGGGTACGGCTATCTTCGTATCGCGCAATTCCAAAGTGGTACAGGTAGAGAAGCTTTGGCGGAAGTTACTAACCTTAACAAGGAAAAAAATCTCAAAGGACTTGTGATAGATTTGAGAGACAACCCTGGCGGTATATTGCAGTCTGCAGTTGAAGTGGTGGATATTTTTATCGACACAGGCCTGATTGTTTACACCGAAGGTAGACTCGCCGATGCTCGGCTGCGTTTTAGTGCAACTGCCGGTGACAGTACTAATGGGATTCCTATCGTATTGCTAGTCAATCAAGGAACAGCTTCTGCTTCAGAGATTGTTGCAGGAGCGCTTCAAGATCATCGCAGAGCTATTATCATGGGTACTACCACTTTTGGAAAAGGAAGCGTACAAACAGTCCTTCCCTTGAATGATGAGAAGGCAATAAAACTTACTACTGCCCGATACTTCACCCCAAAAGGTCGCTCGATTCAAGCGGCGGGAATAGAACCAGATATTTGGGTAGGACAGTCCATAATCACTCCATCAAATCGACAGAACCTGCGCCCTGTTGAAAAAAACCTCCCTAAACATCTTGATAGTGATATTAATGGAGACTCCACGGATAGCCAGGCCCACGGAATACAGGAATCAGCTATCCAAGACTACCAGCTTAACGAGGCGCTTATACTACTCAAGGGAATAAATATACTTCACAGTGAAGTTGCTGAAAGCTAGCTCTATAGACAGGTGTTCACCTTAGACACTTCTTGTTACAGCGAGTGCCTGTTGCAGATCCAACGTACCCTCATAAAGCGCTCGGCCAGTGATTACTCCAGCTATAGGACTGCCACTCTGAAGAAGTAACTCAATATCCCCGATATCAGTAACACCTCCAGAAGCTATAACAGGTACGTTGACGGACGTCGCGAGTGCTTTGGTAGCTCCAAAGTTAATACCTTGCATCATCCCATCCTTCTCTATGTCGGTATAAATTATAGCTCCGATACCATCCGCTTCGAAGCGCTTCGCAAGACTTCTTACAGAAATTTTAGTAACTTCAGTCCAACCTCTAGTCGCCACTAATCCATTAATACCATCTAACCCAATATAAATATGTCCAGGAAATAACTTACACATCTCACTAACAAAATCAGGTTCATCAACTGCCTTAGTTCCAATGATCAAGTGATCAACTCCGGCTAGGAGATAAGATTCAATAATTTCTGCACTTCTAATTCCACCACCCAGTTGTATCGTTAGGCTTGGATGACTCCTTGCGATAGAAGAGATTATAGAATGATTAAAAGGAATACCCTTGAAAGCTCCGTCCAGATCGACAAAGTGTATGCGATCTGCGCCCTGTGCAACCCAGTAATCAGCCATTCCCATGGGGTCTTCTGAATATATAGTGGTTTGATCTAGCTTTCCTTGCCTAAGATTAACCACTTTACCTTCTTTAAAGTCGATGGCAGGTATTACATCCACGACTAGAGAGAACCCTTAGTTGAGGGCAAGACATTAGTCATACGCGCATCTATTGCTAAAGCCATCCTTAAAGCTCTGCCGAAGGCTTTGAAAACAGTCTCAATCTGATGGTGTGCATTATCGCCTTTTAGATTATCGATATGTAGAGTGACTAGAGAATGATTAACGAATCCTTGAAAGAACTCATGGAATAAATCTACGTCAAAGTCACCAACTCTAGGTCTATCAAAGATTAAATTGTAGTTAAGTCCTGGCCTACCGGAAAAGTCTACTACGACTCGAGATAGAGCTTCATCAAGTGGTACGTACGCGTTACCGTAACGCTGAATTCCCTTTTTTTCTCCAACGGCTTTTAAAATAGCCTGACCCAAAGTGATCCCAATGTCCTCAACTGTATGATGTGCATCAATTTCTAAATCACCATCAGCCTTGATAGAAAGATCGATTAAGCCATGACGCCCGACCTGGTCAAGCATATGCTCAAGGAAAGGGATACCAGTACTAAGGGAGCAGATACCACTGCCATCAAGATTAACCTCCACGGCAATCTTCGTCTCTAGGGTGTTTCTTGTAACTTCTGCTCTACGCATTACGACAACCCATCGTTTTGAGAATCGGAAGTATACCCCTCCTTTTACTAGGGAAACACGCTGCCGTGGGGTAAATATCGATTATCTGAATTATTTTTAATCCACTTTCGAAGTTCAACACAGAATGTACCCCTGCTCTTCAGTATTCTAACCAGATATATTACTGGACTCTTATTCCCAGCGCTCCATCCTTGATAAGCCTTCTCCGCCAAGGTAAAGAATTGTATCAAATCAATGATTACATCGTCAGGACAAGTATTTACCATGTCAAAAGATTCTTGTGCTTGTTGCATTAAGTCTACATTGTCTTTAATAAAATCTTCAGAAAAAAAATCACTATCTAAACGATGGGCACGAAATGCATCACTAATTTGACAAAGTAGGTCGAGCTCTATTACAAATTTGTCCTTCGGCTCCCAAACATCAATAGACATAAACGCTCCTATTTTTTGGTGGGTTGAATAACACCAAGTTCTATTTGACTTTCAATAACATCGTGAATTGTCTGCTGAATTGGTCTAATAGTGACCCCAAGTAACTCTTTCGCTTTCTTACAATCGTGGACTGTTTTTGGGGATCGAATAGGTTCTGATTCACTTGTTGTAGTCTCAGGTTGACCGACTACAAAGTCGGGAAATTCAGATCTTATTATTCTAGTTATATCAGTTCCTAAGCACATCGTAGAGTATCCCCCGGTTCCTGCCAAAATGTAGCGAGCACCTCCGGAAGACTTTTTATGATCGATATTAGACTCAGCCGCTAAGAGTTGAGCTCTTACCAAATCTCGAACGTCGATAATGTCATAAAATCGATCATATGGATCGGGAAAGTTGGGTTTCTTACCGGAGGCCAATCTTCCTATTTGCTCGATCCATTGGCCTACCTGTGCCTTAAAAAGTATTGGGCCACAAATCATCGCTGGGTTTAGCGTAACCACATCCCAATGCTCACTCTCTTCTGCAGCTTTGTTAACCAATTGTTCAGCATCGACTTTACTGCGAGCATAAGCTCCAAAATTTTTATTACCTCCATCAGACGCCCAATCCATCTCTGTCCACTCATATCCGTCAGGTACGGACTGATCCCCCACATTCGGGCGTACCGCGGCAGTAGAACTTGTGTAAATTAACCTTTTTACGCTCCCGCTTGCATTAACCGCATCAATTACATTCTGTGTGCCAGATAACCCTCCCTCGTAAACATCCTCTTGAACTTCACCAGAACCACGAGGCTGAGATTTCCCATCCGCAGAATTTCCCAGGACAGCCGCCGCATGAAAAACACCACTGCAGTCCTTAAAAGCATCATTATAAGAGCCTGGGAGAAACAGGTCACAGCCGTCGAATATTTCCACATTNGGNANACCNTCTAAATATNGAATNCAATCCTGNCCCCTCCAAGATCCTGAGTCACGAAGACANGCTCGAACATCATAACCATGAGTTACTAACTCTCGAACCAGATGCCCCCCAGTGAAACCGGAACATCCAGTCACAGCAACAGGTCCATCCTTACACGAAATTGCAGCCACACTCCCGCTCCTCAAATACCAAGTACTTAATTGTATCTACTTAACAAAAAGTAATTTTGGTCAGAAATATGAACACCTCACAACCAGTCACTTTTTTCAACNAAGGCCAATCTAAGAGAGAGCTGGGGAGAGCCTCCCAAACGCACTTAAACTAAGCCTACCAAATTGGTCTAATCTTCACTGATATCTGACAGCCATGTCTCAACTCGTTCATCCTTCGCCTCATCGAACCACCAGACAGTCGGGAATCCAGTCCAATTCATGTATTCCTTACCGAGAGGAGGATGACCAAACCGATCCCAATAAACAAGATGCCTAGAGAGGGGATGGCCGTCTGGGATAAGATAGAAATTCCAAAGTAACACCCTATCCAGAGCCCGGCCTGCAGTATTCATAGCCAATTCAGTATCTGCTTTTGCAATTTGCTCAATCAAATAATCCACGACAGGATTCTTTATCCCGGCATAGTTGATCATGTTCGGTGGATCCACATTTTTAGAAGCAAACTGACTGCGCATACGATCAGGAAAGGGTACTTTATAGGTGTAGACCTTGCGCATCGTTACGTCATAGTCGTAATTCCGGAGCCGATTCACCATGATGTTACCTTCGACTCGTCTAATCTTTGCAGAAATGCCGATTCTCTCGAGATTATCCACAAACGGAGTAAGCATTCTCTCATGCTCAGATGAACTAATAACCAACTCTATTACTAACGGCTCTCCAGTCTCGATATGCAGTCTTTTAAAATTCTTCAGATTCCAGCCTGCCTCTCGTAAAAGCTCATCAGCTCTAAATAGACTATTTCGATTACGCCCAAAGGAGTTATTACGAGGCAAATCTACCGCATGGGAGAAAACTCGTTCCGGAACCTGCTCGCGAAAGGGCTCCAATAGTTCAATTTCCGCTTTGTTAGGCAACCCTTTCGCCTGCAAACCAGAGCGCATAAAGTAGGAGTTATTCCGGTCCATCCCCTTGTGCCAAAATACTCGATTCGCCCACTCGAAGTTATAGGCTAGGGTTAAAGCCTCTCGGACGAGGATATTATCGAGCGGCGCACGACGGGTATTCAACACAATTCCATAATGCATTCCATGTGATTCACCCATAGTATAAGACTCTTTCTTAAACAGTCCCTCACGATAACCCACAAAATCATAAGCCGTAGCAAAATCTTTCTCATTTTGCTCACGATAATAATCAAATACACCAGCTCGGAGTGCTTGTAACATTACACTTTTGTCAAAGAAATAAAGAAACTCATAGCGATCAAAATTATTTTTTCCCACGTTAATATTTAGGTCTTTAGCCCAATAATTCTTTACTCGTTCATGGACTACTTTATGTCCAACATCCACCTCGACTATTCGGTAAGGACCATTACCAAGATGGGGAACTAATGTGGTTTCAGCTAGATTCTTATCTTGCCAATAATGTTTTGGTAGCGGATTAAAGCGTGTCGATTGGATGATTAATTGTGGTGTCTTCTCTACACTCTCACTAAAATGAAATTTGAACGATCTCGGCCCAAGACGCTCAAATCGAACAAAGTCCTCATAAGCCAACCTCCAACTAATAGATGCCTCAGTTTTAAGGGCATTAAACGTCCATTCAACGTCATCAACAGAAACTGGAACGCCGTCATGCCAAAAAGCGTTATCGCGCAAGGTATAAGCAACCCAACTAAGATCACTGGCCACTTCGATAGTTTCGGCGAGATTGCCATAATATGTCCCAAGCTCATCTCCAGATTTCTGCATGAGTGGTTCATGAGTAAGCGTACTAATCCTTGGGTCCATGGCGATGGCAAGTACGCCTTTATCCACATAGGGGTTAAGGTTGTTAAATGTATAAACATCTCCACTTCTTACCGTTCCACCCTTCGGGGCGTCAGGATTTACATAGTCATAGTGAGCCATATCCTTTGGATACTTAAGATCACCAAAATATGAAAAGCCATGACTTGGTTTTTCTGCGCTGGCATTCCAGAAGATAGAACTACTAAGGGCACAAAAAAGAGTTATCGAAAAACCTTGCCTACTCATTTTTTTAAAAAGCCTCTGATAAATTACCAGCGTTTCAGCAACGCCTTAACGAGTTCAAAGCAACAATTAACAAGACGAAACACCTTATGTTCGACAGAAGGCGACCGCCAGTCTAGCATTGTTTTCGGTCAGTAGCGCTGCCCCGCATAACTAATACCTCAGTTAATCTCGCTTATGACTCTACCACTGATTAGTCGCTGCAATATCCCAAGCCTCAAAGGACTCTACTAACATTGATCCACCCTTAACAAATAACTCAATTCCTTGACTATCTTGGCGAGTTGGATAAATACACTGTGTCATACACTGTCTTTTATTTGCAAAAACTTCAATTATTGAGCGGTCAATAAAAATACGCAGCTCAAGCTTTTCATCTGGATTCAATTTAAGCGGTGCTTCTTGCTTCGTTACCCTCGGATTGTCCCCACGAGAGTACATGACATACTGGTAGTATTTTATGCTTTCATCTAGTCCGGATTTCTCTAAATCGATCGTCAGCTGCGCACTTTCTCGATTGTACTCAATAGTAGTCTCTTCCTGTCCATCTGGGCTTGCACAAACTTTTATACCGCAAACTTCAGCATCATTCGGGTCGATTGTAAGTAACAGTTCTAATGTATTACCTTCCACGCTTCGAAGGCGAATTGGCTCATCCTGTGAAACTCTAATATTTTTTTCTTCCCTCTTACGAAGTCTAAGGCGTTGTAATTCCTCGACTGGCTCGATTATCAGAACCTCCTGACTGTCCAATGTTAAAGTTCGCGGTAACGACATTATCCCACTCCATCCGAAAGCCGGAGGATCTGTGAAATCAGTTACATGTAAAGGCTCATTTCTCTGAACAATCCAGGACCACATGATCCGTCTCCCCTTATCATCAGTTACTGATTCGGGAGCAAAGCAGGTACCACCGGGAAAGTTCATTCTCTGATGGTGTTCTGGATGAAACTGATTATTCTTCCATTCGCCAATATATATTCTTGCGCCGCAATTATGACTTATACAGAGCAGTGCATATTTATTTCCCAATTTAAAAAAGTCGGGACAGGAAACATCTTCATACTCTCCAACATCTGGCATATCTTTTGACATGAATGGACCCACATATTTCCAGTCGTCGAGACCACTAGCCTTAAAAAGAGCCGGTGTTGGTCCACCAAATACGGCATAGTGTTGTCCATCCTCCAACCAACCATGAGGATCCCAGGAGCTGAATAGTTTTGCCTCGGCACTACTTTTTTCAGGTATGGGTATAATTGGATTTGTTTCGAGTTTTATCCAATTATCGAGATCCAGCTCACTACTTGTCGCGATACAGTTCCCAGCGCCGACCCCGTGGTATAGTAATGTCGCCTCCCCTTTATTATTGACGAAACAGTTACCACTGAACATCGATCTATCTGGTTCGCCTGGCGATAACGCCGGCTTATGAAACCGCCAATGCAGTAAATCAACGCTGGACACATGACCCCAACAATCAAAGTTACGTTCACTCTTGGAATGATCAAGAATTCGATCATCATTCTGATATATGTAGCAAAGGTGATACTTACCCTCCCAAAAAATTGCACCATTTGGGTCAAACGGCATCCCTCTACCCTCTGGATTTACGAAGTGGTAGGTCGGTCTATGAGGATCTTCAAGCAAGACATCACGAAACTCTCTCTGGCCCTGTATTAGTCCTATTAATTTTTCGCCATCGGGTGGGTTAATCACCATAATATAATCACTCGTTTGTAAATTACTTTGTACTGCATTCAAGATGCCCCTGCTAAAATAAACCATAAGCACTTTAAGCAGCCTAGGGAGAAGTCTAGAGTGAAACAACCTGTTGAAGCAAAAGTAAATATAGCATTTAAAGCTGGCAGCCTTTCAGAAGCCGAATATACTGGCTGGATTGCTGATCGCATGAATCACAACGTTGAGAAACGTCTGCTGCAATTAGATCTCGATATGATCCTCGATCCGTTTGTTAACCGACCCGGTAAGCAATGGTGGGCTGGGGAACATGTCGGGAAGCATCTGCACGCGGCAACCTACGCATGGCGGTTTACAGGGGATGACAGACTCAAGGCTCGTATAGATGCCACGGTGAACAGGCTAATCGATACACAACTTCCGAATGGTTATCTGGGGACCTACAAGGAATCAGACCAATTCGGTCAGGGCGACGGGATCGGATGGGATGGCCCGGTATGGGACGTCTGGACGCACAAATATAACCTTATCGGATTGCTCACCTACTACCAGGCTACAGACCATCAACCTGCCCTTGACGCCTGTAAACGTGTGGCCGACTTGATGTATGAAAACTTTGTTATCAACAAGAAAAGCTTGAGGCTTGCCAGTTCTCACCAGGGTATGGCGTCCACCAGTATGCTCGAGCCCATCGCGCTCCTATTCCGCCTGACCGCTGAGCCACGTTACCTTGAATTTTGTCATGTGATCGTCAACTCCTGGGAAGATGAAAGTAATCCCGAGACCTGGACCTACGAGGATGGTTGCCATCTCCTCACGAGTTTACTGGAACATGGCGACGTCAGCAGGACAGCCAATAGAAAAGCCTACGAAATGCTGTCGAATCTCGTCGGGCTTCTTGAGCTGTATCGACTCGATCCCGATGAACGTTACCTTAGGGCCAGCACAAACGCTTGGACTGACATCGCGACAAAACGGCTCTATATCACTGGAACGTCCAGCTATCACGAGCATTTCCAGCCCGCGCACAGGCTGCCGCCTGGCCAGGTAGTCGGAGAAGGCTGCGTGACGGTGACCTGGCTTCAACTCACACGCCACCTTCTCGAACTGACAGGTGAGGTGCATTACGCTGATGAACTTGAGCGTACAACCTACAATGCACTGCTCGCCGCACAGTCCCCCCTTACCGGAGAAGTAACCTATTTCTCACCACTGAACGGACACAAGAGCTTTAACGGCCACGACTCCAAAATGACCCCCGCGATTTCCTGTTGCTCCAGCAGCATTCCCCGTGGCATCGCAATGATTCCGACATTCGCATCAGGCTTTCTGAATGGGAAACCTGCTCTATTACAATACATTTCGGGCAAGCACGTGTTAAATGATGGCAGTGGCGGCGACACTGATGTCGAGTTACAGGTCAGTGGTGATTATCCTCAATCAGGCGATCTCGAGATTGAGGTCATACTGAAACAGCCAACCGAGTTTCCACTTGTTTTACGAGCGCCCGCCTGGGCTGCAGGATTCGAGGCTACAGTCGATGGCAAGACACACATCCCCACGAGCAGTCGTTGGATTGAGATTGAGCGTCTTTGGTCGTCAGGGGACAAAGTCTACTTGAAGATCCCCCTCGACATTCGAGTGGTTTCCGACGGAGACAAGACCACCACCTCGGCCGCGTTCGTTAGAGGGCCGCAGGTTCTCGCCGAAGATACAGCCATCGAAGGTGATGCCGGCATCCCCAAATCAGATTGGTGGGGGCATACTCTTTATTCGCATGTCGCGGAACAAAACGGCACCGAGAAAACATTTCAGCTGGTCCCATTTGCTGATGCGGGACAAAATAAGGAAGACTATGCCGTACTCCATGAGGGCATCGAAATTGACTAATTGATCTCTCATCGTAAATCTTTTCTTTCGCCGGGATGCGAGCACAAGAACAGTAAATAAATGCCCAAAGCGGAAGAAGTACTGGAATTATTTCTCATCTATCTCCCAAACACGATTAATCTTTGCATCAAGATAGCCTTGATTAGTGGATTTGAGCTCCCAAATATCGACTCGCTGAATCACCGTGGCCCCACCAAAAGAATAGGCATAAAAACCCTTAGATGATTGCCAGTCTATGTGTGCGGCAATCATTGCCTGACATCCATTTATAAACACTTCGACCAGATATTTATCTAGGAATATACAAAGTTCGATGTCTTTTCCGACGGGCAGATCTTCAACCCGAAAGGGGGCTTCTGAACCGCCTAACCGAAGTGTACCCGTTTCAGGCTTGATAATGAGAGTTAATCCTTGACGCTCTTGATTAGCAAAAAGGTAAAACCCAAAACGTTTGCGTTCAGCTTGAGCTCGCTCAATAGTTATCCGTATTTCGTACGTCTCCTCTGACAGATCAGTAATCAGCGTAGCGGCATTCCCACCATTCATCCGCCTTTCTGGCTCAACTACAATATTATCAAAAGTAAGCAAATTATCCCGAAGCGATTCGATCTCACGTAATGGCTGAATAATCAAACTACCATCATGTGCAAGGCTAAGCTCACGTGGAAGTGATTGTAGCGACTTATAATCTAAGTCAGGATCCAAGGTTGCACACCATGCCCACATGACTCTTCGCCCATCTGCTGTTTCAACACTTTCCGGCGCAAAGAAGTCACGATAGAGAGGCTCTGCAATTGATTGTCCTTCCCTACGCCAGTTCATCCGACCATGGGTATCTGGCACAAACTGCTCGGTTTCAGCATCCCAATCCCCAATGTAATAGCGACATCCCAGAGGATGACTTATACAGAGCAACATCCACCGATTTCCTATCGAAAAGAAATTAGCGCACGAAATATCTTCGCCAATCACCACTTCAGGAAGCTCGTGCTTGAGAAAATATCCTACGTAAACCCAGGCTTTTAGGTCATTAGACTTGATTAGACCCGGGTTTTGCCCTCCCGTGATCGCGTAGTATGTTTCTCCAATCAAAAAGCAGTCTGGATCCCAATGTTTGATATCAATTTCTTCACCATCGTGTCCCCTAATTTCAATAGGGTAAGGCTTGTGCCAGTTCGATAATTGATTGTCCTTTGCTATTATAATCTGATTAATACCTGAGGCCTGCCCATGATATATGGCTGCTGGATCCCCCTCTTTAGTGATGAAACCCGTCCCACTGAACATTCCGTGATCAGTAAATGAGGGTTGTAATTTAGTTTCCTGCCACTCCCAATGAAGCATATCTGAGCTTGTGATGTGCATAAAAGAAAAGGACGCGTTCTCGCGCCAATTGTGCTTCACAATATAATGAAGGTGATAAACACCATCTATATGAAAAGCAACATTGGGGTCACCCGGCGCTGAAGGACCGCCAGGATGCATGAGATGAATATTTAAGTCTAATGGATCCGATGTCATGACAAAACTCCTACTATAGGCAAAGAGTATGTTATAAATCCCGAATAGCCGGAAAAAGGTACGTTACTGGAGCGGGCGACGAGGTTCGAACTCGCGACAACCAGCTTGGGAAGCTGGGACTCTACCAACTGAGCTACACCCGCTTAACTGCTATACTGCCAAAAACCGCAACAGTGTGCAGCTTCATAATCTGAAGAATACCGCCTAGCACTATCATGGCAAAAAAGCTTGGTTTAAGAACTAAAGCGCGCGATTCTGACTCTAGCCATAAAAACAGGAGGTATATTGTCGCGAGGGGCAGTCCAAATAAGTAACGGACCAGTGTCCCCGCAAGCAGAGACACTTCATTTGCTAATTGTCTTTGCCCAGCAGTTCGTAGCGACTGGATAGACGCTGCTAGTAAAGTGCAGAGGGGCCAAGTTTCAATCAAGTTAGAAACCGGACATCACTACAGGACCTCCAGAATAGCCTCCGCAGAACTTACTTCAAAAGCACCACCTTGCTCCAGATTCAGGACCGTGATCTTTCCATCTTCTGCTACTAGAGAGTATCGGCGAGATCTAGTTCCAAGCCCAATACCGCTGCCGTCCATCGTAACACCTAGGGCGTTTGCTAGTTCACAATTACCGTCACTTAACATCAAAATTTCCTCTGCGTTACCAGCCTTACTCCAAGCATCCATTACAAATGCATCATTAACAGCTGTACACACGATCGTATCAACCCCCTGTCCCTTTATTTTGTCTGCATTGACCACAAATCCTGGGAGGTGCGAACGACTGCAAGGTGGAGTAAAAGCACCAGGGACACCAAACATAACAACCTTTTTCCCCGAGAAAATATCGACAGTTGTAATATCCTCCGGGCCATTTTCTCCCAAAATTTTTAACGTAAGATCCGGTATACTATCCCCAACTTGCACTACCATTAAGAACTCCTTTTTGCTTTTATTCTGTCTGTATTAATTAACAATATGAAAGTCATTTATTAATGAAGTCTCTCGTGAAGGGCTTGGGGTTGCAAGTAAAAAATAGACTTCGTCGAAAACCCGAATAGCGATTGCAGGCGAAACTAGTCGAAGTTATATTCATGTACCCTACTCTGTTTACTTTATTAAGGATTTGCTGATGAGCTTTAAAGGCGTTCACCACTTGGTAATACGTGTAAAAGATTTGCAAACTGGGATAGAAACTTGGCGTGATAAATTTGGTCTCACCCTGGATCGAACTAATGAGTCCCAAACATTGGGTATTAAACAGGCCATTTTTAATCTAGAAAATGGTGGATTTATTGAGATTGTTGCCCCCTTGAGCGACGACTCGGTTGTAGGTAAAGCCATAGAATCCCGTGGAGAGGGACTGCACACGATCTCCATGGAAGTTGAAGATCTTAAGAAGACTGTCGAAGAACTCGAGGCAAACGGCGTAAAACTCATTGGGAAGGAAGAGCCTCAGGTCTATATTCACCCTAAATCCGCCAATGGAATCCTTGTCCAACTTTACCAAAAAGTCTAAAAACCCTTCGAGATATCTTTTGACGGGGGATGAAAACTCTCCACCGAAGTTGTTGGTTAATTGACTGAACTCCAGGACACAACCGGCGGGTTTTGAAGCCGAACAACAGATTTGGCGTCTTGAGAGATATTTTAAGAAAAAGCGTTAAGGATATGGATAGTAATCACTGACCTATCCATGCATTTTGAAAGGATGTCTATAAATGAGCATAATTGGGATAATTAACCCTGGCGCAATGGGCGCTTCTGTGGGATCTGCCGCAAATCAAAAAGGCCACCGCACAATCTGGGCCTCTTCGGGCTTAAGTACAGAAAGTAAAGAAAGAGCTAGCCGCGCGGAACTCTTCGACTGTAATACAGTAGCTAACATGGTCGATCAAAGTGATATTATTATTAGTGTCTGTCCCCCTCATGCTGCGGAAGATGTTGCTACTGAAGTGATCAACTATGGTTTCACTGGTATCTTTGTAGACGCTAATGCTATTGCACCAGAGAGAACTCGGAGAATCGGCCAACGATTACAAGATGCAGGGGCCAAGTTCGTTGATGGCGGTATAATAGGTGGGCCTGCTTGGAGCACCGAAGCCAATACAAAGTTGTACTTATCCGGCGATCATGCTGAATCGATTGCCAATATTTTTGCAAACACGCCATTGAATGCTAAGGTTATCTCGAATCATATTGGTTCTGCCTCAGCATTAAAAATGGTCTTTGCTGCATACACAAAAGGAACTTCGGCACTCTTGGCGGCAATACTAGCAGTAGCAGAAAAGGAGGGCATCCGGGCAAATCTAGAAACGCAGTGGGGCGAAGACTTTACTCGACGAACACACCAAGGGGTCATTAAAAATACTGCAAAGGCCTGGCGTTTTGAGGGAGAAATGAGAGAGATCGCAGATACTTTCCGATTAGCAGGGTATCCCTCTGGTTTTCACGAAGCAGCAGCAGAAATTTTTGCTTTATTGGAGGGCTTTAAAAAAGTTCCCGCCAAAAACCTCAGCGAGGTACTTGCTACTATGGTCAACTCTGATTAAATAGGAATTAACCCTTTAGGAAAGAAAGCATCTCATCAACACTAGTAAACTTTACCCGGGGCCGATTCTCCGCTGCCCCTTTACTAACCTCAGCATAATCTATTTTTTTCCAATCTTCGTACGTGACCATCCGTGGCTGACGAGACCGAATGAATTCTATTAGGTCATCTCTACCCGATACCTTCGAGGACAGGAGCTGACCCGCGCGCAGATCTTCAAGCATGCACCCCACTGTTTCTTGGGCGCATGTTTTGTTCGTTCCAATAACTCCAGTGGGGCCTCTCTTTATCCAACCCGCAGTGTATAGACCTTGTAGCACATCTCCAAAATGACTGCAGACTCGACCCTGAAGGTTGTCTATGGTGCCCCAGTCTTCATGAAATGGGATACCTGGAAGAGGCAAACCCCGATAACCTACCGAGCGAAACAAAAGTCCTACAGGTAACTCTTCAATTCGTTCTGTGGGACGAGCCCTAACTGAACCATCATCAGATATATAAGCCTCGTTCTTCACTAACTTTACCGAATGTAATTTCCCTCCCTGCCCAATTAACTCTATGGGAGAAACTAGGAAACGAATGGTAAGAAGCTTCTTTTTATCTTTTATTTCCCTTCCAGCATACTGAGTAATGTAATCAATATTCTTTTGGACATTTTTATCTGGATTATTTTCAATATACTTAATGCTTGCAGAGTCAAGCCTAGCTTCATCCTCACGAACCGTTACCTCAGTGGCATTTAGCTCCCCTAGCTCCCTGATCTCTGCCGGAGTAAAGGCTGCTTGAGCAGGACCACGCCGCCCAAGTAAATAAAGGTTTTTGATCTTACTTTCTCGAAGGGCGTCAAGCGCATAATCTGCTATATCTGTTTTTTCCAATTCCTCGGGAGTTTTTGATAAAATCCTCGCGACATCCATGGCAACATTCCCCATACCAACGATCGCGACAGACTCCTGACTCAAATCGAAGGTAAGATCTGCAAAATCAGGGTGACCGTTATACCAGGCTACAAACTCCGTTGCAGAATGACTACCTATGAGATCTTCGCCTGGAACGCGTAAATTACGATCAACCGGAGCGCCAGTTGTAAAAATTACCTGATGATAATGTTCTCTAAGATCTTCTAGCGTTATATGGGTTCCGTATTCTACATTCCCAAAAAAGTGAAAATTAGGATTTTCTGCGCTTTTGCCATAGGATCGAATGACTGATTTGTCCTTTTGATGATCCGGTGCGACGCCAGCACGTACGAGACCAAAAGGACTTGGCAAGCGATCATACATGTCGAGTTCAACCGAAAGACCTTTCTGCTTGAAAAAGTTGCTAACCGTGTAAAAGCCTGCAGGGCCGGAACCTATGATTGCAACTCTCAGTGGATTGGCCTCAGCTCCTACCTCAGCCATTTGGAGCGTCCATATTTATAAACCTTGGAATTTATAAAGGTTTGAGCGTACCAGATTCTTTGCCCCAAGTGCAGAGATGAATAGTCGAATACAAAAATCGAATATCGCATAATCCTATGCAAGAAAAAGGAAGTAATTAGAAAGCCCTCCTGTTGGCTACAAATTAACATGTACTACCCAAATGGATTAAATAATTGCAGAGACACTCCCAACTAAATGAAAGCTTCGCTAACCGGCTTTTGCTTTGGTTTGATCGGTACGGGCGTAAAGAGTTACCGTGGCAGAAGGACATTACACCCTATCGCATATGGGTGTCTGAAATTATGCTACAACAGACTCAAGTAAACACCGTCATACCCTATTACAACCGTTTCTTGGAAGCGTTTCCGACCATCGAGATACTCGCAGCGGCAAATGAGGACGCGGTTCTTCATAAATGGACTGGGTTAGGGTACTACGCAAGAGCTAGAAATCTGCTTAAAGCTGCCCAAGAAGTGATGATGAAATACGAGGGGAAGTTGCCCCTATCTGTGGACAAGCTTTGTGAACTTCCTGGGATAGGCCGATCAACAGCGGGAGCAATTGTAGCGATCTGCACTAATAAGTATGCCGTGATACTTGATGGTAATGTAAAACGTGTGTTGACACGCTACCTCTCTATAGGGGGTTGGCCTGGGAAAAATAGCGTAATGGATATGCTCTGGAGAGAGGCCTCGGCACTTACACCAAGGCATCGCGTCGCTGACTATACTCAGGCCATTATGGACTTAGGGGCTACAGTATGCAGAAGAACAAAACCAGACTGTAAGCAGTGCCCATTAAACAGTGATTGCCAAGCTTTACTAACCAATACTATCGATCTCTATCCTGAGAAGAAGCCAAAAAAGACACTTCCAGTGAAACACGCCTGCCTATTAGTGATTACTAATGACAAGAGACAAGTTATGTTAGAGAAGCGGCCATCGTCCGGATTATGGGGCGGACTTTGGAGTTTCCCCGAAACTAGGGCTGAAAATATAGAAGCATCCCTCAAAACATTATCATTGATTCCACTTTCAAAAAAAACTTTGAACTCATTTCGCCACACGTTCTCGCATTTCCATCTCGAAATCATCCCAGTTCATATAAAGACTAAACATAGTAATAAGCGTATCGCACTAGCAAAGCATCAGTGGTTCAATCTGGACGACACTCCTGCGATTGGTCTAACGCGACCTGTTACGCTAATACTTAAAAAGTTAAGAGCAAGCCTCATTTAGATTATGCCACGCATAAAGTACAATTTAGTTTTACAAGGACTTGAAGACAGCCATGCCAAGAACTGTTTTTTGTAGTCGTTTGAAGAAAAAGCTTCCTGGCCTTGAAGCTCCTCCTTTCCCAGGGGAACGAGGTCTAGAAATCTTTGAAACTGTTTCCATAGAAACATGGACAAACTGGCAACAACTTCAAACTATGCTGATCAATGAAAATCACCTAAATGTGAGGGATAAGGACGCACGTAAATTCATCAATGAACAACGCGACAAATACCTCTCTGGCGAAGAAATTGATCAAGCCGAAGGTTTTGTACCGCCAGACCAGTCTAACTAAACGTTTATAACGTGATGAGAGACAAAAGCGATATCGGGATTATTGGACTCGCGACAATGGGCCGGAGTATTGCCCTCAACTTTCTAGACCATGAACAAAGTATTTCAGTTTGGAATCTGGAACCAGAGCTGAGCTCTGCCTTCAATTCGGAGTACCATCAAGAAAAATTATTCTGTGCATCAACTCTCGAAGAATTTGTAGAAAGTTTAGCGGTGCCGCGCTGTATTCTAATGATGATAAAAGCAGGTGATCCTGTTGATCAAATGATAAACACCCTAAAAAGTCTACTAAGTAAAGGTGACATTCTAA
This sequence comes from Gammaproteobacteria bacterium TMED1, assembly GCA_002167855.2. Taxonomy (GTDB): domain Bacteria; phylum Pseudomonadota; class Gammaproteobacteria; order Pseudomonadales; family Azotimanducaceae; genus UBA7455. Next base: position 545,443 of record NHBG02000020.1, read on the forward strand.
TAGACGGGGGCAATACTCATTTCAATGATACTCAGCGGCGCCATAGGGCTCTAAAAAATCAGGGAATCGATTTTGTGGGCATTGGTATTTCAGGAGGAGAGTTTGGTGCGCGTAACGGTCCAAGTATTATGTTCGGTGGCAGCGAACAAGCTTGGAAAGCTCTCCAAAGTCAACTAACGACAATAGCAGCCAATTCTAATCGAGGAACCTGCGCAACACGGATAGGTCCTGCCGGGGCAGGCCATTTCGTTAAAATGGTCCATAATGGCATCGAATATGGTGACATGCAGCTCATAGCAGAGTCGTATGACATCTTAACTCGTGGTTTAAAGCTGGCTCCTGAAGAAGCTAGCCGAGTTTTTAAAGATTGGAACGATGGACCTCTCGAATCCTACCTCATTGAACTTACTGCAGCTGTACTTTCCAAGAAAGATAAAATAACAGGTCAACCGCTAGTTGATCTGATACTGGATGTTGCAGAGCAAAAGGGCACCGGCCGATGGACCGTCGAAGCTGCACTTAATTTAGGGGTACCGATTCCCACTATCGCTGCTGCTGTGGACGCGCGAGCTATTTCAAGCCAAAAGGTTTCTCGGATCATTGCGGCTCAGAAACTCAGTTCGAGTAACATTGGAATTGATGGAACAACAAGTCTAGACACAAATGTCATTGGTAAGGCTCTGCTTTGCGCTAAGCTCTGCGCTTACGCTCAAGGGATTCAATTAATCAGAGAAGGCAGTAAGAAGTTTTCCTGGGAAATCGATTTAGTAAGTTCTGTGGGGGTTTGGACAGGTGGCTGCATCATTCGAGCAAAACTCCTCGAAAATATCATTGAAGCACTTTCGAGAACACCGAACCTTGATAATCTGCTTTTAGATTCATCTTTGACCAAAACGATCGAGACAACAATACCAGCACTCCGAGAAATCAATACGCAAGCAATAGCTCTGGGTATTCCTATCCCTGCATTCAGCGCCAGTCTGTCTTGGTATGACGCGATACGTAGTGAGAAATTGCCGCAGAACCTTACGCAGGCCCAGCGTGATGCTTTTGGTGCCCATCGTTACGAGCGAATTGATGCGCCCGGGAAACGGATACATACAAAATGGGTAAATTGAGCATCGTAATCATGGGCGTAACAGGATGCGGGAAAACCACCATTGGGAAACACCTCGCGCAAGCGCTGTCTTTGCCCTTTTATGATGCAGACGATTTTCATCCCGCGGCTAATAAAGTCAAGATGAGTCGGGGAGAGCCTTTGACCGACAAGGATCGCGCGGGATGGTTGAGAACGCTTAGGGCACTAATAGAGGCGAACGAAGCTGAAGGGACTAGTATTATACTGGCGTGCTCCGCTCTAAAAAAAGACTATCGTAAAACCTTGACGGTAGGAGTCTCGCCCTTATTTGTTTTCCTCGAAGTGTCTCGAGAAGCGGCGAAGGCCCGCCTTAAAGAAAGAAGTAATCACTACATGCCGGTATCGCTAGTCGATAGTCAATTTGAAGTTTTGGAAAAGCCCCTGGAAGCCATAAGTATCAATGCAGAACTACCCCTCGATGAGGTGAATAGAATCACACTTGACTTAGTGAAGACTCTATTGAGGGGGACTTAGCAGGTTTCTGGAGCGAGTGCTTAAAAGCTAAATAAACACTTGAGAGGCAATGCGTAGAACGTTAAGCAAAACTTAAGCCGACAGAAATTTTTAAGACTTTCTCGGTTAGAAGAAAATATTAATGCATAAATACCTCTTTTAAAATCCAGGCGTACGTCCTTACTCGAATAGCGATTTTTTTATGCCTATACTGTTATGATTGAGAAACACTTTAATTTGGTTCGAAAAGCATGGGACACGACATAGTTATTCGCGGCGGCAACATAGTTGATGGCACCGGTAACAAACCGTTTCACGCAGATATTGCGATAGATGGCGATCAGATTACAGCGATAGGTAAAGTTGGTAGTAAGGGGAAGAAAGAGCTCAATGCTGAGGGACTGCAAGTCTCGCCGGGATTTATTGACCTGCACACCCATATGGATGCCCAAATAGGTTGGGATCCACTAGTAACCTCGATTTCATGGCATGGCGTGACTACTGCGCTTTTGGGTAACTGCGGTGTTACTTTTGCGCCCTGCAAGTCATCAGATAGAAATTATCTCGCTGCCATGATGGAGACGGTGGAGGACATTCCGCGAGAAGCTATTATGGGCGGGCTTCCTTGGAACTGGGAGCACTACGGTGACTATCTCAATTCTATTGAAAACCTTGGTCCTTCGATAAATGTAGCTGGGCTAGTGGGTCACTGTGCTACTAGATACTATGTGATGGGCGAACGATCTGTCGAAGAACTTGCCACAGCAGATGATATTCGACAAATTGCCGGTCTCGCTGAACGATCTGTGAAAGAAGGAGCTTTCGGTTTCTCTACAAATCGTCTACCAGAGCATGTTCTTCCTGACGGTCGTTCCATACCAGGTACCTTTGCAGCTCCAGAAGAACTGGAGGCTATAGCCAAGGCGATTGGGCCCCATGGCGGAATCATGCAGACCGTTTTCGGGCCTAAAGGGTTCGAGGTGGATATGGAGATTATTGCCAATGGGGCACGTCACGCGCGAGCAGCACTGTTCAGTACCGCTGTTGAAGTAGGTAATGACCGGACAAATAAGAAGGTTAGAGAGATGCTAGGGGAAGGTTTGGATGTGACCTCTGTAACTGGCGTTCGCGGAGGAGGTAGTGTTAGCAGTTTGAAGAATAATGTTATGCCAAATACGCGAGGGCCTTATAGTTCGCCAGCTTGGACTGAGCTCAAAAATCTTTGCTTTGCAGATCGGTTGCTCAAAATTCGCGATAGCGCATTTAGAACTCAACTCGTTAACGAAGTAAAAATAAAGGATGGTGAGCCTAGCGGATACCCTTTCTTGGGCAAGGACGGCTTCAAACACGTGTTCTATATGGGCAATGGCGATAGGCCAACATATATCGAAACTCAAAGCCTAAAAGATATAGCAAACAACTCTGGAGAGCATCCTGTCGAAGTCTGGTTGCGGATAATAGACGAAACAGACGGAAAAGCCCTTTTTCACAATCGCGCTTTCAATAGAGATCTTGAAGCTTTGGAAGAACTGATTAGCTACGAATGGGTATCACCAGGTCTCGGTGATGGTGGTGCCCATGTTGGAATTATGATCGATTCTGGTTGGTCAACATTCGTTCTATCCCATTGGCATAGAGATCGCGGAACTTACTCGCTCGAGGAAGCAATAAGGAAAATCACCTCCATGCCTGCACGGGTATTAAATTTGAAAGATAGAGGCAGCTTGACGGTCGGTAAGCGAGCTGACATTAATATATTCGATATAGATAAGCTAGAAGAATGTATGCCGGAGCTCGTTCATGATTTTCCGTTTGGCGCATCACGCTTCATTCAGCGAGCTGTGGGTTACAAGGCAACATTGGTCAATGGAAAAATTATTCTTGAGGATGATGAGCTTACTGGTATTCGAGCGGGTAATGTCCTGCGTAGTTATAATTAATGGATAACTCCACAAACCTATTTCACTGAGAGCCTCGTCAAGGCATTGCTACCAACTGGTATAGCAAGATAGAAAGTTCCCCTTTGTGCAATCACCGTTAGTCGGGGCAACGATCTATTGACAACAAGTCGGCGAGTCATTGAGATTAGGTCCACAATTAGCTTATTCTTCACGCCTTATACATTCATACGAAGTTACTTAAATGATTATCCAAAACACCATCCGCGAACTATTGAATCAAGACAAACCTACAGTTGGAACACACTTTATGTTGCGTGATCCTGATATACCGGAATTAATTGGCGATACACAGATGTTTGATTACGCGGAGTTTACTGCAGAATATACCGCACTCGATATGCCGATGCTCTACAATCTTGCGCGCGCTGCACAATGCGGGAAAAAACCTCTACCACTGATGATTAAACCAGATATGGATGGGCAAGGTTTCTGGGCCCAAGCCGCACTTGGCGCTGGATTTAAAGCTGTCTTGTTTACAGATATTCGAACACCAGAGGATATCGATGAGGCTTATCGAATCATCCGACCTGATATACCGGATGTGCGTGGAGAGCATGGAGTCAAGTTACGAAGGCCCGCGCTTAATAGTTACGATACCGAGGAATATCTCGAGGATCTAAAATCCATAATTTTTTGTATTATGCTGGAAAAAAATATCGCTTTTGAAAATATTGATGCGATTTTTGAAAATGCAAAAGCCAAAGGGGTGGACATGTCGCAGTGGGGGCCAGTTGACTTCGGGTTTTCTCGCGGCGAACCTGGACTTGCTCAATCACCAGAAATAAAACCCTTCGAGGAAGCGTTTATTGCAAAATCACTTGAATACGGTCTTCATCCAAGAATAGAGATTGGTTCAGTTGACCAGGCGAAACGCTACATCGACCTTGGCGTTCGCCATTTCTGTATTGGTTGGGACAGATTTATTATCAGACAAACCTTCACTGAGCTCGGTGCAGGCATGAAAACGCTAATGGAGAAGCTTTAAATCTGGGTATATGAGTCGTCAGAATACCAGTATTAGGGTGGGCCGTTGTTTGACTCTCTGGCCTTGTATTCGACGGCTCTCATTACCCTTAGAATATTCTGCCCAGCTATTTTGGCAAGATCTTCTTTACTATAGCCTCGCTTTAATAGTTCAGCAAAAAGTTTCGGGTAGGTGGATACATCATCGAGGCCAATGGGTCCCGCTGACATTCCATCGTAATCGCCCCCTATCCCAATATAATCAATCCCCACCGTCGACCGAATATGGTCTATGTGATCTGCCACCTGATATAAGGTTGGCCGTGGCGCAGGGTTCTCCTTTCGCCATCTTTCAAGCTTTCGACTTGCCTCTACCGATGAAACCTTTGCAACAAGCCGAGCGCGCTCTCTTTCAAGATTTACCCCATACATCCAGGTCTCTTCTGAAACATAGGATGGGAAGAACGTCACCATAACAACCCCCTTGTTTTCGGCAACCAGATTGAGAATATCATCCGGTACATTACGAACATGAGGAACAAGTTGATAAGCAGACGAATGCGAAAATATTACAGGTGCTTCGCTACTAGCTATAGCATCATACATAGTGGCTACAGAAACATGTGACAGATCAATCATCATCCCCAATCTATTCATCTCTCGAATCACTCTCTCTCCAAATTGAGAAAGCCCATCATGTCTCGCCATATCGGTAGCGGAATCAGCCCAGCGAACACTTTTCGAATGTGTCAAAGTCATGTACCGAGCTCCCAGCTGATAAAGTCTGCGAAGCACGGCCAGGGAATCATTGATTGCATGACCACCCTCTATGCCGATTAATGAGGCAATCTTACCCTCGCTGTGTATTCGCTCTATATCATCGGCCGTGTATGCCATCTCAAAAGTGTCTGAGTACATCGAAGTCATTTGGTAGACCACATCTATCTGCTCGATTACCTGCTGTACATGCTCTGAAGTACCCCCATACTCTGTAATTGGAACATAAACAGACCAGAACTGAGCGCCAAGACGGCCGTGCCGAAGACGAGGGATATCTGTTTGAGTAGGGTTTTTCAGTAAGGACAAATCACTACTAAGATCCAGCTGACCCAGATCGTTATTAACTCGTCTCCTGAATTGCCATGGGATATCGTTGTGCCCATCAATTAACGGTGTCTCTTTAAAGACTTCTTCAACTCGGTTGAGAAACTCGTCCGCCGCTAGATCTTGATAAAACAAGCAGGAACATAAGAAGAGGGCTACTCCTTTCAACTTATTACTGAGAAGAATGCTCTATCGCTTCTAAGTCAAAAGCGGCCGCCATCAAAGCCCTGGTGTATTGCGTTTTTGGATCCGTGAAAATGTTTTCTGAGAGGCCCTGTTCAACTATTTGTCCGTCTTTCATCACAACCAGTTCATGGGCAAGCGCACGAACCACCTTTAAGTCATGACTTATAAACAGATACGCCAAATTATGTTTCCGTTGCAAATCACGCAACAAATCTACAATCTGCGCTTGAACCGATATATCTAGGGCAGAGGTTGGCTCATCAAGCACAATAACTCTCGGTTGTAATATAATTGCCCTCGCAATGGCAATTCGCTGACGCTGCCCGCCAGAAAACTCATGAGGATATCGATCTTGCATTGCTGGATCGAGTCCAACTTCTTCAAGGATCTTTGCGACCATCCTACGCCTCTCGAGGGAGGATAATTCTGACCGGTGGATCTTTAACCCGGCTTCAATAATCTGGTTAGCAGATAATCTCGGCGGCAAACTACCATAAGGATCTTGGAAAACTATCTGAACCTTGCTCCTAAGGGGCCTCAATGACTTAGCCTTAAGCCCTTGAATCAATTGCTCTCCTAGATAAATGTTCCCCTCACTACTGATAAGACGCATCATCGCCATAGCTAGTGTAGTTTTACCAGACCCCGACTCACCTACAATACCTAGTGTCTGACCTTCTCTCACCACCACAGATACTTGATCTACCGCTTTAAGTATTTTTTTCTTGGCAAACATACCTTTTGCTAGATTGAAAACTACCGATACGCGATCAGCGCTCATAACGACAGGAGCATCAGAATCTGCCGCAATAGGATCACCACTTGGTTCAGCGGCCAAAAGATGCTGTGTATATTCATGCTGAGGATTAGTGAATATCTCTTCCGTCAGCCCTTTTTCCACAAGATTTCCGTCAGACATTACACAAACTCGATCCGACATCTTCCTCACTACGCCCAGATCATGCGTGATTAATAAGAGAGCCATATTCAGACGCTCTTTTAACTCATCTAATAAGCTCAAAATTTGCGCTTGAATAGTGACGTCTAAAGCAGTGGTGGGCTCATCCGCTATCAAAAGATCTGGTTCATTCGCCAAAGCCATAGCTATCATAACTCTTTGACGTTGTCCTCCCGATAGTTCGTGAGGATATGACCGAAGTCTTTCCTCAGCGTCTTGCAGACCCACCAGCTGCAGCAGTTCTAAAGAGCGTTCCCTCGCTTCTTTTACCCCCATGCCACGATGGACGTATAGTATTTCTCCGATTTGCTTCTCAATATAATGTAGTGGGTTAAGCGACGTCATAGGTTCCTGGAATACCATCCCAACCTTGTTTCCTCGAATCTTCATCAACTCTTCTTCTTCCAGGCCTACCACTTCCTGGCCATCTACCAGAATTGATCCAGTTGGATGCCGTGTATACTGATAAGGAAGCAACTGCATTACGGAGAGTGCCGTCACCGATTTTCCTGAACCAGACTCTCCCACCAATCCAACCGTTTCTCCCCTGTCTATATGGAAATTCACATCCCTAACAACTTCTGTACCTCGGAACTCAATAGATAAGTCCTTCACATCTAGTATTCGAGCACTCACGTTGCTGATCTCCTTGGATCAAATGCATCCCGAACACCCTCTCCAACGAATACAAGTAACGTAAGCATAACCGCCAGAGTAAAGAATCCTGCTAGACCGAGCCACGGAGCCTGGATATTAGCCTTACCCTGAGCAAGCAACTCGCCTAGAGAGGGGTAGCCTGCGGGAAGACCAAAACCCAGGAAATCCAAAGAGGTCAGTGTCGTAATTGAGCCGTTTACTAGGAAAGGTAAAAACGTCAAGGTAGCGACCATCGCATTGGGTAAAATATACTTCAGCATAATAGTGAAGTCCTTTTCACCAAGGGCTTTGGCTGCATTAACATAATCGAAATTTCGGGTACGTAAAAATTCCGCACGCACCACCGCCACTAGGGCCATCCAATTAAAGAGTAAGAGCACTAGCAATAACGCAATTGGGTTAGGTTCAAAAAGACTTGTGAGGATAATAATGAGGAAAAGAACCGGTAATCCAGCCCATACCTCGACAACACGCTGTCCAATCAAGTCTATAAGCCCACCAAAATAACCTTGAGTTGCCCCTACGGTTATTCCAATAATGGCACTAAAAAGCGTCAAAGATAGCCCGAATAGTACCGATAGTCGGAAACCATAAATGATCCTAGCAGTAACGTCCCTCGCAACGTCATCAGTTCCCAACCAGTGCCTCGCACTAGGAGCTTCCGGTACAGCACCCTCAGTATTGAGATCTATGGTGTCGAAACTGAAGGGTATAAGCGGCATTACCATCCAGCCCCCTCCTTCTTTAATTAGATCTTTTACCGCTTGCGATCGATAAACAGCCTCAGTTTCAAATATACCTCCGAATTCTGTTTCAGGATAACTTACTAAAACTGGAAAGAAGTACTCTCCCTCATACTTTAGGATTAGAGGTTTATCATTCGCAATGAATTCGGCGAAAAAGCTGATCACCATCATGACAGCCACAATCCAAAGGCTCCAATAACCTCTTTTTTTGGCCTTAAAATTAGCCCAACGTCGCTTTGTTAGAGGCGACATTTGCCACTTGGGCATCTCCATATCGTCTACCACAAATCCGTCGGTTGTTTGTGTTGAGGTGCTAGCCATTAGGTCTCTCTTGTATCGAAATCAATTCTGGGATCCACTAGGGTGTAACAGATATCACCAACTAAGGTCATTATTAAACCGATAAAGGTAAATACAAATAAAGTACCAAACATGATCGGATAATCACGTCGTAACACAGCCTCAAAACCAAGCAGACCCAGACCATCCAAAGAAAATATAACCTCTATCAGCAACACTCCGGTGAACAAGACACCTACAAGAGCTGCAGGAAAGCCTGCTATTACAATTAACATGGCATTACGAAAAACATGTCCGTAAAGTACTCGTTTCTGATTGATACCCTTTGCTCTCGCGGTAAGCACATACTGCTTCGATATCTCGTCTAAGAAAGAGTTTTTGGTTAACATGGTCAAAGTGGCGAAACCACCGATAGTCAGTGCTGTAACGGGCAATGCTAGATGCCAGAAGTAATCGACAACTTTTTCAATAGGCGATAGGTCGTCAAAGTTGTTGGATGTAAGCCCTTTCAAAGGGAAAAGATCCAAGTAAGAACCTCCCGCTAATAGTACGATTAGGAATACTGCAAACAGAAAACTTGGAATCGCGTAGCCGACAAAGATGAAACCACTAGTCCACGCATCAAAACGAGATCCATCTTTTACCGCTTTAGCGATTCCCATCGGTATGGATATCGAATACACCAGAAGCAAAGACCAGAGTCCAAGAGATATCGATACGGGTAGCCGTTCTTTGATTAGCTCAAATACTGGACGATTCTGGTAATAGCTTTCTCCGAGGTCGAGGGAGAGATAATCCTTAAGCATCTTGAAGTAACGCTCATGCATAGGCTTATCAAAGCCAAACTGTTTTTCAATCGCTTTGATAAGTTCTGGATCAAGACCCTGCGCTCCAGCGTACTGAGTTCTCGCCGATTCAGCGACATCCATAGCCTGAGGACCACTCTGTGCCCCTGCAATTCTGCTCGTCGCACCGCCTTGATCCTGTCCTGTCAGAGTAGCAATCATCTGATCAACTGGGCCACCGGGAGCCAACTGAACGATGAAAAAGTTCAGCGTGATAATTCCAATCAAAGTGGGGAACAACAGCAGTAGCCGCCGAGCTATATATCTACTCAAACATTTTCTCCCTAATCCCCATCCAAAACTCGCGCCGCCTTGCTTGGATCATACCACCAACCGTCAGGAAAAGGAGGCAGATATTTCGGCTCATAGTCTGGAGCACCGAATTTATTCCAATGCACCGTCCTTCTCAAATCTACAGCATAAAGAGGAATTTGGTAATATTGCCATAATAATAGTCTATCTAGGGCTCTACAACTGGCTACAAGCTCAGGCAGTGTTTTAGCCTTAACAGCTTTACTCACTAAAAAATCAACGACAGGATCACTAATTCCTGCTACGTTTCTGGTATCCGGTGCCAAGGCAGCCTTAGAGTGATAAGTTGAATTTAGTTCCTGGACTGGCGGTAAAAGTATATCTTGGTTACGCATTACAGCATCGAAATCAAAAGTACGTAGACGGTTAATGTACTGGCTACTCTCAGCAACGCGAAGACTAGTGCTGATACCTAACTGGTTCAGCTGTCTAAAATATGGCAGCAAAATTCGCGAATCCTCTGGATTATCAGTAAGGAATCTCATTTCGAAAATTTCTCCCTCACTATTAGTGAGCTTACCATTTACTACAACCCAACCCGCCAATCGTAGAAGTCTATGTGCTTTCTCCATACTGACCCTCAACTCTTTTACCGAATCGATTTCATCGAATCGAAAAGGTCGGTCAAAAACTTCCGATGGGATTTCTTCGCGAAATGGTTCGAGTAAACCAAGCTCTGCTTCGGAGGGAACTCCCTCTGCGGATAACGGCGTATCGGGCCAAAAACTTTGGGCTCGCTTATGATAGCCATGATGCAGCGTTCTGTTTTGCCATTCAAAATCCATGGCCAGCGTCAGTGCCTGCCGTACACGTCGATCGGATAATTTATCTAAGCGATTGTTAAGAGCGATACCCCTTCTCACTCCCACTTCGATTCCATATTGTCGCCGGATTTTTTTAATCAAACCTTTCTCTAATGCAGGAATATCATAAGAACCATGCCAGTATCGAACATCCTGTTCAGTCCACAAGTCTATAAGACCCTTACGGAAGGCTTCACGAATTACGGTGGCATCACGATATACTTCATGACGCATAACATCGAAATTGTAGCGCCCCCTATTCACTGGTATGTCTTTACCCCAATAATTAGGAACTCTCTCGTACTCAACATAACGACCTAGTTTGATTTCCTTCAACTGGTAAGGCCCACTGGTAACGGGTATTTCCTTTGTGCTTGCCGTTGGGTCTCGCTCACGCCAATAATGTGCTGGCAGTATCGGCGTATATTGGATCATGATTATGTTAAAAACATTCAGGGGTTCGGTTAGATTAAATACTAAATGACGTTCGTCTAATGCCTCGATTGAGTCAATGAAATTCGTATACGCGCCCCTCGTAAGTATTTCACCCATCACCTTGTAGGTGTAGATAACGTCTTCTGCAGTTATTGGAACTCCATCGTTCCATGTGGCTTTCGAATTAATTCGAAAGACTAATGCCATACGATCATCTGTAACCCCAATACGATCAGCAAGCCGGCCATAAAATGCGCTGAACTCGTCCCCCGCCCGTATCAGAAGAGTCTCCGTCGTAAAACCGATCCCTCCTGACGGAGGATTGGACCCGCCCTCCTGCAATGGAGCCAGCGTATTAAAGTTGATTTGAGTTGGCTGGACTAACTTACCCCCTTTTGGCGCATCGGGATTTACGTAATCAAAATGACTGAAGTCTTCGGGGTATTTGAGTTCGTGAAAAAAAGCAATTCCATGCCTTAACTCAACGCTATCAAGAACATTCCTGCCGCTGGCTTCGGCCGAACATAAGAAGCAAAAAAGCGCTATCAAATAAGATCTTAACCCAGTCAATCGTGCCCCCAACGTTTCAAGTCTAACAAAGTTAACGAGCTTTAAATTTAGGTTCTCTTTTTTCCATGAAGGCTTTGAAGGCTTCTTTGGTATCCTCGCTAGTACCAGTACGTGAATGTCGTTCTGTTTCTAAATCGATATACTCTCGCAGAGGCATATTTTCAGCATTAACAAAATTCTTCTTCATTTCACCAATCGCAAGTGGCGCTGACTTAGCTAGCTTATCTACAATTGCCTCAAGATCCTCATGGAACGTCTCATCTGGAAATACCTTGTTGACGAAACCGATACGCTCCGCCTCTTCCGCGGTAAATTTCTCCGACATGAAAAAGAGCTCACGCGCTTTAGCTGAACCAACAATCCGCGGTAAAAGCCATGGACCACCCATGTCACCGGAAATCGCAACGCCGAGGAACGCGGAATTAAACGCTGCTCGAGCAGTTGCATAGCGCAGATCACAAGCGGCAGCCCAACCTAGTCCAGCTCCGGCGCAAGCACCATTGACGCCAGCTATCGTTACCTTGGGCATTTCATGCAGCAGCGTGGTCACGTGAAAATACTCCTTTCGGTTCGGTTCGTGCTTTTCACCAGAGGTGTTTGCCCTTAGGTCTGCACCCGGACAAAAAGCTTTCCCTGCGCCGGTAAAGAGCACTACTCTTATCTCTGTGTCCAATGCAATTATATTAAGGCATTCATAAAGTTCGCGTGATAGTTCACCAACGATGCCATTCAGGCTATCTGGCCTATTGAGTGTCACCGTCGCCCGGGAACCGGACTTCTCGTAAATGATGGTTTCGTAATCTGACATAGAATCGGTCTCTATTTACTACGGAACCGTGATCCTAGACCTTACAGAGTACTGATCGCAAGTGTTGCGATACATCAAACAATTACTTTGTGATCCTAAAATACTTGTTATTCGATGCAAATGGCTTCGCGCCTCACCTCAAGAATAAGCCCAAAATCAGAATCATGCTTAATACCACTAGGACCAAAAGCAACATGTTCCCAATGGAGTTGCGCATAAGCGCGTCCTCCGGGCCGAAAATTTGGTACGGCAAACGCAATGCTTGGTTCAACATGCTACGCATCACCAACCAGAAAGCGCTACGTGCGTGCTCGGTCAACTCAATCACCTTATCGAAGGCCTTTGGCCCCAGGAGGCGGTAAAACCAGTCAAAGTCAATGGTAATGGTTAACGTTCGGCGCATTAACGGTAACATGAGGAAGAATGCAAGTCCCGAGAACAGCAAGAGCTGCAGCATGTGCACCACGTGTTCACTGGTATAAGGCACGTAGGCAACGGCGTAAGGCAGGAGCACGTAAAGAGAATCTGGCCAGATGCCTATCCCAATGCAGAGCATAGCAAAGAAAATCATCGCGAGTCGCATATGCCAAGGCGGATCGGGCGGGCGCATGCCAGAATCTTTCTGGAAGAATACAAACCACGGGAACTTGATTCCGGCGTGCAGGAAGACGCCAGCTGAAGCAGCTAGCAGTAAAAACCAGGTAATCACGAGGTGCGCATCGCCAGCCGACTGGCTAATCATCGACTTACTCACAAAGCCTGAAGTCCAGGGGAAAGAGGAGATGGAGAGAGCTCCAACGATGCCACATAGTGTTGTGATAGGCATACTCTGGAACAAACCTCCTAGGTCGGTACATTTACGCTTACCCGTCTGGTAGAGCACCGCGCCCGCCGCCATCATCAGTAACGCTTTGTAGATGATGTGCGCAAAAGCGTGGGCAGAAGCACCATTTAACGCCATCTCGGTGCCTATCCCGACTCCCACGACCATAAAACCCACTTGGTTAACAATGCTGTAAGCAAGGATGCGGCGCATGTCATTCTCCAGTAGCGCGTAAATGATCCCGTAAAAGATCATAAACAGCCCAACCCAGATCAGAATTTCGGTACCCGGAAAGCTCCGAATAAGTACGTAGACCGCCGCTTTGGTGGTAAACGCGGAGAGGAACACCGTACCGCTGTAGGAAGCCTCAGGGTAAGCATCTGGTAGCCAGGCCGAGAGGGGAGGGCCTGCGGCATTTAACAATACACCTGCCAGAATTAGCGTGCCGCCCATCGTACTAGGATCAATACCAGTGAGTGCGATCGAGTCCGTCGCGGCTACGTGCATAACTATCCCGGTCATGAGCAGCGAGCCGCCGAATATATGTACCATGAAATAGCGTTTGGTAACGCGAATTAAACGCTCGCCGCCATCAGCTATTATGACGACGCTCGAGGCTAGTGCCATGATTTCCCAGAATACGAACAGAGTGATTAGGTCGCCGGCCAGTGCCACGCCAACAGCGCTGCCCGCATAAACCAGAGCTGATACTATCTCTACCACGTTTTTTTGCCGCAACGCGAACAACCCACCTGCGAATGCCATGAGGGAAAAGACGATGGCAAATAAGCGTCCAAGCGCATCGCTTTGCACCAGCATCAGCTCGTAATCAAACATACGAACGTTAGCAGAAGTTCCATTCGGAAGGTTCCAAACTAACCACAAGGTTGCTAAAGGGAGGGCGAGCATCAAGACAGAACGAATGCGTGGACCCAAGAATGGTAACAATAGGGCACCAAAGATGAGTATTGCGCCTGGGGGGAACGAACTAATCATCATAGAACGTATCAGGGCGTTTTAGCACCAACCCCATCACCTTGGCAAAGACAACCATCACGACACAACTAAAGAAGCCGTACCAGGCGTGAAAGCCAAACGTGCCGTCAACGCCGAATAACGAGTGGGGGTGGATAAATACACCGGCGAGCACGAGCAAGAAAAGTGCCACAGAGGAACCGAACCACAGCCACCGAATCGTCCGCGAGCGCAGCAACCAGTGTTTCTGGTCTTCTTCGCGTGGTTTATCCAGCGGGCGAGATATCAACGTTCGAATCCTCCAGCTAAAAACTCCACCAGCTGAGGCGCATAGAAAAATAGCGCGACACAACCTACTGAGGTAATCCCTATCGCTAACAAACAGGCCAGAGGAGCCTCGGATATCTCTTTACTTCCCTTGTGTTCATATTCATCCATGAATCCCCTTATTGGTATTGGTAACAGGTAGGCAATATTCAAAAGGGTACTAACCAAAATAACGCCGATAATGCTCCAATATTCATTTCCAATGACCCCGAGCGTCAGATACCACTTGCTCCAGATCGCGCCAAGGGGCGGCAAACCGATAATACCCAACGCGCCAATGACAAACGCTCCCATAGTATAGGGCATACGACGACCAAGGCCACGCATATCACTGATTTCAGTTTTGTGAGACGCCACCATGATAGCCCCAGCACAGAAAAATAATGTGATCTTAGCAAAGGCATGCATCACCAGGTGCATCGCCGCTGCAATTATACCGAAGACATTCGCAAGCAATGCGCCCAGAACAACATAGGATAGCTGACTTACTGTTGAGTAAGCCAGACGCGCCTTGAGATTATCCTGCTGCATAGCAATTAGTGACGCAAGAATAATAGTTATGGCTGCCACAGGCAGGAGGTATTCATTTGCACCACTTACACTCAGATTGTCGAGACCAAAAAGATAGAACGTTCCTTTTATGATCGTAAACACGCCTGCTTTCACAACTGCCACTGCGTGCAACAAGGCGCTGACCGGTGTTGGCGCAACCATTGCCGCAGGCAGCCAGCTGTGAAACGGCATCAACGCCGCCTTGCCTACACCAAAGACGAATAGCGCGTAAATAATCGCAAGCACAGGAGCCGCAACGGTATTATCAAAGACACCACCGGGCTGGAACTCCAAAGACCCGTTCAACCACCAGATCAAACTGATAGAAAGTAAAAGCAAACCCATCGACGTACTTAGCAATACGCCGAGATATATACGCCCGCTACGACGCGCTTCTTTCGTTTGTGAGTGGGTCACCAGGGGCCAGGTAGCTAGAGTAAGTATTTCGTAAAATACAAATAGGGTGAGCATATCGCCGGAGAACGCGATACCCATCGTGGCGGCTATCGCTACCGCGAACCAGAAATAGAATCGGGTCTGATTCTGCTCGTGATGTGCTCGCATGTAACCAATCGCATAGACGGTCGTTACTATCCAAAGGAAACTAGCCAGACAGGCAAACACGTACCCTAATGGTTCGATATGCAGAGTAAGCTTAAACCCGGGAGCGGGCTCCGCCAGGACCGCAACTGGTGCTGCCGTCGGCAGCTGAAGCACCAGAGAAAATAGGGCAATCCCTGTCAGAATGCTGACGGTTTCCCGAATGTTCGGCCAGCGACCGGCCAAGACCACAAGCATGCCACCGATTACCGGCAGGAATAAACAGGCTAACAGCATCATGGTCGTGCTCACGGCGACACCAAAGATTGCGCAGCGCGTTCCGCAATTCCTATTGTCAAATCGGTATCGATACCAAGCCAGACAAGCATGGCGATGAGCAACCATGTAGGCAGCAGCATGTAAACTGGAACCTCTCGTCCCGCCGAGTCACCTTCCTGGAAATACAGAGTCTCAACAATACGCCAGACATAGGTAGCAGCGATTATGGACGCGGCCAAAATTGCGAGTGCGACATACCACATATCCTTTTCCAGAGCAGCAACAATCAGATACCATTTGCTAACGAAACCCGCAGTCAAAGGCACTCCGATCAACGCGCATCCACCCAAGACAATTGCACCCATTGTCCACGGCATCGTCCGACCCGCGCCACGAAGGTCAGACAAACTCGTCGAGCCGATGCGGAAACACAACCCCCCTACCGCAAGAAAGAGCCCGCCCTTTATCAATCCGTGATTAAACATATGGACTATAGCGGCTGTAAGCCCCTGCGAATTAGCGAGTGCAACACCTAGCGTCATATAGCCAATCTGGGCAACACTGGAATACGCCAAAATCTTTTTTAGATCTTTCTGAAAAACAGCAATCATAGATGATACGAAAATCGCGAGTATCGACAATGGAAGCAAGATGTAATCAACGTTCAGATCATCAAATGCATAGCCAGATCCGAACACCGTGTAGAAAAATCTCAGAAGCACGTAGAGAGATATTTTAGTACTAGTAGCCGCCAGAAAAACCGTAACTGTGGAAGGTGCATAAGTGTATGCATTGGGAAGCCATTGATGTAAGGGGAACAAGGCAATTTTAAGACTCACACCAACTGTAAGGAATGCAAAGGCGGCCTGGACTGTTGTCGTATCTCGCAGCTCAGGAAGACTGCTTGCCAGATCAACCATGTTAAGAGTGCCTGTCATCATGTAAAGCAAGCCTATCGAGATCAGGATAAAGGTAGCACCGACAGTACCCATAACCAGGTACTGAAAACTTGCCATAAGTGCGCGTCGATCTCTGCCCAAAGCAATCAATGAATAGGTCGATAACGAGGCAATCTCAAGGAACACAAATACATTGAACGCATCTCCTGTAGCCACGATACCCAGCGAACCCGTTAGACAAAGCAGGAACATGCACCAAAAAAGGTTTATTTGGTCTTCCTGAATTTCACTAGAGACACTGTCATGTGCCCAAACTACAACTAAAGTCGCAACCAAGGTAACGAGAAGGAGTATATAACCGCCGAGGGGATCAATATGTAAAGAGATTCCCCATGGTGGAGCCCAGCCACCCAGAACATAAAAAATATCTCCAACCCCGAGCACAGCGAGCAATATAACTATTGCACAGCACAATGCGGCAAGAGAACCAAAAAAAGCAATCAACCAAGCATAACGGGGGATAACGAGGCATAAGGGTGCAAGAACCAGAGGAATGACGACTTGAAGTATCGCTATATGTTCCACGATTAGCCGTCTCCGTCCTTAGCTTGAATTTGGTTCTCATCGATAGTGCCGTAAGCCTCGTTAATCCTCACAATTAACGCCAGCGCTAGCGAGGTTGTTGCAACGCCAACTACGATTGCTGTGAGAATTAGAACATGAGGTAAAGGATTAGCGTATTCGGTAAAACCCTCAGCCAATATGGGTGCCGTTGCACCGCGCACCGCACCTATAGAGATAAAAAGGACGAAAACAGAGGTCTGGAATACGTTAAGCCCAATGACCTTACGAGCAAGGTTATCCCTACAGATGACTATGTAGAGCCCTATCATCATTAAAAAGATAACGATCCAATAATTATAGTGACTGAACCAACTCATTTTGCATCTCGTCCAACAAAAGCATAGAAAATAGCAACCATAACAGCTGCAACAGTAATGCCGACGCCTAGCTCAATTAAGATAATTCCGATATGTTGGCCAGTCAGCTGGTCACTTCCAAGGACGCTATAATTAAGGAATTCTGCACCTAGAAAAAGGGAGGCCAATCCTGTTGCAGCGAATAAGAGTAAGCCCATTGCCATAAGGAACCGAATAAAGACATCTGGTATTAATTGACGAGTTTTCTTAAGCCCATGAACTAATGCATATAGAATTATGCCAACAGCTACAATGACTCCAGCTTGGAAACCTCCACCTGGACCAAAGTCTCCATGGAACTGAACATAAAAGCCAAAAAGAACAATTATCGGCAGAAACAAATTTGCGACTTCACGTACAATAAAATTATTCTTCACCGGATTCTCCTGACGTGCGCCTCCGTTTGCGGCCAAGTAGTAGCAGAACACCCACCCCAGCTGTAAAAATCACAGTTACCTCTCCAAGCGTATCGTATCCTCGATAACTCGCCAGTACAGCAGTCACTAAATTCGGTACGCCCGTTTCCTTCTTACCATCTTTTATGTATTTCGGAGCTACGTGCAGATTTGCCGGCGCTTGGGGATCACCAAACTCAGGCATATCTCGAGTTGCATAAACTAAAAGGGCACCCGTTAAAATAACAACCAGGAAAGGCAAGGGCTGGAAATTAAGTGTACTAGAGTCATTATGGCGCGCAGACACCTTTGAAAGCATGGCCAAGAATAATACAGTTGTAATTCCGGCCCCTACAGCAGCCTCGGTAAATGCTACGTCGACGGCATCCAGCAGCACAAACAAGGCTGTGGTCAACAAACTATAAATTCCAGTCAGCATCGATGCTACAAATAGGCCACGTACACATAGAAGAGCAATCGCTGTAACGGCAAGCATACTAAGCAGACATATATTTATCAGTTGCTCGATGGGTCGTTCTCCTCATCAAGTTCTGCTGTCAAACCACTATCTAGCGCTGCTCGAGCTAAAGCGTGGGTCGCAGTTGGTCCAGTAATAACGATAATCACGAGGATCAAGAAAAGCTTGATGGTGATGAGAGTGAATCCAGCCTGTAACATCAGACCGAGTATCAATGCACCAGCCCCCAAGGAGTCCAAAATTCCCACAGCATGAATCCTACTAAAATAATCTGGAAGACGGAGCACTCCAACCCCTGCAATGATGCAGAAACTGCTACCAAAAATAATCAAAGCCCAACTCAGCAGATCAACGATACTCATCCTTCATCTTCCTCGCCAAGGTCACCAAACCGGAAAAATTTCAATATCGCGAGCATACCGACAAAATTGATCAAAGCGTAAAGCAGGGCGATATCGAGAAATTCTGGCCTAGAAGTCAGGAATCCCAATAACGCGATTAATAAAACCGTTGCGGTGCCAACTCCGTTGATTGCCAAAATTCTATCTACAAATGTTGGACCCATGAAGGCTCTTACTAGCATGAGTAAGACGACAACAAGGAGCGCGATCGTAGCTACTAGGAACATCATTTCACATTGTCTACTGTAGACAACCTCTCCAGTTTTGCTACCCTTTCGTTCATCTTATCGCTGCAAATGTCATCCGCAAAAGTCTTCGCCATGGAATGGACTGTAAACCCATCCGGGTCCACATCTACCGTCAACGTACCGGGCGTCAACGTGATAGAATTGGCGTATATTGCTTTGGCCAAGTCGCTCGATTGGTTAGCCTTGGTGTGGATGATCTGGCGATGTAATTCCATCTTTGGTGCTAATATAATTTTAGCCAACAAAATATTAGAGACTATAATTTCCCAAGTAAGCCAGACCAAATAGAGTGGATATCCCCGTAAGATTTGTAATCTGGCCCCATCTGTAGTTAATAATTTCAGATGGATCGTGAGCCAGACTACGAAAAACGTTGATAATATGCCGAACGACACTTGCAAAAAATTGAAATATCCAGAGAGGCTAAGCCACAGCAGCATTAAGCCAAATGCAGCAATAACCATTGAATGATACATCATCTTCAAAATCGATTTCCTCAAACTAACAAGAAGCCAACACAAGCCTAGACCTAGTATATCGCGATGCCGACAGAGCGGTCGAGCAAGCCGATCAAATTTGTGCAAAATCTGACAATCTAGTGGTCTGTTGACATTTTTTTATCGTATGCGGAGGACAGTGGTGCAACAAAAGCAGTAACAGTGTATGTTTAGTTTATTCATTAAGCCCAAAGAGGAGAGCTTAGGTGTCACTAGATTTGTTCCGCGAAGAAACGCGATCATGGCTCGAAGATAATTGCCCAAAAACCATGCGAACGCCGATGCCAGGCGATGAAATGCCATTTCCTGGACGTAGAGCAACCTTTAAGAATCCCGAGACAAAAGTATGGTTAGATCGCATGGCTGAAAGAGGTTGGACTGTGCCTCACTGGCCTAAGGAGTACGGGGGAGGAGGACTGAGTATAGAAGAGATGCAGGTCTTACGGGAAGAGATGGAAAAAATCTCTGCAAGACCAGCTTTATTAGGCGGTATGGGCGTCACGATGATCGGCCCCGCACTATTAGAATTCGGGACTGAAGAGCAGAAAAAAGAGCACTTAACAAAGATTTGTAGCGGTGAAATCTGGTGGTGCCAGGGCTACAGCGAGCCCAATTCAGGCTCGGATCTTGCCAGTCTTCAGACACGAGCGGTTGTTGATGGAGACGAATATACAATTAATGGGTCAAAAATTTGGACCTCTGGCGCAGATAAAGCAGATTGGATCTACTGTCTAGTCAGAACCGACTTCGATGTACCTAAACACGATGGTATTTCCTTTATACTGTTCGATATAAACCAGCCAGGCGTCTCGGTAAAGCCCATTAAGCTTATCAGTGGATTGTCCCCCTTTTGTGAGACCTTTTTTGATGATGCGAAAGCATTGAGGAAAAATATTATTGGCGAGGTTAATAAAGGGTGGACAGTTGCCAAGAGACTGCTCCAATATGAACGAACCTCTATTGGAGGTGGCGTTGGCGGTGTGACGGCCAAAGGGTCCAAGCAGCCCCAAAAGACACTCAGCCACATTGCTGTTGAACGACTCGGCAAGAGCGAGGGCAAGCTCTCTGACTTGGGTCTGCGCGATGATATCACTAGACATCTGATGGATGACAAAAGCTTCGCACTAACCGTTCACAGAAACACAGAGGAATCGCAGTCTACGACCGCGCCTACATTTTCCTCGTCAATGTTTAAGCTTTACGGAACGGAGCAAAATAAGAAAAAATATGAGCTGCTCCTGAGAATAGCAGGTACTGACCTCCTTGGTTGGGAGGGAGATGGCTTTGAAAAAGAAGATATCGATCAGACTAGGGACTGGCTTCGAAGCAAGGCCAATTCGATAGAGGGAGGTACAACAGAAGTGCAATACAATATCATTGCAAAGCGCGTGCTTGGATTACCCGATTGATACATTTTGTGTTTTGGGATACTCGGCTTCGTAAATAAAATCTTCGCCAAAAAATAGAAAACCTGCGGCACAGAAATTCCGTTTAGCTTTAAAAAGGCCAACGCTTCTCTCATCTAATTATGTCTGTTACTGGAGTGGCCCGCTGATTAGTATTAAGCCGATACCCATAAGCCCCATTGGAAAGGGTTACCTTTTTGGGATGCCGCATCCGCCAGGGGGCATTTTTCTTCATAATGCGATCTCTCATTTAGAAGAATTCGGTATTACAGCCATCGTATCCTTACTTGACCATCTCGATGTAGCCGTCCTCGGATTGAGTGAAGAAGCATATATCTGCAAAATCCATGGAATAAAGTTCCTGAATTTACCAATTCCAGATAGGTCAGTACCAAGATCATCGGAAGAATATCTAAAGATAATTGAAGAAACCTATGAGCTTCTCTTAAGTGGAGGAAAAGTTCTGACGCACTGCATGGCCGGGATCGGTAGGACAGGCCTTTTTAATGCATCCCTAATGATTCGCCACGGCATAGAATCTGAAGATGCCTTCAAAACGGCGTCTAAGGCACGAGGCGTAGTAGTTCCCGATACTCGGCTACAAAAAGAATGGGTTATTGCGCACCAATGGTTATTGCAAAAGAAATAAGGGAGCTAAAATTTCATATCTCGTTACACGCGATAAACCCTCTCTGCCGTTCCATGAAACAGCTGATGCTTTTCGTCGCCAGAGAAATCTGAAACGATTTTTTTCAACGCATTAAATAGAACATGATAAGAGATTGATGCTCGATCAACCGGAAAATTACTCTCCATCATGCAACGGTCGACGCCAAAGCATTCAATCGCATGAAGAAAATACGGCCGTTGAGCTTCAACAAACTCATCAGAGGTTGCTGGCCTGCTTCCTAGATCCCAACCAAAGCCATTAACAGGCATTGCCAAACCTCCAATCTTTGCTACCACATTGTCGCACTTTGCAATCTCTACAAGATCTTTGGACCAAGTAGCAAAGATATCATCGCGACAATTTGCGTAGGGCCCAACCCCTACTGGGGTACCGAAATGATCTAAAACCAGTTGTGTCTCAGAGACTGCGGCAGCCATCCTCGCAAAATCCTTATTACGGTTATGATAGTGGTAGGTGTCGTAGATAAATCCTTGTCGACCCAACACTTTTAGACCTCTTCTAAAACTGGTTTGGTCATACAGATCTTGCGCGCCATCTCGTGCTGAGTGACCAAAGGGGAATGGTTCTTCCATCCAAGCACCAGCATGTCGAATCCCGCGAAATAGGCCATGTCCGGCTTCAAGATGCGCTTCTAGAACCTTGTTCACATCTTCCCCGAGACGAAGATCGGCATGAGCAACAATACCGGCTATCTCCGTATTTGAATGTTTTTTTGCCTCACAAGCCTGCTGAAAGACAAACTCTGTTTCGCCGACCGGCCGCATTTCGGGGGGCCCCTCTTGGTCATAATGCGAACCACATTCCATGTAAACGGTCTTAATAACGTTATGTCCGGACCTCGTATCAGAGAGCAATTCCTCAACTTCATACTTATCGTCCCCGCGAGTCCAGAGATGATGGTGCGCATCTACTATAGGCAGCTCCGGTTCAACGATCTCCTCAATTACTTGAGCCAGCCAATCATCCGTTCCAGAATCAGGCATACTTATTCTCCATACAAAATCAAAGTAGACATAGTTAAGCTTCTTAAATTATCCTCAAGCCACTAAGTAATCTTCGATTACCTTATCAAACTTATCCTGCGCTGCTTCGATTAGTTTTGGCAGATGATAACTTGGAAACAGATCTTCACAAGCCTCATAATCTCGCAATAATAATTTCGCTAAATTCGCTTTATGAACCTCGGTTGTTCCATCTTGAATACCCATTTGTGGTGCGGACATCCACATATCTGCAAGCGGTGTCTCGTTAGACATCCCAAGCGCACCGTGAAGGTGTATCGCCCGGTAAATAATATCGTGATTAACTTTTGCTGCGGTAATCTTAATCGATGCTATTTCCTTACGGATCTCTCGAGTATAAGCTTTCGTTTTATCTATAAGCCAAGCTGTGTAAAGCACGTGCAGCCGGAACTGTTTAAGCTGAATATATGAATCGGAGATATCTTGTTGCACCATCTGCAGGTCCGACAAAAGCTGCCCTTTCGCCTTCCGACTGAGCGCGCGCTCACACATCATATCTAAGGCTTTTGTGCAAACCCCTACCGCCCGCATTGCGTGGTGAACTCTACCGCCACTGAGCCTAGTCTGGGACCCGACGAATCCCTGGCCTTCCTTTCCTAATAGATTTTTTGCTGGCACCCGTACGTTGTTATAACGGATGTATGCATGGCCACCACCACTTGTAATATTATAATTCTCTCTCAACGGAGTGCCCATAGTATGAATGTTACGCACAACCTCTACCCCAGGAAGATCTCGATCTACAATAAACATCGATGCTTTCTCGAGTGTTGGCTTTTCAGGGGCTGTGACCGCCATCACAATTAAAAAGTCTGCGTTCGCTCCGTTAGAAGTAAACCACTTCTCACCATTTAGGATCCAATCATCGCCATCACGCACGGCGGAGCACTTAAACTCGCCTGGTTCCCCAGCATGCGGTTCCGTCATCGAATATGCAGAGTGTTTTTCACCCGAGAGAAGTGGCTCCATATACTTCTTCTTCTGTTCTTCTGTTCCATTGTGAGCAATTAGCTCCATATTCCCTGTATCAGGAGCTTGGCATCCGAAAATCCCTGGCCCATTCCTCGTTCTTCCGAGTTTTTCATTAAGCAAACAGAGCTTAACCTGGCCAAGGCCCGGACCACCGAGTTCTTTTCCAAGATGGAAACCCCATAGGCCACGATCCTTCACTTGTTGCTTCAGACCCTCGATATAAGCTCGTATAGCTTTCCATGCGTCCGCATTGATAGGCGACCCATCTTTCATCGTCCTTCCACGCATAAAGTTATCTAAAGGCTCGATTTCCTCCTTTGCAAATCTTTCGACCCAGTCTATCTGTTCCTGAAATTCTGGCTCCACATCAAAATCAATGGGCATTTATCACCTCTTTACGTATAAATTTAGTCTTATTACTCATTTTCTTGCCTAACTGCGACAGAGATATCATCATCCCAATCTTGACCCTCCATACTGATAGAAACATCAAAAAAGATAGGTCTGCAACAAACCTGACAATCCTCTATATACTCTTGATGCTGGATTGAGGGGTCTATCAGCACCCACAACAACTCCCCGCAGTAGGGACACTGTAATTTGCGTTCAATCACTTGATTCATTTTTTCGCTTCGTTACCAACAACAATGATACTTGGAAACAAGCAATTAACTTAAAAGTACATCAGTTCATTTACGCGATTAAAGTATCAATCCAAGAGTTGTTCGTCATCTAACCATCACTTGACCACCATCCACAATAAGAGCCTGTCCGGTCATATAGCTTCCCGCGGGGGAGGCCAAGAATACACCAACTCCTCTTAACTCTAACGGATCACCAAATCTCCGCAAAGTCACGTAGTCAGCGGGTTTTTCATTACCCTCTTCGTCGGACCACAATACTTGCGCAAATTTTGTTTTGAATAAACCGGGGCACAGCGCATTTACTCTGATGTTATGAGGACCATACTCTGCCGCTAAATTTCGTACTAGAGCCAGGTCTGCTGCTTTCGATATCGCGTAAGCCCCTAATTCTTTTGATGCAGAAAAAGCGCCATTTGATGAGGTGATGATAATAACTCCATCTTTCTTGCCTACCATGTCAGGCAAGACCATATGACATAGCCAGTGATTGGAGCGCACATTACTCTCCATAGTTTTATCGAAAGCGGAATCTGGAATATCTTTTGAGGGTCCGTGATATGGGTTCACCCCGGCGTTATTAACCAAAATATCAATCTGACCCAGTCTCTCGTGCGTCTGATCGACTAAAGATTGCAATTGTTCTTTGTAGCCAATATTACACGCAATGCCAATTGCTCTTTGTTCACCGCATAATGCGTTAATCTCGTCAGCTGTCTGTTCGCAGACATCGCCTTTTCGACTTGAAATCACGACCTTAGCGCCAGCAATAGCAAGCCCCTCAGCAACAGCTCTTCCCATGCCGATAGAGGAACCAGTAGTAAGTGCTACCTTTCCAGTTAAATCGAACAAATCCACCAAACTCGTCATAATATTCTCACAATAAACCTAATATCGGGGCGCTGAAGGATACGTTGTTAATTATGCGAAACGCAAACATTGAAAGGAAATGATGTCCTACCGCATAATCTGTTAGGAAATGAAGATTTAGAATGAGTCAAGAGAGATTAATTTAATTAATTATGAATATTGAAAAGCTAAGAACGGACTTTGTCAGAGATGGCTTTGTGCTCGTGCCAAAATTCCTTACTGAGAAAGAATTGTCCGAGTTAGAACGCGAGTCAAACGAAGCCATAAAAAAAAACCAAATGCCTGTTACGGGTATGGGTATTAAAGGCTTGGATAGATTCCATCCATGGTTTTACGAACAACTTCGCAGTGGAAAACATGTAAAGTTAATTGAGGCGCTGCTGGAGGATGATGTAGAACCCGTTCATGCAGGGTTTTTTGATCGGACGCCCGGTGAGAAAACGGGGATTTCACCGCACGTTGATGCGGTCGGACACGGCAGCTCTGGAGCTACCATATGGATTGCTCTCGACAAAACAGACGCTGGAAACGGCTGCATGTACTACGCACCAAGAAGTCATCTTCAAGACTACGAGAATTCGCTTAATCTTCGTTTTGATACCAGCCCAAAAAACGCATTCCCAGTTGAGATCAATCCTGGCGATGCGGCGATTCACAATGCTCGAACCGTACACTGGTCTTGCGCCAATAAAAGTCAGCGCTCGAGAAGATCAGTCATTTACCTTTATTGGGCAGCATCGTCTAAACCTTATAATATAAAAAAAAGGGCAAAAAATACTTAGTAACAAGTCCTTCGCCATTTTGTGAGAGAGCCAGCTCCATGAAAAGTGAAAATAATAAACCAGTATTCATGTGGGATAGGACCGACTTATCGTTTCAAGCCTCGTCTGTTTTTCAATGGTTCACCTTCGCTGTGCAGGTTGAATTTAAATGCGAATCAGAAACCATTCATCTCGATGGGTTCTGGAATGGTTTTTCTGAATGGGTCGTAAGGTTTGCTCCCACCCGTCCGGGTATCTGGAATTGGGTCTCACGTTCGCAAGATCCCGCGATGGACAAGCATGAGGGTACGATCGAGTGTATTGCTCCTGATAAACACCAAAAACATGCCAATAAAAATTTACATGGTTTTGTGCGCGTACCAAAAAACGGACTACACTTTCAGTATGCAGATGGAGAGCCATTCTTTTTCCTCGGTGATACCGTTTGGGCCGTAAATACATTGCGGTGTGGTCTTGGTGAACAAACGGATGGCGACTTTTTTTCCTGGCTTAAAGATAGGAAGGCCAAAGGTTTCACTACCGCCTGTGTACAATTCTTTCGTCGATTAAATCAGTCTAACGAGGGCGGTTACCCTTTCCCTAACAACACAACCGATAACGGGGTATTCAATGGATTAAATCCTGACTTCTTTAAGCACCTAGATACAAGAATGGATTATATCTGGAATGCGGGTCTCGTCGTTACGGCACACCCCACCTGGTTTGGTAAAGCGCAGGGAGGCATGACGAATATTTCTGTCTTAGACGCTCAACTAATCACAAGATACCTTTTAGCACGCTATGGTTCTTTCAACATCATCTACAGTCTCTCGGGAGAATACCAACATAGTTACCTTGATATGTCGAACCCTTGGACTAGGAGTGACTGGCAGAACCTTGGCAGCATGGTCAACAAGTGGAACGTATACGATCATCCTGTATCTGTTATGCCTATGGGGATACAGGAAACAAAAAACTCTTTGCCGCTGCAAGCCAATAGCGGATCCTCAGCAGGCGAATTTCATCAGGCAGCCTGGTTAGATCATAACTGGATTCAAACAGGACACAGGCTTAGTCTTATGCACCTTATACCCAAAACCATAAAAGAA
Source organism: Gammaproteobacteria bacterium TMED1 (assembly GCA_002167855.2). Lineage (GTDB taxonomy): Bacteria > Pseudomonadota > Gammaproteobacteria > Pseudomonadales > Azotimanducaceae > UBA7455. The sequence goes on from NHBG02000020.1 coordinate 572,548, forward strand.
AATAGAAGTCTACTCCCGCCGAAGCCTGTTATCCAAAGTGAGGGGTGGTACGAAGGATTTGAAGATACTAATCTTTTCGTTCAATGCAACGATAGTCATATCCGATGGCAGGCCTGGGTCAGTTATCTCTGTGGGGCAGCTGGCTATATTTATGGCCATGGTGATGTTTGGCGATACTTCAGTAAGTTGGGTGATCCAAACCCTAAAAATATAATATGTGACGAGCATGAAATGTTAGGTCGTGGCTTAGATGCTAGAGGAGCAATCAATCTCGGTCATTTACGTCACTTTTTTGATCGTATAGCTTGGTGGAAATTGAAACCAAGGCAAGACCTAGTTAACACTGAAGGTCTCTTTGCGCAAGAAGCCACCGAGAGCTACCTAAGAGTCCCATACTGCGCTGCTGCACCTGGAAAATTATATGTTGTATATTGTCCATTGGGCACAGGTAAAAAGAAGAAAGAAATGCAATTGGAGTCAGGATACGACTATTCCGCTCGATGGTTTAATCCGCGAGATGGAAGTTTTGTAGACATTCAAAAACCGCGACTAGATCAAAACGGAGTTTGGAGTGTTCCGGTAACACCAGGATCACTCGACTGGGTCTTACTTGTAGAAAATAAAGACTAATTGGAAAAATAGGATACAAGGAAAGCTTAAAGTCTTTCTGCTCGAGTCAGCACACATAATGTGAGATGCTGTTAACTCTCATAAAAACCAAGAGGTCCCATGCTAGATAGCGAATTCCAACATAATTTTCACACACATACATATCGTTGCAAACATGCTGAAGGTGATGTTGGAGATTACTGTGAAATGGCCATATCAATGGGCATGAAAACTTTAGGGATTTCTGACCACGCAGCGCTTCCAGATGATCGCTGGCTCTCTGCAAGAATGCGGTATATCGACTTACCCGAATACAATGAAGCTATAAATCAGGCGAAAATAAAGTATCCTCAGCTACGCATCTTAAAAGGTATGGAATGTGAATACATACCTGAGCAGGAGTCTTGGTATAAGGATGAACTCTTTGGGTTATACGAATTCGACTATCTAATTGGCGCTGCACACTTCTTCCTAGATAGTGACGACAAGTGGATGCCAACCTATGGTGGAACCAATTCAGCGAAAGCGCTTATTGAATTTGGTCTTTATACAGCGAGGATGATGGAATCCGGTCTATTCGATTTTATTGCCCACCCAGACCTTTTTGGCAATTGCTACGAGAAATGGGACGCCAACTGTACTGCTTGTACGAGAGATATTATGGCAGCTGCGTCAGAGACGGGTGTAGGTCTTGAGGTGAACGCATTAGGTATTAGGAAACAAGCCGCCAAAAGCTCTAATAACCCATTTCCACTCTACCCATGGATCCCTTTTTGGGAAGAAGCCTCGAATCACAATGTGAGAGTAATTGTAAACTCTGATGCTCACAGACCGAGCGATCTTCAGGGTAAAACTGGCGATGCGTTCCAGATCGTCAATAACCTTAATCTTAATCATATGGACGTCGCGTGTATCGGTACGAAAAATCGAGAATCTTAGAAAGGTCTTCACTGAAAAATGATCTGTCTATCTCTTAGAACACGAAAACAATCGAAATATATTTCTACGTCTTAAAAACTCCACAACACCAGTCCGGCGATTAGCTTTCTCGAATAGTAGGGTGACGTCTCTTGACCTAACCTAAGCATTAACAGAATATAATATGTTCATTGGGAGGAGAAAAACATGCGACCTAATTATATAAAGCGCGCCTGGAAAGATGGTAAACAGACAGTAGGTGGCTGGATAGGAACGGATGCGGTTCACACGGCAGAAACAATGGCGCGGGTGGGTTTCGATTGGCTTTGCATGGATATGCAGCATGGACTTTTAGATTATAACGATGTGCGCGATATGCTGCCTGCTATCGGCAATACAAATACTGTACCGATTGTGCGGGTTCCATGGAACGAACCATACATAATCATGAAAGTGTTAGACGCAGGGGCTTATGGCGTGATTGTTCCTCTAGTAAATAACAGAGAGGAGGCCGAAAAGGCTGTTGCAGCTTGTCGTTATCCCCAAGAAGGGATGCGCTCATTTGGGCCAATCAGAGCAGCCAGTTTTGGCAGCGGGTACGCAAAATACGCTAATAGCGAGATATTATGTATCGCGATGATAGAAACTGCTGAAGCGCTTAAGAATCTGGATGAAATTTGTACCACCCCAGGTTTGGATGCCGTCTACATTGGGCCGTCTGATCTGGCGTTTGCCATAGGTCAAATCGCGAGAGGAGATACCGATGACCCAAAACATGCGGAAACTGTCACGCATATTTACGAGACAGCTCGTAAGCATAATATCAATGTGGGAATTCACACAGGGAGTCTGAAATTTACAAAGCGTTTCCTTAAACAAGGTTTCGATATGGTTATGCTAGGGGCCGATTCTGCCTTTATGTCTCGCATGGCAACGTTGGAACTTAACGAGGCAAGAAGCGATTCTGGAGTTGATGCCATTGGAAGTTATGACAATTATACGTAGGGCTGTCCAGCAACAAATTTCATAGAGATAGAGTTGACACAATGGCGTGTATTTTTCGTGGTCAGACTCTCTCCTTTAAATACATGCCCGAGATGACCACCGCAATTAGCGCAAAGTATTTCAACACGAATACCGTCTGCATCAGACTCTCGACGAATGGCACCATCGATTTCGTCATCAAACGCCGGCCAGCCACAGTGGGCATTGAATTTATCCTCAGATCGAAATAGCGGCTTATCACATTGTTTACACACGTAGTGGCCGACCTCAAAAAAATCATCATACTTTCCGGAAAAGGGCATCTCAGTTCCTTTCCGCAAAATAACTCGTTGCTCTTCCAAAGATAATTTATTGTATCGATCTTTCATAAAGGGCTCTTTACTGTCACCAATGAAATAATAAGTCGGAGATCAGCCAAACTTATTATACTATGTAATATACAGTTATAGGCGGTTTTTAACATAGCGTAAGCCTTTAATAAGGGTGGACTTGAAGGTATCGAAGGAATAAATCATTAACTTAGTTACCGCACTCAAAATTCAACAGGACGTTAAGATGATTACTGTTCGGTTACTCCTTTTACTTTTAATTTGGCAGCTTCACCCTGCCTTTGCAGAATCGCTTGAGTTTCGTCATGGTGTTTCACAGATACCCGATTATCAATTAAAATATCCACCCGATTTCAAGCATTTTGATTACGTCAATATAAATGCACCCAAAGGCGGCTTAATGAGGCTGCCTTACACTTGGCGCTTTGACACTGTATCTCCGATAGGAAAACCTTACGGATATGACTTTTCCTATGACAAACTCCTCGAGCGATCTGCAGATGAAATCTCTGGCTATTATTGTAGTCTTTGTGAATCAGTTGCAGTAAGCAATGGTGGCCTCAAGATCGTTTTTCGACTCAGACCAGAGGCGAGGTGGCATGATGGTACGCCAATCACGGCCAGAGACGTAAAGTTTTCGCTTGATACATACCGTACGCATATAGCCTCAGGCTGGTCAGAAACAACAGCATGGATTGAAAGTATAGAGATACTAGATGCATTAACGGTAGCCATCCTCACCAATACTGATGCGTCAAAGCAGGTCCCGCTCTTGCAGGGAGTCCCAATTATCCCAGAACATTACTGGCGTGAGAGAGATTTGTTTGCTTCAAGTATGGAACCACCACTACAAAGTGGCCCCTATCGTTTAATATCGGCGGGTAGGGGTAAATCATTTGTCTATGAAAGAGTTCCAGATTACTGGGGTCGTGATTTACCTATCCATCGTGGCATGTATAACTTTGATGATATTGAATTCGAATACTATCTCGATGGGACCGTCGCCAGAGAGGCGCTAAGAGCTGGTGAATTTGATTTATGGACTGAGAATGATCTTCGCCATTGGGTATCATCCTATGAAACGCCTGCTGTAAAGAACGGATTTCTTATCAAGGGAGAACTATCCTCTGGCGCAGTGGGTGGATCTAGAAATCGATTGGTATTTAATACAAAAAGAAAACCTTTTGATGACATAAGAGTACGTGAAGCCATGTCATATATCTTTGATTTCGAATGGCAAAACCGAGTTCTCCATAATAATGCGAGTTCTCGAGCAAATAGTTTTTTTGCAAATACTCCCTTTGCGGCAAAAGGATTACCAAGCGAGAAGGAAAAAACCTTATTGGAACCATTCAAGGGGAAAATACCTGATCAAGTATTTGATAAGGCATTTTCATTCCATCAGTCAGCAGGGTTTGGTGTCGATCGAGAAGGCCTTACTATAGCCCTAAGGCTACTTAGCAACGCGGGATACAAAATAAAAAATAAAGTCCTTGTTGATCCGTTCAATGAATCCCTCAAAATCGAATTTCTGATACAAGAAGAAGATAAAAAGAGACTTTTACTACCATTCGTGCGCTCACTTAACCTCCTTGGGGCTCAAGCTAACATCCGTCTTATGGATTCAACCAGCTATTCGTATCTTGTGAAAGAGGGAGACTTTGACGTAATTGTGACTCCAGGATGGATGGAGGTACCACCCTCTTGGCAGCTGAGGATAAACTTTCATTCTATGGGATCTACGTGGAATCGCGGAGGAATCAATAATCCCGTGGTAGACGCCCTCGTTGAGTCATCACTAGATGCAGAGAATATTGAAGATTTTATCACTTCCGTTAAAGCGCTCGACCGAGTTCTATTATGGAATTACTATCAAATGCCCTTACGTGCTAGAGGAGCGGACCGTATTATCTATTGGAACAAGTTCGGACGACCTGAACTATCCGATGACGTCTTGTTGGAACCTTACCCCTCTGCATGGTGGTATGACGAAAAAAAGGCCGCTCGTATCGATACTAATTAAGTATCAATTTTTCTTATCAGCACCTAAAAGAAATTTTAGTGGATTATGGAGCCGATCCTTCCAGGCTTGCATGGAATGGTCCGCTCCATCGAAACGACGAGTTATCCAGTCCTCCCCTTCCCTATAGCCCTTTTTTCGCAAGATCAAATCCATTTGCATCTGGTAAGGCTCATATAAAGCGTCAAATGCTTCAGTTCCATAATCGAAATAGACACGGTGGTTTCCTGCCTCAGGCCAATGACCACTTAACCAATTAACCACAGCGCCATCGCCATATGGCCAATGACTAGACAAACAGGCTGCCCCACCGAAAATCTCTGGATACTCTGCAAGCGCATAGGCTGAGAGTAATCCCCCCGCACTTGAACCCATCACAAAGGTGTCCGCTCTGCCTGATAAAGTAGGGTAGGTTTTATCAATAAATGGTTTGAGCTCCTGAACAAGAAACCTAAGATAATTGTCTGACGACATACTCTCACCGCCTGACTCACCAACAAATCCTCCCACGGAGCTTCCCGGTCCTGCCTGACGCATAATTTCCAAAACCTTTTTGCTCACCGCTTTCTCTGGCATATATTCTGCCCCCCGTGCTCCCTTATCCCAATCCGCCATCCATACCGCAACCACTATTGCTGGTTTGATTTTTCCTTCTCGTTGTAACCGGGACATCACTTTGTCTACATCCCAGAACATAAAGTCCATACCTGCATAAGGCGAACGCGAATGATGAAACAGGAACTGCCCATCATGCATATAGATCACGGGGTAAAGCTTATCTGATTCGGGATCGTAACCCTCGGGTAACCAGACATCGACAGGTCGAGGCCTAATTAATTCAGAAAAAATCTCTCCAGTATGGTGCATATGGTAATTCACTAATGTTCCCTCGAGAGGAGGGACTTTAGGTGGATGAGATCTTTTTAGAGTGCGCTTCACATTTGAAATTTTACTGTTCATTGCCTTTGCTTCTGGACTTATTGAGATTGGTCGCGGGTGAATTTCTTTGATATTGCCATTATAGGCACATCCAATGAGCAATAAAGGTAAAACCAAGCTCAATAGCCTTATAGAAATTTTAATCATTTAGGATTACACCGCAGCCAAAAAGCTAAGTCTTTGTCACCGGTGTATTTTCCTTAAAAAACTGAATAACGGTTTCGATAGTGTTATCTTCCTCAGGATTTTTCCATTCTTCAATCAGTTTCGCGTTGGGCGCAAGCTCAGCAATTTCTCGAGAAATTATCTCTGGGTGATAAACATCGTTACCCATTAAAACGAGCATTGACGTCTTAATTTGACTTACAAAATGCCGGTCCACGTTATACACGAAGTCACCGTCAAACATGTTGCTGCGAAACTGATTCCATTCCTCTTCGGTAACTTCAGGATGTTGGTGCTTGATTTCCTCAGCCCAACTATCGAACAATCCATAAAAAGCATCTTTATTATTGTCTGCTCCGATCGATTGCTGCAAAACTACAGCGCCAACCCGCTTCGGGTCAGCCTTAATAATACCAAGACAATAGGGACCACCAATGCATCCCCCCAAAAGATGGCAACTATCAATTCCCAGATAATCTAGAAGGGCAATATGATCCTCCGTGTAAACTCGCCAACTATCACTCGCATTTATTGGGGCGATAGACTTTCCAGCATTACGTTGGTCCATAGCAATAACTTTGAAATGAGAGCTAAGTGTTGTTATTGGATTCCATTCTGATTTTTTCCAAAAATCTATCGATGAACGCATGCCGCCAGGAGCAAAAAGTACTACAGGGTAGCCCTCACCGTAAACTTCGTAATAAATTGTCGTGCCTTTCCGCCTAAGTTCTGGCATTTTCCCTCCTCAATAATGAAATAACCGACTTCATAGTAAGTTAAAAGTAATGTGAAAATGACAATTGCACATGACTTAAGTCAAGAATAACATCTTGTTTTTGGGATTAAATCAGGCGAAAACTTGGCAATAATAAAACGATTACATCACGCTGCATATCGATGCCGGGATTCAGAAGAAACACGCATTTTTTATGAGGATTTTCTGGGATTAGAACTTATAAACGCCTTAACCATTTCGGGAGGTCAATCCTCAAAGCCTGAAGTGCTCCACACTTTTTTCGCTATGCGAGATGGATCATGCCTCGCATTTTTTGAGGACCCTAAACACACCTTCGACTTCAAAAAACAACGTGATTTTGATTTACATATCGCCCTAGAGGTAGATAGAGACACCTTGTTAGACATGAGACAGAAAGGACTAGAGCATGGCATAGAAACGCGAGGAGTTGCTCAACATGGCTTCATAGAATCCATCTATTTCCGAGACCCCAATGGTTATGTAGTCGAATTATCGACTCCGATAGAAGACTTTCAACTAATGGAAAAAAGTCATGCGAAGGCCATCTTGAGCGAGTGGCAAACAAATAAACCAAAAAGTATCTATCGCTAGTCAAATTCCTAACTTATCAAAATCACTGGCATCATGCCGCTCCGCGATGCCGCTATGTGAATCTCTGTTAACTTTCCTGCCTCGACGAACTGCAGCCCGATTATGTATTTCGGTTCCCCATCTCAAAACGTTAGCGTAAGAATCAACCTGAAGGAATTCTTTCGCGTTATAAAGACCAGCTACAACCATTTGTCCGTACCAACTATAGGTCGCGATATCAGCAATGGTATAGTCATCTCCTACGAGAAAATGTCGATCTGCAAGATTGCGATCCAAGACGTCTAATTGTCTTTTGACTTCCATTGCGTATCGATTGATTGGATATTCATATTTTTCAGGCGCATATGCATAAAAATGTCCGAAGCCACCTCCCAAATAAGGTGCGCTACTCATTTGCCAGAACAACCAAGATAGACACTCAGCCCTACTTGGTCCAGCCATCGGTACAAAAGCTCCAAATTTCTCAGCGAGATATAACAATATGGCACCAGTCTCAAATACTCTCGTCGGCTTCGCCGTCGTCATATCGAGAATGGCAGGGATCTTTGAGTTTGGATTAATTTCTACAAATCCGCTACCAAATTGCTCCCCATTTATCCGTACTAACCAAGCATCGTATTCAGCTTCGTTGAAACCCAGTGCAAGTAGCTCTTCCATCAAGATGGTTACCTTGACCCCGTTCGGGGTACCCTGAGAGTATATCTGTATAGGATGTTTCCCTACGGGTAACTCGCTTTCAAAAGTAGGACCCGCCGTTGGTCTATTTATATCTTCGAATCTGCCACCATTCCCCTCTTCCCACTTCCAGACCCTAGGCGGGGTATAATTGATTTTCGACATTGCGCTGCCTCCGATTTGATGGTTGATCGGAAAAGCTATCTCAATTAACGAAGTTTGTCATCGGTAACGAAGACGGTCCTCGTTAAAACACATGACCACTACATCAGCAGCATCTCTTTAAAATCTATATTGTTTCTTAATTGGAATATATTAGTTGCTAATTATTCTTTTTAATGTTTCCGACTTACCTGTTACTTTAAGCGCCCTTTTAAGACAGAAGTTAGACAGGGTTTAAAAAATGATGACAAATAATGACAGTAGGTTAGAAATCAAAAATGATACAACCGAGATGAAGCGAAACCTACGATATGGACAAGTTGATGATACGCTCTCAGAATGGGAGTTATCCCGTCAAACAAGCAAAACCTGGTCAATGGAACAAGATTAATTCTTATCGGGAATGTATTGGTTGCTAATTATTCTTTTTAATTTAAGAGCCGAGACTGCTAATGTTTAGAAGTACTGTAAGACAATAATTAGACAAGGAGTGCCGATGGTTACTTATCAAAAAGAAAGCAGTCCAGAAATTAACACCGAGATAACAGAGATGAAACAAAGCCTGAGACATAGGAATCTTGATGACACGCTCTCAGAGTGGGAATTATCTCGCCAAACAAGCAAAACCTGGTCAATGGAACAAGATTAGGTGCGGCTTTCTTCGGCTTACGAGCCGTATGGAGTTTTTAAGTATCGGACTCTACTCTTATAAGAACTGTTTAATCTTACGCGGTAGTTGAGAAAACGCCGCTTCCGTCATGCCACAGTGCAGCCCGTGGCCCGGTTGGCACCAGCCAGCACAGTAGTAAACGTTCACTGCCCGCCGACTCTCGCCTTCCCGAATATTCTTTCCCGCCTGATGCCAAGTTCGGCCATCCATGACGAGGAGGTCTCCAGGGTCAAGTAGAACAGACTCCGCTTTTTCTGATTGGACTACTTCATGATCCCACTTGTGACTGCCTGGAACAACTTTGGTAGCACCAAGCTCCTCAGAAAACGGATCAATAGCCAACAGCGAATTGACTGTAAAAGGTTTTCCACGAGCTAACTGAGGATACAAATCATCGTCCCTATGCATCGATGAAGTACGTAAACCTGAGACCACATTTTTAATACCAGTATCTGAGATCTTTATTCCCCAGTGATCGACTGGACTTAATATCCTCTCCAAGATAGATGTTAATCTCGAATCCGAAAAGAACTCATCAAAGTCACGCGTCTTTGCTACAAGATTCTTAACACTCTTCACCATTATCATTTGGCCATCGGCATTTGTGAAAGGCCGACTTATTGAATGCTTCTCACATAATTCGCTATATTTTGCGATAGTGGCGTTATCGTAGAAACCCTTGAAGATTCCGAAACCAATGTCCGAAATTTGCTCAACAATTGCATTTATCATCATTTGAATTCCATATCTACTCTAGACCTAGAGTAGTCATACACAAGTAATTGAAACCACTGCTGGGATATCCTTAACCAGCAGTTCCCATTCTGCGTGGCCACTCACACTCCAAATCTCCCCGGTATCTGTCCCCACCAAAATACCCCCAGGGACCAGAGGATTTACCGTCAAGCCATGAAAATTAGCATGACTTGGCGAGTGGTCTTTATCACCCAACGAATGCCAAGTATCACCACGGTCTTCAGACCGAAACAACATAGCCTCGGCTCCCAACTCTTGTCGATAGCTTGAAAATGCGGTTGGTGCACTCGCTACCGTCAAGCCAAATGGTGGTCTATGATCAATGCACATTGGCCTCGAGTACCGAGGAGTAACACCTTCCCACGTATACACCCAGCTATTACCCCCATCCTCAGAACGAAAGACTCCGGCATTGCCTTCAACCATATCGGCAACACCATCAAGCCTTCCATAACCTGTCGAAGCAAACAAAATTTCCTCATTCCCCGGGAAGGGAAAGATCATATGCAAGTCAGGATTACCCCCAGGAAGAACGACAGACCAGGTCTCTCCGGCATTCTGTGAAATTGCTATTCCACCAACCTCTACACCAACCCAAAGACGCTCATCCTTTACAACAAGAGCGCGAGCAGCCGCTGGTAACGGTGGATCGACAGGAATACACCAACCTTTCTCTTTTGCTAAACGAGACAAAGACTCAACTTCTGTCCATGTATATCCCCAATCTTCACTTCTAAATAGGCCTGTAGGCGCTGTTCCGGCATAAAGCTTACCTTGGACACCCTGCCGAATCTGCCAAACCGCAACATCTCTCAAAGTAGTCAATAGCCATGAGGCTCCTCCATCATCAGACACATAAAGCCCGTTGCCAGTTCCTGCAAAAACCCTCCCATTGAAGCAAACAATTTCTCTCACTCCACGGCAATCGAGTACCTTTTTAGCGATCCCATCGGTAATTTGGAATACACCCTCACTGGTACCTGCAAACAAATCCATAAAAATGCCTTTCACGCCTATTGAGGGCTAAAGTTACCACAAGCTAAGAGAGATATGGGTTTAGTATTAATTCAATGCATTTCCGACTGCACCTGGCTAATCCGTTCAGCTTTGTCTTTCTCGTACCACCAGCCATCCGGAAAGGCGGGTCGGTAAAGCGGCTGAGGTGGACTACCAAATTTATCCCAATAGACTGTACGACGCGGGTCATAGGCATAAACAGGAATCAAGTAATATCCCCACATCATGACCCGATCCAAGGCACGGCTTGCAGCGACTAACTCAGACAGCGACTGAGCTGCCTCTGCTGCTTCTACGAGGCGATCGACTACGGGTTCATTAACTCCTACATAATTGCGCGAGCCTTCTAAAGCTAAAGCACTAGAATGAAAATTATTACGGGCTGACAGCGTCGGTGGAATCACAAAATCGTAAGTATGCACATATACATCATAATCATGTTTTCTCTGCCGATTGATATATTGACTAATATCAACCAACCGCATATTTGCAGCGATACCCAGATTCTTAAGATTTTTGAACCAAGGCAATAATATCCGGGCATGATTCGGCTCAAATGATAAAAGCTCGAGCGTGAAGGGCTCTCCTTGAGCATTACGCAGCTTCCCATTCAGAACTCGCCACCCAGCAGACATCAGCAGATCCCTCGCTGAAGCCAGATTCTTCCTTAGCGCCTCATCACTCCCTGACCTGGGAAAATCAAAAGGCTGTTTAAAGATTTCAGGCGGCAAAGACTCCCTGAAGTCAGCCAGCAGCGCCAACTCGTTCTTACTAGGCAGGCCATTATTCTCGAGGATCGTCCCTGGCCAAAAGCTCTTAGCGCGGATACGCTCACCATGGTAAAACTTTTCATTCACCCATTCAAAGTCAAACGCCAGAGTTAGCGCCTTTCTAACCCGCCTATCCGACAGCCTTGGCACACGGCTATTTAAGACAAATGCTCTACCAATACCTACCCATATACCATAGTTTCTTCGAGTCTTGGCAATTAGACCTTGTTCCATTTCAGGGCCTTCAAACGCGTGGACCCAGTAACGAATATCATCAACATCTAGAATATCAATGAGACCTTTACGAAAAGCTTCCCTCGCAACAGTTGCATCGCGGTACACCTCGAAGCGCACGGTATCAAAGTTGTACCGGCCCTGATTTATTGGCAGATGCCATCCCCAATAATCTTCTCTGCGCTCATACTCAACGTAGCGCCCCAGTTTGATTTCCTTTAAGCGATATGGCCCACTTGAAACAGGAGGCTTAAGCGTGTGTGCAGTTGGATCTCTAGTTCGCCAGTAGTGCTGAGGAAGAATTTCCTGATATTGAATCATAGCAACATGATCGTAAGCTAGTGGCACGTCGAGATGAAATATAACGTGGCGATCATCCCAAGCTTCTAGGGATGCAAGGAAGTCGAAACGTAACGAGGCGCCCACCTGGCCCATAAGCAATTCAAAGGTGTAAACTACATCATGAGCAGTAACTGTGTTCCCATCATCCCATCTCGCATCGGGATTAATCCTGAAAACTAGAGTCTTCTTATCAGGGGTAACAGCTATCCCGTTTGCTAGACGACCGTAAAAAGCAGCAAATTCATCACCGCCCCTTACGACTAATGATTCGCCTCGGAAATGATATCCAGATGGAGGCCCTGTTTCGCCTATTGATAAAGGTGCCAATGTATCAAACGAAAAAGCCCATGGAAGTACTAGTTTGCCCTCCTTGGGAGCGTTCGGGTTCAAATAATCTTTGTGAGTATAATCAGGGGGATATTTCAGCTCATCAAAGAACGCAATTCCATGGCTAAATTCCAAATCGTTGATAAGAACTGCAGAGGCTAAATCTGTTACAAAAATACTGAGACACAAGAGGAGAGAGCTACGCATGATTGACGGTAGTGTAAGGGTTTTTGCAAGACAATCCAGTTTGTATTGCCAATTTAGAAATACAAAAATTAAATAAGGGTTCTCACAGGAGCAGCCTAAAGCCTATTCGGCAAGTTGCATCTCTAACCTCAGAGTATCAGCTGAAAATAGACGAATACCCTCTGCTAGCTTTTCAGTCGCCATCGAGTCCTCATTTACTTGCAACCTAAAATCACTTTCACTTAGGTTACGTTTTGGTTCAGATTTACCAGGTTTATCTGCTTCTAACGCCCGAACAAGCAGGGTGTCGTCGGCCGCCAGTTCTGCCATCAAATTTGGACTTATAGTCAGACGATCACAGCCCGCAAGCGCTTCAATTTGACCGGTATTCCGAAAGCTTGCTCCCATGACCACAGTCTTGTATTTGTAGGTTTTATAATAGTTGAATATCCTCGTCACCGACTGCACTCCAGGGTCGGCTAAACCAGTAAAATCCTTTCCAGCCTTCTGTGTCCACCAATCATAGATTCGACCAACAAAAGGGGAAATAAGAAAGACACCCGCGTCGGCTGCAGCCTGAGCTTGAGCAAACGAAAAAAGCAGGGTTAAATTACAATTTATCGACTCCTTCTCAAGCACTTCCGCTGCCTTTATCCCTTCCCATGTGGCTGCAAGCTTGATCAAGACTCGGTCCCTCGGTACCCCTATAATCTCGTACTCCTGTATCAAATTTCTCGCCCTCAAAACCATAGCTTTCGTATCAAAAGATAGCCGTGCATCCACCTCCGTCGAAATTCTGCCAGGAATAAACCTGAGAATTTCTACCCCGATAGAGACAGCAAACCCATCAACGTAACAATCCAGTTTTTCTTGTGTGCTACCACCCTTGAGCTCTGCCTTTCGCTTCGCTTGGCTAAGTAATTCGGAGTACTGGGGCATAGCAGCCGCCTTTAGAAGTAAACTTGGGTTGGTCGTAGCATCTATTGGCATGTACAATTTCATAGCTTCAATATCACTAGAATCTGCCACGACAGTGGTTAACTTTTTTAGTTGCTCAAGTTTACTAGTCATTCCGGGCGCTCACTCACCAAAAGTTGCGAGTGTAACATTCGATGATGCTCGAAATAACAGCGCAAGATGGAAAAAAACTATCAACATTTCGGGGTGTAATATCTGCTACCACACCAATTGATGGGTAGCAGATATCACTAGGGGGTGGGGCCTTTCGGCCCCGGGGGGGGGAAACTTTTGTTTTATGGCTCTAGGATTAACACTGGTACCTTTAGCCTACCCTTTCTTCGATTCACCTCAGGGTTTGATAAATTGAATGGTTTTCTTACTCTAGTCCTCAAGATTTTTAGACAAATTAGTCAAATGAATGCCGGCCTTCCCGTACCTCAGGTAGCCGCGGCTGCCGTTTTTTTGGCCGCTTTTTTAACGGTCGGAGACGATGTCGGATAAAAATCAGACATTAAAGTCTTAGCTTGTTCCATCGCATCCTGAACAATTTCACTTTTCGCGGTCATGACACTCTGACTTTCATCCCAAAGAGCCTTTCCATAGTCTTTCTGCATCTCAATAAACTCAGAAAATCCTTTGATACTTGGCATCCTATCGCCAAAACTCTTATTCACATCCATAAATGTATCTATCGACTCTGCATCAATCGTAAATAGCTTATTCATGGTTCCGCTGTTAAGTTCATACAAATCTTTGCCTATCTTTAAACTTTTTTCTAATTCCATCATATCTTTCTCCGATCTCTTAAATTTTGCTGCGATGCACAATGAGGAGATTGTTGCAGAGCAACATAACAATGTCAACAATATTTTTTGCGGTGCACAAATAATTCTCCTCCCTGTCAAATTGCTATGTTTATACCTCAGGGAACGTGTTAGAAGTGATAGAAGTGATAGAAGTGATAGAACTATACTGCTTTCGATACTGTCTTGCTTTATACTAGTTCGATTCCTGGTATAATTTATTGGCTTTTATCGCGCCCGAATTATGACATCGAAGTGAAATGAAAAATTTCCAGACTTTGCCATAGTAGGGGAATTGTAAAAAGTACGTTGCGATGCACAAATTCGCGCACTGGTGCCAGGATTAAGGGATTTAGGTACTTAACTGCGCCTTTGACTTGCCGCACTTAATGTCGCTATCGAAATCGATTATGTTTCAAATTTCAAAACTAGTTTCGCTTTTCTTAGTAGGGTGCTTTCATCGAAAATATTACCCCTCAGTGCTAGGAGGTCCCAATAAATGCATAGATATAAAAAATATACGAACCGACGACTGTATGATCTAGATTCTAGTAAGTATGTCACCTTAGATGACCTTCGAGATGTTCTCCTTAGCGGAGATAGTATACAAGTTACAGAATCAAGCGACGGTGCGGACATAACGCGGGGCACTTTATTACAAATCCTTGCGGAACAAGAGGCTCAGGGACACGAGGTTGTGCTGACTAATAGAGCTCTGGAGCAGATCATTAGATTCTACGATCAAAGATTCGGTGGTTTTGTATCCAGCTATATTGAGCAGAGCATGCTCCTATTCCTTGAACACCAGGATCAATATCGCACACAAATGAAAAATATGACTACCCTTAATCCGATGAATGCAATGCGCCAGGCTATGGACATGTGGACATCACAAGCTAATCATAAGAAAAAAGAATAGATATATGAAAGCCGCTGAATTACTAGTCAAATGTCTTGAAGAGGAGGGGATAGAGTACATCTTTGGAGTCCCTGGAGAAGAAAACGCTGATTTCATGCTGGCCCTCTCCAAGAGTAGGAAAATCAAATTTGTCCTCACACGACATGAACAAGGTGCCGCCTTTATGGCCGAAGTTTACGGCAGATTAACAGGTAATCCAGGAGGCTGCCTTGGAACACTTGGTCCAGGAGCATCCAATCTAATAACCGGGGTGGCTGATGCCAATATGGATCGCGCACCCATTCTGGTTATAACCGGGCAGGGCTCAACTGAAAGATTACATAAAGAGTCCCACCAGGTAATGGACGTTGTCGGCATGTTCAAACCCGTTACCAAATGGGGCGTTTCAATTCGTAACGCCGACACTATTCCCGAAATCGTAAGAAAAGCAATTAGACTGGCAAGACAAGAGAAGCCGGGGGCCGTACATATAGAGTTACCGGAGGACATCGCTTCTCAAGAAACCAATGAAATTCCTATCGTTCCTCGCCGATTCAGGATAGGAGCACCAAGTGAACCTCAGGTGGTTCAAGCTTTCAAATTACTAAAGGAGGCAAAGTCGCCGATTGTACTAGCAGGCAATGGGTGTATAAGGAAACGTGCCAGTCAATCACTTAGGAATTTTTGCGAATTAACAGGTATTGGGGTAATAAGTACTTTCATGGCGAAAGGATGCGTTGATGTGGACAGTAGCTACTGCCTGTACACTATTGGACTTGGTGCAAAAGACATCCCCAATCTAGCTTTAGATCAAGCAGACCTCGTGATCGCTTTGGGATTTGATATGGTCGAATACCAACCCAGAATTTGGAATCCAAATCGCGACAAACGAATAATTCATGCCGATTTCGAGGCTGGTGAAATAGATCAATATTTTCATCCAGAAGTCGAGCTCGTCGGTGATCTCAGTTTAATGTTGGACCAACTTTGCACGAGAATTAAGGAAACGCCAGAAATTGCCTTCGATTCCTCCAATCAGAGTCGGATCCGGCAGCGCATGTATGAAGAACTTAAGGAGTATGCAGAGGATGAAACGGTTGGCAAAATTAAGCCGCAAAAAGTGATTTGGGACGTGGGCGAAGCAATGGCCCCAGAAGATATCCTTTTGTCCGATGTTGGCGCACATAAAATGTGGATCGCGAGACATTATCACTGCCATGAACCCAACACATGTCTCATTCCTAACGGATATTGCTCAATGGGATTCGCATTACCTGGAGCCATCGCCGCAAGTCTTGTACATCCTAACCGTAACATTCTTGCTATCGCGGGCGACGGAGGATTTTTAATGAATGTTCAAGAAATGGAAACAGCCCGAAGACTCAGATCGAATATTACTGTATTGATATGGGAAGATAACGCATATGGACTTATCTCATGGAAGCAAGAAAATATGTTTGGTCACCACACAGACCTTGGCTTTGATAACCCCGACTGGGAACACCTAGCAAAAAGTTTTGGTTGGAATTCACATCTTTGCGACGATAGTAAGCATTTTAAAAACATATTGCTTAAGGCAATCGGAGAAAAAGGTCCTAGCCTTATGGTAATTCCAATCGACTATAATGAAAATCGATTATTGAGTAAAAAACTCGGAGAAATTAGTCAGATTATTTAATTACCTGGTGCTAGTTTTGTTAGCTGCGCTGCTGCGAAGGATACTGCCTCTCGAGCTTTCTTTACAGCTCCAGACCAGGAAAAAAAGGGGTGGGTCACGCCAGAATAAATTTTTAATGTAAGCTCATTACCGGATTCTGCTAAACGCACAGCGTAGGATAGTCCCTCATCACGCAAAGGATCACATTCCGCAAGAATAATGGTTGCTGGTGGTAACATGCTCAGATCATCACATAACAAGGGGGCCCATCTGAAGTCTATATGATCTTTTCGGTCCAAATATTTCTCCTGAAACCACAGTATCAACCTTCGTGTTAAAACATGATCCTCAGCAAATTTCAGGTGAGAAGCACTATCAGGGTAACCTGCAGTTGCTGGATAAATTAATAATTGTCCTAGAGCTTTAGGATAGCCAAGGTCGCGGGCCATAATGGCTACTACTGCAGCCAGATTACCTCCAGCACTGTCACCACCAAGAATCAGAGCATCATTAGAAATACCGAGTTCATGCCCACAGCTACAGAACCAAAAATACGCATCCAGTGCATCCTCAACCGCTACAGGAAAGCGATGTTCGGGTGCTAGCCGGTAATCTATTGAAGCCACCATACAATTGGATTGAAGGGCTAGTTGCCGGCAAAGAGTATCATAAGAGTTCAAACTACCAACGACATGGCCGCCACCATGATAATAAATAAGACAAGCGTTAATATCCTTGACCGGCTTGTAAAGTCTTGCGGGAATATCCCCATGTCGACCAGGAATAGTGATGTCAGAGACAGACGGGAGTTCTACATAGTCAGCCCCCAATAATCCGGATTGACTCTCATGAGTTTTCCTAGCCTCCTCGACGGACATATCACAGTACTCCAAGGACCCCCTATCTTTAATAGCCATAAGTATTTTTTGAACATCAGCTTCCATCGCAGTAGTAATTAGGCAACGAGTTTTTTTGCTAATTTCAACTTGCGGTACTTTGCTAATTCATCTCGTTCACCAAGATTCATAACCTCGTTCAAAAATATCCTAGGATCCATCGTACCTACATCGTCGGCTATCACAGAGAAAGGGAGTAGTTCGACAATCTCTGTTTTAATATCCACGCCAGCTGCCACTTCCTTTAAACGCATCCCTTCTACAGTTAGTTCAAAAACGCAACGTTCAGTTATGTAAAGCACCGGCTTCCGATTCTTCAACGCGACCTCGGCATTAAAGGTGATCTGCTCTACATCAGCAATAAATTTGCTAACCTTCCCTTCTTGTACAATTTTGAGCTTACCATCACTTATCTCCACGACTAACCCATCTGCCGAGAATGTTCCCACAAAGACAAGTTTTTTTGCTGTCTGGGATATATTTATGAATCCTCCAGCCCCCGCTAGTTTCGGTCCAAACTTACTGACATTGACATGACCAAACCTATCAACTTGAGCCATCCCGAGAACTGCCAAATCCAATCCACCTCCATCATAAAAATCAAACTGCTGATTCTGGTTTAGAAGGGCATCATGATTTACAGCTGCGCCGAAATCTAAACCCCCTTGAGGCATACCACCTATAACCCCAGGCTCTGCAGTTAGATGAATTTCATTAATAAAACCTTCCTCAGCTGCCACTTTAGATACACCCTCTGGCATCCCAATTCCAAGGTTAACAACGCCTCCTACCGATTTAGCAAGCTCCATTGCCGCTCGACGAGCGATAACCTTCCTCTCATCGAGTTCCATTACCGCTGCATCTTCTATCGTTCTCCTGGTTTGACCAGCAAAGGCCGAGTCAAAGCCGGTCACCCAAGTTTGAGTGTGATTTTCTGATTCTGCTATCACCACATAATCAACAAAGATTCCTGGAACCTCTACCTGCCTAGGAGACAGGGGCGCATCAGTCACTTGTTCGACCTGTGCAATGACAATTCCACCCGAGTTTCTTGCTGCAGTCGCAATGGCTAAATTATCAAGGGTTAAAGCCTCCTTCTCCATAGAGATATTTCCATTTGGATCAGCTGTCGTTCCACGAATAAATGCTATATCAATAGGAAAAGTTTTATATAGTAGCCATTCTTCATTATTGATCTCGATTAGTTCAACCAAATCCTCCCAAGTTCTTATATTTAATTTGCCGCCGTCTTGCCGNGGGTCGACAAACGTGCCTAAGCCAATCTTTGTCAAAACGCCACATCGCTGACCAGCAATTTCCCTATATAACTCCGAGATAACACCAAGCGGAAGGTTATAAGCCTCTACCTGGTTCTTTATTGCTAGCTCTCCTAGTTTTGGCACCAGTGACCAATGCCCACCGACTATACGCTTGAGCAATCCAGGATGGGAAAGACGATTTACGCCCTTGGCGATTCCATCTCCGGGAGCCGCTGCAAATACCAAAGATAAATCAAAGGGCGCTCCGGTCTTTACAAATCGACTTTCCAGCGCTCGGATTAATTCTTCTGGTGTACCGGTCCCCACAAAGCCGCTGGTGCATACTGTATCTCTTGTACGAATTTTATCTATTGCGTCTTTTGAAGAAATTACATCAATCATCGTTTACCCCGCATTTTATCTTTTAATTAACCATTCGCTTAGAGTTTCACTCAGAAGTAAATTAGCTTTTTTACTAACAAATGTTCCAATATGACCCACATTNAGCTCTAGTTCTGAGTAATCTTTCGTGCCTACGAACAGAGATAGAGCCTTACTCGTTGATGGCGGAATGATATGATCAAAACTGGAGAAAATATTTAGTATCGGCATATCAAGCGCCCCTAAGTCTACTAAGTTTCCGTCTACCTTAAATTTTTTCTCCACCAACTGATTATTCTTATACAAGTCTACTAGCCAGGTCTTTGCCGCCTCACCTGGATGATGAGGTCTGTCTGATAGCCACTTCTCCATCCGAAGAAAATTTAGAACCTGTTCATGATTACCTGATATATTGTCTGGAAGGTCCCAGTTATATTTTGTCAATGTTTTTACGGGGGTCATTTCTTGAAATAACATCCCTATAACATCGCCAGGCATATGGCCATAAGAATCAATCAAATTATTAAGCGCCCGAGCACTTAAATTACGTACCCAACGATTTAGATAGCCTTGCCCTTCTACGTATTTTTTTTTATCGGCATGAAAATCTATTGGTGTCACCGCGAGAGACAAGTTACGCACCCTTTTAGGATGCAGAGCAGCGTAGCAGGCTGAAAAGACACCGCCCTCACATATCCCAAATAACGATACGTTAGGCTTTTTTGACTCCTCACAAATTATATCAATGTAACCAGCCAAGTAGTCCTCTATATAATCATCAAATTGAATCCAACGATCTGATCGATTAGGACTGCCCCAATCAATTAAGTANACATCTATACCTTTATCCAAAAGATTACTCACTACCGAGCGATCGGGCTGCAAATCAATCATGGTATAACGACCTATCTGCCCGTATACAATCAGNAGAGGNGTTTCTGAAGAGCNAGCAACTCTGGGCTTATAGTGATAGAGGGTGGTTTTATCATTTCTGGCTACAATACGTTTCGGTGTAGACCCAATAGTAATATCATCATCGCTTATTNCAGAAAGAGCACTAATACCACGCTGGAATTTCTTCCAATANTTAAAGGAATCTTCAATCAAACTAGGCTGAAAATCACTCATCTCTTACCTCATAGGGTGGTTGAGTTTTCGATAGTTTTAGTTCCTTCTTTAACTTCTTAAGTTCTCTTTTAAGATCGTAGACTGAGCGGCTTAAATCATCTATTTCTCTGCGAGTTGGCATATTATTTTTTTCTTGGTACACCTCTACTAAATCTGTATAACAATTCCGAAAAGTGGTCGAGGCGTGTATCACTTCACGTTGCGCATTCATAAATTCATCGGTCCGTTGGAATTCATCCGTAGAACGATGCGCATACTCGAGCCATTCATCAAATGACTTTTCGTACCATGTGTTATCGCCAGTAACCGCGCTAAACCGTTGAAATGCCTCATACCAACTTTTTGATATTAAACCTTGAAGGTCGGTATTAGCTGAATGCAAAGCCGAAGATGCTTTCACGAAATCTTTCACTTTTTTATCAATACCAAACAAATTATCCAGATGTGGCATGCTTGCAAGCGACTCCATAGAAGGTATTTCAGACAGACCTTCGGATAAGAGAGAAGGGTTTCCAAAAAATGTCTTCATTTGATTTTCAAACATATTGAAGAAGTCAGAGCCCTGATCAAAAAACTTTTTAAATTCATTATCTTTACTGCTCATACTGGACCCTGAGTATCACCCGATTTGACGTGCCCCGAATTAGTAACTACCCTAATTCTACTTAGTGCTGTGCACCTAAATAGGGCGGCTTTATCTGAGTCCAAAGGTATACCTTTGCTCAAAACGAAATGATCAGCCACATCCGCGCTATCGTCTAATACAGATCCGTTATTACGCTTAATGTAATACCTCGACCGAGGAAAATGTTTAACCGCCGCCAGCGGATCACCTAATCGACTAAAATTAGTGTCTAGTTCACAAGTCGCCAGTGCCGCAGGCGCGCCTTGCAGAAAATACTTTTGGGCAGGTACGATTTCCATTAGATCATCGCCTTATTTGGCAAAACCCTCTCGCTAAGCCCCTTGAACTCGTTGACTAGTACACCCATATGGACTGAATGCACTAACCTTCGTCCCAGTTTACTTCTATCTAAAAAGCCCTGGTTTCCGCGGCATAAAGCCTCCAAATTAGTTATAACTGAACTTTTCCCCAGACCACATCGCTGGGGATCAAGCCGTAACTTTGCGGTCTCGATTTTTTTTGTTTGCGGACTATCAGATCCCACAAATAATGAAACAGCAGTTCGAATTTTCATAGTAAACCTCTAATGCAATAAGCTAATATGGAGTGTTTNAATACTATTCAACTCAGCAATTTGCATATTTGGTGCCAAAAAAATCAAATTTCAGGTAATTTGTGAGACGGCTACAAATTTATCCCTGATACAGTTTTTCAGGGCTGATACGAGAAGGACCTATTTATGGTAAGCGTCGAAACCTATGAAGACTGGCTGCAAAATGCCTCCAAATCTGATTTGCGCTCAGGTGCTTCGCGTTGGCAGGATGACGACAGTAGCGAGGGGTTTGACTACCGAGTTATCAGGGCGCGCTTGGAAGAGCTGGTCGCTATTAGAGCCAAGTCCAATAGCCTGCGTCTAAAATATTATTTTGACGAAGGTCTCCACGGAAATATGGGCGGTATGGGTGCGGGTGCGCTTTATAAACATGCTGCCTCTGGCACAAAGAAATTGATAAAAGATTATATTCAGGAGATTGCCGGCGGTTTGGAAGATCTGGCGGACTCAGCAAAGTCTAGCCTATCACCCCAAGAGAAAAAGTTTTTCTTTCAGCGAGNCAAGCAAGCCTTTGGTGAATGTGCGCTTATGCTAAGTGGGGCAGGCTCCATGGGGCCTTTCCATTTAGGAGTAGCTAAGGCTCTTTGGAAGGAGGACCTGTTACCAAAAGTTATTTCAGGTTCAAGCGCAGGAGCAATTATCGCGGCTATACTTTGCTCACATTCCGATGAGGAACTAAGCGAAATATTAGATTCTAATAGACTCCAAGAAAACTTTAAGAGTTTGTACACGCCCGAGAATGGCCAACAGCTAACTGCGCAAGATATCGGGGTAATAATTGAAACGTGGGTTCCCGATGTCACTTTCGAGGAGGCCTTGCAATTGAGTGGAAGACATTTAAACGTTTCTATTTCACCCTCAGAAATACATCAACAGTCAAGAACTTTAAATCCAGTTACCGCCCCAAATGTGCTTCTTAAGGAAGCCCTGATGGCTTCGACAGCAGTCCCTGGTGTTTTGCCTCCCGTGACGCTCTCAGCCCGAGATCACAAAGGGAAGCGCCAACCATATGTTCGCAGCAGAAAATGGGTGGACGGGTCTATAACCGATGATTTGCCAGCCGCCAGATTAAGAAGAATATACGGTTGCAATTTTTTTATCACTAGTCAGACGAATCCTGTTGTACTTTGGGCGCTCAACGATCCAGATGCTACAGATCACGTTTCGCGTATGATCAGTATCGGGCAATCAGCAGCTAAGGAATGGTTTAAAGCTGTTTATCCATTTGCGATAGAGGCAACCAGGNCCATTTATCCTCTAAACATGATGACACGTATGTGGTTTAGCATGCTCACTCAAGACTATACCGGGGACGTAAATATCATGCCGGACCGACGCTATGTCGATCCAACCACTATCCTTGCCAAGATACCTCCGGATCATGCTCTTGAACTCGTTCAAGAAGGAGAAAGGGCAACTTGGCCAACACTAGAACGAATACATAACTGTACGCTAGTAGGTCGAAAGTTAAATCAAATAATAAAGTGCGTCGGGGAACCTTAATATGTTGAAAATTGTTTATTCCCGAAGCTTAAAACTGCAAAAGACCAAATATGAGTGAGGACTTGCTATTTACGGGTTGTCGCTTATACAGAATAAAAAATTAAATAAAATATCGGAGATCAAGCTCTAATCTGAGGGATAACCTCATACAAGCGTCTAGATTTTGATAAATTGAATCTGAACGGAAGGGGAATACATATGACCGAGGATGAAGTTTCTTTAAGAAAGCAGTTGGTTGAACACTATCAAAAGGTAGATGCTTTGGGTCTCAATGAAATGTCCTCCGGTAATCTAAGCGTGAGATTTCGGGATGAAATGCTAATCTCACCGAATGGAGCAACTGGCGATTCCATCTCATTGGAGAACATTGTTAGATGCTCGCTTAATGGAGAGTATCAGGGCAAACGTCTACCTTCCTCAGAGTGGCGTATGCATGCTTCTATATACTTAAAGTATGCAGATGCAGGGGCTGTGGTCCATACCCACTCTGACTATTGTGTTGCCGTGGCAAGTCACGAAATATCCCTACCAGGTTTCCATTATTTAGTTGGCGTTTTTGGAGGTGGAGATGTTCCTTGTGTACCTTACTCTACCTTTGGTAGAGAAAAGCTTGCTAAAGATGCTTCCGATGCTCTTGCCGAACGTACCGCCTGTCTGCTTGGAAACCACGGAATGATCGCCAAAGCTCCGAATCTTAAAAGAGCGGTTAACCAAGCGCAACGGCTAGAAATAATGTGTCGACAGTATGTACTTGCAAAGCAAATTGGAGAACCAAAAAAACTTACCAAGACTGACTGGGAAGATTTCTTTAAGAAAGCCGACGAGATGGCCTACGCAAGGAATGGTTGATTAGAAAGTGGTCATTATTCCCGATAGGATTGACTGCTGGAGCTCTGGGAAGATAAGTAGTCTCCATCAAAATCCTCATCTACTAATTACGAGCGGAATCTTTTACTACTGGGTATCTTCATAATGGATGAACAAGACCTCCATCCGACCATTATTACTTTGACCGGTCCGTCACATCAATATTCTCTTTTAGAGGCAGAGGATGGAAGTTTATTGGGTCTCACAGAGCATGGTGAGCTAATACAATCCCTAGAGGCAGGTAACCATGTCATTTGAAATTTTTGTGGCAACGAAATTAAACATGCTGTATCCGGTCAAGTGCTGCCTCAAGGAGTCCAAAAAGATCGTTTGATACTCTCGATAGGTAATAAGAAAGTGCAATTCCAGAGACGTCTTGGTCCTGAGAAACTGCCTTCCGCGTATTTAGAGGAACTACGTAAGGAGGGCTGGACCTGCCTAAACTCAATCCTTTCGCGAGAAATTGTGGATGGACTTGAGCAAGTTGCATGCACAGGGCCCTATGAGGATCAAGAACAAAACTCTGATGTACCGAAGCTTTGTCAACATGTTGCCGTTGGAAGGTCGATCGCTGAACCAATATCGCTTTGGGTGCTAAGAGAATACCTGCAAACCCANGACCTCCANCTAGGACATCCGCCGGGATTCAATATTTTACCTCCAGAACAAATTGCTAAAGCAGGTCGCTCTTGGCACTCAGATATCCCATACACGNAGTCNACAAGCCCGCAACCAGTATTCCCTCGAATTGGTCCTCCCAAAGCCTGTAANCGTAATACATTTGTGACAGAGTTTTCGTANGAGAACGGTGCTACCATGTTGAAGCCGGGTTCCCATCTTTTGGATTCGTCACCCCCCGAANCGTGGAACGCGCCATTAGTACATAATNAAATACCTTATAGCGGACCAGAGGCTACAGTAGTTGAGGCACCATCTGGCAGCTTATTNTTATATGATGCAAGAACGTGGCATCGCGCAGGCTACAATCGCAGTGACAGAAAAAGGGGCATGATGGCAACTAACTACGAAACACCCGATGTTTGTCCCAAAAGAGACACGCGTCCAGCTTGCACTAAACTGCTCAATAGTAGTGTTTATCACGAGATGACGGCTCGAGAACAACGCGAGGTAACAGACTTGTTAATGAAAATCCCGGGGTACAAATAGCCGGAATCTTGCGGCTTTAGTCCTGCGTGCTTGGTCAGTTGTCTATAGTTAAGGATTTATCAATCCACCAGCTATCTATCACGCGAACTTGACCATCATTTAGGTACTCATAGGCGGCAATTGCATCCCGAGGACGGCCAAACTTATTTCTATACATAAAACGTTCTATATCTGGCATATTCAATGGGATATGGTAGAAGCCCCACAACAAAACACGATCTAGTGCTCGAGTGGTAATTGCTGCAGATGCTATACGAGTGGATCTCTCAGCCTGTTCAATCAGCGCGTCGACAACAGGATCCTGAATACCACTTAAGTTGCCCCCAATTTCAAGCTTTGCGCTCTCGGAACCGAAATACGCTTTTAACGAGCCAATGGGTGGGCTAGCAAAGTCCAAACCCCTTAGAAATAGATCAAACCTACGTTGCCGCTTATACTTAACTGCCATGGCAGAATCCAACAAACGAACTGTTGCGTGAATACCGAGAACCTTCAGCGACTCTGTATAGGGTATTAACAAACGCTTTGCATAGGCTCGATTTGTGGCGATTTCTATAATAAACGGCTTTCCGTTTCCGTCTACCAGCTTACCGTTTACTAGAGACCAACCAGCTTGACCCAATAGGCTTCTGGCCTTCTCAAGGGCATCCCGGTTTAAACCTCTACCCTTTGATTGGGGTAATTCAAATGGGTCTGTCAATACGCGTGGTTCGAGTTGTTTGCTGTAGGGCGCCAGCAACTCAATTTCTTCCTGTTTGGGCAAACCAGTCGCCGCAAATTCAGAACCAGAAAAATAACTATAAGCCCTTCGCTGAGAATTATATTGCAGTACTCGATTCTGCCATTCAAAGTCGAAAGCTAATGTTAAAGCTTCTCTAACCCTCAAATCTTGAAAAAGTGGTTTTCGAAGATTAAACGCAAGTGCCAGCTTTTGTCCAATCCACCGATTGACCTGCCGTGTATCTCTTTTGATTAAGATTTCATCTTCTTGTGATGGTTGCAGGGCGGTGTGCCAATAACGGACATCATCTTCAATATAAACATCGAATAAACCTTTTCGAAAGCCCTGTCTCGCAACAGTGGCGTCACTAAATATCTCATATCTGATTTGATCAAAATTATTTCGGCCCTGGTTGACAGGTAACTCACTAGCCCAGTAATCAGTGACGCGATTATAAAGAACGTAATTTCTATCGAATTCTGCCACTCGGTAAGGCCCATTTACGATAGGCACCTCGAGAGTGGGTTCAAACGGATCCTCATGGTCCTCATAGTAGTGAGCGGGCAGAATCTTAAAAGTAGTCAAGGCTAAAAGATTAGAATGCGTAAATACTTCGCGATGATGAATTATGAACTCGCGTTTATTTATTACCTCTANAGACTTAATCCAAGAATCCAGGTAGGCTTTGCCGTAAACTGCAGAAGCAGACGTCATAAGAGCGTCATAGGAAAAACGAACATCAGTGGTTGTAACAGGCATAGAATCATGCCATCGAGCAAGTTTATGTAATCGAATAAACAAAGACTTACCGTCTTTAGAAAGCGCAACTCCGTCTGCCAATAATCCATACAATCCAGATTGTTCATCAGCGGACCGTACTAGTAATTTATCGATCGTTCTTTCAAGCCCAGCAGCATTTGTGACACCCAAACCCCATGCACCGGAGAAATTACGATTCGGTATGGTGGTTGACATCTTAAGCACTCCTCCTTTGGGAGCACTAGGGTTTACGTAATCAAAGTGTTTGAAGTCTGCGGGATATTTGAGATCATGAAGCAAAGAGATGCCGTGGTGGTACTCTGGCGGCTCAGCGAAATTAGACTGGCAATAGAACAGAGTTAGCCAGATTGTAAATACTTTAATCACTTAAATGTGCCCCAAAAAAATAATCCCCCAAGCAAGAATAGTAACCATATCCCTTAAAAAAAGGTAATTTTTGCATAGTGCAGCCAAACAGTTGTGATCTTCAACGTAAACAAGCAGACTCTGCGGGTGAAAAATCTGTCCACACCCCCAAAAATAACCAGAATAAGACGCTGTTCTCTATTCTTATATATTCTCTCTCTGCTATCGTTTGAAGTGTTCATACCCCCAGGATTCATGCCGGGCTCTATCGCACATGGAAAATTTATAAATCCATGTGAAAGCATTTTCCCTAATTATACTTCAGATATATCGGATAGCTCTCACCATCATCACCATGAGGAAACAGAGATCGACCAAGGCTGCACATTCGCCTCACAACTTTCAGACCCGGTCTTTGTTATTCATAACTTCCATGGAAATCCAAAAAAGACTTACTCCACTGATTTATCAAAAATTTGGTTCTACCAAAAGTCATCCCTTAGCAAAGTAAATCCGCGTGCTCCTCCTTATTTACGAGAATGCTAACAACACTTGACCGTAAAAAAGGAAGAATATATGAAGTTTTTAATAGCTGCTTTACTGGCTATATTTGCATATGGATTGAATGCTGATATCGATCCCGATTCGCATGGCCCCGTCGGGGTTATGGGTGACCATTACCACAAGGCTGGAGAGATAATGCTGTCGTACAGATTTATGCTCATGTCNATGCGGGATAACCTTAATGGTAAAAAAATAATCAGTCCTGAAACTATAGTTACTTCTATTCCAAACACGTTTTCGAGTCTTCCCATGATGCCNGCTAAGTTGCGCGTCACACCAACCAAAATGAATATGCAAATGCACATGTTGGGTATGATGTATGCCCCCAATGACCGTGTCACTGTCATGGGCATGGTCAACCAAATCACTAACAAAATGTCTCACATAACCTTTGCCGGGCCCGCGGGTGCGACGATGCTAGGGAACTTTGAGACCAAAACAAGTGGATTTGGGGATATAAATTTAAGTGGCCTTTTTAAGATTCATGAAACCGCACAAAGCCGATGGCATATAAATGCTGGCCTTTCAATCCCAACTGGGTCGATCGATAAAAAAGGGTCTATCCTCACCCCAATGAATACAAGGCCTCTTGTTCGATTGCCTTACCCTATGCAACTAGGCTCCGGAACATTTGACCTAATCATGGGATTAACTAACGCACGAAAATGGGAGACTTGGGGTTGGGGCAGCCAATGGATGAGCGTTATGCGACTAAATAAAAACACCGAAGATTATTCTCTTGGGAATCAACATAAGTTCAATACTTGGCTAAGCTATCAACTTAGTGATCGGCTTAGCGCCTCTACAAGAGTCGAGCTGATACATCAAAGTGATATTAAAGGGAGAGACCAAATGATTATAGCGCCGGTTCAAACTGCTGATCCGGATCGGCAAGGGGGTCAACGCCTCAACATTGCAGTCGGCCTAAATGCCGTTCTTCCCGATAAGCGACTTCGGATGGCAATCGAGATACTCGCACCTTCTTTTCAGAAATTAAATGGCCCGCAGCTCTCGACCGACTGGAGCATAACGCTTGGAACCCAATTCATACCTTAGATCAGTGGACTCCATTGGGGTATCTCTTCATCTAGAATGCAAAAAACTGGATGGAAACTGAATACCCCAATTACCATTTATTAAAGTTACAATCCAAAAGTTTAAATCTATGATAAACCGACACATTCTCTCGACACCGTTCATTACTCAGAGCAAGCTTTATCTTATCTATCCCCCGTACGAATTACCTCAAGGCTTATAATTTTCGTCTGGGCCACTCCTCTCTTTTTCAAAAAAGGGTTCCGCCTTCCTGGATAGTTATACGGACTCCTCACCGCTATTTATCTTAGAAAAGTTCCCATTTTCTCCACGCAAATGGAGATAATTGGGCGATTGAGGGCAGATCTCGTGATCCTGGGAATTAAATGTTTCTATGCATTATTGAGCTGCTGCAACGCCTGCTTTTATTGCTTTTTCACTCATTCCAATTTCTCCGAATCAGATTAACAATATGTAAAAAGTAGAGGNTAGTAAAACTCTGAAACGGTGGTCCAAAACAAAGGCTTATTAAAATTAATGTTCAAGGGCTAACAAATAGCCATCCCAGAACGCCGGTGATACCATCGCCAAAGGAAATANGGGAAAATTTATGCCAGAAGATATTGTGGACGTTCTTATTATTGGGGCAGGAGCCTCGAGCGCAGCAGCAGCATGGAGTTTGTCAGACACCAAAATGCGAATAGTCTGTCTCGAGCAAGGCGATTGGATGAATCCAGCCGATTATCCCAGTACAAAAAAGAATTGGCAGATTTTGCGCGATATCGAATACAACCAAAGCCCCAATATTCGATGCAGAGATACTGACTACCCCATTAACGAAAGTGATTCAGATATTGCTGTGGCGAACTTTAACGGTGTAGGTGGTGGAACAATACTTTATTCAGGACACTTCCCTCGCCTTAAACCATCAGACTTTAGGACAAAAAGCCTTGACGGTGTAGGTGATGACTGGCCAATCGAATATAACACTCTAGAGCCATATTTTTCTCAGAACGACCGGAACATGGGAGTTTCTGGTTTAGCCGGGGACCCCGCAGGCCCGTATCATAAACCACCTCTGCCTGTCGTTCCAATGGGGAAGATAGGAGAGGTCATGGGGAGAGGATTCAATAAACTAGGGTGGCACTGGTGGCCATCTGACGCGGCAATCGTGACGGAAAATTACGAGGGACGCGAAAAGTGCATTAATCTTGGTCCTTGCAACTTTGGTTGCGCACAAGGCGCAAAAGGCAGCGTCGATATAGCATATTGGCCGGTCAACCAGAGACTCGGCGTTGAACTAAAAACCAGATGCAGAGTAAGGGAAATTACTGTTGGCAAAAACAATATGGCGACTGGAGCAATCTACTTCGATGAAAAAGGGATTGAGAGATACCAACGAGCTGAGGTAGTTATCATGGCCTGCAATGGGATAGGAACTCCCCGAATACTTCTTAACTCAAAATCGAAACAATTTCCTAACGGACTTGCAAATAGCTCTGGCCTTGTTGGTAAAAATTTGATGTTGCATCCTTGGGGCTTTGTGGAGGGTTTTTTTAACGAACCAATGGAATCCGATCTGGGACCAATGGGATCATGTATGCTGTCGCAAGAGTTTTATGAAACAGACCCTGACCGCAATTTCGTGCGAGGCTACACCCTGCAAATAACCCGCGGGAAACCTCCCGTTAGTATCGCACTGCAGCATACCTTGAGGGGCGATATTCCTTGGGGACCCGAACATCACATCAACTTTGAGAAGTATATGGGTAGATCAGTAAACGTTAACGTTTGCTGTGAGGATCTGCCTGAAGAGTCAAACACGGTAAGTCTTGATCCGGAGCTCACCGATAGTGATGGTATCCCAGCACCAAAAATAAGTTATCGGGTGAGTGAAAATAGTAATCGTATGATGGAACATGGCGTCGACCGGGCAGTCGAAGTGCTAAAAGCGGCAGGGGCATTCCAAGTCAACCCTTATGGCCGAACTAGAGACACAGGTTGGCACTTGCTGGGCACCGCTCGAATGGGCGANGATCCCGGCAANTCAGTAGTCAATAAATGGGGTAGAGCACATGATGTTAAGAATCTGTTTATCATTGATGGTAGCGTGTTCGTAACCAGTGGTGCTGTTAACCCGACTACAACCATTCAAGCCATCGCGCTATACATTGCCGATCAGATGAAAAAAAATCTTGCTAATCTTTTCGACTAGGAACACCCAATGTCAAATATCATTGCAACCAATAATTTTCTTTCTGACNTAGAGAAAAGTATTCTCGTTGCATTACTCGATGTGATCATTCCAGCTGACAAGGCGAGAGGCTTACCTAGTGCTGCGGAACTAAACTTTCTTGAGTATCTAGAAGAATTCGGAGCAGATCACGTTCCGAAAATAAAAGAAGAGCTTGGTGAACTAAATAAAGAAGCCCTAGATAAAACCTCAAGCCTGTTCTTTGAATTAGAAAAAGATAAACAGGCAAAATTATGCGATCTTCTCCGTGAGACAAAACATCGATTTGCGCGAACTATTCTTGTACAAACTTTAAACTGTTACTACCAAGACTCTAAAGTCTTGGCTGCATGGGGGCGGAAAGCAGGCGCCCAATTCCCCGGGGGGAATGAAGTGCCTCAAGGTGATCTGACATTACTGGATCCAGTTCGAAAGCGGGGTAAGATATTTCGGGATATAACAGACGAATAAGTAGTGATGGCACAATGTAAAGGTAAGTCCTGTATATTTTCCTAGAGAAGAGCTGAGGAGATCTAAATGAAGATAAGCAATGTAAAAGTGGATATGTTCGATTGGACGACAGAGCCATGGAAAACTGGCGTAGGCACTCAGTTTGGATCTACCAGGCAGTTAGGGGTTGTAACTGTTGAGACAGATGAAGGTATAAACGGAAACGCGTTTTTAGGATCGTCTCGAATGGGAGCAGATCATATGGCGCCAGGGCTCATTCAATTTATAAAGCCAAAAATTTTAGGTCAAGATCCCCAGGATATAGGCAAGATATGGTGGGAAATGTGGAAAGAAAATCGATCTGTCTATACAAACGTTATAGGCGCCATTGATATTTGTCTCTGGGATATAAATGGTAAGGTTGCAGACCAGCCTATTCATAGGCTTCTCGGCACCTGCAAAGACCAAGTTCCTGCGTACTCGAGTACTGCTTACCATGAAACAATTGAAGCTTACGCAGAAGAGGCTATCCTTTTTAAAGAACTCGGCTGGGTGGCACATAAGCTACACCCCCATGGAGATGCGGATACTGATATCGAAATTTGCGAGGCCGTACGAGATGCCGTAGGCGACGACATGCTGCTAATGCTTGATTCTATGTGGGCCTATCGATACTCAGATGCACTTCGAGTGGGACGTGCAATAGAGGACATGGACTACTATTGGTATGAAGATCCTCTCGTGGAAGAAGATATATACAATTATGTCAAACTGAAAAACAAGCTTGATATACCCATTATGTCAACAGAATATGTACCGGGACGCTTCTATGGCAACGCTCCCTGGATTACGCAAAGAGCTACTGATATTTTACGAGGAGACGTTGCTATTACAGGGGGTATTACCCCGCTAATACGTACTTGTCATCTTGCAGAAGGGTTTAATATGATGTGTGAGATACATCATGGCGGTAATAGTTTAAATAATGTCGCCAATCTGCATGTCACAATGGCTGTNCCCAACTGTGAATTCTACGAGGTTTTTCCATGCACTGGCGCCAACAAGTTTGGCCTTGTAGAAGATATAGAAGTGGACGACAGGGGACTAGTTTATGCCCCGACCGAGCCTGGACTGGGATACAACATCGATTGGGATTTATTGGGCCAGGGGTATACCGGCACCGCAGAGTAGGTCAGTTAGCTTGTTTGCTTATTGAACCAGTAATGAATTAACACACACGCTAGAGTTATCCGACTGCTTCGAACAACATCACCATTCTACCGTGTTTCCCTGCCAGTCGAAAAATCCACCGCTGTCTTCTGGCCCTAAGCCGCTCACCACATTTATGATCCGTTGAGCAGTGACCTCAGCTGATACGCTTGGATGAGAACCGCGTTTCAAGAAAGGGTCTGATAAATTTGATTGCGTCGTGCCCGGGTGCATGGCCAAGAGACACAATTCTTTATGAGTCCTTTTCAACTCGATAGCAGCAGATTTCACAATCATATTTAGCGCGGCCTTTGAACTGCGGTAGCTATACCATCCGCCAGATCTGTTGTCCCCTATACTACCAATCCTGGCACTTAGCACNGTGCAGTGGGCAGGCCGAACCTGTTCGAAGTGGGGTCGGAAACTTTTCAACACCATTGCGGGCACGATAGCATTCTTTCTAAACGCCGTTTCCAAGGATTTAGGCGATAGATCATTTAGACGCTTCTCAGGCATAATCCCTTCCCCATGCAAGAACCCCCCACATATAAATACTAGGGGGAATCGCGAGTCCAAGTGCTGAGCAATGTCTT
Source organism: Gammaproteobacteria bacterium TMED1 (assembly GCA_002167855.2). GTDB lineage: Bacteria > Pseudomonadota > Gammaproteobacteria > Pseudomonadales > Azotimanducaceae > UBA7455. The sequence goes on from NHBG02000020.1 coordinate 605,707, forward strand.
TCAGGCTATCTTCGCTATAATCTGTCTCAAACCAGTCGCTGCGCTCTCGAGCTTGACTCGAAACAGCAACTACTCTTCTCTCCTTCGACAGAAGGTTGTACAGCGCTCCCCCAACACCTCCTGAGGCTCCTACGATCAAGGCAGGACCCATCAGTTTGTGCACTTTTTAAAAGGTTTCGAGAACATTTTATTCTAGGCTCTTTCGAGGGTGGGAGTAGAATCAGTAGGGGAGGGACAGCCAATTCCGGGATGTTTTCGCTCCCAATTTCTCCGACCCTTTCCCCGTCAAACTGGAGGTCCTAGACTGGTGGTCTAAGGGCCAAATTCGCCCAGTTTCCGCTAAATCGATGTAACGTAGCGAGGCGGCGCTCCAAGCCTGACATATGCTGTTATTCTTAGTGCTGTGAGATAACCCGGGGCGATCTAGGGGAGATGGTCTCGCCACCGGGCTATTTTGCAGGAGCTTAAATCTTTCAAGTACATCAAGAAAACTCATTCTTTCCCTCTCTAAATTGCCACAGAGAGGAGTGGTAAATATCCGAGGCCGATGGCCAATAGGACGCCGAAAATTATTGGATTATTCAGTAACGTGTTCATAAGAGTGCCTCAATTTTGTTTATTAGGGTTAATAAATTTTGNAGTTGAAGCGTAGTCTAAGGGTTGTCTATTTAATGTCAAGCATTTTATGACATAAATTAGACAACTGACTCCAAAGGTATGCCTTCCTCTGAAGCTACNCGCTCTAAAGCCTCCTCGAAAGACGCTCGTGCTCGACCAGTTATGTTGCCGAGATAAACATGTAGGTCGGCGTCTTTTGTCTGTTCTACCTCACAGGTTTGACAATATCGCTCAAACGCAATGAGATCATAAAGCAGAGAGGCAATGTGATTTGGACATTCACACTGAATGGAGGGCAGGATACCGCTAACGCGCGCTATGACGTCATCAGGAAGCCGTCGGCTAGGGACCTCTCCGAGGTTTTCCTCCGGTACGGTCCTACTTTCATGCACATTGGTCTCCTTAACAATTCGGAGAAGCTCATGAGATTCAACGGGCGCCCGCAAACACTGTATCCCCCTATCCCGCAGGCCTTTAATATCATTGCTGCTCGCGAAACCGTAGACTAGTACAAGCTTACAATCTTTCGAGAGGAGAGCTAGCTGCCTGGCCACTTTCTGACCTAATGTAGGTATTTCTATAATAACCATATCGTGGTCATCAGAGTATTCACTTTTCGATAACCATTTGATGGCATCCCTAGAAACTATTGACAGTTCTGTTGGAAAATCTGCCTTTGCAAGCCTCAAGGTCGCNGCCAAAACATGTCCGACGACAAGAACACGGGTGATTGGGCGATTACNTTCCTCTACATCACAGTTTGATAGAAGTTCTTCCAGTTCCTCGTTTGTTAAATCTGCTAGGAGTCTTACTTGATGTCCTCGCGAAGTGAGCTCTCGCACGAGCACCAATTTCTCGATATTATTTTGTGTATACAATCTTCTCCCCGTTGATGTTCGCTCTGGATTCACTAAGGAGTATCTGCTCTCCCACTTCCTGAGCGTATGACTTGAAATACCAGTCATCTGAGTTACGGCGGCAATCGGGAGACCGTGGTCTTTAATATTCATAAGTAGTTGGCTTTTATTAGACATTTGTTAGACAGTATGACACAGCTTTGTCCGTCTGGGTAGTATCTAATTGGTGTTGCTTTGCTCAGCTTAAACCAACTTTGAACCTCAAGTACTAAAGTATTAATTCAGCATAGAGGGAGGTGTACTCTGCGCTCTTCTGCCATACTAATTTGAACCGCTTCCGTAAATTCCATATATTTTACCCCGTCAGCGAAATTTGTGTGGGTTACAGGCTTACCATCCCTTATCGCCTCAACAAATTCTTCCTCAACGCGCCATCTTCCCTCGTTAGACAAATCGATCTCCAAGGGCTCCCATTTATTAGCACCCTGTGGCGCAATGAATGCGGCATCACCTTCATATTTTAGCGAGGCTTTAGTGCCAAAAAAGCCAAAAGAATTGAATCCAAGATGCGCCACATTACTCAAGTGATAGACGGCAGTCGCGCCTGATTCATGCTCTGCCACAATACCCAGACTATCTGGGATATCCACTTTAGTAAGCTGGCCGATCTGATTATCCATTAATTCCTTAGCAAAGATATTGCCATAAGCGATTACAGACCTTTCATGACCAGCGTAACGCCTCACCGTTTCGTTCTGAATGCCCATGGACATTATATTATTACCGGATAGATCTCTTGTGTTCCGCCAATGTAATGGTGCATTCAGATCATAATTACCACTTAATGCGGTCACGTGTATTTCGAGTAAATCACCAAAGAATCCCTCTTCTAACAAGCCTAGAACAGTCGGTTCATGTTTAAGATTCCTGGGTGCAGGAACCAGCATACTAACGTTATCACTCGCTTCAGAAGCAACGAGCATTTCTCTTGCCTCAGCAAGATTCATTGCCATACGAGCCTCAGTTAATACGTGTTTCCCTGCCTCCAAACTAGATATAGTTAACTGTTTATGCATGTAGGGCCATGTACCTATGCATATTGCATCAATATCATTTGCGTTAATAATGTCGTTAGGGCTCTCAGTGATGCGTGGGATATTAAAAGTATCTGCAACTTTTTTCGCTGACTTTAACGAACGATTACACACAGCGACTACCTCTACTTCTTCAATCGCTTGAAAACCAGGAATGTGGCGAAGTTTTGTGTTACTGCCGGCGCCTATAATTCCTATTCGTAACACCATTCAGTCAGATCTCTCTTTAAAATTCTCTAATACAAGACTAACAATCGGCAGGAACTCGCTGCAATCAAAATCGCTAAATATGCCGATATATCTTCTAGGGAGCTTTTAACCATTTTGACTCGGAAGCCTGGGAGGTCTCCAAGGTCATTAAAAATCGCTCGAGTTGCGTCAGTTCATGGAGAGTCAAATTGAGCGGCTTAGCCTCATTGTGCCCAATCATTGAAGCAGGAGCTTCGTTATAATGCTTCAGTACGTCCTTGAGCGTTGCCAACTGCCCCTTATGCATAAATGGCGGTTTTAAGGTCCGAAGAGACGGCGTTTTAAATGCGCCAATAAGCTCTGGTCCGGTGCGAACAAAGCTAAGCTCAGTGCAGCTATCGGGCGCATCAGAATATTTTGAGAAACAATTAAAAGGCTCAGCTAACAATTCTCTAATACCCTGCACCCGACCTTTATCCGGTATCTCTCCTCCAGAACTTAAAATCCCAGTATTGTGGAACTCATTATTGGTTAGTAAAGGACCATTATGACAATCGATACAATTGGCGCGTCCGATAAATAAGCGCAGGCCCTCCACTTCGTCGTAGCTATAATCGGTAATTTCCTCTCCGCTTAGCAGGGCTTCAGCATATTCATCAAATCGTGTTGGTTCAGGCAAAATAAGCCGCTCATATGCAGCAATGGCTTTCCCTATATTAACGAATATACGATTAATACTATCGCGATCTTGGAGAGTCATCTTTTGCCATGCACTATTCCAATCCAAGTTTTCTAAAGGACCGGCGTGAACTGGGAAACGATCAATATCCGAAAGATCAGGTCCTAACCCAAAGATTAACTCATATTCATCTTTGTACTTGTCGAGCACATATCTGGCATAGAAAGTCCTATTACCACCGTGTTCTAGTGGTCTTTCGAGCGGCGCGAGTGCTTGCGACCACTGAGAGTCTTTCCTACCGTCCCAATACTGCCAGGGACTATATGCCCCACCGGTGATACTAGGCGTTCTCCTCTCCGCCTCACCGATTGCAATAGCTTTAGGGAGCAAATCACGAAAATTTTGAGTTGGAATATGACAGGATGCGCACGCAATTGTTCCTGTAATACTTAATTGCTCGTCGAAGAATAATTTATGCCCAAATCTGGCTGCCTGAGCACTATTAGCGACTAAGTTAGTTGGGTCCGGGGGCGGAGGTTTGAGCTCGGCTAATGAAAGAGACTGTATTGCTTTTAACTCGTTGTCGCTCCAGACCGGGGGATGCTCAAGATTTATGAAGAGAAACCACATGAATAAGACGACCGGACATAAGACTAACNAAAATCTCAAAATTACCCCTACAACTCCAAGGGAAAGATCACAACATGCTCGTACCCTTCAACTCTAATCGTAACTTTCATTTCCCAGAAGCCAGACATGTGAAACCGGACACCCTGAAGGAGGTATCTACCGTTTCCTAGATTTTTAGTCACCTTAGGTTGGGTGGGCAAGCCATGGTTATGTTCTGGCATCCCGCCCTCGACTGCTACATCGGCATTCGTTACTGGATATCCATCGGCAGATTCAATGGTAAGTATCCATTCATGCATCACATTAATAGCGATGGGTTCGATGTTACTCGAGTAGTTTACATTCAAAGTTTCCTTCGCTAAGTTTCCCTGAGAAATGATTATCAGAGTGAAAAAGAGTGCCCTAATGATCTGCATACAGTTTCCTTTTACGATAACGCTTTTCATACCAAACCAAAGATATTAAAAAGCAGATAAGTACAGCAAAGAAAGGCCAATAACCGATACCAGTAAAACCAACTTCGAAGGGAAATACTGCAGTGAAGATCTCCTCTCCGAGAGAGGCTCTTACGATACCAATGTACCAATCGGCCTCATCAAACTGGTACACGATCGAGAACACGTCGGGCTCTATTACAGCAGGCTTATAAAAAACAGTAGCCGCATCTAAATCATCAATGGCCAGAATATGCTCCTCTCTTGCAAAAGCCTTCAGGCCAGTAACATCTCGGATAATACGAAAATCAATCAGCATGCTCGACAACAAATCATGTTCATATTCCATGACGAATACACTCTCTGAAGGAGCGGGAAGATCTTCACAGAATTCTTTCCGTTTATGTGTAAGTGGAAGATAAATTTTAAAGTGCGCTTTCAAAAAGCCCACCTCAATTTGACAAATATCATTGTCATCTACAACATTTCCATGTCCCAACAACTCTCCCGATAGCATTAAGACCAGAATCGCCGAGCAAGTTTTCACCAACACTGAATATCTTCGACTTTTCAATCTTTAACACCGATATTACGTCGACTATTCCCCATCAGACCACAAGCCTTTTAACAAATCGAGCACGACCACGGTGACTAATATTTTTATACTATTTGTTAAAATCGATACCGCAAAGATTAACAAAAGACTTTTTCTGCTCTTCTGTCATTTCNGAAAATATGGGGACTCTAAGGGCTGTCACCGGCAGGTCAGAATACTCTGGCGAACTTGTTTGGAGTGTCGCTGCGATATTATGAAGACCATTACCTTCCTCCGCACCTTCTCCCAAGGCCAACCCAACTTCTTTGGGCCACGGACCTACAGGATCTAACATAATACTCGGCTTCCCTTCATGATTTATATCCAAAGACAAGGGATTTTCCCGTCCTACATACTCCTCAATGGCTGCAAAAAGGATCGCCTCATCAGCTGACCGCTGTTTTTGTCCGTCCCTACCATAAAAAGCACCAGACTGATGGCAAATAGAAGCCCATGGTATCTTCGCGTGGAATCCAGGAATCGATCTTGCCTCCTCGAGAATCCCGTCACCCCCGGAAATCTGACCATCTTTGACCATCAGATAATATCCAGCATGGGTACGACCTCCTTCCATAAGTCGCGCTGGGGGATGTGTATAATCTTCCGAAAAGGCCCAGGTAATCGAAGAGGGTAAGTTAGCAGCTTCCAGCATCTTTATGGCTCCTGCTACGCAGGCTTCACCCCATGCTTTCGAACCAAACTCGCCAACGGGCTTGAGTGTAGACATATCTATTACGGGCATTTCAATTCTCCATATTTTTTTCGGTCAAAAAGTTTGCAGTAAGTATTGCTGAGTAGCCAGAAAAAGTCGTTTTCTAAACTAAGATCAATGACTTTAGTGACAAACTGAGACGCGGGCAATTCTAACCCATTTTTGAAGTAGCTTCCCTAAAGAGCGATGGACCGTCAACGATGGTTTGTTTAAGCTAATAGTCGCTGTCACGACTAGGAGAAAATTATGCCAAAGAAATCGGCAAAGGACTTGCTTGTTGAGTTGGAAGAGCAATTCTTAACTATCCAAAAAAAAATAACTAATTCAAAAGAAAAATATTTAGAAAGCCACCAGAAAGAATATGATGCTACGCGATCAGCTTATCGCAAAAAGAGAAGAAAATTTCAGGAAGCTTCCAAAAAAGTTCGAGAAAAGGCGGAGGCTGCCCGAAAAAGTGGCTCTAATCGAGCAAAGAACGAACTAAAAAAAGCCAAGGCAGCGGCATCATTACTTGGAGATGCAATCCTTGAAGCGGCTGAAATAATGAAGACAGCGCAAGATAAGCTGAGTACAGCTAAACCTTTTCAAAAAAAACTTGCTGCGCGGGCAAAAGCACTCTCGGACTTCGAAAAAGAATGGGATAAGAAGCAGCGAATGGCGGAAAAAGCAAAGCTGGACAGAGCAAAGAAACGCAAGTTAGCTCCTAAAGAGAAAAAATTAAAAAGATAGATATTAGCAAGTTATATGTTCACCAGTGTTAGCTTGATCTTTTTTTAGTGCAACATAAGCTACCGGACGTCTCATCAAATGTTGACGATTATTNTTTCTCTCACAAAAGGTGACACCAAAGCTTGTCCACCCCACCTACCAGCTTAGAAGATATTAAAGCCTCATGGTTAGAAAAAGTACTTGGCATTACGTGCCTTGAGCAATTTACTATCACNTCGCCTAAAGATTTGATTGGCTACGCCAGTGATATTGGCTTCCTAAATATTAGTGGTTCTGAATCGAACTTCCCCACCGATTTCTTTATTAAGGTTCCGCCAAAAGAGCGAGCGAGAAGGGAGGCTGTAATAAATTTCGGAGGTTTCGAGCGAGAAGTAATGTTTTACCGGTACCTCGCTCCCATCCTGCCCATTCGCTCTCCAAGACCTTATGCGACTGAAATTGAAATAAATACTGGTTCTGGAATTCTCGTACTTGAAGATTGTTCAAGAATGAAAAGATTTCGCTTCTATGAAGTTCCACCACTTACAAGTGAACTAGAGCAGATAGTAAGAACACTGGCGAGACTGCATGCTTTTTGGTGGAATCAAACAGACTCACTGACAAAAACTTTGCCAGGCTTTGGTTCAGCTAGCAATTGGAAGTGCCCCAAAGAAATCACGACGCGAAAATGGCTTGAGTCATCACTCCCAAAAAAATTACCTGATGATATGGTCAGTTTGGCTACTAGACTGTCAAAAAAAATAAGTGGCTTTCGAAACGATGCTTTCTGCAAAAAAAATACGACATTAGTGCATATGGATTTCCATCTGCAGAACATTCTTTATGACCCTGATGATGAAAACGATCCTGTGGTTATATTAGACTGGGATAGCTTCGGCATTGGTTGCGGCGCCCATGATTTGGCGTACATGGCTTCGCTTCTTCCGATCGATTATCGAAGACTCCACGAGGATCTTTTACTAAAAGAGTATCTCGAGCAGCTCATTATGCTAGGCGTCACAGGTTACAGTGCAAGTGATTTGTACAGTGATTATCAGGTAGGTTGCCTTTTGGCGCCATCCCTTCAGGAGGTTTTGGCCACACTAATGGAAAACACTCCCGAAGGTCAGAAAATGTTATGTGAACTCGCAAAGAGACAGTTTCAATTGGTGCTGGACAACCAAGCCGAGACATTGGTCAAGTGAGAGTGTCGTTGGAAAGGAGGCCCATTTGCCTCTCGTCTGAGTAGTTCGAAACACAAAAGAAGGTTTTCGCTCATAGATATCCGCAAAAACCGCACAGCTACTCATTCATTAACCCCTAGATAATTTTGAATGTTCCCCGCATCAGCCCCGAGTGCCCTGGGAAGGAACAAAAGAAGGTATAAGCTTCGGCGCTACTTAGACCTTTTAAGCTAAACGTTACCGAGGTTGTTTCTCCACCTCCGATCAAAGCCGTAGCAGCGATCACGCGAACGTCGTCTTCCTTTACAGCCGTTGTTCGTCCACTAGACGAGTAGGCTTGAATGCCGTCGCTCGCGACACCGCCGACATCTGCTGTCTTGGACAACACCCAGTTGTGCCCCATGACATTTTTTGGCATCTTTCCGGAGTGGGATAAGTTTACCGTTACGGAACCACAAGTCGACGGAACGCTAAGAGTGGACGGCCATGTGAAGGAGTCCGCCGTTTGGACGTCTAACTCGCATTCATTCGCCATCGAGGCCCCCGACAATAACATCGTGATCATTCCACAAACCAATAGCCANTTCTTTTTCACTAATCACCTCTTCTTCCTAATTAATTTCTGCTGCTTCTTATTCAAAGTGACGTAACAGTCTCCCAGAAGCTATGCATAGTCANTTACGATAATTCAGCGTCGCTGGATCATAGCTTTTACAGGGCATATCAGAATGAGCTTGAACACTTTTTAGCAATGACATTAGGATTTGTCCTTAGCAAAATTGGTGGAGTTAAGAGTTGGTACCAAGTACTGATATTTCTTTGTAGAAGTTGCTTTTGAGGGCTTAGGCTCGCAATTGCTCGGCTAATTCCGATCTAGCGCCGAAGCAAATGTTGCAAGTAAGATTCCTAACGCCATTAACGCGAAAGCTAGCACTTCTATGTGTTTATGTGTCCTGAAGCCAATATAGACCACTGGGAGAGATAAAGTTATGACTGAAGAGACACAACTAGCTTATTAGTATCTTCCTCATCTTTCTGTACCCTTAATTCGTAATCTCTATTGAAAAGGCCACGCTATCATAAACAATAATGAGAATCATTCTTATTATTGTTTATGATAGGCTAGGGACGAGGTTTAATTTGCGCTGTTTTAGGAGTCGGGAGACTGAACCATGAGAGAGTATCTGAAATTTTACATTAATGGAGAGTGGGTAGATCCAACCTCTCCTAAGAAATTCGACGTTATCAATCCTGCAAATGAAGAGGTCTGTGCACAGATTTCCTTGGGTAGTGAGGCGGACGTCAACAAAGCGGTAGAAGCGGCGAGAGTCGCTTTTCAATCCTTCGGTTCAACCGATCGGAAAACCAGAGTCGAGTTGCTTAGCGAGGTTATAGAGATATACAAGAAACGGGAGAACGATCTAGCTCAGGCAATTTCCGAGGAAATGGGTGCACCAGCGAAGTTGGCGATTCAAGCACAAGCATCTGCTGGGCTGGGACACCTCTCACAAGCATTAGAGGTTTTAAAAACATTCGAGTTCGAAGAGGGCAGACAGCCGCACAGGGTCTTTAAAGAACCTATAGGAGTCTGTGGAATGATCACACCGTGGAATTGGCCCGTTAATCAGATCGCGTGCAAGGTAGCACCTGCTTTGGCCGTTGGCTGTACCATGATTTTAAAACCCTCGGAGGTTGCTCCGCTGTCTGGATACCTATTTACTGAGATCCTCGACGAAGCTGGTGTACCCAAAGGGGTCTACAATATGGTGAACGGAGACGGCGTCGGAGTGGGCACTGCACTCTCAAAGCATCCTGGTATCGACATGGTATCCTTCACGGGATCAACGAGGGCTGGAACTCTTGTTGCTCAAAACGCAGCTCCTACGGTCAAAAGGGTCACGCAAGAGTTAGGCGGAAAGTCCCCGAACATCATCCTTGAAGACGCAGATTTAGAACAAGCCGTCTCTCGAGGAGTGATGCATATGTACAATAATACTGGGCAGAGCTGTAATGCTCCGAGCCGAATGCTGGTTCCAGCAGATAAGTTAGCGGAAGCCGAGAGAGTTGCCGCGAAAGTTACTGAAAAGGTGGTAGTTGGAGACCCTCAGGCTGAGGGTACAACGATGGGGCCAGTCGTTTCAGAAATGCAATTTAATAAAGTACAGGGGCTCATAGAAAAGGGTATTGAAGAAGGAGCCAAACTCGTTACAGGAGGGCCAGGTCGTCCAGATGGAATTTCTAAGGGCTACTTTGTTANGCCNACTGTTTTTTCAGAAGCTAATAATGAAATGACTATTGCCAGGGAAGAGATATTTGGCCCAGTCCTGACTATCATCCCATATAAAAACGAAGAGGAAGCGGTCGCAATAGCTAATGATACTGATTATGGTCTCGCCGGTTATGTTCAGGGCGGTGATCTAAATCACGCGAGGGATGTCGCTGCAAAGATNCGAGCAGGTAATGTCCACCTCAACGGTGCAGCACCAGGCCGCGATTTACCGTTTGGAGGCTTTAAGCAGTCGGGTAACGGCAGAGAGTGGGGACCGCACGGCTTTACGGATTACCTGGAAATAAAGGCTGTCTCTGGCTACGAAGGTTAGAGTTTTGTTAATGTTCGGTGGTGCAGAGCTTCTACCTTTGGTTGCTCTGCACCACTATAAATGTCCTCTGAAACCGAGGACCTAGATCTCAGGAAAAGGGCGTAACGAAGGGGGATTCGTAGCCGAAACGAGAAGCCTTATCTTAAGGGAGAAATTAAAGATGAAACAACTGCTATCCAGCAAAATAAGCGGGACATGGCTAGAACTGGAGTCTACACAATCGTACAAGTATGTATCTTCGCCGCCTGCGCCATGCACCTCCATGGAAACGACATTACATTGGCAACTACAAACGAGCTTGCTTAACTATTATTGAGCGGTCTTTTGTACTGAATAAATTTTGGGTCACTAAAAAAATTCTAGCGTATGGACCTACCAAACAAGTGCAGCAATTGATATTAGACGTTGTTTATCTTCGTAGGCCTAGCTTACATAACACAGAGTTTTTATTCATTATTGCGAAGCTCAATGGTGCGGGGTAGAAAATATAACTTCTGGTGGGCTGAAAAAGTACTCCCGCAAGTCTTCGGTATAACTACCTTCAATTGCCATTAGTCCAATAAAAACGAGTAGTACAACAGGTGGCCCTAAAATCGCGGTTGCTAACGAAAGTCTTTCCCATTGCATATGCATAAAGACGGCGATGATAATACCCGCCTTTAAGAACATAAATAACAAAATCAAACTCCACCGGAGCATACCCTGGAACCCTGCGATGTCTACCATGTAAGAGAATGCACTCAAAACGAATAATAGAACCCAGATCCAAAGATAAATTGCTATGGGATGTTGTTGACCCTCTCCGTCTGACATGTCAATTCCTTACCAAAGATAAAAGAATGCGAAAATGAAAACCCAGACTAAATCGACAAAGTGCCAATATAGTCCGACAATCTCAACCTGCTCATAATTGTTCTCTCGATCATAGTCTCCTCTATAGACCTTGAAAACTATGCAGAAAAGATAGATCACTCCACCAGTGACGTGTAGACCATGGAATCCTGTTATCATAAAGAAGCAGGATCCAAACTGCGCCGCTCCGAAAGGGTTACCCCAAGGCCGAACTCCTTCAGCTATNAGCTTGCTCCACTCAAAGACCTGCATTCCTACAAATGACACGCCCAAAAGNGCAGTNATCGTCATNAGCCANACTACTACCTTTCGGTTTTTTCTATAGCCAAAATTCACTGCCATGGCCATCGTCCCACTACTCGTTATCAGGATGAAAGTCATAATTGCTATTAGCAGTAAGGGTACTGGATAACCAAAGGCCTCCAGCGCGAAAACTTCACTCGGATTAGGCCACGGGACGGTAGTGGTTATTCTTACCTTCATGTAAGAAATAAGGAAACAACTAAAGATAAATGTGTCACTCAACAAAAAGATCCACATCATTGCTTTTCCCCAAGGAGCATGGAAGGTCTGCTTATCTGAGGACCAGTCTTGGGTGAATCCTGTCGTGCCGTCTTTTAGCTCATCGGGGCTCGATACAGCGCTCTCACTCATAATATTTTTTCCGAAATTACGTGGATAATAGTAAGGCGAACAACACAAGCCAAACAACTAAGAGGAAATGCCAATAGGTTCTGCAAAGTTCAACACTCAATTTTGCTTTTTCAACATCGGTGTCTGTGAAAACTCGAAATGTCGCTCGCATCCACACCCACAAGCCACCAAAGAGATGCAGAGCATGCAAAGCCGTAAAAAGGAAAAAAAAGGAATTGGCAGGGTTAGTATTCAAATAGTAGCCTGCGGCCCATAGTTGCTGCCAAGCGACGTATTGACCCCAAATGAAGCCCAGTGTGAACACTCCAGTTGCTAGCAAAGTTGTCTTATAGATAGTTTCACTGATAGTACGAGTACACCAATGTATAGCGAAACTAGCTAATACTAGAACCCCCGTGTTGAACCACAAGGACCCGGGCTCAGTCAATGGAGTCCAATCATCTAACTCCATTCGAGTAAAGTAAGCACTTATAAATAGAGCAAAAAGGCTAGTGACTACCGCTAAAAAAGCGAATAATGCTGTGTTCGCCGTAGCGAGTCCACCGCCAATACTTGCACGGTCATCAGGCTCCGTCCCCTCCTCTGTCCAAGGTTTGTCAAAAATCCGTTGGCGCCAAAGCCACCAGTAAGAAACAGCCACCGCTGTAAAGATGAAGGCTAATATTGAAATCGCTTCCATATCTAGAACTCTATCTTCTCACCAGGTTTTGGGGGCTCATTCTGCGGAGTGAAATCTTTTTCTGCCCCTGGCACACTGTAGTCATAGGCCCAACGGTAAACACCCGGCAGCTCCTTCCCCCAATTGCCGTGAGCGGGGGGGTTTTCAGGGGTTTGCCATTCCAAGGTGGTCGCACCCCAAGGATTTGGATCCGACTTCCGCCCATACATTAGACTCCAAATGACATTAATAAAGAATAATAGTTGAACCACCGCAACGAACAAGGCGGCTGTAGAAATCTGTGTATTAAGCATCAAAGCTGAGTCTGGGATGAAATCAATACCTTCGTATGCGTAATATCGTCTTGGAACCCCGAGAAAACCTAAGTAATGCATAGGCAGATATACCGCATAGCACCCAAGGAAAGTNAGCCANAAATGCCACTTACCCATAGTCGCNTTGTACATCTTTCCGGTAATTTTAGGGAACCANTGGTAAAGNGCGCCATAAATAACNAGAACTGGGGACACGCCCATCACCATATGGAAATGCGCTACAACGAAGTAGGTGTCGGACAANGGCAAATCAATCACGACATTCCCCAGAAATAAGCCTGTCAATCCACCATGGATAAAGGTGAANATAAAACCGATAGAAAANAGCATCGGCACNCTAAGATGGATNTTGCCTTGCCATAGTGTCAAAACCCAATTGTAAACTTTGATAGCTGTCGGTACTGCGATAATCAAAGTGGTCGTTGCAAAGAAGAACCCAAAGTATGGATTCATTCCACTGACGTACATGTGATGTGCCCAAACAATAAAGCTTAGCCCTCCGATGATCACAATGGCCCAAACCATCATGCGGTAGCCGAAAATGTTTTTCCTAGCGTGAACGCTCAGTAGATCTGAGACGATTCCGAAAGCTGGTAGCGCTACGATATATACCTCTGGATGACCAAAAAACCAAAACAGATGCTGNAATAATATAGGACTACCNCCCTGATGCTCCTGAAGCTCCCCCATAGATACCAGAGCAGGCATGAAGAAACTCGTACCAATTAGATTGTCTAGTGCCATCATAATGGCGCTCACTAACAGCGCTGGAAAGGCCAGCAAGCCCAAAACAGTAGCGGTCAAAATACCCCAAAGAGATAGAGGGAGACGCATTAGAGTAAGGCCACGTGTTCGCGCTTGAAGAATAGTTGTCACATAATTTAGGCCGCCCATGGTAAACGCTATAATGAAGACTCCCAAGGAAATCAGCATTAATAGAATTCCCCAGTCAGCCCCCGGCGTCCCAAACAAGATGGCCTGGGGCGGATATAATGTCCAGCCGGCTCCAGTGGGCCCTCCTGGGACAAAGAAACTCGCCATTAATATAATAACGGACAAGAAGTAAAACCAGAAACTGAGCATATTCATGAAGGGGAATACCATGTCACGTGCCCCGATCATAAGTGGAATAAGATAGTTACCGAACCCTCCCAGGAANAAAGCAGTGAGCAGATATACCACCATNATCATTCCATGCATGGTAACGGCCTGGTAATACTCGCTAGGAGTAATAATCGAAAAGGTATCGGGAAAACCGAGTTGTAGCCTCATAAGGGCGGAAAGGACAAGAGCTACGACCCCAACCGCGATTGCCGTTAAGCCATATTGAATCGCGATAACCTTATGGTCCTGACTCCAAACATATTTGGTGACCCAGCTATCTGCATGAGCAAAATGATGCTCCCTATCGGTATAAGCAACGTAAGCCATTATTTTTGGCCTCCTTCTCTTTGTGCCAGGGCTAACTGCCCACTCTGTATTTGTGTTGGTAATTTATTCATATAAGCCAAAATATCGTTCATATCCTTATCACTCCTTAACATACGCGCCATGCTCATCATCTGATGACCAAACCGGTCATCTGCGTGGGCGCCTCTGATTCCTTTCTTAAAATGTTCGAGTTGGCGTCGAACGTACCAGTCTTCCTGACCACTCAGTTTAGGAGAATGCGTGGCGTAATTACCTTGTCCTTCCATTCCATGACATGTTCCACAAGTTGTCCAAAGCTTTTCACCCCGCTTTACATTTCCAATGGCAATTGAATCGCTAGGGGTGTACGCGAAAGAAGCTATGTATGCACTAACGTCTCTTATCGCCGCGTCGTCAACTAACATATTTGCAATACCGACCATCTGTTGACCATAAATATCATCGGGGTGCGAGCCTCGGATGCCCTTCTTAAAGTTATGTAATTGTTGCTCAAGATACCAAGATGACATACCTGTTAACTTTGGCGAGTTAAGTGCAACGTTACCCTCTCCATTTTGCCCATGACAACCTGAACAAACGGGATATAAGCTTTCTCCTGCAACGAGATTCGCAGGAGGTATAGCTTGAGTTTCAGCAAAGGTCATCTGCTCTAACTGCCAAGCATTAAAATCCTCTAAAGTATCAACTACCACCTTCCCTCGCATGGTGAAGTGGGCCAAGCCGCAAAGTTCTTCGCATAAAACATCATAGGTTCCTGTCTTGGTAGGAGTAAACCAAAGGTAAGAAACCAATCCTGGAACAAGGTCCATTTTGACTCTGAACTCAGCTACCGCAAAATCATGCATAACGTCTTTGGAACGTAGATTCAATTTTATAGGCTTGTCTATTGGAATATGAACAATACCT
The DNA here is from genome assembly GCA_002167855.2 of Gammaproteobacteria bacterium TMED1. Classification (GTDB taxonomy): domain Bacteria; phylum Pseudomonadota; class Gammaproteobacteria; order Pseudomonadales; family Azotimanducaceae; genus UBA7455. Next base: position 620,843 of record NHBG02000020.1, read on the forward strand.
GTATCAATAATTAAGTCATCCTGGCCGAACGGATCCTTGGGGTTGATACCTAAAGGGTTCGATATACTTATGAAGGAAGCGTCTGATGTACCCAACTTATTGTCTTCCCCTGGAAGACGATAGGTCCAGCGCCATTGTTCACCTAGAACTTCCATTTCCCAAGCTTCGTCGGGAACGTGAACAAATTCATTCCAAACGTAAAGTCCGGGCGCCAGCATAGCTGCCACCCCGATAGCCGTAAAAACAGTCAGCCAAAGCTCAAGCTTTGGATTTTCTGGCTCATATTTTGCGGGCTTAGAGTCCTTACCTCGATTGCGAAATTTAATTACGGCATAGGCCATAAATAAATTAACAGCGACGAAGACAAAACCCGTAACCCAAAAAGTAATATCTAGCGTTAAATCTATTTTGTCCCAATGGGACGCTCTGGGTAAAAACCACCAGCCGACGCTGGGACTCCAGAGATGAAATGCGATTGATCCAACGACCAACAACATAAACACAATCGCAACGAGCATATTTCTCCTTCTCAGAAAAATTCTGATAACAAAATTTGGTTAATTCCTAATATTTACCTTCGATTTTTTAACTTCGGCGGCCGCCCTGGGTAGAGCTTTTTCAGACTGTAATTGTACTTTTAGACCAATCGAAGTCAACAATCTGAAGCATTTTTTGACATAGATTGTGCCAATTTTTTTAATGCGAAAAAATATGTGCAGAAAGTCCACGATTTCCGTCTATAAATTGGTCATCTTAGTTGCATGACCTCGATTAAAACTTTGGACGAATTCTCGACAAACCCATTCTTTGGTCCAGGCATTCCTGGTATCGACTGCCACCAATAAAATCCTTGGGCAGGCTTCAAGACGTTTACATCTTTCAAAGTCGACATTTTCTTATCTACATCGGAGACGTGAAACCCTAAATGATCAATCATCGAAAACATATTAGGCTCTGGCTCTCCATGACTTTCTGATACGACGACCCAGAAGTCTCCGTAACGAATTGAAGGTAATTCCTGGTTACCATTAAAATCCTCAACTGTGCCACCAAAACTTTCTGAGAACCAAGTAATCGCTTTCTGAGGCTGAGAGGAAGCGATGTACGCATGGTGCAAGCCTTCAATTTCTGGATCGGACAAAACGGCCACCTTTTGGCCCCATGGATCCTCAACGAAGGCTATCAATGAGTTTCCGCCGGATTTCAAGGGTTTCGGCGATCCCATTACCTTGGCTCCTGCCAGTTGCAAGCTTATAAGTTTTGATTCGAAGTCCTTAAAACTGAAACCTAAATGATCGAGCGACGTGCCCTCGCTAGTTTTTAGAACTGACGGGGCCATTGATCCATCAGGTCCCGGTCTCTCTTTAGGCGCGAAAAGCATGAGTTTTCTTCCGAAGCGAACACCGTGAAAGTTAGCCACCTGTAATTGCTCCCCAGCCATATTTTCCGCATACCATGATGCCGATCGAAATGTATCATCAGCTCGAATATGGACATGATGGAAATCAGCCGCTTGGGTCTTCAGAACGAACAATATCGTAATAATCAAAGAGATCGATTTCAAAGTGCTACCATAGAAAGGGAACTCAGCTTATGTGAGGTCTAAATCTTATTACTCAAGGGTAGAGGAACTTATTCTTGTAAAAGAACTCATTTACATGAAGTTACTTGATTTACAGGCGCTTTGGGAGCAGCCTATTCACTAGTGTGTCATGGGGAAGTCAACATGAAATATAATTTTGGGAATATTTGTCTGATTTTGGCAATGATCTTTCAGACAACTTCGGCACTCGCTAACTTGCAAGCTGATTTTCAGCAAGCTTATAAATCTTACAACCAATATATTGAAGTCGATGACTTGCCCTTAGCGCTTGGCGCAGCCGCCGACGCGTATAAATTAGGCTCAAAGCTCTACGGAAAGAACCACATAAACTCAGCCAAACTTGCAGTCAATTACGCATCTCTACTAAACGAGACCGGGGATTATAGAAAAGCTGCTAAAACACTTAAGGGTAAATTAGATGTGATGGAAGAGTTCTACGGAGAAAATGCTGATGAATTGGTATCACCCTTATTGGAGCTTGGAAGCGCGCACATAGATGCCAGAAAGCCCGAGAAAGGCATTGGTTTTTTCCAACGTGCTTCAGATGTCCTTGAGAAGCACGAAAACCCAACCATACGCGGAAAGCGAAACTTCGATATCGTTGTTAGGCTATTAAAACGGCAAGCTAACCAATACACTCGACCTTTTGTTGAGGCTAGTTATTCTGCATATAAGGGGACTTTGCAGGAAAATGATGTTCGTTGGGGATTGACCAACTATCATATGGCAATTTGGTCTCTCCAAGATGAAAGCCTTACTCAGGCCGCTTATCACCTGAATGCATCGCTCACTGCATTCAAAACCAACGATGATCAAATAACAACCATGGAAAGGAACCTCCGCATAATGCTGATCGATGCCTTGCAAAGAACGGGAAATAGCGAACGTGCCACAGAACATTGCCTAGCTATCGGTGAGCGCGACAACTGGATAGCGGATCCCCTATATATTAAGCCACCCAACTTTGATGCAGAAAAAATTAAGCAATCTGACCCTGTCGAAATAAAACTTAGCTTTACAGTTGATGAGGAAGGCTTTGTAAAAAGCCCCAAGATCGAAAGTTCTACGGAGCCTGGACTCAACGATGAGGCATTGGCGGCTCTGACAGAATTTCGATATGCGCCTAGATTCGTCAACGGAGTCCCAGTTGCAACGGAAGATGTTAATTTTACTATCGCTTATGAGGCTCCCCCAAAACCAAAATTTACAAGACCTCCCGTGATGGGTCTTAAATCTGCTGGAGACGAAAAATCAGGAGGATTTGGCGATAATTTTGGCGGGTTTGGAGGAGGTGGAAAGGGCGGTAAGTGATTAAGCTTCTGATCAGCCGAGGCTTCCTTAGCGGTCCTACTCAATAGATTGAGGTAAGCTGGACGCCTTATTCCAAAAGGCTAATTTGCCAAGGCGCCTCCGACTGTTTACCCTCTTAACGTGAAAGATCATAAGGGTCAATTATGGCATTCCCAAAATCCGTAACAATCACTGATGATACTATGCGTGAGGGATTGCAAATCGAAAGTGCAGAAATTCCAGTATCTGAAAAACTGCGACTGCTGGACGCCCTTGGTGAAACCGGTGCAAAAGTAATTTCAATTGGGTCTTTCGCGCATCCCAAGTGGACTCCTCAAATGGCCTGTATAGACGAAATCGCCGAAAAATTCATACCTAAGGAGGGCGTTACTTATACCGCTGCAGTGTTTAATCAAAAAGGGTTCAATCGCGCCGATGCTTATTTTCCGAAGATCGATGTTCGTGAGGGGTTGAAGGGGTTTTCTTCGAATGTCGAGCTTTGCGATACTTTCGCGCGTAGAAATTATAATCGGTCGCAAGCACAGCAATTAGCTTCTGTAGAAAATGTGGTAGCAGCTGCCGTTAAAGCAGGTGCCGAGAACGCCTCAGTTGGCTTGGGCAATCCCTTTGGGTCGAACTATGAAGGACCCTTCTCTCTTAAACAACGCATGGATCTTCTGGATACTATCATTGGCTGGTGGCATGAAGCCGGCATCCCCGTTACTAAAGTCACCTTTCTCGACGCCATGGGCTGGAACATGCCTCATCTGGTTGAAGAAACGCTAGAGGCAATTAGTAAAAAGTACCCTGAAATCAAAAAATTTCACATGCATCTGCACAACACTCGCGGTTCAGCAATGGCAAGTTTTTACTCGGCATTAAAGTTTGGCGTAGATAGTTTTGACACGTCATTAGGAGGCATGGGTGGTTGTCCCTATTGCGGTAATGGCCGCGCTGCAGGGCATGTCCCCACTGAAGACTTTGTTGATCTTTGTCATGAATTGGGCATAGAAACAGGTTACAACCTAGACAAATTAATTGAAGCGGCAGCTATCGCGGAAGAAGTCGTTGGCCATCCACTATGGGGACATGTCTCCAAGGCAGGCGCGAGGCCGAAAGCAGACCGTTTGTACCCTAGTGATATGCCTTTTGTAGAAACACTAAGCGAGGCAGCTCACTTCCGCAAAGGGCCCATAGTTTATGAAGGACAACTTGCTCCATGGAAAAAGGGTGACGCGCTAAGCAGCTAGGGGTATTAGCGCGCCCCTAATAATCACGTCTGGTTTTGCGAATACTCCGACTCGCTTTTATCCACCTATTAACATACTTGCATAGGGAAGCGACTGACTCTCCCAGTGCAATCTGGAGTGCCCACAGGCAGCATTCACGTCCCTGAAAATCCTATGGATATCGCTTTTCTCGTGTGAGTTACTTGATCCAGATGCTGCGACAAGTCTCTGAGTCGCCCTATTGCATAGACGGGCAGCAAAGGCAGCGTCTCGAAGGATTCGCGCGGTGATAAATGGGTTTGGTGCGGGGTTGACATCGAGAATGTCTGCATCGAACAATACTAAGGTGCGAGCGGTATCGATTTCCGCACTCGCTTCCGCTAGGCTTAGTAACAGAGACCGATCGGAAGACCCACTAAGTTCCTTACGGAACTCACTCACTGCAGCTTGCGCGCCTCCGATTACCGGACCGACAATCAAAAGAATAATCAATGCGCCATAGGGGACCAGCGTCATACTGGCCGGCATCAAACGCTCATTAGGAATTTGAATTGTGTTACACAATACATCTTTCAAGCCCGCGCCGCGCAGACCGAGTATTCGTGATCCATCTTCTGTCTCGTACTCTGAGCTATGCACGAGTGCCAGATAAGAATCTCCGCCACTATCACTAAATCCGAGTAACAGCCATTCTGCATAATCACAACCCGCATTAAAGGACCAGCGACCAGAAATCAGTGCGCCATCACTCGAGACGGTATCCGTATTTCCAAGGGGACTGAGCGATCCAGAAATCAGCGTTTTCGGATTTTGCCAAACTTTTTCCTGAGTAGCACTAGGGTACAACCCAACAAGATAATTGTTGATTCCCCATACAAAATTGCACCAGCCCGCCGACATGTCACCTTCCGAAAGAATGCCGCAGACATCTACAAATTCTCTTATGGTAGACACAGACCCATGCTTCAAAAGCTGAGGTAGACTCATATCTTGCATGGTTTCCACGACTTTAGGATGAAGATGCCCTAGGGTTTCACTTTCCAAAACATGCTCCCTCGCCAAATCAGAAGCAGCAGCAGCTCTCTGACGAAGAGTGGGTGGCTGAAAAGCACTCACTTAGATTTCCAACTGGTCTAAAACGGTTAGTATCCGCGGCTCTAATTTCCGGTAATCAGTTGCGCCCATAAAAAGCTCTATTCAATTACCGTTTGCATCTAATGGGCTCGCAATTTTGTAACGAGATGGTCGATTGCATTTATTTCTATCTCAGCCATTTCTAACTTGCACTTAGCAGCGCGAATTTTATCCATCGTATGTCCAATTTTACCTGCCAAATGGGCAAGCCCTACTGAATTGTCGTTACTTGTAGGGAACCTTCGCGCATTTAGCGATCGCTAAAATCATGATGGTTGCCGAGAAAACAAAAGTTCATCGTCTCCGTTCGCACGAAAGCAGGTAGTCCTAAATTCCCCTCTTTAAAAGCGTTAGCCCGATTCATATCTATCACCTTAAGCAAAACTGGTCCAAAACCTCAATTCTCATTTTTCGGTATCCAGTTAAATGTTTGCTGAGATCATCTAGTGTAAATGAGTAGCCCTAACATATCGAGATTTCATCCTAGATGCTATCAACACCCACTTTCGTTAAACTCATTCATTCCACGTCAGAGAATTCTCCAATGCTCAATCGTTTCCTGGTCCCTCCTGAAGACCAAATCGTCGTTAAAGAAGGCGTGATACGTTCCGCGACAAAGCAAATCTTTAAGAGAATGGGTGTCGTAAGCAAGGACGCAAACCTTATGGCTGATGTTCTTATTACCAGTGATCTGCGCGGATGTGAAAGCCATGGGGTTTCAAATATGCTCAGAAATTATATCGATTGGTATCGGAATGACATCGTAAATCCAAGACCCTCCGTGAAGTGTATTCGAGAATCTTTGGTAACTGCCACAATGGATGGGGATCGTGGACTAGGGATTCAAGTAGGCCCTGAAGCTATGGAAATGGCCATCGATAAAGCAAATAAAACAGGTATTGGATCGGTAGTAGTTCAAAATTGCAGTCATGCTGGAATGCTAGCCTACTACCCAATGATGGCAGTAAACAAAGATATGATCGGCATCGCAATGCATTCGATAGGTGGCAGTCTCCAGCTTCCGACGTTCGGCTCAGAGGCAATCTACGGAACTCATCCTATTGCCTGGGGAATACCGGCAGGGGAAATGCCTCCTTTTATGTTCGATATTGCTACTACTCAAGTTGCTGCTAACAAACTCATGTTGACCCGAAGAATTGGTTCACATCTCGAGCCAGGCTGGATTGCCGATCTGCAGGGAGAGCCGATCATGGAGAAACTGCAATCGCCAGAGTATGGCCAATTTCTGATGTTACCTTTTGGCGGTACTCGAGAAAATGGAAGCCACAAAGGCTTTGGCTTCGCCACTATTGTCGACATGATGGCGGGGATACTGTCAGGAAATGGACCTGGGCATTTAAATCCTCAGCGTAAAAATGGACTCTTCTTAATGGCAATGAAAGTTGAGGCTTTTGTCGACATGGCAGATTTCAAATCAGATATGGATGCTCTGCTAGAACGCATCGCGAGGATGACCCCTACTGAGGGTCATGAGAGAGTCTACTATGCTGGGCTTATCGAGCATGAAGAAACGAAGAAGCGTAAAACCTATGGTATTCCCTATCATCGTGAAGTAGTGGAATGGTTTGAACAAACCGCTTTGGATATGGATCTTAATTACTCACTTCGCTAAAGAGTATTAAGATTATGTCTTACTTCAATGACGAAACAGCTAGCAAGACTATCGGCGAGGGTCAATTATCGGGATTTGTTAGCAAACAATGGAACATTGGCGATAATCCAAACGGGGGCTACCTAGCTTGCATAGCGTTACGAGCAGTAGCTCAGTTATCAAAGAAACATAAAGACCCCGTTACTGTAACTGCTCATTTTTTAAGGCCAGGGATTCCGGATACCCCTTGTGAAATATATGTAGAAAGTATTCGTACTGGGCGAACGATCACCACGATGCGCGCATCCCTCCACCAAGAAGGTAAACCGAGGGTGGAAATTATTGCTGGCCTGGGAGATCTGCCGGGTAAAAGCACTGGATTGACATCTATAAAAATTCCCGCACCAAAAATACTACCGCCTGATTTCTGCCCCCAAAGATCTGCTTCAGAACAAGGTATTCTGCTTCCTTTACTAAAGAGACTAGATGTCCGTATCAGCCCTCTCGAGAGAGAACTAAAGGTAAAAAAAGCGAAAGTCTCTGGCTGGATTAAACTGATAGATGAAGACGCCCCAAGCACTCTCGCTGCCATGCTTTTCGCGGATGCTTTCCCTCCCTCAATCTTCGGACTTGTGGGCAATATCGGTTGGGTGCCGACACTAGAACTAACGGTACAAATAAGACGCAAACCTTCTCCAGGCTGGGTTCAAGGTGACTTTAACACTCTCGACTTGAATGATGGCCGAATGATTGAGGATGGGTTACTTTGGGATAATGACGGCAACCTAATTGCACAGTCTCGACAAATCTCGTTACTTCTTGGTAGCTAAGAGCTTAAGCCACTCATTGGTCTCTCAAGGAATCTGTTATCATCTGCCAAACACTAACGAGCTGTTAGATTATAAATTGCAATGACGATTTACCCTCGCAGGGGAATGGCCAACTAGCGATCTGTTGAAAAATATTTTCAGGTTTCAAGCAACGCCTATGAGACAAAATTTGATATTAACCTTCATTGGTGAGGACAAGCCCGGCTTGGTAGAGTCTATTTCTGCCGTCATAAAAAATCATGATGGTAATTGGTTAGAAAGCCGATTAAGCCAATTGGCTGGACAATTCGCAGGAATTATTCAGATTGGTGTCGACACTGATCAAGCTGACGCGCTAATAAACTCACTACAAGGCTTAAAGGATCAAGGTTTAAATATTGTCCTCAAAGAAGGAGCTGAAACTAGAGATACTAGTATAGTAACCCATAAGCTTACGCTTCTCGGATTAGATCGGCCTGGGATAGTTAAGGACGTATCCAGTGCCCTCAGTGACCAGCGTATTAATGTACTTGAACTTAATACTAATATCGTAAAAGCTGCCATGACAGGGGAGCCAATGTTTGAAGCCGAAGCAATAGTGGAGTATGCCGCAAGCACAGATCTAATGGTTTTTGCTGAGCAACTCGAATTGATATCTGCAGAGCTCGGTATCGATATCGAACTAGACGATTAGACCAAGATGACGCTGTATCTAGCAGAAGGCTCAACAACGAAGACACTTGATGAAAAGTATTTAAAACAATCACTGAATGAGGTATTCGGACAGTTAGGGAAACGAACCCGAGTCCTAGCGATACCGCCAGACTTTACTCGATTCCATAGCCGCGCCGGAGAACTAACATGTATTACCGATGACTATTTCGGCCCAAATTTAGTCGATATTCTACCAGCGCTCGGAACACATGCTCCTATGAGTAAAGATCAACTATCCAAGATGTATCCTGGAATACCAGAGAGAAAATTTCGAGAACATCGCTGGAGAAAAGATGTCATAACAATTGGTGAGGTGCCTGGCGTCTATGTTGATGAGGTGACAGAGGGTATTTGGCAGAAACCATGGCCAGCCCAGATGAATAAACTAGTTTGGAATGGCCAACATGATTTAATCATATCGATTGGTCAAGTAGTACCCCATGAGGTAATTGGTATGGCGAACTACAATAAAAATATTTTCGTTGGAACGGGCGGTACCGAAGGAATCAATGAGAGTCATTTTATTGGTGCCGCCTTCGGAATGGAACGCATGATGGGGAAGACAAATACACCACTGCGTAAGATTCTAAATTATGCAGAAGCCAAGTTTTGCAAGGACTTACCAATTCTTTACATATTAACCGTAATCGATCACACAAATACGGGTGAACTAATCACTAGAGGCCTATTTATTGGAGATGACATCGAGTGTTTCGAAGCCGCGGCAAAACTATCTTCAGAGGTGAATATTACAACGTTACCAGAACGTTTAGAGAAGGTAGTCGTTTACTTAGACCCAAATGAATTCCATAGCACCTGGCTGGGTAACAAAGCAATCTATAGGACCCGCATGGCAATCGCGGATGGTGGTGAATTAATTATATTGGGGCCTGGCATAGAGAAATTTGGCGAGGACAGTGAAATTGATCGATTGATAAGAAACTACGGATATCGGAGCACAAATGAAATAATGAAATGCGTCAAAGAAAATGAAGATCTGGCTAACAATCTTTCTGCGGCCGCACATCTAATTCATGGTTCAACTGAAGGGAGATTTAAGGTCACATATTGCTCTGGACACCTTTCATCAAATGAAATTGAATCGGTAGGCTTTAACTATGGCGATATCGAGAAAATTACCAAGGAATATCTACCCAAGGATATGAAATCTGGGTGGCATACTAATTCGAATGATGAGGAGTACTATTTTATCTCGAATCCGGCATTAGGACTTTGGGTGGCAAAATGAGACTAATATCAACTTATTAAACGACTTATTGCAGCGCGACATCCATCACTGACAATCTCGGCGTGATAACCTTTGATGTCGGCTATTAACGACAGATCGGTAGCAAGATCAGAGTTCAGAAGCGCTATTATGTCCGTAATCATTTCAGTCTCTTTAAATCCGCTAGTAACTATTCCAATAAGCCGATCCTTCCTAGGGTCTGATATAATTAGCTTAGTGCCTGACTCAGAACTGCCCTGTAAGTAGCGAATCCAAACTGCGAGGGCCATAGCAAGGAAACGGACTGGCTTTTTTTCTCTCCGCAGAACTATGATTGCCTCTAACCAACGCTGAGGTATTTTCTCACTGCCATCCGCCGCGATCTGTACCGTTTTATGGTGCAAAGCTATATTGCAGAATCTTCCAAAGATCTCAGACTGATACTTCCGCAGGTCGAGAGCTTTTGGGGATTCAATCGTCTCTCCAATCTCTTTCATGAAACCTTTTACAACTTTACCAAAAATTTCATCTTCTACAGTTTCTGCAACTGTTTTCTTGTGAGTTAGTTGACCCAAATAAGCGATCAAAGAGTGAGCCCCATTCAGTAGTCGAAGTTTTGCTTCTTCATAAGGCACAACATCCATAACGAGCGAGACGCCCACAGAGCCCCAGTTAGGCTGAGGACTAGAGAATTTCTGCTCGAGAATCCAGCTGACATAGGGCTCTGTGACTACAGGCCACACATCATTAATTTTCAGTTGCTTAGAGACGTCACTGAGATCCTCTTTGGAGGTCGCTGGAACAATTCTATCAACGACGCTATTTGGAAAGCTGACATTTCCTGCATCAAGCCACAGAAGTGCGCTCGGGTCCAATTCTCGCAACATGGTTGCGATTATTTTGTACAAACTGGTTCCATTCTGAGGAAGGTTATCCAGTGACATAATAGTAATCGGTAAATTTTTTTTTGCGCGCCGTAAAATTGCCTGCGCTACCCAACCAGGTAGCGTTCTCACAATTGCTCCAGGATTGGCAGATAATGATTTTATATCTGACTGAATATCGGAATTCTTAAGATCCAACATCCCCTGCGCATCCCGGCAGTAGCCCTTCTCCGTCACCGTTATACTAATTATTTTAGTGTTAGAATCAGATAGACGGCTTTTTATAGTGTCCGCATCGTCCCCAGCGAAAAGCAGCTCGGTAACACAACAAGCAATGATGAACCTATCATTCGGCTCATCTCTAGGGCCATTCCTTTCGATAATAGTATAAGCTCCTTGCTGAGGCCTAAGGGAATCACGAACATTTGGCGTCCTCAAGGAAACACCAGATATCAGCCAGGGCTCATCATTAGGGAGGCCATAAAGCCGCCTGACGTATTCACCAAGATGCGCGCGTGCGAAAGCACCCATACCCAAGTGCACGATCTTAGGGGGAACCGATGCTTCGTGTTTTCGAGAATAATCACGAGTTAATCTTGGATAGGTATTAGTCAAACTGTAATCCACCGTTCATATCAATGATTTCACCGGTGATAAAACCAGCAAGGGGAGATGCGATGAACCTTACGGCGTGCGCTACTTCCTCGGGCGAGCAAAACCTTTTCACGGGCAACAGTTCTAATGTAGCCTGACGCTGCTCCTCAGAGAGCTGCTCACTCACCATCGGGGTCATCACGTAGCAAGGAGCGATACCATTTGCAGTGATCCCGGCGTTCGCAAATTCTAACGCGATAGAAAATGTAAGGGAGACCATTCCGCCTTTCGATGCAGTGTATGCTGTCCCAGCCGTGAGCCCACCAGCTTTCCAAGCAAAAGAGGATATATTAATAATGCGTCCAAAGTGGTTTCGCTTCATAGAAGGAACCACAGCCTGCGACCAGTGAAGAGCGCCGTCCAAATTAACAGCCATCACTTTGCGCCATTCTGATGGCGAGGTATCCAAAAGTTTATTATTTGAGAGTACGCCAGCACAGTTAACTAATATATCAACATCTCCGAACTCTTCGCTGACGAGATCATGCGCATGGCTAACAGCAGTAGGATCGCCAATATCCAACCCAATAGCAAAAGTATCTGTATTCAGTGTGGAAGCCAGACGCTTTACTTCTTTTGAATCTAAATCGACGAGCACCAGTCGCACGTCATCACTGGCTAGACGCTCACAGATCGCGCGACCTATACCACCACAAGCACCGGTAACCAGTGCGACTTTGTCTACAAGGCTATCGTTTAGTAATTCCATAATTTCACCAAGAATTAAATATAAAAAAACTACAATCCAGTTAAACAACGGAGCCTAAAAAAATAAAGCTAAATGTAGCCTAGGCACATTTGTGATCGTTTTCAAAAGATATAAGGTTTCTTTGTCTGCAAATCTTTGATCTTGCTTTTTGCACGCTATAATCTGGGCCTTAATTACATAACGCAAGCCGGAAAGATGATTGAAGCCCCGCTTTGGAGACCGAGTGCAAGTCGTATCGCGAATAGTCAAATTAGTGAATTCACGAAAGAAGTATCAAAAAAATTTGGCCTAGATCTAAAAAGTTATTCTGATCTGCATCGTTGGTCAATCTCTAACCCAGGTCAATTTTGGAGAGCTATCTGGAAATTTTGCAATGTAAGGGGAACGATCGGTAGTCAGCCAGTCCTAACAAACGGGGACAAATTTGCGGAGGCCACATGGTTTAGTGATAGCAAACTTAACTTTGCAGAGAATCTACTCAGCATCAATCAGGATCGAGTCGCTCTAATCGGCCTACTCGAGAACGGTGATCGCAGAGTCTTGACTTTCAATGAACTGTTTGATGAGGTCGAAAAACTAGCTTTCGCTTTGCAACAACAAGGGATCGTCAAAGGAGACCGAGTAGTCGGTCTAATGCCTAATATTATCGAGACAGTGGTCGCGATGTTGGCGACCGCGAGTATTGGTGCCATTTGGTCATCATGTTCTCCCGATTTTGGTATTAATGGTGTGGTCGATCGGTTTGGTCAAATCACCCCCCGTATTCTATTTGCCGCGGATGGCTATTTCTACAATGGAAAAACCATTGACTGTCTTGAGAAGATATCAGCGATAAAGGAAAAAATTAAAAGCATAGAAAAAGTCATAGTAATTCCGTTGGTAGATGGATATGTAAATAGCGACGAAGATACTATCCTGCTTGAAGAATTTGCTGGTGATACACCAGTTAAACGTCTGAATTTTGAACAACTACCTTTCGATCATCCATTATTTGTCATGTACTCCTCCGGGACCACTGGTGTACCGAAGTGCATTGTGCACGGCGCCGGTGGCACGCTCCTACAACACTTGAAAGAACATAAGCTCCATACAGATATTAGTTCGAGTGATGTGGTTTTTTACTACACGACATGTGGATGGATGATGTGGAACTGGCTTGTAACAGGTTTAGCCTCCGAGGCAAGTCTTGTTCTTTACGACGGATCACCATTCGCAAATGAGGGCAATCGTTTACTCGATGCTATAGATGACGAACAGATAACCATTTTTGGGACAAGCGCTAAATTTATTAGCTCTTTGGATAAAGCCGGCTTAAAGCCAAAACAAAGTCATAAACTAAACAGCCTCAAGACAATACTTTCCACCGGATCCCCTCTGAGCTCGGAGGGCTTCGATTATGTCTACCGTGACTTTAAAGAAGACGTATGTCTTTCATCCATTTGTGGAGGAACGGACATAATCTCATGCTTTATGCTAGGTAATCCGGCACTCCCCGTATACAAGGGAGAGATACAATGTATTGGCTTAGGCATGGCAGTGGATTTCTGGAATAAGGACGGTGAATCTTTTAGGAAAACCGATAACAACAACGGGAAAGGAGAGTTGGTCTGTACAAAGCCATTTCCATCGGCTCCTCTAGGGTTTTGGAATGATCCAGAAGGGACCAAGTTCCATGATGCTTATTTCAATCAATTTCCTAACATCTGGGCACACGGCGACTATGGTGAGCTTACCGAACAGGGGGGTATAATTATTCACGGCCGGAGCGACGCCGTACTTAATCCTGGAGGGGTTAGGATTGGAACCGCTGAGATATATCGTCAGGTTGAGAAGGTCGATGTGGTACTAGACAGCGTAGTCATTGGCCAAAACTGGGGGGATGATTCACGGATTGTATTATTTGTGGTTTTGCGAGAGGGCACTGTCCTCACCGACACAATTGAGAACCAAATTAGACTTATGATTAGACGAAACACAACACCAAGGCATGTTCCAGCCAAAGTGGTTCAAGTGCCTGATATTCCGCGGACCATTAGCGGTAAGATTGTAGAAATAGCTGTCAGGAATGCTGTGCATGGCCTAGAAATCCCTAATAAAGACGCCCTTGCTAATCCTGAGGCCTTGGATCACTTCTCGGATCTAGAGGAGTTAGAAAGTTAAGGCTAATCTGTCAGAGTAGCCAGCTCTCGTGCGACCCGCTCTGCTTTTGACTCATCCCACCACCAAGCGTCGATAAAGGGGACCCTACTCAGATGCTGGTCTGGAACTTCTCCAAATTTATCCCAGTACACTAGGCGAAAGCCAGGTTGAGATCCCAGTGGGATCAAATAAAAGTTCCACATAATAATTCGATCCAGAGCCCGCGTGGCCGCGTATAAATCGGACGCACTTTTCGCAGTAATGGCGGAATTAATAAGACTATCAATTACTGGGCTTCTGAGACGCAGCCAGTTTTGACCGTAGTCTGCATCGGCTGCCGCACTTCCAAACCAATTCCTAAGCTGCAATCCTGGGGTGTAAGTCGGCTCCAAACGCAGGTTATTACCGTCAAATTTACCCGTGCGAGTTCGATGCAGCCAGTTAGATACCTCCAAGGCCGAGGCATTAACCTCTATGCCAACTGCCTCAAGATTTTGAAGAAGAGAAGTACTTTGGCGGATGGAATAGTAGGAGGCTCCTATTATATCTAACTTAAAGGTCTCGCCACTTTTTTTATTTCGCATAATCCCGTCGAAAATCCCCCATCCAGCTTGATCGAATAAGTCGATGGCACGACGCAAATTTTCTCTATTTGTGCCGAAACCAGAGTTGGGGGGGTGTCTAAATTCTTCTGAAAACACACGAGGAGGAATTTGGCCTCGCCAAGGGTTCAGTAAAGCAAGCTCCTTCTCCGAGGGCAAACCCCTGTGTGCCATTGGGGAGTTTTGAAAAATGCTAACCCCAGGCTCATAGAAAGAGTGAAAAACCACCCTGTTTGTCCATTCAAAATCAAAAAGCAGCCAAAGGGCTTCTCGTATGCGGATATCATCCAGTGGAGGGTGTTCTAAATTCCAAAAGATTGGCCACCACAATCCCTCTACTCTTGCTAAGGGTCTTAATTCTTTCTTAAAGATTCCTACCTGAACAGCGGGAAAGTCGTATTGCTTTGCCCAAGCTTTGGATACACCCTCTTCCCTAACATCAAACTCGCCACTCCTGTGGGCTTCAGCCATTACAGTTTCATCTTTGAAATAGTCAAACTCCACGTAATCAAAATTGTAGCGACCTTTATTAACGGGGAGATTAGCTCCCCAATAGTCGGCAACTCGTTCATAACGCAATTTTCTCCCTAAGTTGGCTTCTAAGAAACGGTAGGGTCCGCTCCCCAAAGGGGGATAAATACTAGTCTTGGAAATATCTTTATCTAGCCAATAATGTTCCGGGAGAATACTAAATTCACCAACGATAAAAGGTAGTGACGGATTTAGCTCAGCGGCGATGTCTCGTACAAAACAAATTTCTGAGTCTCCAAAAGCCAAGACGTCTTGAAGGTCAGCCAATGCTGTTTTGATTGCTACAGAACCATATTCTTTAAGCATTTTAAAGGTGAACAGGACATCAGCGACAGTTATGGGGCGGCCATCATGCCAAGTCGCCCCAGAACGTAATTTAAATGCAATCCATTCATAATTGGGAGCAATGGCAACGCCTTCTGCTAATCGCCCGTAATAACTTACGGGCTCATCAAGTGCTTTTTCCAAGAGAGCGTCATAAATTAGTCCTCCAGTGACTTCGTACCCGGCGGCAAGGCGACCCTTTTCGACAATGCTGTTGTAGTTATCGAAAGTGCCCAATTGTGGGACCCTCATTGAGCCACCCTTTGGTGCCTGAGGATTGGCGTAGTGGAAATGGCGAAATTGTTTTTCGTATTTTGGAGATAAAAGGCTAGCGGCAGCATGTTGATATTTCGGCTGCAAACATGGGGTATCTGCCGCCTTGCTCTGCTGAACATAGAGTAAAAAAATAGGTAAACATGTCGTGACGCACGCCATTAGGTTAAGGGATCGAAATGTCAGCGGCTTCTCCATAAGCGAACGATTAATTATTATTTAAACCTATTTTTCAGGGAATTGGCGATTTTTTATAGAAAGCGGCCAACACCATTTCTGGAGAAAGGAATAACAATTAGATCTAAAAAAGAGTGATAATTAGCAAAACTAGGGGAAACTGAGGGTTTAGGGGCTGTGAGGAAATGTATGGGTAAAGTAATAGAGTCAACGCAACTTATAATTTCTTCCTATATTTTCCGAAGACTCATACTGATCTTTCCAACTCTCATAGGTATATTACTGGTTAACTTCATTATAATTCAGGCAAGCCCAGGAGGGCCTGTTGACCAAGCTGTAGCGAGAATAATGGGTGAGGGTGTAGCAGCTACAGCCCAGATTGGAGGCGGTGGTGGATCGCCCTCCGCAGGGGCAGGCGCACCTGGTGGAGATAGCAGCTATGAATTTGCGAGAGGGCTCGACCCAGAGCTGATTGCAGAGTTGGAAAGACAATTCGGTTTCGATAAACCCGCTCACATCCGATTTTTTATGATGATGAGAGACTACTTCTCTTTTGAATTCGGTAACAGTTATTATCAGGACGTTCCAGTCATCGATCTTATTCTAGAGAGATTGCCAGTATCACTATCGCTTGGTATTGCCTCCCTACTGATCGTATATTCCGTGTCGCTGCCGCTAGGGATACGTAAAGCCGTGACTGATGGAACACCTTTTGATGTGTGGAGCAGTGTCGTAATCTTAGTGGGGTATGCTGTTCCGGCATTTGTATTAGCTATGCTCTTAATAATTGTTTTCTGCGGAGGTGAGTTTTTTAACTGGTTTCCTCTTAGAGGTCTAATATCTGATAATTATGAAGAACTAAGTATGTTCGACAAAATAAAGGATCGTATTTGGCACATAGCAATGCCGGTTACTGCTATGGTAGCAGGGAGTTTTGCAACACTAACCATGCTTACAAAAAACTCATTTCTTGAGGAAATTAACAAACAATATGTGTTAACCGCTCGAGCTAAAGGGCTAGCGCCAAAACGAGTCCTTTATGGCCATGTCTTCCGTAACGCTATGTTAATTGTTATTGCTGGATTCCCCGCAGCATTGCTCGGCATGCTTTTCACTGGAGGGGTCCTAATCGAAGTAATTTTCTCTTTGAGAGGGATAGGTCTCCTTGGTTTCGAGGCTATCCTAACGAGAGACTATCCAATCGTTTTTGCTACCCTTTTTGTTTTTACCTTACTTGGTCTCGTTACTCAACTCATAGCCGATATCACCTACATGCTAGTAGATCCAAGGATAGATTTCGAGATGAGGGAGGGCTAATGTCAAAATATCGAAATCACGATGATAATGAAAGCAGCGCCTCTTCTAATGCCTCATACTTTTCTCCTTTAACGAAAAGACGACTAGCAAACTTTCGTTCGAATAGACGCGGGTTTTGGTCTTTAAGCATATTTATGACGCTCTTCACATTGATACTATTCGCCGAATTCTTGGCCAATGATAAGCCTTTACTACTTTCTTATGATGATGAGATCTACTTCCCCATTTTTAAGCGTTATAAAGAAACGGAATTCGGTGGAATATTCGAAGTAGAGGCGGACTACCGTGAAAAAGAAGTTCAAGCCATGATTACCGAAAGCGGAGGCTGGATGATTTGGCCTCCCATTCCCTATAGCTACGACACAATAGACTACTACTTGCCAGGCCCTGCACCTTATCCACCATCCAAAGAACACTGGTTGGGAACCGACAACGTGGGTAAAGATGTCACGGCAAACCTCATTTATGGAGCACGACTTTCTTTTTTATTTGGGCTAGTACTAACCTTTTTTGCTTCCATAATTGGAGTTTGCGCAGGCGGTGTCCAAGGTTATTTCGGGGGCAAGATAGACCTCATTGCTCAACGTTTTGTGGAGATTTGGGCTGGGCTACCCGTACTCTTCATTCTTATAATTCTTGCAAGCATCGTCGAATCAAACGTGTTCTGGCTACTTGGTATCCTCGTTGCTTTCAGCTGGATGGCTCTGGTAGGAGTGGTGCGAGCAGAGTTTCTGCGAGCAAGAAATTTTCAATATGTAACTGCAGCTCGAGCCCTTGGAGCAAACAACCTAAGCATTATGATCCGACACGTTCTTCCAAATGCTATGGTTGCTGCCCTGACCTTTCTTCCTTTCATCCTGACTGGTTCTATTACTTTGCTCACTTCTCTGGATTTTTTAGGTTTTGGTCTCCCATCAGACTCCCCTTCGCTCGGGCGTCTACTTGCTCAGGGCCGGACCAATATACACGCTCCTTGGTTAGGCCTCACAACATTCTTTACACTCGCTTGTATGTTGACACTTCTTATCTTCACTGGAGAAGGTGTTCGCGATGCATTCGATCCGCGTAAGGAAAATTGACCGAGACAAAGGGAGGAGAAATCTTAATCTAAAGATTTAAAAAAATCCCTGCACGATATCAGTTAAGAGAACAGCATAGCGTACTAGCAATGTGCGGATGTCGTCGGATAAATTATGCGCATGGAAACAAGATGGAAGTTACAAGGCATTTGATAACGTTGGGTATTCTATAATTCGTGTAATTTCACTGGTAAAGTAGAATAACCTCTCACAAAACTATTACGAACCCTTTCAGGCTCTTCTAAAACCTCAATAAAATAGAAACGTTTCTGAATCTCCTCCCAGAGCACCCTTAGCTGCATTTCCGCTAGACGGTTGCCCATACAACGGTGTATCCCAAATCCAAAGGCAAGATGCTGACGGGCATTTTTACGATCGATAATTAATTTATCTGCATCTTCAAATACAGCCTCATCGCGGTTACCAGAGGCATACCACATTAAGANACGGTCACCTTTTTGAATTTTTTGGCCTCTGATCTCAGTGTCCCTGAGAACAGTTCGACGCATGTAAGAAAGGGGTGTCTGCCAACGAATGATTTCAGACACCATGTTTGGAATCAACTGAGGATTACTACGCAGCTTTTCGTATTCTTCAGGAAATTTGTTAAGAGCGTACACTCCACCAGAAATTGAATTTCGAGTTGTATCGTTACCTCCAACTATCAAAAGAATCAAATTCCCTAGAAACTCGGTAGGATCCATGCTTTGAGTGGCTTCCCCATGCGCAAGCATCGAGATAAAATCAAAGCCGCCCTCAGTTTTTTTCCTCTCTTGCCAGAGCGCAGTAAAATACTGGAGACACTCCATTAACTCANNCCGCTTCTCCTCTTCGGAGATAAAAATNCCNTTGTCNTCGTTGGAAGTTGCCACATCAGACCAGCGAGTTANCTTACTACGATCCTCAAAGGGGAANTCAAATAGTGTGGCTAGCATTTGGGTGGTCAGCTCGACAGAAACCTTTTCTACCCAATTAAATTCTTTGCCTAATGGGAGAGAATCGAGAATGTGACAGACCCTTCCCCTAATAGTTGACTCAAGTCTAGCGAGATTGGAGGGCCCTACCGTAGGACCAACTACCTTTCTTTGCTCATCATGCTTGGGCGGATCCATAGCAATGAACATGGGTAGAGGAAAATCTTCCTGGGGATCTAGTACTGTAATAATAGGTTCAGATGAAAATACTTCGTGATTGATATCCACTGCTTTGATATCTTCATAACGAGTTAACGACCAGAAACCGAAGCCATCCTCGGCCTCCCACCAGTGCACAGGAGCTTCACTGCGCAAACGTTCCATAAAGGGGCCCACTTCATCACGTTCCCAAATACCTGGAGCAACAAGACAAATCTCCTCCAATGGAATCGCGTAAGGGTCAATTGCTTCTTCTTTCAAAGTAAATTTCCTTCTAGGCATTATTTCGGTCACAGTCAGAACCTCTCTCTTCGATAAGCAGAATAAAGTAGTTATCCGATGTTAATATTTACCGATTACTCACCTAATCTAAGAACTAATTTTCGGCCAAATCGCTCAGCACCTCTTCAGGGTGACCACCTGCCTTCACCGTTGCGTAAACCTTACGTACTTTACCGTCCGGTCCAATAAGATAACTGATTCGTGCCGCCTTGCCTGCAGATGAACTAGCCGCTGCACCGTAGGCCACAGAGCAAGATAGTTTTTCATCACTAAGCAAATCAAAGGGGAAATCGTACTTCTCCTTAAACCGCTTATTTTTGCTGGGGGCGTCGTTACTAACACCAAGAACCACAGTGTTAAGCGATNTAAACAGTTGGATTCGATCACGGAACCCCTCACCTTCAATAGTTCATCCAGGAGTACTAGCCCTGGGATAAAACCAAAAAATAATATTCTTGCCTTTGAAATCNGAAAGTGAAANGAGATTGCCATCTTGATTGGTTAAGCTAAATNGAGGTGCTATGTCTCCAACTTTTAGCACAGGTTNCCTCCAANTTCGTTACNCNTTGTATGCTAGGCGATCTGNAAGAACAGCGCAACAATACCTGCGTAAAACAAGGTATGATTACCCAATCAAAACAAAAAAGAGATTAAGATGCTAGAGAAGAAGGATCGTAGCGGCGCTGAAAGCTTGGTACAGNCATTTGTTGATGCAGAAGCAGATGTTTGTTTTGCAAACCCAGGNACNTCAGAAATGCACTTTGTCGCAGCACTAGATAATAATCCCCAAATGCGNTGCGTNCTNGGGCTNTTCGAAGGAGTTGTGACGGGNGCAGCCGATGGNTATGCTCGAATGGCAAGAAAACCAGCTGTTACTTTAACGCATCTAGGCCCGGGATTAGGAAATGGATTAGCTAATCTGCATAATGCAAAAAAAGCCCGCACCCCCGTGGTTAACGTAGTAGGCGAACATGCAACTTATCATAGGAAATATGACGCGCCTTTGACGTCTGATGTTGCAGGGTTTGCAGCGCCTGTTTCTGGATGGGTCAAAGTGAGCGAGTCCGCTGATAGCGTTGCCGCTGATGGAGCCGAGGCAGTTCAAGCCTCAACGAAACCACCTGGGCAAGTAGCTACGTTAATCCTCCCAGCGGATACAGCATGGAATCGCACCACAGCATCAGCTAATCCACTACCACGTATTCAACCCAAAGCTTATAGCACCCTCAATGTCGATAGTGTGGCTAATGTTCTAAAAAGTGGAGAACCCAGCGTAATTCTAATGAATGGTGAGCTCACCAAGTCTCGCAGTACAATGGCAAACCAAATCGGTCAGGCAACAGGAGCGCGCATACTCATGGATACCTTTGTCGGTCGAGTACATCGCGGCGCAGGCACTTCAGAAGTTGCTCGCTTACCCTATTTTGGAGAAATGGCGGCCGAGGTGCTGGATGGGACAAAGCATCTAATTATATTGGGCACCCAAGCCCCGGTCACTTTTTTTGCCTATCCTGACAAGCCAAATTACCTAACCCCGGAAGGCTGTGAGCTGCATACGCTCGCAGAACGTGATGAGGACATCGATGGAGCATTGGAGGCTCTGGTGGACGCTGTGGGCGCTACTAAAGTCCAACCTATGCTTACCGATCTTGAAATACCAGGCTTACCTTCTGGGGACCTCAATCAAAGATCAGCCGGCACCACACTCGCTCATTTCCTTCCAGAGAACGCGATAATCGTCGATGAGGGCGGAATGAATGGTGGAGGTAGCATAGCGGCAACACGCACAGGGAAACCACATGATTGGCTCATTTTAACCGGTGGCGCTATAGGCTTTGGCCTTCCCTGCGCAACGGGAGCTGCCGTAGCCTGTCCTGAGCAGCGCGTGATTAGTTTACAGGCGGATGGCAGCGGTATGTATACTAACCAAGCTCTTTGGACACAAGCACGAGAAGGACTGAATATCACTACAATTCTGTTCGCGAATCAGCGTTATGGAATATTACAAGTAGAATTTGGACGTGTAGGAGCGCACAACCCAGGGCCTAAAGCGATGAGCATGTTAGATCTTACCAACCCTGAACTTAAGTGGACTGATATCGCAAAAGGCATGGGTGTTCCAGCATGGCGGGTTACAACCGTAGACGAGTATGCTAGTGCTTTAAAGAAATCTTTTGCGACTCCAGGGCCCGCATTGATCGAAGTAATGGTGCCCTGAATAAATAACTAATCCTTATTAATGCTCACCGAAAATATGACCTGGATCCCGGGTGGAGAATTTCAGATGGGGTCCTCGAACTTCTACCCCGAAGAGCGGCCTGTTAATAAAACTACTGTGGATAGCTTTTGGATTGATAAGACCCCTGTCACAAAAAGAGAATTCGCTCGATTTGTTGAAGCAACTGACTATAAAACTGTCGCAGAACGGACTTTAGACCCTGAGGAATACTCAAGTATTGATTTAGAAAATTTTGAACCTGGATCTCTCGTTTTCAAACCCACCAAGGGGCCAGTTAATCTTAATAATCCAAGTCACTGGTGGGAATTTGTTAGGGGTGCAAACTGGCGAGCCCCCCTTGGTAAAACCGAAGAAATAGCCACTGATCATCCCGTAGTGCAGGTTGCCTTTGAAGACGTCGCTGCCTATGCCGAGTGGCGAGGGAAATCTATCCCTACCGAAGCCGAATGGGAATATGCAGCGAAAGGGGGCAATGAAGGTGCCACTTTCCCATGGGGAAATGATCTGTATCCAAATGGTAAGGCGATGGCAAACACTTGGGATGGAGAATTCCCATGGCTTAACACCGAGCTTGATGGCTACGCAGGTACATCTCCGGTGGATACCTACCCTGAGAACGGGTTTGGCCTACTCGATATGATTGGGAATGTATGGGAATGGACCCAAGACTGGTGGATGTCGGTCCATCCAGAAACGAGTAGCTCTCCATGTTGCAGTTCGTCAAGCTTAAGAACGAATCCGAGAGGAGGGGATTTAGAAGCGAGTTTTGATCCCCAAATACCTGAAATCAAGATCCCCCGAAAAGTATTAAAAGGAGGCTCACACCTCTGCGCAGCTAATTATTGCCTTCGCTACCGTCCGGCTGCTCGGATACCACAAATGATAGATACATCATCTTCTCATATTGGCTTTCGTTGCGTTGTTAGAAGCCGGCGCTAATTTTGAACCACAACCCCTTGTTCTATCAATCCGTTAATCTCATCATCGGAGAAACTTGTACGCCTGAGAATATCTATTGATTGAGAACCGGCAGGCACATCACTCTCCGGTAACTTTGGGTTAGATCGACTAAACCTTGGAGCTGGAGCGGCCTCATAGCAACCATCTCGCTCCACAAATGTACCACGGGAAATATTATGGGGATGCTTTCTTGCTTCCTCATAGCTCAGGACAGGAGCATAGCAGATATCAGTGCCCATCATGAGCTCATCCCACTCATCCCTCGACTTAGTTTTAAAGATTTCACTAAATTTTTTCTTGAGCCCCGGCCAATCTTGTCGTGCCATTTGATTCGGCAAATCCGGTACTTGAGCAATCCCCAATTTTTCTAGGAGCAAAGAATAAAACTTTGGCTCTATAGCCCCTATAGAGATGAATTTCCCGTCACTTGTCTCATAGGTGTTATAAAAGTGTGAGCCTCCATCGAGTAAATTAGTACCGCGGGCTTTGGACCAAGTTCCGGAGTTCATAAGTCCGAAGATAGCATTCATCAAAAGAGCAGAACCCTCAGTCATTGCGGCATCAACGACTTGTCCTTTCCCGCTTTGAGAGCGTTCATAAATTGCGGCTAAAATACCGAAAGCCAACAACATGCCTCCACCACCAAAATCACCGACCAAGTTAAGAGGTACCGTTGGTTTTTCTTCCTCATGACCAATTGCATGTAGGGCTCCAGATAGTGAAATATAATTGATATCGTGACCTGCAGCAGATGATAAAGTCCCCGTTTGCCCCCACCCTGTCATGCGTCCATAGACTAAGCGTTCATTC
The DNA here is from genome assembly GCA_002167855.2 of Gammaproteobacteria bacterium TMED1. Lineage (GTDB taxonomy): Bacteria > Pseudomonadota > Gammaproteobacteria > Pseudomonadales > Azotimanducaceae > UBA7455. The sequence continues at coordinate 644,575 of NHBG02000020.1, forward strand.
CGAGCCAGACAAATGTCAGGACCAAGTCCGATACGTTCCATTACTCCCGGCCGAAATCCCTCAATCAGTATATCTGACGCATCAATTAGCCTTAAGGCAGTCGTTATACCTTCAGGATGCTTAAGATCAAGCGCGATACTTTGGCGTCCTCGCCCAAGAAAATCGGCACCCTTTTCTGATTCACTAGAAAAGGGTATACGATCTACACGTGTTACCTCTGCGCCCATGTCAGCTAGCATCATTCCGCAGTATGGACCGGGACCAATGCCTCGAAACTCTATTACCTTTAAGTTTACTAGCGGACCCATATCCTTTCCCTTTAAGATTTCAAAAAACATCTTGAACATTCGCGAATCAAGAAAATAAGCCAATCTGGCCCAGAGCAATCACGCTTGATTAAAGCTCCTAGGTATGGTTTGTAAACTCAAACTCGATTCGACCAAAGTTACCATAATCGCCCAGATAGCGGCCGGGCAAACCGGCTTGAGGCCCACCAAGCGCTCCAGTCATCAGAAGATGACCAGGTTCTAGCACATAGCCATATTTCAAAACTTGGTTTATCAACCAACACAGCGCTTTAATCTGCCCACCCATCGCGTCAGTGGCTCGTCCTTCTGTCAATCGTTCATTATTGCGAGACATAACAACCGAAATATTATCTAAATCACTATCCCACTCGGTAGCCTCACCAGGCACAAAAGCAGCGGCGGCAGAATTGACTGCTATTAGATCTGCTCCAGTGCGGGTCTTCGCTGCTACGAATGCAGGATCAGCTATTTCAAAAACAGGAAGCACACTTCCGATATGACCTAATACAGTATCAGGATTCACCGCTCTAACGACGGGAGTCGCCACTCGGTAACCTATCTCCGCTTCAATCACAGGCCCATGGAATTTTTTTAGATTAATCAAATCACCGGCGCTAGCCTGACCTGATTGCGGCAGGACACCGAAGACAGGTTCGGTGACCCCCATTGCTTTTTGCCCCGCTGTATTACTTAGTGCAGCCTTAAACCCTGCAATAGCCATCCCTGATCTAGAAATAACCTGAGCCTGAATCTTATATGCCGTCTCCAAATCAAGTGGAGCCTCTGTAGATAATACTGGCCTTAATTCTCCAGCCTGCATTGCAGCGACAATTTTTTCAGCATCTTTATCAATACGACTTCCCATAATCACCCTCTTTCTTTTTCACCCATTAAACTACTCAAGATAATATATCTTTCAAAGTATTTTCTCCCTATCGCTTCAGATTACTGAGTAATACCAAAAAACTTATTTTTTATACCAACAAGCTAGTGCCTTTAAAAAACAAGCTCTATTGATTTGAGTTATGGAGGTTTTGCAATAGTCCTGAATGCATTATAGTCCTGCGTACAATAAATCGTTGGGATTAAAAAAAGGAGACAAGTCCATGCCTACAAACCATTGGCCACCAGCGCCAGATCTCCAGCGCTCGAATATAAGTTTCAACTTCCGTGACAGCGCCTATCTGGGGCATTTAGTCGCGCCGCCAGAATCAGCAGGAAAAAGACCGCTAGTATTAGTTATTCATAACTTCCAAGGATTAAAATTTTTCGATGTAGATGTAGCAGAGTATCTCGCGCGCCTCGGATATGTTGGCCTTGCAATAGATCTATATGGCGATGAGCTCCCGCCAGAAGAAAGACTTTTCCCTACTGATAAAGAAAAAATTGAACCGTTTATGAAAAAGACCTTTGAGACCATGGTAGCCCTCGATCATGATTTCGAAAAATTCCGTTCCCTTCTCCAGGAATGGCTCAACCAAGGACTAAAGCATTCCTCAGTAGATGCCTCAATACCAGGTGCTGCGATTGGTTATTGCTTTGGTGGAGTTGCTGTTATTGAGGCGGTTAGAGCAGGTTTAAACCTTGGTGGTGTCTGCTCATTTCATGGTTTGTTGCAAACAGGAGAGGACCCAAGTCCCTCAAGGATCGGCGTTAAGCGCCCATCCCTCAGGACATGCGAGAATCGGTACAATACAAATACAATAGTAGTTATAGAAAACGGTGCGGAGGATCATCTGGTTCCCGACGAGAGTCGTAAGCGATTTTTTGAAGAAATGGATACGGCAGGTGTCGATTGGTGTTTCCACGATCATGCGAAGACACCACATGGCTTTGCCCTTCCGCCAACTCTCGGCGGTCCCGGTAGGCTGCACGAGAACGCAGATCGACGTTCAACAATGAATATGCTAAGTCTATTTCGGGAGATATTTCCCTCAGTCCAACAAAATCCGGTCGCCCGCAATGGTGCCGGCACTTCCATTCCTGTTTAAGAGTATTTTGACATGAAATTATATAGTGAAATTCACCGCCCTCAGTTTCACTTCTCAGCAAAGGAAAACTGGATCAATGATCCCAACGGATTAGTTTACTGTGACGGAATATGGCATCTTTTTTTCCAACACAATCCAGAATCAAAAATTTGGGGCAACATGACTTGGGGCCACGCAATCAGTCATGACCTTATTCGCTGGGAACAGGTAGAACATGCTCTTTATCCTGATGAACACGGCACCATGTTCTCTGGATCAGCGGTTATCGATCACAAAAATTCAGCCGGATTCGGTAAAGGGGCGATGTTACTTTTTTATACAGCGGCGGGTGACTGTGTCTTACCGGAACGGCCTTATACTCAGTGCCTCGCTCATAGCACTGACAATGGCGTCACGGTTCAAAAATACGGAGGCAACCCGATCATAGGGAACTTTGCAAAAGGAAATCGGGACCCTAAGGTGATCTGGCATGAGGAATCAAAGCAGTGGATTATGGCCTTATACTTAATAGATAACGAGTATTGCCTGTTGCGATCAAGAGATTGTAAAACTTGGGAACGATTTCAGGATCTTACCCTACCGGGCGTGACAGAGTGCCCGGACTTTTTCCCGCTTACTGATGATTCTGGTTCTTTACGTTGGGTCTTCTGGGGCGCTAAAGGAAAATACTTGATCGGCTCCTTTGATGGCAGTAAGTTCGTTGCAGAAACAGAAACTCTAACCAGTGAGTGCGGAAGCAACGGTTATGCTGCTCAAACTTGGAGCGACGCGCCAGACGGTCGAATAATTCAAGTATCTTGGATGAATAAGGGTTTGTATCCAGAGATGCCATTCAACCATCAAATGTCCATTCCTGTGGAACTATCTTTGCATGGTTCAGCCAAAGATGTTCGTCTAGTGCGCTGGCCAGTAAAAGAATGCGAATCGCTTCGCAAGAAAACCTTAAGGCTAAATACGCAACAGATTCCTGGTTGGAAATCTCCTTTGGTGATCGAGATTCAATCAGACCTAATGGAAGTTAGCCTCTCTGCAGTTCGCAGGGCTAGTGGTCGCTTACATATGTCGATCAGGGGCCAAGCTGTGATTATCGATTGGGAGAAAGGAGAGCTAGTATATCAGGGCCACCCAGTCGCTCTTCCAAACTCGCAAACTATTGAGGTACTTATGCTTATTGATAAAACTTCGCTGGAAATTTTTCTAAATAAGGGATTAGTTAGCGCATCGTTCCCATTTCTGCCTGGTGCCTATTTAAACCCTTTGGAGCTTTATTCAGATGGGCAGCAGCAATTGGAAGAAATCACGGTACACGAACTAGCATCCATCTGGTAACTAGCAAGCGACCCTCATTATCATATTGCACTGTTAGTCAAATCCGGGTGGCGAGGGACAGCAAGCTCACGACTCAAACAAACGCAATGCTACCTTAAAGAAAGAGAGACGCTAGACGCAGAGAACCAAATATTGGTTATACATATTACTAACGGGGAAATGGGACAGACCAGAATCGGCAAAAACGTCGGTCTCGCCAAGTACAAGCGGATGAAAAAGGATAAGGGGTTTTAGCTACCCCTTATCCTTTATTATCTTACTTCCAACCACTCCTCGCGTTTGGGCCGTCAGGATAAGGGCCTGCAGGCCAACGAAACCCTAGCGTCATCGCCGTATTTACATCTTCCTTAGTTCCAACACCTTCTGCGACGAGCTTATCAGCTTCCTTGCGCACAGCAGCTAAGATTCTATTGCCAATGAAACCCGTATCTCCAGGAACATCCTTAAGTACGATCGGTACTTTACGCCAGCTTTTGCTTAGGTCAACGATCAACTGCACAATATCATCAGTGGTATCTTCTGTATGTGTGACCTCAACCAACTTCATGATATTTGCCGGACTAAACAAATGCATTCCAATAAATCTGTCTTTTCTTTCGGTTACCGCAGCAAGGTCTGCTATCGTGAAGTAAGAGGTATTACTGGCAAAAACAGCGTCGTTCTTCACAATACTATCCATTTCTTCCCATACCTTTAGCTTCATCGGCTTGTTTTCAATACGTCCGTCTTCGCCACCACCAATCGCTTCTATTATCAAATCACAATCACTGAGATCGTTAACGTCGGTTGTAAAACTTAATAGGCTCATCGCGGCATCTCGATCCTCTTCCGTCATCTTGCCGAGCTCCACCGCTTTGTTAAATCCAAATCGACTATTGAGGATAATCTCTTTAGCATTCTCGCAAATCTCTTCAGACAGATCTCTCACTATTACTTTCTGACCAGCCTGAATAGCATTCTGGGCTATCCCACCACCCATTACGCCTGCACCCAAAATTCCAATGCATTTTATATCTTCAAGTTTCATTTCGTTGCATCTCCTATGACATGTTCTATAACTAGTTAACTGAGTTCTTTTCGATAAATTTGTGAGGCGCTCGAGAATCTTCATTCCTGGTCTTCACATCTATCATGACTGTCTTTCCTTCTTTATTAAGTCTACTCGCTTTAAGCAGTGCATCAGGAAGTTCCGATGCTTTGCTTACATAAATCCCCTCGGCTCCCATACCCATTGCAATTTGTCCATAGTCGCCCGACATATGCGTAACACCGAATTGCTCTCGAGCGGTTGGCGTACCTCCGGGATAAGTCGCCATTATTCCATTATTCAGAAGGACAACGGTGATCGGCAGATTGGCCCGAACAGCTGTTTCCATATCCAAACCTGACATACCGAAAGCAGCATCGCCCATAAATGCTACACACATACGATCTGGCATGGCCTTCTTAGCACCTATCATAAGTGGGATCGAAGCGCCAAGATGCGTAGTTTTACCCCATCCAACGTAACTGTGTGGGGTAGTTGCAATATAGAAAGGCCCTATTTGGTCTCGCGGCGCCCCTGCATCATGGGTAACAATGCTGGATTCCTTATCAAGATTCTGGTTTAGCTCCCAGATTACCCGATATGGACTGATAGGGTTACTATCATTTTCAAGATATGGCATCCATGATGCCCACCAAGCATCTTTGGCTGTCTTAATTCGTTGAGTAACCCCAGTAGTTCTTCCTTCCTCCCCTATAAGACCCTTCACATGATCGATCATTAGCTTCAAAGTTAACTTAGCGTCACCAACCAAGCCAACATCACAAACAGTATCCTTGTTGATTTCGTTAACGTCATTAACACAGTGAATGAGGAACTTATTTGGATCAAAACGCTGACCGTAAGGGGTCGTCGTTAAGGATGTGCCAACCGCGAACATTACATCTGAATCATCTAGCCATTGTCTCGCGGGGCCAGTTGTCGTCATTCCACCAGAACCCAAGGCTAGTGGATGCCTCTCATCGATGGCCGACTTACCAACTAAGGATGTATAAACAGGCACCTCAAGCAACTCAGCTAAAACTCTCAACTCCTCCGTTGCTTGAGCTGACATTACTCCTGCTCCTGCCCAAATCAAAGGGTCCTTAGCATCCACCAACGCCCTGGCAGCGTCTCTAATATCACTAACGGAAGGTACGCTTGTCATGATCTTAGGGGAACGATAGGTTAGCCCATTATCCGGAATTTCTTGGCCCACAACATCCTGCGGTAACTCCACCACTACAGGTCCAGGCGTTCCAGACCTCAAATGATGCATCGCTCGACGCATCACATTAGCTGTTTCGCGTGGACTGGTAATAAACTCAGCATGTCTGGACACCGTTGACCAGGAATTCACTGCTGAAAAATTTGGTCTAACAAAGAGCTGATGTAAGGGGTTTCCACCAGGCATGACCAAAATTGGTATGTTATCCGCATTAGCTTGAGCTAGTCCTCCCATTGCGTTCTCTGCTCCCGCCTGAGATTGCATACCTACCATACTAATGTTTGTTCGATCACTAACCCTCGCATAACCATCTGCCGCCATAACGGCACCTCGCTCATGACGAAACGCTATTGGCTGAATTCCTTCCTTAGCTAATGCCTCGATCATCGGATTACTTGGAAAACAAGACATCCAAGTTAACCCTTCCTCCTTCAGGATTTTAGCGATGTATTCCGCCCCTATCATTACGTCACCTCATCAATATTCCAGAGTGCGGAGGATACTATAACTTTAATCAGAAGTGTTGACGCTTCTCAAGCAAAAACGATCCTATCACCAGACATCTCTTCTTAGCTTCAGTTAAGTCGGTAAACCCGCTGCGCAGTTCTACTGAAAACCGCAGCTTTTTCGTCAGCACTCAGGCCAGCTTTCTTGGCAACTAGCTTGAACATATTCCAGAGGGTACGGTAGGACACGCACTCCTTGTCCACAGGGAAATTACTCTCGAACATACAACGATCAGGGCCAAACGCCTCGATAGCGTAGATATAGCGTTCGTAGAGCAAATCGCAAAGCTCACTAGAACCAATTGGCGATTGCCTTAAATGATTGTGGAATGGCGGCTCCCAAGCTCCTACGCGCTGCTGCGCGCCACCAACCTTCATAACCGCATTAGGACATTCTGAGATCGTGTCGATACATTCGCGCCACTTCGCTATATCCCCTAACTTATCGTTAGGGTCAACTCTACCGCCCAAATGATTAATTATAATTGTGATTTCGGGGAACTTTTGGCCCAGCTTTGCCAAGACGGGTAAACGCGTATAATCGGGATGGTAATTATCAAAAGACAATCCTAATTTACCAAGTACAGAATAGCCTTCGAGAAACGTATCGTTGAGGTTTTTTGGAAAAGCAGATCGAATACCACGGAAATTGCTTGAAGCCTCCATATGGGCACGCAAAATTCCCTCTACATATTTCCCGGCTCTCAAGTCCGCGTAGCCGAAAATACCTGCACAGATCTCTGTACTTCCATACCGGCCCGAACGGCTCATGGCAGCTATACCATTAACAAATTCTGTTTCACCTACACATTTCATGGCTTCCTCGCCGGAACCCCGATAAAAGGCACCGCACTGTGCAAAAACAGTCTGGATAACGTTGTGCCCTGAAAGCTTTATCTCATCCGCTATCTCTTCGCACAAGTAGACTTTATGCTGAAATTCTCTAAGTATCTCATCGTCATAAGTGCGAAGATCCCAAAGATGATGATGCGGGTCAACGATAGAGAGATTTGGCTCAATAACATCTTCTGGCGTTTCCTTTGCTAACCATTGAAGTAGATCTGCGTTTGCAGCGTGTGGCATAAATCACTCCTTCATAATTTAAACCACATGGTACAGAAAGCTTTTAGGCGAAAACAATATTAAAACTGAACAACGACTGACATTTATAATTCAAAGTCCAGTTTTTTTTCAGCAAAGCCACTCCAATGTAACTCCGACTGCTCTAAGCTAGAATAACGCCAAGTGAGTTAAATTTAGGAAGGATAATGAGCCTCGAAGTATATACAGGAGCCACACCCAACGGATGGAAGATCACAGTTATGATTGAAGAGCTACTCGAAGCTGGTATCGACCTCGGCCACGTCGATGTACACCAACTGAGTCTGTCTGATGGTGATCAATTTACTGAAGATTTCATGAAAATAAATCCAAATCAAAAGATTCCTGCGATCGTGCATAATGGAACGAGTATCATCGAAAGCTGTGCAATTCTCCATTACCTTGGTGAAACCTTCCCAACAACCCTTTTCCCTAACGACGACCGACGCTGGCAAGTTATACCTTGGTTATATTGGCAAGCGGCAAATATCGGTCCTATATTTGGAAACAAGCTCAGCTACACCCGCTACATAAGAGATGCGACTGACCTAGAACGGAGGCATCCAATTGAACGTTTCGGTAAAGAAGCCTCGAGGCTCATTGGGGTTATGGATTACCAACTAGCTAAGCATCCCTATCTTTGCGGCGATCATTTCACCGTTGCAGATATCGCTACTTGGTGCTGGATCCGCTCGTACAAGTGGGTAAAAGTCGACATTACTATGAAGCCACGGGTTGTCGATTGGTTGGAACGTGTACGCAACCGACCCGGCGTAGAACGCGGAATTTCTTTTGGGGTCCCTAAAGCTGAGATAGACTCATTTAGTAAAGAACGACGCGAGAGCTATATGAAAGACGGCGGTATTATCGCCTCTAACTCAGAACTGAATTCTGATGTCTGAAGCAATCGCCATAGTCAGTCCTTAGCAAATGACAGTCTAATTAGGGCCAATCGCAAAGCCCTCGTCTAGCAACTTATGTGGCGTTACCAGAAATATCATCCTCTTATCTCTTTCTAAAGCACTAATAAACTCGTCATTAATCTCGATCTCGAGATCATCAAAAAAAGCCTCATGTACTCTGCGCGTGAGTTCAGCCCGCTCGGGGTCAGAGTCAATACACCGCACAGTACCATAGACAACTAGCTGACGCCTTTCTTCATGAATAAGGAGAGCCACCTTTGGCTGCCTACGCGCGTTTCTCCATTTGGCTGTATAACTTTTAACAGAAATCGCGAAGTCGCTCCCATTCCATGAATAAGCGATCTGGGACAGCTGTGGCGACCCGTCCTTTCTTCCAGTAGCTAATGCAGCCCACTTATGATTTCGAAGATACTCATCCTGCTCATCAGTCATTTTCATCACAGATTGTTGCACCCCACTTCAATTTAAATACCAAATTAAGCATTATCTAATAACCCTAAGTAAATATTTTTCCGTTCAGTATGATTAGGCAGGTATCGGTGTACTTTCTGCCTCACTACTTTAGTATTCCAACAGGAAGGAACATAGCGTAGTCGAAAAATGAAAAGTAAAGCTGAAGTTGAAAAACGAAACGCATAAATTATGAATCAAGCACAAAAGGGTAGTGGACCCTCGGCAATCTGGGTCAACAAACCTTCGAAAGGGCAGTTACCGGTGGGAACCCATCACAACACCTTCTATTCTTTGGCCCAAAACCAAGACGTAGGGTACTGTATTTATTTGCCCCCTGATTATCAGACGGCAACTGATCAATATTATCCTGTCATTTACAACTTACACGGCGCAGGCGACAACGAACTGCATGGCTTCGACGATGTAAGGGTGCTTGACGATGGCATAAGGAGTGGACGTTGGCCGCCGATGATTTTAGTCCTAGCGAATGGTGGCAAGCGAACTTTCTACAAAAACTCCTATGACGGTAAATTCATGAGCGAAACTGTTATTATCGATGAGCTGATAGGATGCATTGATAACACGTATCGAACGATTTCAGATCGCAGCGGCCGATGCATTGAAGGCCACAGTATGGGCGGGCGAGGGGCAATTCGACTAGCAATGAAATTTCCTCGGCTTTTTTGCTCGGTATTTAATCTAGCTGGAAATGTACCTCGAACTCTTGACGGGTACGATCCAGCCTCCCCAAGCATCTATCCAAATAACTATCTCGGGCCTAACAAGCAAAACTATGTTGAAAACGATGCGTATGAATTGCTTAAAAAAAATGCTGATCAAATCAGAAAAAATATACGTATCCAAATTTGGTGCGGTAGCCAAGACCTAAGTCATCTGACGACGATTCGAGACTTTCATCAGGCATTAATTGAAGCAAAAATCGACCACACCTACCTTGAGATTGAAGGCTTAGGCCACAAAAAAAAACCGATTTTAGATAAGTATCGAAATATCTGGTTTGACTACCATGTTGAATCATTGAGTCAAGCAGGAGCACAGAATGAAACCTAGCTGGAAAGAAGTTGCCGAGGCCCTTACAGCAAGTGGAGAGGTTTTTGAACTTTATGAAGATAAAGTCTGGGGGCGCTCATGCAAAGTTTTTCGTAATACACCACTTTCACTAAGAGAGCTATATGCATCAACAAGAAGTGACAAAACTTTTATAACTTATGAGGACGAGCGTTATACATTTGAAGAAACTTATCAAATGTCCTGTCGGATCGCACAAATTATCAAAGAGAAATACGGGATCAAGAAAGGCGACCGAGTCGCGATCTCTATGCGTAACCTGCCAGAATGGGTTTTCACGTTTAACGCGATTACATCTATTGGCGCTATCGCTGTTGGCATGAACGCACTATGGCAAAGTAACGAAATGAAGTTTGGACTGGACGACTGCGGAGCGTGTTTACTTTTTTCCGATCAGGAACGTATCAACCGTTTAGAACCATTCTGGGCCGAAATCAGCATCGATGTGATTGCAATCCGGTCGACAAAATTACTAAAGGGTATTGTTAGTCTTGACAATCTATTGGAAGCGCAGCCTGCCTGCCCAATGCCAGACCAGATCATTAACCCTGATGATCGAGCTATGATCTTGTATACCTCGGGGTCAACTGGAAAATCGAAGGGTGCCGTGTCTAGCCATAGAAATATCCTAAGCGCGCTTTTCTCATGGAGTCTTCAAGCCAAAATCAGGTCACATATAGAACAAGAATCAGTTGCTGAAGTTCAAAATCAGGATAACCAACCCGCCACCTTATTGGCAGTGCCACTATTCCATGCAACGGGATGCCTAGCGATAATGCTGCAAAGCTACAATGCACAACGAAAAATGGTCTGTATGTATAAGTGGGACACAATAGAAGCTGTTCGACTAATAGAAGAAGAGAAGATTAGCGGTTTTAATGGTCCAGCAACCATGTCTGGAGATCTTGTAGCTGCGGCAACAAGCTCTGGTCGAAATTTGTCTAGTCTTCAGAGTGTTGGCGGTGGAGGTTCCTCAAGATCATCCAAACAAGTCCAAAACATTGCTGCTACTTTTGAAAACGCAATGCCAAGTACTGGATGGGGCATGACTGAAACTAACTCTGTAGGTACTGGTATTGGAGGAGAAGACTATCTAAAACATCCAAATAGCGTAGGTATCTGTCATGCAGCGCTGGAGATGCGCGTTGTAGAGAAAGGAAAAGTAATACAAGCCGGTGAAGCCGGTGAGCTGCAGATTAAGGGTGCTTCTATTGTTGAAGGCTACTGGAGGCAACCCGAAGCAACCAAGGAAGCTTTTGACGGCGACTGGTTAAGAACTGGCGATATTGGGTATATAGATACAGAAGGCTACGTTTACATCGTTGATCGTATCAAGGATCTAATTATTCGTGGAGGGGAAAATATTTCCACAGCGGAAGTAGAATCGGCGATCAACGAACATAACAGCGTCTTGGAGGTATCGGTTTATGCCTTACCAGATGAAAGATATGGGGAAGACGTTGGTGCAACCATATATAGCGAAGGATCACTTGATTCAAAAGAATTACGTGTTTATTTGGGGTCCCGTATTGCTCAATTTAAGGTTCCGCGGCATATCGAAATCACCGATAAACCGCTCCCGAGACTAGCCTCTGGAAAAATAGATAAGCGCGATCTGAAAATGAAGGCGACGAAAAGAATTTTGGAGCAGGACCCACCGCTTGATCGTGAAGGGGTCTAAAACTCAAACGGCTTAGTTCAGTCAACGAGGAAGATCAACGCCAATAAACCGGGCTTGGCCAAGTATTCCAAATAAGCATCGGTGCATCGCCAACCCAGCAAAAATAATAACCTAGGTCTTCAGCCTCTACGATCAAACCTGGATAACCAATATCTCTAGCAGACAGTCCAAATTCTATCAACCGTATCCTAAATCAAATACCACTAGAGATTATCCAAAGCTAAAACACCCGCCTCTCTTTGGCCAACGTATCATCCCATCGATGGGTCTTTAAGAAATCCAGAGCAGCGCGAATACCTGTAGGAGTACCATCTTGAGAAAGTGCTTCTATAGCAAGCGCGGGAACATAACCATTCGGATCCTGAAATGTACTCACTAACAAATCTTCGATTTCACTGGCCGCGATATCAGACGTTAAGAGCAATAGCATCGCATTCATTCTAAGCTGGTTCTCACCCGTCCATCCTCTTCCGACCGGTACTTCCTGCCAAGCCGGATTGCTTGTGGTAAGAAGTTTACGAATCATCGGAAGTGCAGCTCTAACATTTCCACCGATACATGCCAAAGCGTCCAGTGTTGCTCTTACGACCTGATGATGATCATCCTCCAATTGTTTTATGAGGATCGGTATTGCAGGTGCGGCAGGCTCTCCAATTTCTCCTAAAGCAAACGCTGCGTTAATTTTGATCCATTTATCGTCGCACTTCAGCAAATTAATGAGCGCATCTAAGGCAGGTTCACCCATCGCTCCTAAAGCATAAGCTTCATCCTGCAAAGCATATGCGCCCTCGTTCCATTCCCTTGGATGAAATGCCTCCGAAATCTCTTTTATGTCCTTCCTGTAAGGCCTAAGCTCTTGGCCAGAGTATTCCAACAAACTCTTCACCAAGGGATCAATGGCTTTTAAACCTATACCCGCAAGCTCATACACTGCATTGAGAGCTAATTCGGGATCATTACCATTTAGATTGTTGATCAAAGCTTCCATATCAGGGTTAGTCGCTGGAAAACTGACACAGCGCTCACCTCTCATCCAGTCCCAAATATAATTCCAAGCTCTTGTGTGGCGATACCTGCCGCGGCGAGACTGAGGCTCCGACCAAGGAACAAGACCGCCATCCCAGCTTGGCCCTGACGGATTATGCGCTCGCATAAAAACAAATTTAAACATGTAGCGGCTCATTTCTGTTTTATTGGGAAATGCTGCATGAGCAATGTCAAAAGCAATTAAGAAACAAGTGCCCGCTTTGACACGATCACATACAAAAGCATATTGCGAGTCACTTCCCAAGAGTCCAGCCTGCAGTTGCGTCCCTGGAATAACACGAGTAGGCCCACGTTCTAGGGGCGTATCCTGAGGAAAGTAGAGAATCATTGCAAATCGAGGGACATGATATCTTGCTCTCGAAAGAGGACTCTGAGAGTCTTGATGCCACGCACTAGATCCAGAGGAACCCTTTCCCATTGTGGGAGCATGCTCGCTACCAACAAGGTCAGTGGAGCGAGTCTCTTCATCTAACGGCTCACTCGCATGCATGAATCGGTGAGGATGCAAAATATAATCGCTTCCGAGAACGCTCTCTAACGCACCGTGGATACGAGGCGAATCTAACACCTGCTGTAATTCCGGAACTCGGGGTAATACATTATTACCCATATTAAATTCGTGGTTATTATTCCATTGGATCTTTTCGAAGATTTGTTGATGGACCTCAGAGGAAATGTCGCTATCAATAACTAGGATCCCGTCACAGATAAATGTGCGAAGTTCCTCATCGCAAAGTTTAAGTCCTGGTTTCCGCAAAATTGAAAGCCCCGTCGTCGATCGAATTAGCATAGCTAAGTTTAATATATACCTCATTTAAATGATCTACCAGAAGGGCTAATTTCCCCTCTCATGATTGCGACACGGGCGTGTTAAGATTAGGTATGAGAAGTTTCCAGATAACTAAAAAGTAGTTTCGAGAATACTGATGATCGACAGCATTAAAGCATTAACCTTCGATGTCTTTGGCACAGTTGTAGACTGGCGATCATCCTTAATAGAGGAAGGGGAGAGATTAACTAAACGGCTTGGTTATAAAGTTAGCTGGGAAGAGTTTGCTGATAAGTGGCGAGCAGGATATGGACCAGCTATGCAGCGAGTTCGACAGGGCGACATAGCTTGGACCAATATCGATAATTTACACCGAACGATACTTGATGAGCTTATTATCGAATTTGGGTTGACAAGTATGACCGAAAAAGAAGTGAGCAATCTCAATAAAGTATGGCATCGACTCAAACCATGGAATGATGCTGTCGAAGGATTAACGCGTTTAAAAAAACGATTTACAGTCGCCACGCTATCTAACGGCAACATCTCCCTATTAGAAAATATGGCTAGATTCGCCAACTTACCTTGGGATCAAATTTTCTCTGCAGAGATTTTCGGTCACTATAAGCCAGATGCTGAAACCTATTTAGGTGCAGTTGCTTTGCTTGAACTAGAACCGGCGGAGGTTATGATGGTGGCAGCTCACCCCAGCGACTTAGAAGCTGCTGCTGAGAATGGACTCAGAACTGGTTACGTATCTAGACCACTCGAGTGGGGCTCTGAAGCTACGCCGGACCAAATCTCTGAGCACGACTTTGATATTGTCTCAAGCGATTTTCACGATCTCGCAACCAAACTGGGTGCATAGAAAGGTCTAAACTTAATTCCTGGAAGAAAAAATAAGAGTTTTCGTTTCATCTCTACTAATAAATCTGGGATAAATATTTTCACAAACAATACGCTCGTAGACCCCTTGACAGCGCTTCCATAAAATCTCTTCGATATCTTCGAGTGATACCGGCGTCCACAATACCTTGGAACCCGTGACATCCGCCCGCAGATACGACGAGTTCCGTAGGCACTCCTGCCGCCATAAGACGCCTAGCGTATATAATATTTTCATCCCGAAACAAATCTAGCGTCACTGTGTGCAGCCATGTATTAGGTAGCCCTTCCAACGAATCGGCTCTCGCAGGGACATAAGGCGCCCGCCGAACCGAGTCTCCGAGATAAGCGTTCCATGCATATTGGTTACTCGAACGCGTCCAAACAAATTCACCCACTAGGGGATCTCCTGGATTAGCGAAGTCTCCCGTACGATCATCTAACATCGGGTACGTGAGGTGCTGATGACAAATAGCATACTCGCCCCGATCCCTAGCTTTCAAAGCGAGCGCTGCCGCCATACCACCCCCTGCACTCTCTCCTCCAATCCCTATATGCTTACTGTTAACTTTCAAGTCAGTCGCATTGGAATGGAACCAGGCTAGAGCTGCATAGCAATCATCTAAAGGCGCTGGAACAGGATGCTCTGGAGCAAGTCGGTAATCAACAGAAAGCACGACTGCCCCGACCTCAGCACAAATTTTTAGATTATTCGCATCTGCATCTTCCGGAGCACCAAAGATATAACCGCCTCCATGCATATGTAAATAACCTGGTCTCAGTGCCTTATTATCTTTTAGAGGCACGTACAAAAGACAACGCACTTCGGGGGCATCGTCTACCGATATGAATATTTCTTCCCTGGCGACATTGAGTCCTTCAGGATCCCCCAAACCCATGGGCTTATAATCTTTTCGTGCCTGGAGCATTACTTCATCTGACAACGTAAAACTACTTTTTCGATCAGAGATCTCTTTCAGTTCGGGGTCTAGTAGATGCTCAGTTAAGGACATACCTTGCTCTCCTATTAAGGACTTTTTGATCTTTCTAAAATAAGTGGGTAGGCACTCACACCGCAGAATCGCGGTTTTAAGCCCCCATTACATTAAGAATTCGCTAAGCTTGTTATGATCCGTATTTTTAATAACGAAGTCTTGGCTAACACCAACATCCAATTCCTGAGCTGAATCGGCAACAATATGTTCACAAACCCTTTGACCGTGCTCCGATAACTGATTAAACATTGCCCTAGGCAGACATTTTCTGGCGGGCTCACGATACCAAGGAGCAAAGAATTCAGCATTAGGAATTGCTCGCACCTCTTGTGAAACGTTGGGAGTTCCACCATGCCATGCGCGTACATCTCGGATTAATACACTCCCCGCCGGGGCCGGACAAACAGTACTCAGCTTCATCCATTCTGGCTCTTCCTCAAAACTTGGAATGGGCTGAAGCGAATGCTGTGTTCCAGGAATCTGACGGATAGCACCATTAGTCCTGGTAAAGTCGACCATCAAATAATTACAGCATATATAAGGACAGGGTAGGTCTCGGTAGCTCAAAACCCCGCGTGGATCCATAAAAGCCCCAAACCTCCCCCGCATATCACTGTGTAATGACTGGTACTCAATCGCTCCCGGAAGGCAAAAATCGCCTCCACCACCACGTGCGACATATTTTGGCGATCCAAAAATAGCGGTAAGGATGGGTGTAACGGTCTCCAAATCCAAAAGCATTGCCCATTCAGGTTGGTGCATTAGGTGTCCTGTCTTACTTGCACCGCC
>NHBG02000008.1 GCA_002167855.2 Gammaproteobacteria bacterium TMED1
TATCGTCTCTTCGCTAATTTTGACGTGCTAAGGTTGAAGAATAGTATTCAAGAGAACCTTAGTTGGAAGAGTTAGAAGTTTTAATCGCATTCTCCATATTCATAAGGATGGGATGAGCATCTGGTGTATTTAGAGGAATGATATTTCCCTCATAACGAACACAGAGTGTGGGTGAAGAATGTGTCTCGTCACCAAGGTTTACCTCTAGGTCTGCAATTATAACCTCTGCACTTTCCAGTACCTTCAGAACTTTCATTTGAATACCTCCGTCATGCTGTATTTAGAACGTTGGATACTGATACCCGTTTAACACCTGACTCAGTGGTAATGCCCTATACTGAAAGAATATAAGACTCAAAGAATCTACTTTTTGGGTCTTATATTGGGTAATTTCCGAGAGATACTCGCCTATACCAACCAAATAGGTCAGAGAGTTTCTAACACTTTTTCAACGTTTCTATTGCATTTCAATAGTCACAAAGCACTTGGTTTTGCGTGTTTTCAAACCGAAATGTTCGAAAGTTGTTAGAAAGTATTTAAAAGACACAGTAATATCAATAAGTTACACGGTTGGAACTACTGAGTGGGAATAAATGTGAGCGATCCTTTAGATATTAAGAAACACATAAGAAATGTAAAAGATTTTCCCATTGAAGGGATTGAATTTAGAGATATAACCAGCCTAATCGAAACTCCTGAAGCATTTCGAAAAACGTGTGAAGCGCTGGTTAGAATAACGAAAAATTTCGCTGCTGATTTAGTGGTGAGTGTAGAGAGTAGGGGGTTTATCTTTGCCGGCCATATAGCAAGCGATCTTCGTCTACCTTTTGTTTTAGCGCGTAAACCTGGAAAACTTCCAAATGCAACCTACAAAAAAAGCTTTGATTTAGAATATGGAAGTACGTCAATAGAGATCCAGAAAAATACAGAGATAAAAAAAGGGCAAAAGGTTGTTATAATTGATGATCTTGTTGCAACTGGTGGTACAGCAATTGCGTGTGCAGAACTTCTAACTGAGAATTTTAAAATTGAAAGATCAGATATCTTATTGTTATGCGTTATTGATTTACCTGATTTGGGAGGTAGCGAAAAGCTTACGCTTCAGGGATACAATGTAGAAACTCTGATTTCTTATTAAGTGTTTATGATTTAAAGAAACTTATATAAGTATTGATGCTGCTCAAATATAGAAACGACTAATCATGACATTACTGGCTTCCTCTCAATACTATTACTTTGGGTATCTCTGTGAAATGTGCTTTTCTTGTTTCAAGTTAGTGTGCATAGGGATTAAACTATCGCTTAAGGGTTTTAAGTATCTCATCTACCTTCTCATCAAACTTCTTGTCGCTGCTTAAGGTATCTCTGACACAGGCTTGCAGGTGCGTTTTTAATATTTTTCCTTCTACAGTAGAAAGAGCGTTTTTAACTGCCTTGATTTGATTAAGTATATCGATACAGTATTTTTCCTCTTCGATCATTTTTCTAATGCCACGTGACTGGCCTTCTATTCGTTTTAGATTAGGGAGTTGATCTTTGTGGTCTGGGTGACTCATTTTAAATAAATTGTGGAATTATGTATGTGAAGACTGAAGCGCACAGAAACAGACATAATGAAAAGTAATAAACGTATCGAGATCTTTGTCTTGTTTGTAAACAGATTTTACCAAGTTCAGGGTCTGCAGGGCATGGTAGACGTTTTACTCGATAGGTAGAGTAGCCTGCAATCAATATCATCGTCAGAGCGAATAAAGAGATGTAAATTTTAAATTTCGAAAAAGTTATGAGAAAAGGAAAAGTTGTTATCAGGCTGACGAAAGAAGCACCCGCACCCAAAGAAACGAAGACTGCAGGCAAGGCGCAACATATTAGAGTTGAGGAAGATGCGAACAACGATATAAAGTTAACAGAGTAGTTATTCATTTTTAATAATTTATTGATTCATATACGCAGAATCTTTAAATGTGTAGCATTCTGACCATTCGATAAAATCTTTTGTTTGATATCGTTAAAATCAATACTATCCTCATCAGAGTAAGCAACTAAAACTTTACCCTTGCTTAAGTCAATGTCGATTTTTTTTACTTTTGGATCTAGTTTGAACATTTTTTCAATTCCACGAGCGCAAAAATCACATACCATTCCTTGAACGCTAATGACCGCGATTTGACTATCAGAGAGCCCTTGAAGAAAAGCACCCAATCTGTCTGGATCTACTTCGAGTTTTTCCCCATCCACCAGCGTGTCAAAAGAATGTCCAGTATGCGGCATTTCATTTTTTTGTTCCTTTCCGTCTGCCCATACATTAGTCATGGAAAAAAGTAGTATTACTATGATACGTATCATTTTTGTGTCCTCAAAATCTGTACATAAGATGTGCATTCCAATGGTTATGCTTATCGTAACCAAACTCGACGAGAGTATCGCCTTTGAAAAATTTTAAAACTGGGTACGTAGACCAGCCTTCTTCGTAAGAGAATTTTCTGGTTTTAACCATGAGCCAAGAATGGATGGCACCATATTCTCCAAGGTAAGGTGCTAGTCCAATTTGATAGCATTGATCGACATACATGGATGCCTTTGTTTCTATTTTTTTAACGTTAAAACCCGCAAACCACCTTCGTGTTTCCCAGTCTCCATGAATTCCGTAGAAGAGGTTGGCGTCCCGGTTTGGGCTGAGACCAGTTTGAAAGTAAAGATTTCTTTGTGAGTGTTGACTATTTTTTCGGTTCAATAGGTAGGTAAACCTCAGGTAGGCATACTTCTCTCTTTGATATTTATCCTCTACCGCCTCAATACCCACTGAATATTGATGCGTTGGGGAATAATGATAGTAGAGCGAATTTTTTATGTCATCAGAAAACAGCATGAGGGTCGATCCACCTGAATAAGAAATAGGCCGGGACTCAAGACCCAATGGAAGTAAGCTCACTGCGAAGATAACAACCCGTATACCCATGGGGGGTATACTATTACAGTTGATGAATTTGTCAATATTCTATGCTAGAGAGTTTTGTAGCAACTCCTTTTGTCTCTCAATCGTGCCAACTGAGAGACGTGGATAGATCTTGATCATCGAGTCTGTGATAGGGTTATAAACATGGTTATCCTTGGGTTAATTCCTTGCTTGATTTTGATTGAGCAACCAGTCGGTGATAAATCGGTATGCACTATTATCTTGACTTAAGAAGGCATGGCCTCCCGAAAAAAATTTTAATAGGCTTCCGCGAATTTTCTTATGCAATACGCGCATATTCTCGGGAGGAGCGATACCATCATATATACCCCCAGCAAGTAGTACAGGTTGATCGATAAGCGCCAGTCGACTGAAAGTATCGTGATTTTTCCTGGCCGAGAGCTGCTTCATTAGTCTAGACCTATCGGTATGAAACTTTTTACTTTCTGCGCTTCGTTCATGAGAGTCTGTTCCAAAATGGTTGTTCTCTCTGATCCATTCGTCGGTAATCCTGATGTCGCGAAGCTTTAAGCCTAATCGTGTTCGATCAACGAGATCTAGATCTTGTAAGTCATGCAGAGGATATGAGCTACCACCTTCCCCTCCTGAGGAGGTGCAGCACAAAACTAATTCGCCTACCTTGTTTGGGTGTCGTATTGCCAGCTCTTGCGCAACCATCCCTCCGAAAGAAACACCAACGACTGGTGCATGTTTAATACCTAAAAGATCTAATAAATCTTTGGCATCATCTGCATAGTCTTGCATCGTGAAATCACCTGGAGGGCACGATGTCTGGCCTAGCCCACGCTGATCATAAGAGATAATTTCGAAATGGTCGGCTAGTGGTGAGTTTAACTGGTTTGGTTTATTCCTGAGATCTCCGTCTGTTCCTCCAATAAATAGAAGAGGACCGTTTTTTTTTGGTGAAGTTTTTTCGAAATATATCTCTAAATGTTTTGTAGTTACAGTGGGCATATTTTGATTTACTTAGGTTCTTATCTTCGTAATCTCGCTACTATTGATGTTTGTCACGAGGCGGATCTATACAGAAGTTCCCTCGTCGATGTCTTTGAATGTTTGAATTTTTGTACGTTAGTACGAAGCTATATTTATACAAGGTGTACAAGGTTATCATTATCAGCTCTAAGGGAGGAAATAATTTGGAACTGCGACCGCTACCTTTACCAACCTCTCTAAGCTCTTATCAAATTAAGACTGGATCAGGTTTGACACAACATATACTGGAGGCGGGGGACCAGGGGAAGCCACTGATTATTTTGATGCACGGCTTCCCGGAGATTGCTTACTCCTGGAGATATGTGATGCCTACTTTGGCAGAGGCTGGTTATTGGGTTGTAGCCCCTGATAACCGGGGCTTTGGACGAACTAAAGGATGGGAAAATGGTTATGATTGTGATTTGTCCAGCTTTTCGATGATTAATTTAGTTCGAGACAATCTTGCTTTGATTAAAGCATTGGGGCGAGAAAATGTTCATTTAATGGTTGGTCATGATTTTGGGGCTTCTCTCACAGCTTGGTCGGCTTTAATAAGGCCAGATATTATAAAAAGAATTGTGTTGATGAGCGCGCCTTTCACGGGTGCACCAAAAATATCTCAAAGTCAGGACCAGATATATAGCGATTTGTTAGCACTTGAAAGGCCAAGAAAACACTACAGATATTACTTTTCGGAACGCCTTGCTAATGATGATATGGCTAAAGCTCCTCAAGGGCTTCATAATTTTCTGCGGGCCTACTTTCATATGAAATCGGGTGACTGGGATGGGCCACTGCCTCACCCTTTATCGGCATGGACGGCCAATGAACTAGCAAAATTACCAAAATACTATGTAATGGAAGCCAATAAGACCATGGCAGAAACGGTCGCTAGTGAAATGCCGATAAAGAGCTCAATTGCGAATTGTAAATGGTTGTCCGAGGCTGACCTTGGCGTTTATGCTAACGAATTTACTCGAACTGGTCTACAAGGTGGTCTCAACTGGTATCGGTGTGGTACTAGCGAGTCTTTTCGACGTGAACTGTCTGTATTTGAGGGGTGTCAGATAGGTGTTCCCGCAACGTTTTTGGCGGGAAGGAGAGACTGGGGGTGGGCTCAGGTTCCTGGAGCAATGAAGCTAATGGAGGACTACATTTGTAAGGACTACCGAGGTACGCACCTTATTGATCATGCCGGCCACTGGGTACAGCAGGAACGCTCGGATGCAGTTATTCGCGTAATCCTGAAATTTTTGAGGGAAACATAGATCAGTTAGCGTCGCTATCAATTTTAATACATCGCAAAAGAGTAATAGGCAATGAAGGATGCTACTAGTAACCACGAGAGCAGGGGAACTTCTCTTACTCTTCCACTGAACGTCATTATCCCCACCCAAGTCATAAGACCGATGGCCATTCCATCGCTAATTGAAGTTAAAGGCATCAAGAATAAGGTAATGATAGCCGGTCCTGCATGACCCAAGTCATCGAATCTCACCTTACGAATTTCGCTACACATGAGAAGTCCGATCAATATTAGAGCAGGCGCAGTTGCTGCAGCGGGGATTATAAGAAAGATCGGATTGAGTAAAAGTGCAGCGAAAAAAAGCAGACCAACAATTATTGCTGTGATTCCTGTGCGTCCTCCTGATTCTATCCCCGCGGCTGACTCTCCATATACATTTGCAGTAGAACAACCCAGCCCTGAGGCACCAATAGTCGCCAACGCATCAGCGGTAAGTGCAGTCCTTGGATCTTTCATATCTCCCTGCGCATTAACTAAACCTGCGCGCTGGCACATGGCATTCATAGCTACTAAGGAGCTAAATAGATCTAAGAAAACAAGCGTCAGTAATGCCGGAAAGAGCATCGAGAAATGGTTGAACAGGTGAATTGGATCGAGGGCTAGCCACAGCTGATCTAGCCAGATTGGCGCTGCCAATATTGCCGTTGGCAGAGGAGTTACAGGCGACCCGTCTGCAGAGGTAACGAACAAACCTATGATAGTAAGGCCAGAAAGTACAATCAAAATAGCACCCGGCACCTTGCGTATCATCAAAGCGATAGTGACTATAAGCCCAGCAATCGCGAATAGCGCTTCGGGTGTACTAATATCCCCTAGCTGAATCATTGGGACTCCATCCGCAGGCACCACGAGGCCCGAATTTTTGATGCCGATAAACGCGATGAACAGGCCAATACCCGCCGTCATTCCAGCCTTCACTGATTCTGGGAAAGCATCTAATAGGATTTGGCGTAAACCTATTAAGGTCAGAATGAGAAATATGACCCCACTCCAAAACACAAGCCCGAGAGCAGCCTCCCAGGGAACACCAATACTAATTACGACTGTATAAGTAAAAAATGCGTTCGCACCCATGCCAGGAGCCTGGGCAAGTGGCAGGTTGGCAAGAAGTCCCATTAAAATTGAAAAAATGCCTGCGGCCAGGGCAGTCGCAGTTATTAGCTCTGCCCTATTCATACCGGTTTCGCTTAAAATCATTGGGTTCACAGCTAACACGTAGGACATTGTGGCGAAAGTTGTAAGTCCTGCAATTACTTCAGTACGCCAACTGCTGCCTCGTTGATTTATTTGAAACCAGAGGCCAACGCGATCCGCAAGGGACCAGATTCGGTTACGTAAAGTGAGGATTCTTTGACTCATGCTACCGAAAAAATGCAATAACTATACCGATACTGAGTATTTAGTTGGCCTGGATTTTGCTCCTCTCAAGAGGATGGCCGAAGAATTTCAAAACTTAGGAACCTAAGAGTGGATAATGAGGAGCCCTATATCTCTGCAGTCGGAGCCAATCTAACGCCAAATGCTGATCAACTTAAGCTTTTACGTAATGTTGCGTTGGGAGAAGTGGCTGCCGATCTAATAATAGAAAATGTGCGTGTTCTATCGCTTGCCACAGAAGAAATCCTTCATCGTAAAGTCGCTATTGCTAACGGATTTATCGCTGCAATCGCTCCTGTTGATCACCCTTTTTGTGCAGTTGAGCACTTTGACGGTGCGGATTGTTTCCTTGCACCAGGATTTATCGATACCCATATTCACATAGAATACTCTCTGCTGACTCCAGGAGAATTTGCGCGTTGCGTGCTTCCCAGAGGTACAACATGTGTTCTTGCTGACCCAAACTGCGTAGGGAATGTATTAGGTGTAAGAGGAATGGAATGGGCGGGTAAAACAACGACTCCATTAAAAATCCTTCAGCAAATTTCTCATCGTATTCCGAGAGCGCCGGGTCTAGAACTGGGCGGTGCGACCTTAGCAGAGGCAGAACAATTGGAATTTTTAGACAGTGCTGAGGCCGTAGGCGTTGGAGAATCCGTCCCGTTTGGATTCGATGATCGAGCAGCGCGGTTCCAGGCAGCTGCCCTCTCAATGGGAAAAAGGTGCACAGGTCACAGCGCGCGCGTTGCTGACGAACTGCTATGGGCGTATGCGGCAACCGGTGTCAGTGATGACCATAATGCAGTCCATATTGACGAGGTGCTAGACCGATTACGTTTGGGTCAAATGGTGACGGTTATGTCGGGATCTATGAACGATAACTTACCGCTTACTTTCGCTGAGCCTGAGCTACTTAAGGGCGCATACCGGAATTTTAGTTTCTGCGCCGACGATAAACATGTGGGTGATTTAGTCAAATCAGGTCATATTGATCATCATGTTCGAAGCGCCATCGCCAATGGAGTACCTATTCTAGAAGCTTATAGAATGGCATCCTATAACCCAGCGTGTTTCTACCGACTTGACCATGTGATCGGTCAAATAGCGCCTGCTCGTCGCGCTGACCTTTTACTCATACCGGAACTTGAAAAGGTGGAACCAGCAGCAGTCTGGGTGGACGGCATTCAGGTAGCTCATAGAGAACAAGGCGTTTCGGAGGCTTTATTCCAAAATGAAGATGTCGTTCCTGAGTGGTTGTATAACACGATGCATTTATCACCGTCTTTTGGTGAAACGATGTTACGGGTTCAAGCTCCCACAGCAATGTCCGGGGAGGTTGCTGTTGTCAGAGCAATGGAAATGTATGATGGATACTTTAAGCGCGCTTTTGAGGTAGAGCTTCCTGTAGGGGAGGGGAATGTCTTGGCCGACGCTGAGATTGATGTGGCTAAAATTTCAATCGTTGATCGTCACCATGCGACCGAGACAGCATCGAGCGGCTTTGTCAGGGGTTTTAATCTGAAAAAAGGGGCCTTGGCAGCAACGACAAACTGTGAAAACCAAAATCTGGTAATTCTTGGGACTAATGATGCTGACATGGCTCTAGCTGGCGAAACGCTCGCAACTTTCGGTGGTGGTTATGTAGCTGTAGCCGAGGGCAAAGTCCTAGCGTATCTGAAGTTGCCATTGGCAGGCATAATGAGCGATGAGTCCTGGGAACATGTCTTGCAAAAATCTGATGAGGTCAATATAGCAGCAGCATCGCTTGGGTGCGAAATGGAAGCGCCATTTATGATTTTAGCTTTTGTTGGGCTCGCTGGGGTACCCGATCTTGGTCTTACAGAGAGGGGCTTAATAGATGCTGCATCCCAGCAATTTGTGCCCGTCGTCGTTTGCTGTCGGTGCCCTCAGCATATTCATGATCTGTCAAAATAATTAGTGTTGAAGCGATGAATGCAATTGTTAGTTTAATGGGTGATCTTATTATGCCGCCGAGTAATTTGACTAAAGAAGAGCAACAGGTTTTGCAAAGTTTGGAGACAGCGCTTGAAAACGAAATAGCACCCTTCGTAGTCCAAAACGATAGTATTGGCCGTTATCCGCATAAGGCAATCAAGACCCTAGCGAACACCGGTTTACTGAAGTGTGCAGTTCCTAGGGACCTCGGGGGTGTAGGTTTTAGCCAGCTCTTTAGCCTTGAGGCCCAGGTTCGTATCGCGCGCGTAGACTCAGCAGTCGCTCAGTTGTTTAAGGTCCATGATGAATTAGTGCGAGAAATCCCATACTACTCGGACCAAAAGCAGCGGGAACGATTCGCCGAGTTGGTTCTTCATGAAAGTGCAGTCATTGGTTTGGCCGTAGCGGAATCAGGTCGAACAGCTGAAGAACCACTTAAAACTATCGCAAGCCACCAAGCAGACGGTACTTTCTTGATTGATGGCGAAAAAATTTATACCACTGGGGCGGCAGGTGCTGACTTTATTGCCACGTGGGCTTTTGACCCGAAGCAGGCAAGCGCAGAGAATCCTTTACTTGGGTTTCAGTTGTTTTTAATTCCTCGAGCCACAGCAGGTATCAAAGTCCATGAAGACTGGGACGCTTTGGGTCAACGTTCTACTGACTCTGGAAAGATCACTTTCGAACAGGTGCGCTGTGAATCTCTCTGGCGTTCCTCAACCCCGGGAAAAGCTCCTCTGGAACACGCGAGTTTAAGATACCAAGCGGGCTTTGCTGCAGTGCTTACGGGTATTGGTATTGGTGCACTCGAATCGGCTGGGCCATTTGTCCGAGATCATAGTCGGCCTTGGGCAGGGGCTAATGTAAACTCAGCCTCAGAAGACCCATTGTTGCAGCTACGAGCTGGCGAGTTCGCGGCTGGCTTGGTTTCTGCCTACCAATCTACCATTCTGACTGCAGAAAGATTTGACGCTTTTGAGCAAGGAAAAATTTCTCGTGGAGCACTTGCGCTCTCTGTAAGTGCCGCGAAGATTGCCGCTCATCATGCAACGCTAGCGGCAACAAATGGCTTGCATGGTTTGATGGGCACTAGGTCCGTATCACGAAGCTTACATTTTGATCGATTCTGGAGAAATGCACGGACTCTATCTCTACATGACCCCATTGATCACAAGGCTCGTGAGCTAGGCAATCATCTTTTTACGGGGGCACACCCCAGTCCAGGAGTGTATCAGTGAATAAAGTTGAAATGTCACAAATAGAGAGAATCCCCAAGGTAGAGCTGCATGTGCATTTGGAGGGAACGCTCGGTATTGATCGTATCCGATCGTTAGCCCAGCAGGCGGGCCAGTATCCACCAAAGCCATTTGAGGAATTATTTCAATTTTCATCACTAGCCGAGTTCTTGGCTACATTAGATTGGATGTTTAGTCTCATAAGAACCGAAGAACAGGTGCGCGAGATAGCGAGAGATTTCGCAGTTTACGCGAGAACTCAGAATCTTATTTATGTCGAGGTGACAGTGAATCCAAGCCATTGGCATTTGAGTTTTGACACTTTATTTCTGACGTTACAGGATGAATTCGATAAGGCATGTACGAAAGGTGGTCCGGATATACGTATCCTTCCCTCGATAGCGCGTTCCGACTCGATGCAATCAGCCATGGAATTAGTGCAATGGTGCATCGGGTCTCAGCTGCCTAGGATTGTAGGATTGTCGATCGATGGAGATGAAAGGTTGGGAAGCTTCAATGGTCGATTTGCGCCCGCGTTTGCGCTTGCATTAGAACATGGTATCCCTGGCACTGCGCATGCAGGAGAGTCATCTTCGGCCAGTGGAGTTACCGAAGCACTAAGTTTACTAGGGGTAAAGCGTATTGATCACGGCGTCCGAGCAATAGAGCGCTCTGATTTGGTTACTCGCCTAGCTTCTCAGGATGTAACGCTGAACATTTGCGTATCTAGTAACTGCTCCCTTTTGTATCCTGGGATCGATCATCATCCCCTTAAATTACTGATGGAAAGTGGGGTTCCATGCACACTGAATACGGATGATCCTGCGGTGATGGGCATAAGTTTGAATGAAGAATTACAAAAGGTTTCTAATTATTTTGGGTTTGACGAGGCTCAAATCATTAAATTTCAGCTTACTGCTATTGATGCGGCCTTCTGTCAAAACTCGACTCAACTTGAACTCAGAGAGAGGCTTCATGCTGGTGTTTCTCCTGCAAATTTAGCGGTGTTACAGTGACTATTCCAATAATCGATTTTGCGATTTATGACGAAAAAAAACTTGATACCCTGACGCAACTAGCCCATGAAGTAGATCGCGCTTTGACTACCTGGGGTTTTATCTCCCTGAAAAATATTGGTATCGATACAGAACTTCGTAAGGAGACGTTTGCAAATGCACGTGAGTTCTTTAACCGGCCGCTAGAAGAGAAAAGAAGATATGCCTATATGGATCCAAAGGCCAATTTTGGCTATCAAGCACCGCTAACGGAGACCTTAGAGCCTGGGCAACCAGCAGACTTAAAAGAAGCATTTACCATGCGTGATTTGCAAGGGCATTTGACTGACGACACTGCATGGCCAGATGAAGCTTTTCGGTTAACGGCACAGAGTTTTTTTGAAGCTTGCATGCAAGCGGCTTTCCGAGTGCTAAGAGTGTTGGCAGTAGCCCTAGAGGAAGATCCAGAGTATTTCGTTAAGTTGCATTCTGGGGAAAATGTAACCATGCGGTATCTGCACTATCCAAGCTCTGGATTTGACGTGGCGAAGGAGCAAATGGGGGCTGGTGCCCATACTGACTACGGTGTTGTCACACTTCTTTTCCAAGACCATGTAGGCGGACTACAGCTAAAAAATGGAGCTACTTGGATCGACATTCCTCCAATGGAAGGAACGGCAAATATAAATACAGGAGACTTGATGATGCACTGGAGCAATGGGCGCTACCCATCAACTTGTCACCGAGTATTACCTTTAATCGGAAATATTGATCGTTATTCAATTGCTTTTTTCACTGATCCTGACGGTGATACTGAAGTTGACTGTTTATCCAGCTGCGTGAGTGAGGCNCATCCAAAAAGATATGNAGCAATTACTGCGGGTGAACATATTCAGAGGAAGATTGATCGTTCTCAATCTCCAGAAATGGNCGATTATCCGTGATGTTAAAGCAATGAACCGGCCGTCTTTTNCTTTTCTAATAATGCTGTTCCTGCTGGTCCGTACCCATTTTTGTGATGCCGATGAATCTCAAGTAGAGGTGGGTACATTGCTTATTGAGAATGCCAGAATAATAAGTATGGCACCGGAAAGATCCCCGTTTGAGGGGTATATGCTAGTCGGTAAGGATGGACGGATCATTGCACTTGGCGAAGGTTCCCCGCCGGAGAATGTCCAAGTTACGCGGCGATTGGATGTCGATCGAGCAATTGTTGCACCAGGATTTATTTCTGCGCACAGCCATATTTATATGAGCCCTTTACGAGGGTTGGGGCATGATCAGAATCTTTATGGATGGTTTAAGGCCTGGGATCATTATCTGCGGCATACATCCGCATCGGATATCTATTGGTTTACACTTCACGGATCTATTGATTTTTTGCGGAATGGTATTACCACTGCTTATGATTTTACTTATCCTGGCGTGGTCGAAGAATTAACCGATAGTCCTAGCGAGGCCCAAACGCCGGGGTATTTTAAGCCTGGGCCAGTCGAGGAGAATCAGATTCGAGCAAAACTGGATTCTGGAATAAGGTTCATCAATAGTGTTTGGTTACCAGAGATAGGGACTGACGCCGATATCCGCTCTCGCTTTGAAAAGCTACTNNTGTGGGGNGAGGAATTTAGAGCAAAGCCTCAATTCATTGATATGGCTATCTCCGGCGCCCAGCAGTTCTCGCCTACAAAACGAACNGCCCGCCTNGAGGCCGCATTCATGCGAGACTTTGGTTTGATAAATCAAAGTCACTTCCTNGAAAGTCCGAATGCCGTCCAGGAGCAACAGAAAAAATTTGATTGGTATGATGAGGCTGGCGTTCTCGGTCCAAAAATGATCTTCGGACACTTCATCCANACAAATGAGCATATTCTTTCCCGTGTGGTAGAGACCGGTACTAAAATGAGTTGGCAGCCAACCTCTAACGGACGATTAGCCGATGGTATTGCAGACGTGGTTTCTTATCTGGAAATGGGTATACCTGTAGCAATAGGGCTGGATGATCAGTCTTGTACAGATATTTCTGATCCTTTTCAGAATATGCGGATTGGACTCTATACGATGCGAGCACTGCATGAGCGTGCCGATATAATGTCGGTGCGAGACATCTTATATCTGCACACATTGGGCAGTGCAGAAGTGCTTGGAATTGAAGATGATGTTGGAAGTCTTCAACCAGGTAAGTATGCAGATTTTCTTATCGTTGACATGCGCGACCCCGACACAGGGCCTGTGTATGATGTTCTAGCTTCATATGTATTGGCAGCTGGTTTGAGAAATATAAAGTCAGTGTTTGTCGGCGGTCAGCAGGTAGCAGAAGGAACCAAGATCCTCACCATAGACGAAGGGCGCTTGCGAAAAGAAATTGATAAGCGAACAGATCGGATTCGTGAGATTNCAGGGCCACCCCTTTAAGTTATATAAAAATTAACAGTGCCCACCAGCTTGGTACTAACATGATAATAACCGCTANAGCTCGCGTGACTTTAATGTCTCCCTTNGGACTTAAGNTAAGACATTTCCTTGCTANCAAAGCGCCANCCACGAAGGTTAATTGCGCAGTCTCGATCCCTAAATTGAATCCTATAAGTCGCCAAAGGACATCTCCCTCCAAAATTACGTTATCGCGAAACGCGCTCGCAAAGCCTAGGCCATGAAGAAGTCCAAAAAATANGATTAATACTGCACTATGTTTTAAGGGGTGACCCAGGAAGGCNAGAGCGCCAGTGAAAAAAATACTGAACAAAATTGNTAGNTCTANGGCTAANCNGGGTAGTTCAATTACACTGTATGTTGCCAGTAAAAGAGAAATGCTGTGAGCGACGGTAAATAGTAAGACTGCTAAAAATAGATCTTTAGCCCCGCGCATAACCAAGACTAGCGCCAGTAGAAACAAAAGGTGGTCAAGCCCGTCTGGGATGATGTGAGAGATTCCCATGAGTGTTGCGTCTTTGAATACTGAACTATCTGATTTCAGAAGGCCTGCGGGAGCATTGTGCTTATCCGGAACAAAATACGGGGAGGGCTGCTCAGTAATCAACCATCGCGACATATGGAGACCAGATAAATTATCAATAAGGGTCAGTACGATTGGTTCCTCAAAAATAAACGATCTCAGGAAAGTCACTTGAATGGGGGTTTCCGTCACTTCTTTAAGTAGGCTGGCAGTTAATGAAACCTTCATACGTGGCCAGGAAAAAGGGTCCTTGAAGTCAGCAAGCTGAGGCGTTTCTTGAGGGACTGCTCTTTTTAAAACCAAAGGCAGTATGTTCTCCCCCTGACGCAGCTCGATAGCATCCTGCAGTCTGGACCAGATTTCTTTGTGTTCATCTGAGCCTGGATTCAAAGCTATTTGATAATAATTTTCCGCGGTATTTGAAGATCTCAATAAATCAATTATGAGCGTCATTTCGATTCGGCTATTTGAACTTATTCTCAGCTCGACTTCGGTCATATTGAGGAGGTGGGCATTGGCCGGGGATGTTACCCAAAAGCCAAAAATCACTAAAAGTAAAGTAAAACGAAAGAGAAACCCCTTCACCATACCACGGGGTGCGTATCGCCACTCGTTACATCAACGAATCCTCCTAGATTATTGGGATATGGTGCGACAAGTTGCCAACGCCAAGGTGAAGCCGTCAAAAAGGCAAAACGCATACGCTCAGGCAAGCCGCCGCCACCAATCCATTTCATAGAATCCGCCGCGGTAAATAGCGCTTCGACTTCGGCAGCAACTTCTTCAACTGGGCGTGCCGTCATTAAACCAGCTATGTCTAAAGTAACTGTACTCACCACTTTGCCATCCCGAACAAGCGCCCAACCGCCTTGAAGCTGGGCTACTGTATTAACAGCAAGTGCCATAGCGGCATCATCATTACCCATCACCCATATATTATGGATATCATGCATTTGCGAGCTCGCGAGCGCTGATTTTGGTGTAATAGGGCCCACATCGCGCCAGAACATTTTGGAAGTGTTTGCATTTCCATGATAACGATCGACCACACCAACTTTTGTAATACCGATGAGGGGGTCGCCAATGACTTTACCTGAAACAACAGGCAGCTGGCCTACCATGAAGGTTTCTTCGAAGTAAAAAGGTCTCATTAACGCTACATTCACTGTCGTTCTGCCTGGAGGTGCTGCGATCGCAAAGTCATCAGCGGTGACCAAGCGCCCCACGTTCATGGTGTTCTTGGCCCAATCGGGGTAGTCGATCTTAGTAATTGGAAGGAGATAGGTGCCGGATTCTTTATCCTTATGTGCAGCGAGCTTCCCGTTAGCATACACACTGTGTATCGAGACAGTCTCGGGATCACTCAAAAACACCACATCAGCATACCTGCCTGGGGCGATCGCCCCAACAAGATGGTCTAGTTTAAAATGTCGAGCCGTGTTGTAACTTGCCATCTGATAGGCTTGAATAATGGGAGATCCCGCTTTAATGGCATTCTTTATATTATAATCCATTGCCCCTAATGCTAATGTTGCTGCAACATCTCGATCGTCTGTAGTAATAGATATATTGCTCCAGTCCGTGAGTCCCAACGCTAGCATTCGCGGAAATAGCACTCTTGCAGTATCTGCTCTTACCTCTAAAAATATACCCCGCCGCAGTTTTTCTATACCCTCATCAGCGAGTACCACTTCATGGTCGGACGAAAGACCGGCGGCTGCAAATGCGTTGATTTGGTTAAGACTTCTTAAGCCACTTCCGTGCCCTTCAACAATACCGCGTTCTTCCCACGTTGCTTTAATCATGCCCCAAATGCGTTCATTACCCGGCGCATCACGATTGCTAACAGCGGGCCAGTCCATTACCTCTCCTAAAGCCGCGACGCGGGTATCCTGCTGCAAGAACGCCCGCATTTCCTCATATCCGTAATAGCCTCCAGCCTGCTCGTAAACAGTAGGAGGTGTGGCCGAACCAATCGCGGGGAAAATTTTTAGTGGGCTACCTGCATCCTCTGCGGCGAGCCAGAAACTGACATTATGTTCTCCTACCACGTTTGATAATTCATGCGAGCCCTCCACCGTCCACGTATTGCCTTTCGGGATGACTAAGGCCGCTTCGTACTCTGGTGTTAAATAGCTTGATTCGATGTGCTTATGAGACTCTCCGAATCCCGGTACAGCCCAAAGATCGGTAACCTCTATCTTTTTCTTTGCTTCCCCTGTCCAACGTCCGCGAGGTCCTACCCAACTGATGCGTCCCTCCTTTATTACGATATCTTGATCCGCCTCCCATTCGCTTGTGAACACATTGAGTACTGTGGATCCGCTAAGTATAAGATCTGCTGATTCGCGCGCGAGTGCGACTTGAATCAGTGTTTGACGTGTGGAGATTTCCTCATCTAACCGCATATCCGCACTGGTCGTGGCGATCAAGATTATCAGGCTTCCAGGCAATACTGTTCTCAAGAATTTACTCATCATAACTTGTCTTTTCCCTAGGGATAATTTGAGTTATCGTTGATGCAAGTTCTAAGCCATTCAGGGTAACTGACGGCCCATGCCTTCAAAATGACAGCTTACGTCATAGTGGATAACCATATAATCCACGACGGACCTTATGAAGCATATATTAAGGCTATTGGAGAGACCGTTGAGCAATTTAATGGTAAGTACCTTGTGCGTGGGGGAGAAATTATTTTTTCTGATTCAGAATGGAATCCCCCGAGACTTGTAGTAATCGCTTTCCCTAATCGCGATAAGGCAATGGCATGGGTGAATTCAAAAGAACTTGCCCCACTTCATGAGATGAGAAAGCGTTATGCAGAATCGCAAATGATTGTCATCGAGGGTGTTTAAAATTGAGACTCTCTTTTTTGAGGTCATTCGGTCCAAAATCCCTGATGCAGTTCTACAATTTCGTCACGAACGGCCGCGACTGGCCCAATCACTTCAATTTGCTTTTGGCTGTGTTCAAAAACATAGCGACTTGGAACATCCATAGTAGGATTTTCGCTATTTGCCCCTGTCATCTTCAGAAGTTCTGTTTCGCTCACCCCATAAACTAGGCGACCAATATTCGCCCAATATTGCGCTCCGGAGCACATCGCGCAGGGTTCCACAGTGGAGTAGATGGTGCATTCCCATAACTCCGCTGGGCTAAATTTATTGAAAGCTTGTTGTGCGAGTTCTGATTCAGCATGTCGGATTTGATTGAGGTTACCCTGTTCGAGCAGAACTGTTCTGTGATCTGGCGCTACTAAAATGGCGCCAAAAGGGTGGAAGCCATTGGCTAGCGCAAGTTTGGCGACCTCGTTCGCTCGTTTCAAGTGCAAAACGATTTGACCCTCATCAGGCGTTGAAAGCTTACGCATATCTTTTTTCGGCATCTTCGAGTCTTTTGCTGAAGTTGTAATCATAGGCCGTGGCTACTTTTATACGATTGGTCATTTAATGAATTACATTAATTCTTCAGACTCTGGTAGATGGAGATAGATAAGCGTTAAGAGCAGCAGGGTAGCAAAACGAAAAGCAGGTTGTTGCCCATTCCAGATGTCTGATTGCCACATCACAAACCATTCTGCTCCCACAACCATGAAGCCCCCGAACCACAACAATAAGCCCAAGGTAAGTCCTAATGTGGCAGCGGTTTTCGCCTTCGTGAACATCGAGTTAGATTCTCGCAACGCTGCTATCAAATTGAAGGCACCCCACGCGCACAACAATCCGGTGATTGCTTCCATAGCAATGATAATCCAGTATGCTAAGTGGTGCAGTGCGCTTGATTCTATAGCTCGTCCCATTAGGGCATTTCCCTCAAAGGTTGTATCCATACTGAGAACATGTTGGACGAAAGAAAAATTTGAGCCATAGTCCACGATATTGTTAAAAGAAACGATGATTGCGAATGCAGCAACGATGGTTACAAGAATAATTTTACTTAGTCGAACTGCTATTGTGAGAGTCATGCCTAATTGTACGCAAAATTCATTCCATGGGAAAAAAGTATTTATTAGTCGGCAATCTGCGCAAGGTTGGCGCAAGTTTATTTTGGGGCGCACCAACTTGATTCAGCATCGAACTCTAGAAATCCGAGGTTGGCAATAACTCACCGTAACACTGCGTTCGGCACGAAAATTGAATAGTGGTAAGGTGATATTTTGGGCCAGGAAAGCACATCACTATGGTAGTTAATAAAGCTGATTTCGCAGGTAAAGTTGAAAAAATTGTGGGGGCGAAAAATCTGATCTTAAGCGAGGCTCAGAGGCGGTCCTCCTCAAAGGATTGTTATCACTTCTCTCCGGTTTTGGTCCCACAATTGGAAGAAAAATTCGCTGATGTTATCGCGAGGCCACAGACGCAGGATCAACTTCGAGATCTAATTGGCTGCGCTGCTGCTCACAGGATTCCTATTACCCCGCGGGGTGCAGGAACAGGCAATTATGGACAAGGGGTTCCTTTGAGGGGCGGGCTCATGATAAGTACCCGAGATTTAAATAAGATAATTGAAATCACAACTGATGAGGCTCGCGTTGAGGCAGGCGTAATTCTTCAAGATATAGAGAAGGCGGCAGAGTCGGTCAGTGCGGAGCTAAGATGTTTCCCCAGTACAATGCCGACAAGCCATACCGGGGGGTTCATTTCTGGTGGATCAGGTGGCATAGGTTCAATTCAGTGGGGAATGTTGCGTGAGGCGGATAATGTGCGGCATGCGCGTGTTTTGACTATAGAGGAGGAACCGAAATTTATTGATCTTGAGCGTTCTCAGCTTGGTGGCGTTCTTCATAACTGTGGTTTGACGTGTTTTGTGAGTGAGGTGACGCTGGGTTTGGCACCTTTAGTACGTTGGCAGCAATATGTGATCGCCTTTGACGATCTTTATAGCGCCCTAGCGGCTGCAGAGAAAATTGCCTTTGATGATGGAATGAAGAAGCGGCTTGTCACTGTTTTTGAGTGGCCTATACCTAGCTATTTCATTCCCCTCGTGAAAAAGGGAGCTATGCCCGATGGGAAGAGCGTCTTGTTCCTATATACCGATGAGGCTCCTGATTTCATTGGCGATCTCGCAGCGGGACTTGGAGGGCATATTACTTTTCACGAACCTCCGAAAACTTCGGTCAAGCGCGGCACGCAGATTTACGATTATACATGGAATCATACTACCCAATGGGCAATGAAAGCGGACCCTCAGTTAACTTATTTACAGGATCGTTTTTCGAACGAACCAGGCCGAGTTGCTGAGCAAATCAGGGAGAGAAAGAAGCTGTTCCCTGAGGTTCTAGAGCATATCGAGTTTATAAAGGATGGTGGCGTAGTCGTCCCAGGAGCTCTATCTATTGTTCGATTCAGCTCAAAGGATCGCCTGTGGGAACTTATTGATTGGTGCGAGAATAACGGGATTCGAGTAGCGAATCCCCATACTCATTTTCTGGATGAAGATACTCGTTGGTATGGTGATGAACATTTGGCGCGTAAGCGGGAATGGGATCCATACGCATTACTTAATCCGGGACATCTTCTCGTGATGGAACATCAGACCGCGCCCTCAGACTCTTGAGCTATCTGCTTGATAACGCGCGTCTGCCGCGATCATCAGAGCTCTGCAGACTTATGATTGAACCTGACCGCGTCACTTCATTTCCTCTCGGCAGCGTTTGCGAGGCGGAGAGCTGCTGGGATTTAGAGGGGAAGCTTGTGCTGCCGGCTTTTGCGGATCTCCATACGCATTTGGATAAAACATATTCTCCTATAGATAACCCGGAGGGAGGTTTAGAGGGGGCAATCAATGCTTTCCGTGACTACAAAGCTAAGAGGACGCCCCAAGAGCTCGAGAAGTCTGCTTCGCGAGCCTTGCGTAAGGCTGTTAGTCAAGGGGTGACGCGATTACGCAGCCATGTAACTGCTTCCGCCCCTGAAGACGTTGAAACCATTCATGTTCTTAACGATGTCCGGAATCGCTTCTCTGGCCTGATCGACTTACAACTTGTTGCCATGGGAAGATTTGGCCAAGGCTATGACCGTCATATAGAAGCATGTATTAGTGCAGGGGCTGATCTTGTCGGCGGAGCACCTGCTTTGCAAGACGAGCCCGACGTTGCAGTAGCGCGGGCCGTAGCTCTTGCTAAAGATCTTAACGTGGCCTTAGATTTACACATCGATGAGCATCTTGATCCCGAGCTTTGTACCTTGGCTATGCTTTGTGATGAAGTGGAGCGTCAAGGCTATTATAACCCTATCACAGCCGGGCATTGTGCTTCACTGGTGGTTCTGCCTGAGCACCGCTTGGGCGACATCATCACCAAAGTAAAAGAGATCGGGATCAACATTGTTGCCCTCCCTGTTTGCAATATGGTTTTGCTTGGGGGATCGACGCTGCCCTATGTTCGAGCCACCGCTCCAGTATCAAGACTTTTGGGTGACGGGGTAAATGTGTGTTTGGGATCGGATAATGTTCGTGATCCATTCAATCCTTTTGGGGGCTATTCCGCACTTAGAAATCTACAAATTAGTAATATCCTTGAGAGAACAAATAGCGGCGAAGTAATAAAAGACTCGTTGTCTTTGATAACTGATAATGCATATATCACTTTCGATACCGAACTTAATCACGAGTGCGATTTGGTGGTGGTTAACTCGAATGATTTCTTGGACGCACTTTGCGAGCCACCATCCTGTTTGGCGACATTTAAACAGGGTAGTCTGGTCTTCAAGTCTGAGGTGGCTGAGTCTTGGTTTATCGAGGAATAAATCCGATGGTTTGGAGGGTTAAAGCAAAGCCCAGTACTTATCAATGCGACGAACAATCTACTGCCTTGATTATGATAGATATGCAGCGTGACTTTTTGGAGCCTGGCGGTTTCGGCGAGGCGTTAGGCAATGACGTAAGCACACTTAGACCTGTAATTGCTGTATGTAAAGATCTGCTCGAACTTGCTCGAGAAAGCAACCTGACGATAGTGCATACCCGCGAGGGTCACTTGCCCGACTTATCAGATTTGCCAGAAACGAAAAGAAATCGAGGAGAGCCTGGCCAGAAAATAGGTGATCTTGGGCCGTTGGGCCGTATTCTTATTCGCGGATCCTCTGGGCACAGTCTTATGCCGGAGTTGGCACCTGAGAAGCATGAGTATGTCATCGATAAACCCGGTAAGGGTGCATTCTTTGCTACGGACTTACATGGAATCTTAGAACGCGAGAGGGTGACCAGTTTAATTCTTGCGGGAGTCACCACAGAGGTATGTGTTCATTCTACTGTCAGAGAAGCCAACGATCGGGGCTATGATTGTCTAGTTATTGGTGATGCTTGTGGCTCTTATTTTCCGGATTTTCATTCTGTTGCATTAAAGATGATTAGTGCACAGGGCGGGATATTTGGGAAGGTAACAAACTTTCTGGAATTTTCGAGAGCGGTGAGTGAATAAGTCCTCCGACAGTCCGCAACTTTGGGTTCCAGGGGACTGGAATGCTCTTTTTGGTTTCGGAACAAATATCCTTGTTAACCTGCTTGTATTGACTGGCTTGTTACGATTTGCGCTAGGGATGCCAGAAGATTTGGTATTTGGCCGAATCTTACCTGCTACCGGTTTGATGCTCTTCCTAAGCACTTGTTACTACGCTTGGCTGGCGTTTGGTTTAGCAAGACGGACGGGAAGAAATGACGTTTGCGCTTTGCCATCGGGTTTTAGTGTTCCCCATATGTTTGTAGTCGTGTTTGTTATTATGGCGCCAATTCAGGCGAATACCGGAGATTCGATAGCTGCATGGGAAGCCGGCATGGCCTGGGTTTTTTTACAAAGTTTGATCCTTATATTCGGTGGCTTTATTGCGCCCTGGGTAAGAAAAATTACCCCTCGTGCGGCGATGCTGGGGACCCTGGCAGGTATATCGATTACATTCATTGCGATGCGACCAGCCCTTGAGATGGTAACGGTGCCAGTGATAGGAATGCTATGTTTTGCTATTGTTCTCCAAGGTTGGTTTGGAGGGGTACGTTATGCTTTCGGTATCCCCGCTGGGTTAGTAGCCATTTTCGTCGGCCTTGTCATCGCATGGGGAGGAAAGCTATTTGGTTTCACCACGGGTGGAATATCTATCGAGGACATGGGCTCTGCGATAGCAGATTTTGGTTTTTATATCCCTCTTCCGGCGATTGATCATGTTTTTTCTGGATTCCAATTTTTGGGGGTGCTCTTAGTTACGGCAATACCTTTCGGTATCTACGATTTAATCGAAGCAACCGATAATGTTGAGAGCGCGGCGGCAGCTGGGGACGAGTTTCCTACCACGCGTGTTGTTGCCGCCGATGGGGTAGTTAGTATGATTGGTTGCATGATGGGAAACCCATTTATCAATGCGGTTTACATTGGTCATCCTGGATGGAAAGCCATGGGCGGACGAATTGGTTACTCAGTTGTAACGGGTGGCCTTGTGCTTGTGCTTACTGTGCTCGGCATTATTCCGCTGTTGTTAGCTTTTATCCCTGTTGTAGCAATACTGCCAATCCTTCTCTATATTGGACTTTTGATTGGAGCTCAGGCATTCACCGAAAGTCCTGCGAGGCAAGCTCCGGCAGTTATTTTAGCACTTATCCCTCATCTTGCAGCTTGGGCGAAAACGCAGGTTGATGCGGCGTTAACAGCTGCAAATACTAGTGCTGCTGTGTTAGGTCATGATACTTTGGCTGAGGCGGGAGTGCTTTACGAGGGGCTGGCTATTTTGGGAGGTGGCGCCATTCTTACTTCTGTTATTTGGGCTGGATTTACCATTGCCATTATTGATCATAAAACTCGTTCTGCAATTGGTTTTGCATTAGTAGGTGCAGCTTTGTCCTTCCTAGGTTTGATTCACGGGGAGTCGGTTGGATGGGCAGTATCGGTTGATTTAGCCTTGGTTTATTTACTTATTAGCTGTTTGGTGTTCATGACCGGAAAGAGAACACTGGAATCTATGCAAACTAAACGATAGGGATTGGTTTGACTCGCTGACGACGTCTCAGCAGGTCCGCAGTCTGGCGGTGTATGTCATCTAATAAGCTTTGCTCGTTTAGGGATAGTAAGCCACGATCTTGGACGATCTGTTTTCCTTGAATCCATACATCTGTGACATCACTGGCTCTTGCTGCGAATACGAGATTCCAAAGGACTGGGTCATGTCCCTCGGAGCTGATTATCGGCATAAGATGAGGCTGCCAGAGATCGATTGCTATTAGGTCCGAGGCCTTATTAGGCTCTAAAGAACCTATTTCATTTTGACGGCCCAATAGCCTTGCGCCATCGATAGTGGCCAATCTTAGCGCTTTTTCGGCTGGGATAGCAGTGGCATCAAGCTGACTTACTTTTTGCAGAAGGCTTGTAGTTTTCATAAGCTCGAAGCCAGATAAAGAGTTGTTCGAGATACCCCCGTCACTACCGAGCCCCACTTGAACGCCTGCCTCAAAAAAATCTTCTAGTGGTGCGGTTCCAGACGCCAGTTTCATGTTACTGATAGGGCAATGTGCAACTCCGGTGCCTGTTTTGGCTAAAATAGCGATTTCCCCTTTATCAAGCCATACACAATGAGCGAGCACCGTCCCTGGCCGAAGGATCCCGTATTGCTCCAGTTGATTGACGGGTCGTTTGCCAAATGAATCGAGTACTAACTGAACCTCCTCTTTTTGCTCGCTTGTGTGAGTATGAATATTTACACCATATTCATCGGCGATTGCACTGGCTTCTTTGTACATTTCTTTTGAGCAGTAGGTTATGTGTTCCAGTCCTACCCAAGTATTAACTTTACCCCCTGCTGCCCCATGCCAATCTTCAATTAGACCTCTCGTCGTCTCCAACGTTTCGAAGAATTGTTTTTCATTGTGGTCTGCTGCATAGGGAACCAGCTCTACTCTTATACCAAGTTCGATAGCAGCCTTTGCAGCTTGATTAAGTTTACGGTACATATCCGTGACCAAAGTGGTACCACCTTTTACGGCCTCTAAATAGCTCAAAAGGCAGCTAAAATATGCGTCTTCATCAGTAAGAATTTGGTGTTCACGCTGATACTCAGGCAACCATTCTAGTAATTGCGCATTTTCCGAAAAGCCCTTCAATAAGCTTGAGTGGCTATGCGTGTCTATGAGTCCGGGTAAAATTGCCTTGCGGCCACAGCAGTCGATAATGTTTGTCTCGGGTGGGATTTGCGCAGTTTCCATCGGTCCAACCGAAAGGATGCCCGACTCCTCAAAAACAACTGCTCCATTACTATAGACATCGAAATGACTATTGATCGTATAAATACGAGCATTTATTAGTGCGATTTTGCTCTTTTCAGAAAAGATCAGCGATTCCTTTTGGAGCAGAAACAATAAGGGTTAACGAGATGTCTGCCTTTTCCATTTTGATGCTCTCACAAACAGTTGAATCTTGCTCACGTGATTTCGATTGGTTTTGGTTTTCTGATTTGTAGTAGATATTAGGCTGTTTAAAAAAACTAATATCTATGCATGCTTGCAACTTTATCATCAGGTTTACTAAGGAAGACCAAATTGCTAAGAAGCTGTCGCTAACCAAACGATGCTTAAATTGTGTTTTCCACCGAAGAATGTTTCCGGTATTCCTGACCTCAATATTGGTGGAAACATCCCGCGCTCTTGCTTGACAAAGAGATTTTAAGTAATTCATTTCTCAACTAAGTTCTAGTAATCACAGTGATAAAATATCACTACTTCTCTCTATCCCGAATACGCGATAGAGGATAGCGAGATATTTCTTTTACTAATTCCGCGAGACCTTCAGTGATATGTTTAACATAAATTTCTCCAATTTCGGGATCTGCCTCTGAGGCGTTGCCAGAGCAAGCATCAGGATGCAGGTCTTGAGCTTGCCAGCCCATATAAGTGCTACCGATTACGCGAAGATGGGTAAATTCCTCTTCAACTTGAGGAAGCAAACCGTGGAAGTTATCGGCATGTTCCATATGGACTAAATTCGGCCTTAGGTACAACATAATAGATGTTTCAACTTTGCCTGCGTGTATTCCCCAACGTCTTTCGTCCGCTGGAACTGGACTATCTGGGGGTGCGCCAAAGCTCCAACCGCTCGCGCCAACACATAACATATTATGTTTGATTCTCAACTCCCTACAGCAAATTTCCATGACCTGAGGTTGGCCGCCGTGGCCATTGAAGAACACTAATTTTTTCAAGTGGGCCCGCGCCACGCTGTCCCCTATTTCCATCCAGCTATGGAGCAGGGTTTCGGCAGTATGCGTTAGTGTGCCCTCGAATTGAAGATGTTCAGTAGATTTACCAACGCTTTGGGTAGGCATAACTAGTAAAGGGATATCCTCACCTACGATGGCTGCGGCTCGAATGCACATTTCTTCCGCGATCGTGGCATCGGTCGAAACGGGGAGGTGTGGCCCATGCTGTTCTATGGCTCCAAGCGGAATAAGAGCTACAGTCTGCTCTGGGTCCAACTTTTGAAAGTCGTTGGTTGTCATGTCTTGCCATCTGGTAATCATATTATTCCTCCGAACTCCCAAGGGTTTTATTCCTCATTGTGAGCTAAAAACAATTAATTTAAATATCTCAGGTATTTTTGTTATCCCCATGCTTCTTTGAAGCTTTCCTATTTCATTAGGTTTTGGCTCATTTCTTGCTTTTTCAATTGAAAATCTAACTGAGCCCATTACATTGACCGATAAAACTTTTTTACGCGAAACAATTTCACCCCAATCGATAGCACCTCCTTTTGGCCTCTACTCACAGGCTGTCGTTTTTTCCAATCCCTCGCATTGGTTAGTAAGCTCTGGACAACTCGGTATTACAGTTGCAAGCAAAGGTAGTGCCATTCCTGAATCTGCATTGGAACAATCCCGGTTATGTTTTAGTTATTTAAGTCAAATTCTTTCTGAGGCAGGGATGGCCTCAAACAATGTCGTGAGGATAGGCGCTTATGTCACAGAACGTGCTTACTTTAAAGACTATATGAAGGCTCGAGATGAGTTCGTAACCTCTGATTTACCGGTGTCTACGCTGATTATTGTATCAGGTTTTACGAGGCCAGAGTTTAAAGTCGAAGTAGAGTTATTAGCTGTCAAGTAAAGAACCTTAGGTACTACCATCTTGTACATCCGAATGTAATGGTAGCCCGTTGTCCGAAATAAAAGCTACATCTTTGAGATGCTCCTGATGCATAAAAAGAATAATGAAGAAATAATGCACTAATAGAGCAAGGCTATATTCGACCTAGACCTATAACTGTGCAGCAATAGCCAAGGGGGGAGCTCAGACCGGCAAAATATGGCCGAATTTAAGATTTTTGCAGATGGCATAAAAATTGCGAGGTTACGTTTCGAGGGCGCTCTACACTCGTATGTATCTGCGCAGAAACTGTCAATTTGAGAGGGTAAAAAATGAAAATAACAGAAAATCGCCTTAAGAATCTGCTC
Organism: Gammaproteobacteria bacterium TMED1; assembly: GCA_002167855.2. Taxonomy (GTDB): domain Bacteria; phylum Pseudomonadota; class Gammaproteobacteria; order Pseudomonadales; family Azotimanducaceae; genus UBA7455. The sequence continues at coordinate 26,194 of NHBG02000008.1, forward strand.
TTCTCTGGTCTAATGTCTATTTTAGCGTGCATATCCGCGGTGAGTTGGGCTCAAGACTCAGAAGAGGATGTGGTCGAGCTTGAGACTTTTGTAGCTGGCGAAGAAGTGGAGGATGACTTGGGGTTCTTGCAAACAGGACCAGTCGGGTCTGTGTTTGGCTTTGATAAATCTATTTTGGAGACTCCTCGAGCGGTATCTTCCATTAGTGCTGAGTTTCTCGAGGAGTTTAATGTCAAAGGTATAAACGATATCGTGGCTTTCGTACCTGGAACGTTCACTACGTCATTTTTTGGTGTCGCTGGGTCGTTGGATGTTCGAGGGACCTCGGCTGAGAATTTTTTTCGTGGTGTAAAGCGAATTAATAATGAAGGGAATTTCCCGACCGCGGTCGGAGCTAGCGATCGAATCGATGTCATTCGGGGCCCGATGTCCCCCATCGCTGGTCCCGGAAAGGTTGGCGGTGCTCTCAATTTTGTTCCGAAGTCGGCTCGAGCAGAAACAGGTCAATATTTAGAAGAGGCCACTGGCTCAATCGCGTATACGATGGGCTCCTGGGACAAAAGCGTGGTAACTGTAGAGATTGGTGGTCCAACAACGATTATGGGTTCTGACGCGGGATATTACCTCTACGCCGAGGTAGAGAATTCCGAGGCGTACTACGTCAACGACTTCACTCGTCAAAACTTGCTCCAGGGGACGCTGAATTTTGATCTAAATGACTCAACTCGAGCTGAGGCGGGTTTCATGTATCAGGAGTGGCGGGGGCACGAGAACGGTGGGTGGAATCGTGTAACGCAGGATTTGATAGATACCCAAACCTATATCACAGGCCAGCCAGAGATTCACATCGACAACACCTTTGGCAACGGTGATGGACTCATGCAGGAGTCGGAGATAGATGCGTTTGAAGCATACCAACGCTCGCAATATAATTCTGGTTCCTATTTTGTGCATGATGATAATGCCACGCCTTTCGCCGATACAACCTGCTTTTCAGGAATTTCATTATATTGCCTTAATCTCGACAAAGGGGCAGGCTTAACTCAGAATTTGGTTGATCAGCTGCCTTTCAAACTTGATCCAGCGACGAGGGGTATTGCTACACTTGAGGGAAGTAACGTATTGATAGATGAGACCGACCAGTACGATACCGACGCGCATGTTATTTATTTCGATATCGTGCATGAAACTGAGAGTGGTATGACAATTACCAATAAGGCTTATTACGAAACCATTGAATACATAAACGTTGATGGATATGGTTTTACTAAAATAGCTGATACCTCAGCATTCGAAAACAAACTGATCTTTGCGTTTGAATATGAGGGCGAAGCGCTTAAATCAGCGGTTCAAATTTCGCCATCAATACGAATGACCGACGCCTTCTATGCGTTAGATTTTAGGGATGAGATTTTTGACCGAGTTGATTTGACCGTCGGCTTTAATTCTAACTCTCTTCAGCAAGTCCCTAGTCGAGCACCTTGGGAGAGTTGGGCCGCCTACCGTAATTCAGATTATTTGGAATACGGTCTTGCCTTCTTAATGGACTCGTCCGTAGGGGATAATCTTAACGTGCTCCTAGGGGTTCGTTACGACTATGTTGACATTGAAGCAGAGGATGGAGACGGTGATGGTCCTGTGGCGATCAGAAGTACAGAAGACTTTGGTGAAGTAGCGGCGGAGAACTCCGACGATGCTGTAACCTGGAGCGCGAGTGTGTCTTATAAGCTTGGACCCATCAGTCCATATGTTACCTTCGCTGATCAAAGTACTATTGTTTCCGGCTCAGCAGGAGACGTATCAGTGGGCAACGTCATCAATAACACTTTTCTTGGTGACAGTGAGCTGTCAGAATTTGGCATAAAATCAAGCCTTCTCGATGGAAGATTGTACGCCTCAGCTGCGGTTTATGAGCAGAATCGAATTGCGTTTGAAGCGAGCAATCCACAAAACAATCAGGCATATGAAGTTGAAGGTTTTGAGTTAGAAATACGAGCGGTGCTTAGCGATAAATTCAGTTTTATGGCAACCTATTCAGATCTGGAAACGATGATTATCCAAGGTGAAAGCGGTGAAACTTTCTCCTACATTGGACCAGCGAACTATCCGCACATAGATCCTGCTGATTTGTTCGGTGGCAACCTTAGTGGTGATCACTATGTGGGTAGAAGCACGCCTCGAGGTGGAATTCCTGAGGTTTCATGGGCAATTTCGGGAACGCAAACTTGGACAGAAAACTTTCGCACAGGATTCAGCTATACTAGCGTTGACGAGACTGCTACCTCTGTCATAGGTGGGATTATATTACCTTCATACGAGGTGCTGAATCTGAACGCTAGCTATGAAACTGAGAATACTCGTCTCAGTATATACTTGGGAAATGTGACTGATGAGTTGTATTTCAGAGGAAACTTCCCCGGTTTGTATGGAAACAATACTGTTTTACCTAGTTTGCCTGCAAACTATAGTGTGGAGTTTGAACAGAAATTCTAGGTGCGTGATGGAAGTTAACGGTAATGACGGTCTCGTTACGAGGTATTAATAAAAAGTTTGGTTCGGAGCAGGCCGTTTTGCATGACATCAACTTGGATCTAGGAGCTAGCGATTTTGTTAGTCTCATAGGTCCAAGTGGATGTGGTAAGTCCACTCTTCTCAGGATTATTGCAGGAATTTTAGACTCTTCATCAGGGACGATGTCCTTTTCTGATGACACTCAGGATCACCAAGATATATCTTTCGTGTTTCAAGAGCCGACATTGCTGCCATGGCTAACCGTCGATACAAATGTTCAGTTACCACTTAGAATGCAAGGCGTAGACTACCAATTACGCAGTGAAGTGAGTAAGGAGTTATTGGCTAAAGTTGGGCTAGTTGGAGCAGCAGAAAAATATCCCCGTCAACTCTCGGGTGGGATGAAGATGAGAGTTTCGATAGCAAGAGCTTTGTCCGTCAAACCTAAGTTACTATTACTTGACGAACCATTCGGTGCTCTTGACGAGATGACACGCAATAATTTAAATGAGGAACTGTTGCGTATTCGGTCTGAGGAATCGTGGAGTGCGTTGTTTGTCACCCATTCTGTCGCTGAAGCAGTGTTTCTGTCCTCCAGAGTGCTGGTAATGGCCGCTAATCCCGGAAGAGTAGCGCATATTGTAGATATCCCGTTAGCTTATCCTCGAACTCACGAAACTAGAGAAGATGTCGCTTTTAGTGATTTGGTTCGCAAAGTAACTAAGGCACTGCATTCAGTAAAAAATATGTCTTTTCAGGACGTCGCAGATTCTTCATTAACTTCAGAAGCCTTCAGTCAAATCCATGTTTAGTAAAGTCCCATGGCCAGCAATATTTTGGCCAGTGATCGTCGGCGTTTGCTTATTGGTTGCATGGTACCTCGCCATCTGGTTATTCGATATCCCCCAGTATCAACTTCCCAAGCCCCATGTGATCGTGGAAGCTATGTTTAAGGAGAGAGAGTTACTTCTATCGGGCGGTGCCCAGACGACAATTGCTTGTATGGTGGGCTTTTTTATATCTGTCACAGGGGGTTTAGCGCTTTCACTTTTCCTGGCATCAAGCAAGTGGGCTTTCGATGGGATTTATCCCTATATACTGATACTCAAAATGACGCCTATTATTGTTCTAGCTCCCATCATCATACTGTGGGCGGGCCAGGGACTGGCAAGTATCACGACTATTACGTTCCTAATTTGTTTCTTTCCGATTGTTGCAAATACGACGATGGGCCTTCGCTCAGTAGATCAAAACCATATGGATTTGTTCCGGGTATATAAAGCCACTCCAAGTCAAACCATGTTCTGGTTGAGATTACCCGGTGCAATGCCATATTTTATGGCGGGTCTAAAGATTGCTGCTGCTTTGACCCCAATTGGAGCGCTCTACGGAGACACTGTCGCTGGGATGGGATCTGGTGGAGAGGCTGGTCTCGGTTTTGTGGTAATGGTTTTTAGTGCTCAGTTCAAAGTACCGGCATTATTTGCTTCAGCTTTTGTTGCCTGTGTTATCGGCTTCTTGTTTGTTAGCATAGTCAATATACTGGCTTGGTTAACCTTACATAAATGGCATGAATCATATGTACTCACAGATTAGTAGACTGCTTTTAATTCTTATTCTTTTCGGTTGTGGAGACTCTTCGCAAGAAGCGGCGACATCTGAACCGGCAAAATTGTTCCCGGTCGTGCTTCAAACGGATTGGTATGCCCAACCTGAACATGCTGGTTTTTACAAAGCCCAGCTCGACGGTATATACGAGCAATATGGATTGGCGGTTGAAATACGCCCGGGGGCGAATATCTCCAATGTTCCTCAAATGGTCGCCACTGGGCGTCTGGAATTTGCGGTGGGAACTACCGATAATATGTTCATGGCCGCTTCGAGAGGTGCTCCGTTGGTGGCGCTTTTCCCCTATTTCCAGCATGATCCCCAGTGCGTCATGTTTCATGCTTCCAATGATATCGAAACGCTATCCGATCTTGATGGACGTACCGTGATGATTCGGCCAGGGTTAGCGTACGTTCAGTATTTACAGAAGGCTCTGAAGATAGAGCCGAAACTAGTTCCTTTAGATTATAGTCTTGCCCGTTTCCTCGGGGATCCCGATTTTGTTCAGCAATGTTTTATGACAAGCGAGCCTTACTATGTTGCTAAGCAAGGAGTTGAGGCTAAAGTTATAAGACTCTCTAGTTCGGGATTTGATCCTTATAGAGTTGTTTATACGAATAAAGATATGATGACCGATCATCCCAGTATAGTAGAAGCATTTATGCGTGCGTCGTTAATTGGTTGGGCACGTTATAAGGCGAGTAACGGTGAGGATGTTCATGCACATCTGCAAACACTCAATCCTCAGCAAACGACAGAATTCGCCGCATGGACCAAAGACGCGATCTCGAGATATGAGCTCATCGATGGTTTTATGGAGCAGGGCGAGGCGCTGGGTCGTTTTGATCGAGAAAGACTACAGAAACAATTAGTACAGTTAGAGTTGATCGAACTTATCGACAAACAGTTGATTCTAGATGAGGTGGTCGCCTTTGATTTGCAAGGTTTATTACCTCTGGATGATAAGTTGAACTACTGAGGACTGGTGTGAGTGATACTCTGATTCGTCATGCAAGCTTCGAAGGTTCAACTAAAGATATTCTTGTTAGCGATGGAGTCATAAGTGCAATAGCCAATGATTTGGCGGTTCCCCTCGGCGCAGAAGTATTTGACGCCAAGGGTTTGCTTGTCTGGCCCGGCATGGTCAATACGCACCATCACCTTGCTCAGTCAATTTTAAAAGGTATGCCATCGGGCATTAACTCAAACCTAAATGATTGGTTAATAAAAGTGCCTTTCTCAGCTTGGCCTCATTTTGATGCGGAGACCATGTATGTTGCCGCCATGATTGGTTTCAGTGAGCTTCTTCGTTCGGGTTGTACGACTTGTGCTGACCATCATTATCTCTATCAGGAAGATTATGGTCCCGAATTGGAATCAGCTGTCCTTCGCGCGGCAGAGGATATTGGTATTCGCTTCGTTCTATGCCGCGGAGGCGCAACGAGCACAGGGAGTCATCTTGGGTTAAATCATTCTGGACTTATTGTAAACGAAGATTTGGATACTATGTTACGGCGGTTGCAGGATAGATTACATAATTGGCACGACCCTGCACCGGAGTCTATGCGCCGATTAGTGGTTGCTCCAACATCACTTGTTCATGGTGCTGAGCCTGACCACCTTCGAGTCCTCGCTGATTTTGCCAACGAACATAATTTGAGGCGTCATAGTCACCTTTTAGAAGTCAAAAGAGACGAGGAAATTACACAGCAGAAATATGGTATGAGTGCAGCATCTTATGCTGAAGATGTGGGATGGTTAGGTCCTGACGTTTGGTACGCTCATCTCGTGCATACCGACGAAGAGGCTTTGGCAAAATTTGCCGATTCAGGTACAGGAATTGCGCATTGCCCGACCTCTAATTGTCGACTTGGCAGCGGTATTGCTCCAGTGACTGCGATGGCGGCGGCGGGGATGCCCATCTCCCTAGGGGTCGACGGTTCGGCATCTGCGGAGAGTGGAAGTATGGCTAATGAAGCGATGCTGACTTGGTTACTGCATCGTGCCATTGATGGTGCTAGTTCTACGTCTTTGGAGCAGGTTAAGCAATGGTCGACGGTAGGGGGCGCAGATCTTCTAGGGTTAAATATTGGGCGTATATGTGTGGGTGCGTGCGCAGATCTTGTCTTCTTTGATCTCTCTGAGCCCCGCTACGCGGGAGTATGGATGCCAGAATATGCTCCGATTGTGTGCGGAGAGCCGGTACAGGTTTCCCGAACTATGATAAATGGTCGTTGGCGAGTTATCGATGGTCAACTTGTAGATATCGATACTAAGAAGCTATTGCTCAAGGCAGAAGAGAAAATCAGGAGGTTGTCTAACAGGATTGTTGGGGTATGAAGGATACCCGAATACGTCTTCGTAATATTGGTTGGCTTGTGACTTGTAATGAGAAGCAAGAGGTTTTGCGAGATATTGACCTAACCATAAACCATGGCTTAATTAAAAGTATCGGTGGATCGCGCGAGGAATGTAGCGAGGAAATTGACGCCTCTGATTGGGTAGTATTTCCCGGACTTGTAAATACTCATCATCACTTTTTTCAGGCTTTTATACGCAATCAACCCGAATTTGCTTGGCCGAACGATGTCCTTACTTGGATATCGCGGATTTATCCACTATTTTCAAAACTCACTGAGCCATGTTTCTATCACACTGCTTTAATATGTATGGCCGAGTTAATAAAATATGGCTGTACGACGGCCTTTGATCATCAATATTGTTTTCCAAAGCATGCAGGTAGTCGTCTAGTAGATCGGCAAATTGAGGCAGCCCGCTTACTTGGTATGCGTTTTGTCGCTGGACGAGGCGCTAACACTCTACCGGCGTCTGCTGGAGGAAATGTGCCTGAACAAATGATTGAGTCTACGCAAGTATTTCTGAACGACGTGGAGCGCTTAGTCAGTCTTTATCACTCTAACAAGCATGGTGCTATGGAACAGATTGTAGTAGCCCCTTGTCAGCCAGTTAATTGCTGGCCAGAAACATTCATCGAATCATTGGGGCTTGCTCGTGATAAAGCGATTCAGCTTCACACTCATTTGGGTGAAGGTGAATCATCCGTAATGCAGCAGCGCTACGGAAAGCGTTCCGTGGACTGGATGGAGTCACAGGATCTTTATGGCCCTGACATTTGGGTTGCCCATGCATGGGAGTTAGACGCAGGAGAAATCAGTCATTTAGGCGAGCTGGAAATCGGTGTGAGCCACTGCCCGGCTCCCGTATTTCTGGTTGGTAAGGAGATAACGGATCTCCCTAGAATGATATCTAATGATCTGCGAGTTGGACTAGGGGTTGATGGCTGTGCTTCTAATGATAATTCGAATCTTGCAGAGTGTATTCGTAACGCCTATTTATTGCAGTGTCTGGTCGCCCCTGGGAGAGGTCATGCTGCCCCCGATCCCGCCAGTTATTTAAACCTTGCCACTCGGGGCGGTGCAGCTTTATTGGGGCGTGAGGATATTGGCGAGTTATCAGTGGGAAAATGTGCCGATCTTTTTGCCATACGGGCGGATAGATTAGATATGGTGGGAGCTCTTGACGCTCCTCAAGCGATACCAGCCAAGCTTGGTCTTGGTGGTCCTACCGCTTTGACGATGATTGATGGTCGTATTGTCTGGCGCGACGGCGAGTTTCCGGGCCTAGACGAAAGCAAACTCGCTGCCGAAGCGAGAGTCGAGCTATCACGAGTATTGGATTTCAAAGGCTAAATAGATTTTATTCTGCGTTAATAACTCCTCTAACAAACCATTCCATGCCAATCAGTGCCTCGTCTTCAAGACTTTGATTTAATTCAAGGCGTTTTTTACCCTCTATATCAATAATTGGTCCCTTAAATATTTTGAAAGTCTTGTTTGCCATTTGACTGCGGATTTCCTCAATCTCGCTTAGTATTGATGTAGGCACCTTGGACGAGATGGATACTAACCTTGTGGCATCATGATCGACGCCAAACCAAAGTGACTCGCTTTTCCACCTTCCAGCCAGTTTGTCTTGTATGATCGATTTGTAGATAGGTCCCCAGTTGTGCTCGATCGTGACGAGATGACTATTCGGCGCGAACTGAGATCGATCGTACTGATAACCTACAGCCCAAACTCCAGCTTCTTCCGCTGCCACCATTAGTGCTGGCGTTTCGGTATGGTGCGTGATCACGTCTGCACCTAGGTTAATAAGTAGCTCGGTTGCCTCTCTTTCCTTGGCTGCATTCATCCAGCTATTAATCCAAATAGCTTGAACAGTGACGTCTGGGTTTGCCGCCTGGGCGCCCAGTGTGAAGGCATTTATTCCGCGGATAACCTCAGGTATTGGGAAAGATGCTACATATCCGATTTTCTGTGATGTACTCATATATCCAGCTATTTTTCCGGCGAGGTATCTGCCTTGCATTGCACGAATTTGATATGTTCCAACATTAGGTGCTGTTTTATACCCCGAGGCATGCTGAAAGCTTGTTTGCGGGAATGAACGGGCAACTCGCATGACCGAATTCATGTGGCCAAAAGATGTAGCAAAAATCAGTTCATAATTTTCTCTTGCTAAGTTGGTCAGTGTTCTTAAGGTATCTGGGCCTGGTTGAATTCCTTCTAGCGCTATCGTGGTGATTTTGCTACCAAGTTCATTCCCTACATCAAGTCGACCTTGTTCGTGAGAAAGACTCCAGCCACCCGCGTTTACAGGGTGCTGGTATAAAAAGGCTACTTTTAAGGGCTTCTGCGCGATCGTTTGTGTTACGTAACCCATTAGAATTAGAAGTAAGAGGTGCTTATACTTTTTTCTGACCATTTGAGCGCTCCATTTTAAATATTTGGTTGACCCAAACTACGAGGTTCTCTTAGCTTTGGGTTTAGGTTGTTTTGACGCGATAGTAGAACCAGTGCTGCGATGGTCACAAGATATGGCGAGGCGGCAAGTATATGACTGGACATAGATAGTCCTATGGCTTGGAGTAAAAGTTGTAAGATGTCTGTACTACCAAATATTATAGCTCCGAGTAGTAGTCTACCTACTTGCCGACTCGCGAATACTACTAATGCCAGGGCTATCCAGCCGCGTCCTGCGCCGATTGACTCACTCCAGATGGGAGTAAAGGACAATGCTAAGTAAGCACCTGCTAATCCTGCCATTGCGCCTCCAAAGAGCGTCGCAAGAGCCTGAATCTTTATTACATTATGTCCCAGGATAGTAGCCACTCTGGGCGCATGTCCACACGCGATAAGAATTGAACCAGAGGAGGAGCGAAGGAATAGAGTAACTCCGATAGCGGCAATCCAACTCAAGTAAACAATGGGATCGTGTTCGAGAATGGCCCTTAAAATCGGTGCTGACAGAAAATCTGGCAAAGAGACAACCTGATATGCTGATATCGATTCACCTGCATATGGATTACCAGCAAGCGCGGCTATTCCAAGACCCAGTATTGTGAGAGCTAGGCCCGTGGCAACTTGATTTGTATGCAAGACTAAAACGGGCGTCATAAAGACACATGATAAGCTCGCACCAGCTGCTATCGCAGCAAGAATACTGATTGAAAAACTTCCCGTAGCAAGCATGGTCAGAAAGCTTGCGACTGCGCCACAGGTTAGCATCCCTTCTTGGCCTAGGTTAAGGATGCCAGCTCGCTCGCTTATGATGATTCCAAGACCGAGTAATAAAAGTGGTGTGGCGCTTCTTATTACCGCGCTTATCATAGCCTCGATTAAGTTGATATCCATTATGCTGGTTGAGCCCTAGCAGTGCTGATTTCGAAATTGATAAAAAAATCGGTAGCAAGAAGATACAGTAAGAGTGCTCCCTGGAAAATCGAAGTGGTCGCTCTTGGAATTCCATAACCTATCTGAACATTTTCTGCGCCCAGATACGTTATTGACATAAGTAGACTCGCAAAAAGCATTCCAATCGGATTTAGTCGGCCAAGAAAAGCAACGATGATTGCTGCATAACCGAAACCAAAGTTTACATTCATAGTGAGCTGTCCTACCGGCCCTACAATCTCTATTATGCCGGCAAGTCCAGCCAGTCCACCACTGATGGCCATAGCTTGCAGTGTCAGACGCTTTGTACTAAGTCCACTAAAGCGGGCTGAACTTTCATCCTCTCCGAGCAATCGAAAGCGGAAAAGTAAAATTGAATTACGATTTAAAAAGAACAACAGAACGGTTAAGAGTAATGCTATTAGCGCTCCCATCGATAAATATCCTGTCTTAAGCAAAGATGGCAGTAATACCGAGTCTGCTAAAAGGGCGGATTCTGGGAAGTTAAACCCCTCGGGATCTTTTAGGGGTCCGTTTAATGACCAAGCCAGCAGGTGTAAAGAGATGTAGTTGAGCATAATCGTAGTAAGAACTTCATTAGCCTTGAATGAGATCTTTAGCCACGCGCTGATACCGGCCCAAAAGGATCCAGCGGCGATACCAGCCAAACAAATCGTCGGGAGAGATAGCCAACTGGGCCAATCGTCGAGATATAGCGCAAATGCACCCCCGATGAGCGCTCCTGCGATAAATTGACCCTCGGCACCGATATTCCATATTTTAGCTCGATAACAAAGCGATAGTCCTAATGCGCAGATTAGTAATGGTGTTGCTTTCCCTATTATCTCTACTAGACTGTAGCTATCGCTTAATGGCGAGATAAGGAAGTCGACTAGAATAGCCTGAGCTGGTAAATCTTGTACTGTTAAGAAAAGGTATCCCGTTGCTATGGCAAGCGTAATCGCTAGGGGCGGAGACAAAAACTGCCAGATTAGACTCGGAGCTACTCTTCTTCTGCTTATGATCAAGATGTCAGTACCTTAAACTGTGGATCACTCATCCAGGAACCAAGTAGGACCTCGGTTATTTCGCTTCGATCGAGGACAGGAGATAGGTAACCCTGACACATTACCGAAATTCTATCGGCCAGATATAGAAGTTCGTCCACATCTTGGCTAATCAGAAGAATAGACGCTCCATGTTTTACATAGTCAGACAACATCTGATGAATTGATTCCCGAGCTTTTAGATCAACGCCCCATGTCGGGTTGTTGCAGATTAGCACATTCGGGTTTCCGGATAGAGCACGTCCCACCAGAAATTTTTGTAAATTACCTCCAGACAGCGTCTTAGCCTGACTATCTGTTTTTCCTCCTCTTACATCAAATTCTCGAAGTATATTCCGGCATTCTTGATCAAGAGAATTAAAATTTATCCACGGTGAGTGCTCTTCTTGTTTTGTGATAAGGAGATTTTCGGATAATGAAAAGTTTGGTGTGCATCCCAATTTGTCTCGTTCTTCTGGCATAACAAATATTTGGACATTCCTAAATAATTTGATTTGAGAAAATTTAATAATGTTATTAGATGATAACACTGAGTTAAGTTCAGCCTGGCCTTGTCCGGCCATCCCTCCAACCCCAAGTATCTCTCCTGCTCGAAGAGAGAAAGTGACTTCTTTTAATTGAGTATTCGTCATGCTTCGTTGCTTCGTTGAAAGTCTTTTGCAACTTAGTAAGTAATTATCATTGGTTTCCCAGCGTTTCTTTTTTTCCCGATTGACCGATCTTGTGAGATTTGAACCTATGATTAGCTCGGCTAAATCCTCTTTAGTAGTGTCGCATGCCAACATATTGGAAACTACCTTGCCTCGACGAAGCACAGTTATTTGATCGGAGTAACCTATAGCCTCTTCGAGTTTATGAGTAATCAAAAGAATCGTAATGCCATTCTGCGTTAAAGATCGAAGAGTCTGCATCAAGTGCTTAGCCTCTTCCGTTGTCAAAATGCTCGTAGGCTCATCCAAAATAAGGAGTGCTGGGGAAATCAGTATTGATCGAATTATCTCAACCTGTTGCTTCTCGCCAGCAGAGAGTTCATCCACCAAAGCAAGCGGTTTAATCTTCGTACCCAACATCTTTTGAACTGGTAAGACGTCATGCTCCCAGTTGAACGTTGGCCCAAGGTATAGGTATAGATTTTCAATGACTGTCATTTCGTCAACTAAAGAAAATTCCTGGAAGACCATCGCAATTCCTTTATCTCTTGCGGCTCGGGGGTTTTGGATGATCGTAGGCTCGCCATTCCAGCACAAGTAACCGCTATCGGGTTGCTCTAGGCCAAAGATACTTCTCATTAAAGATGACTTTCCTGCTCCATTTTCTCCTAAAACACAATGGATTGTTTTTTCTGATATCGAGAAGCTAATCCGATCACATGCCAATGTATCCCCATATTTTTTACAGAGCTGCTTTACTTGCAATAGGGTTCTGTTGGAGCTGGGCGGGGTGCTTGTTTCAGTCACCGTAGCTTAGTTGCCACTCGTATTGTTTACGCATATCTTGGGCATAACTTAGCCATCTTGAGGCGGAACGTTTAGTGTCATCAAAAGTGCGTGCCTTGCGGAGAGCTGCGAGACTGTCTTTGAAATTCTCCTGCTCTGCGTGTGCGATACCGAGGAGTAACCAGGCTTTTCCGGGTTGTTTTAATCCTGCATCGATAGCAGCTTCGAGCATTTTTTCAGCATCATCCCACTTACCCTGCTCGATATGAAGGTTGGCTGCTCGCAGCAAGGGGTCTCCACTTTCCTCAATGCTCGCAAGCTCATTGAATGCTAAAATTGCCGATTTGCTCTCACGAGCCGCCACCCAAGCATTAGCGAGTAAACGAACGTAGGATTCATCTCTAGGTAACAAATCCTGTTCGAATCCAGATTCTAGAAGTCGCGCGGCATGCTCGGGAATACCCCTTGCAACAGCTAACTGGACCATGGATTTTATTGATGTTTCACGGCTTAGCGTTCCAGCAGTCCAAGCGAGCCTAAGCGTCGCAAGTGCTCTTGCCTCGTCTTCAAGCATTACATAGACACTCGCCAACTGTTCCCAATAACTGGGGTTTTCAGGCCAAAGATTTACAATTTGTTTCAAGGTCCGCGCTGCCGAGCCAAAATCTTTCAGTTCGAAGTATGAGGCTGTGAGGAGTTGGAACCAGCTTTCTCGAGGGCTATCGGAACTTGAGATTGCTTGCTCTGNATATGGAATAGCTTGTGTGTATTGCTTTGTCTGGGCATAAATATTTGCCATAAACATCATTTGCGATGGCGTTGGGGATTCTAAAGTTTCGAACCACCCTGCGGCAAAAGTCAGAGCTTGTTCAAAGTCGCCCTGAGCAGCATGTAATTGCGCTACCATGTAGCCAACATTGAATTTGACTTGTTCGGGAAGTTTGTTTAGCGCTAGGCTCTGTTTTAAGTGAATAATGGCATCCCCAAATCTTTCATCAGCCATGCTAGCGTACCCTAGCATTTGCAGGGTCAACGCTTTATCCAGTGACTCATCCTTAACAGAGTCGAGAAGGGCGGTCAGTGTGGTTATAGCACCAGTAATGTTATCCTCGCCCATCTGTTCTTGAGCCTGAGTTAGCTCCTTGTAGGTTTTTGTTGTAACAGAGTCACCAAACACCAATGCCGGAATGACAAGCACCCAGAGCACAAAAACAAATTTATGTATTAAGGATAGTTGATAAAGCAAAGTAGTATTACCCTTCTAGCTTGAATTCAATAGTTTGTTTAGCCCTCTGCGCAACAGGCGAACCGTCTACCATTTTCGGCCGGAACTTCCACCTCCGCATTGCAGCAACAGCGGCATCGTTGAATAGTCTGGGTGGGTCAGCTTCCATTACCTTAGCATTAGANACGGTTCCGTCTGGTCGTATTAGTACCTCTAGTGTAACCCATCCTTGAATACGGGCTTGTTTTGCCCGCCGCGGATATACTGGTGCAATACGCACCAAAGGAATTACATCAGTGTCGAATCCTGCAAGTCCTTGACCTGCAGATAAGGTCCCAAGATAAGGACCCTTTCCATCACTGATGGGAATGCCGATACTTGGCATATTCATATTGAGATTTGCGCTGATATTATCTATTTGAGCTGAAAAGTCTGGCGTTTCCGGTGCTTCCTCGGGTGGCGGTGGCGGCTCAGGAATACGTCGATCCTTTTTNTGGACGTCTTCGTTGGCCGGATCAATNCGGATGAAATTGAGGTATGCATGGTCTCGGTTGGGTTTTTCGAAAATTCCATCGTTTCTGATGAGGAGATTCATAAAGAAAAATAATACTAGTGAAAGGAATGCCGAGAGGCACAATAAAAGAACTTGTTTCTGAGCGATCATTATTCGTCCGTAGCTACGGAAACACTTGCGGCTCCAGCCAGTCTTGCCTGATCCATCACGTTAATTAAAGTTTCTGTATTTGAGAGTGCATCAGCAACAATTACAACAGCAGCTCCGGGACTTTCGGCCAGGCCTTTTTCTACGTTAGCACGAACAGCACGTTTATCCACTTGTCGTTTATCTATCCAAATTTGGTTATTTGCTGCGATTCCTATCTGAATAGATGACGAATCTGTGGGCACTGCTGTTTCAGCATCTGGTCGAGTTACATCCACTCCCGCCTCCTTAACAAAGGTTGACGTGACTATGAAGAAGATGAGCATGATAAATACAACATCTAACATGGGTGTGAGGTCAATTTGACTCTCTTCCTCGTCCTCCATAAAAAAACGTGATGAATCCGACATAGTTATTCTCGCGTGAAAAGTTGGTTTATATGGATAATTTCTCGTTTGTAGCGTCGTTCTAAATGTGTTGCAAAGGGAATCCCTGCCAACGCTACAACCATGCCGGCAAGCGTCGGTATAGTGGCCGCACTTACTCCGTCAGCCATAGCACGGGGGTTCCCCGAGCCCATATTAGCCATTACCTCAAATACCTGAATCATTCCAGTGACAGTTCCTAGTAAACCGAACATAGGCAGTAAAGCAATAAACGTAGGTATAACTTTCAGGTGATTACTCATCGCGCAATCAAGCTCGGAGATTAATTGCCTGCGCATATAACTAGCGTACCAGGATGAATGGTCATTTCTTTCGAGCCAAAATTGGAGCTGTTTCTTTAGGTCTTTTGGGTACTCTAAAGAGAAATACCATAACCTCTCTAATACAAACCACCAAAGTAATCCGGTGAGTAGCAATATTCCCCAAAGCACAGAGCCACCCTTGTCCATAAAATCGAAAAAGTGATATTGCAACTCGAGCATCAGGAGGATTCTTTGGATCGTTTAGATTTCGCGATATCTTCCGCCTTCTTAGCCATCATACCTGCCGCCTGTTCTCCGATAACCTTGCTGAGCTCCAGCGCTCTTCCATTTAGGAAGCTATGAGACAATAGGAGAGGAATTGCAACACAGAGGCCTAAGACAGTGGTAATAAGAGCAGTAGAGATACCACCAGCCATGAGCTTTGGATCTCCAGTTCCAAAAAGTGTGATTGCCTGAAAGGTTTCAATCATGCCTGATACGGTGCCTAAGAGACCCATCAGAGGGGCAACGGCAGCGAAAACCTTTATAAGCGGCAAACCCCTTTTTATATCTGCTACTGCAGTAATAACTATAGTTTCAAGTTTTCGAGAGATGACTTCGAGATCTTGGAGGTATTCATTTTCATAATACATACCCATTATCTGACCGAGAGGATTGTCATCAACAAAATGGTCCATATCTTTGAGTTGATTATTGATCCGTTTTGAAATTCGACTCAGTCTCATCCATCGCTCAAGTATCAGAATGAGGCCAATTATACCGACCAGTATAATCAGATAGCCTACCGTCTTCCCCTGCTGGATGCGTTCAAGGAGGCTGGGTGACTGAACCAAAAGGCCAAGCAGAGCTCCTCTGGAAGGATCTATCGCGAACGTTATCGCTTCATCACCAGTATTCGCACTACTGAGATCTTTTGCACTTGCGCGAGCATAGCCAACGGGTTGTCTAGGGAGCTCGGTTGCTTTGATCCCCTCAGATAAGTAGCCTAAATAGTTGTCATCGGTAACAAGATTAAAGGTACCGACACGGGTAACCTCTGCGTCGTACGTTGTACCTTGGGGGGCAACGACTTCTGACTCAAATCTGCTGATTTCACCGGAGTAGTTAATTTCATGCATAAGCAGGCGCCACAAATCCTGCAATTGCGGTATTGTGGGAACTTCCGAACTTTCGGCTAACACGTCAATTTCTTCCCTGCGCTCGGGGTATTCTAGTGTGACAAGAGAGTCAAATAGTAGAGCCTGAGTATCATCAGTAGTTTGTCTGAAAACACCGAATAACTCTCCTAAATCGCCAATACGACGATCTAAGATAGTAGATAGTTCTGCTAGCTGATCTTCGTTATTATCAAACTGTTTTTTTAAGATTTCTTTCTTACGTTCCTCAGCCGCAATCGATGCATTCACATCAGCTAACATTCTTGCTCTCATTTGCGCGGAAGCTTGAAAACGCTTTTCTCTCTCTGAATCATAATTTGCTTCATTACTGGCCTGGGAAACTACCTCATCATAAAGGTCCTGTAGCGAGGCATCCGCAAGATTTGCATTCGTCGCCAGCATTACAAACATAGCGATCACAGAAAAGGTCAGGCTATCTTTAAAAAATTTGTAAAGGAGATTCTCGTTATTGTTCATGATTCAACTCCCGGCGCATTAATCGGAAGAGATAAGAGTTCCGGAGGTGACTGCTTTCGCGCTACTCTTATGCCTAACTGGATTTGCCTACGAGCTCCACTTTCTAGTATTTCAAAGGATTCTTTCCCGGGATTCCATCGACCGCTCTCTTCACCGTCTAAAGTCTGATAATACAAACCTATCCGACCTATTCGAAGAAAATCGACGGTTCGCACCCCTTGGTTTTCTGGCAGCTCTCCTCGATAAGCTTCAATGGTTCTCCCGTAATCTACCTCTATCAAATATGCTTCCATAATTCTGCGGTACTTTTCGCCTGCTGTTACGTCTGCTCGATCTATGAGTTCCCGCAGATTGGTTACTCGATTCTCCCTTTCCTCTGATAAGAAAGGCAAATCGGAGGTGACAATTTTTCCTAAAGTATCTGTCATAGTAATCATCAGAGGAAGCACACCAGTTTCTATCGCTTCAATCTCTTCGGTCTGACGCTTGACAGATTGAATCTCATCATTTTGAGAATCGATAAGCTTACCCAGCTGTCGATTATAAATTTCCAGACTTTCCAAGCGCTGCGTGGCAACTCTAAAGCGCTGCAGATCTCTCGCCGTTTCATCTGCGAGTTTGGATATCCTTTTTTGACTTTCGGCGGCAGCACTATCGGCTTTGGATCTTACTTCAAGACTTTCTTCTAGTGCAGCTACATTTGAGGCTAGGAGCGAAGTCAATAGAAGCACACTCNTAGCATTCACTAATTTAAATCTCACGAGAAAGTCCTATTTTTTGTTGTTGTTATATTATCAGGCAATATGTATGCCAGTTGGATATTAGCAAGTAGTTTCTTCTTAAACGACTTTTAGCGGTTGGAGAGTTATTTTTCGGACAGGGTTATCTCTCGAATCCCTTTTTTCGCGCACTACTATGGAACTTCATGCATAGAGCGCCCAGTATTTGTGCGTAGGCAGAGTGGATCGCTGATATCTATTCCTCGATGAAGTTGGTGGCTATTTTACTACCGCAGACTTCCAGTTCTTCAAGTATCTGAGCCGCCCTTAAACAATTACTTTCACACCAGTGCTTTCCAATCAGCTGGACCCCGATCGGTAGCTCGCCTGTCAGCCTAGTAGCGGGAGCAGCGACTACAGGCAGACCAATACAAGAAATGGGCTGGGTGAAGTAGCCTATATTCGCGCGTAACCCAACTGTTTCTTTGCCTAAAACCATAGTCTTAGTACCTAGTTCAGGAGCAATCATCGGAGTACAGGGTGCGATTAATAAATCGATATTAGCCATCAGATGATGCGTAGTTCTAGCAAAAACTTGTCGCGCCCTCTGAGCTTTTAAGTACCAGTTTCCCGGCAGAAGACTGCCCGCCAAAAGCCGATCTCGTGTGTCTGGATCGAAATCATCTGCTTGAGTTTGAAGTCTTTTGAAATGAAGCTGCGCACTTTCAAAATTGGTGATTAAAAAGGCAGCAGCGCGACTTTGCTCGACATGCTCGAGATTCACCTCATGTAGTGAATGCCCTGCTCTTGCTAGCGCCTCTGCACAGCACCTGGCCGCAGCTTCTGCCTCAGGGAAGGACCCGTCAGCGAAGTAACCACCTGCAAGTCCAACTCTTAAGGGCTTATCCGGTATGGCAGGCGATGGAGGCGATGGAATACATACTGGATCACTATCGTCGTGCCCTTCTAATTGACGATAGGCAATAATCAAATCGTTGACACAACGAGACATTATTCCCACATGATCAAGGCTATGACAGAACGGGAATATTCCAGTTCGAGGCAGCCGGCCAAAAGTAGGTTTGAGACCCCAAACTCCGCAGAAGGAGCTCGGTACTCGAATGCTCCCATTGGTATCTGTACCAAGGGTTAAGGATACGCACCCTGCTGCCAGCGCCGCTCCGCTTCCAGAAGATGAGCCACCAGCCATGCGGTTCTCATCCCAAGGATTGCAGCAGTTACCGTAATGCGCATTCTCTCCGGTAAAGTCATAGGCATACTCACCCATGTTAAGGGAGCCAACGAGAACACCACCAGCTTGCTCTAGACGCTGAATCATTAGGGAATCTTTATCCGCTTTAGATCGGGCGCGATTAATTTTTGAGCCAGCAAGGGTGATATGATCTGCTACATCAAAAAGATTTTTCGCTGCGAATGGAGCGCCAGCAAGGGGAAGCAGTTGGCCTTGTGCTACACGTTCATCGACCGACTGAGCTTGTAAAATTGCACGTTCTGTATGCACCTCGGTGAATGCATTCACCCTAANGTCATGGGCTTCGATACGTCGGAGACACTTTTGAATAACATCTAAAGCTGAGGTTTTACCATCTCGCACGTCCTTCGCGATCGCCGATGCATCCTCTGTCCCATCAATCATCGGTAGGCTTAACAGGGGTAAAGGTATTAGCCATGCTATCGTCATCTCCTATGATCAACGCATCCAATCTATCCATCATTTTAGCTGCGGTATCTAGATTCAGTATTACCCCGGGAACGTATTTCTCATCGATATTTAAGCCGATCATTGGAGCAACCGTTTTTAGCCACCGAGCCGAGTCAAATTTCCTCTTAGTCATTTGAGTTTCAGTACCATTTTCTGGTTACTCACTTAAAGCGCATTGGCGTTTACCCGCTGCTTTAGATAATCACCTGCGGTGATAGATTCATAAGTGCCTTTTGGACTGTGAATAACAATATCGGTATTAGCCTGACAAAAGAAAGCGATTGAAAAGCGACTACCTTGCTTTTCCTTATCCTCTGGGAAAACAACCCTGTGAAGAGTGGATCGCAGTTCATTATCGCTCCAACGCGCAAGCATATCTCCAATATTACATGTGATTACACCTTTGCTTGGTTCAATGTCTGTCCAAGCGAGACTACTCATCTCCGCGCCCGGACAAATTTGCAATCCAGACTGCCCAGGTTCCTGATGCAAGAGAGTCAGACAATCAAAATCGGTATGAGGCCCGGCTCGCCAGACTGTATTCGGAGCCTTATCTTTTTTAATTGCCATGTAATGCAGCAGTCGAAGCGTGCTTTGATAGCTATTCACATGAGGATCATGGGCTTTGGTGAAAAAGTCATTCTCGAACCCCAGACGCGATGCAAAACAACTTAAAACTCGCATTCCCAATTTCCAGTTGGAGCGCTCAAAGGATAGCATTTCGGTCTTAAAGTTTTTAAGTTCAGGCCAAAGATTTCCCATACGAGAAGTAGTTATTTGAAAAGATTCTTTGTGATCTTGAACTCCTGTGGAGGGACGAACTTGGGCCATATACTCCCAACCTGAATTCGTTCCCGGCTGGAGTGGAAGCATTGCTTTCTCCGATTCGGGAAGAGCGAAAAACTCTTTGCTCTTTAAAAATGCACTATCAATCTGAGGTATTGGAATTCCATGGTTAATCAGTTGAAAAAAACCATAGTTAGCTGCGGCATCCCATAAAGCTTCCGTAATTAATTCTCTTCTTTCCCGAGAAGTCAGTTAAATCAATTAGAGGAATTTCTCGCGAGCGCAGAGTCCCACGAGATCCCATTTGAAGTTCCCGTTCTACCTCGGGTAAAACCTCAGAATTTTTTTCGTCAGTCATTTCAGTTCCACTTTCTTCAGTGCTTTTTTAACCTTATAAGACCGGTGTTCACCTGCTTTCCTTATACTCTAGCAAAAATAATGCCGTTTCCAATCATCATTGTGGGATTCAGCTACTGGATAAAAGTTGGAAAATGTGGCAATTGGTTCTGTTTTGTAGATAGATTATTTCTTATTTGATTCTGTTTTTAAAAAGTTTGCATATAGGTGCGCCATCCACCGTGATGGGTAATGTCGGTAGCACCCTCGATACCTGATCCCTCACAAATNAATCCAGGCTTGACTTGGCCATTCTTTACTTTCACCTTCCCGATACCTAGGGGGCGCGGAATTCCCATAATGAATATTCCAAAATTAGAGATTGGCATACGCCATATTTCTACGTCAATCATCGATCCTTTTTCCATATCATGAACGAGCCCGGGTCTTTCTATACTCTCTCCAGATAAAGCGTAGAGTTTATATTCATCTGCTGTCCTTGTTACTTCGATTAGTTCAGCGCCTAATTTTACGAGTTGGTGGTTTAACGGCATTCCGCTTAGATGGGCTCCGCAAACAACTAGTTCAATCGTGTGTTGCGCAGAATAATCTTTGAGAGGCGTTACCCGTTGGTCTCCGCTTAGAATTCGCTCTACTCCAGTCGCTAAGGACAGTAGCTTAGAATCGTGCATGCGATCCGCTATCAGGCTGATTCCAAAGGGGGATCCTTCNCGAGTTCGTTTGGCCGGGATAGCAATTCCGCAAAAGTCCATAATGTTCATATGATTAGTAAATATTCCCAGAGTATTATTCGTCTGAATAGGACTTTGTTGAACTTCTTCAATTGTAAAGTTCCTCGGCACCGTTGGTGTGATCAAGGCGTCAATCTCGTTCATCCTCGCCATGACAGATCTTTTTAGGCTTTTGACTCTATATTGCGCGGAGAAGAATTCTTCTGCTGTTTTTGACTGGCCGGTTTTTATAATCTGGTTGGTGACGGGGATGATATCCTTATGACCGCGATCAAGGAAATCACCAAAGGCGAGAGATCTTTCTGCCACCCAAGGACCATTGTAAAGCTCTTGCCCGATCCTGTACAAGACGTCAAAGTCAAATTCGAATAGTTCGATACCAGATTTTTCTAGTTGACGTAGTGAATCTCTATAGGCGGCAGCATAAGAAGAGGATCCTCTTGAGGTAACCCAATCTGGATCAATAAACCCGAGTCTTAACTTGCCAGTGTATGCCCCAACACTTTTGAAATCGTTATTATATTGATTCCTCCGTGCATACGTATCACTTGCGTCGAAGATTGCGCAAATATTTGCAACCATTGCTGCATCGCTTACGTTGTTTGTAAAAATGCTTAAGCAGTCTATTGATTTGCAGGCTGGCACTACGCCTCTGCAAGAAATGAGTCCCCGCGTAGGCTTAAAGCCTACTATTTCATTGAATGCTGCCGGGACTCTCCCCGAGCCCGCAGTATCTGTGCCCAAAGCGAAGGATGCCAGGCCACAAGCAACGGCAATTGCTGAACCTGAAGAAGATCCGCCACTAATTAATTCGGGTCGATCCGGATGAGTAGTGACACCAAATGGTGATCTGGTTCCAACTAACCCAGTCGCGAACTGATCCATGTTCGTTTTCCCAATTGGTAAGGCTCCAGCTTCGAGCAGTTTTTCTACTGCATAAGCATGATCCTTGGCTGGGTAACTAAAGCTTGCGCATCCTGCTGTGGTGTTTAGAGGGGAGAAATCAATATTATCCTTAATCGCGAAAGGCACACCCCAGAGGGGTTTATTTTCGAAATCAGGATCCCCTAACTTGTCAAGATAGGGCTTGATAAACTGATCATCTGGGGGGGTTATCCAGATATTGTGATCCTTCAATCTGGCACTTTCCTTCTTTATTGAAAAGATTACTTTTTCAGGCGTAACCTGTTTAGATATATAAGCAGCCTTTAAGCTATTGATACCTTTAGCTTTGAGTAATTGTATTGGCTTCATCTGGAGTATCTCACTATAATTTTCGTCTAAGTTATAACTAAATTTGTCTGAAGTCTTAAGCAAGCCTTTTTATCTGATCTGATTACTTCATTTCAATGGCNTATCGCAGGTAATCAATATCTAAGAAAAGCCGCCCCCACCCCTCTAAGGCTTAGGGGGTTTTGATTTGGCCATCAAGATGGCTATGGTTAACGCTAAGTTAACGTTTTCCATATATCGTTAGCTAGCTAAATCCCCATCTTCTCTGGAGGCTCGTAAGTACTGTTGCTCTGATTTTTAAGTAGCTATTGTTTGGAGAGTTTTCTGATGCCATGCTTAGCAATGTTAACTCTATTAAATTCTGAAAGGGTGCTCTAAGTCTCCTGCATGAAGGCAAAAATTGGTTATTTCATGCAAAATAGATACTTATCTTGTTAGAGCTCTCGATAATCGGACAAGAATTAGAGGATGAACAATTTTTATAAGCAGGAGACTTAACTAGATTGAGATCCACCTTCGGTAATAGCTCTACAATGAAACCAATACCAAAACTTTCCTACGCTCAAGATTCTGATTCTTGGCTCAAGAAAAAAGTTGTAAATTTCATAGAGGTAGCATCTGGAAGAGATCGAATAACAGCGATTTATGATGACCTCAAGGGAGAACCCTTTCAGATTCCTAGGTTTTTCAGTCGGGGAATTGAATTAGGGAAATTAGAGTTAAGCTATAACCGTACAGTGGAACGGGA
The DNA here is from genome assembly GCA_002167855.2 of Gammaproteobacteria bacterium TMED1. Taxonomy (GTDB): domain Bacteria; phylum Pseudomonadota; class Gammaproteobacteria; order Pseudomonadales; family Azotimanducaceae; genus UBA7455. Next base: position 49,095 of record NHBG02000008.1, read on the forward strand.
AATTCCTCAGACTGGCCCGCTTGTGTTTATTGCAAATCATCCGTTCGGAGTTATTGATGGACTAATACTCTGCGAGATTGCCTCGAGACTGAGGGGGGATTTCAGAATTTTACTCAATAATAGGTTAATGAAGGACGAGGATTTAAATGATTTATTCCTTCCGATTGATTTCGAGGGGACTCCGGAAGCGGCTCGAAAGAATATAGGAACAAAACGGCATGCTCAGCAAGTATTAGATAATGGAGGAACTATAATTATTTTTCCTTCNGGGGGTGTGTCTACTCGTCGATACTTCGGCTTAGGTCGTTTGGAGGAATTTCCATGGACAACTTTCGCGGCGAAAATTATCATGAAATCCAGAGCCACCGTTGTTCCGGTTTACTTTCAGGGGGAGAACAGTTTTTCTTTTCATTTCGCAAGTGGTTTTTCCGAAGTCGCTCGCTTGTCGCTTTTTATCAATGAAGTTACCAGAAGGATGGATAGCAAAATAGAGTTTACTATCGGCAAACCAATTCCTTATACGGAGATTGAAGAGTTCAGAGGGAGAAAGGCGCTCACCGAACAATTAAAGAAGAAGGTCGATGAATTATCGCCCATTACCAAAAGGCATAGATTACCATTTTTATCGAGAAGAAACCCTAGAGAAGATTAAAGATGACTGCATTATCAATGGCAAAAAATTTGTATTTCATGACAGGGGGTTGGGTCCAATAAAAGAAATAATGTAGCCTCTTTTTAGTTGAGGCATCTCTCCAAATTTAGGTAAAGGAAAGATAATGATAGACATCCGCCATATTGGATATTGCATGTGCTTACTTCTTGTTTTTTCCCAAGAGTTGGCTGGGCAGTCACCGATGACGTGTTTCCCATCTTGCTCCAGNGCTGAGATTTCGGCAACCGAGCATTATTTAAAGGCTGAAATTGCATTGCTTGATGGAAAGCAAAAAAATCTGCAAGTAGAACTAACCTCTCTAGAGAATGATATTGCTTTTTTACGTTTTAACGAGAGAGTTACCCAAGTTCGCTCTGTTATCAGGGCCACCAATGAAAATGGAGATCGAGGAAGGTCAACATCACTAAAATCCTCAGAAAAATCTAACGAGAGAGTGAAGACCTTAAGGCAAGCTATTTTGGATATCGAGAAACAGAAGAAGGTTTTTCTGGGCCACTTGTCTGACCTGGCGCTCTTAATTCCAGTGGATGTTAAAGAATAGTAGATTTATGCGAGATTCGACTTCTGTGAATTTTATGCGTTTGGCCTATGAGCTCGCAGTNGAAGCNAGCAAATTAAATGAAGTGCCGGTGGGTGCTATAGTTACCCGAGACAACCAGATAATTGGAAGGGGATTTAATAAAACTCGTACTTATGCTGACCCTACTGCTCACGCAGAAATCATAGCNCTGAGGGATGCGGCAAAAACCGTAGGAAACTTCCGTCTTATTGATGCAGATATGTTCGTAACTATAGAGCCATGCACGATGTGCGCCGGTGCTTTANTCCACGCACGAATACGTAAACTCCATTTTGCAGCCCTTGAACCTCGATCTGGTGCGGTCATGTCAACGGCAAGAGTCCTCGATAATTCATCGCTCAATCATCGTGTAATTTATCAGCATGGACTTTATGAAGAGGAATGCGCCTCACTTATACAGAAATTTTTTGCAGCAAAAAGNTAACCTACCTATATAATAGAGTCTCCTTTGAATTGGACCACTTATGCTGACGCTGCAGGGCCCACCCGCACTCTCAGACTTTCGAGTAACCAAGCTTATAGACGACCTCTCTTTGCCAGGCCTCTNTTCCTTAGATACNGCATTTGTTCACTTTGTTGATCTTGATCGAGATCTCACTGAAAAAGAATTCGAGATACTCAAGGCATTGCTAACTTATGGTCCAGAACCAATGCCGGTGAGTTCAGATGAAGGCCTGCTGCGTTTGGTGGTCCCCAGGCTAGGCACTATTTCCCCGTGGAGCTCCAAAGCTACAGATATTGTCCATATTTGTGGTTTGTCAGCAGTTAGGAGGGTTGAGCGTGGTATTTCNTATCGGCTACACAGTANCAAGGGTCTGGAAGATACCNNACTGATTGAAGTGGACCGGATTTTACATGATCGGATGACCGAAACTGTGCTTCCATATGAGGACGTTGGCTTACTATTCGAGCAAAAAGATCCTAAACGTCTTATACATATCCCTGTTCTACAATACGGAGCTAGCGCCCTTGAACAGGCAAATTTAGCTTTGGGTCTTGCACTTACGAAGGAGGAGATTACTTACCTTGTAGATGCCTTTATAAAGCTGAAACGAGATCCAACTGATGCAGAGATTATGATGTTTGCGCAAGCTAATTCTGAGCATTGCAGGCATAAAACCTTCCGTGCTAGCTGGAAGTTAGATGGGGTGAAACAAGATTACAGTCTGATGGAAATGATTCGAAACACCCATTATCAAATTGATGGCAAGGGAGTTCTAAGCGCCTACGAGGATAATGCGTCTGTGATAGAGGGGCCAGTAGCGGAGCGATTNTTCCCTCATCCCGAAACTAAAGAATTCATGTACGTGAAAGAACCCATTAATATTTTGATGAAGGTTGAAACCCACAATCACCCAACCGCTATTGCGCCTTTTGCTGGAGCAGCGACGGGGTCCGGTGGGGAAATAAGAGATGAGGGCGCCGTTGGACGAGGATCTAAGCCAAAAGTTGGACTTACTGGGTACTCCGTCTCAAACTTGAAAATTCCTGGGCATTATGAGNCNTGGGAACAGGATTATGGAAAACCGAAACAAATTTCTTCAGCATTGGATATTATGATCGAAGCTCCGGTCGGCGGCGCAGCNTTCAACAATGAATTTGGGCGGCCTNGTTTGTGCGGATACTTTCGTACTTTTGAACAGAGATTTGGTGGAGAGGTNCGGGGCTACCACAAACCTATAATGATCGCTGGTGGGTTGGGGAGTATTAGAACCGATCATATACAAAAGCGAGAAATCGAGCCGGGGGCCGCGCTCATAGTGCTTGGTGGCCCTGCTATGCTAATCGGTTTAGGTGGCGGTGCTGCATCATCTTTGACTACTGGNACGAGCGATGCGGATCTTGATTATGCAAGTGTACAGAGAGGTAATCCTGAAATAGAACACCGATGTCAGGAGGTGATTGATNCATGTTGGCAGCTGGGCGACGATAATCCTATTCAGTTTATTCATGATGTGGGTGCTGGGGGACTCTCCAATGCATTACCTGAATTAGTTAAGGATGGCGGCGTTGGCGGTCACTTCCAGCTTCGCGATGTGCCAACTGATGAACTTGGTATGTCGCCGATGGAGATTTGGTGTAATGAGGCCCAAGAGCGCTATGTTTTAGCGGTTCGACGTCAAGATGTCGATTGTTTCGCAGAGATTTGTGCTCGGGAGAGATGTCCCTNCGCAGTTGTTGGGTATGCAAACAAAGCAAACCATCTTCAAGTTGATGATAACTTGTTTGGTGATATTCCCGTTAGCCTTCCTATGGATATCCTTTTCGGTGAATTACCTGCGGTTCGAAAAGATGTTATCTCCGAGAAAGTTTCGGTCGAGGTATTGAAACAAACACTNTCTCTCGAGAACGCTGTTCATAACGTGATGGGACATCCCACTGTCGCGAGTAAGAAATTTCTAATTACCATCGCCGATCGAAGTGTAGGAGGTTTGGTATCACGGGATCAAATGATTGGTCCCTGGCAGGTACCTGTTTCCGATGTGGCAGTATCTTCCAGTAGCTATACCTCCTTAGTTGGAGAAGCTATGTCTATGGGTGAGCGTGCACCACTTGCATTGTTAGATGCCCCAGCATCAGGTCGTATTGCGATCGGTGAAGCCATTACAAATATCGTAGCAGCGCGTATTGACGATATTAGCAAGATAAAAATGTCTGCAAATTGGATGACTGCGATAGGCCATCGAAATGAGGACGCAAACCTCTACAAGACCGTAGCCGCTGTTGGTCTTGATTTCTGTCCTGACCTTGGTATCTGTATTCCCGTGGGCAAGGACTCTACCTCTATGAAAACCCGATGGGAGGAAAATGGTCATGAACAAACGGTCACCGCCCCTATGTCATTGGTAGTATCTGCCTTTGCGCCTGTTTTGAGCATAGCAGATACGTTAACCCCTCAATTAGAAAATGATTTAGACAGCGTTCTATTATTGATCGACTTGGGTTCAGGCAAGAATCGTCTTGGTGGCTCCATTCTAATGCAATGTCAGGGCCAAATGGGGAATGTGGTTCCCGATGTTGACGACGCCGGGAAGTTGAAAAGTTTTTTTGGCCTGATGCAAAGTGATTATCTTCGAAACAAAATCCTAGCTTATCATGATCGTTCTGATGGTGGTCTGTTTGTCTCTTTGGCAGAAATGATTTTTGCTTCAAGAATTGGCCTCAGTGTTGTGGTGCCGAATGACACACAACCGCTTGACTTCCTCTTTAATGAGGAATTGGGTGGGATTATTCAAGTTGCCCGTAATGATCAAGTAGCAGTTGAAGCCCAGTTTTCGGCTGCAGAACTTTGTGTCCAAGAGATTGCCCGTTTAAGCGGATCAGGGTTACAAGTAACTCATGCGGGCGAGTTAATATTCTCTGTTGATCGGGCGACGTTACAGAAGCGGTGGAGTGAGCCTAGTTATTTTATACAGGGTCTAAGAGATAACCCTGAATGCGCCCGCGAGGAGTTCGAACTAATTGAAAAGGATGATGATCCAGGGCTATCAGTAAAGTTAACATTTGGTCTTGAAGATAGAACTATCCAGCCTAAGGCCCGTCGCCCCTTCAAACCAAAAATCGCGATATTGAGAGAGCAGGGAGTGAATAGTCAGATGGAGATGGCTGCAGCATTTCTTCGGGCAGGATTTTCTCCGGTCGATGTCCATATGAGTGATTTGCTGCAGGGGAAGACTGGTCTTGATTCTTTCCAAGGGCTCGTCGCCTGTGGTGGCTTTTCCTTCGGTGATGTACTTGGCGCAGGCGAAGGCTGGGCTAAATCGATTTTGTTCCATAGCCATGTGAGAGACTTGTTTGCTTCGTTTTTCAATCGCCAGGACACCTTCGGACTGGGTGTATGTAATGGCTGTCAAATGTTTTCAGTACTCAAGGATTTAATTCCTGGAGCATCCCTATGGCCTAAATTCGTCACTAATCGATCTGAGCAGTTCGAAGCTCGATTTTCGTTGGTAAAAGTTCCCAAAAGCTCATCAGTATTATTTAGGGATATGGGCGGGTCTCATATGCCTATCGCGGTTTCCCATGGAGAAGGAAGAGCGGATTGTTCTTTTGACGAGGCGGAAGCGCTACTGAATAATGGACAGGTTGTTTTGCAGTTTATCAATAATTATTTGGAGGTCACGGAAAACTATCCTATGAATCCAAATGGATCTCCTCTTGGTATCGCTGGCGTGACAACGCCAGATGGGCGTTTTACAGCGATGATGCCTCATCCGGAACGAGTTTTCAGAACCGTTCAGAATTCTTGGCACCCTCCGGAGTGGAATGAAGACAGCCCATGGATGAGGATCTTTCGTAATGCACGACTATTCCTTGATACCTCATCTGCGATCAAATAGATGGTCCGTATAGTGGATCTTTAGCGAGTTTTCGGAACGATCAGAAAAGTAATTCCTTAAGGTCTCAGAAATGACGGGGAAGGCAAGTTCCGCCCAAGGAACCTGGTCTTCTGAAAATAGTCTCGTCTCAAGGGATTCTTCGCCGGGGTAAAAATCTAGATTATCTAGTTCAGAAAGAAAAAATACATAAACCTGCGATATATGGGGAAGACTGAAAATGGTATAAAGTTCGCCAAGTGTTACGGTAGCGTTGGCTTCCTCCAATGTCTCCCGAGCCGCTCCTTCAGCCAGACTTTCGCCATTTTCCATAAATCCAGCTGGCAATGTCCAGAGGCCATAGCGTGGTTCAATGGCCCTTTTACAAAGCAAAATCTGATCTTGATAGATGGGCACGCAGCCAACGATCACCTTAGGATTTTCATAGTGTATTGTAGAGCAATGGCTGCATATATAACGCGGCCGGTTATCACCCTCGGGAATTCTGTGTATTACTGGATTGCCACATTGGTTGCAAAAATTCATTTTTACATTATAGCGCAATCTCAGCTTATGACTGTGTTATTCTCCCACGCGGGGAGTAGGAGATTTTATGATTTATAGTCTAGGAGACAAGGAACCGAGTTTTGAGGAAACCTGCTTTATTGCTGAGAGCGCAGTATTGATAGGTTCTGTGATTTTAGAAAATCACGTCAATATCTGGTTCAATGCGGTTCTTCGAGCGGATACGGATCTGCTTGTTGTAGGTGAAAGCTCGAATATTCAAGATGGCTCAGTACTACATATGGATAAAGGGTTTCCATTGACTATAGGTAAAAATGTTACCGTTGGACACAAGGTCATGCTTCACGGTTGCACTATTAATGATAATTGTCTCGTTGGAATGAATGCCGTCGTATTAAATGGAGCAAAAATAGGTAAGAACTGCTTGATAGGAGCAAACGCTTTGGTCCCAGAAGGAAGAGAAATCCCAGATGGCTCTCTTGTATTAGGATCCCCTGGAAAAATTGTTCGCGAGGTAACTTCTGCCGAGATTGATTCCTTTCAATCAAGCGCAGAAGCATATGTGCAAAAAGGCAGATTATTCAAAGAGGATTTGAAACTCCTAAGTTAGTAAGTCAGGCTTGGATTTCGAGTTTTGCAGAGCTATAGTATGTCTCGTTACTATTTAAAGAAATGCAGAGATGGGAATCGTAGTACAGCCTAATCAATTGAACAGCCCACAATGTTCATTGTCTTCTCTATTACTGCTACGACCGCCGTTGTAGGCGGCCATTTAAAACCTACATTGCAAGTTTTTCTAGGTTTCAGCTTGTCCCACAGTCAGAGAGTAACAGTTAAATGAGTGCAGATCATGATTCCTTATTGGCATCTGAAAAAACGATGCCATTCCAGAAGTACAAAGCGTTTAAGCCAGTTTTGTTGCCCGACAGAACATGGCCTGACAATACCATAAATAAGGCCCCGCGCTGGTGCAGTGTTGATTTAAGAGACGGGAACCAGGCGCTAGTAGATCCGATGACCCCGGATGAAAAGCAGAAGATGTATGCTCTGTTGTTAGATATTGGATTCAAAGAGATAGAGGTCGGTTTTCCGGCTGCATCCCAGCCAGACTTCGACTTTGTGCGTCGAATTATTGATGATGACATGATCCCTGCTGATGTGACCATTCAGGTCTTATGTCAAGCGAGAGAGGATCTTATTCAACGAACTTGTGATGCAGTAGCCGGAGCGAGAAGTGTAATTTTCCATCTTTATAACTCAACCTCCACGCTACAGCGCAAAGTTGTATTTAAAAAGACTAGAGAAGAAATAATCGAACTAGCGACCGAAGCAACTCAAGTCGTGAAGCGTTTTACCGATGAGTTGGAACAATCCGGTACGCAAGTAACTTTGGAATACTCCCCAGAATCCTACACTGCCACTGAAATGGAATTTGCGGTGAATATTTGCTCTGCTGTTATGGATGTCTGGAAACCCTCTATTGAGAAGAAGATCATTCTTAACCTTCCTGCAACGGTTGAGATGGCTACGCCGAATATATATGCGGACCAAGTAGAATGGTTCATCCGACATTTGCCAAATAGGGAAACTGCTGTCATTAGTCTCCACACGCATAATGATAGAGGAACTGGTATTGCTGCCTCTGAGTTTGGTCTTATGGCAGGAGCAGAGCGTATCGAGGGTACACTATTTGGTAATGGAGAGCGCACAGGAAATTGTGATGTGATTACCATGGCTATGAATATTTTCAGTCAAGGTGTAGATCCAAAGCTGTATTTGACGGATATGCCCAATATTGTTGCTGTCTCGGAGGAGTGCACAAAAATCCCTATACATGTTCGTCAACCATATGCAGGAGAGTTGGTCTTCACAGCATTTTCGGGATCACATCAGGATGCTATCCGAAAAGGTATGGCGTTTGCCGAGTCTGGTAGTGATGACAACTGGGAGGTCCCGTATTTACCAATTGATCCAGCAGATGTTGGAGGCTCCTATAGAGAAACTGTAAGGGTTAACAGCCAGTCTGGGAAGGGTGGTATAGCATTCATTTTAGAAAACTATTTCGGAGTATCGCTGCCTAAAGCGTTATTGCTTGAATTTAGCCCTATCGTTCAAGCTTCGACGGAAAAAAAAGGTGGAGAACTCCAACCTAATGATATCTGGCAAGTTTTTACGTCGGAATTTATAGACGTTAATGGGCCATTTAAATTGATAGATTATGAAATTCGTTCAGAGGGTTCTAGCGTTCAACGCTGTGAGGCAAATATTTTAGCCGGAGATAACGAAATCAATATTAAAGGTGAGGGCTCCGGACCAATTGATGCTTTTGTGAACGGCTTGGTACACACATTGAATGAGCCCCTAAACGTGATTGATTATCAAGAATATGCTCTCAAGGAAGGCAAGGAGGCCCAAGCGATTTGTATTCTTGCGATAAGTGACGAAAAGCACGGCAGTTACTATGGTGTTGGAATTAGTCAAAACACAATTACCGCTGCCTATAATTCTATCATTGCGGCAATAAATAGAAAGTGGATGCTATAGGTATAAAGGTAAGTATCTAACTTTTGAGGGCTAAATGATTTGGGAGCCGAAAAAGCCTGTTAATTATCCCTAAAAATTCGCTGCTAGTTGTTTCTCTATACGAGCAGTCTTTATCATATTGTCCTGAACCTGCACAACTTCAATCTGGTAGTCACCCAAGGCGATGCAACAGCTAGAGTCAGGAATCATTTCAAGTTCTTCTATGATTAAGCCGCTCAAGGTCTTAGGTCCCTCCTGGGGTAGCTCCCAGCCCAAGGACCGATTAATTAACCGAATATGCGTCCCACCGTCTATTAGGAAAGTGTTTTCAGACTCAGGATGAATATTGACGCTTGTCTCTGCTACATCAGTGGTGAATTCCCCGACGATCTCTTCTAAAATATCTTCCATAGTAACGATCCCCTCAATATCGCCATACTCATCTACAACCAGACCGATGCGTTCTTTGGTTTGCTGGAAATTCACCAGTTGAGTATGAAGGGGTGTGTTCTCAGGAACGAAATAAGCTTCGTCTGTTTCTTGCAAAATGGAAGCCTTCGTTGGGTTTTCTACAGTTAGAAATCGTGCTGCGTTACGCAAATGCAGTACGCCTAAAACCTTATCTATATCTTCTTTAAAAACTGGGACTCGTGTATGTTGGGTAGCCCGGATTTGATTTAGGATTACTTCAATATCGTCAGTAAGATCAATGCCCTCGATATCACTTCTCGGTACCATAATATCGTTAACTGTTGCTTTGTTTAAATCAAGCACACCCAGCATCATACCTTGGGGACGTTCCGCCATAATAACACCTTCATTAACTACCGTACGCAATTCTTCGTGCGTTAGGTTATCAGTATCTTCTGATTCATTTTCTGGTACACCGGCTATACGCAGCAAACTATTACTCAATCGAATGACCGGTTCAACTAATATCCAGCAAATCGCCATAAGTGGCTGCAAAATATAAGCTGATAGTAAAGATATTTTTTCGGGATAGGCCTCAGCGATAGTTTTAGGGGCCACCTCGGCAAAAAGAAGAAAAGTTATGGTACAAATAATTGGCGCCCAGGCGACATTAGCTTCTCCGAATAGGTTGATAACTAAAATTGTTGCGATAGATGCAGCGGTAAAGTTAACGAAGTTGTTTCCGATGAGTATTAAACTTAGAAGCCGATCTGGCTGCTTAAGAAGTCGACTTGCCTTACGCGCGCCGCGATTGCCCTCGTTGGCAAGATGCTTCAGCCGGAAACGGTTGACACGCATCATAGCTGTCTCGGAACCCGAGAAATAAGCCGAAAGCAGTATTAATACTGTAAGCGTTCCAAGCAGGGCGCTTACTGAAGTTTCTTCCAAAAAAGGCGAACCTTATTCCACCACTGGAAGGTCTTTGTACCGAATACTATAGATTAGTGTCAAGTTTTATGATCACGACGTTCGCATAATCACTTCTAGGACTAGCTTACTTCCGAAGTATCCAACGATAAGTAGGCCAAAGCCAGTCAGGGCCCATCTCGCTGCGGTCCTACCCCGCCAACCCTTTCGTATGCGTCCCCAAAGTAAAACGCTAAACACAAGCCACGCTGCCAAAGTTATTAGGGTGTGATGTAAAAGTCCAGGATTGAAAATATCCTCTAGATAAATAAAGCCGGTCAGGATAGAGAGACTCAGTACTATTAGACCTGCTGCTAACATCTCGAATAATAGTTTCTCTATCGTTTCAAGTGGCGGGAACTTTTTAACAAATGCAAGTTTCCTGTGCCTTAAGGCATAGTTACAAAAAGATAAGATTAAAGCTTGGATAGCTAGCACTGTTAGTAGGCCGGACGCGAGTACTGAGAGAAAAATGTGTAAAAGCAGACCAGCAGACAGGTCATCTCGCGGCAGATATGCTCTCTCTGAGCTTATCTGTAACAGAATAGATATCGCTGCAATCGGAAAAATAACCACAAAGAAACTTTCAACTGGTCTGTGGATATTACTGAAAAGTATTATGGTAACCACAGCCAGTGCTGTCACCGAAAGCATTGTATAAATGCTGAGGTTGAGGCCTATTTCGGTGAAAAACGCCAAGTAGTTGGAGAACCCATGTACAATTACCGCTGAAACGCTAACGCAATTTATAAATCTTTTTGCATTTCCTTGGGTGACTATTTGCGCCCCTGTGCCAAGCAGGTAGAGGATTATCGCAAGCGCACCAGGAAATATCGGATTCATTATCATAAGCTTGATGTGAGTTACCGCAACTAATGGGAACCATTCTCATTATCGCATAATGCTATCAAAAAAGGCTAGATTAGATTATTTATCATAATAGGACTATTTAGTTAAGATATACTAACCCCGTCGGATTATATAAAGAACTTATAACGTGTTTAATACTCTTACTGAAAAACTGCGCAGCTCTTTAGCGAACATTAGTGGTAAGGCCAAACTTACTGAAGAAAGTATTGATCTCTCTTTGAGAGAGGTTCGAATTGCTTTGTTAGAAGCTGATGTATCTCTCTCAGTCGTCAAGAACTTCTTATCCGAAGTTAGGGATCGAGCCATAGGACAAGAAGTCACATCCAGCCTTACGCCAGGCCAGGTTTTTGTGAAGATTGTTAATGAGGAACTAATTCGGGTAATGGGCGAGCAGTCAGAGTCGCTCAGCCTTAATGTCCAGCCACCAGCAGTAGTCTTGCTCGCTGGNCTCCAAGGCGCAGGTAAAACAACTTCTGCAGCAAAGTTGGCTCATTGGTTAAGAAATCGTGAAAAGAAGAAGGTTATGCTNGTAAGCACAGACATATATCGTCCTGCCGCCATAGATCAGTTAAGAACGTTGGCCCGAGATGCTGATGCTTCCTTTTTAGAGACTAACACGAATAAGAAACCTCTTGAGATAGCGATAGACGCATTAGCGGAGGCAAGGAAGCAGTTTGCGGATGTTTTGATAATTGATTCTGCAGGTAGGTTGCATGTCGATAGCGAGATGATGAAAGAAATTCAAGAAATACAACAATACGTTTCTCCTGCCGAGACATTATTTGTAGTTGATGCAATGACGGGCCAAGACGCGGCAAATACGGCAAATGCGTTCGATGAACTCCTACCGCTTACNGGTATTATTCTCACGAAAGTTGATGGGGATGCAAGGGGAGGAGCTGCGCTNTCGGTTCGAGAAATTACGGGAAAGCCAATAAAATTCATGGCTGTTGGGGAAGGTATTGAAGATTTGGAAGCTTTCCATCCGGAGAGAGTGGCTAGCAGAATACTCGGGATGGGCGACATCCTTTCTTTTATCGAGGAGGTCGAGCAAAAGGTTGATAAGAAAAAAGCCAAAAAACTTGAGCAGAAACTAAAAAAAGGAAAGAAATTTGATTTGGATGATTTTCAAGATCAAATTTCGCAGATGAATAAGTTGGGTGGTTTGGATGGCATGCTNGATAAGATGCCGGGGATGGGAAACATTTCTAATGCGATGGCAAATCGAGTAAATGAACAGCAGTTTATTCAGATGGAGGCTATTATGAGTTCGATGACACCAGCTGAGCGCCATTATCCAGATAGCATTAACGGTTCCCGTAAAAGAAGAATTGCAGGAGGCTCAGGGACTCAGATTCAAGATATTAACCGCTTATTGAAGCAGTATAAGCAAATGCAGAAAATGATGAAAAAGCTCTCAAAGAAAGGGGGNATGGCCAACATGATGCGGGGTCTAGGCGGTCTGAACCAGCATCCCGGGCGTTTTCATGGTCGTTAGAAAATTAACAGAATTTTCTAAGCGTTGCCTCGATTGAAAGCGGTTGCGGTTTCCCGTAACATACGCGTCCTTTTAGCGGTCACAGTAACCGCTGTAGTTGAACCCTATATGCTGGGTGTGGCATTAAATTAAATATTGGAAGAGATCGATGGTTGTTATTCGTTTATCAAGAGGTGGTAGTAAGAAACGGCCTTTTTATCATTTCACGGTCGCAGAAAGCCATCGTGCCCGTGATGGGGCTTTCATCGAACGACTAGGATTTTTTAATCCCGGAGCGAGAGGCCAAGAGCAATCTATAAGAGTGGATATCGATAGGGTTGACTTCTGGGTTGGTCAGGGGGCGCAAATGTCTCCGCGAGTCAAGAAATTGGTTAAGGACTTTAGAAAGTCTTTAGTAACTGGTGTCAAGGGTGATCAGAACGCGGCATAAGGCTCTCCTTGGTCGTATTAGTGCAGCCTACGGGATCAAGGGATGGGTAAAAGTCTTTTCCTACACCGACCCGCTCGATGGAATATTGAAGTATTCTCCATGGATCCTCAAGCGCCAAGGTACGGAAAGTCAGGTTGAGGTGAAGGCTTTAAGGAAGCATGGTAAAGGTATCGTGACTTCAATATCGAAAATAGAGAATCGAGACGAGGCGGAGGCATTGATAGGCAGTGAAATATGGGGAGAACTACCTAATCTAGATGAGAAAGATTTTTATTGGTTCCAGCTTCAAGGACTTATGGTATTGAATACTGCAGGTGATGTCTTGGGTAAGGTGGCAAATATCATGGAGACCGGAGCGAATGACGTGTTGGTTATAGAACCTACGTGCGCTAGTACTGACAAGAAATCACGTTTGATTCCTTATGTAGAGGAATTTATAGAAGAGGTTAGTCTAAGGCGTGGGCACATTTTGGTTAACTGGTTAACTAGCTACTAACTATGTGGTTCGGAATGGTATCTCTGTTCCCGGAGGCATTTAAGGCGGTGACGGATTTTGGAATTACTGGTCGCGCTATTGATGCCGGCATCATTGAAATGGCTTATTTTAATCCTCGAGATTTTGCGGATGATAAGCAACATACTGTCGATGATAAGCCCTATGGCGGAGGGCCAGGAATGCTCATGAAGGTGGATCCTTTGCGACTTGCAATAAATGCGGCGCGAGACGTAAAGTCATCCAGTAAAGTGATCTGTCTTTCCCCGAGTGGTTATCGACTTGATCAGGAAGGTTTGAAAAAACTCGCATTATGTAACAGCTTAATTTTAATTTCGGGCCGTTATGAAGGTGTTGATGAACGGATATTGGAACACGAAGTTGACCTAGAGGTGTCTATTGGTGATTATGTGATTTCGGGTGGAGAGCTTGCGGCAATGGTATTGGTGGACGGCCTGACCAGACTGTTGCCTAGTGGGATTGGCTGTGAAGAATCGGTAAAAAGAGACTCTTTCTTTGACGGGCTTTTGGAATATCCGCAATACACTCGTCCGGCAGAGATATCAGAATATGACGAAGCAGGATATGTGCCCGAGGTTTTATTGAGCGGAAACCATCAAGAAATTGCGAAATGGCGGCATAAGCAGGCCTTAGGAAAAACTTATGAAAGACGTCCCGATTTAATGAAAAAATACGCGTTAAATGAGAGTGAGAAGAAGTTACTAGGAGAATATATTGAAGATCAATCTTCGGATTGATGTGATTACTCATGGCTATAACGTTGTTGTAAAAAATAAATTTAGGCTGAATATATCGAAAAGGATATAAAATGAGCAAAGAACAATCGAACACGCGAAATCATTTGGGAGGCGCTCGTAAGGGTAATGCGGTCGCTATAGTAGAGACTCCGCAGCTCAAGACTGACGTTCCAAATTTTGGTTCTGGAGATACGGTTATTGTGCAAGTACGCGTCCGAGAGGGTACCCGAGAGAGGCTCCAGGCGTTCGAGGGAGTAGTTATTCGGAAAAGGAACCGTGGACTCAATTCCGCCTTTACTGTGCGTAAGGAATCACATGGAGTTGGGGTAGAGAGATCTTTTCAGACCCATAGTCCGTTGATTGATAGCGTTACTGTCAAGCGTCGAGGTGATGTGCGAAAGGCCAAACTGTATTACCTTCGTGAGCTCAGCGGTCGAAAGGCGCGTATTAAAGAAAAGTTATAACGGTTTTTCGGTTAAAGAAAACGGTTTGTTTCTGAATCCAGATCATCCCCTTGGATGGTGTCTTTCGTGTAACTCTGTTAATCGAAATTGTGCCACGTGCGTGTAAATCTGCGTTGTTGATAAATTAGTATGCCCTAGGAGTAATTGAACGACCCTGAGGTCAGCGCCATGGTTGAGTAGATGTGTGGCAAATGCGTGGCGAAGTGTGTGCGGAGATAATTTTTTACTGATACCTGCCTTTCTCGTATGTGTCTTTAGCCGATGCCAGAAGGCTTGCCTAGTCATTTTTACTCCTCGGTTATTAGGGAAAACTATATCTTCAGAGAGATTTCCTTTGACCAAATTGAGTCTAGTATCACTAACATAAGTATTTAGCCAGGCAATTGCCTCATCTCCCACGGGTATAAGCCGTTCCTTAGAACCCTTACCTAAAATTCTTATAACACCTTGCTTGAGATTTAGGTCAGATAGTTTGAGTGCTACGAGTTCGCTAACTCGTAAGCCGCAAGCATAAAGGACTTCTAGCATTGTACGATCACGAAAACCAACAGCATTTGATAAATCCGGTGCAGCGAGGAGCATATCAACCTCAGTCTCTGATAGTGAATTAGGAAGCATTCGACCTAATTTTGGACTATCAACGCGCAGTGTTGGGTCGCTAGAGATATGGTTTTCCCGCCTAAGAAACTTGAAGAATGTTCGTAAGCACGACAGTGTCCTTGCTATTGTTTTTGTTTTTTTCCCCCGATCTATTTCCGAGGATAAATAGTTAAGGATATGCTCTCGCCTGACCTCATTTATTTTCTTTTCTTTTTGCTCTAACCAGTATACGAAGGCTTGTAGGTCTGAACGATAAGCGCTTACAGTGTTTTGGCTCAAGCCCTTCTCTAACCACAAACTGTTGAGAAAACTTTTTACGAGAGCTTGTTTTAGGTTATCCACTAGTAATTGCGAAGCCTTTGCAGACTAGAACCGCTACCATACTGTATTGAGGGGCTTGTTTCGAGAGCCAGTGTTCGGAAATTCTCTACAGTTCACGAGCTCTGAGGTATTATTACCAGAAGTGGGTTGCAGGGATAATTAAATGAATTCCGTATTTTTCGTTCTTATATCAATGATGGTTTTCACCTCAGGTTCTGCGCTAGCCTTAAGCGCTGAGGAACTCTTATTAAAACTTTCGGATTTAGGCTTAGGCGTTCCTGTAGAATCGGTTTCGGTAGGGCCTATGGACGGCTTTTACAGGGTAGTATTATCTGACGGTTCCGCATTGCATACAACGCAAGACGGTAAATATTTTATTTATGGAGATCTTTATAGGGTTGCAGGAGATAAGCTCTACAATCATGACGAAGAAAAACGAAATGAGCGTCGGAGAGATTTACTTAATAGTGTGGATGAATCCGAAACGATTGTCTTTGCGGCAACAACAGACGAAACCCTGGCGACCGTTACCGTATTTACAGATATTGACTGCGGATTTTGTCGAAAATTTCATGAGGAGGTGCCAGAGATGAACAGTCTGGGTATTACTGTACGTTATATGGCTTTTCCACGTACTGGAATCTTCGAGAATCAAGGAGAGTCTGAGTATACTCCTTCTTTCAGGAAGTTAAGGTCAGTCTGGTGCGCTGATAAGCAGCAGTATCATCTCACTCTGGCTAAAACTGGACATAATGTTACCGAGTTGGAGTGCAATTCCAACGTGGAGCATCAGTTTGCGATGGGTCAAAAAATGAACGTAGCAGGAACTCCAGCGATTATTTATGAGGACGGTCGTATGACAATGGGTTATCGCACGGCTAATCAGTTAGCCCTCGAACTTGGTATTCAATAAAAAATGGAAGAAGATTTTCCAAGAATTGGACGGCTTCCTCCCTACATCTTTAGTATTACTGATAGTTTGAAACGTGAGGCGAGAGCGCGGGGTGAAGATATTGTTGATTTTGGTATGGGTAATCCAGATCAGGCAACACCAACTCACATCGTTGATAAACTAGTTGAAACAGTGCAGCGAAGCGATACACATAGGTACTCGCAGTCGAAAGGTATTCCTCGCTTGAGGCGTGCCATTTGCAACTGGTATAAAAAGAACTTCAATGTTGATTTAGACTACGAAGATGAAGCCATTGTGACCCTGGGTTCAAAAGAGGGAATTGCACATTTAGCTTTGGCGATATTGGGTCCCGGGGACGCAGTACTTGTTCCAAATCCTTCTTACCCGATTCATCCTTACGGTTTTGTAATCGCAGATGCTGATGTGCGGCATGTGCCCCTCACCGAGGAAAAAGATTTTTTTTCTGAGCTGGAAATCGCTATTAAGAATACTTGGCCTAAACCAAAAGTGCTAATGATAAACTTCCCGGGCAATCCGACTACACAGTGCGTAGATCTTGCTTTTTTTGAAAAGGTCATTCGTATCGCGAAGGAACACCAAATATGGGTTATTCAAGATCTAGCATATGCAGATCTCGTTTTCGACGACTATAAGGTGCCTTCGATACTCCAAGTCAAAGGGGCGAAGGATGTTGCGGTGGAGTTTTTTTCGATGTCCAAGAGCTATAATATGCCAGGCTGGCGAGTTGGTTTCTGCGTCGGTAATAAGACCCTTATAGGTGCGCTTGGTAGGATAAAATCCTACCTGGATTACGGTATGTTTACGCCGATTCAAGTGGCAGCTATCGCGGCACTAGAGGGTGATCAAACCTGCGTGGAAGAAATTCGTCAAATGTATGAAAGCCGACGTGATGTCCTGTGCGATGGATTAAACTCGATCGGATGGGAAGTTACGCCACCTAAAGCAACTATGTTTGTTTGGGCTAAAATACCAAAAAACTTCAGGGAAATGGGATCTTTAGAATTTAGTAAGCTCATGCTGCAGAGGGCAAAAGTAGCCGTCTCCCCTGGTGTAGGGTTTGGTCAGTACGGTGATGATCACGTGCGATTTGCGCTGATTGAGAACGAACATCGAACTAGACAAGCTATAAGAAACCTGAGGCGTATGTTTAAGACCTCCGGGGATCAAAAATAATGAAAGTAGGTATTTGTGGATTGGGGACTGTTGGTTCTGGCACCTTTAATTTGATTTCAAAAAATAATTCAGAGATTGAGCGTCGTCTTGGAAGTAAGGTGCACATTGCTCAGGTTGGTTGTCGTAGAGAACACCCTGATTGTAACCTGTCAAATGTCGACGTTAGTTACGATATATTTGATGTTGTACGTAATCCAGATATTGATATTGTGATCGAGGTTATAGGTGGTCTCGATGTGGCACGTTCGCTTGTGCTTGAAGCTATTCGCAATGGTAAACATGTGGTTACAGCGAACAAAGCTCTTATTGCAGAGTATGGTCAAGAGATAATGGATGCAGCTGCAGAAAAAGGGGTTCAGATAAAATTTGAAGCAGCAATTGCTGGCGGGATTCCCATAGTCAAGACAATCACAGAAGGCCTTGCTGCAAACAGACTTGAATGGATAGTAGGAATTATTAACGGCACTTCAAATTATATTCTTTCAAAGATGTCGGACGTAGGTTGTGATTTAAGTTTTATTGATGTGCTTAAGGACGCTCAAAAACTTGGTTACGCAGAAGCAGATCCTACATTTGATGTAGAGGGTGTTGATGCCGCTCATAAGTTGACAATTTTGGCTTCGATTGCTTTTGGAATACCGTTTAGCTTCGATGCTGTATATACAGAGGGAATATCACAGATTAATGCGTCTGATATCGGATACGCGCGCGAGTTGGGCTATGTAATAAAACACTTAGGTATCGCTCGAGTCCAAGATGACAATGTCGAAATAAGAGTTCATCCTTGTCTGGTGGCCGCAGATCATATGTTGGCTCAGGTAAAGGGTGTGATGAATGCAGTGATGGTTGGTGGTGATGCGTCAGGGTCGACTATGTATTATGGTGCTGGTGCCGGATCTAGTCCAACCGCCTCCGCAGTTGTCAGTGATGTTTTGGATATTATGCGGGCCTCGGAAGGCAAGACCGCTGGTAATCTTGGCTTTGATAATGGTCGTCTTGTCCCAAAAAAAATTGTAAGTATTGAGAAAGTAGTTGGTAGTGCCTACCTTAGATTAATTGTCTCTGACCAACCCGGAGTGATGGCGAGAATCTCAACCATTCTTAGCCAGCACGAGATTAGTATTGAATCGTTGATCCAAAAGAACACTCGAGATGATTATGCGGACGTCGTTATTGTTACAAATGCTGTCTTTGAGGAATCCCTAGATTTAGCAATAAAGAAGTTATCTAGTATGGAAGATGTTCGAGGCGACGTCACAAGAATCCGAGTTGCTGAATTCTTTTGACGTTTATTAAGCTTAGTGCCATCACTAATATAGGGCAAACAAAGGTTAAGGTGAACAAACTCTTGATCGCCTGAAATCCGCTAATCTGTTAGACTAAAGATATTTCGTAAGGTAGCAAATTCGTGGAAGCGAACATGCTGGCAAATAGGATCAGAGATCTTCAAAGGCGCACCGACGTTCTTAGGGGGTACCTTTGACTACAGTGGAAAGAAAGATCGGCTTTCGGAAGTTGAGTTAGAGCTTTCTGACTCGACCGTGTGGAATGACCCAGGAAAAGCTCAAAAGCTGGGGCAAGAAAGAGCAGCTCTAGATGCAGTGGTTGGAAGGATTGATGCCCTATTAAAAGGCCTAACAGATTTGAAAGATATTGTTGAGTTAGGTTTGGAAGAGGGTGATGATTCTCTTCTGCATGATGCTTCAAAGGAATTAGATAACCTTGGTAGGAGTTTAGAATCACTAGAATTCCAGCGCATGTTTTCCGGGCAGATGGATCCAAATAATGCTTACATGGAGATTCAATCAGGCTCGGGTGGCACAGAAGCACAGGACTGGGCAGAAATGTTGCTCCGTATGTATCTGCGCTGGGGTGAGCGTCACGGATTTTCTGCTGAAATCATGGAACTTTCTGAGGGTGAAGTCGCGGGTATTAAAAGTGCTACTGTTCGTTTCGTTGGGGATCATGCCTTTGGTTGGCTTAGGACGGAAACAGGGGTCCATCGACTGGTGAGGAAATCGCCTTTCGATTCAGGTAATCGTCGTCATACATCATTCGCTGCAGTATTTTTGGCACCAGAAATAGATGATGATATCGACATTAATCTCGATATGTCGGACGTCCGTGTTGATACTTACAGAGCTAGCGGTGCCGGTGGACAGCACGTTAATAAGACAGATTCTGCTATTAGGCTGACCCACGTGCCAACTGGAATAGTTGTTCAATGCCAAAATCAAAGATCACAGCATCAGAATAAAGATCAGGCAATCAAACAACTTAGAGCACGACTATATGAGGTGGAAGAAACAGCACGAAGAGCGGAACTTAGACAGATCGAGGATAATAAGGCGGATGTCAGTTGGGGTAGTCAAATTAGATCTTATGTCTTGGATAGTGGCAGAATCAAGGATCTCCGGACTAATATAGAAACTGGTAATACGCAGGCTGTACTCGATGGGGATCTCGATTTGTTTATTGAGGGAAGTCTGAAACAGGGGTTGTAAAGTGACAGGAATAGATGAGGACGAAAATCAAATCATTGGCCTAAGGCGAAAATACCTAAGCGAATTACGTGAACTAGGGAAACCATTCCCAAATGACTTTCGGCGCACCTTTCTTTCGGCTGATCTGCATGAAAAATTTCGGAACTCTACCAAAGACTCGCTGAGTGATTTAGATCTTACCGTTGCCATCGCGGGGCGAATAGTTTTGCGTCGATTGATGGGGAAAGCTAGCTTCGTTACGTTGCAGGATGTATCGGGAAGGATACAGTTATATGCTCGACAGGATCACCTTTCGGAAACGGTCTATGAAGATTTTAAGCGTTGGGATATAGGAGATATAATCGGCGCCTCTGGGGTATTGATGCGCACTAATAAGGGTGAGCTCTCTGTGGAAGTAAAGGAGATTAGACTTTTGACGAAGTCTTTGCGGCCGCTGCCAGAAAAGTATAAAGGTTTAGCCGATACCGAGGCTAGATATCGACAACGCTATTTAGACCTTATCGTAAATGATGTAACTCGTGAGACTTTTTTGCGGCGAGCCAAGATTATTTCAGGGATTCGTCACTTCTTTACTGAGAGGGATTTCATGGAAGTGGAAACGCCTATGATGCAGATAACTCCTGGTGGTGCAGCTGCTGCCCCCTTTGTTACGCACTATAACGCTTTAGATAAAGATATGTATCTTCGAGTAGCGCCCGAGCTGAATCTAAAACGGCTTGTTGTTGGGGGTTTTGAAAAAGTTTTTGAGATAAATCGAAATTTTCGTAATGAGGGGATCTCCACTAAACATAGTCCGGAATTTACCATGCTCGAGTTTTATTGGGCTTATCATGATTATCGAGATTTAATGGAATTGACTGAATCTTTACTTCGAGATCTAGCCTATGAGGTTTTTGGAACTACAAGTTTCTCATTTCAGGGGAAGAAAATAGATTTTGGATTACCTATCCCACGTCTAACTTTGGGGGAAGCTATTTTACATTTCAATCCGGACATTGAAACGGAACAGTTGATAGGACTGGAAAATCTGAGCAAGCTGGCTGGTAAATTAGGTATAGAAGTATTAAGTCATTGGAAGGAGGGTAAGCTTCTTATGGAGCTGTTCGAGAGCACTGTGGAGGACAAAATAGAACAACCCTTATTCGTAACTAAGCATCCAGCAGAAGTATCACCGTTGGCAAGGCGTAACGATAATGACCCCGAAGTTACTGACAGATTTGAATTATTTATCATGGGTAAAGAAATCGCTAATGGATTTTCTGAACTGAATGATGCAGAGGATCAAGCGATACGCTTCCAGCAACAGGTTATTGCAAGGGAGTCAGGTGATGATGAGGCAATGTATTACGATGAGGATTATATAACTGCTCTGGAGTACGGTCTTCCACCTACAGCTGGTGAAGGAATTGGCATTGATCGTTTAGTAATGCTTTTAACTGATTCTCCTTCAATTCGTGACGTATTATTATTTCCCCATATGAGGCCTAAGGGCTAGAGTGGTTGACATTCTTCTCGAGCCTAGTTGGTTGGAGCATCTTCGTGAGGAATTTTCTAAACCATATATGAAATCCCTTCGCTGCTTCCTTCAGGAGCAAAAGGTTGCTGGAAAAGTTATTTATCCCAGAGGTTCGGAATACTTCGCTGCATTGAATGCAACCCCTTTTGCCAATGTAAAGGTTGTTATTTTAGGCCAGGATCCTTATCACAATCCAAATCAAGCCCACGGTTTGTCTTTTTCCGTGAATAAAACAGCTTCGCCCCCACCATCTTTATTGAACATCTTTAAGGAAATCAGTGATGATCTTGGGGTGCCTAATCAGTTCGCGCATGGGTGTCTTGATCATTGGGCAAATCAGGGAGTATTGCTTATCAATAGCGTTTTGACGGTTGAGAGATATCGGGCCGGATCTCACCAAGGCAAAGGTTGGGAGACCTTTACGGATAGAGTCATAGAAAGACTCTCATTAGACAAAGAAGGATGCGTTTTTCTGTTGTGGGGTGCTTATGCTCAGCAGAAGGGTCGCTTTATAGACGAATCAAAGCATTGTGTGCTCAAGACCTCTCATCCTTCACCGTTATCGGCCTATAGAGGTTTCTTTGGTTGTAAACATTTTTCTAGATGTAATGCCTATCTTGATCGTTTTGGGGAAAAGCCAATAGACTGGATTATCGGTTAAGAAGCAATCTCAATGGGGCTCAGCTCAATAGGATCGCCATTTGGCGCCTTAGCAATTAACGTTTCTTCATGTGCATTGGAGATAACTATAAGACCAATATTGGCTCCCGTGGCAACAACGTTGCCCTTTGAGTTTCCGGATGTGACTTCGTCTCCAATATCAAGCGAGAAATTCCCATGAAATAAATGCAGCCTACGCTTGAGTTTACCCAAATACTCTGTGCGAGCGATTATTTCCTGACCCAAGTAGCAACCTTTTTTAAAATCAATTCCGCCGAGCCTATCTAAGTGAAACGTCTGTGGTAAGAATTGCTCGGCTGTTTTTGTTTCTATCCAAGCTAGCCCCTCAGCACAATCCTGAGTTGACCAATCAACTGTTCCTGTTCCATATCGCGCTGAACCTTTAGTCCATACTTCCCAACGCTTATCACTAACGTTTATTCTAATTTCGCCCTCTTTCAAAACCTTCGGAAACTCACCAGTGATACCAAGACAATTCCAGTCAGAGCTAACGTTTTTGATCTCTACTCTTGAAAAAATCATGTACGGTGATAAAAATTTGATGGTATCTTCAACCCGGCTTTTATGCATTCTTAAAAGGAGTTCTTCCCCCAAAGTAGCAATTCTAAAGTTTGTAACCATCCGGCCTTTCAAGTTACAAATTGCTCCAAGATTGTTTTTCTCTGAGATCTTATTTACGTCACAAGTCGTATAACCTTGCATAAACTTGTTCGCATCGGATCCACTTATAGAGAGAAAGCCAAATTGAGGTAATATCGTTATCCGGTTCATCAGGATATTCTACAATGTTATGCATGGAAGAAAGAAATCGTTTGTGTTGGCGCTCCCGAAGGGGCCTACTGGAATTGGACCTTTTGCTTGTACCATTTATTGAGCGCATGTATGAAAATCTTTCATCTGAGCAGAGGAAGGCCTACGCGTCGCTGTTAAAGCGAGAAGATACAGAATTATTAGAGTGGTTCGGCAGAAAGAAGTTAGCAGAAGACGAGCCTCTACGACAATTGGTAACTTTAATATTAGATCATGCCCAATAGGGGCGCTTCCTACATCAACAAATCCCCCGTGTCCAAAGGTCTGTCTCCGATCACGCTTTACTCTCGTTTCGCCTACATTGGACGCACCTTTAAAAGAAATTACTAGGAAAGAAAGGTTAACCAAAGTTCGATGGAACTAGGACGGTATCTCTCGCTTCTTTGAGAATTTCTGGATAATCGAGAGTAAAATGCAGTCCCCGACTTTCCTTGCGCCTTATCGCACTTTGAACGATAAGGTCTGCAACTGTAACAAGGTTGCGCAATTCGACCAGGTCGCCGTTTATTTTATAATTACTGTAATACTCACTAACCTCTTGTTGAAGCAGCTGTACTCTGCGCCTAGCTCGTTGAAGACGTTTATCAGTGCGGACTATACCGACGTAATTCCACATAAAACGTCGGAGCTCATCCCAATTATGAGAAATGGTTACATCTTCAATAGAATTGGTCACTTGCGAGTCATCCCAGGCCGGCACTTTTGGTACGCTTAAGTTATCTTTTTTCTCTTTCGGTTTCACCATTATATTCTCCGCGGCAGCACTAGCGAATACCATGCATTCAAGAAGTGAATTACTTGCCATACGATTCGCTCCATGTAGACCTGTGAAGCTTGACTCCCCAATAGCGTAAAGATTAGGCACATCTGTTTGCCCATTAATATCCGTAACGATTCCACCACAAGTATAATGCGCTGCGGGTACGATTGGGATTGGAGCTTTAGTGATATCTATACCAAACTCGGCACATCTCGCGTATATATTTGGGAAATGATCCTTGATAAATTTTGATGGCTTTTGGCTTATGTCTAAGTACACGCAATCACAACCTAAACGCTTCATCTCGTGATCGATAGCTCTAGCAACTATATCTCTCGGTGCTAACTCAGCACGCTCGTCAAAATGATGCATAAATCGCTTTCCGTCGGGTAGCACTAGCTTTGCCCCTTCTCCTCGAAGAGCCTCCGAGATAAGAAAGGATTTGGCTTCTGGGTGATATAGGCAGGTTGGATGGAACTGATTAAACTCAAGATTAGCAACTCTACAACCAGCACGCCAGGCCATTGCTATACCATCACCCGATGCTGTATCCGGATTGCTCGTGTAAAGATAGACTTTACTTGCCCCTCCAGTTGCGAGAATGACATGGTTTGCTCTGAATAATTCCACATCACCAGATTCGAGATTTAGTACGTAAGCCCCGAGACATGCATTCCCTTTCAGTCCAATATCATTAGCCTTAACCAAATCAACTGCGACGAACTGCTTAAAGAATGACACATTAGGGTATTTATCCAAAGCATCATAAAGAGTAAGAGCGATTTCCCTTCCTGTAGCATCCGCAGCATGGAGCACTCTACGATGGCTGTGCCCACCCTCCTTCGTCAGATGAAACGAATTGGCCCCACTAGCACCAGGTTTCTTATCAAAGTTGACTCCTTTTTTGACTAGCCAGTTAATAATTTGAGGACTACGTCTAACCGTGAATTCAACTATTTCCCTGTGGCATAGCCCAGCACCTGCGTCGAGGGTATCTTCAATGTGCGATTCCATAGAGTCATATTCATCCAGAACCGCAGCGATGCCACCCTGGGCATAATAGGTAGAACCTTCATTTGGTTCATCTTTACTTAGTATTGCAATGTCGTAGTTCTTGGTGAGTTGCGAAGCAAGCGTCATCCCTGCTGCGCCACTACCGATTATTAACACGTCATAAAAATGCATTGGTGTGGACATTATATTGTTAGGTTATCATTGTAAGTGCTTGGTTGTTAAATCTCTATTTAAACTGCCGTTCTACAAAGTACTAGCAAATGGATGTAAAACTAGATGGTTGGCCAGAAGGATTCAGTAGATAAAGAATTGGTTGAGCGTGTCAGACGCGGTGACAAACGTGCCTTCGATCTTTTAATTCTGAAATATCAACATAAGATAATCAGCATCGTCGGACGATACTTAGGAGATCGAAATGATGTTCAGGACGTCAGTCAGGAAACATTCATTAAAGCTTATAGGGCCATCCCAAATTTTCGCGGCGAAAGTGCCTTCTACACTTGGTTATACAGAATCGCTATAAATACGGCAAAAAATCATTTAGTTTCGAAATCTCGTCGGCCCCCAAATATTGATATTGATATAGATGATGGGGAATTTCAGGATAGTTCTGCTGTCTTAAGAGATAACGAGTCGCCTCAGGCCTCTCTGGCGACAAAGCAGATGGAAGAGGTTATTTTTCGAGCAATCGAGAATTTGCCCGAAGAATTAAGGGTTGCGGTCACACTCAGGGAGTTCGAAGGGCTAAGTTATGAAGAAATCGCTAGAATAATGGATTGCCCTGTTGGTACAGTAAGATCGAGAATTTTTAGGGCGAGAGAGGCGATTGAGCAAAAAATTACGTTAATGGATAACGATTGAGTTATTAATTATAGAGATTTGAGGCAAAGACGTGGCAAATATTAAAGAAACAATGTCAGCTTTTATTGATGAAGAAGCAAATGAGATAGAAACTCATAGACTTTTGAGAAGTATAGCGAAAGAGAAAAACGATAATGAATCACATGATTTAGAGACTCGAGATCAGCCTAGCCTGATTACTAGCTTTATTACTTTTATGTCGATTCGCACCTCAATGCTTCAGCAATCGTATTCGCAACGTATTTCGTTGGCCGAGCATGAGGCGCTTTTTCAGCGAATCAGTTCAGCGATCGGAAAGGAGCCGACTAAGCATGCTTCATCAGTGGGTGTTTCTTTGAGAAAGCCGGTAATAGGCTTTGCACTTGCGGCATCACTGCTAGTGGTAGTTAGCTTCGTAACGCTAAATATGGAAAATACCGAGTCTGTTAAAGTAGTTGGTGAGGATAATGTTAATCCAATTGAATCAGATAATGGGGTCGAATCCGAACTTCGCGACTTGGATGCAGAGAGACAAAGACATTTACGACAATATCTTAATGAGCACGATAGAGTTATGAGAACGAAGCGTGCCAGTCAGCTTGTAAGCAATCCGAAATAGAGATTGACTATGAGACTCTTAATATTTTTTCTGCTTTGGATAGGCTTTGGCGTCTGTAATGCGGACCCCCTTAAATGGCTCGATAAAATGGGCGTCGCTTTACGTGAACAAAATTATGTTGGAACTTTTATCTATATGCGTGGATCCCTTATTGAAACAGCGTATGTTGAGCATCAATTTCATAACGGGCGAGAATTCGAAAGGCTCACCCATTTGAATGGCGAGCCGAGAGTTATAGTAAGACGTGATAACAATTTAGTTTGTAATAACCAAAAATCTGAAACGAACTGCTCTAATCATAATATATCATTGGGGCCCTTCAGTGCTGCATTTAATAAAAATCTTGTAATAAATCATGAACAATATCGATTCAGTATGCATGGTAGGGAGAGAATAGCCGGGCGATCTGCTGTCAAGATAAAAATTACCCCTCGCTTTGGTGACCGTTTCGGTTATCGGTTATGGCTTGATGAAGAATCCAGTTTGCCCCTTCAATCGCAGCTCTTTCAGAGAAACCGTATCCTGGAAGTGTTTCAGTTTTCTAGTTTAGAAATGGGTCAGCAGCTCGATAAAGGCAATTTAGATTTTATGGAAGACGATACTTTTGCAAATAGGGTTGTTGTAGAACCGCAAGAAGAGGAAGTAATTGAGAACCCGTCGTGGAGAGTTTCTTGGTTACCTGCTGGTTTTAAACCCGTCCGAGCGAAGCAATCTGACCGACTTCACTTCACGGATGGTTTAGCCGGTTTGTCAGTGTTCGTGGAACGAAAGAGATCTCTTCTCCCTGAAATCACCACGTATTTAGGCGCCACTACTCTCATAACCCGCAGGTTAAATGGGACACAGGGACAGATTACTGTTGTTGGCGAGATACCTATAGATACCGCTCGGAAGATTGCAGATTCCGTTGAGCGCGTCATTTACTAATAGAGGCTTTCAATAGATTTTAAGAATAAATAAACAACTTATTAATGAAACGAATCCAGACTTACCTCAACCGGGCAGTATAGGCTGGGACGGTTTTTGCCGCGGCTGTAGTAAGTCAAATGCAATCCTTTCGAAGGAATACTTTAGATCATTTACGAAGATGTTAATGAATTCTCTCTTTGGTTTTATTGAAGCATTTATCGGCGTGGGTTTTTTCAATAGAAGGGTGGCTCAGTTATCTCTCGCAATCACTAGATTCTTAATTGCTATGATTTATTTTTTCTTGGGGGTTCTTGTTGAGAACCAGGAGTGGCTATTAAATGAAGTATAAAATAGTTAAAAAGGTTCTCGCGGGAAGTATTCTTTTATGTCTATCCCACTCTCTCTCTGCAGCGCTACCCCAGTTCACGGATCTAGTTAAGCAGGCATCACCCGCTGTGGTAAATATAACCGCGAGTAAAGAAGTCCCAGTTGAGGATAATGCTCGTGAAAGCGAGGAGATGCCGGAGTTTTTTCGACGGTTTTTTGACGAGAGACAACGACCAAGAGGTCCATCGGCCGGGTCTGGTTTTATTATTTCTGGTGATGGTTACATCTTGACTAATTATCATGTTATTGATGGGGCCAATGAAATAAGCGTTGCTCTTAGTGACCGTAGAGAATTAACGGCTTCGATAGTCGGTAAGGATGAGCTTTCTGATCTTGCATTACTAAAAATTGACTCCAAGGATCTTCCCGCTGCCAAAATAGGTAGCTCAAAGCAGCTGGAGGTTGGTGAGTGGGTACTAGCTATAGGTTCTCCGTTTGGTTTTGAGCTATCTGTGACGGCTGGCATCGTGAGTGCTAAAGGAAGAAGTCTGCCAGGCAATTCCTTTGGGAATTATGTTCCTTTTATCCAAACAGATGTGGCTATTAATCCTGGCAATTCTGGTGGACCCTTATTCAATATGGATGGAGAAGTCGTAGGTATCAATAGTCAAATCTTTACTCGTTCTGGCGGTTTTATGGGGCTATCGTTTGCCATTCCAATGGATGTGGCTATGGAGGTGGTGAATCAGCTCCGAGAGCACGGAAAGGTATCTAGAGGCTGGCTTGGCGTAGGAATTCAAAGTCTAAACCAAGATCTTGCTGAATCTTTTGGGCTTGATAGACCTCGAGGGGCCTTAGTGAGGCGCATATTTCCTAACAGCCCCGCAGAAGAAGCTAAACTCGAAGTTGGGGATATTATCATCGAATTAAACGGATCAAATATTGATCTCTCTAGTGATCTGCCACATATTGTAGGGCGTTTGCGCGTCGATACAGAAGTGGCGTTGGTCATAATTCGTGACAAAAAGCGGAAGGTTGTGGATGTCGTCTTGGGTTCATTGCCAGAGGAATCTTTACGAAACTCGTCGCGAATCTCACCAGATTTACCAGAAACAAATCGGATGGGTTTAGAAGTTGAAGACCTTGAGTCCCAGGACAAAAAGCAATTGGGTGTGAGCCGGGGCATCTTGGTGACTCGTGTAATGCAAGGGCCAGCAAAGGATGAAAATATTCGAAAGGGCGACG
Organism: Gammaproteobacteria bacterium TMED1; assembly: GCA_002167855.2. Taxonomy (GTDB): domain Bacteria; phylum Pseudomonadota; class Gammaproteobacteria; order Pseudomonadales; family Azotimanducaceae; genus UBA7455. Next base: position 77,855 of record NHBG02000008.1, read on the forward strand.
TGATTACGCATATAAATGGTGAATGGGTCGACTCAAAACAAAACTTCGATTCACTGTTGGAATCACTACCTTCCGGGGTTGCCATTTCAGTGCGTCTGGTCCGAAATAGTCAGCCATTATTCATAGCTCTTAAACTTGATAATTAGAAACGTAAAAGGTCTCCTGTAAGTTATACTCTTTCTCTCGATTGTTCTTTGCTAAAAAAGTGTGACTCAGTGATTGATCCTAAATATATCCGAAATTTTTCGATTATTGCCCACATAGATCATGGCAAATCAACCCTTGCAGATCGATTTATTCACCTTTGTGGTGGTTTGTCGGATAGAGAGATGGAAGAGCAAGTACTCGATTCAATGGATATCGAGCGTGAGCGGGGTATTACTATTAAGGCTCAGAGCGTAACCCTGATGTACGACGCGAAGGATGGTCGAACATATCAGTTGAATATTATTGACACACCTGGTCACGTTGATTTTTCTTACGAGGTCTCAAGGTCTATGGCTGCTTGTGAAGGGGCGTTATTAGTCGTTGATGCTGCACAAGGAGTAGAGGCGCAGTCAGTAGCAAATTGTTACACCGCAATAGAGCAGGAATTAGAAGTATTGCCCGTCTTAAATAAAATCGATTTACCTCAGGCGGATCCAGACCTTGTTTGTCAGGAAATAGAAGAGATTATTGGGATTGATGCTTCTGATGCCTTACGGGTTAGTGCTAAAACAGGGGCTGGAGTTGAGGATCTTTTGGAGACTCTTATAGAGGTAGTCCCTAGCCCCAATGATTATCGAAATGAAGAGCTCCAAGCGCTGATTATAGATTCATGGTTTGATAATTATCTTGGTGTGGTTTCCTTAGTGCGGGTAGTCAAAGGAAGTATTTCGCCAAAAGATAAGATCATCGCGAAGTCCATTGGTAAAGTGCATCTAGTTGACTCCGTAGGTGTGTTTACTCCTCATCGTACCGAAACGGAAACTTTGGGAACAGGAGAGGTTGGTTTCGTGGTAGCAGGTATTAAAGAAGTAAAGGGAGCACCAGTAGGGGATACAATTTCTGGAGCTTACTCGGATGTTGCCGCTCTCCCTGGTTTTGAAACAATCAAACCTCAGGTCTACGCAGGTATGTTTACTGTTAGTTCTGATGAGTTTGACAGCTTTAGGGATGCCCTTGAGAAACTTACCCTGAACGATGCTGCGTTGGTTTATGAGCCGGAAAGTTCAGACGCGCTAGGGAGTGGTTTTCGATGCGGTTTTCTTGGGATGTTACACATGGAGATTGTTCAGGAACGATTAGAGAGGGAGTATAATCTTGATCTCATCTCATCAGCACCCACGGTTATTTATGAGATAGCTTTGAAGAACGGAAATGTTGTTAGGGTAGATAATCCATCCCAATTGCCTGATCCTTCCTCTGTGGCTGAGATGCGAGAACCAATTGCCCTCGCTAATATCCTAGTACCGTCTGAGTTTCTGGGGAATATCATTAATCTTTGCATCGAGCGTCGAGGTATTCAGAAGGACTTACAGTTTGTTGGCTCTCAGGTTTCGGTAAGCTACGAATTACCAATGAATGAAGTAGTTTTAGATTTTTTTGATAAACTAAAATCCGTCTCCAGAGGATATGCTTCACTTGAATATGGGTTCCTGAAGTTTCAGTCTTCAGACCTTGTTAGACTTGATGTACTGATTAATGGTGATCATGTGGATGCGTTGGCTTTAATAGTGCATCGAGACGACGCTCGGGGTAAAGGCCATGGGCTTACGAGGAAAATGAAAGAGCTAATTCCCAGGCAGTTATTTGATGTTGCTATTCAGGCTGCAATTGGTAACCAGGTCATCGCCAGGCAGACCGTTAAGGCCTTGCGTAAGAATGTTACCGCGAAATGCTATGGGGGTGATATAACTCGCAAAAGAAAGTTGCTAGAAAAGCAAAAGGCTGGGAAGAAACGGATGAAAAAATTGGGTAGTGTAGAGATACCACAAGAAGCGTTTTTAGCAGTGCTAAAGGTAGACAAATAAATGGGCGTAAATTTCCCACTAGTTTTGCTTTTAGCAACTTCGATTACTGGAGTTATTTGGTTGCTTGACATAATGTATTTCAGGCCCCGTAGGGAAAGGTCGGGCAGAGAAACTAAGATTCTAGGGGGTGACGATGAAGCTATAGGAAAAGAGCTCAAAGAATCCAAGCTGATAGAATACTCTATATCGTTCTTCCCTGTGCTCGCAATTGTTCTAGTTCTGCGATCGTTTCTTTTTGAGCCATTTCAAATACCAACAGGGTCTATGATTCCAACATTACAGGTAGGAGATTTTATTTTAGTTAATAAATATTCATATGGGCTTCGTTTACCCGTTTTTGGCACGAAGGTCGTAGATATTGGTCAACCAAAAAATGGTGATGTGATGGTATTCATTCCACCACACGAAAAGGAGTATTTTATTAAGAGGGTTATTGGTATACCGGGTGATAAAATTAGATACCAAAATAAAACACTTTTTATAAATGATCAGAAGCAGAACCTTGATTTTATTTCACAGTATCCACCCATTAACCCGGAGTACTTGGTGTACAACGAATCCCTAGGCGAGACTGAACACGGGATTCATCGAAATCCATATGTAGATCCAAGGATTTTAGAATGGCGGGTCCCACCAGGAAACTATTTCATGATGGGTGATAATCGAGACCAAAGTAGTGACAGTCGGTATTGGGGTTTCGTACCAGAGAAGAACATAGTGGGAAAGGCTATTGCTGTTTGGCTACATAAAGAACCTGGACTAAAGTTCCCAGAGATTGACAAAAACCGTTGGATTGAATAACTAGTTATGGAAGAGAACCAGTCTGTTTAGGATAAGGTGATATAAGCAATCTCATTTGGTTTAGAAATCGTCAAGGGAAGTCTAACCTAAAAATTTAGATAGCAGCACTGATACGACATTCGCTAAGGTTATGATGCAACTCAGTAAATTAGAGAGCCGCCTAAATTACCAGTTTGTAGATGGAGATTTGCTTATGTTAGCTCTGACTCATCGAAGCTTCGGTTCAGCAAATAATGAACGCTTAGAATTTCTGGGTGATTCGATACTCAACTTAGTGATAACTCGGTCTCTCTATGAACGATTCCCGGGAGCTACCGAAGGGCAGATGAGTCGTTTACGAGCAAAGTTAGTTCGTCGGGCTACCCTTGCGGATATTGCACGTCAATTTGCCTTGGGAGATTTTATGATTATGGGACGTGGAGAGATAGGGAGCGGGGGTTTTGCCAGAGACTCTATTTTATCAGATACCGTGGAAGCTATTATTGGTGCTATATTTATAGATGGAGGCTTTGATGTAGCGGAAGAAAAAATATTGCTTTGGTATAAAACCCAATGGGGGGAGTTATCATTAAGTGAAGCTGAGAGAGATGCTAAGTCAAAACTACAAGAGTATTTACAAGCAATGGGTTTACCCTTGCCACGATACGAAGTAATCGATGTTTCAGGGCTGGCTCATGACCAGTTATTTAAGGTAGCGTGCAGCTCGGAGATTCTTCCAGAAAGTGTTCTAGGAGAAGGTGGAAGTCGTAGGATCGCAGAGCAAGAGGCTGCAAAATTAGCAGTAGCTTTCTTGGAACAAAGCCTATGATAAGTCGTTGTGGTTACGTAGCAATAATTGGTCGTCCTAATGTAGGGAAATCCACTTTATTGAATATGATTCTAGGTCAGAAAATCAGTATTACTTCAAGAAAACCCCAAACTACAAGACACCAACTCTTAGGCATAAAGACAGTAAAAAATTGTCAGGTTGTGTATGTTGATACTCCAGGCATTCATAGAAGAGAGTCGAAGGCGATTAATCGATATATGAACCGTGCTGCTCTGAGTATTTTAGATGATGTTGATGTAGTTCTATTTTTACTCGACAGAACGGCGTGGCTTACTGATGATCAAAAAGTAGCGGATGCCCTGAACTATTATTCAGGTAGGCTTATACTTGCAATAAACAAGATTGATAGGTTAAAAAGTTTAAACCAACTATTACCCCGGCTAAGTAAGCTGCATGAGGCTTTTCCGCAGGCTGAACTAGTTCCTATTTCTGCGTCAACTGGGGAAAATATTACTCGGCTCGAGTCACTTATACATGAGAGTATACCAAAGGCGCCATTTTTCTTTCCAGAAAACCAAATAACAGATCGTAGTGAACGTTTTTTGGTAGCTGAAATGATCAGGGAGAAGCTTACTCGTCAACTTGGTGAAGAGGTCCCGTATATGTTAACGATTCAAGTGGACCGCTTTGAGGTAGGAGTTGAGACTGCCGAAATAGATGCGACAATATTTGTCGAAAAAGAAGGACAGAAGGCGATTCTAATTGGTAAGAAAGGTGGCCGCCTGAAGCAGATTGGAAGTGACGCACGAAAAGACATTGAAAAGCTACTGAACCTAAAGGTAATGCTTACTACTTGGGTTAAGGTGAAATCAGGATGGTCTGATAATGAGCGAACCCTTCAAGGTCTGGGTTATAACGATGTCAGGATCTGATAATTTTCACGCTGCTTATATACTGCATAGTCGAAAGTATCGTGACACAAGTTTGCTCATTGAATTATTTTCTCGCGATGAAGGTAGATACACTCTAGTTGCAAGAGGGGCTCGTGGTAAAAAGTCTAAATTTAATCTTCAGTTATTTTCTCCCGTAATGGTGTCAAGTTTTGGGAGAGGGGAGCTGAAAACGGCATCTGCAATTGAGTCAAATGGTTTGGGATACCAGCTCTCTGGTAAGAATTTATTTATTGGTTTATATATAAATGAACTCTTGTTTCATGTCTTAGGAAAGTTTGATCCTTTCCCAAACATTTTTGATCGCTATGGCGACTTACTTGCCAAATTACAGTCAGATGCCTTTGCTACTAGCAACCTCAGATTATTCGAATTATCGTTACTGGCCGATCTGGGTTATGGCATATCTTTTGATGTTGAGTCTTTGACGGGCGATCCGATTATGCCCGATAAATATTATTTTTATTTTATTGAAGATGGCTTTCACTATGCATTGGAGGGAAAACGTAATCTAAGACCTATTGAAGGGAAGCATATTTTAGCCATTGCTCAAGGGAAGATTGATATCAAAGGAGATAAAATTTTGCGAGATATAGTGCGTCAATCAGTGGACCATTTATTGGGAGGGAAGCCCTTGAATAGCCGAAAACTATTCGCATGATTATTGGTGTCGGTGTAGATATCGTTGAAGTGGACCGAATCCAAAGTCTAATTAAAAAGTGGGGTGAGAAATTTGCCTTGCGAATATTCTCTGAAGCGGAACNTTCCTTTTTTTCAGGAAGTGTAGTGCGTGCAGATTTGCTTTCNAGACAATTTGCTGCAAAGGAGGCAGTCTCNAAGGCTCTTGGAACAGGGTTGAGTGGTATACGTTTAAGTGATGTCACGGTACTCCGGGATAAAAAAGGTAAACCCTTNGTTGAGTTNTTGGGAAAAGCTGCTTCGGAGGCGTCAGCNATTGGTGTGANTAGAATTCATGTTAGTATCGCTGATGAACGAGACTATGCGATCGCATATGTAGTCATTGTTAGTTGAGGTTATAAATCATTTACTGGATCGATATTTCTATAGTCCTCGAGAGATATTACCTTTCAAATAATGTTAAATAAGAGTTTAAGGACTAGTGCTTATGCCGNNGCTATTTTTTGAAGGGAGACCTTTCGCGCATTAAGCTGATATTATTGTTGGTGACANATAGTTGTTTAAAAAAATTATGGATTACCCCACGATTGAGAGTACTGTAGGCAACACCCCNCTTGTTCGTTTGCAGAGAATACAGGGCGTTACTAATAATAAGATTTTGGTAAAACTCGAAGGTAATAACCCTGCAGGGTCTGTTAAAGATAGGCCCGTACTAAGCATGATTAGGCGCGCAGAAGCAAGAGGAGCAATATCTCCTGGAGATACCTTGATTGAAGCTACAAGCGGTAATACTGGTATTGCGCTTGCTATGGCAGCTGCGATTAAAGGATACCGTATGGTACTGATAATGCCCGCGCATATGAGTGATGAGCGTAAGGCAGCCATGTCTGCCTATGGAGCAGAACTTATTCTGGTGAGTAAGGAAGCAGGAATGGAAACTGCTCGGGATATGGCGCTTCAGATGCAAGAGGAAGGAAAAGGTTTCGTTTTAGATCAATTTGCAAACGAAGATAACCCGGTTTCACACTACGAAGGTACTGGCCCAGAGCTTTTAGATCAAACNGAAGGTGAAATTACTCACTTCATCAGTTCCATGGGCACTACCGGGACGATTATGGGAGTGTCTAGGTTCTTTAGAGAAGTAAAGCCAGAAGTGGAAATTATTGGATTACAACCTTTAGAGGGATCAGTGATACCAGGCATTCGGCGTTGGCCAGATGCATATATGCCAAAAATCTATGATAGATCCCAAGTAGACNGGGTCATAGATGTAAGTCAAAGTCTAGCAGAGTCCACCATGAGGGAGCTTGCAGAACTCGAGGGTATTCTGTGTGGAGTATCCTCTGGGGGCAATGTGGCCGCGGCACTTCAGATCAGTAGAGAAATTGAAAATGCAACGATNGTNGCTATTATTTGTGATAGAGGGGATCGATATCTTTCGACAGGAGTATTCTCTTAAGACTAGTGATGGGAATCACAAAAATGTTATTTGATGTCAAGNTATCTGAGCTCAATGCTGATGGCAACGCTATAAGTAATGATGGAGTAACTGTCGTCCCAGGGGGGCTACCCGGAGAGACTCTCTCAGTTCTCCCCTTTGCGCGAAGGCATAAGCGAACATACTGCCGGATTGAAAAAATACAAGAAGTTTCTGAGTATAGAGTAAAACCGGTATGTCCAGTGGCTGAGGTCTGCGGTGGCTGCAGTCTGCAACACTTGGAACATACGTCTCAGATTAATTTTAAACAGACGAATTGGCTAAGAAATTTCTCCACACAGCCCAATGAAATTTTACCTCCCCTGCTTGGTCCAACAGTAAATTATCGGAGCAAGGCGAGATTAGGGGTGAGATTTGTTCAAAAAAAGGGAAGAGTGCTTGTAGGCTTTCGGGAAAAAATGAAGGGATTTATTACTGATACGCAAAGTTGTAAAACCCTACGGTTACCGATAGGTGAGTTACTTCAACCTCTCTCATGCTTGATTATGGAGTTATCTGATCCGAAATCCATTCCCCAGATTGAAGTGGCGTGCGGAGATACTATCAGTGCAATAGTAGTTCGGCATCTAAGTCAGGTGTCTAAATTAGATTTAGAATACCTGACAAAGTTTTCTGACACCCATGATATACATATATATATGCAGCCTGCGGGTATTGAATCGGTATATAGGCTAGCGCCGAGAGTCTCCCACCCATACCTTCATTATGATATTGAAGAATATGGTATTCGCATGCACTTTAAACCTNACGATTTCACACAAGTTAATCACAGTATTAANAGGTCTATGATTAAACTAGCCATGGACTTACTATCTGTCAATCAGGATGATCATGTTTTCGATGCTTTCTCAGGAATCGGAAACTTCAGTTTGCCGATTGCACGTCTTGCCGGGTGGGTAACAGGAGCCGAAATATCTTCAGAAAGTGTAAAAAGAGCCCAATACAATGCAACGAAAAATGGTATTAAAAACGCAGACTTTATTACTCTTGATCTATTTAATCCTCTTGAACCCAATTTTTTAAATTCAATATCTCATTTGCTTCTTGATCCACCTAGAAACGGTGCTGAATCTTTAATTAAAAGCATTATAACGAGTAATGTTAGGAGATTAGTTTATATTTCATGCAATCCAAAAACGCTGGCACGTGACGTTGAAATTCTTGTTAAGGGAGGCTTTTGTTTTGAGAAAGCCGGTGTAATTGATATGTTCCCGCATACTGCTCATGTTGAATCGATAGCACTCCTAACACGATAGTTTAAATTAGCCAGATTGTATTTAAGACATAGATATAAGTTACACTTTCTTCTTGATAGTATCTTCTAGAACCTGCAGTAAGATAAAACGGTTTTACAGGCAGGTGTTGCAATNGTGTTTGTGCGTCGCTAAAGACGAAATTAATGAATTCATTTAAAAAATTAAAGATTATTCATACTATAGGAGTGTTTCGTGAAAGTTATCCTGTTAGGCGCCCCTGGGGTTGGTAAGGGCACGCAGGCCCAGTTTATTGTCGAGAAGTATGCAATTCCACAAATATCAACAGGAGATATGCTTCGTGAGGCTATAAAAGCTGGCACTTCCCTTGGGNATCGTGTTAANGATGTAATGGAAAGTGGAGCCTTAGTTACAGACGAAATTATTATCGATCTCGTCAAGGAGCGCATAGCCAATGAAGATTGTAAAAACGGCTTTTTATTTGATGGATTTCCCAGAACGATTCCTCAGGCTGAAGCCCTACTTTCAGAGGGAATCGACATCGATATTATTCTGGAAATTGGAGTGCCGGAAGAGGAAATCATAAATCGTCTGAGTGGCCGAAGAGTGCACGTAGATTCTGGAAGGGTATATCATGTCGATTATAACCCACCAAAAAATCATGGGTTTGACAATGAAACCGGAGAGGTTTTAATTCAGAGAGAGGACGATAAAGCGGATACAGTCAAAGAACGGTTAGCAGTTTATAAGAAACAGACAGAACCACTAGTTAAATTTTATAGTGATAGCGAGTTGGGGTATCAGTATCATTATATTGATGGACGTGGATCTACTCACTCAGTTTGGGAGCAAATTGCGGTTGTGCTGAATGAGTCAAACAAGTCAGATAGNGAGTAGTATATTTTACATNAGNGTCAATTAAGGGGATCGANGAATCCCAATTGTTAGAAGTTTTGCTTGACAGTAACAAAAATTCCTCTTGTTTTTCGAATAAAAAGTGTCGCAAATCAATTTTTTTTTTTCTAAACTTCACTTAGTGATCGAGTGTTTGCAGATGTGTTCTTCGCCAGCGAAACCGCCGAAGAGTTGCAACAGCTTATTTAGTACACTGCTGTACTTATCAAATTTAAAAACGGGAGCGATAGATAGTGGTTGCCAAGAAAAAAGTTAAAAAGAAGTCAGTAGCGGTCAAGAAAAAAGTACCTGTCAAGAAGAAGGTAGCGACCAAGAAGAAGGTAGCGACCAAGAAGAAGGTAGCGACCAAGAAGAAGNNAGCGANCAAGAAGAAGGNAGCGACCAAGAAGA
>NHBG02000010.1 GCA_002167855.2 Gammaproteobacteria bacterium TMED1
AGCGATGGAGGAAGGTCAGCGTTTTGCTATTCGTGAAGGTGGCAGGACAGTCGGGGCAGGCGTTGTTACTAAGATTAGTAATTGAAGGAATCCTGGTCTCAAGTATTGGAATGTTTAGAACTCCGCTAAAATTTATGAAATTAAGGCCAGTAGCTCAATTGGCAGAGCGGCGGTCTCCAAAACCGCAGGTTGGGGGTTCGATTCCCTCCTGGCCTGCCAGATTTTCGGAAATTGTAAATTAAAATATTATGAAAACAGAAGAGTCTTTGTCTCGTTTTGATTCATTAAAGTGGATAGTCGTTTTCGCTTTGATTATTGTTAGCGTTTACGCAAATTCCGTGTATGCTGGCGCTTCGCCAATTCTGAAAGCAATAATAGGTGTCATTGTAGGGTTGCTAGGGATTATTATAGCAATAAAGACTCGTAGAGGAGCAGCTGTTTGGGAACTAGCAAAGGAGGCCAGATTGGAGATCCGTAAGGTGGTTTGGCCGACTACTCCCGAGCTGACTCAAACTACTTTAATAGTTGTGGTGGTGGTTGTATTCGTCGGCTTTATTCTTTGGGGTCTGGATTCGGGTTTAAGTTGGGCCATTCAAAGTATAATTGGCTAACGGGGAGTACAGGTTGAACAAACGCTGGTATGTTGTGCATGCTTATTCGGGTTATGAAAAGCAAGTCATGCGCGCCATTAAAGAAAGAATCGATCTATCTGAGGTAGCCGATAAGTTTGGAGAAGTTATTGTTCCCGCAGAAGAAGTAGTAGAAATGCGTGGGGGTAAGAAAAGACGAAGTGAGAGAAAATTTTTTCCGGGTTATGTTCTGGTTGAGATGGATTTGGATGATGAAACATGGCATCTAATAAAAAACACTCCTAGAGTCATGGGTTTTATAGGAGGTAAGGCAGATAAGCCTGCACCCATTTCAGATCGTGATGCGGAGAAAATTATTCAGCGAATACAAGTAGGTAGTGAGCAAGCGACTCCTAAGACGGTCTTTGAGCCGGGAGAGTTGGTTCGTGTCGTGGATGGACCTTTCAATGACTTTAACGGAGTTGTCGAAGAAGTAAATTACGAAAAGAATAAGCTACACGTAGCTGTTACTATATTCGGACGATCCACTCCGGTCGAATTGGATTTTGGTCAGGTGGAAAAAGGCTGACTTTAAGAACAAATTTAGTGCTTAAGTGCACTACTTATGGGGACCTTAAGTCATCGTTCTGGTCGATTGAGCGAAGATGAAAGCTAAGAAATGCTTAAGGGCTTGAACCCAAGATGTGAGGTAAAATATGGCTAAAAAGATCGATGCTTATATTAAGCTGCAAATTCCTGCGGCTCAGGCAAACCCGAGTCCTCCAGTGGGGCCAGCTCTAGGGCAGCATGGAGTCAACATTATGGACTTCTGTAAGGCCTTCAATGCTGAGACTCAGTCTCTGGAGCCCGGAATACCAGTTCCAGTTGTAATAACTGTTTACGCGGATAAAAGCTTTACCTTTATAAAAAAAACTCCACCTGCAGCAGTTTTACTGAGAAAGGCAGCTGGTATCGACAAAGGTAGTGGTGAGCCTCACTTGAACAAGGTGGGACGCGTAACTCGTGCTCAGTTGGAGGAGATTGCGACCATCAAAATGCCAGATTTAACTGCACAGGATATGGATGCCGCGGTGAGGTCCATTGCTGGCAGTGCAAGGAGTGCAGGAATCGATGTGGAGGATGTCTAGATGGGTAAGTTAACTAAGAGGACTCGAGAGCTAAGAGAGAAGATTGATCCTGGTAAGCTATATGCAATAGACGAAGCAGTATTACTTCTTGGCGAGCTTTCCTCTGTGAAGTTTACTGAATCAATTGATGTTAGTATTAATCTTGGTGTTGATCCTAAGAAATCAGACCAAGTAGTACGAGGCTCTACAGTTTTACCAAACGGAACAGGAAAAGATGTCCGTGTTGCTGTATTCGCGCAAGGCGATAAGGCAGATGAGGCTAAAAATGCAGGTGCAGACGTTGTTGGGATGGAAGATTTAGCCGATAGCATTAAGTCGGGAAACCTAGATTTCGGTGTAGTTATTGCCTCTCCTGATGCGATGAGGTTGGTCGGGCAGTTGGGACAGATTTTGGGTCCTAGGGGTCTTATGCCTAACCCTCGCCTTGGCACTGTGACGCCAGAAGTGGGAGAAGCAGTAAAAAATGCTAAGGCTGGTCAGGTCAGATATAGAACCGACCGAAATGGGATTATTCATGGCGGCCTTGGAAAAATCGGTTTTGAACCGGGTCAGATCAAAGAGAATCTTGAGGCTTTGTTATCTGATTTAAAGAAAGCTAAGCCAGCGTCAGCGAAAGGAACATATTTAAAGAAGATTGTCTTGTCAACGACGATGGGTGCAGGTTTGCAAATCGATCAATCGTCTTTGGAAGAGGTATAGAGAACTTTGGGGTTTCTGTTTTCTTTAAAAGAATAGCAGAGCTCGTCAAAGACCGTAGGCCCAAGGGAAGTCCATTGACTTCTGGAGGTTAATTATCGAGAGAAAGCCTACGCAGACGGTGAACCTGATTCAGCAAGTTGAATCCTATCGCCGTGGGACCCGTCGAAAAGACGGATAAGTAATAGGTCAGGAGTACGAAACTGTGCCAATAAGACTTGAAGAGAAAGAGGCGATTGTTGCTGAGGTAAATGAAACTGCTACTGTGGCTTTATCTGCTGTTATGGCAGATTATCGTGGTGTTCCTGTCGATAACATGACGACACTGCGGCAACAAGCAAGGGAAGCAGGAGTTCATGTAAGGGTGATACGAAATACGCTGGCCAAGCGAGCGTTTCAAGGTACTGAATTTGAGTGTCTGAATGATGCGTTACTTGGGCCAAACATTTTAGCTTTTTCTATAGAAGACCCTGGTGCTGGCGCCAGGATTTTCAAGGAGTTTGCAAAGGAAAACGACTCCTTCGAGATTAAAGCATTAAGTGTTGGCGGAAAAGTATTACCTCCAGATCAGATAGACGTATTGGCGAAGCTACCTACACGAGATCAAGCAATTTCAATACTTATGTCTGTGATGCAAGCACCGATTATTAAGCTAGCCCAGGCGCTTAATGATGTGCCTGGACGTGTAACTAGGCTGGTAGCTGCAGTGCGAGATCAGAAGCAACAAGAAGGTGAATAACTTAATTAAGGAGATATGATTCATGTCATTATCGAAAGATGAGATTTTAGATGCTATTGCAGAAATGAGCGTGATGGATGTTGTTGAGCTTGTAGATGCCATGGAGGAAAAATTTGGCGTTTCAGCCGCAGCAGCAGTTGCGGCAGCTCCGGTAGCGGGTAATGCTGGAGATGGGGGGGCTGCGGTAGAAGAAAAGACCGAATTTGAGGTTGTTATCACTTCTGCTGGTGAAAAGAAGGTTAATGCAATTAAGGTTGTGAGAGCCATCACTGGTCTTGGTTTAAAGGAAGCCAAAGCACTAGTTGATGATGCTCCGTCTACTGTTAAGGAAGGTGTGGCCAAAGAAGAAGCTGACGATATCGTTAAGCAGCTTGAAGAAGCTGGGGCAAGTGCCGAGCTCAAGTAATCTCTTTGTTTAAGCTTAACAATAATGACGTTAACGGGATTATTCCCGAAGTTGCGCTGCGTGTAATTATTGCCCTGATGTTTTCTGCGAAGTATCGGGCAAGTCAATCTAGTTAGGAGAAGCTGATGGCCTATTCATATACAGAGAAAAAGCGAATTCGGAAAGACTTTGGCAAATTGCCAGAGGTTATGGATATTCCTTATTTGCTTGCAATTCAGACAGAGTCCTATGAGCAGTTTTTGCAGGATGGTGTTAGTGAGAAAGAGAGAATAGACAAGGGTCTGCATGCGGCCTTTAAGTCAGTCTTTCCCATAGTGAGTTACTCTGGTAATGCTGCTTTAGAATATGTTGGTTATCGATTAGGAAAGCCGGTATTCGACGTTAAAGAGTGTCAATTGAGAAGCGCTTACTATGCAGTTCCCCTGCGTGTAAAAGTAAGGTTGATAATCTACGATAAAGATTCAAATAACAAAGCGATCAAGGATATCAAGGAGCAGGAAGTCTACATGGGAGAAATCCCATTGATGACTAGTAATGGTACCTTCGTGATTAATGGTATTGAAAGGGTGGTCGTGTCTCAGTTGCACCGTTCGCCTGGGGTATTTTTTGATCATGATAAAGGTAAGACTCACTCCTCCGGTAAACTTCTTTACTCCGCAAGAGTAATACCGATGCGTGGTTCTTGGTTAGATTTTGAATTTGATCCGAAGGACTGTGTCTTTGTGCGCATAGATCGACGTCGAAAATTACCGGCAACGGTCCTTTTGCGAGCGCTTGGTTATAGTTCGGAAGAAATACTTAATACCTTCTTTGATACCGACACTTTTTTTATGCGGGATGAGGGATACTCGCTTGAGTTAATTGCTAATCGATTGCGAGGGGAAACAGCTAAATTTGATATAAAGGCGGGCAAAAACATTGTTGTCGAGGAGGGGACTAGAATTACCCCCAGACATATCCGGGAATTAGAAAAGATTGGGCTTAGTGATTTAAATGTTCCGTCGGAATATATTGAGGGCCACGTTCTGGCTCACGACGTAGTAGACACTGAAACTGGTGAGATTTTGGTTCCTTGTAACACGGCCATTTCAGAGGACGTTTTGGAGAAACTTCGAGAGTTGAACGTAGAGTCTTTCAAAACGATTTATACCAACGATTTAGAATGTGGGCCATTTATTTCTGATACTTTGAATATTGACTCCACACAAAATCGACTAGAAGCATTAGTGGAAATATATAGGATGATGCGTCCCGGCGAGCCACCTACTAAGGAGGCGGCAGAAAATCTCTTCAATAATCTTTTTTTTGTGCCAGAGCGTTACGACCTTAGTGCAGTTGGTAGAATGAAGTTCAATCGCCGTTTAGGAAGGGAAGAGGAAGTAGGTGATGGTATCCTCAGTAATGAGGATATAATAGATGTATTAAGATGTCTGATCGGTATTCGTGACGGCAAGGACACCGTCGACGATATCGACCATTTGGGAAATCGCCGCATTCGGTCAGTAGGGGAAATGGCGGAAAACGCATTTCGTTTGGGTCTCATCCGTGTTGAAAGAGCAGTAAAAGAAAGGTTGAGCCTTGCGGAATCTGAAGGGCTAATGCCACAAGATCTTATTAATGCTAAGCCCGTCGGTGCTGCAGTGAAGGAATTTTTTGGATCTGCGCAGCTTTCCCAATTTATGGATCAGAATAACCCGCTTTCGGAGGTTACTCACAAACGTCGCGTGTCAGCGCTAGGCCCAGGGGGGCTTACTCGTGAGCGTGCTGGTTTTGAAGTGCGAGATGTTCATCCTACTCATTATGGACGTGTTTGTCCGATAGAAACACCAGAGGGTCCCAATATTGGTCTCATTAATTCTTTGGCAAGCTACGCTCGAACTAATGAGCACGGGTTTTTAGAGAGCCCCTACCGTAGGGTAGAAGACGGGCATGTTACAGGGGATATAGAATATCTTTCTGCCATAGTAGAAAGTGATTATGTGATTGCTCAGGCGAGCGTGCCTTTGACAGAAGATGGTCAAATTATTGACGATTTAGTGGATGTTCGTCATCTTGGGGAATTCACAAAGATGCCAAGGGAAAGCGTTAATTTCATGGATGTATCTCCGCAACAAGTGGTTAGTGTGGCTGCGTCTCTTATCCCATTTTTAGAGCATGATGACGCTAATCGGGCTTTAATGGGGTCAAATATGCAGCGTCAAGCGGTGCCGACTCTTCGTAGCGAGACTCCTCTTGTGGGTACGGGAATGGAGCGAGTTGTTGCCAGAGATTCTGGTGTTTGTGTGGTAGCCGAGCGGGGTGGTGTAGTGGAGACCGTGGACGCAGCGCGAATAGTTATTCGCGTTAACGACAACGAAACGGAAACTGGTGAAGCTGGAGTAGATATATATAACTTAACGAAATATACGCGATCAAACCAGAATACATGCATAAATCAGAAGCCTTTGGTAAATGAAGGCGATGTGGTTAGTCGTCAGGATATATTGGCAGACGGGCCATCGATCGATACGGGTGAGCTTGCGTTGGGACAGAATATTCGAATCGCCTTCATGACTTGGAATGGTTATAACTTTGAGGATTCGATCTTAGTGTCTGAGAAGGTTGTTAAAGAAGATCGTTTTACAACGATTCATATTCAGGAACTGACCTGCTACGCCCGCGACACCAAACTTGGAAGTGAAGAGATTACCTCCGACATTCCAAATGTTGGAGAGGGGGCCCTATCTAAGCTTGATGAAGCTGGAATAGTTTATATTGGAGCTGAGGTTGAGGCGGGAGACATTTTAGTTGGCAAAGTGACTCCGAAAGGAGAAACCCAACTCACGCCCGAAGAAAAGCTCTTACGAGCTATTTTCGGTGAGAAAGCTTCGGATGTTAAAGATACTTCCCTTCGAGTACCAAGTAGCTACAACGGAACAGTCATAGATGTACGAGTGTTCACGAGAGACGGTATTGAAAAAGACGAGCGAGCTTTGGCTATTGATCGTCAGGAGCTCCAGGCAGTCAAAAACAATATAGACGAGGAATTCCGGATTATAGAAACAGCGACTTTCGAAAGGCTTGCCGAATCTCTGGTAAGTAAGAAGGTTATTGCCGGTCCCGGATTAAAAAAGGGTGACAAGATAACAAAGGATTATCTGGGAGAGCTTCCTGCATTGGAATATTTCAAATTGCGGATGGAGGCAGATTCTCTAAATGAGCTTTTAGAACAGGCTGAACAGCGGTTGAAAGATACGCGCAAAGACCTTGACGATCGATTTGAAGAAAGTAAGCAAAAATTGCAAAGTGGTGATGATCTTCCTCCTGGTGTGTTGAAGATTGTCAAAGTATACCTTGCCATAAAACGGCGTATACAACCCGGCGACAAGATGGCAGGGAGGCATGGGAATAAGGGCGTTATATCTGTTATCAAGCCAGTGGAGGATATGCCGTTTGATGAGAACGGTGAGCCTATTGATATCGTGCTTAACCCCTTGGGTGTTCCAAAAAGGATGAATGTTGGTCAGATCCTGGAAACTCATCTTGGTTGGGCTGCTAGAGGTATTGGTGAAAAGATTAACTCTATGCTAGAAGTCAAGCAGGAGGTTTCGGAAATTCGAAAATTTCTTCACGAAGTGTATAACCGCAGTGGAAGACAAGAGAATTTGGATGATTTCTCTGATGCTGAGATTGTAGAAATGTCTCGTAATCTTGTCGGCGGCGTTCCTATGGCAACTGGGGTTTTTAATGGGGCTACAGAAGAGGAAATTAAGGGAATGCTTGACCTTGCAGGATTGCCTTCTGATGGACAGACAACCCTCTATGATGGCCGTACCGGCGATCAATTTGATCGTCCCGTAACAGTTGGTTACATGTACATGCTTAAGCTCAACCATCTAGTGGATGATAAAATGCATGCTAGGTCGACTGGTTCATACTCCTTAGTTACTCAACAGCCTTTGGGAGGGAAAGCCCAATTCGGTGGTCAGCGTTTTGGCGAGATGGAGGTTTGGGCTCTGGAAGCTTATGGCGCAGCTTATACCTTACAAGAAATGCTTACAGTTAAATCTGATGACGTCCATGGCCGTACAAAGATGTATAAAAATATTGTCGATGGGGATCACAGGATGGAGCCCGGAATGCCTGAATCATTTAATGTTTTGGTTAAAGAAATTCGGTCATTAGGTATCGATATTGAGTTGGAAAGTGACTGACTTAATGCTCTATCATCGACATCAACTTAAGTTTGGGTGTAAAGCTCAAAGTGGAGGAAAGTCTTGAAAGATCTTTTGAATATTCTTAAAGCGCAAGGGCAATCCGAAGAATTCGATTCACTCAGAATTGGTTTAGCGTCCCCAGAGATGATTAGATCCTGGTCTTATGGTGAAGTTAAGAAACCTGAGACTATAAATTATCGTACTTTTAAGCCAGAGCGTGATGGATTGTTCTGTGCAAAAATTTTCGGTCCTAATAAGGACTATGAGTGTCTTTGTGGAAAATATAAACGACTTAAGCATAGGGGAGTGATTTGCGAAAAGTGTGGCGTAGAGGTTGCTCTCGCTAAGGTCAGACGTGAGCGAATGGGACATATAGAACTAGCCAGTCCTGTTGCTCACATTTGGTTTCTAAAATCTCTGCCATCTCGAATCGGGTTACTGATGGATATGACCCTGCGAGACATTGAAAGAGTGCTGTACTTTGAGTCCTTTGTTGTTACTGATCCAGGTCTTACTTCATTGGAAAAAAGACAATTGTTAAATGACGAGCAGTACTTCGAGGCTCTTGAAGAGTTTGGTGATGAATTTGAGGCAAAAATGGGCGCGGAGGCGATCCAGGATCTAATGTCAGATATGGATCTAGCGGAAGATATTGCAGCAATTCGGGAAGAACTACCTCAGACTAATTCTGAGACAAAGATAAAGAAGCTGACCAAGCGGTTGAAGTTGATGGAGGCTTTTGAGAGGTCCGGCAATAAGCCAGAGTGGATGATCTTCAATGTTTTGCCAGTATTACCCCCTGACCTTAGGCCCCTGGTGCCACTGGAAGGTGGACGTTTTGCTACCTCTGATTTGAATGATTTATACCGTAGGGTCATTAATAGGAATAATCGATTGAAGAGGCTCTTAGATCTGAGCGCTCCAGACATAATAGTTCGAAATGAAAAAAGGATGTTACAGGAGTCAGTAGATGCGCTACTTGACAACGGTCGTCGTGGACGAGCAATAACTGGTACGAATAAAAGACCCCTAAAGTCGTTGGCTGATATGATTAAGGGTAAACAAGGACGCTTCCGTCAGAACCTTTTAGGTAAGCGTGTTGATTATTCTGGTCGATCCGTCATTGTTTGCGGCCCTTCTTTACGTCTTCATCAGTGTGGGTTACCAAAAAAAATGGCACTTGAACTTTTCAAACCATTCATTTTTGGAAAGTTAGAGGGGCGTGGTCTAGCTGCTACTATCAAGGCTGCTAAAAAAATGGTGGAGCGCGAAACAGCAGAGGTTTGGGATATCCTTGCGGAGGTCATTCGTGAACATCCTGTTTTACTGAACCGAGCGCCTACTCTTCATAGACTGGGTATTCAGGCTTTTGAACCTGTTTTGATCGAGGGAAAGGCTATCCAGCTCCATCCTTTGGTCTGTACAGCTTATAACGCAGATTTCGATGGTGACCAGATGGCTGTGCATGTTCCTTTGACTCTGGAGGCTCAATTAGAGGCAAGGGCATTGATGATGTCGACGAACAATGTGCTGCTCCCGGCAGATGGTGAGCCTATTATTGTGCCCTCTCAAGATGTTGTTCTGGGTGTTTATTGGATGACTCGGGAACGTATAAATGACCTAGGCGAGGGTATGACTTTCTCAGATGTGGAGGAAGTTAACCGAGCTTTTACCAATAAGAAGGTTGGCTTACAAGCTCGAATAAAGGTTCGTGTTAAAGAACAAGTAAAAAACGAGAGTGGAGCGTTTCAGTTTAGAAGTGAGATTCAGGAAACTACAGTCGGTAGGGCCCTTCTTTACGAGATCGTGCCGGAAGGGATCCCATTCTCTGAGATTAATCAGATGATGGGTAACAAGGATATATCTAGATTGATTAACCTTTGTTATCGAGCTGTTGGTTTAAAGGAAACAGTAATTTTCGCAGATCAGATTATGTATATGGGTTATGAATATTCCACACGATCAGGTTCCTCAATCGGGGTTGATGATTTCGTCATCCCGGAAGAGAAGGCCGTAATTATCTCAGAAGCTGAGAGTGAGATTCGTGAGATTGAGTCACAGTTTGCTTCTGGGCTTGTAACTCAAGGGGAGAAATACAACAAAGTAATTGATATTTGGACACGCGCTAATGATTTAGTGGGTAAAGCCATGATGGACACGCTTAGTAAGGAAATGGTAGTTAATCGTGATGGTGAAGAAGAAGAACAAGGCTCTTTTAATAGCGTGTGGATGTACTCTGATTCTGGCGCTCGTGGTTCGCCCACGCAGATCAGACAATTGTCTGGGATGCGGGGATTAATGACTAAGCCTGATGGCTCCATTATCGAGACTCCAATAACCGCGAATTTTCGAGAAGGGCTATCGGTGATGCAATATTTCATCTCTACCCATGGGGCCCGCAAGGGCTTGGCCGACACAGCCCTTAAGACTGCAAATTCTGGTTATTTAACCAGGCGGTTAGTTGATGTGGCACAAGATCTGGTAATTACCGAGGTCGACTGTGGAACAGAAAATGGCCTTTTGATGACGGCAGTGATCGAAGGCGGTGATGTAGTGCAACCACTAGGGAGCAGGGTTCTTGGCCGAGTAGTGGCGAGAGATGTCGTGAGCACTTCAGGCGATTCGGTTGTCATACCAAGAAATACCATGATCGATGAGAGTTGGGTTGTACAGCTCGAAGATCTTGGAGTTGACGAGATATTCGTTCGTAGCGCCATTGCTTGTGATACTCGTTATGGGGTTTGTGCGATGTGTTATGGGCGTGATCTGGGTCGTGGTCATCTGGTCAATATCGGAGAGGCCGTTGGGGTTATTGCAGCGCAATCTATTGGTGAACCAGGAACTCAGCTCACTATGCGTACCTTTCATATCGGAGGGGCAGCATCCAGGGCCGCCGCCATAGATAATGTGCAGGTTGGTCACTCAGGAACTATAAGACTGCACAATCTAAAAACAACTGAAAAGGCGAATGGTGACTTAGTAGCAATATCTCGGTCTGGTGAGATTGCCGTTGCAGATGAGTCAGGAAGAGAGAGAGAACGATATAAATTACCCTATGGAGCCATTCTTAAGAAACGCGATAATGCGCCTACTGAAGCTGGAGAAATTGTTGCTAACTGGGATCCCCACACCCATCCTATAGTAACTGAGGTAGAAGGTCAGGTAGTCTTTGAGTCTATGGACGAAGGGGTAACTGTTCGTCGACAGACCGATGAGCTAACAGGACTGTCGAGTATATCCGTCATTGATCCGAAGGATAGGCCAACAGCGGGCAAGGATATTCGGCCTGCTGTCCGTCTAGTCAATAACGCTGGTGACGATTTGATGTTGCCCGAGACTGATGTGCCAGCTCATTATTTCCTCGAGCCCAATGCGATTCTAAGTCTTGAGGATGGAGATCACATCGCCGTAGGAGACGTCATAGCTCGTATCCCGCAGGAAGGATCAAAAACAAGAGATATTACGGGAGGTCTTCCAAGAGTAGCAGACCTGTTTGAAGCGAGGAAGCCAAAGGATGCAGCCATTTTAGCAGAAATCACGGGCACAGTGAGTTTTGGTAAAGAAACCAAGGGTAAGCGCCGCTTAGTTATCACTCCCTCGGAAGCTGAGAGTGAGTTGCCGGAAGGAACGGATCATTATGAAGTTCTGATACATAAATGGCGGAATATGACGGTGTTTGAGGGCGAGCATGTAGCAAAGGGCGAAGTTGTATCGGATGGCCCAGAGAACCCGCATGATATCTTGCGTCTGAAAGGGATAAATGAACTTGCAAAATATATAGTCAAAGAGATTCAGGATGTTTATCGACTCCAAGGTGTGACCATCAATGACAAGCACATTGAAGTGATCGTATGTCAAATGCTAAGGAAAGTAGAGATTGTATCGCCGGGCGATACAGGATTTATACAAGGTGAACAGGTTGAATACACACAATTTCTCGAACGCAATGAACAAATGGTTCAAGAGGGGAAAGAATCTGCTAACGGAGAAAGAGTGCTGCTTGGTATAACCAAGGCTTCTCTCGCTACCGAGTCGTTTATCTCTGCAGCTTCATTTCAAGAAACAACTCGGGTGCTAACTGAGGCTGCTGTTACAGGCAAGCGAGATTATTTGCGTGGTCTAAAAGAAAATGTAATTGTTGGCCGCCTGATCCCAGCCGGTACTGGCTTGAAATACCATGAAGATAGGCGCAAGAAACGAGAATCTGGTAAGGAAGAGCATACAGTAGTGAGTGCTAGTGAAGTGGAAGCTGCTCTTAGTGAGGCTCTTAACTCAGGTAATACAGGCCCTTAGTTTTGAAAGAGAAGTTGACTCGCTTGAGTCAGGCGCTTAGAATTCGCGCCCAACTTGAATACAGTGTTTGGCTTCTTTGGGCTAGACTTGTGATTTGGAGTATTGATGGCAAGAATTAACCAATTAGTGCGTAAGCCTAGGAAGCGGAAAGTCGCGAAGAGTAATGTGCCGGCGTTACAGGCATGTCCCCAGCGTCGCGGAGTCTGCCTTAGGGTTTATACTACCACGCCAAAAAAGCCTAACTCAGCCCTACGGAAGGTTTGTCGTGTGAGACTGACTAATGGTGCTGAAGTGAATTCCTACATTGGTGGAGAAGGCCACAATTTGCAAGAGCACAGTGTGGTCTTAATCAGGGGAGGTCGTGTCAAGGACCTACCAGGAGTTAGATATCATACGGTCCGAGGAACTTTAGATACCACTGGCGTTAGCGACCGATCCCAGGGTCGCTCCAAGTATGGAACAAAGAAACCTAAGACATAGTAATATCAGTTTAATGGATGGTAAACAGTAAGGTCGAGTGTATTCTCGAATAACCTGAAGGAAGGGAAAATCGATGCCAAGAAGAAGAGTTCCTGAGAAAAGGGAAGTGCTCCCTGATCCCAAATTCAATAATAAAACTTTAGCTAAGTTTATGAATCACGTGATGATCAGTGGTAAGAAAGCTGTTGCTGAAAAAATTGTTTATGGGGCGTTGGACAGAATTAAAGAACGCGTAAGTTCTGATCCGATTGATGTTTTTGATGCTGCGCTTGAGGCGGTATCGCCAGCCGTTGAAGTCAAATCAAGACGAGTCGGCGGAGCTACCTATCAGGTGCCTGTAGAGGTTCGTCCTTCAAGAAGAACTGCTTTGGCGATGCGGTGGTTAGTCGATTCCGCGAGGAGTAGAGGTGAAAAATCAATGCCTTTGCGGTTAGCTGGAGAGCTTATGGATGCAGCGGAGGGCCGGGGTGCAGCAGTCCGACGTAGAGAGGATACCCACCGTATGGCAGATGCAAACAAGGCGTTTGCGCATTACCGTTTTTAATGAGTCTTCGAGGACAATAAATTGCCAAGGTCAACTCCCATAAAAAGATATCGGAACATCGGCGTTGTAGCCCACGTTGACGCGGGAAAAACAACGACGACTGAAAGGATACTATTCTACACCGGAATTTCTCATAAAATTGGTGAGGTCCATGACGGTGCAGCGGTTATGGACTGGATGGAACAAGAACAAGAGCGCGGTATAACCATAACCTCTGCCGCAACAACTACCTTTTGGCGGGGTTCGGAACAACAATTTGATGAACACCGAATTAACATCATTGATACACCGGGACATGTCGATTTCACTATTGAAGTAGAGCGGTCCTTGCGAGTGCTTGATGGGGCAGTGGTAGTTTTTTGTGCGACCTCTGGTGTCGAGCCTCAGTCTGAAACCGTTTGGCGTCAAGCTAACCGCTACGAAGTTCCACGTATGGTATTTGTAAATAAGATGGATCGAGCCGGGGCGGATTTTCTGCGCGTGGTGAAACAGATTGAGGATAGATTGGGCTCAAAGCCAATCCCTCTCCAACTTGCTATAGGGGCGGAGGACAATTTTAGGGGAATTGTTGATCTAATTAAGATGAAGGCTATTTATTGGAATGAGGAAGATCAGGGGTTAACTTTTGAAGAGCAGAGTATCCCCGAGGAATTGCAGGAATTGTCTGAAGAGTATCATGAAAAAATGGTCGAAGCAGCCGCAGAAGCTAATGATAATCTCATGGAAAAATACTTGGAGGAGGGTGAACTGAGTATTGAGGAGATCAAAAACGGTATTCGTATACGCACGTTGGCCAATGAAATAGTTCCTGCCCTGTGTGGCTCTGCATTTAAGAACAAAGGCGTACAGACTATGCTGGACGCTGTTGTGGAGTTTCTTCCGGCACCAGATGAAGTGAAGGCAATCAAAGGTTTTCTCGATGATGTCAATGAGACCGAGGCTGCTAGAAACGCTGATGATGAAGAACCTTTTGCCGCGCTTGCTTTCAAGATCGCAACCGACAAGCACGTGGGAGCCTTAACATTTTTCCGTGTTTATTCTGGTGTTCTTCAAACTGGGGATTCAGTATATAACCCGGTGAAAGATAAAAAAGAAAGAATTGGTCGAATGGTGCAAATGCATTCGAATGATCGACAGGAAATTAAGGAAGTTCGCGCTGGCGATATCGCAGCAGCAATTGGCCTGAAGCAGGCAACTACTGGCGATACCTTGTGCGACGAAAAAGAAGTTATTACGCTTGAGCGAATGGAGTTTCCTGACCCAGTGATACACGTTGCAGTGGAGCCAAGATCAAAGATTGATCAGGAGAAGATGGGTGTTGCGTTAAGTAAGCTCGCTGCCGAGGATCCGTCTTTTTCGGTTCGTACGGATGAGGAGTCCGGTCAGACTATTATTGGCGGAATGGGTGAATTGCATCTAGATATAATTATTGATCGAATGAAAAGGGAATTTAGCGTCGAGGCTAACATAGGTGCTCCTCAGGTCGCTTATCGGGAAACAATTCGCCGTTCAGTTGAAGCGGAAGGTAAGTTTGTTCGTCAAACTGGGGGTCGAGGTCAATATGGCCATGTTTGGTTACGTATAGAACCTTTAGCTGATGATGATTATGAGTTTGTAGACGAGATTGTGGGTGGTGTTGTTCCGAGAGAATATATTGGGGCAGTCGACAAGGGAATTCAGGAGCAGCTCTCAAACGGTGTAATAGCTGGTTATCCCCTTCAAGGTGTAAAGGCGACTCTATATGATGGTTCTTATCATGATGTTGATTCTAGCGAAGTAGCCTTCAAAGTAGCTGGCTCCATGGCGATGCGTCAGGGTGCTATTGACGCAGATGCAGTCTTACTAGAGCCTGTCATGAAAGTGGAGGTGGTTACACCTGAAGATTACTATGGCGATATTATTGGGGATCTAAATCGCCGAAGAGGAATTGTGCTCGGGATGGAAGATGTTCCGGCCGGGAAAGCCGTTCGAGCGGAAGTCCCCCTTTCTGAGATGTTTGGCTATGCAACGGATATGAGGTCAACAACTCAGGGAAGAGCGACTTTTTCTATGGAGTTTGAAACCTACAAGGAAGTTCCAGACAGTATCGCGGAGGCGGTGGTCAAGAAGCAAGGATAGGCTGTTTCATGTTAATTAGGTTTGTAGAGGTGATAAATGTCTAAAGAGAAGTTTGAGCGAAGTAAACCGCACGTAAATGTTGGGACTATAGGTCACGTTGATCATGGTAAGACGACGCTAACCGCTGCGATCACTAAGGTTTGTTCGGAAGCTTACGGTGGTGGAGAATTTCAGGCATTTGATGCGATTGATAACGCACCGGAAGAGAGAGAACGGGGTATCACCATAGCGACATCGCATGTGGAGTATGACTCGCCGGATCGTCACTATGCCCACGTTGATTGTCCGGGTCACGCTGATTATGTGAAGAATATGATCACGGGTGCAGCACAGATGGATGGAGCCATTTTAGTTGTATCAGCAGCTGATGGTCCAATGCCGCAAACTCGAGAACACATATTGCTATCGAAGCAAGTAGGCGTCCCTTATATTGTAGTATACCTGAACAAAGCCGATATGGTTGACGATGAGGAGTTGCTCGAATTAGTTGAGATGGAAGTCCGTGAGCTACTCGATCAGTATGAGTTTCCGGGAGATGATACGCCTATCATCACAGGAAGTGCACTCAAGGCATTGGAAGGAGACACGTCAGATATCGGTGCTCCTTCGATCCAGAAGCTGGTAGAAACTTTAGACGAATATATACCGGAGCCGAAGAGAGATATAGACCAACCATTTTTGCTACCGATAGAGGATGTTTTTTCCATTTCTGGTCGTGGTACGGTTGTTACTGGTCGGATTACGCGGGGTATCATTAAGGTAGGTGATGAGGTAGAGATAGTCGGGATACGTGATACACAGACGACGACCTGTACTGGGGTAGAGATGTTTCGTAAGCTGCTTGACGAGGGTCGGGCAGGAGAGAACGTAGGAGTGTTGCTTCGAGGCACGAGTCGTGATGAGGTAGAGCGCGGCCAGGTGTTGGCGATTCCTGGATCGATAACGCCCCATACTAAGTTTGAAGGAGAGGTTTATGTCCTGTCGAAAGATGAGGGAGGGCGGCATACGCCATTCTTCAAGGGATATAAGCCGCAGTTCTTCTTTGAAACAACAGATGTGACAGGTTCAGTTGAGCTTCCAGGGGGCACAGAGATGGTAATGCCTGGTGATAATATTGCAATGAACGTTGAGTTGATTGCACCAATAGCGATGGAGGAAGGTCAGCGTTTTGCTATTCGTGAAGGTGGCAGGACAGTCGGGGCAGGCGTTGTTACTAAGATTAGTAATTGAAGGAATAAAGTTAGCTCAGCGGAATGGGGTACGCTCTGATTTACTTCTTCCATGGAAAATTTGTAAAAAACATTGAATATGTTGCTTCGAACTGTGGCAATTAGGGAAGAGGGCATGTATCATCCTCGGCCCTGCTGCGGGGAGTAAGAGAAACTCAACAGCTGGGCGGGATACATGATCTCAATTTGAGATCGCGGGTAGCTTGAATTAGAGCATTTTAGAGCGTCTTCCCTATTACGAGGGAGAGATGCTTTTGTCTTATTGAATTGGCTCTGAAAGGAGAGGTCATGCAAAACCAGAGAATCAGGATCAGGTTGAAGGCGTTCGATCATCGCCTGATAGACGCCTCTACGCAGGAAATAGTAAATACAGCTAAACGCACCGGTGCGCAGGTCCACGGGCCAATTCCCTTACCCACTCGAAGGGAAAAGTTTACTGTCTTAATTTCGCCCCACGTCGACAAGGATGCGAGAGATCAATATGAGATACGTACCCACAAACGGTTGTTGGATATTTTGGAGCCAACTGAAAGGACAGTTGATGCGCTAACTAAACTTGATTTGGCTGCTGGTGTAGAGGTGCAAATCAATCTAGCCTAGGCTGATTGATTATAGTAGGAGTTTAGGAGTTAGAGATGGCAATAGGAATCGTAGGAATTAAAAGAGGTATGACACGAATTTTCTCTGAAGACGGAAACTCTGTGCCAGTAACAGTTATAGAAGCTGAACCCAACCGCGTCGCTCAAATAAAAACTAAAGAGAGCGATGGCTACGTAGCTATTCAAGTTTCTTCAGGAGAGGTTAAGCCATCAAATGTAACGAGGCCGTTGGCCGGACATTATAGTAAAGCCAATGTTGAGATCGGTAGAGCGCTGAACGAATTTCGAATTAGTGGCGATGAAGAAGTCAATTTGGGTGATAGGTTGAGTGTTTCTGAGTTTGAAGTCGGACAAAAGATAGATGTTACTGGTCAGTCCAAAGGCAAAGGATTCGCCGGGGTGGTTAAACGACATAATTTCAAGATGCAGGATGCTACCCATGGTAATTCTATTTCTCATCGGGCGCCTGGTTCAATAGGCCAGTGTCAGACTCCAGGCCGGGTGTATAAGGGAAAAAAGATGGCTGGGCATATGGGAGCGGTGAAAGTAACCACTCAGTCTTTGGAGGTCGTAAGTATTGACGAAGAGAACAATTTATTATTGGTAAAAGGTGCTGTGCCGGGCGCAAGTGGCGGCAGCGTATTTTTGAGGCCGTCGGTTAAGTCGCGGGCTTAGTGGAGAGATAAATTGAATCTCAATATTTCAGACCCCGGTACAGGGCTCTCAAAAGAAGCAGTTAATCTTTCCGAGGTAACCTTTGGAAGAGAGTATAACGAGGCTTTGATACATCAAGTCGTTGTAGCTTACATGGCTACTGGCAGGCAAGGGACAAAGGCCTTAAAGACCAGGTCAGAGGTAAGGGGAGGTGGAGCTAAGCCATATCGCCAAAAGGGAACCGGTCGAGCGAGAGCAGGTACTATCAGAAGCCCTATTTGGCGGGGAGGTGGTCAGACTTTCGCCGCAAAACCCAGAGATTATTATCAGAAGGTTAACAAGAAAATGTATCGAGGGGCGATGCGGTCTATCCTTTCTGAGTTGATTCGACAGGATCGTATAGTTGTTACTAAAGACGTTAGCATAGAGGGACCAAAGACCAAGCAAGTACAAAACTTGTTAAAGGATCTGGCTTTAGAAGATGTTCTTATTGTTGTGGAAGAAGTGGATGACAACCTGTACTTGGGTGCGCGCAATCTCAAGAATGTAGAGGTGGTAGATGTTCAAGGTATAAATCCTGTTACTTTGATCCGCTGTAAAAAAGTACTGTTCACTGTTGGTGCTCTAAAGAAAGTCGAAGAGGTGCTGGGATGAATGACGATAGACTTTATAGGGTAGTTTTAGGTGCTCATATATCAGAGAAAGCCACACTAATTGCTGATGAGACCAATCAAATTACTTTCAAGGTAGCAAAGGACGCTACTAGACCAGAGATTAAAGAGGCTATAGAAAGGATATACGGGGTTGTTGTTAAGAATGTCACAGTACTGAATGTAAAAGGGAAGGTGAAACGTTCCTTTCGCGGTGTGTCAAAAAAATCAAATTGGAAGAAGGCGTATGTCGGACTGGAAGCAGGTCATGATATCGACTTTTCTGGAATAAACTAGCGAGACTTTAGATGCCTGTTGTAAAGACAAAACCAACTTCACCGGGTCGCAGGTTCGTTGTGAAGGTTGTTCATCCAGAGCTGTACTCTGGGAAGCCTTATAAACCTCTAACAGAGAAAAAGACTAAGAGTGGGGGTAGAAATAATAACGGTCGCATTACTACTAGGCATATAGGCGGTGGGCACAAGCAGAGATATCGAGTTATAGACTTTAAGCGCAATAAGAATGGGATAAACGCGACAGTAGAGAGATTGGAATATGACCCTAATCGGTCTGCCAATATTGCTTTGTTGAAATATTCGGATGGTGAGAGGCGCTATATTATCGCTCCCAAAGGGCTCTCTATGGGTGATGGGCTTCAGTCTGGAGATAATGTTGCCATCAGGATCGGCAATTCTATGCCATTACGTAATGTACCAATGGGCAGTGTGGTGCATTGTATAGAGTTAAAACCTGGTAAGGGAGCACAAATGGCTAGGAGTGCGGGTACATCTGCTCAGCTCGTTGCGAAGGAAGGAAGACATGTGACGCTGAGACTAAGGTCTGGAGAGATGAGAAAGGTCTTAGGCGAATGCAGGGCTACACTTGGTGAAGTAAGTAATTCAGAACATAACTTGCGTTCGTTGGGGAAAGCCGGTGCCTCGAGATGGCGTGGTATAAAGCCAACTGTTCGAGGTGTCGTAATGAACCCTGTAGACCACCCGCATGGCGGCGGTGAAGGTAAAACTTCGGGTGGGCGTC
>NHBG02000011.1 GCA_002167855.2 Gammaproteobacteria bacterium TMED1
ATGTCTCATCATTGGTTTTAAATCTTCGGGCAGAGCATCGTATTCTCTCTGAGAGAGGGGTCGACAGACTGTATTGACAACTCCTCCCGGAGCGTAATCATCTACGGCAATCCACCAGGGACTCCAGCGATTCACAACAGCAATTCGTTTTTGGCCGGTATTATGCATTGGAGAAGCATGCCAGAGTCGAGAGTCCTGAATAAAAACCGATCCTGCCTTAGCCGTCACCTGCATGTCGCCGGAAACTGGTGACGTAACACTCATGCCATCGTTTGGGCCTCTAGGATTTCTCAGGTCTCGATGCGAACCCGGAACAACGTAGGTTGCACCAGAGTCCTCATCGACATCCGTCAGAAACCAGATCATCGTCAAACCAAGCGTAACGTCTGGAAAGGGTTGTCTGACACTACCAACATTAGTCTGCGGATTACCTGCTCCATAAGACATCAGATCATGCGGCCAATCCGTGTGCCAATCCCTGAGGTCAGACCTACCCATTCCAAAAAAACCGCCCGGGTCTCCATCCTCCGATGCTGCTGCAATATGCCGGAGATGCAACTGCGCTATTTTCAAATGATCATCAAGAACTGCGCGTGCAATACTGGTGATTGACGGATGAGCAAGAAACTTTGCATACTTTGGCAACCAAACGATGTCATTGACGATCTTTGGACTATAACCGACTCTGCGAACCGGCCGAAGCTCTATACCAGGGGTCTTCGCAAGCTCGTCAAGAGACTTGCCTTCCTTCAACCCATTAACAACCTGCCGACTGTTTTTCTCTACCAGCTTTTCTGCTTTTTCAGCCTCTTGCTTTAGATCGCAGATCTGATCGCGAGGAATCACGTTATCCACCACACAAAACCCATAGCGTGCAAGAGAATTCACGCATCCTTCAAGCCTCTCACTTATCGGAGAATAAGCATCAAAGGCATAGGCTCTGCTATCTTTCAGTGCTTTCGTCGTCAGCGGAATGCCCCGTCTATTCGCAAGTTCCCGCTCGACCTCACTAATTTCTGCAACTAACCTGCCTTTTTTTAACTCAAGCTCCTCAATCGATTCCGTCATTACCTTGATAAGTAGCTCATAAGAGAGTGTGATTATATGGGAAAATGAAAAAAAATACTTTCGCGGTTTTCGGGAAACGCATTGGTAAGAATGGAAGACCTCAAACAGATCCTGTTAAGAGACGAATATGAGAGATTATCGCGCCTGAGAACTTTTTTCAGTCACCCATGCCCTTTGTCAATCTTCCGAATTTCTGGGTAAAACAAACCCAGAATAAACGTTGAAGCCAGCATCATAAGTGAACCAAAAAAAAGTGCAGTTTGAATATTAAAAACTTCCGCAATAATACCAATTGGTATAGCACCAAGCGGCATCAACCCATTGACCATTAAAATTAGGCTAGCAA
The DNA here is from genome assembly GCA_002167855.2 of Gammaproteobacteria bacterium TMED1. Lineage (GTDB taxonomy): Bacteria > Pseudomonadota > Gammaproteobacteria > Pseudomonadales > Azotimanducaceae > UBA7455. The sequence goes on from NHBG02000011.1 coordinate 1,415, forward strand.
CACGACCACGCACAAATTGCGGAGTCAGTATTTGGGTCAAGCTCATATTAAGTGACCCAAAAAAATTATGAAATAAAGCCGTGAGCGCGCCTGCTACTATTGCTGCGAATAAGTGGCCTGAGAAAGCAAAAATAGCGATAGTGATTGCCCAACCATAGGATGCAAGAAACATGATTTGGCCTTTACTTCCAAGGTCAGAGAGTTTTGCAAGCAATAAAGAACCGATCAATGCACCAAGCCCCATACCGGCTGATAAAAAGCCGAGCTCTTCAGGACCACCTAATATGACTTCTTGGTTAAACGCTGGTAGGAGAAAGTTGACTGTAGAACCAAAAATCGAAGGAACAAGACCTATGAAGATAAGGCCTGTGATTACTTTCTCTTTCTTTAGAAACTGAAATCCCTCGGCAAAATCTTCCAGCGGTGTCTTCTTCACATCAGTAGATGTCCCTTGATAATCTAAAAATAGGGGAAAGATAGAGGAGATAAGCAGAAGCATGGAAATGAGAAAAAAAACTAACCCAACTCCCTGAGCTGAAGTTGTGTCTCCCGCCGCGAAGGCAGCAATCAATCCACCAGCGAAGATAGGTCCAGCGATACGAGATAGGTTATAAGTTGCAGTCTGCAAAGCTGAGGCATTTACAACATTATTGTCACCGACCAATTCGGGTACTATAGCGAATCGAGCTGGCATACTCACTGATCCAAGAATTCCGTTGAAAACCCCAAAGAAAATAAAATGCGAGAATGTAACTTCGCCAATGTATGTGACATACGACAGGACAAACATTGCCATGGTATTCAATAACTGAGAGATGACCATGAGAGACTTTTTATTCATTCGATCCGCAATCACTCCGCCGACGAGAGAAAAAATAGCAGCAGGCACCATGTAAGATATCATCACCCAAGTTAATGCCATGGGGGATGACGTCATATCATAAATTAGCCATCCCCTTCCGATATTCTGCATCTGAGTACCAAAGGCAAGACAGACAGTAGACATCCATAGAAGTCGAAAACCTTTAATTTGTAGTGATTCAAACAAAACTTATTTTGATCCAGCTGGGCACTCTGTAGGTAACTTTGTATCCCCTAACCTATCGTTTCTCATAGGGGAGCTCGAATTGGTGATTGATCTCGTTCAGGAGGATAGTAGGGCTCAATCCTTGATTGTAAAACTGACAATCGAAGACCAGCCCACAATGTATCTACCTTGCAAGATAGTATAAGTTATATAAATCTCTGTAGATACTGACTGCTTTTCAAAAGCTAGGTTTCACATCTAAATCAGTTTAATAATAAGCAACTGTCGTAACAGCAATGAGATTTCCAGGTGTAGCCAACATCAAATCCTAGACAGCTTGAGTTGCCCTATATAATCCTAATATTATGAATGATGTTGCTTTAATCAAACCAATAGGACATCTATAAAAAGTCCAAACCGCGACTCATTCACTTAAAATAAGGAAATAATCGAGCATGGGAATGGAAAAACACCGCTGGAGTGGACGAAATAGGCTAAAAGATAACCTGAGAGAAGAAATCTGGAGAAAACTTGAGTCATCAGGGACTGCGATAGGTGATCCATGGAGCAAGATTCCAAACTTTCAAGGTGCACAAGAAGCAGCCTTTAAGCTGAGTGAGTTTGATTTCTGGAAAGCTTCTCGGGTGGTGAAGTCGAATCCAGATCGCGCACAGGCTTGGGTTCGCTTGTATGCGTTGCAAGATGGGAAGAAGATTTATACACCAGTCCCTGAATTGACAAGGGACTTCCCATTTCTTCTGTTAGATCCTGAAATTTTGGAAAAGAGGGGAATCACATTTGAAGAGGTCATGTATTCTGACGGTGCAATGCTGCATGGACAGCGAGTTAACTTTACAGAAATGGAACCAATGGATATTTGTGTCGTGGGTTCCGTCGCTGCCTCTATAGCGGGCGGTAGGATGGGAAAAGGTGGAGGTTTTGCTGATCTGGAGATGGGAATATTCCGTTCTATAGGGACTCTCTCTCGAACATGTCCGATAGTAACAACTATAAGCGAAATACAGATTGTTGAAAACGCTAAGATTTCTCTTGAGGCACACGATACACCTTTAGATTGGATCATTACTCCTGAGCGCGCAATTAAATCGCAAAACACGTTACCTCAACCCGGTCCAATAGACTGGAATTTAATGCAAGAGGACCAATTTCTTAAAATTCCTTTTTTACGAAGGTTACGAGAGGAACTATCCAGAAAATAAAATTATTAAAAGCTAGTCTACTTTTCCATTTTTCTAAGCCAATAAACTAGGCCGTAGACTAAGGGAGTGTCAAAAAAGGCAATGGCGACTTTAAATGCCCAATAACCAAGGGTCATCGTAATAAAAACATCAAAAGTCATCTTTACAGGTGCAAATATCCAAAACGCTATGCCATTAAAAACGATCGAATCAATCAGCTGTGAAGTTATCGTACTAAGGTTGTTACGCAACCAAAGATGCCTTCCTTTAGTGACTCTCTTCCAGAAGGCGAAAGCCCAAACGTCATGAGATTGTGCACACAAATATGCGGTTAAAGATGCCAACACAATTACAGGCACAGCTCCGAGTACAGTCTCCAGCTCAGCCTGATGGGTATAACCGCTAGCTGGAGGTAAAATAATAGCCAGTTGTGACATACTCAGAACCAGCAAATTAGCACCAAATCCTAGCCAAACTATTAATTGGGCTCGGGCTCTTCCGTAAATCTCTCCAACCACGTCAGTGATAGGGAAAGTTAACCAGTAAGCCATAATCCCGCCCGAAATAGTCAGCCCCATAAATGTCCAAAGTTTAGCGCTAACTATATTAATGAACGCCATACAAGCGATAAAAATAGTAAGCAATATAGTGAACATAAGTTCTCTTGGTTTCATCTTTAGGTATTTCCCGTCAATAAAGTTTGGAGTTCATTAGGTTCAAAGGAGCTTTATGGTAGCTCATCAATTTAAATCGTGAACATATTAAGCGCGGTGACATGCTTCGTTGGCGATAGCAAAACACTACGATTACAGCATCCCAGGTACATCATCTCACTGACATGCAAACTACTGCGTATACCCAACTATATACCCAGCTCTATGGTTATACACACAGTAGTTACATGTAAGTGATTGATTTAATTGGGGTGGACGATGGGGTTTGAACCCACGACCGCTGGAATCACAATCCAGAGCTCTACCAACTGAGCTACGCCCACCACTAACTTTCATGGCACGCCCGGCAGGAATCGAACCTGCAACCCTCGGCTTAGAAGGCCGATGCTCTATCCGATTGAGCTACGGGCGCACTTAAACAAGTTGGTCGGGGTAGAGAGATTTGAACTCCCGACATCCTGCTCCCAAAGCAGGCGCGCTACCAGACTGCGCTATACCCCGATACAATAACCCGACTAGGATTGCATAATCCACACCAAGCACCAGATAATGACTGACATGGAGCCACAGCCAAAGCTTGAGAGCGCGCATTTTACTTAACCGACCTCGACTACGTCAAACAGATTAAAGTGAAATAATCTGTATTTACTTATGCTTGATGGATACATGAAAAATGGAGAACCTAAGTTGTGAGTTACATTTTTATTTCGGATTTACACTTGGACGAGTCTCGTCCTGACGTCACAGAAGCTTTCTTTAGTTTCATAAAAAACGTTGCAAACAGAGCAGAAGGCTTTTATATCCTTGGAGACTTGTTCGAGGTCTGGCTTGGCGACGATAACAATAGCGTGTTAAATCAGAACATAATCTCCGCACTCAAAGCTCTTTCGGTCCCACGCTTTATTATGCATGGCAATAGAGACTTTCTCATTGGAAAAACTTTCTGTCAGCAAACTGGCTTCACGCTTTTACCTGACCCCACTCGAGTTCTTCTTTTCGATAGACCAGTTTTACTAATGCATGGCGACAGCCTATGCACTCGAGATGTGGAGTACATAAAGGTTCGTAACATACTTCGTAACCCAGCCTTCCAAAATGACCTCCTGTCGAAAAGTCTCCAAGAAAGAATGGTTATAGCCTCCGGCGCAAGGAACCAGAGCAAAGAGCATACGAGACAAACCAAAATCGATATCATGGACGTTACCCACGAAGAAGTTATTTCCGAAATGCAGCAGCATGAAGTCCAGCTACTTATACATGGTCATACCCACCGACCCGACACACATTACGTNCCGGAGGTTTTAGGCCAACGTGCTGTTCTNGGNGACTGGGATACCCAAGGCTGGTTTATAGAACTTACCGAAGCTGGGTTCAATCTTGAGTCTTTCTCGATTAGTTAGCCGCCAGTAAAGGTCACTGATTCCTTGGGAATACCACTATGGAATCGAAATAGATTATCTGAAGACTCGATCATCTTCTGGTCAATAGCGAGGAATAGGTTTAGACGCTCGTCGAAATCAGTTCCCCCGTAACGCTTTGCATATTCCAAATAAACTCCAGCATGTCGGGACTCTGATTTCAAAAGTGAATTGTAGAAACTAGCCAACTCATCGTCCAAAATTTCGATCAATCTCGAAAAACGCTCGCAACTCCTTGCTTCAATTATCGAACCAACCAAAAGAGAATCAATCAGTCTATAAGGTTCGTTCTTCCGAACCTTATCATGCAGTGTACTTGCATAGCGGCCAGGAGGNATATGCTGGTAGGTAATGCCTTTGCGCTCGATGAAACCTAGAACTTGCTCGAAATGACGCAGTTCTTCTCTAGCCAACTTTGAAAGTCTTAATATTAATTCGGTTTTGTCTACGTAACGATATATCAAATTGAGAGCTGTCGAAGCAGCTTTTTTTTCACAATTAGCGTGGTCGATTAATAGCGTCGGTATTTCCTCAGATACTTTCGCTAGCCACTCAACGGGTGTTGAGCAAAACAAAAAATTGTGCACATTCATAGTCTTACAATATCCTTATCTTAACTTTTTTATCTACATCAGGTAGACTCGCCTCTCCATCATAAACCCTTGCTGGGAGTTTTTCGTGCTTGATCGTTATCGTGAACACGCTGCAGAAAGAGAAGCACTGGGTATAGCGCCAAAACCACTCAATGATGCAGAAGTTAATAGCCTTGTAGCCCTTTTAAAGGACCCCCCAACCGGTGAAGAAGAATTTATACTAGATTTAATAACAAATCGGGTCCCCGCAGGAGTAGATAATGCGGCTTATGTTAAGGCAGCGTTTCTTGCGGATATTGCCAAAAACAATGCCGTATCACCACTTATAAATCGGCAGCACGCAACAGAATTGCTGGGAACAATGCTCGGAGGTTATAATATTGAACCTCTAATTGAACTGCTTGACGATGAAGAAGTAGCAGAAAAGGCAGCGGAAGCTCTTTCTCAAACTCTCCTTATGTTCGATTTTAGACTTGATCTCGTTGAAAAAGCGAAAACTAATAAGTATGCAGCAACCGTCTTAAAATCATGGGCAAATGCAGAGTGGTTTACAAAAAGACCACCAGTAAAGGATAAGATTACTGTGACTGTATTCAAGGTGGATGGTGAAACTAATACTGATGACTTATCTCCTGCCGGGGATGCATGGAGTAGGCCGGACATCCCCTTGCATGCACAATCCATGCTTATCAAAAAAATGGATGATCCATTAGAGACAATCCAGAAACTGAAAAAAAAGGGCTATCCCCTGGCATACGTGGGTGACGTTGTTGGAACTGGATCATCACGTAAATCAGCCACAAATTCTGTACTTTGGCATATGGGAAATGACATCCCTGCTATACCTAATAAAAGGGACGGTGGAATTGTTCTGGGAGGCAAAATTGCACCCATATTTTTTAACACTATGGAAGATGCAGGGGCACTCCCAATCGAATGCGATGTCACGAANATGAGTATGGGCGATATCATCAGCATCTACCCCTACGAGGGTAAAATAATTAGTGAAAAAACCGGAGAGGAACTCGCTAAATTCAACCTAGCGACTGAAGTAATTCTTGATGAAGTTCAGGCAGGAGGACGCATCCCCCTAATAATTGGTCGGGGGCTTACTAATCGATCTCGGGAAGAGTTAGGGTTAAAGCCTAGTGAAGTCTTTCGCAGCCCTATCCCGGCCGATGACTCCGATAAAGGTTACACGCTTGCACAAAAAATTGTTGGTAGAGCATGTGGTTTAGAAGGTGTTAGACCAGGAACATATTGCGAACCAAAAATGACGACTGTTGGATCCCAAGACACAACAGGTCCAATGACTCGGGATGAATTAAAGGAACTCGCCTGCCTTGGGTTTAATGCCGATCTCGTAATGCAATCATTTTGTCACACTGCCGCATANCCAAAACCCGTAGATATNGATACACAACATACATTGCCGGATTTCATTCAAACTAGAGGTGGGGTGGCTCTTCGTCCCGGAGATGGAATTATCCACTCCTGGTTAAATAGGATGCTTATGCCAGATACGGTAGGAACTGGAGGGGACTCTCACACACGGTTCCCGATAGGCATCAGTTTTCCGGCTGGCTCTGGGTTAGTGGCCTTTGCTGCGGCAATCGGCCAAATGCCATTGGATATGCCCGAATCGGTCCTAGTAAGATTTATAGGAGAAATACAACCAGGAATTACATTAAGAGACCTGGTAAATGCAATACCCTATGCCGCTATACAACGAGGGCTTCTTACTGTTGAGAAAGAGGGCAAAATAAACGTGTTTTCTGGACGCATCTTAGAAATAGAAGGATTGCCAGACCTAAAAGTAGAGCAAGCCTTTGAATTGTCAGATGCCTCAGCTGAGCGCTCTGCTGGGGGGTGCACTATNCGCCTTAATGAAGAACCAATAGTTGAATACCTTACTTCCAATGTAACGCTTCTTAAATGGATGATCTCTGAGGGTTATGGCGACCCGCGAACTTTGGCCCGTCGCATTGCAGAAATGGAAGAATGGTTACTGAAACCATCTCTGTTGCAACCAGACGAGAATGCAGATTACTATGCGGTACTTGAGATCGATTTGAATGAAATAAAAGAGCCCTTGATTGCATGCCCCAATGATCCTGATGACGTAAAACCCTTGTCGGCGGTCGCAGGGACTAAAATTGATGAAGTTTTTATTGGTTCCTGTATGACAAACATCGGCCACTTTCGTGCGGCTGCCCAAATGCTTAGTCAAGTAGAAAGTCTTCCGACACGACTATGGATTTCACCACCGACTAAAATGGATGAGAAACAACTTATGGAGGAAGGCGTCTATAGTATATTTGGCAAAGTTGGCGCTCGCATGGAGATGCCAGGCTGCTCGCTATGCATGGGAAACCAAGCGAGAGTTGCTGCCGGTTCAAGTTGTGTATCAACATCGACTCGTAATTTCCCAAATCGACTTGGGGATGGAGCCAATGTCTTTCTTGCATCTGCAGAGCTCGCAGCAATCTCTAGTTTGCTAGGCCATCTTCCTAGCCCAGAGGAATACTTGTCTCATGCGGAGGACCTGGTTAAAACTACTAATAATATCTATCAATACCTTAACTTTCATGAGGTTGCCTCATATAAAGAAATTGCAGATAAGGCCGTCATACCTTCAGTTAACATAGTAGAAGTGAACTAACACATAAAGCGTACCTTGAATACACTCAGATCTGATTATGAAACTCAATAACATCGGCACCCCGACGCCTCTTTGCACCGTCATTACGAAGTGTTTCGATACGGTTAAGATAGGTTTCATCAACACCACCAGTTACATATTTACCATCGAAAACTGATGTATCAAATCGATTAATCTTCTCATTGATGCCTTGTGCACAGGAAACCAAATCATCGAGGTCCTGATAAACCAACCAGTTGACTCCAATATACTCGGCTATTTCTTTTTCTGTTCGATTATTAGCTACAAATTCGTTTGCAGTGGGCATATCGATACCATACACATTCGGATAACGAACTGTTGGTGCAGCGGATGCTAGGTAAACCTTTTTAGCACCTGCATCGCGAGCCATCTGGACTACCTGCTTTGTGGTAGTTCCCCTAATTATCGAATCATCTATAAGCAAAACGTTCTTACCTCGAAATTCNAGATCAATCGCGTTTAATTTACGCCTGACAGATTTTTGCCTCTGCTCTTGTTCAGGCATGATAAAGGTTCTACCCACGTAGCGATTTTTTACGATACCCTCTCGATATTTGATACCAAGTCGGTGGGCGATGGGGAGAGCAGCTGTACAACTAGTATCTGGAATTGGGATTACCACATCAATATCATGATTAGGATGCTCCCTTAAAATCTTGTTTGCTAATTTCTCTCCCATCTTCAACCTGGCTTTATATACTGAAACCCCATCTATCACGGAGTCGGGCCTGGCGAAGTAAACATGTTCAAAGATGCACGGGCTATAGTTTGTCGACGCAGCACACTGTTGCCGATAACAACGACCATTAGATTGGATGTAGATAGCCTCGCCCGGGGCCACGTCGTCAATCAGTTCGAATCCTAGTACATCTAAAACAACACTTTCGGAAGCAATCATATACTCAATACCATCACGTGTTTCCCGCTTACCGAATACCATAGGTCTTATTCCAAATGGATCCCGGAACCCTACAATTCCATAGCCGGTTATAAGAGCAACAGCTGCATACGCGCCGACTGATCGCTCATGCACACGTTCAACGGCCTTGAAAATATCATCTGGTGACAACCGAAGCCCTGAGACATTCTGAAGTTCATGGGCAAACACGTTTAGTAAAACTTCAGAATCAGAACTAGTATTGATATGCCTTCGATCCGCACGAAAGAGATCCTCGTTAAGCTTATCATCGTTAATCAAATTTCCGTTATGCGCGAGGCAGATTCCAAATGGCGAATTTACATACATTGGCTGGGCTTCTGCAGGACTGGAGGTACCTGCCGTGGGGTATCTATTATGAGCAATTCCCATCGTTCCTATCAGATGATTCATATGTTGTTGCCGAAAGACGTCTTGGACCAAACCATTGCCTTTTCGTTGATTTAAAGTATCGCCTTGACATGTAACCATTCCCGCCGCGTCTTGACCTCGATGCTGTAAAATGGACAAAGCATCGTACAAGTCATATTGGACATTTTTACGACCAACCATTCCAACTAATCCACACATACTAACTAACGCTCCCTTCGGTCTTTTCTAATATTTGTTCACTTTGCTCCCATAGTATGGGACCAAGCCACTCCACCAGGTTTACAAAATGCGGGATTAATGCCGATTCTTTCCACCACACGTCGTTCTGAACAGGGACCAGGTAATAACAAACGGCTATGAAAACCAGGATAATTAACGCACCACGGGCAAGCCCGAAGAAGATGCCGAGGAATCTATCAACACCTCCGAGCCCCGATATCTTTATAACACGAGCCAACAAGCGATTAATTAGACCACCAACAAATAGTGTGACGAAAAAAACAAAGATATAACAAAGACCAACGCGCAAGCTTGATATTTCAATAAGGTCCACAAGTAACACTGAAAGGTGAGGTCCAAAAACACGAGCGACCACAACCGCCACAATTAGTGTTGCTAACGACAAAGCTTCCCTTAGGAAACCCCTTACAATACCCACTAGAGTAGATATCGTGAAGATACCCAGTATTAGCCAATCAGTGAAAGCCACCTACTAACCACCAAGCTGAAAACTATCATCTTCTATTCGATATCTCACAATCAGCCCTTCGATATCCATCCGAGTTCTAATCTCAACACTAATTTTTTCTAAAGAGGTCTTATCTATCATAGGACCCACAAATACTTTAAATCGTTTCCCGTCGCGCGTCTTACTGCGCATGATATAGCTTCTATATTCTGCCTCCCGCAATAGCGTACGCAAATTGCGGGCATTTTTTTCTTGTTCAAAACTGCCAAGTTGTAGACTCCATGCAACTGGCAGGCTATTCCGGTCAAGAGCAAAATTTGTGTTCTCGGAATAATCTGTTTGATCAACAATCTCTAGCGGCAGCCTAGCCGCACTATCCTGTTCTATCTGTTTCATATTTTGTCTTATATCACTAAAGCNCAAATCTCGCAGCGTTATATTTGGTGGTTTTGGGATATCTNCAATAAACCTCTCCCTTTCCTGAGCCGAGCCACCAAAGAGTAGGGGTAATAGAACTATTGCAAAACTGGTTAGAACTACCGCTCCAATAATTCGATTTCGCAATTTAGAGTCCATTATCGCTCTTCGTTTAGCGAACTTGATATTGTCTTGAAGACGCCCGCCACAACTGGAAATGAACCGAACACAACAATTAGGTCGTCTATATCTAGATCCTTCTTGGCTTTTCCGAATGCGGAAGGAATGGTACCACAGGTTTCAACGTTACTCCTATCACCCAAAGCCGATTGCAACTCTTTCGCTGTCGCTGCACGAGAATCATCCATGTTAGTAAAATACCAACGATGCACCAATGGAGACAATGTTTCGATTACCTTCGATAACTCCTTATCAGAATACATTCCAACTAAAGCATGAACACGCGGTTTCGATTCAACTGAACTTAAATAAGTCGCTAGATAGTCCCTAAGGTAAATGGCTGCTGCTGGATTGTGGGCGACGTCGCACAAGACTCTAGGCTTGGTATCAAACCACTGCAATCTCCCTGTTAATCTTGTGCGACGAATTACCTCAAAGATTTGTGAGTCGCTTAATTCCACACCCAAGCATGAGACTGCTTGAAGCGCTGCCACAGCGCAGTTCTTTGGGAGTTGAGGGGCTGGCAAGCCAGAAATAACTCGTTCCCGGAAATCGATCTTGCCATCTTCAAAGCTGAAGTCATTACCGATTACATAAGGCGTAATACCTAGTTTCCCAGCGTACTCCATGAGTGTGGCAGGTGGATCAGGATCCGCTACTACGCAAGGGATCTCCCGCCTCATTATAGCAGCCTTCTCTAGAGCAATTTCTTCTCGGGTACCACCAAGCCAAGCCTGATGGTCAAGCGCAATTGGCGTTATTACCGAAACATCTCGACTAAATATGTTCATTGCATCGAGCCTCCCACCAAGCCCAACCTCAAGGACCCATACATCCAGATCTCTACGGCTAAAAATTAATGCCGAGGCCAAAACAGCAAATTCGAAGTAAGTTAAAGAAATATTTTTACGAGCGACTTCTATAATCTCAAACGTCTCTACTATCTCATCGTCCGGCACTGCAACGCCATTTATCTGGATCCTTTCATTAAACCTCACGAGGTGGGGAGACGTACTTTTCCCTACGGAATTTCCTGCTTCAATGCAGAATTGCTCGATAAATTCACACGTAGAACCTTTACCATTGGTTCCTGCAACTATCGCAACTTTAGAGCTGTGTTGCATTATGTCTAGATCCGCGGCAACCTGGTTGACTCGAGCCAAGCCTAGGTCCCATGACTTAGGATGAAGTTTTTCTATATNCCCCAGCCACTCATCCAGAGACTTCATCTAAACCCTGTCGAATCTCTCTTAAAAGATTACAAACATCTTTGTTTCCAAGACCAGGTTCTTGTTTAGCTATTAGATCAACGATAGCTGATCCTACAACAACACCATCTGCATGAGCTCCCACGGCTGCCGCTGTTTCTCGATTTTTTATACCGAAGCCCACCAAAATAGGAAGATTACTTGCAGACCGTAACCGTTCTAATTTACTCTCGACCTCTTTGACATCAAGTGTTCCTGCTCCGGTTGTTCCTTTCAGAGATACATAATAAACGAACCCGCTACTTTCGGAGCAAATCATCTCCATCCGCTGTTGCGTCGTCGTTGGTGCGACGAGATAGATGAGATCTAAGCTGTTCCTTCTTAGCGATTCTTTTAAAACAGACGCTTCTTCGGGAGGCAGGTTCACGATTATCAAACCGTCGACACCTGATTTAGCCGCGCGATTCGCGAATTTTTCATATCCCATAGATTCAACAGGATTCAGGTAACCCATGAGGATGACGGGTGTTCGACGATCCGTTTCTCTGAAGTCCCTAACTATCCCAAGACAGTGCTCCAAAGATGTATTACTCCGCAACGCCCTTTCATGTGCCAATTGAATCACCGGACCTTCGGCTTCAGGATCCGAGAAGGGAACTCCTAATTCAATNNCGTCAACACCGGACCTGACCAGGTCATGCATCAACTCTAGCGTTGCTTCCCTATCAGGATCACCGGCGACAATATAGGCGAGCAAACTTTTTCTTTCACTTTCTAACGCCNCGCTCAGCCTATTCATCATAATTTTCTCAATCGATTGAAATACCATCTAGGCGAGCGACAGTAGGAATATCCTTATCGCCACGACCAGACAAATTAATTACAATTGATTGATCACGACGCATCGATGCTGCAAGTGTCATCCCGTAAGCCACGGCNTGAGAGGACTCCAACGCAGGCAGAATTCCCTCTAGTAGATTAAGCTTCCGAAAAGCGTCTAATGCTTCCTTGTCATCTATAGCCGTGTATTCTGCCCTTCCGATATCCTTCAACCAAGAGTGCTCCGGACCAACACCCGGATAATCGAGACCAGCCGAGATAGAGTGTGTAGGGAGAATTTGGCCATTCTCGTCGTGCATTAAATATGTTCGATTGCCGTGTAACACCCCAATACTGCCCTGATTCAAGGGTGCCGCATGTGCACCGGTTTCCAGCCCCTCACCTGCCGCCTCCACCCCGATGAGACGAACCGCTTTGTCCTCAAGAAATGGATAGAAAATACCCATAGCATTCGAACCCCCACCAACGCAGGCAACGATTGCGTCTGGGAGACCCCCATTCTGATTCTCGAATTGTTCTTTCGTCTCACGACCAATGACCGACTGAAAGTCTCTTACCAATTTTGGATAGGGGTGCGGTCCCGCGACCGTGCCGATAATGTAGTGAGTGTTATCTACATTTGTAACCCAATCTCGCATTGCCTCATTCAAAGCATCTTTAAGTGTTCTAGAACCGGAGCTCACTGGTACTACCTCCGCTCCCAACAACTTCATTCGATAAACATTAAGGGATTGCCTTTCAATATCTTCACTACCCATATATACCTGGCATTCCAAACCAAAACGCGCCGCCACAGTAGCAGAGGCCACACCATGCTGCCCCGCCCCCGTCTCTGCGATGATTCTTGGTTTACCCATATGTTTGGCAAGCAGTGCATGCCCAATACAACTGTTTATCTTATGAGCTCCGGTGTGGTTCAGGTCCTCTCTTTTGAGAAAGATCTTCGCACCACCCATTTCTGTGGTTAATCTCTCTGCGAAATACAGTGGGGAGCTTCTACCGACGTAATAGGCTAAATCTTGCTTGAGCTCTGCTAAAAAAGTTTCGTCTTCGCGCAGGTGCTCATAGGTAGCCTCGAGCTCCGCCAACGCCGTGGTTAGCGTTTCTGATACAAACTTACCACCAAAAACACCAAAGTGCCCTGACGCGTCAGGAAAGGAATATAAAGTCTCGTTTTGTCCTATACTACTCATTTCGCACCCTTCAATTTGTCTTTATCTCGCACTACCTTTACGAATTGCCTTATCAACTCGGGGTCTTTGACACCAGGGCTAGATTCTACACCCCCGCTAACGTCCANAGCNTGCGGCTGCGCCAATTCCATAGCACGACCNACGTTTCCTGCGTTAAGTCCCCCAGCCAACCAAAGTGGTANTTCACAANCGGGTACGCTAGCCCAATCAAAAGAGATGCCTGTGCCACCAAATTTCCCAGCAATAGCGGTATCCAAAAGAATTCCAATGCTGTCGGGATAACGTTGGGCTTCGAGTTGAGTTTCAATTTTCGAAACAAAAGGAATCGCCTTTAAAAACGGTATGGGGAATGAGTCGCAAAAAGCGTTGTCCTCAGACCCATGAAACTGCAGGAGGTCAAAATGACAATACTCAATGACCGACCTAATTTCCCTTTCACCATGGTTTACAAATAAACCCACTTTAATCACCGATGAAGGAAGAGCATTTAATATTTCTCTCGTCTTTTCTATGCCAATATACCGCGAACTAGATTCAAACATGTTAAATCCAAGTGCATCAACTCCAGCATCAGCAGCATCCAGCCCGACATCTAACGACGTGATCCCACAAATTTTTATCCTTGTATGCATCACTAATAATAAGATGGTCGAAACGATAGTTTATCAGAAAATTAGTGCTGTAAGCCTAAAAAATGTGGCCAAACTAAATCAGGCATATCAATGTGAATAGCAGTTTCATACCTAACTCCAACAAGGAAAAGCCCATTAGGGGGAGCAGTTTTACTTGCTTTGGTGCGATCTTTAAAAGTAAGTAACTCACGAGGCCATGATATCGGTTTTTCNCCCGCGCCCACATCCAGCAGGACACCTACTATATTTCTCACCATATGCANCAAGAAGGCGTTTGCTGTGATATCTACAAGCACCAAATCACACTCCCTCGATACCCTAACGGANAATACATTGCGCATAGCAGTACTCGACTGGCACTTAGAGGCACGAAAAGAAGTAAAATCTTTTTCTCCGACCAAAAACTGTGCTGCTTCATGCATCTTTTCGTGATCCAGCTGGCGATGTTCTCTATATAAATACTCTGGCAGCAGAGCAGACCGGATAGGACTGTTATAAATTACGTAAAGATAACGCCTCGAAAATGCAGAATGCCGGGCGCTAAAGCTATTGGGAACTAGGGCCCCGCAATTCACCGAAATGCTTTCTGGTAAATNGGAATTTGTTCCATAAACCCAAGCCTCCATATCTCGATCACTATTTGTGGAGAATTCGACTATCTGATTAGTAGCGTGTACCCCTGCATCTGTACGACCGGCACAGCCTACGCGAATAGGACTATTTGCTATTTTAGAGAGCGCATCTTCTAGCAACCCCTGTACCGTCTGGACATTTTCTTTCTGATACTGCCAGCCGTGATATGGCGCACCGTTATAAGAGACACTTAATGCTAGTTTTTTCAATAGTTACTAACTAGTCAAGTCTTTCTAACAACGAATTTGCTTCCTGAATCTGCTCTGGATTACCCTCTTCGAGGACAGCATTCAGAAGCGACCGAGCATTATCTTGATCACCCATATCAACNTAAGCTCTTGCCAAATTTAGCTTTCCATTAGCATCCTCATCAATATTTGGTTCTCCATTATTCCGATTACTATCCTCGAACGATTTTTGTTCAGCGTTATTTTCTGTATCAACGATCTCTTCGCTACCGTTCTCCGCGGAGTCGATACCATCTTCAATCCAATCTATTTCCTCCCCTCCAGTGAACTCTGACAGATCTTCATTTTCTATACTATCTTGGCCAGTTTTTCTCTGAACCAAAAATATCGCTATCACTGTTCCGCCAACCAAGATAATAACAAGCAAACCAACAAACACTGGGTAGTTAAAGATGCTACTTGCAGTNGCTTTAAAACCGGAGGAGCTTTCTTTCTCGGACAACTTTGTCTCTACCGAGTCATTTATATTTTGCATTTCTAGACGCCACGCTGTTAGTTGATCATCTTTAAGCTTAATAAGCTCATTTAATGTGTCGATTTGCGCATTCAGGTCATCTAGCCGCATATTAAGTTCATTATTAAACCTACGTGCCCCATCTAGTTCTTCACGAGCAAAATCCAGTTCATTTTGTAATGCATCATTCTTCGAACCGAGAGCTCCTTCTCCCGCTCGTTGACCGCTACTGCTATTAGCCGCCAGTAACGTTAGCTCGCCATCTGAATAACTGGTTTCCGTAGACAGCTCTCTACGCTCACGAGGACTAGCATCCAGTTGTGCCATTCTACTTCTTTTATAGTCCTGGAACTTCTCATTTTGTAGCTCGACCAAAGTAATAGCTTTGGCTTGAGAGTCTTGAATCATATCTCTAGCGTTCGGAATACGCAGCACGTACCCAACCTTCAGAAGATTTATATTATTNTTGATAAACGCATCAGGGTTCAGCCTCTGCAAAGCCAACATGGTTTGCTGAATACTTACGGTTTTATCAGTTCTAACTTTTAAGGCAATATCCCATAGAGTGTCTCCACTTTTGGTGATACCGTACTCTTTTTTAGCTTGCTCACTATCTTTTTTTAAAACTGACTTTTCTGCATTATCTTCTAACTTATCCAGTAATAACCTTTCGCCACCTAAATTCTTTTTACTCGCAATAGCGAGTTCCACGGGAGCATTATCATGATTATCAAATATAGGAGGATCTAAAAAAACTGTATGTTCCGAAAGCATCTTTCCACTAGGCCACACAACCTCTATGACAAGGTCGAAGAGCGGTTCTTTGATCGGCTGAGTACTTGTAACCTGCAGATAAAGCCCTCCAGAACTATTCTCACGAACTTTGAATTTTAAATCNGTCAAGATGACCAACCTTTCTTTATCAAAACGACTAAAGTCTTCAGTGGAAGCCAGAGCTATCAGAATATCTAAAGGCGACAAGCGTAAGGTTTGCATTAAAGGAATTTCGGCCTCTAAAGGTTCGTCTAGATTGGACTTGAGCTCTAACTCACCCAGACTAAGCGCAAGCACTGAGGGCAGGTAAAACGTCAGGAAAAGTACTGACAGTAAGTAGCGACTTCCTCTCATTATTTTCTCTCAACACCAGGAAACCGAGCAGAAAACACATTAACCAATATTCCAAACAATAATTTGGTTACATCTAAAAAGAAACTCAGAAATAAAATCAGAACCATTATGAAGGCTACCTCCAGGTTGGATTGACTATAAGTACTCTGTCAAAACTTCTGCTATTTGCACGCTATTGAGTGCAGCTCCTTTCCGAACATTATCGGATACTACCCAAAGATCTAGCCCAGTATCCAAACTGAGATCTTTCCTTATTCGACCGACAAATACCCCATCTTTACCGGCAGAGTCGGAAACAGCCGTGGGGTAGCCGCCATCAACCNTCTCATCGATTACCTGAACTCCNGGAGACTCAGAGAGGAGCCTAACCACCTCCTGAATACTTATCCTGCTACATGTCTCTATATGAATAGCCTCAGAATGACCATAGAAAACCGGTATCCTGACACAGGTTGGGTTAACTTTAATTTCATCATTTTCAAAAATTTTTTTTGTTTCCCACACCATTTTCATCTCTTCGAGAGTAAAGCCATTATCATGAAATTCTCCAATATGAGGAATCGCGTTAAAGCTAATCTGCTTGGTAAAAACTTCAGTCTTGAGAGGCTTAGCATTTAGGAGATCTGCGGTTTGACTGGCCAACTCTTCTATCCCTCGTTTCCCTGAACCGGAAACTGCTTGATAGGTACATACATTGATCCGACTTACTCCAACCGCATCATGGATCGGTTTGAGTGCCACAACCATTTGTATCGTAGAACAATTGGGATTGGCAATGATATTTCTATTGACGTAATTTGCAACTGCATGAGCATTAACCTCAGGCACAACAAGAGGTATTTCCTCATCCCTTCGGAAATAAGAAGTGTTATCGATCACTACACATCCAGCTTCGGCGGCCTTTGGTGCATACTCTGCAGAGACACTACCCCCCGCTGAGAATAACCCAATCTGTACATTGGAAAAATCAAATTTTGACAGGTCTTTTACGACTACCGATTTCCCTCTAAATTGCATCCGAGTTCCTGCAGACCGCTCGCTTGCTAAAAGGAAAAGCTCTCTGACGGGAAACTGCCTCTCCTCAAGTATTTGAATCATTGCCTCACCGACTGCTCCAGTAGCTCCGACAACAGCAATGTTATAGCCATCCATAATACGTTCTCCAATACATCTTACTATTTATTTTATTTGAGATCAGGCAAGTTAGTTTTTACGTCTGGGTTCTGACCTCGGTGCTTCAATGCTTCATCCATAAGCACCAAAGCTAACATCGCTTCAGCTATTGGAGTGGCTCTAACGCCAACGCAAGGATCATGNCGCCCTTTCGTAGAGACTTCCGCTTCGGCACCATTGCGGTCAATAGTTCGCACAGACTGTGTGATACTTGATGTTGGTTTAAGTGCCAAATTGACAATAATATCCTGACCGCTTGAAATCCCGCCTAAGACTCCACCCGAATTATTCGAGCTAAAGCCCTGAGGGGTTATTTCATCACGGTGTTCGCTACCCCGCTGAGTTATACTAGAAAAACCCGACCCAATCTCCACACCTTTTACTGCATTGATACTCATCATTGCTCGAGCCAAACAAGCATCGAGCTTATCGAAGACAGGCTCCCCCCATCCAGCAACCATACCAGTTGCCGTGACCATAATTTTTGCACCTACAGAGTCTCCCTCACGTCGGAGGGTATTTATTAACTCTTCCATCTCTCCCACTACGGCTGCATCAGGACAGAAAAACGGATTCTTTGAAACTTCACTCCAATCAATCGTTCGCGCTGCAATGTTACCCATCTGCAGCAAACAACCCCTTATTTCTAGACCATATTGACTTCGCAAATATTTACGAGCAATACCTCCTGCAGCAACTCGCATCGTAGTTTCTCGAGCAGATGAACGGCCTCCCCCCCTATAATCTCGGAAACCAAACTTTTTCTCATAAGTGAAATCAGCATGAGCTGGCCGAAAAACATCTTTTATGCTTGTGTAATCTTTCGACTTTTGATCCTCATTATGAACAATCAAACCAATCGGAGTACCCGTGGTTTTCCCCTCGAATACTCCTGACAGAATAGAAACCTGATCACCTTCTTTTCTTTGAGTTGTATACTTGGAGGTTCCTGGTTTCCGGCGATCTAAATCACCCTGCAGATCGATTTCAGAGAGCTCAAGACCCGGGGGGCATCCATCAACAATACACCCCAGGGCTTTCCCATGACTCTCCCCAAAAGTGGTTACAGTAAACATAGTACCTAAACTACTTCCTGGCATAATTAACTCTCTAGATACTTGTAGATATGGATATTATAACGGAATTATAGCGTGACATATTGATCGAGCAGCCGTTCTTTTTCAATAAGTTTCAAGGGGTAGCGTTAGTATCTCGTGATTCTTTAATTTAAATCAAAGAAAGATGAGTCTGTAATGTTTTTTAACGCAATCGCTTAACGCACTAGCGGAAGACATAGACCGAAAAGAACTGTTAGCTCTTACCTTTTATTTGACGAAAGCACAGGACTCCCAAACTATAGCCCACCCGAAATTTCTGACTAAGATACATAAAAATAATCTTCAACTAACGAGATTACTTAGCCGCATAGTGAAGATTTTTGCTCATTTCATTAACGGACACCAACTATTATCAGAAAATAGCATAGGGGTTTGCACTTAAACTTATGGTATAGCTTTGAACTTCAAGGAGCAGGAGTAGAACTCTTTTTTCGCCAATTAGAATTAAGGCCTAATAACTAAAAGTTCTATACGGCTGGGACTCCGACTTTTATTCTCTGCCAGCGCCCCAAGCCCGTGAGTAGTGATTCTATCTTGGTGTCCGAGTAGACCTTTAATTTTATTACCGATCTGTTTGCTTTTCTCTATCGAGTACTCAATAGCTCTCCCCTCCTCCATATCATGATGTACCACTATATGTAACATGAGCTCTTCAGTTGAACTCAGAATTTCTCTTGCAAAACTTAGCGCAGCTTCACTGGTCTGAAAGCTAAACCGTTCGATTTTCTCTCTGACCTGATCTTTTCCTATTACTTCGATGTGGAAGTATAATTTTCTAGTACCACGCATCGCTACGTAAACAGAGACATACTCCCCATGTTTCAGACGAACTAAGAAATAACGCTGAAATTGTTCTGGCCCATATAGGATAGGCTTTGCAAAAACAGTATTCGCCCAATAATTACTTGAACCACAGTTGCGACCACTACACTCGAAAAGTATTTCCCCAAGTTTAAGAAGTTGTACTCGATAAAAATCTTTAACTTGGTCAACATCTCTCTCCCCCGGTACAAAAAATGTCTGAGACCTTTTAGTACCAACAACGTATTCAAAATTTTCAGGCTCCAAAACATTATTAACTTTTTTTAAAGAACCAAGAATTATTAGATGGGACTCGACTGAGTTTCCTATAGCTGAATCAACTAACTGTCGCCCAGGATAGTCATTAAGCCACGAGTCTGCAGAGGCTCCAAAAGAACTAAGAATTAAAATTATTATTATGATTCGACTACCCAACTTAGCTCCCCAGTATAAAGCCCAAAACTTTTTAGTTTAATACACGCAACCGTCGCTTCCCTGATCGATAAAATTTCTCCCGTTAAATAGTGAGTCATTTTGCCAACAAAAGGCTGATGCGACACAAGCATAAGTCCTTCTACTTGCATTGTGTTGAGCTTCTCTGCGATTACCTCACATGATGCCCCAGGCGCTAAATCATCACATAATTCTATAGGTACAGTAGGATAGGATAATTTATTAATGATCTCCGCCGTCTGGACCGTGCGTCGCAATGGACTACATAATATCCTATCTAATTTCGTAACTTTCTTTCTTACGCATCTCGCTACTTTTCTTACCCCACGACACCCGACAGGAGAGAGTATTCGATCAAAATCATTGCTATTAGATGGCGCCCTTCCATGCCTCATAATTAATAAGTACATATAATTTCTCGATAGCTGCTAAAAAGTGCACATTAAATAACAAAATTAGCTTGGCCACGTTCGCACGCTTCTGAATCATTGCAATCTGATTCAGAAGACCGTTTAGTAGCGAAGATGGCAAATGTTAGTGGCCGGGCGATAGTTCAAGAAGAAGTTTATTCAAACGATGCACGAATGTTGCTGGCTCCTTCAACTGGCTACCTTCAGCTAGTAACGCTTGATCATACAATAATCTGGCTAAATCCGAGAAGCGATCCTCATTGGTTTCTCCTCCCAACTTTTCTATCAAAGGATGACTAGGATTAACTTCGAAGATGCGTTTATTTTCTCCAGGGGCCTTCTGCCCTGCAGCTTCCATAATTTTCCGCATCTGGATTCCCATATCGTCTTCAGTTATGACCAAGCATGCTGGCGATTCTGTGAGACGATTAGTTGCTCTGACTTCCTCAACTTCATCTCCAAGCAAAGTAGTTAGCCGTTCGATCAAATCTGCGGAGTCTTGCTCCACCTTTTCCTTTTCGGCCTTCTCTTCCTTATCTTCGAGACTACCCAAATCCAGAGCTCCACGCGCAACATCCTGGAACTGTTTTTCATCAAAATCTGTCAAATGGCTCATCAACCACTCATCAATTCGATCATGAAGCAGTAGCACTTCCAAATCTTTCTTCTTGAATACTTCTAAGTGAGGACTATTCAGTGTGGTGTGATAGTTTTCTCCGGTGACATAAAAAATTTTATTTTGCCCTTCTTTCATATTCTCAACATAGGCCTTCAAGGATTGATCTTGAACTTCAGATCCAGATTTCGTTGTAGAAAAACGCAGTAACTCCGCGATTTTTTGTTTATTCGAGAAATCCTCAGCTACACCCTCTTTCAAAGCTTGACCAAACTCGTCCCAAAACAGCTGGTATTGTTTTATATCTTTTTTTGCCAACTTCTCTAGTACGTCTAGAACTCTCTTGGTAAGAGCCGATCGCATTGATTCAATGGCGGGGTCTTTTTGGAGGATTTCCCGTGATACATTTAGAGATAAGTCATTCGAGTCGACAACACCTTTCACAAAACGGAGGTATAAAGGAAGGAACTGATCAGCTTCATCCATTATAAATACCCTCTGCACATAGAGCTTGAGGCCAAGCGGCGCCTCGCGCTGCCACAGGTCAAATGGGGCCTTAGAAGGTATATAGATCAGACTAGTATAGTCTAACTTCCCTTCCACTTTATTATGTGACCAAGTTAAGGGATCTTGGAAGTCATGGGCAATATGTTTATAGAACTCTTTATATTCCTCATCCTTAATATCATTTCTCGAGCGAGTCCACATAGCCTTTGCACTATTTACAACCTCATCTTCCAGTGTCTTAGTCTCTTCACCCTCTGCGTCCCCACTAGATTCCTTCTGCATTATTACCGGCACAGGCACATGATCGGCATACTTCTTGATAATATTACGTAGTCTCCAACCATCCAGAAACTCTTGTTCTTCTGGTTTAATATGTAGAATCACAGAGGTCCCCACGCTATGCCTATCAACCGTTTCTACCTCAAATTCCGCATCACCGGATGAGGACCATCGGACGCCATTGTGCGATTCGGCATCGATGGACCTACTTTCAACCACGACCTTATTCGCTACAATGAAAGACGAGTAAAATCCAACCCCAAACTGACCAATTAGCTGGGCATCTTTTTGTTGATCACCGGTGAGAGAATCTAAGAACTGCGCTGTGCCTGACTTTGCGATTGTACCCAAATGCGAAACCGCCTCATCTCGCGTCATACCAATACCAGTATCTGTAAGCGTAATCGTTTTGTCTTCTTTGCTGAAGTCAATCCGAATACCTAACTCTCCCTCGACAAGTTCCGGCCGGGACAGACCCTCGAACCTTAATTTGTCTATCGCATCTGAGGCATTCGAAATTAATTCTCTCAGAAATATCTCTTTGTTCGAATACAGAGAATGTATCATCAAATGGAGAAGCTGTTTTGCCTCCGATTGAAAACCTAAGGTTTCTTTATCGCTTTTACTCATGTTCCTTTAATCTCCCCAGTCCGAAAATCAGTGTCAAAAATCTTGGGTCGGATCAGAAATTTTCAACCCTTACCAACCGGTCGCATCCCTTAAAGCATCCCCTATTTGTGAAAGACTCTTGACGGTATGAACACCCGCACTGTTAAGGCAGGCAATCTTGTCTTCGGCCGTCCCCTTGCCTCCCGCGATAATTGCTCCTGCATGACCCATTCGCTTCCCTGGTGGAGCGGTCATACCGGCGACATAAGCCACTACTGGCTTCGTAACATTTTCTTTAATATATTCAGCAGCCTCTTCCTCCGCAGTACCACCTATCTCTCCAACCATAACAATAGCTTCAGTCAAAGGATCTGTCTCAAACATTGAGAGAATATCTATGAAATTACTGCCAGGAATTGGATCTCCGCCAATACCAACGCAAGTACTTTGACCAAATCCGAGGTCACTAGTTTGCTTAACAGCTTCATAAGTTAAGGTACCCGATCTGGAGACGATACCAACCTTTCCTGGCAAGTGGATATCCCCCGGCATGATTCCAATCTTACATTCACCCGGCGTTATGATACCAGGGCAGTTAGGACCAATAAGACGAACCCCTCTAGAATCCAAATAGGCCTTGACTCTAAGCATGTCGAGAGTTGGCACCCCCTCGGTAATACATACAATTAGCTTAATTCCCGCTGCAGCAGCTTCAAATATACCATCCTTAGCGAATGGGGCTGGTACATAGATAACTGAAGCATCTGCACCTGTGGCCTCTACAGCCCGAAGAACGCTATCAAACACTGGCAAACCCAAGTGGGTTTGTCCACCCTTCCCCGGAGTAATACCCCCAACTAACTGCGTTCCGTAAGAAATAGCCTGCTCGGAGTGCATTGTACCTTGAGAACCAGTAAATCCTTGGCAAACAACCCTAGTGTTTTTGTTAATGAGAATACTCATACTAATTCCTCGCCAGATTGACTACTTGTTCTACGGCATCTGATAAACTAGTTGCCGCAACGATGTCTACGTCGCTATCGGCTAAGGTGGCAACGCCAAGGTCTGCGTTATTGCCCTCAAACCTGACAACAACTGGAATATTCACTCCAACTTCTTTCACAGCTCCAATAATGCCATCGGCTATAATATTACATTGGACGATTCCGCCAAAAATATTGATCAAAATTGCGCTGACGTGACTATCAGATAAAATTATTTTAAATGCTTCGCTAACTGCTTCCTTCGTAGCTCCACCGCCTACATCCAAAAAATTAGCTGGCTGTCCTCCATGCAACTTAACCAGGTCCATTGTTCCCATAGCAAGTCCAGCACCATTAACCATACATCCTATATTTCCTTCCAACGCCACATAGTTTAAACCGAATTGAGATGCCTCATTTTCCCGCTCGTCCTCCTGACTAGGATCTCTCATTGCTAATAGGGACTTTTGTCGGTAGAGGGCGTTGCTATCAACCGACACCTTCGCATCCAAACAATGCACATCGCCATCTAGGGTTATAACTAAAGGATTAATCTCTAATAATGCAAGATCACGCTCTTCAAACAGTCGCGAGAGGGACATAAATATATCTGCAAACTGATTAATTTGCTTTCCACTTAGGCCAAGTCTGAATGCGAGATCCCTACCCTGATATGGCATCGCACCAATAGCTGGATCAATCACCGCTTGAAGAATCTTTTCTGGCGTCTCTTCCGCGACTTTTTCGATTTCTACGCCTCCTTCGGTTGAGGCCATGAATATGATTCTTCTTCTCGACCGATCAATGACTGCTCCCAAATAAAGCTCTCTTGCGATGTCTGTACACTCTTCGACATAAATCTTACTAACAGGCTGCCCTGAGTCATCAGTTTGGGCGGTTACCAATTTTTTACCGATATGGACGTCTGCAAACTGTCTTATCTCCTCGGCTGACTTAACCAGTTTCACCCCTCCCGCCTTACCGCGACCACCTGCGTGGACTTGCACTTTAACTACCCAACGCTCTCCTCCCAACTTTTTCGCAGCGGCAACTGCATCATCGGAAGATTCAACTGCAATGCCTTTGGAGACAGGCAAGCCATACTCATGGAAAAGTCTTTTTGCCTGATACTCGTGAAGATTCATAAAATTCCTTTTTCCTAGTAAAAATTATTTTTTACGCTTGCGGTTCGCAACATGGATCGCTCGACCCGACACTGCCAGTGCTGCCTCATGCAGACCTTCCGAGATAGTAGGATGAGCAAACATGGTCAACCCCAGATCCTCTGCGCTGGTTTCAAATTCCATTCCTATTACAGCTTCTGCGATAAGCTCAGACGCGTGATCACAAATCATATGGACACCCAGCACTCTGTCAGTTGAGTCATCAGCGATAACCTTTATTAACCCGTTCGTTTCATTATTTGCCATAGCCCTGCCGCTAGCCGCCATGGGGAAGCTACCAACTCTATAATCTTCTCCACTGGCTTTTAGTTCTTGCTCGGTCTTGCCTACCCAGGCAATTTCAGGATGGGTATAGATTACTGAAGGAACAGTTTCATAATTGACCTGTGGTTTTTCACCCGCAATGCGCTCAGCAACCATGAGCCCCTCTTCCATCCCCTTGTGAGCAAGCATAGGGCCGCGAACCACATCACCGATCGCATATATACCTGGCGCACCTGTGTTACAGTAATCATCAACGTAAACAAAACCCCTTTCATCAAGATTGACTCCACTATCTGCTGCTAGTAATTCCTCTGTATAGGGGCGTCTACCAACCGCCACAATTAGTTTGTCAAAACTTTCTTTTTCCTTTCTCTCAGCACATGAATACTCCACCTCGACTTTTCCTTCCTTTATCGAGCTAGCCGTAACGAGGCTCCCTAAACGGACATCCATACCCTGTTTCTTAAACTGACGAGCAGCTTCTCGCGATATATTGGTGTCCGCTGTAGGAAGAAACTCCTCTAAGGCCTCCAACAAGATAACTTCAGAACCCAGACGACTCCAAACACTCCCGAGCTCCAAACCAATTATACCGGCACCAATAATACCTAAACGGTTTGGAACTTCGCGCAAGTCCAGGGCCCCAGCTGAGTCAACGATCATATTATCTACTAAGGGGCAGGGAGGTATATTCACAGGCACGGACCCTGTAGCAATAATTATATGATCCGCTTCTAAAATACTAACTTCACCATCATGGGAGGAAAACTCAACGCTCCTACCAGCGTGCAGAACCGCTTTCCCTTGCAAGATAGCTACGCCGTTCGCCTTTAACAGACTGGCAACGCCTTCAGTTAGATTATCTACAACTTTTTCCTTCCGTTTAATCATGGCAGGAACATCAATAGAAAGGTCTGCCACCTTAATACCAATTTCTGCAAAGTGTTTCTTCGCCTCAAAGAATTTTTGAGAAGCGGACAACAGAGCCTTAGATGGAATACAACCAACATTGAGACATGTCCCCCCAAATGCTGGTTGACCTGACGCGTTAATCCACTTATCAATACAACCTGTCCTTAAGCCCAACTGTGCTGACCGAATTGCAGCATGATATCCAGCTGGTCCTCCCCCAATCACAATAACATCATACTTAGTCGTCATAACTCTATCTCTTTATATATCGAGGAGAATCCTCGCGGGCTCTTCAAGAAACTCTTTTATTGTCACTAAGAACCGAACCGCTTCGGAACCATCGATTAATCGATGGTCATATGAAAGCGCAAGGTACATCATAGGACGAATTTCAATTTGACCATTAATCACCACAGGTCGCTCTTGGATCTTATGCATACCTAAGATTCCAGTCTGTGGTGGATTCAGAATTGGCGTAGACATCAGTGATCCGAAAACACCACCATTTGATATCGTAAACGTCCCTCCTGTCATTTCCTCGATCGATAGTTTACCCCCTTGAGCTTTGGAGCCATAATCTCTGACCTGATCCTCGATTTCAGCTAGAGTTAGACTGTCTGCCTCTCGTATTACAGGAACCACCAACCCGCGTGGGGAGCTGACTGCAACTCCAATATCCTGATACCCATGGTAGACAATATCATTATCATCGATGGAAGCATTTACGGAAGGGAATCGCTTAAGTGCTTCTACACTAGCCCTCACAAAAAAAGACATAAAACCCAATCTCGTGCCGTTATGAGCTTTCTCAAAAGCGTCACGATATTGATTTCTCAGATCCATGATAGACCCCATATCTACTTCATTGAAAGTAGTAAGCATAGCTGCATTGTGTTGCGCCTCGACTAACCTTTGAGCGATACTCGCTCGAAGCCGGGTCATCGGAACACGTCTTTCTAATCGCTCCTGCGAAACTGAATCAGATGCTGGGACTTCCGCTATCTGAGCTTCAGCTTTGGGACTATCGACCAACTCATCGGTATACTCAATCGCTGCTACCGACCTCAGGATGTCCTCTTTCGTAATTCTTCCACCCTTACCAGTACCTTCGACTTCATCAACGTTAATCTTATTTTCCTTAGCTAACTTCCTCGCAGCCGGGCTCATTGGACTTTCCTTGGAACTATCAGCTTGGTTGGGCGGTAAATTCGTTATATCGTTAGACGATGAAGTAGCATCAGCAATATCTCCTGATTCAAATTCAGCAAGAACTTCCTCAGCCAAGACCGTTTCGCCTACCTCTTTAAAAATTGTTTTTAGGGTGCCGTTATCGGGAGATACAACCTCTAGAACGACCTTATCAGTCTCAATATCTACTAAGACCTGGTCACGTTTTACAGTATCGCCTACCTCAACGTGCCATGCTGCAACCTCACCATCGGCAATGGACTCGGGGAAAACGGGCGTCTTAATCTCAATCATGTTTTCATCCTAAAATTAAGCTAATCCAAATTTTCTTTGTACAAGGCAGTATGAACTAAACTTTCCTGCTGCCTAACATGAAGAGACATATACCCTGCCGCCGCTGCCGCCGATCCCTCTCTACCAGCATAGTGTAAATACAAAGAGGGATTTTTAGATTGAACTACGCGCCGAATATGATGCTGACTACTGTACCAGGCCCCCTGATTCATGGGTTCCTCCTGGCACCAGACAACCGTATCCATATTTGGATACTCAACCAGGAGTTCTGCCAAATCAGCTTCGGGGAAAGGATATAACTGTTCAATGCGTATAATTACCACGTTATCTAATTGTTCTTCGCGTCGCGTCGATAGCAAGTCGTAGTATACCTTACCGCTGCACAATACTACTCTAGTAACTTTATTAGGATCCGTAGGGTCTGATTCTGGCACCACCGTCCGAAAAGAACCGTTACACAAGTCCTCAAGTGTGGAGGTTGCTTCTTTATGACGTAATAAGCTTTTTGGCGTCATTATTATAAGTGGTTTTCGAACCGGCCTTATCGCCTGCCGACGCAGTAAATGGAAAATCTGAGATGGTGTGGTTGGCACACATACTTGAATATTATGCTCAGCTGATAGCTGAAGGTAACGCTCTAGTCTAGCAGAGGAATGTTCGGGACCCTGACCCTCGTAGCCATGAGGCAACATCAACGTTAAGCCGCATAATCTTGCCCATTTATGCTCTCCACTTGTAATGAATTGGTCAATGACGACCTGCGCCCCATTTGCGAAATCACCAAACTGAGCTTCCCATATCACAAGGGTTTTTGGACTTGTTTGGGCGTACCCGTACTCGAAGGCGAGCACGGCCTCCTCCGACAAAAAAGAATCGTAGATCATGAAAGGAGGTTGATCGGCGCCCACATGTTGCAGAGGCACATAGGTGTCACCACTCTTTTGATCGTGATACACAGCATGCCTATGCGAGAACGTGCCTCGTCCTACGTCCTGACCTGTGAGTCTAATAGGGAAACCGTCTGAAATGAGACTCGCGTATGCCATCACCTCAGCGAAACCCCAATTCACAGATAGAGCACCGGCACCCATCTTCCGTCTATCTTCTGCTATCTTTGTAACTTGTCTATGTAAGACAAATCCTTCAGGAATCCTATCCATACGATTTGACAAATCCTTGATGCGCTTTGCCGAAATTGTTGTATCCGCTGGAGTATTCCATGGATGGCCGAGATAGGGACTCCAATTGACATATAGGGATGTATCAGGCTCCTTTAAATAATCCCAAGCCACCGCATTCCCAGCATCAAGTGAGTCGCGATAAGATTCCATACGCTGATGATATTGAGTGTCATCAATAGCACCCTCACTGATTAGCTTTTCTGCATATATATTTGTTGCTGTGCGGTGTTTAGCAATGGTTTCATACATTACTGGCTGGGTGATGGAGGGTTCATCCCCTTCGTTATGTCCACGACGCCGGTAACAAACAATATCAATGACTACATCCTTTTTAAATTCCATTCGGTAATCTAATGCTAGCTGTGAAACAAACAAAACAGCCTCAGGATCATCGCCATTAACGTGAAATACGGGGGCCTGAACCATTTTAGAAATTTCACTGCAATACCGAGTAGATCGCGCGTCTTCCTGCTTACTAACGGTATACCCAATTTGATTATTGATGATGATATGAACGGTTCCGCCGGTATAGAAGCCCCTTGTCTGGGACATTTGAAAGGTCTCCATTACAACACCTTGCCCAGCAAACGAGGCATCACCATGCACATTTATCGCAAAAACTTTATCTCCAGAATAATCCTGTCTCCGATCCATGCGAGCACGAACTGAACCAACAATTACCGGCGCAGCTATCTCAAGATGTGACGGATTAAAGCCGAGGGCTAAGTGCATTTCTCCCCCTGGGGTCATTAGATTGGAGGAAAACCCTTGGTGATACTTAACATCGCCAGAGCCAAAACCAGGTTCATATCTACCCTCGAATTCATCAAATAAATCAGCCGGATCCTTGCCCATTAAATTCACCAAAACATTGATTCTCCCGCGATGAGCCATTCCCATCACAGTTTCTTTGATTCCAGCTGATCCTGCCCGATGAATCAATTCAGCCAAGCACAGAATAAAACTTTCGCCTCCTTCAAGACCAAAACGCTTCGTACCAGGGTATTTAGTGCCCAGATACTTTTCGAGCCCTTCAGCAGCTATCAAGCGGTTAAGTATTCGGCTTTTTACCGCATTACCATAAGAAAACTGAGACCGGGTACTTTCCATCCGCTGTTGAATCCAATTACTCTCCGCTTCATCGCTAATGTGCATATATTCCGCGCCAATAGAAGAGCAATAGGTAGCTTCAAGTGCCTCAACGATATCTCTAAGGGCAGCGTCTTTCCCATCAAAAAAAAGATTTCCAGCTTGGAATTGAGTATCAAGATCTGCTTCGGAGAGATGATGGTAACTTAACTGCAGTTTGGGGACCGCTGGGATTTTCACTAATCCCAGAGGATCCAGGTTTGCTTTCAAGTGGCCACGACGCCTATAGCCATTAATTAACTCGCTTACTGAAAACTGTTTCCTCTCATAGTCCGCGCTGATGCTACTTGCCGAAACAGGAGCCACCCGCGATTGGTTCTTTGCTAGCAGAAGAAAGTGGTTCTGAATGGTCCTATGGGAAATATCCGCGGCTAAGGAACCCTCAACTAGGGGAAGCGAATCAAAATAGCTACGCCACTGATCCGGCACATCTGAGGGGTCTTCCAGATAAAGTTCGTAAAGTTCTTCTACGTAAGATGCATTCCCACCAGAGATATGCCCAGAGCGCCAAAGGCGTGCCATAATCCCGTCTTCCATAACCTATAACCAGGGTGACTGAAAGTAGTCAATTGTACTGGCAAAATGGGCATCCGACATCTTTTTTCATTAAGTGCTGCGGGGTTTTTGGAAAGGCGCTAGATCGTGGTTAGGCGATCCTATTAAGAAGCATATTTCGTATGTGTCCAATTGCTTTAGTTGGATTCAAGCCCTTTGGACAAACACTAACGCAATTCATGATTCCACGGCAACGAAACACACTAAAGGGATCTTTGAGTTCAGCAAGACGCTCCTCTTTAGCAGTATCCCGGGTATCCGCCAGAAAGCGATAGGCCTGCAGAAGTCCAGCTGGGCCTACGAATTTGTCCGGATTCCACCAGAAAGAAGGACACGCCGTCGAGCAGCACCCGCAAAGGATACACTCATAGAGGCCATCGAGCTTCTCACGATCTTCTGGGCTTTGAAGCCGTTCTTGTTTAGGAGGCTCTTCATCATTTATCAAATAGGGCTTTACTTTCTCATACTGCTTGAAGAAATCACCCATATCGACAATCAAGTCTCTAATTACTGGAAGGCCAGGCAAGGGTCTAATTTTCAGCTTATCACCCTTCACGACTGTTGAGAGAGGGGTTGTACATGCTAGTCCATTCCTACCATTCATGTTAACGCCATCCGAACCACAAACCCCTTCCCTACATGATCTTCTATAGCTTAAGGAGTCATCTGATTCCTTAAGCATTGATAACACATCTAATACCATTAAATCCCTATTCTCAGGGACTTCTATTGAAAAATCCTGCATGTAAGGCTCAGTGTCCACCTCTGGGTTATAACGATATACGCTAACTAACATGATCTTCTCAATATGTCCTTGCCATTGGCTCAAAATAATCCATCGTTTTAGGCTCGAAATTCACATCCCTTTTTCGTAACTTCTTCGTCGAGGGATCATAAATTGAATGCGCCAACCAGTTTTCGTCATCTCTTTCTTGATAATCATCCCGTGCATGCGCCCCACGAGACTCCTTTCTTCCTTCGGCTGAAATAGCAGTGGCCTCGGCGATCTCTAAAAGATTTTGCAATTCAAGGGCTTCGAAACGTGCTGTATTAAAAACCTTACTTTTGTCTGAGAGTCCAGCGCCATCAATTCGTTCTCTAAGCTCCCGTAGTTTCTTCATTCCTTCTTGCATATTTTTTTCTTCGCGAAACACACCGAAATTAAGTTGCATACAGTTTTGTAATTCTTTTTTGAGAAGTGGGACCGAGTCACTAGACTGTGGGGCCTCGTTCCATCGTCTCAACCTAGACATTGCCAAACCGAGGTCGTCGTCAGAAGGGGCTGCCATACTAATTCCCGTTTTGAGGGCGTCAGTGATAAACAAGCCAGCTGCGCGTCCGAAAACCACAAGATCTAGTAGAGAATTCCCACCCAATCGATTAGCTCCGTGAACCGAGACGCAAGCCGCCTCCCCTACTGCATAAAGTCCGTCTACTATACTTTCTTTTCCCAACTCATCGACCGTTATAGCCTGGCCATGTATGTTAGTTGTGAGCCCTCCCATCATGTAATGACAGGTGGGAACAACGGGGATTGGCTCCTTAACAGGGTCAATGTGGGCGAACGTTTTCGACAATTCCTGAATGCCAGGCAGCCTCGCATCGAGAATCTCCTTACCAAGGTGGTCAAGTTTTAGCAGAACATGGTCTTTATCCTTACCCGCACCACGACCCTCCATAATTTCTAGCACCATACTTCTTGCAACGACATCGCGTCCTGCTAGATCTTTGGCATTCGGAGCGTACCTTTCCATAAATCTTTCCCCATCGCTATTTATGAGAAAGCCTCCTTCTCCGCGACAACCCTCTGTCACAAGTGTTCCCGCGCCGGCAATACCTGTTGGATGGAATTGCCACATCTCCATATCTTGCATTTGAAACCCGGCTCTAAGCGCCATACCAGTTCCATCTCCAGTATTACTGAGCGCATTTGTAGTGGATGCATAAATGCGACCGGCGCCTCCCGTAGCGATTACGGTTGCCTTCGACTTTACGTGGTGAACTTCACCCGTTTCCATACAAATTGCTAGGACACCCACCACTGCTCCCGATGGATTTTTCACCAAATCAACCGCAAACCATTCACTAAAAAAAACTGTACCTGCCTTCAAGTTACCCTGATACAAGGTATGCAATAGGGCGTGACCGGTGCGGTCGGCTGCAGCGCAGGTGCGAGCGGCCTGACCTCCTTTTCCGAAATCTTTCGACTGGCCACCAAAAGGTCTTTGGTAAATTCGACCATTCTCCTTCCTAGAGAAGGGTAATCCCATGTGCTCTAATTCATAAACCGCTTCAGGCCCAACACTACACATATATTCAATGGCGTCCTGATCCCCAATATAATCGGACCCTTTAACCGTATCGTACATGTGCCAACGCCAATCATCGTTGGGATCTTCACTGGCAATCGCACACGTTATTCCGCCCTGCGCGGAAACAGTGTGTGATCGAGTAGGGAAAACCTTCGACAACACAGCCGTTTTGAAGCCAGACTGCCCTAGCTGTAATCCAGCTCTCATTCCGGAACCACCACCGCCTATGATAATGGCGTCAAACTCTAATTCTGGTAATTTTGTCACGTTAAATTCCACATAATATAAAGAATCCAGACCACGTATAGAAGCAGAAGAACCACACACACAATATTGTAAGAAGTTCTCACCAAAGTGGCTAATTCACCGAACTGCCTTACCGTCAAATAGTCCGAACCAATGGTCCACATTCCGATCCAGGCATGGGCACATGTGGCTACAACGGTTATCACAGAGTAAATTTGCATCCAAACGTTTGAATAAAGGGCTATCCAGGCGTGGTAGTCAATGTCGTGCACCGACCACATCCAGAACACCATCCAAATCGCGTACGATGAAATTACGATAGAGGAGATTCTTTGGATGACCCAATCAATAACTCCACTTACCGCCATAAGTCTGAGTTTTCTGAGATTCAACTTAGCAGCCAGATCATAATAAGACCAATCAAAATAGCTGAGATGATGAATACTAGTTTAGCCGCCAAAGCTCCAACTTGGTAACTCTCTCCGAAACCGAGGTCCATAACGAGATGCTTGATGCCAGCAACAAAGTGGAAGACGAAGGGTGCAATCACAACGAAAAAAATAAATAGGCCTGATGGCGAAGCAATCTGCGCTCTAATAAAATTAAAACCATCCTCTGATTCTAAAGACTTTTGTAACGCAAATAACATCACGAATAGGCCCAAGAATAACGCTATACCAGCTATTCGGTGCGAAATAGACGAAATTGCGGTGATCGGAAAACGGAAAACTAAGAGGTCTCTAATTCCAACATTTATGGGTCTTTTTTGAATTTTCAAAAAACTTAAGGATCTCGGGGAATCTAAAAACGGCATATTAGATTTTTTCCGAAAAAAAAACAAATGCAAAAACCAGACAATGATAGTTATGGGAGAGCTTTACAAGTTAGAGAGCTTTTGATTACATGTAGCGTTCCGAGATAAGGTCCAAGTAAGCGATCTTCGCTTTAAAAATGAGAGGGCGTGTCCGGAATGGAGCAATTTCAATGACCCAAAAAGTACAAATTATCATCGATGGTAAAATAATTGATGTACCCGTGCATAAGGCGAGCATGGGACTGAATGTCATGGATGTCAGAGGACTTATTAGCGAGGGCATGTTCACTTATGANCCTGGATTTTTGTCAACGGCAAGCTGTGATTCCTCGGTAACATACATCGACGGNGAAGCAGGTATNCTNTTGTACCGNGGTTANCCNATAGAACAGCTGGCNGCAAAGTCCANCCANCTCGAGGTNTGTTACCTTCTGCTAAATGGAGAGCTACCATCAGCTTCNGAATTTGCANANTTTGAACAAGAAATNAANAANCGCATGGCTATCGANGANGAGCTTCAGCACATTTTTGATGGNTTTAACGCACAATCTCATCCNATGTCGATGACCTGNGCCGCCGTGGCGGCNTTAGCATCNNGTTATCACGANGGATTCGACATCTATAACGCAGACCACCGAAGGGAAGCNGCTTTAAATCTAATTGCGAAAATACCNACAATAGCGGCCATGACTTATAAGAAGTCNATCNATGAGGATTTTGTTCCCCCCGAAGAAGATCTTAACTACGCAGAGAATTTTCTAAATATGTGCTTTGGNAAGANAGGAGTGNCTGCGAGTGTTAGCCCNACCCTTGCCAAGGCAATGGATAGAATTTTTATTTTNCATGCAGATCATGAGCAAAATGCNTCNACTTCAACAGTTAGACTAGCTGGCTCNACTGAGACAAACCCATATGCTGCAATTTCAGCGGGCATTGCNGCTCTTTGGGGNCCTTCNCACGGCGGGGCNAATGANGCTGTNTTAGATATGCTTACAGANATAGGNCATGANTCACGTATNGAAGAATACGTTGCTAAAGCNAAAGANCCNAANGANCCATTNAGACTCATGGGTTTCGGCCATCGCGTTTACAAAAACTTTGATCCGAGNGCAACAGTTATGCAGGAAAGCTGCAATGCAGTNCTNAACGAACTTGGCCTCGCTGATC
This sequence comes from Gammaproteobacteria bacterium TMED1, assembly GCA_002167855.2. GTDB lineage: Bacteria > Pseudomonadota > Gammaproteobacteria > Pseudomonadales > Azotimanducaceae > UBA7455. The sequence goes on from NHBG02000011.1 coordinate 36,154, forward strand.
CNCTGTTGAAGGTAGCTCAAAAGTTGGAGACAATTGCGAGAGAACAGGACTANTTTATTGAACGGAAACTCTANCCNAATGTNGATTTTTACTCTGGTATAACGTTCAAAGCTGTTGGCATACCCATCAAAATGTTTACTGTCCTGTTTACACTCGGCCGAATGCCTGGCTGGCTAACGCACTGGGATGAAATGCTAACCAACGGTTTTAAAATTGGACGACCCAGACAACTCTANCTGGGTCCAANNGCGAGAGATTACTNAGAAATTAATAAACGTTAAGGGCCNCNATGATTATTTNCGCTCAGATTGAAACAGAAAAAGGTGNGATCAACATTTCGTTTTTTCCAACTGAAGCACCAGTTACGGTTGCTAACTTCANTAATTTAGCNATNAAGAANTTTTATGATGGATTAANTTTTCATAGAGTTATTGGAGATTTNATGATCCANGGGGGNTGCCCTTTGGGTAGCGGGACTGGNGGACCAGGTTATAAATTCGAGGATGAGTTCCATAAATCTCTNCGACATAACCAGCCNGGAAAACTCTCTATGGCCAACTCTGGNCCAAANTCAAATGGCAGCCAGTTTTTTATNACGCATGTACCNACGCCCCATCTTGATGATGCNCACACNATTTTTGGTGAAGTAGTCAGNGAAGAAGACCAANCCGTNGTGAATAATATAAGTCAGGGAGATAAGATCTTAGNCATAAAAATANATGGNGATTTTGAAGAACTCNTTGAAGCCCAGGNCTCTCGGCTTGCAGATTGGAATGAAGTNCTTNGTNAGAACTAGTAAAAATNAANAGTAGNNNAAAGNAANAGATACATCCCGNCCTNTNNTCAGTGGNCTANANAGNNANTGCGTTNGNGTNNAGATNTGCNCNCTAGCCCTAGNGACCNTTGAANCTAGCCNGCCGTTTCTCCNTAAAAGCAAGGCGTCCCTCTTTNTANTCCTCGCTATCGAAACANTTATCTATCATTGACTGAATCTTGTCCATATCTCTTTCTCTAGCATCTTTACATACCTCATTTATCGCTTCCTTGGCTGCCTTTATCGTAAGCGGAGCATTGTTAGAGATTATCTTGGCGTATGCCTTAACTCTGTCCTCAATCGAATCCTTATCCACAACGAAATTGACAAGGCCCATTTGATAAGATTCCTGAGAATCTATTAGCCTGGCAGTGAACATAATATCCTTTGCTCTGGCAGGACCAACCAAATTGCAAAGCGCCTTTAGCCCAGAGAATTCATAACCCAAACCAAGCTTAGCTGCAGGAATACCAAATTTTGAGTCGGGCGTAGAAAATCGAATATCTGCACTTATCGCGATAGCAAGACCACCCCCGAGGCAATAACCCTGGATCATCGCAATTAGGGGTTTCTCCATCTTTTCTATCCACTTGTGGGCTTTTCCGGATGCCTCCGCATATTCTCGCTTTTGCTTAATACTACTTCTCTTAGCGTCAAACTCTGAGATATCTGCGCCAGAAACAAACGCCTTGCTACCCTCTCCCTTCATAATTACAACCCGAACACTCGGATCATTATGGAACGACTCTAGTATGCAGGCCAAGCTCTGCCACATATCAAGGGAGACAGCATTATGACGGGCAGGATTATTAAACACGACCCAACCAATTCCCTCTTCTACGTAAGCTCCCATTTTTTCAGTGCTTATATCCATAGGTCACTAGTCCTTAAATTGCATGCTGTTCCTTCAAAGATTTTATTTCCTCTTCTTCAAATCCCATCTCTAAAAGAATTTCTATTGTATGTTCACCGAGTTCAGGACCCGGCCGATCAAATCCACCTAGATCCTTAAAAGCGCTTAAATTTATTGGGGATCTAACAAGGTTGAATTTGCCTAACGTTTTATGAGAAACAGATCTTTCTATTTTAAGGTACTTAGCCTGCGGATCTTCAAATGCCTCCCGTATACTATAAATTGGGCCACAAGGACATCCTGCTGCATTNAGTTTCTCTATGATCTGAGCAGTAGAATATTTAATAGTCATTGTATTTACCAATTCATTCAGCATGTAACGATTACTGAATCTCTTCTCAAAGGAACTGAATCGATTGTCGTTAAACAATGAGGGGGCGTTCATCGCCTCGCAAAAAGACTTGAACATTTTTTGAGAACTAGCGGCAAGGTTCACCTGGCCATCACTGGTGTCAAAAAGGCCCATTGGCGCGTTGGTTGGGTGGTTATTACCCTCCTGAGTAGCCACTTCACCATTCATGGTATAACGCGCACCCTGGAAATCAATCTTAGACAACATAGATTCAAGTAACGAGGTGTGAACCCATTGCCCTTCGCCCGTTTGCTCCCGATGTATCAATGCGAGCAGTATTCCTTGCCCAAGGAACATGCCCGCAGAGGTGTCACTGATAGCGATACCAACCCTCATTGGACCATTCCCAGGCTCCCCCGTGATACTCATGAGACCGCTCGTACCCTGGACCACTTGGTCTACACCCGGTCGATCACTGTATGGTCCGCCCTGCCCAAAACCTGAAATACTCCCATATATAATAGATGGATTAACGCTTTTCACAGATTCATAATCAATGCCAAGGCGATGTTTCACCTCCGAACGAAAGTTCTCAACAATCACGTCAGCTTGGCTAGCGAGACGCATAAATANAGCANTTCCCTGTGAGGTTTTAAGATTAATTGTAATGCTTCGCTTATTGCGATGGAGATTNTGAGCATCAGGAGTATANCTATCTTTTGTTAGCCCAGATGAGGNNGCATCCAAATTTAAGGGCGGCTCGATCCTTATGATATTGGCACCCCAATCTGAGAGAAGCCTCACGGCTGTGGGTCCAGCTCTGGCCAGGGTCAAATCAAGCACAGTATATCTTGATAAAGGTAAGGGCCGACTCATTCGTTATCTAATCTAGATCTCAGTTCTATGGCAAGCTCACTAAGTTTAAGTTGTAAAGCTTTAGTATTTTTTGGCCCTAAACGAATCATTTGCTTCTGAGAGGCGCTTAACGCCTCTAGACTAGGATCCAAAAACTCATACATCACAACCGGACGAGTCAACAAAATTGGTTCCTCTACCACGGGGGCCTCAAGCAATTGACCAATCGCTCGGAATACTATGGAAGTAAAATTCTGCTCGGGGTAACCCAGCTCTTCAAAGGCTTCCTGAAATAGAGGCTGTAATAATTCATAAAATTCAGCCGCTCGTCTTGCATCTATCGAGGTTATAACGGCAGTAACTTCATCGTACCTTTCGTACGACAAAGGATCCAACAGAAACGTTTTCTGCGATATCGTGGTTACAGAGAAAGGTTTTTCTGGNGCNATAACTTCTACTACATCTCTGGANATCTTCCCATTCGCAATNTTATCTACAAAGACGACGAACTTGCGAATTAGCTCAGAAGGAGCAAGCCAGAAATTAATAGTCTCATTCCTAGTAAGACTTACTACCCCGTCTCTAATCAGTTGATCACTATCATCCAAAAGAGGTAAAACAACTGAGGGTAATTGCGATTCGCTTGAATTATCAATAACCATACCCGGTATATCGGATGGTTTGTCTTTGGGACGATTTTGGAAATTTATTTCGGGGGGTGACGATGCAGAAGAGGACTCCTCTTTTGATATTTGTTCTAGTTCCTGCTCAATCGCACCCAATGGCTGTGATATTACAACAGTGTCACTAGCCGGCTGAATGACGGAGTACCCTATAAAGACTATTATCGTTAGACCAGCTAAAATAGCAGCGTAAATAATTGGCTTATATTCGGACATAAGACTCTCTATTTTTATAGTCTCTCATAAAAGTTACTTCATTNTTCACCGCAGCTATAAGGGCACAGATTTGTTACTCATGCCACGTATTCCACCATTATTTGGAAACTTATACCAGCCATGAGTGCTACAGCTTCAATTTCGAACGATTATCAACAAAGAATGGGAAGGAACGAATAAAGCAGGCTAACTTAATTTATAGGCAATGTACTACGAAGATCAGATATCATGCTTGATCTATTGTGGCGGCCTACAAAGCTAAAGGAACCATCTGTACGGTCTAGAAAGTCCCCATAACGCCTCTTGATTTCGGGAACAATATTCGCTGGCTCATCCATTATGCCAAAAGTATTGAGCATCTCATCTGAAATCAATTTTGGCATCTCATCCCAAAGACCACGCTTAGACATTACATTTAATTCTGCTTGCAGATCGCCCCAACCATGGACCTGGAGCACATTCTTATAAGCCGGGGTAGACCCATAGAAAGATATTTTATTCTTTACAGTTTTCTTTGTTTCTTCGAAAACCTCCTCAGTTTCACCAGAGATTATGAAAGGTGAATATATAACCTCAAAATCCTCCCGACTTCGCCCTGACTTTGCCAAGCCCTTGTCTATCGCAGGCAAAGTTACTTCACGAATAAATGTCTCATTGGTAAAAGAATGTAAAATGATTCCATCTGCAACTTCTCCCGCAACCTGCGTCATAACAGGTCCTACGGCAGCCAGAACAATTTTGGGCNTACCGTAATCAATATTTTCGGGAGTGAATGCAGGGGTCATCAGCGTGTGCGAATAATACTCCCCTTCAAAACGCAATGCTTCGCCCTCATACCAGTTTAGCCATATCGCTCGAACGGCCTGAATAAGCTCTCGCATTTGTCTGGCGGGCTTGTCGGAAAATGGCATACTAAAACGCTTAGTAATGTGAGCTCTAATCTGCGAGCCAAGCCCCAAAGTAAANCGTCCCTCTGAGAATGCATTCAAATCGTGAGCCATACTTGCTAAGGTGGCTGGACTTCGCGCAAAAGCTACAGCGATACTCGTGTATAACTCAATCCTCTCGGAGTGCTCTGCTGCAAGGAGTAATGGAAAAAAAGGATCATGACTAAGCTCTGACGTCCCGACCCCGTCGTAGCCTAGCAACTCTAATTCTCTTATGAGATCAGGTATTTCCCCCCAACTTACTGACAAATTGCTATCTACCTTCATACAGTACTCAAGCTGAGTGTTTCTTACTGATGTAGTTCACGAACAAACTCCACATGCTGCATTAGGGAATAATGATAGGCTTCCACTAAGGCATTCCAACTCGCTTCGATGATGTCCGTATTGACCCCAATGGTACCGAATTTCTCACCTTCAAAACTATGCTCAACTAGAACTCTAACCTTCGCAGCTGTCTCCTCCGAAGAGTTGATCACTTTTACACTATAATCAGTCAAATGTAAGTCACGAATTACAGGGTATTTATTTCCAAGGGCCTGTTGAAGCGCCTTATTCAGGGCATCAATTGGACCATGGCCTTCAGCAGCGCACAAAAATGTNCTTTTGCCTATACGCGCTTTAACCGCTGCTTCTATCAAACCCTCTCTAGATCCCTTGGCTAAAGAATACTCTTCATTATTAAGGGCATATATGCGGTAATATATAGGATCGAACACTGGTTTATATCGACCAACGTGCTTCCGAACAATTAGATTAAAGCTACCATCTGCATTTTCAAAAGAGTAGCCGCTGTGCTCCTTATCTTGGATCTCCTCAAGTATTGCACTAACTGTTCCCGAGTCCTCGAGCTCAGGATATCTATTTGCCAGTTTCGCACGAAGGTTAGAACCTCCCGATAACTCACTTATTAATACTTTTCGGGAATTACCGACCACGTCTGGATTGATATGCTCGTAGGTTTCGGGATTCTTTTGAACTGCACTCACATGCACGCCACCTTTATGTGCAAAAGCTGAGGGACCAACAAAGGGTTGACCAAGAGGACCGTTCGAACCCAGATATTCCCAAACCTTCCTAGACAAATTGGTTAGCCCCTTGATCTGACCTTCGGGTAAACATCGGTAACCGAGTTTTAATTCCAGGTTTGCTAAAACAGTAGTCAAATCAACGTTACCGCAACGCTCACCAATNCCATTAATAGAACCTTGNACCTGTATAGCNCCTTCCTCAATCGCCCGAAGAGTATTGGCAACCGCTAGCCCACCGTCGTTGTGCACATGGATACCGAGTCTGATTCCTTTAATCGAATTTACCAATTCTTTCATCGCCNCAGCAATTTCATGGGGAAGAACACCTCCATTGGTGTCACAAAGGATAATGCGCTCTGCGCCACCATTCACGGCCGCTTGAACCGTGGCAATTGCATATCCAGGATCACTCTTGAAACCATCAAAAAAATGTTCTGCNTCATAAAATACTGGCTTTAAAGTTTTATTTGACAAGTACTCAATCGAACCCCTAATCATCTCTAGATTTCGATCGAGCGTCGCCCCTATGGTTTTTACATGCAAATCCCAAGATTTCCCNAAAATACAGGTGAGATCCGCATCAGCCTCAACTAACTTGGCGAGAAAAAAATCATCTTCTGGAACTGTCCCGACTCGATGAGTTGAGCCAAAAGCACTGATCTTGAGGGATTTAAGTTCGAGACCTTTGACTTCGTTAAAAAAGTCTACATCCTTGGGATTCGAGCCCGGCCAACCNCCTTCAACAAAATCAACGCCAAGCTCATCTAGCGCGACAGTAATATCAAGCTTATCTTGTAAACTTAGATTTACCCCCTCTCCCTGNGNACCGTCACGCAATGTCGTGTCATATATCTCTATTTTTTTCATAGGTAACCAAGTTTTTCAGCTACGGAATTAACTTTGTCCCCAGAGGCTAAGAGGGTATCTAATGGATCATAGGTTGCATCTAGAAATGCCTCACGAACACTCTCTTTCATCGTGATAGGAAATACCTGATTGCCACANATTATTTGGAGTTGCTCAATATCGATAATTATGTCGAGCGTTGGATCAACCGTTACTAACTTAGATAGCTCGAACCGATTTTTATCATCCATGACCACACAAGGTATCCCTAATGTGGTGCAGTTTCCATGAAAAATCTCTGCGAATGATCCTGCGATGACAGCCTTCAAACCGAAACGCATAATTGCTTGAGGAGCATGCTCTCGGGAGGAACCGCAACCAAAATTATTATCAGAGATCAAAATCGNCGCGCCTGAATGCCGTGGGGAATCTAGGACGTGCCCCTTTGACTCACCGTGTTCATCAAAGCGAACATCGTAGAACAGTGCTGGTCCCAACTCATCAAAAGTAACGCAGGTCAGATAGCGAGCCGGGATAATTCGATCTGTATCGATATCGTTACCTTCGACATACACTCCACGCCCACTTACCTTCCCTATCGCAACTCCGCTCATACTTCTGCCCCCTCAAGATTAAATACTTCTCTTGCATCTGCAACAGATCCTTCGATTGCTGCCGCTGCTACCATAATGGGACTCATCAAAATTGTTCTTCCTGTTGGAGAACCCTGTCTACCAATAAAATTCCGATTAGAGCTAGACGCACAAACTTCATCACCCACAAGTTTGTCAGGATTCATCGCCAAGCACATCGAACAACCAGGCAAACGCCATTCGAAACCAGCTGCTTCAAAAACCTCATGTAAACCAAGCTCTCGTGCTTCCCGATCAACCTTTTCCGAGCCTGGGACCACAATCGCGCGAACATTAGGGGACACCCTTTTCCCATCAATAACAGCTGCCACACTTTGGAAATCACTCAGCCTCCCGTTGGTNCAGCTACCTATGAAAGCAACATCTATCTTGGTTCCTTTAATCGGCTGATTAGCGGAGAGTTTCATATAGGTTAGCGCATCGTTAATAAGAANTTTCTCGAGCCCCTGTTTATCATCAGGGTCTGGAACGAGCTCTTCTATCGACACGGCCTGACCAGGTGTCACGCCCCATGTAACAGTGGGTTTAATATCTTTGGCGCTAATATTCACAATGTCATCATAATCTGCGTCTGAATCACTTGCGTAGGAGCGCCACCGTTCAACTGCAGTAAGAAATTCAGCGCCCGCTGGGGTCCTCTCTCGTCCCTCAAGGTAATCAAATGTAGTTTGATCAGGGTTTACGTAACCACATCGTGCGCCACCTTCAATACTCATATTACAAACTGTCATTCGCTCTTCCATCGACATCTGGTCGATAACTGAACCCGCGTATTCATAGGCAAAGCCAACTCCACCATTGACGCCAAGGGTGCGAATAATATGTAGAGTTACATCCTTGGCGGTGACACCAAGGGCTAACGCCCCCTCTATATTGATCCGGCGTACTTTTAATGGATCCATAACCAACGTCTGACTTGCCAACACGTCTCTAACCTGACTTGTACCAATACCCAGAGCGATACACCCAAACGCACCATGTGTTGATGTATGTGAATCTCCGCAACATATTGTCATTCCAGGCTGCGTGAGCCCTAGCTCGGGGCCAACCACATGGACAATACCCTGCGCTCCTGACTTAGGAGCAAAAAATTCAATTCCATTTTCTTCGGTCGCCGAGCTTAATACCTGGATCATTTTTTCGGCCATATCATCAGCGAGGGGACGTTCTTGCTTATCCGTCGGAATAATATGATCAACAGTGGCGAAAGTGCGCTTAGGGAAGGCGACCCTCAGATCCTTGTCCCTTAACATACCGAAGGCCTGAGGACTCGTGACCTCATGAATGAGGTGCAAAGCCATAAATACCTGATACTGCCCTGTATCGAGCTGGCGAACCAGATGGTCATTCCATACTTTCTGATAGAGATTATATCCCACAAATACCCCGTCTCGAACTTAGATCGCGCAATTTTAGCACGAAAGTCCAGGTTCAGTGCCGAATAACAAAGCAATCGTTTATAACGAAAACGTCGATTCCTTTGGGTTACAGACGGTTCCGTCCAAAGGATACATCTGCGAGAATTAAGAAAAAGTAAGCGCTAAACATGGAACATAACAGAAACTTTAACGGTGTGATTAAAAGAACGAGCAAGAGCTCTCTAGCATCATGGATACAAAGCCCGAGCGTGTTAAAAAGGAGACCCAATATCGTAATGATCGTTTTAGACGATGTTGGATACTCTCAACTTGGTTGCTATGGAGGGGACATTGAAACTCCAGCCATGGATAGCCTCGCCGCTGAGGGGCTACGTTATGCAAACTTTCATGTTACGCCCCTTTGCTCCACAACTCGGGCATGCCTCTTAACTGGACGTAACCACCACAGCGTTGGTGTTGGCCGCGTTGTCGAGAGCACTAACGGATACCCCAATACTCGCGGATTCATTTCAAAAGAGGCGGCTAATTTAGCAGAGATTCTTGGGACTCAAGGATACCAAAATTTGGCGGCTGGCAAATGGCACCTTGCATCATGTGACGACACCAGTCCAGCCGGACCCTACGATCATTGGCCCCTACAAAGCGGATTTGACCGATTCTATGGTTATCTATCAGGTGAAACTAATCAGTGGAACCCTGAACTCATTTTGGGTAATGAAAGGATCGAGCCGCCATCTTACGAAAACTATCACCTATCGGAGGGTATCATCAGCGAATCCTGTAGGTGGCTACGCCAACTAGTATCTGCTGACCCAAACAAACCCTTCTTTCTTTATACTGCATTTGCAGCAGGCCATTCACCCCACCATGTTCCAAGGAACTTTGCAGATAAATACAAAGGACAATTCAACGATGGATGGGATGCTGCGAGAGAGCGCATTTTAGATCGTCAAAAATCTTCCGGTTTACTTCCTCCAAATCAAATACTTGCTCCACGCAATCCGGGTGTCCAAATCTGGGAAGACCTAACACCAGAAGAAAAAAAAGTTTGTGCAAGATTCCAAGAAGTTTTTTCCGGATTTATAGATCACTGTGATTCACAGATAGGAAAACTGCTAGCGCAGTTAGATGCGCTTGGGAAACGAGAAAATACCATTGTNATTGCACTTTCCGATAATGGGGCTGCCTCATTAGGTGGACCCTTGGGCAGCTATGACCATCAACGCAGTCGTGGAGGCTATCCGCCCTCTAACAATGAAAATATGATGCGATTGAATGATCTAGGTGGTCCGGAGAACTATAGCATTTATCCATTCGGCTGGGCGATGGCAGGTAATACACCGTTCAAGCGCTATAAAGGTAATACCTATGCNGGAGGGATTCGAGCACCACTAATTATCCGATGGCCAGAAGGAATAAAGGCCAAAGGCGAAATACGACGACAGTTCTATCACGCTGTAGATCTGACGCCGACATTGTTAGAGCTTATTGGTCTTCCCCTTCCCAAATATGTTAACGGTTTCGAGCAAATGCCACTACATGGGACATCTATGACTAGCTCATTGAAGGATAATCAGGTTAGCACTCAAAAAAAAGTTCAGTACTTCGAAACAACAGGACACCGGGCGATTTGGTCTGAGGGCTGGAAAGCTGTAACCTTTCACAACAAGGGCGATGACTTTGAAACCGAAGTATGGGAGCTATACTACCTCGACGATGATATGGCCGAAATTGATAACCTCGCGGANCAATATCCAGAGAAACTAAACGAATTAATAAACCTCTGGTGGCATGAAGCAGAGCAATANGGCGTACTCCCGCTGGACGATATGAGTGGTATGAATGGTTCTGGTTGGTGGCCAGAACAAAAAAAAAGTTGGACTCTATACCAAGATGCAGTAATTCCGCATCACTTTAAAGCTGGTCCCAGACTATTTGGGATATCGCACCGCATTAAGGTACGGTTAGTGCACTCAGCAGCTGACGATGGAGTCATTGTATCGGACGGGGGAAAGTTCGGTGGCTGGACCCTTTTCATACATCAAAGACGTCTCCATTACACGGCAAATTATTATGGTGACTCGGATCGAGTATCTACTTTAGAGGCTATTCCCAATGGTAGCTTATCGATAAGAGTTGAGGTAATCCGAACTGACGTGCAGGAGGGGCGCGTTCGCCTATATGTGAATGACCGACCTGCAGGCGAGGGCTCACTGACGCGATTTCGCCAATACAACTTCACCAATGAACCCCTTGAAGTGGGACGAGATAGTCAGACCCCTGTAGATCAACTATATCAATCTCCCAACATTTTCCCAGGTGCTATCAAAGATGTCGTTATCGAGACAGCAAGCAACGTAATCGTCGATCAGAACACAGCTTTTGAGGAACTAATGGGTTCTCAGTAATTATGAATAATCGAATGAAAGTGCAACCACTGTTAGGACATAACGCACCAANGGTANCAGGTGTCCTCTCNACTTTGNTTCTAAAATACCTGGAGCACGCACTGCCTCATTTGTTGCAAACAACTACTTAGACAGATCCATGCTCTTTGTTAAGTTCAAATNATATTTCAATACTAAAAAGGATATCTCTCTTGAACATGAATAAGGAAGAAGCNGNGATAGNAGAANTCATGNAGACTCATTGTGACGCTTTAAAAAAGGCAGACTTCCAGGTCTTACTTAGTCTCTATTCGAAAGACTGGAAAGACTATCATGGTGCAACNAAAGACAGCCTAGAGTATCGCTATAAANAGCCTAANGAAGAAGCGAAGGGCAAAGGGATNTCATTGTTCGAAACTATTCAGGATATCGATACCTCCGCGGCTAATGTCACNATCAANGGCAATAGAGCTGTCTTCTCACCTGTAATACATAGCTCNTCTGGCGGCAGCATCAGCTATGCTCACACCCTAAAGAAAGAAGCCGATGGNATCTGGCGNCTNNTTTATACCAAAGGAATTGATTGGGAAACATTCCCACTCGATGCTGAGGGAAGAATGGATAAAGCAGCNATTGCNCAATCAGCCCTTGCCTCTCGACGATTCCGTGAACAAATACTGAGTGATCCGCACCGGCCGGGCTACCACATACTATCNCCCGAAGGTTTCGGAGCCCCTTTCGATCCAAATGGCGCGATCTACTGGAAAGGCAGATACCATCTTTTCTATATCTTTCAGGACCAACGATTTGGCAAAAAATTAGATCATTGGGGTCATATTTCAAGTACGGATCTTTTCCATTGGCGCCATCACCCAACCACCCTTCTGGTCGGAATGTATAGCGGTAATTGCTTCGTTAATAAGGANGGGATACCCACTATCTGTTATCACCANGTGGACAAAGGAAATGCGATGGCGGTAGCTCTTGATGACGACTTAAACGAGTGGGAAAAATTAGAAGTAATAACTCCGGAAACTAAAGAAGGTGATAAATATCATGACAGATATCGCTCATGGGACCCTTTCGGCTGGCTGGAAGATGATACTTATTACGCTATTTTTGGTGGAAAGAATCCTGGGATTGCGAAGTCNCGAACACTGAAAGGTGACTGGAAATACACGGGAGATCTCTTTGCTCACGGAGTCGAAGGTATCGCCCTGGATGAGGATGTTTCCTGTGCTGATCTTTTTAAGNTAAGTAACAAAGATATCTTGATGTGTATTAGCCACAANATTGGGTGCCGTTATTACATTGGTGAGTGGAAAGACGAACAATTTTACCCAGAATCCCACGCGCAGATGAGTTGGAACGATAACTCCTTTTTTGCNCCAGAAAGCTTGGTTGANGATAAGGGGAGGCGAATTATGTGGTCATGGNTNATGGATGTCGTNCATTGGGGGCAAGGCTGGGAAAGGGGCTGGACNGGAACTATGAGTTTACCCCGAGTATTGTCAATCAGCGATGAAGGAACNATGCTGATAGATCTCCCGNAAGAAATAGAAGCGCTTCGTTATCGACCTTTCAGCAGGAATAACTTAAANNTAGGNCCGNATAAAGAACATTNAATCGAAAATATAGGNTCNAATAGTNTAGAGCTCTCNATCGAGATGGAAAGNGAAGGAGCTTCAGAATATGGANTAAAGGTCTGTATGTCCTCAGATGGAAAAGAACAAACNATAATNTCCTATGAACCNTCACGTGAAATAATCAAAATAGACGCTAGNCAATCTGGNCCCCGNAAAGAACCAANGAACGTGGANGAAGGTCCCTTTTCNNTGAANAAGAANGANGCNCTGAATCTNCGNGTTTTCATTGATAAATCAATCGTGGAAGTTTTCGNCAATCGAAGACAAGCNNTGATGCGATTTGTTTATCCATCATCGAATAGTCTTGGTATTAGCCTATTTTCAANGGNTTCCTCGACTACNGTACGTAGTTTCAAATGCTGGCACATCTCACCATCNAATCCATTTTNAAATGGTTCAATAAGATANTCGATNATCATTGACCAATACATTGATAAAAGCTGTTCACCANCTTTANAGATCGAGGNGTTTCGGTATTACCTNNNTGCATTTGATTCATNGCGTAGCCAAATCCAACNTTATTTAAAGGATCTGNAAACCCCAATGATCCNCCNGCACCACCATGACCGAAAGACCCTTCATATGGTCCGTAGGATTTNTCNAGATTNAACATAAAACCACGAGCACGACGAACCCTTGTACCAAGTACGTTATCAATTTTGCCATCGACTTCTACTTTAGTAGAAGCAACGATAGCTTCAGAGGAAATTATACGGTTACCATCAAGATAGCCTTGGTTTGCTAGAGCACCGTAAATGGTTGCGATTCCCCGAGCATTAGCCTGACCATTGGCAGCTGCGATCTCTGCACGACGCCAATCATTAGTACTTGCGTGTCGGTAAGGCGCGATAGAGGGATTTAAAAGAGCGCTTGAATAAAACTTGGACGAATTTGGCGGCTCAGCTCTTTTTATCTTTTTACGTGCTCGATTTGGCCCCATCAAAACCCCACATCGGCTAATTTGTGACTCAGGTATCCCAATAAAAAAGTCCGCTTTTAACGGACTTGCAACCTTACCATGAAAATAGCTACCAAGAGATTGCCCAGTTATTCTTCGAATCAACTCACCAGGGAAATAACCCCATGTAATAGCGTGATATCCAACAGCAGTGCCTGGCTCCCAAAGTGGCTTTTGGGCAGCCAACAAATTGGTCATCTTTGGAAAATCATAGAGGTCCTCAACCATCAATTTCTGATCGACACCACACAGACCAGCCTGGTGAGATAATAATTGAGCAATAGTGACATCTTGCTTACCTTCTGCACCAAATTCTGGCCAGTAGGTTATAACTTTCTCATCGTAATCAATTAGCCCCTCATCAAAGAGAATAGCAAGGGCTAGAGAACCCATCCCCTTAGTTGTGGAATAAACATTAATAAGCGTATCCGACTGCCAGGGAACCGTCATCTCCCGATTAATATAACCACCCCAGATATCAACGACCTTTTTACCCTCGTGAAAAACGCAGCAGCTTGCTCCTACCTCAATATCTTTCCATAAATCGGCAAAAACATCGGCGACCCGCTCAAAACCCTCTGATACATTACCCTCAACTGTGACGTTCATCGACAACTCAGCCAAAATAGTCTGCCATATTATATCGTTCCTTGAATCGGAATTGTGGATCTCACTCAGATAATCTAAAGAGCTCGTCATGACTGAGCAAGTAAGACATGCTAGAGAAGAATATAACAAGGTACTTTGTATTATTGGGTGACAGCAGTTCTCCTAAGCGTATGCGAGAATGAGAAACTATAGAGCAGCATAATATGAATATGCTGATAGTAGTTATGAATGATGGTGCTTACGACTAAAGAGATAATAAAGTTCGGTCCGAGAGGCCTTCCGAATCCAGCTCAGCAGTTGCTTTTGTCAACTTTGCTAGTATTACTCAAGGCTTTGGGCTCAATGAGCATCAAACAAAGTCGATTCAGAAATAACGAAAAAAGCCTATCCTTAAACTTTAATGTAACTNGTTAATAGCCCGCTTACTTGAAATAGCATTGGCAACTCTTGAGCTATTTTTTCGTGCAAGCGCAGCAGAGATGAAGTTACCTGCATCAATTAATTTATCTATATCAATACCTGTTTCATAGCCGAGCCCATGTAACATATAAACTACATCCTCAGTTGCGACATTTCCAGTCGCACCCTCTGCATAAGGACACCCACCGAGACCGGCAACAGAACTATCAATGACGCGGATACCATGACCAAGAGAGGCATAAATATTTGCTAGGGCCTGTCCATAGGTATCGTGACAGTGAACAGCAAGTTTTGAAGCCGGGATGGTTTGCATCAACAAATCTAATAACTCATCAAATCGAGCGGGAGTCCCTATACCAATGGTATCCCCAAGNGAAATTTCATAACAGCCCATATCAAGTAGCGCTCTTCCAACTTCTAAAACNCGCTCNGGCTCAANTGAACCCTCGTAAGGACATCCNACAACGCAGGAAATATAGCCTCTTACACGCACACCATCGTTGATAGCTTTTTCCATAAGNGGCTCAAAACGAGCCAGACTNTCGNAGATTGAGCAATTAATGTTCCTCTGATTAAATTTTTCGGAAGCAGCACTAAATACAGCCACTTCGTCTGCTCCGGAGGCCAAAGCTAGGTCGTAGCCGCGCAGGTTGGGCGTTAAGGCACTATATACAACTGCAGGAACCCGTGATAACGATGAAAATACCTGATCACTTCCAGCCATTTGAGGTATTGCTTTNGGNCTCACAAAACTGCCAGCTTCAATATACGTAACGCCAGCAATTGCCANCAGATCNACCAACTTCGCTTTAGTTTCGGTATCAATCGGCCTAGATTCGTTCTGTAGGCCGTCACGNGCGCCNACCTCAACAATNCTAATATATNCACTCATAACATNTCACCATCAATNAGCCTGCAAAAATTNAACAACGGGCTTGCGATCCANCANTTATCAGTCTATCTCAAACATGATGNGGTTATAGTTNCCGCACCANTTTGGTAGTATCGATACTACCTTGACCAGATCCNAGTGCCAATANTTTGTTATATTGGTAGGANCNAGTGAATCCNGAGGAGANTTTCTTTTGCTGTTTNACGGTGTACTNCNNNGTTCTNATCAAAAANGCNTGAGATATAAGANAGAACCTAGNCAGACTNNGCTTATCGANAACNAGATGATCGANAGTAAAANNATTGATATTATNATAANNGNNATNCAAGAAAATTNNGNGCNTGATGAACAATNTNTACGCCNAGGACTAAGGATACCGAATGACTAGGGTAACCNAATTTGTAGTTAACCCTATGACCCCAACCTTCGGTGCAGAGNTCGCNGGCATAGACTTANGCGCCCGTCTAAGTGAAGACATACTTAGAGACCTAGAGNGTGAACTACTAAAATGGAAGGTTCTTTTCTTCCGAAATCAAAAAATAGGAATTGAAGATCAGAAACGGCTTGGTTCCTGGTTTGGCAAACTCGAAGTACACCCTACTGCACGACATAATCCTGAAGTAGTTCGGATCGAAGAAGATGATAAGCGAAGNGCGAACAATAATCTTTGGCACTCCGATATGTCTTTTAAGGTCGAACCGCCTCTCGGATCTATTCTTAGGGCTGAGGAAATTCCAAATGTTGGAGGTGATACTTTATTTGCTGACATGGAACAGGCTTATCAGGGACTCAGTAATGAAATCAAGGAACGCATTGATTGCGCTCATGCTCTGCACTGCTGGCCATCAGCATGGATCGACCTCGCCATGCGCTCCGCGGGTATATCAGATCGTGATGAATTCCTGCGCCAATGCCCAGACCCNGAGCACCCAGTCGTACGCAGTCACCCAAAAACAGGCAATAAGAGTCTATATGTAAATNCTGCATTCACCCGAAGAATTGTCGGTATGAGTAAAACTGAAAGCGATGAACTACTTNCAAAGCTTTACCAGCAAGCTGCAATACCCGAATACCAGTGCCGGTTTCGATGGCAGANANANTCTGTAGCATTTTGGGACAACCGCTGCACTCAGCACTATGCAGTAGCAGATTTTTTTCCTAACCGTCGTGTCGTCGAGCGGATTACTATCTGCGGTGATGTGCCTCGCTAAAAAGGACGGCTAAATAATTTAGTATCCTCCAGCAGGCAATTCATATTTAAACAATCTCTGATTTTCTGATTGATAGCAGTGATATNNGAATAAATACTTTTGANAGTCATTAAATTTNTTTTNGTTCCTAAGAGTAATCAAGTCTCTGCTTCCTGTACCATCTCATNAGAAAAAGGTTACACTCATCGGTAATCAGCGATCGAACTAATCAGAATCAAAAATAATATAAAGCTGCGTATGTTGGGAATAAATTCATCGCCTATTCATCCTTGAAACACTGAGAGTTAGCAAGATGATATCCTTAGAAAAGAAGCAGGTATACATNCCATCCCCTGGAAAAGTCTCATTACTAGCGAACAGTAAACTTACTGCTCGATTCCAAGGAAATATAGATTATCTAAAGTATCTACTGGAGCACTCAGGGGAATTTATGCTTAGTGCCTTTAGCCATCGTTCATATTCTCCAGGAAAACTTCTAGAGAGGGTTTGGGATGGGGAATANGCNGGCAAGTGGCTTGATGCTGCAACACGTGGAGCTATNCATAATAATGATTCNGATTTTATNANCGCAATAGATGANTTCGCTTCCAGACTTCGAGAGTTTCAACAACCAGATGGATTCATGGGTCAGCCTATGCCGACTGACCGNGATATCGACAAATGGGAGATCGGCTGGAACATCTGGACCCAGTGGACAAGTATGATCGGGTTGTTAACTCACTATGAGCTCAGAGGGAATAAGCAATCGCTAGAATGTGCGAAAAATATCGGGGATTGGGTCNTTCGAACCTACACTCCCATCNAAGATCAAGNAGCAGATTTTCTTNAGCAAGGAATTGGNTACACTAACNTNGCNNTNATCAANCAGATGATGCGATTACANCAANANACCCAGANTNANNNNTACTNTTTTTTCGTAAANAGCGTNATAANAAANTCNGANANNCTNCAAAAAATGCTCCAAACNGGGCGGCCNAATCTNGTNCACCCTTACATGCTNNGTGCTGTNNTGACCGGGATNATTGATTTTTCTGTNGCCAGNNGTGATNAAAAGATGTTTGACACTACNGTNACTATNTGGCGNGAAATCGTGGCAAANCACTTGTTTCCNACTGGCTCTNTAGGNGAAGATGAAGACCTCTACTCAGGNCCGCTAAAAGACAATCCTGATGGCAAACTGCAAGAAACCTGCGCGACAACAGAATGGATATTTCTTACTCAACGNCTCTACGAGCTCACTGGCGAAGGAGAGTTTGCCGATGCTCTTGAGAAGACAACATATAACGCTCTTCTGGCAGCTCAATCAGATGATGGTATGAAGTGGTGCTACTACACTCCNNTACGCTACTCCAAACATTTTTTTCANGGGCCAACCCGTTGTTGTTTTTGGTCAGGACCAAGNGGTATTGCTAGAATTCCCTCAATGATCTATGCCTATCGCGAGAATGAAATAATCGTTAACTTTTTCGAGTCTAGCAAGGTTATATTCGAAAAACCCAATGGTCCTGTGGAAATAGAACAAGAAAGTCAGTTCCCGGCAACGGGTAGTAGCGAAATAGNTATAAGTTCANCNATANGTTGGCAGGGTATTATCTCAATAAGAATTCCTAAATGGTCATCAAACTTCAGTGTTCGTGTTGCAGGTATCGAGCAACCATTGAACAGAAAAGATAGTTACATTTCCATCAAATTAGGGGGNGCTAGCCGGTATAAAATCCATGTCNATTTCGACATGCCTTTAATCAAAAAAATATTCTCTGGTGAAAACTATGCGCTTCAGCGAGGGCCTGAAATTCTCTCTTTAGATCTTCGTGATAATACCGATACTTGGGTCGGCGAGAATGANCTTATATCAATTCCTAAGGAAATTTGTACGGAGAAGGCAATGGGGGAAAATCCTTGGCCAGGATTCAAATCAACTCCGGAAAGAAGAAGATACAGCATCAAGCTCAATGATTCACGAACAGTAGAGGGTAAAAACTTCATATTTACTCCTTACGCCGATGCGGGTAATGATGGTGCAGCCTTCCGNACTATTTTCCCNCTNGCAGCAGAATAATATCGAGCATGCCCAATAAATCGATAGAGTACCTTGAGTTCAAAACTAACCGTTTTGGGGGTGTTTTGATTAATCCTAGCTCCCTCCCTAAAGAAACAGTATATTTCGCTAATCAACTAGAGAACTCTCTCGATAAGTGGAAAAAAGAGAAGTTTTTATCGGTTTGGCTTGAAATTCCTATATCGAATTCCAGACTCATTCCTNTAGCCGTCGACTTNGGATTCGAATTTCATCACAGCAGTAAAAATTACCTAATGATGACTTATCAGCTGGAGGAAAATGCATNTATTCCTCCCTACGCCACCCACTATACTGGAGCTGGTGGTGTTGTAATCAATGAGCAAGATGAATTACTTGTTGTGAGTGANCGTTATCGAGGCTCCGAGAATTCGCCATTCATCTACAAATTACCCGGTGGGACAATTCACGAGGGTGAGCACATTGCTGAAGCCGCAGTGCGAGAAGTTAAGGAAGAAACAGGTATCGATACGCAATTTGAATATTTGATTTGCTTTCGACATTGGCATGGATACAAGTATGGGAAGTCTGATATCTACTTTGTCTGCANATTACNTCCTTTGAATTATCACATCACCCGACAAGAGGCTGAAATTGCTGACTGCCGATGGATGCCAATTCAGGACTACTTGGAATCAGAGCAAGTAACCGCATTCAATAAACGTATAGTAGAAGCAACCCTAAGTAACAAAGGCCTTACTACAGGAGAGGTTGAGGGATACCCAAACCAATCAATGCATGAATTCTTTATGCCCANTCGATAAACATAACAAATATAGAACGAACGTATTAAATATCTGACTTTGCCACTAACATAATTAATANAAACTCTAATCCCTTACANACAAGGATTATGGCTAAATCTTCTTATATAGTTAAATAACTCGCTTATCGCGTTTCCCACTCGTGATACAAACGCTTGCCTAAAGAATGAATTTCTCTACTGTACATAACTTTTTCTGCTAAACCGATAGGAAGTGCAGAAACCCCATTAAATGCCCCGCTAATGGAACCAGCAATTGCTGCCGTAGTGTCNACATCTCCACCCGCACGCANAGCACATTCTACAGTTTCTAAATAGTTATTGGGTGAGTTTATAAACGCATAAAGGGCCATTAAAACGGTTGGCTCAGTACTTACTGGGATTCCAAACCAACTATGCTCTTTGCGGCTCAAGCGAGAGTCATCCGTCATTATAGAATCCATCGCTGCAAGAACCTCTGCATCCGAAAGCGACACCCATTCCCTAATCAGAAGAATGTGTTTGGCGAGATCCTCATCTTGGTTGGCAACCGTATTGGCGACTGACTCCACAAACTCCCCCGCCGAAAACTCTGTCTGTGAAACGACGAAGGCAACAGCAGCGCCTATCGCAAGCGCTCCCGAAATTGCTTTCGGATGGCGATGAGTGATGATACTCGCTTTGTATACATCATCTTCAAGACTTTCAGCTCGTTCATGATCCCACAAGCCAACTGGTGCCATACGCATAGCTGCCCCATTCCATGGTTTATCATCTATTAAAGCTGCTTCATCCCATGAAACGCCCTCAATCAACCTTTTAACTGCGTTGTCTGCAACTTTACCCTGGCCAACAATTTCACCTGATTGCCATAATTTTACAAATTCGGAAGCGATGGCACCGCCATCAACATCACCGCTACTCAAAATACCCTTAACAAGCGCAATGGTAAGCTGGGTGTCATCAGTGCATTGACCTAAAGGAAAGGGCTTATCTCTACTTTTGTGATGACACTCCCTAAAGTAGCCCGTCAGATTATCTAGCTCTAAGATTTTTTCTCGAGACCAATTTTCAATAGGAGCCCCTAATGCATCTCCGATTGCACAGCCCAATAAGCATCCAATAAACTGTTGCTCTTTCTCCATAGTTCACCACATTCCTCCAGTTCAGATTGCGCACATACTCTCTCGAAACTCCGGCCTCCCTAGACAGTTTCCGAGAGAGCTCGTTCGCATGCAAATCTGTATACTGTGTAAATATCAAGCAGTAGCGAGAACTAACATGCCACTAGACTCTGAGACTTATGAAGCACTAGGCCTCCACATGCCTCCTTCAAAAAGTATAGATTACACTCAGCTGAAGGTAAAACCCCCTCCAGAGCCGGAAGGAGAGAGACAATACCACCCATGCCCCGAAGCCTACCCGAGTCAAGAAATTCCAAAAGGTGATGTGATTCATATCAAAGATTGGTCGGAAAGCAAAGTCTACCCCGACACATCAAGAGATATTTATGTCTACACCTCACCCAATTTAGACCAAACATCAGAACCTCCCTCCCTCGCATTTTTTNCCGATGGCTTTTTGTATTTTTCGCCAAATGGGCCTGTACGAGCCGCAAAAGTGATGGATAGCCTAGTTCATTCAAGGCATATACCACCGACAGTGGGCGTTTTCGTTAATTCTGGAAAAGAACGAAGCTTCGAATACGACTCTGTAACACCAACCTTTCTTAACTTCATTAATGAAGAAATAATTCCCATGGTAGAAGATCATCTTGGATACGAACTAAATAGAGACTCTTCCAAGCGACTTATAGTGGGGCAATCGAGCGGTGGGCTATGCGCATTCAATGCCGCATGGCATTCTCCGACTAGTTTTGGTTGCGTACTATCCCATTGCGGTTCATTCACGAATATTCGGGGTGGTCATAACTATCCCTATCTGGTGAGAAGTACCGAAAGAAAGCCGATTAAAGTGATACTCCAATCAGGTAAGGATGACATGAATACAACTTATGGGAATTGGGCCATTGCCAATAAAGATATGGCATCCGCGTTGGAGTTCTCTGGCTACGANTNTANGTTTNTCTTTGGGGAGGGNNCTCATAGTNTAAGGCATGGTGGGGCCATTTTTGCTGACTCCTTAAGATGGTTATGGTCATGAGCAAGCAAATAATAAGTTTCGCTCTTACAGTTATCATATATGCTTCCATCCATGGTAACGCCGCCTTAGGGTCACCAAAAAAAACCTACTCGCCCTTTGTTGAAAGAAACTATCCAACCAAGGTCTACTGGGGTGATACTCATCTCCACAGCACGCTGTCACATGACGCTTTTCACAATGGAAATCGACTGACTCCAGACGACGCGTATCGCTTCGCAAAAGGAGAAATAGTGGTATCGAGCAGCGGGCAAGAAGTTAGGCTCAGAAGACCCCTAGATTTTCTAATGATTTCAGATCATGCCGAAAATCTTGGAGTTCTGCCCCAGCTTGCTAGCGGCGGTGGCTCACTTCCAAAAACTGAGGCCCGTGATTATTGGTCTAAAAGAGTCGCAGAACTTCCCCCAGTGAGCGAAATCCTCGGAGTTAGCTCTCTAGAATACTTTCTGCAAAGGCGTAGGCTGCTATCGGCCGCCTCTGGAGCAAGACATGCCGACTACGCTCTCACCAAAAAATTTCAACAGACTATTTGGGACGAAGTGATCGCGAATGCTGAACGACACAATGATCCTGGTATATTCACAACTTTCATCGGTTTTGAATGGAGTGCAACCGTGCCCGTCGCGGGTGCGAAATCGAAAATGAACCATAGAAATGTACTTTTTCGAGGTGGTAAAGATGTAACTAGTCAGGTACTTCCATACTCGCGTTTTGATAGCAGCGACCCACAGGATCTTTGGAAGTATTTAAAGGACTACGAGGAAACAACCCAGGGAGAGGTATTAGCTATCCCCCACAATTCAAACCTAAGTGGAGGCTTCACATTCCAAACCAACACCTTAAAGGGCGAAGCTTTCACCCAGGAATACGCGAGCGAGCGCTCTCGCTGGGAGCCCATAGTCGAGATCACTCAAAGGAAGGGTGATGGGGAAACGCATCCACTCGTNTCACCCACTGACGAATTTGCNGACTACGAAACGCANATCTGGTCCAAAATAGGAGGGGCTACACTAAAAGAAGCAAAATCCTATGCGAGGCCAGCCCTGAAGGAAGGACTAAATCAATACGCTAAGCTAGGGGTTAATCCTTTTAAATTCGGTGTAATCGGCAGTACCGATGCGCATAATTCACTATCTACTGCTAGCGAAGACAATTATTGGGGTAGTACAGCGCTCGGTGAGGCAAGCCCATATCGTACCCGCATTGCGGCCATGGATCGCGCCGCCTCTGGTTACGCCGCAGTATGGGCGACTGAGAACACCAGGGAAGCTATCTTTGATGCATTACTTCGACGAGAGGTTTACGCCTCTACCGGACCAAGAATTACCGTACGCTTTTTTGGCGGCTGGAACTATGTACCTAAGGATTTGTTAAACCCAAACCCAGCTCAAATCGGTTATTCAAAAGGGGTACCTATGGGAAGCGATCTTTCTCTCGCTCCAAGAAATGTATCTCCAAGTTTTCTCATCCAGGCAGTGAAAGAAGCCGACGGGGCTAACCTCGACAGAGTACAAGTAATAAAAGGATGGAGGGATAGTAATGGTCAGCTACACGAAAAAATTTACAATGTCGCATTATCTGATGGCCGCTNTGAANCAGCGGATGGCGGAGTCTCCAAATTAATCAGCACTNTAGACATTAAGAATGCCTCTTATTCAAACNGTATTGGNGACCCAGAATTATCTACCGTATGGACTGATCCTAATTTCAAGACGGACGAACCATCTTTCTACTACCTACGTGTACTGGAAATACCCACACCCAGATGGACAGCGTACGATGCCCAGTTCTACCAGCTCACTGATTTGCCTGATGACACAATGATGATCACGCAAGAGCGCGCCTACACATCCCCTATTTGGTANACCCCCTAAAAATAATGACCTAAATCTGAAATCGTTGTTCCATTCCGAATACATCACTACTTTTNCCCATCCAATGAGCGAGTAATGCCTGCATCCGAACNAGATCATCCTCGTGGTTTGGGTTATTNACTAAGTTANTCATCTCCCCTGGATCAGTACTTAAATCAAATAACTCGCCTTCTGGACCAAAATAATGCACATACTTCCATACGCCATCCACAACCATTCGTACTGGATACAATTGACCATAGAAACGATTATACTCGCCAAATATAGGTTGTTTTATGGGCGTTCTCTGACCCATAAAACTTTCTGCAAGAGAAGGCATATCCATCTCACTCCGAACTGGAATGTCAGCTATATCAAGCAAGGTTGGTAGCAGCGATACCTGGCTGACGGGTGTCTCGTACCTTGCGGTTTTTACTTTCCCTGGCCAGTGAACAAGCAACGGAACCCTCATCACTTCCTCGTACATGAAAGCACCCTTGTCCTGCAATCGATGAGAACCTCCCATCTCGCCGTGATCNCTTGAATATACGAGCATAGTATTATCTTTCAGTTTAGAAGAATCTAAAGCCTCCACCAAGGTGCCAACAAGATCATCAAGGTGCGTTACCATACCTAAATAGTGCGCCCAAGCAGATTTTAATTGATCNCGACTTGCTTCTCGATACTGGCGAAAGGTTGCTGGGTGCCCCCGCAATTCAATAAATCGTTTTGGTGATGCATAATGTTCAACGTTTTCNGAAAGCACNATTTCTGAGGCATCATACATTTCNTCATATGGCTCTGGTGGNGCAAACGGCTGATGGGGTGAAGTCTCTGATAAAAATAGAATGAAGGGCTTCTCGTGCTCCTGATGAATAAAATCGANTGCTTTTCGAAATGCGTAAGTCGCGGGAAAGTCGCGCTCCGAATACAAAGATACGCCATAATTTAAGTCCTTCAATTTATGGTCAGCACCATTTTGTTTTCCTTTAGACATCTCATAGCCCTGTGCAAGGGAATATCGTAACCAATCGTTCTGGTCTTCGGCGCCTACATCAGTATCGTAGGAACCAATCCTGATTAAATAATCCTCGAAGCCTCTTCGATCGGACCCTGTCATACAGTGCCACTTGCCGATATATGCNGTCTCATAACCACNATCTCGAAAATAATGACCCAACCAAGGCATAACATCCTCCAAAGGATGGTGCCAACCTGGTACTGGTCCCGTTTGTTCATTNGGGATCTCACTCCAAAGATCAACGATCCCGTGTCTATGGGGATAGGCACCGGTTTGAATCGATACTCGAGCAGGAGTACAGAGTGGCGTTGAGCAGTAGGTTCTCTCAAAGCAAACACCATCTTCGGCTAGGGCGTCGAGATTGGGTGTACGGACAGTGGAGTTNCCGTAGCAACCCANAGTATCAGCGCGCTGCTGATCTGTTAGAATGANGATAATGTTTGGTTTCATTNACTTCTTCCNNNNGAANAATCGAAGCTNAAATAAANGTTAGANTTNAGCAGTTATCAGTNTAACGCCTACTAAGTTAGTGANCTAGACTGNTATATGAAACAGNNAGGCACCNTATCTTTTNNTNTCCAGGNAANTTNTTTATGAAAAAAAGCTTACTCCTGATCAGTCTTTACTTTTCCTGGATACTNACATCATTTGCNAATAGNACCCATCAGCCAAATGTTATTCTTTTTTTAGTNGACGANATGGGTTGGACTGATNTCGGTGTTTATGGAAGTGATTTCTATGAAACGCCCAATATCGATNCANTAGCCGAAAAGGGCGTNCGTTTTACCGATGCNTATGCAGCAAGCCATGTTTGCTCACCTACTCGAGCAAGCCTTCTTACTGGAAANTCTCCNGCACGATTNCAACTGACTGAATGGTTACCCGGACGTCCTGCAATGGATAATGAAGCTNTNATTACTGCCCCTAAGNNAGCAGCNTTGTCTCTCGANGANANTACAATTGCNGANGCCTTCAAGGCAAATGGCTATCGTACTGCNATCGTTGGNAAATGGCATCTCGGTAATGACGAATTCGGCCCAGCTAANCAGGGNTTTGACTTCCAGGNACCNAAGNGCAGCGGCTGCTGCCCGAGAGGGGGCTATCANCCCCCCTATGGCATGGATGGGCTTACCATAGAAGGGAAAAATGACGAGTACTTAACCGATAGGCTTACAGCCCTCGCGATAAATTTTATTGATGAACCTTCAGAGAAACCTTACTTTCTTTTCATGTCCCATTTCGCAGTTCATGACCCGATTCAGGGACGAGCAGACCTGGTTGCGAAATACAGAAAAAAACTTTCATTAGCGCTACCAGAAACCGCGCCCGCCTTTATCCTCGAGGGGAACCCTGACGATTTGACACCAATGACAAGGAACCAACTCGATGCTTTGATAAAAGAGCCAACACATGCCGGCCATGGCTACTTAGGCGAACGAACCGTCAAAATAAAACAACATCAGGATAATATTGAATTTGCCGCGATGGTAGAGAGTGTTGATCAGAGTCTTGGGCGAATACTAAAAATACTTGAGGAGAACCAAGATACGGAGAAAACCATTATCGTTTTCTATTCGGACAATGGTGGCATGTCAAATGGTAAAGGCAAGAAAGGTTATGATTTACCGATCGATACCATGTACGCCACCTCAAATGTGCCCCTACGAGGGGGCAAGGGTTGGCTCTATGAAGGTGGTATTCGCGTGCCGTTGATCATCTATTGGCCAAAAATAGGTCTCCAACAAGGCCGAGTAAGCAACTTACCGGTGAGCAGCGCAGACTTGTATCCTACGCTCCTGGAGATGACAGGCCTATCTGCGTTACCCAACCAACATCTTGACGGTACAAGCGTTGCGAATGCATTGAAGGGTGAGACTGTCGAAACAAGATCACTATTCTGGCATTTCCCACACTACTCTAATCACGGGCAACAAAGTCCCGGCGGGGCTATTCGCTCCGGATCTTATAAACTCCTCGAATATTTCGAGAATGGATCAACCCAGTTATTCAACCTCGTAGATGATCCTNGCGAGCAAATCGATCTCGTGGAACGTGAGCCCAAGAAAGCGAAGTCTTTGCTCGCAGAGCTGCATGCTTGGAGAAAACGTGTTGGCGCTGCGATGCCAATTCGGCGCTAAATGCGTAATAGCTTATCCTCGACCAAAGTCACGAATCACCTTGCCTCTTCTATCCCCAGTAAACTCGCCCTTCGCGATTAGAACTTTACCGGCAACAAGTGTTGCATCATATCCCTCGCTTTTGGTCACGATACGACCAACATTATGAGGTAAATCACGCAGATATTCGGGATGACAGCACTTTAGATTCTCATAATCGATAATATTAATATCAGCATGCCAGCCCTCACGAATCTCGCCCCGTTCCTTCAAGCGAATCACCTGAGCAGACTGACCGGTTATTCGATGCACTGCTTCTTCAAGANTAAAGATACCGCGGTCNCTAGCAAGCTCACTTAATAAAAAAGTNGGAGAATCAGCATCCGTNAACAAACCAACGTGNGCNCCCGCATCCCCCAACATNGGNATAACCTGAGGCAAACGCATAAGCTCCCATTGCTGTTTCAAAGAACTTCCNAATGCCCAAAGATTCCATAATTCNCTNCCCTCAGANTCNATCANACGNTCCACGTAGACTTCTATTGGATGCCTACCNNCNGCTTCGGCAATACNTGNNAGNGTNTTTTGATTATCGATATCCCAANTNGGGTNNTCNTCCATCCCCATAGGATGNAGCAAGTGCGCAAAACTAAGNAACTGATCCATCTGTTTTCCTTCTGANATCAGTTTCTCACGCATACCACGTTGCTTCATCGCCTCGACTCTNTCGGGAATNGATGCAAGCGACATNACGGCTTCCCAATTTGGTTTCAATTCAGTTTGAGTNGGGTNAAAGANCGTCTGTGCTANTCCAAAAAANGAACCGCTCGGTCGAGTATGTACACAAGAGGACATTTGCTTACCACNNTCATTATTNAGCTCAAGAAACTCTGCCCAACCAGATACACCNCCATCATCAACATTTTTTCTAATCCCGTTTGAAAATACCACATGGCAACCNAACTCGGCCCCTGTCCNNAGTATCTCTTTCTCTCCGTCNCGACGNCCTGCNAAATCNAGCACGGCCTGAAACAAGGTGCCTGGNCCNCCAGTTTTNACNANAGCCTCTTGNATTGCCCGAGNCTTCTCTCTGATCAGAAAATGTTCCNGGGATCANTCGACCATCNAAAAGTTTATGGTTCATNAAACGNGAAATNGATACNCCTACNGCNCCNTCTTCTATCGATTGNTTAACATGNTCAACAATCTTNGCNAANTCACGTTCGTCCGCTTGCACACCCTCATCGCAACCCTTATCTCCCATGACGTCATAGCGAATCGTAGAATGCCCCGCAATTCCAACCATATTTATCGCGGGGTTAAAGTTCTCCATAGTATCGAGGTACTCACCGAAACTACTCCAATTCCAAGGCAGACCATCGAGTATCGCATCAGTTGCAATATCTTCTACCGCTTCCATCATCTCTGCTAAGAACCGATTATTCTCCTTACGCACGGGAGCAAAAGAGCAGCCACAATTCCCCATCACCGCGGTAGTAACCCCATGGTACGAACTTGGCGTCATATTAGGATCCCAACCAGCTTGGGCGTCAATGTGCGTATGCAGATCGACAAAACCAGGCGTCACAATTTTTCCGCTTGCATCTAATATCTGTCCAGCAGCTTCTTCAGAAAGATCAGCGATCCGGCTGATCCGCCCGTCATCAATTGCGATATCTACCCGTTTGGATGGCTGCCCGGTTCCATCAATTACCTTCCCACCGCGAATAATTGTTTCATGGATCATAGATATTTCCTTTAGTATCGAGATCAAACCAAGAATCCAACAACGACCTCTGATTTCCTAGTCTATCAGCAAATTCTGCGCGACTTCACTTCTTTTAGTGGCGATAGTAATCTTCCGTCAACCGAACATCAAAAATGGTGATCAAGATGGGCAGTTTTAAAGATAAGGTTGTAGTGGTTACTGGCGCTGGGGGTGGTTTAGGTAAAGCGCATGCTATTGAGTTTGCCAAACGTGGTGCGAGAGTGGTCGTTAATGATCTGGGTGGATCAGATGATGGTAGAGGTAAAAGTGACATGGCCGACTTGGTTGTGAATGAAATTCATTCGTTTGGTGGGCAGGCCATCGCGAATAAAGCGTCAGTCGCCGACAAAAAAGGAGCACAATCGATAATTGATGATGCTCTTAATGCATATGGAACATTGGATATACTGGTT
>NHBG02000018.1 GCA_002167855.2 Gammaproteobacteria bacterium TMED1
TGTGCAGCAGATTTCGATAACGATACTTTACTAGATATTTTTCATGTCAATGGCTGGGTTGAAGGGCCAATCGGAGAATTTGCTACAGACCAAGTCCGCTTCTACCACGCCATGGGAGATATGGAATTCGAAGAGCGCGCTTCTGATGTGGGTTTGGATGACAACGGCCAAGGTAGAGGAGTCGCTTGTTTTGATATAGAGCGTGATGGCGATATTGATATCATAATCTCCAATAATGCCCGCGAGGAAGCCGGTGGCAGAGCCATCGATATTTTTACTCCTGAAGTTGGCGGTGAAAATATTGTCCTTTTTCGAAATGATTCGATCAATCAAAACAATTACTTAAGTGTTCGCTTATTGGGGTCGGGAGCCAATAGCTATGGCATAGGCGCACACATAGCTGTAGTTGTCCCGTCAGGCGGCCGACAAGTACGAGAGATGGGTGGGAGTAATAATTACGTCTCTCACAACCCCTTAGAGGTGCATTTCGGACTGGGTGAACAGGAACAAGCTGAGATCACTGTTACATGGCCAGATAAATCCATATCGGTGGAAATAGTACAATCAAATCAACAGGTTATAATCTCTCATCCCAACCGGGAATAGAGAACGCTTTTATAGAAAAGGGGCAATGAAAAAACAGCCAACGTTACCCTTTACCTGATTAGAAGAAGAAGTTCTATCTGAAGCGTTTGTTGGAAGCTTAATGGTGGCTTTAGATGAACTTGAATTATCGATTCCACTTGTATAAAAGGTAAGGAAGTGAATAAATAGATCCGATTATCAATAGGATCTTTCCTCAACAAACCGTAAACATAATTATTAAAATCTTATGCAGGAAAAATCTGGTAAAAGTCTTTTTTGATCCAATAATGCAAAACCTTCGTTCATCCCTGTACAATCAAAAAAATTGTTGAATTTTAAAAAATAGAAGGAATTTTCATGAGCGTCACCTTAGAAGACCTCAATAAATCTGATCATGATTTGTCGATTCATTGTTCAGAAGAAGCGAACCGGGTTAGAAAGGCTCTAATTTTAAAGGGCTTAGAGACTCCAACGATAGAAAATGGCCTATCTCGGGACGAAAAGTACAAAAAGATTAAAGCCGCCATGACTGACGTTGTTGAAACGTTAGGCTTAGATCTAAATGATGATAGCTTAGCTGAAACACCGCATAGAATTGCAAAGATGTACGTAGATGAGATATTTGGGGGACTTGACTACGGTAATTTCCCCAAAATAACGGCGATCGTTAATAAGATGGGCTTGGAAGAAATGGTCAAAGTTGACAATATCAGTGTGACAAGTACGTGCGAACATCATTTTATTACTATCGACGGAGCCTCAAGGGTCGCTTATATTCCTGGCGACAAGATTATCGGCTTATCTAAAATAAATAGAATCGTCCGGTTTTTCGCTCAAAGACCTCAAGTCCAAGAACGATTAACACAGCAAATATTGGTGGCTTTACAGACATTACTAGAAACAGATGATGTCGCCGTTACTATCGATGCTACTCATTACTGTGTAAAGTCTCGTGGCGTTATGGATACGAATTCGTGTACGCAAACCACGGCGCTTGGTGGCCAGTTCAAAGAAGATCATAGGACGCGGTCAGAATTTTTGAGATAGCTTACGCATAGAACCCAGCGTATAATCGCCAAAATGCAGAAGCGACCTTAGTCCAAATTATTAGTAGTAACAGGGTATAAAATCCTTCGCGGCCTTCAGTCCGAAAAAGTTAGTGTCGTCGCCGAATTGGGATAGATTGCAAATTTAAACAGAAGGGTTTTAACATTAGTAAAAGCAGTGACAGTAAGAAGTGGTAGCTATGGGTGGACTTGAACCACCGACCCCAGCATTATGAATGCTGTGCTCTAACCAGCTGAGCTACATAGCCATATTCCGAAGGAGAGGTCTTCCTCTAAGCCAACGCACTCTTTGCAATACGCACTAGAAGAACGACCAAGACTTGCAGAAAATCCTCCCCAAAAGAGGCGCGAGATTTTCCCGCTTCACCAATTTTCTGTCAAGGCTTATTAAACGTTAAACCGAAAGTGAATAATGTCACCATCCTCAACCACATAATCCTTACCCTCCAAGCGCCAGTTACCAGCTTCTTTGGCACCCGCTTCTCCATTACCCGACAAATAGTCTCCATAGCCGATAACTTCAGCACGAATAAATCCTTTCTCAAAATCTGTGTGTATCACCCCAGCTGCCTTTGGTGCAGTTGAACCGCTTATTATGGTCCAAGCGCGTGCTTCCTTGGGTCCCGCAGTAAAGTAGGTTTGTAACCCAAGTAATTGATAACCCGCTCGAATTACTCGATGAAGACCCGCCTCTTCCATTCCAAGATCCCTCAAGAATTCGTCTTTTTCAGTATCCGTGAGCTCTGCAATTTCAGCTTCTAATTTATTGCAGATAGCAACGACAGTGGAAGATTCTATTTGAGCCAGCTCAGCTACAGTATCTAGATACGTGTTCCCTTCGAAACCATTCTCATCTATGTTAGCAATGAACAATACGGGCTTCATAGTGATTAAATGTAAATCCCGAACCACCGTATTCATTTCATTAGGAACTTTGAAAGTTCTCGCCGGATTACCCACATTCAAATGTGACTGAAGAAGCTCTAGAAACTCCAGTTGAGTAATCGAATCTTTATCCCCGCTTTTGGCCATTCGCTTCAATTTTTCTATTACTCGCTCAACCGTCTCCAGGTCAGCCAACTGTAACTCTGTATTGATGGTTTCAATATCGCGTTTTGGATCAATCCTATCTGCTACATGGGAAACATTTTCATCCTCAAAACATCTTACAACATGAGCAATAGCGTCCGTTTCTCTGATATTAGCTAAGAATTGATTACCCAAACCCTCACCTTTAGATGCCCCTGCTACGAGACCAGCGATATCTACAAATTCAACAGTGGTCGGTATTACCTTGTCAGGCTTCACAATCTCGGCGATATGATTTAGCCGAGTGTCTGGTATAGACACTAAACCGGAGTTTGGCTCAATAGTACAAAAAGGGAAATTTTCCGCTGCTATTCCTGCATTCGTCAAAGCATTAAATAGAGTTGACTTGCCCACATTAGGTAAACCAACGATGCCACACTTAAAGCCCATCTATAATTTCTCCTACTTAGGCGCGGTGTTTAGACAGGTCATGGCCTGTTGCCAGTCACCGTTCATCATCAAGG
Source organism: Gammaproteobacteria bacterium TMED1 (assembly GCA_002167855.2). GTDB lineage: Bacteria > Pseudomonadota > Gammaproteobacteria > Pseudomonadales > Azotimanducaceae > UBA7455. The sequence continues at coordinate 3,206 of NHBG02000018.1, forward strand.
GCAACATCTTTAAGGCAATATCTATCGACGCGTCAATTTTCGCTTTTTCACTGGGCGAAGGTTTTCCAAGAACGTACTCAGTTATATCTGATCCATAGTCAGGACGACCTACCCCAATTCTCAAACGATTAAATTCTCTACTACCCGAAAGACATTTTGAAATATGTTTTAGTCCATTATGCCCGGCAAGACCTCCACCCTGTTTTAGTCTGACAACACCAGCGGCGAGATCGAGCTCATCATGCACAATCAAGATTCTTGTAAGAGGAATTTTGTAGAAATTAACTAAAGCTCCCACAGCTTTCCCGCTTTCATTCATATAGGCATGAGGTATAAGTATTTTCAGCTCCCTACCGTGAATGTTGATACTTGAAACTGAGCCATAAAACTTTTTCTCTTCTCGAAAATCCCCGTGATAGTAGGCGGCTAATTTCTCCACAAACCATACCCCTGCGTTATGCCTTGTTTCGGCATACTGCTGTCCAGGGTTGCCAATGCCGACAATCAAGCCAAGAGGGGAGCTCACCTATTCTCCTTGCAGGTAATCGATAAGGAAATTTCTCTAATCTTTCTCGCTATCGGTATCCTCAGAGGAAGCACTCTCTGCAGACCCAGTTTGCAAAGATTGCGCATCATCACCAGTCTGATCCATACCCGCAGCCTCACTATCTTCAGATCGACGCATCACGTTACAGGCTACTACCACCTGATCATAATCGGCACCTTGTACCAATGCTGGGATGGTTAATCCCTCCGCTAGGTTAAGCTCACTCATATGTATGGACGAACCAACTTCGAGATCAGCGATATCTACTTCAATAAACTCAGGAAGTAATCCCGGCAAGCAACTGATTTCTACTGAAGTCATGGGGCGGGAAATATTACCTCCACCTTGCTTGACACCAACACAGGTATCCTCGTTAACAAAATGCAGAGGAACTTCTACAATAATTTCTTGATCCATCTGCACCCTAAAAAAGTCTACATGTAATATTCGATCTTTCGAGGGATGTCGCTGTAAATCTTTTACGATAGCGTCCTGCTTTTTACCCTCTACCTCGAGAGAAATAACACGGGAAAAAAAAGCTTCGTCCTCGCATGACTTATAAAGATCCTTATGAGGGATTGATAAACTTTGAGGATCCTTACCGGCACCATATAGAATTGCCGGCACAAGATCGCTCTCACGTCGCAGGCGGCGGCTCGCACCTTTCCCTGCATCTTCACGCAATGCGGCTTGTAGCTGAAATGAATCTGGCATAGTTTGCTCCTTATTACACGCTGACACTCAGTTGCGACCACTCAGTGAAAGCAATTAAAGATTATTAAATTAAAATAGTACCGGCTGAATTCTCTTACTGAATAAAGCACTTAATGATTCTTCATTACTAATACGACGAATTGACTCTGCTAACTCATCAGCAACACTAAGCTGTTTGATCTTGGAACACTCAATAGCTTCTTTTTTAAGCGGGATGGTATCCATTACCATTAATTTATCAAGCGTTGAGTTCTCAATATTTTCGATGGCTTTGCCAGATAAAACCGGATGAGTACAATAAGCTATAACACGACTTGCCCCATTTTTCTTGAGCTCCTTAGCTGCGGCACAAAGTGTCCCCGCGGTATCCACCATGTCATCTACCATTAAACAGGTCCGACCACCAACATCTCCTATAATATTCATTACTTCTGCCTCATTAGCATGAGGTCGCCGTTTATCAATAATTGCAAGATCAGCATCATTTAGCTGTTTGGCTACAGCACGCGCCCTAACGACACCACCGACGTCTGGAGAAACAATCATTAAATCGTTGTATGACTGCTGCTCAATATCCATTAGCATCACGGGTGAAGCATAAATATTGTCAACTGGGATGCTAAAAAATCCCTGGATTTGATCGGCGTGTAAATCTATCGTAAGCACCCTATCGATCCCAGCGCTACTTAACATATCCGCAACCACCCGAGCAGTAATAGGGACTCTAGCAGACCGCACTCTTTTATCTTGACGGGCGTAACCAAAATAAGGTACTACTGCAGTTATTCTCGCGGCAGAGCCTCGGCGCAAACAATCCGCCAAAACAATTAACTCCATAATATTGTCATTAGTTGGCGAGCATGTGGGCTGAATTATAAAAACATCCTTACCTCTGACATTTTCATGGATTTCTACACTAACCTCTCCATCACTAAACCTACCCACATCTGCCACACCAATCTCGACACGCAGGCGATCTACAACTCGCTCCGCCAACACCGGGTGAGCATTACCTGAAAAGATTTTTAATTCTGCCACAATCCTATTCCGCAAAAAATATGGCTGGGGTGGCAGGACTCGAACCTGCGCATGCAAGGATCAAAACCTTGTGCCTTACCAACTTGGCGACACCCCACTTGCTCAGTTTTGAAAAGACTTTCTGTTCTGGACTAATGCATCTACTAGCATGGATTGCTTCGTGCTTCTTGTCACAAAGCCCTGCCAGCTACTTCGAGATAGAATTGCTTGAGCCTCGGCCTCGTCATCGGTTTCTAAAAATATACACGATCCCGTCCCCGTCATTCTAGCAGTACCATACTCTCTCAACCAGTCGATAACGGCTCCTACTTCAGGATAAAGCCTACGAACCACGGTTTCGCAGTCATTGCCCAAGATCCCTTCCTGCAAAAACCGCGTTATTGTGATGGGACTTGTATCTCGTGTCAAATCAGAACTTTGAAAAACCTGCGAAGTTGGAACTTTGGTTTTCGGTAGAAGAATTAAATACCAAACTTCTGCCAACTCAATTGGTGTTAATTTCTCACCGATACCCTCCACAAAAGCATTAAAACCTCGCAGAAAGAAGGGTACATCTGCTCCCACTTTGAGGGCAACGTTCGCTAATTCTTCATCCTGCATCCCAAGTCCCCAAAGAAGATTCAAACCATGAAGAGTGGTCGCCGCATCAGAGCTACCGCCACCAAGACCTGCTCCCATGGGGATATTCTTACGCACCGTAATTTCTACCCCAGAGGCATGAGCAATCTCAGAAAGAAGAGATGCGGCTTTATATATTAGATTATCTTCCTGTCTAACACCGTCCATTTGAACTTGAATACCGTCCTTTTGCTCTCTAAAAGAGACAAGATCAGCAAGCTCCAAGAAACACATCGCACTCTGGATTTCGTGGTAATCGTCCAAACGTCGACCCAAGACATGCAGAAACAGATTAAGCTTAGCAGGAGCAGGCAAATTTAGTCTCATAAGGACGTAACCCAGGATTTTATGAATAGGGTTAATATCAGGTCTTCTTTCTGCAACCTTATCTTTTGAGGTAATGAGTCCTGAATTTGTGAATAGCGAATACGCCACCCATCCTGATCAAAACTAACGTCGTTACCAACAAAGTCGTAATCGGGATTCGGAAATCCTCTAACCCAGAATGGAAAATGGTTAAGTGGTAGATGGTATCCAATGTGGCGATGAAGGTTTTCGGAGGAGACTAATTCCGTTCTTTTAGAGGGTAGGGTTACTTTTATTAACTCTTCATTGCCTTCAAGCGCAGCGATCGGAAGGCCTAGAGGGTTACTTACTAAGAGCCTAAAATAATTTTTGTTATACGACCAGTCAATGAACGCACTAAAATTGACCTGTAAAGATCTGACGCTCATTTTCCCTTTTAATCTCCAGCGATCTGAGGATACCTCTTGAGGAAGCCAAAGGTTTGTGCACGCACATAATAGCAGCGAAGTAAAAAATGCTAAAAAAAGTTTCAATTGTTCAAGGTAAGATGAATTGCTTGATAACCCTTTTCAGGATCTCACTTTCTGGAGCTAGCTCTAACGCCTCCTCCCATACCCTGCTTGCCTCTCGACGCTCCCCAGTAACCCAGAGCACTTCCCCCAGGTGAGCTGCAACTTCATCGTTTGGGAATAAACTTAAAGCTTGACGTAAATACATTAGTGCCTCTTCAAAACGCTTTAACCGATATAAAACCCAACCAAGACTGTCTATATATGCTGGCTCCTTAGGTTTAATTTTCAATGCTCTTTGAATAAGCGCCAAAGCTTCTTCATGTCTATCGGTCAGATCTGCTAAGGTATATCCCAAAGCATTTAAAGCATCTGCATTTACGGGGTCCTTAGTAATAATCGACCTAAGATCACGCTCAAGTACATCTAGCCTGCCAAATTTTTGCCCTTTGGTAGCTCGAAAATAAAGTAAATCTAAACTATTCGGATTGGCGGAAATAGCCCCGTCCAACAACTGAAAAACTTCTTCCTCATAATTACTATCGCTTAGGATTTGAGCCTCAAGAAACACAAGCTGCTCATAAAAATTTGGATACTCCCTACGCTTAAGCTCCAAATATTCTCTCATTTCATTTATAAGCCCTTGTTTTAACAGTATCACCGCGATACGAGATTGTGCTGGAAGAAACTGATAGCCTCGACCCGCTTGCTTGTATTTTACGAGCGCCTGATCTAAATCTCCTTCATTCTCTGCGATACTTCCTAAGTAAAAATGTGCCTCATCGACTCTTCGATTCCAACGCACCATATCTTCAAGATATCTCCTCGCTCCATCATTATCTTTGAGTTCTAAAGAAATTAACGCTAAAGGAAGTAAAATATCACCGTCACTAGGAGACCCTTCTAGTAAGCTTTTATATTGCTCATTCGAACCTTCTAGATCTCCCACTTCAAATAAGAACTGTGCATAGACCAAACGTAACCGACGACTTTCCGGGATTTCCATCAGCATCGTTTTAAAAAATATAGTAGCTTCTGTATTCCGTTGCAGTCCTTTAAGCGAATTAACTTTTAATAGAATTACATTTAAATCCCTCTTTGCCTCAAGCAAGTCATTTGCTATTTCAAGAGCTTTTTCATAATCACCATTTTGTTCTAACAACACAGCTTGCGAAAATCGTAATTGTTCATCTTCTGGATCAGCCTCTAACATTTCAGAAATTGTAGATAGCAAGATGTTTCTCCCCACTTGATCTAAATTTTCCGCTTGAAAAGCAACAAGCTCGAAATTAGCAAGGCCACCAAGTTGCTTGATCGTTTCCATATGGAAAATCGCACTTTCCAAGTCGCCATCTATGCGGAATTGGTCTGCAGCGTATCGATGGGCATCGATATTATCAGGGTCCTCTTCCGCCCAGATTTGCGAGGTGATTAATGCAGACTCATAACTTCTTAAATAGTACGAGAGAATAGTGGCCCTGGCAGCTACACCAGGATCTCTGCTACTTTTTGCAATATCAACATAATTCTTTAAAGCAAGTTCATAGTTCCCTCGAAACCCGCCTATTTCGGCAAGGAGGAGACCATAGAGATCATCTTCATCAAAATTCGTAACAGGATATTCTTCAGCACTGGGCTGCTTCCTTTCGACTATAGGTTGAGACTCACTTGGGCTAATTACCTCAACAACTTCTTCTTCTGGCAATGTTGTACTACAGGCAGTTATACAGCCTAGGCAAAATAGTAGGTATATATCGCGGAGAGAACGCACTCTTCCTCTATTCATTTTAAATGATCCTGCCAAACCAAAGACCAAGCTATGTATTCGGCTGTTTAACCAACGTACAATAGCATATTAGTATGGTTACTCTAAGTTAGAGTTACTGAACATAAACTTCTATTCTACGTTTACTGAACAGCCTAGTCATCTGATAGTTAAATATCTTGGAATGGTCATAATTTAATGGATTTAACAGTAGTCGGCTTAAATCATCGTACAGCCCCGGTTTCTCTTAGGGAACGTATTGCTTTTGATTCCAATCAACTAGCTGAAGTACTGCCGGCAATAAAAGAAACTGGATGCTGTGATGAAGTCGCCATCTTATCGACTTGTAATAGAACGGAAATATTGATTTATACAGACCATCGAGACTCCAACGTCTTAGTCGAATGGCTGTCTGACTACCATAGTATCCCGATTGGAGAACTAAAAAAAAGTATCTATTCATTTGTGGGGCGAGAAGCTATCTTACATATAATGCGTTTGGCATGTGGCCTTGACTCTATGGTGCTTGGAGAACCTCAGATTTTCGGACAGCTCAAAGACTGCTTTAATCAAGCCAAAATATATAACACTATTGGCTCTAACCTTCATAACTTATCTCAAACGGCTAATAGAATCGCAAAGCTGGTAAGAACAGAAACAGGTATTGGAGAGAACACAGTCTCTGTAGCATCAACGTCCGTAGCACTAGCAAAGCAATTGTTTACTGATATTTCAGATTGTAACGCCTTACTTATTGGCGCTGGAGAAACCATAGAACTCGTTGTTGAACACCTCAGGGATGCCGGGGTAAAAAAGCTTATGATAAGTAACAGAACTTTTGCAAATGCACAATTACTTGCACGAAAGCACAAGGCACAAGCATTGAACCTTAGTGCAATACCTCACGCTCTTGAAAATAGCGATATTCTCATTTCTTCCACGGGCTCAATGCTACCGGTCCTAGGAAAAGGGACCGTAGAAAGAGCGCTAAAACAGCGTCGGCATAAACCAATTTTTATGGTTGATCTCGCAGTGCCTCGCGACATTGAACCTGAGGTTTCCCATCTTCAAGATGTCTATTTATACAGTATTGATGATCTGCAAGATATTGTCACAGGGAATATCAAACTGAGGGAAGAAGCTGCTGATCAGGCGGAGAAACTAATTAATGATTTAGTTAAGGAGTATATAGATAACGATCCATCTGTAGAGGCTCTGGATACTTTACTACGCTTTCGTAAACACCACGAAAACTTGAAACAGATAGAGCTTGAGAAAGCTCTTACGAGTCTAGCAAAAGGAGCCGACCCAAAGGCGGTAATAAAAAAGTTAGCCAATCAATTAACAAATAAGATTATTCATAATCCTAGTCTAAAAATTAAGGAAGCAGGTACTATTCATGGCGAAGAACTGCTGAAGGTAATTGATAGTATTTTCCTTCTAGAGGACGAGAAGTAAATCGTGAATCAAACTCTCAGAAGTAAACTAGAGCAACTCATTGAGCGCTATCAGGAGCTAGGCGAACTGCTCAGCGATAACGATACCATCTCAAAGCAAAATCTTTTTCGCTCTTACGCAAAGGAATATTCCGAAATAGAATCTGTCGTGCTCACATATAGAGAACGACAGCAAAAAGCTTCTGAGTTAACAGAAGCGAGGCAAATGGTCGAGGATGTAGATCCAGAAATTAGCGCAATGGCCGCTGAGGAAGTAAACAAACTAGAGATATCTATCACCGCATTAGATCAACAAATACGGGTTTTGCTTCTTCCCCGAGACCCAAACGACAACAGTAATATTTTTCTAGAAATTCGAGCGGGAACGGGCGGCGACGAGGCAGCGATTTTTGCTGGAGATTTATTAAGGATGTATAGCCGCTTTGCTGAAATGAAAACATGGCAGTTTGAGTTGCTCAATGAACGCATAGGTGAATATGGTGGTTATAAGGAGGTTATAGCCCGCATTTCTGGTAAAGACGTTTATGCAAACCTAAAATTTGAGTCTGGAGCACATCGTGTTCAGCGGGTACCCCAAACGGAATCACAAGGAAGAATTCACACGTCTGCATGTACCGTCGCAGTGCTTCCTGAAAATGATGAGATTAATGAAATAGAAATTAATAAAGGTGATTTACGTGTTGATACTTTTCGAGCGTCTGGCGCAGGTGGTCAGCATGTGAATAAGACCGATTCCGCAGTTCGATTAACACATATCCCAACTGGAATTGTAGTTGAGTGCCAAGATGAACGGTCTCAACACAAAAATAAAGCGCGAGCAATGAGCCTTCTACAGGCAAAATTACTTGAAAAAGCGAAAAATGAACAAACCGCAGAACAAGCTCAGACAAGACGTAGTTTAGTTGGTTCTGGAGACCGCTCTGAAAAAATTAGAACCTATAACTTCCCGGATGGGCGAGTAACTGATCACCGAATCAATCTAACCCTACATCGATTAACTCAAACTATAGCCGGCGAGTTGGATCCAATAATAAGTGAACTGGTGCAGGAGCACCAGGCAGATCAACTAAGAAATCTCGGGATTAATGACTAGGTCGTTGTCTACTGTTCGTAAGCTTTTATCTGCAGCAGCGGATATACCCCTGATAGACGCGCAATTACTATTAGGATTTGTACTTGGTCGCAGCCGGTCCTGGATCATTGCTCATGATAATGATGTCGTAAATGAAAAATCAGAGAAGCAGTTTCGAGGTAAGCTAAAACGACGCATGAGCGGTGAGCCAATTGCATACATACTTGGATACCAAGAATTTTGGAGCCGTAACTTTATAGTAGATCACAACACTTTGATTCCGCGACCAGAAACGGAATGCATGGTTGAAGTAGCACTCGAACAGATACCAAATAAGCCTACTACGGTGCTTGATCTTGGAACGGGATGCGGGGCAATAGGTATTTCCCTCGCTAATGAGCGCTGTGAGTGGATGGTTATAGCGAACGACCTCAGTATACCCGCCCTTAAAGTAGCACAAAAAAACGCCTTGGATACTCCCAACATAAGTTTTTTTCAGGGCGACTGGGGTGAAGCTATAAAGCCGAGGAGCATGAACCTTATTATTTGTAATCCGCCTTACATTGAGTATGGTGATAGTCACCTTAGTGAATTGAAATATGAACCACTCAATGCTCTTGTTTCCTCAGAGTACGGACTTTACGACCTGAAAAAGGTAATCAAAGAATCACGCAGACTATTAGTCAAGGATGGGGTCTTGGCCCTGGAGCATGGCTATCGCCAAAGAAATAAAGTTTGTCAATTACTAGTCGACTATGGCTATGAAAATATTCAAACTTTCGATGACCTAGGTGGCAGACCTAGAATTATTTTAGCGAGATTTCAATGAAGGATGAAACACTTCTTCGCTACAGCCGTCAGATAATGCTTCCCGAAATTGGGATTGAGGGACAGGAGCGATTACTAAATTCACGGGTGCTTATTATAGGACTTGGTGGGTTAGGATGTCCGGTGGCCATTTATTTAGCAGCCTCTGGTGTCGGACACCTTGTACTAGCAGACTTTGATACCGTAGAACTTAGTAATCTGCAACGTCAGATCATCCATACAAATAAGCGAATTGGACTCAGAAAGACAGAATCCGCCAGTGCCGCGATACAGGCGCTTAATCCAGAGATTAAAGTATCATGTATTTCAGAGAAAATGGATTCCGATAAACTTCATAATGAGGCGATGCTCGCAGATATTGTGGTTGATTGTACTGATAGTTTTTCAACCCGTTTCGAAATTAACCATGCCTGTGTGACTACCCAAACACCACTGGTAAGTGGGGCAGCCATAAGGTTGGAGGGGCAGGTCATGGTCTATGATCCGAATAAAGAATCCTGCCCCTGCTACCGTTGCCTACACGAGCATTCTAGAGAAGGGACATTAAATTGTGCGGAGAATGGCGTGGGCTCGGTAACTGTAGGCGTTATCGGTACAATACAGGCGACTGAAACAATCAAACTCATTTTAGGTTTTGGGGAGAGCCTCGCGGGAAACCTACTTATATTTGATGCAAAATACATGGAATGGAAAAAACTTCGATTGCATAAAAATCCAAAATGCAGTTGCTGTAGCGCTAGTCTTCCAGAAATTTAGCCTGCACATCAGCATGGTAAGATGATCTTACCATTGGACCACTAGCTACCGTTTTGAAGCCAAGCCTTTCCGCATAAGATCCTAGAGAATCAAACTCCTTTGGATGTAAAAACTTTTCCACGGCAAGATGCTCCCTACTAGGCTGTAAATATTGTCCAAGGGTAACCATATCAACTTGATTTTCTCGTAAGTCTTTCAGTACATTTTCGATTTCTTCAATACTTTCTCCTAAACCTAGCATCAAACCCGATTTGGTCATAACCTCAGGATTCTCATCCTTATACCGCTTAAGCAAATTCAATGACCATTCGTAATTAGCACCAGGACGTACTTTCTTGTACAGTCTCGGAACCGTCTCTAAATTATGATTAAAAACATCCGGCCTAGATGATGAAAGTCGTTCGAGAGCAATGTCCATTCTCCCCCGAAAGTCGGGTACTAATATTTCCAAACGCACGCCGGGAGTTTCCTCTCTGATTGCATCTATACACTCCGCAAAATGACCAACACCACTGTCCTTTAAATCATCCCTGTCTACTGATGTTACAACTACATATTTCAATTGCATATCAGCAATTGCTAGTGCTAGATTTCTTGGCTCATCTGGATTCAATACATTGGGTTTACCATGAGCTACGTCACAAAAGGGACAGCGACGTGTACAGATATCACCCATAATCATGAACGTCGCTGTACCGTGAGAAAAACATTCTGGCAAGTTTGGACAAGTCGCTTCTTCACACACGGTGGCTAATCTGCTATCCCGTAAAATCTTTTTTATTTTCGCAATACGTGGAGTAGCCGGAACGCGAACTCTTATCCATTTTGGTTTCTTTGGNATTTTTTTTGAAGGTATGACCTTGATTGGAATTCGCCGTACCTTTTCAGCCCCCCGTAACTTCTCACCCTGCACTAATTTATTTCTTTTGACCATATCAGATTACTACGCCCTCCAAGACAAGACGGGGATAATGAAATATCTGCTTAAGTTCTCGCGCCAACGAAAGATGTACTCTCTCCACTAGCGTGTCACCACCCTCTACAAAAATATCAGTTACTTCTAAATCTGTGTATCCACAAGGATTAATGCGTGTAAAAGGCTCCAGATCCATATGTACGTTCAAACTAAACCCATGATAAGTGCATCCTCTACTGACTCGGAAGCCTAGCGCTGCGATCTTCTTTTTGTTCACATAAACACCATGAGCCTTCTTCTCAGCATAGCTGGGGATACCCATCGAACCTAATACCGCTACAATTGCTGTTTCAACGCCTGCTACTAATTGCTTAATTCCCATGCTTTTTCGTTTAAGATCCATCATCAAGTAACAAATTACTTGACCCGGTCCATGATATGTTACTTGTCCTCCTCTATTACAGCGAACCACCTCGATATTCTTTGGGTCCAGAACATGCTTCTCCTTTGCACCTTGACCAAGCGTATATATAGCTGGATGTTCTAAAAACCAAAGTTCGTCTGGAGTTATAGAAGTGCGATCAGCAGTGAACTCCTTCATCTTTGAATATATTTCCTTATAAGATTGAGATCCTAGATTCCTAATAATTAGAACACCCGATAACGCATTCATAATACTAAACGCACCATGTTGCAATTCTTTAGCTCTGCAAACATTGCTTCCAGCTGTTGCTCCCCACTAGCATAAAACTGGAAAGTAATGGAGGTGTAATTACCTTTTCGACTTTGTCGCTCCTTGGTCTTGTCAGCTGTCAGAGAGGAGTCATATTTCAATAGTATCTCCATCACTCTTACCGAGAGTTCTGGAGAAGCGATCCCAATAACTTTGATCGGGTACTGACAAGGAAATTGTATTTTCACATCTTTCAACGGAGTTTATTAATCGGCCCTCAGTGGGTCGCCTCCAAACAACTTGATAAAGAATAACTGAATACTATCCCAAAACCGCTTGATTAAACCTGCTCTTTCCACTGAATTCAATGCTACCAAAGGTACTGATAAGATTTCCTCTCCGCCTAGAACCACTGACAAGGTTCCTAGCTCTTGACCTTCGCGAAGTGGCGCTCGAATTTCAGAATTTATGACTAGATCAGAAGTCAAATTTGCTGCAGATCCTTCAGGTACAGTCACCGTAAGGTCCTCTGCCAAACCCAAATTGATCGCATTGTGCATACCATTCCAAACTCGGGCCCTTCTTATCGACTCATTTGACCTATATAGTTCGACAGTATCATAGTAGCGAAATCCGTAGGCCAATAGCTTCTGACTTTCCTGCGCCCTTGTCGCTTTCGATGAAGCGCCCATCACTACGGCAATCAATCTCATCCCATCTCGGAAAGAGGATGAAACTAAACAATATCCTGCAGCTTCAGTATGACCAGTCTTTACACCATCAACGTTTTTATCCCGAAATAACAACGTGTTTCTGTTTCTCTGGGAAATACCGTTATAGGTGAAGCTCTTTTCAGAGTAAATTTTATAATGTTCTGGGAAACTTCTAATCAGCTCCTGGGTTAGGATAGCCAGATCTCTCGCAGACGTGTAATGCTGCTCATGGGGCCAGCCGGTTGCGTTGACAAAATTAGTATTTAACATACCTAAACGAAAAGCATGTTTATTCATGAGATCCACAAAAACATCTTCACTACCTGCGATATGTTCTGCAAGAGCAACACTCGCATCATTGCCTGATTGGATAATAATTCCTCGTAACAGATCTTCCAATTTGACTTTAGTACCCTCCTGAATGAACATCAAAGAGCCTTTCATGCGCCAAGCCTTGACACTGATAGAAACCTCTTCCGATAAATCAACCAAACCATTCTGAATTTGGAGAGCCCCAATATAGCTAGTCATAATCTTAGTCAGACTAGCGGGTGGTAATCGCTGTTCACTATTATGGTCAGCAAGGACCTTACCTGTTCTACCATCTATAAGAATATAGGCCTCAGCAGATAGCTGGGGCGCTGCAGGTATAATGGCCCCGCTTGCTGCGCTAACAACAAAAAGCCAAAGCTGTATCAATACCAGAGCAGATAATCGATTACTCATGAGTAAGCTTCCTTTATCTATTCCACTTCTACTTTAACCGGCTTCTCCATACCGGCCCCCTCGAGAATTTCTCTCAGGGCGTATCCATGTAGTTCCTCGTTAATTGGACCGACCCAAACTTTGTGGAGCAAACCAACTTCATTCTCGCTTTCTGCTAATTTAATATTAAACTCATAACCATGTTCGATTATTAAAGCCCCAATGTCCTTTGAAAAAAGCAAAGCTCGATCTTTTTCGTAAAAGGCGGCCACCTGCAAGTAATAGCTGCCATTGTCTTTCTTAGTGATACGCTGAGGGTAGTTCATTTCATCAAGAGCCTCTACTACAACCGAGGTAGTGCCTTGCTGTTCAAAATTCAATCGCTTGGCTGCCTCCAAAGAGAGATCAATAATCCTATCCTCATAAAAAGGTCCGCGATCATTCACCCTTAAAATCATACTTTTACCATTCTCTAGATTTGTAACTTTAACAAAGGTTGGCAAAGGTAAGGTCTTATGAGCAGCGGATATCCCATGCATATCATAGATTTCACCATTTGCCGTCAGATTACCGTGGAATTTTTGGCCATACCAGGACGCAATACCAATTTCCCGATACCCCATACTAGTCTCCATTACCTTGTATTTCTTTCCAAAAACCTCATAAGTCCCCGGTTCTCTCTGCACAATTGGCTCCATTGTGCAGCTGATAATAAATAAGCACGGGAAGAGATATGCTAGGCGAATATTACGCGTCTGCATTATAATACCAAGTCATAACAAGCAGCGATTTACTGAACCAACCAATATTCATAACATAACGAGACTATTTATTTAATTCCTCACTTAATTGAAAAACGGCCATCGCATAGAGTTTGCTATGGTTGTATCTGGTAATCACATAAAAATTATTGAAGCCTAACCAATATTCTGAACCTTGCTTACCCGAAAACTTCATAGGCGACACAGGTTCTTTCCCTGAAGACCCCACCGATATCCCGAACTTCTCCATATCAGCGACAGTGATGCTTGGTTTTAATGACACATTGAATATTGATTCGTCAACATCGTCTACATCAATCCTGACCACAACCTGTCCACTAGACCATCCATGCTCCGACAAATAATTTGCGACACTGCCAATTGCATCTACAGGATTTCGCCAGATATCACGAATACCATCTCCATCAAAATCAACAGCATAACGACGGTAGCTGCTGGAAATAAACTGCCCATAGCCCATGGCACCGGCATAAGACCCTCTAAGATCAGTTATTTCCTGCCTTTCTTCACGAACCAGCATTAAGAATTCATAAAGTTCTTTCCGGAAAAAAGTAGCTCTAGGTGGGTAGTCAAAAGCTAGAGTCACTAGGGCATCGAGCACTCTATAATTACCAAGGTAACGGCCATACATAGTCTCTACACCAATGACTGCAGTTACTATAGCGGGCGGGACACCATATTCTTCCCAAGCACGCTCGAGAGGTTCATGGTAAGTTTCCATGAATCGTTTACCTGCGGATATTCTTGGTTCTTTCAGAAAAATATCTTGGTATTCACTCCAGGCCAATACTTTTTCTGCAGGCCTAGAAATTGATTCGATTATGGTGCTCTTATACTCCGCTGCTCTGAATACCTCTAGTAGTTCTAATTCAGCGAAATTTTCAGAAATCATAAGGCTTTTAATAAATTCCTTGACGTCCTCACGAGTGGAGTAATTTTCACCTACAGCAGTATGTGTTTGAGTTACTAAAATTATCACGCAAAGTGCTCTTAACAACAATATCACTCTCCTCTAAAGCATAATTCTTCTGTGGGTGTGGATTGACATCATAATCCCAAAACTGGCGAATAAGGTTAAAATTGATGTGCCGCCATAGCTAACTAAGGGCAGTGGAATGCCAACAACGGGTAGCAAACCACTAACCATTGCAATATTTACGAAAACATAAACAAAAAATGTAAAGGTGATAGTACCGGCCAACAAACGGCCAAACGTATCCTGCGCTTGTATTGCTATCACGATACCTCGCCCCATAAGAAAAAGATACATAATCAGCAGAAAGACAACACCTAAGAAACCCATTTCTTCTGCAAGAACGGCGATAATGAAATCTGTTTGACTCTCAGGAAGAAAGTTCAGATGTGACTGGGTCCCCTCAAATAGTCCTTTGCCCGACAAACCACCTGATCCAATAGCCGTTTTTGACTGGATAATATTCCAGCCATCTCCCAAGGGGTCTCTCTCAGGATCAAACAGAGTTAGTATTCTGCGCTGCTGATAATCTCTTAACAAAAACCATACGGCTGGTGCAGAGATAAATGCAACGCCAAGCGCCCCGAAAACAAATTTCCAAGCAACACCCGCCAAAAGAAGGACAACGACACCTGAAACAAAAATTATAAGCGCGGTTCCAAGATCAGGCTGAGGTACTACAAGTGCAGTGGGAATAATGGTTATCATGAGCGCCCAAAAAATATGTCTTTTCTTGGGCGGCAAATGTCGATTATGGAAATAAGATGCCAAAGCCATAGGTAATGCAAGCTTCATCAGTTCTGAGGGTTGAAATCCTAAAAAACCGGGGATTCGCAACCACCTTCTAGAACCGTTAACCTCTGTGCCGAAAAAAAATGTCATAACTAGCAAAAACACAGCAAGGATAAACAACCACGGCGCCAGACGCTGGTAAAAAATAGGTGATATCTGCGCCAAGAAAACCATCGCCAAACTAGCGATACCAATTTTTACTATCTGCGAAATAACCGCCGACTGGTTGGGGTGAACGGCGCTGTACAAAACTAACAGGCCATATGATGATATCAGTAGTAGGAGTAACACAATTGTAAAGTCTAAGTGCACCTTATCACCAATACCTACAGTCCGCTCAAAACCGTACCCTGTGTCTGAGAGGCGTCTAACGAAATCCTGAGGCATAGCTTGCTTGTGTCATTACTGGATTTTTTCTTTTCACATAATAGTCTAGAATTTCTCGAGCAACAGGTGCAGCAACTTTACTGCCGCCACCGCCATTTTCAACTAAGACAGCCAATGCAATTTTAGGATCTTCTATTGGAGCAAATGCTATAAACCACGCATGTTTTCGTTGTCTTTCAGAAAGTTCGTTTTCGTCGTATTCTTCTCCTTGTTTAATACTAACAACTTGAGCTGTTCCTGATTTTCCTGCCATCCTGTAAGTTATATCCTGCCCGATATAAGCCCAAGCTGTACCGTTCTCTCCTAACTCTTGGTCACCACGATGTACGACTTTTTCCATAGCTGAAATAATCTCATCCCAGATATAGTCAGGAACGACATCAATATCCTTAATACTGCCATCCTCATCCAGCACATGGCCACTCTTTAGCATTCTCGGAGCAACCCATTTCCCACGATTAGCAATAAGAGTAGCGGCTGTCGCCATTTGTAATGGCGTAACAAGCATGTCGCCTTGTCCGATACCTATATTCACAGTATCTCCTGGGAACCAACCCAGACCTCGATTCTCTTTTTTCCATTCTATCGAAGGCAGCAACCCCGATCTTGCTTCTGGGAGATCTAATGCAGTATTTTTACCGAAGCCAAATAGATCTAAATACTGATGAATTCGGTTAATCCCAAGTTTCACCGCTAAGTTATAGAAATAAACATTGCATGATCTATAAATCGCCTTCTGTAATCCCACCTCACCGTGACCACCGGTGCCAGACAAGCGCCAATTCCAATCTCTATAAAGACGGTCTTCGTTAGGTAAACGAAACCAACCGGGATCAGAAATAACATCATCAGGACTTATCGTCCCGGTAACAAGCCCTGCTATACCAAGCAATGGTTTGATAGTGGAGCCAGGCTCATATTGTCCTTGTAAAGCTCTATTGAACAATGGTATGTCCACAGACTCAAGTAGTCCCGAATAAGTCTCATGGTCTATACCCTTAACGAATAAATTAGGATCATAAGATGGCTTACTAACCAAGGCAAGGATGCCTCCTGTGCTGGGCTCAATCGCTACGATGGTCCCACGTCGTTCAGCTAAGGCTGCACTAGAGACTCTTTGTAGGGCAGCATCCACATGTAGTGTTAGATCCTTACCAACCTCAGGGTTGACAGAATCTAACTCTTTCATAATCACGCCTCTGGCATTCGTCTCTACTCTTTTATGACCTACCTTACCCAAAAGGACACTCTCATAGTGTTTCTCCACCCCAATTTTCCCGACATGGTTGGTTCCAGAATATGCAACTCTGTCTAAACGTTTTGCATCATTTTCATTTATTCGCCTTACCGACCCCACTGCATGAGCTAAAAGAGATCCTTGCGGATAGTGTCTTATCAGCCTAGCCTCAACTTGAACCCCCGGTAGGCTATTTTTGTTTACGACGATTCTCGCATGGTCCTCGGCAGAAAGCCGAAAGGTTACAGGAACTGGCTCGTAAGGTCTTTGTCTTCGTTCTATCCTTCGCTTGAACGCTCGCTGCTCTTCAGCAGATAAACCAATTAGCTCATCTATCTTCGACAGAGTTAATTCAATATTTGGCGATAATTCCGTAATAATAGTGAGATTCAGCGAGGGAATATTGTGGGCTATTATTTCTCCATGCCGATCATAAATAAGACCTCGTACAGGTGGTATCGCTTCAACCTGAATTCGATTTTGATCAGCGAGCGTTGCATACATATCGTGCTGAATAATTTGTAGGTAAAAGAAACGCCCAAAAAGAAACAACATGAGTGCTATTAAAACCAAGAATCCGATTATAGCGCGCTCAAAAAATATTTGGCTCTCACCGGAATGGTCTTTTAAAACAAGAGGCTCTCCCATGTATCTTTACCGATGATAGGGATGATGGTTTATCATTGTCCAAGCTCTATATATCTGTTCAACTATAAGGAGCGGTACAAAAGCATGCGGGAACGTTAAGCGAGACAGTGACCAAATATCATCGGCACTATCAAGTAAGGCGTTATCCATCCCGTCCGGACCTCCCACAAAAAACTGTACCATTTGGTAATTGTTTAACCAATTATCTAAATTATTTCTCAACTGCTCCGAGGACCAAACATTTCCTGTAGCTTCCATAGCGACCTTGCGAGCATGAGGCACAGATACTGAACTTACTTTCTCATACTCGAACCGAATCAGCTTCTGAGTTAAAGCACTCTTGGTCCTCTTGGGTAAAGGAATTTGTCTCAAAGAAAGACCCCACTCCTTAGGGATGCGCCTGCAATAATCATCCATCCCCTCCTTCAACCAAGAGGGAGGTTTGTTACCAATGGTTACAACTTCCAACTTCAATTATCACTCCTGAAGACCCTCGTTTGAAGGGGACAAACCCCACAATCTCTCTAAATCATAAAACTCTCTTACTTTTGGAAGCATTACGTGCACCAAAACATCAGCCAGATCTATCAAGACCCATTCGCCCTCTATTAGGCCTTCTACACCGAGGGGCTTAATAAAGGTTGCTGAAACTTTTTCTATAACGCTTTCTCCCAAGGCCTTTACCTGCCGACTTGAGGCGCCACTAGCTAAAACCATATAATCAGTTATGTCAGTCATATTAGATACTTCTATGCATCGAATATCCTCACCCTTGCGATCTCTCAAAGCCTGCACAACCAGCTCTCTTAGTTCTATATTAGGCATTTATATACCGTCCCTGATATAACTTATGAACCTGAATATAACTGGCAACTTTGGTGGTCAACTGCATCGAAGGTTTTAAGCCTCTGTTCAAATCTTCTCTGATTTCTGTTGATGAAACATCAATTTGCTCCGACTCCACAAAGCATATTCTACCGCCTGGTTGCCCTTTTAATTGCTCCAATGAACATTCCCTATCTTTAATCCAATCATTCATTAACGAAGAGAATACTAAGCTATTTCCTGGCCGCTTGAGTACAATGATATTACAAAGATGACCGATGTCCTGCCATCTGTACCACGCATCAAACTTGTTAAAGGCATCCATACCCATGATTAAATGAATAGAACATCGCGAACCAAACTCACCACGAAAAGACTCTAGTGTATCGAATGAATATGATGAGCCGCCTCGCAAGATTTCTCTATCATCGATAACAATACCGGGAAAATCCAAAACCGCTAGTCGAAGCATGGCAAGGCGCTGTTCTACTGTCGACTCAGGAAATTTCCGATGAGGTGGTTCAAAAGACGGAACTAGTCTGACCTGATCTAATGATAAAATACTCCGAACATGGTGGGCTGAACGAAGGTGACCTAAATGTACGGGATCAAATGTACCCCCAAAAACCGCAATATCATTTTTCATGATCGGATTTGTCCATCTCCAAAGACAACAAATTTTTGTGAGGTAAGGCCCTCTAAACCTACTGGGCCGCGAGCATGAAGCTTATTTGTAGATATTCCAATTTCAGCACCAAGCCCGTATTCAAATCCATCAGAAAATCGAGTTGATGCGTTCACGATCACAGAACTCGAATCCACTTCCTGAATAAATCTCCGCGCGTTGGTGAAGTTTGTTGTTACGATGGTATCAGTATGGCCCGAACCATATCGATTGATATGATCCATTGCTGCTTCTAACCCATCCACAATCCTGATAGCTAAAATAGGAGCCAGATATTCCTTACTCCAATCCTGTTCTGTGGCAGGAGAGATCGAGCATACACCAGATAGTTGCTCGAGACATTTACCGCAGCCCCTTAGCTCTACGCCCCCTTCAACATAGGCCTTAGCTAGGGATACGAGAAAATGGGGGGAAACCGATTTAGCTACTAGTAATGTTTCCATTGCATTGCATACTGCATAACGACTAGTTTTTGAATTGAACGCTATTGAAAACGCTTGTTCATAATCGAACTGATCATCCACGTATACATGACACACACCGTCTAAATGTTTTATAACCGAAATTGTTGCATCCTCTGAGACTCTTTCGATAAGGCTCTTACCACCTCTTGCTACTAAAACATCTACAAATTTATCCATCGTAATCAGTTCACCTACTGCCTTTCTATCTGTATATTGAACTAACTGGACAACCTCAGGAGATAATCCCTGCTTCGCTATACCTTTTGAGATGCATTTACCAAGGGCTAAATTAGAAAAAAGTGACTCAGAACCACCTCGCAGAATCACGGCGTTACCAGACTTTATGCATAGACTTGCAGCATCGACAGTGACATTAGGCCTTGACTCATAAATTATGCCAATTACACCCAAGGGGGTTCTCAGTTTTCCTACCTGAATTCCATTGGGCCTAAATTTCATATCACTGATCTCGCCAATGGGATCATTGAGACTTATTACCTGGTGGATACCCTCAACCATCGAATCGAATCTGCTTTCGTTGAACGCCAAGCGGTCTAGCAACGCGTCATCAATCGCATTCTTACGACCAATAGTCAGATCCTTCTCGTTTTCGCTCATCAAATAAGAGCGGCTCCTTGTAATTTCATCACTGATAGCAAGAAGCACATTATTTTTTTGTTCAGTTTTAGCCCGTCTTATTTCAGCGGCCGCATTTTTTGCGGCAAGCCCAAGATCAAGCATGTAAGCCTTTATGTCATTCATGACTAAGGAACCAAGATAAAATAAGGACCCCATTATACATATGTGCTTACTTCCATGATAAATAAACGTACGTAAAAAAAGCCGAAGTAATTGCTGCGAACAACGAGGGGGTGATGTATTAACAAAATAATAATTAAATGGCAGGGAGCGGATCGGGAAACAAGCATATTGATGATAACTCTCTCTCAAGCAAAAATTGGCACTGCTTCACTAGCGTAACATCGTGATTACCTTGTCAAGCTCCTCTAGCCGTACCAAAGGACTTTTAATCTCAAATAATCTTTGCTTTTCTTCAATAGCCAATGGAAGCAACTCCACGAGCCTCGCCCCCACTTCACCTGCGGCACCAAAATCGACCGTATAATTGAGGCCGGCGACCCATTTATCCTTTATCAGCGACCTTAACAGAGTTACCAGGTGGGCTTTATCAAGAGGAAGAACAGCCTCTTCCTCTTGATCGAAAAAGTCTACCTGAGCTACTAAAAGATGATCCCTCTGTTCGTATTTCTCCCGTATTGCGAACTTTGTTCGCCCCTCGGTCATTATCCCTAGCATTCCATTAGGGAATTGATCAAAATCCACAATTATGGTGTAAGTACCTTGATTACTTATATTAGCCAGCGCGTTATACCCATCAAATATCTCATTATCAGTCTCCAACATTACAACTCCAAATCCAGAATTTTCTCGCATGCAAGATTTAATCATATCGAGATACCGAACCTCGAAAATTTGGAGAGGCAAACGACCGCCAGGGAAGAGCACAAGAGGTAAAGGAAATAAAGGTATTTCTGTCATACAAAGTATAATACTCGTTTCCAAATAATATTCTTAGTGCTTTCCTAAAGACGAACCGAACTTTAGAATCATCTTTCATCTAAAAAATTAAGAATAGTTTGGAAATTTTACAAATAATCGGACTTTCATTGATTCAGGGTATTACTGAGTTCTTACCCATTTCAAGCTCCGCACATCTGCTACTTCCTCATTATGCATTCCATTGGACGGATCAGGGTTTGGCGTTCGATACAGCAGTGCACTTGGGGTCTCTATTGGCCGTCTTGGGCTATTTCCGCAAAGATATCTGGACTTTAATAATCGCAGTAGCCCAGCACCTAAAAACTCGACAACAAACGAAGGATAGTCATTTTGCCTATTGCTTACTTATCGGAAGCCTACCACTTCTTATTGTAGGTCTCATCGGACGGGACTGGATAGAGATAAACCTCAGAGCACTGCAAGTCATTATTATTAGCAACCTCTTACTTGCACCATTACTCCTCGTAGCAGATAGTTTTGGGAACAAAAATCAAGAACATCAAGATTTGAACTTTTGTTCAGCTATCTTCATTGGAGCAATGCAAGTGTTAGCACTTATACCGGGGGCTTCTCGTTCTGGAGTCACTATTACTGCTGCTCTCTTTATGGGTTTCAACCGAGAAGCCGCATCAAGAATTTCATTCGTGATGGCCATACCCGCTATTGCTGGAGCGAGTTTTATAAAACTTTTTGACCTTTCGACAGGAGCATTACAGGTGCAATGGGGTAATATTATAATTGGCATTTTCACCTCTGGAATAGCTGCATTCGCGTGTATCACACTATTTCTTCAGTTAATCAATCGAATAGGATTCCTTCCTTTCGTTTTATATCGACTTCTTCTTGGCGGGATATTGCTAATGACGTTTTAGAAAGCCGATCGCCTAAAATGGAATATCGTCATCAAAATCTTCTGGGGGTACTGGAGCTAAATTACTAGTGGTATTAGTGGAATGCACATCTGTATTATTGACTGGCATGTCTCCACGACTATCAAGCATCTGCATTTCGTTTGCTACGACCTCAGTAGTATAGTGCTTTTGACCCTCGCGTTCCCACTCTCGGGTGCGAAGCTCTCCATCAACATAAATTTTGGATCCCTTCTTAAGATATTCATTAGCTATTTCTGCCAACCGATTGAAAAATACAACTCTATGCCATTCGGTACGATCTTTCTGCTCACCGCTATCTCTATCTTTCCAACTCTTGGACGTAGCAACCGAAACATTCGTTACGGCATTTCCGCTAGGCATATATCGAGTCTCAGGATCGCGTCCAAGATTACCTACTAAAATAACTTTATTTATACCGCGCGCCATAACTTTCTCCTACATTTTATTTGTGATGAATTCTTGCAGCTGCGAATCGTCGAATAGATCATTCTGAACCTTTAGATAAGCAACGCGCTCCTCGTAAATCAAAACTGCGTCAAGCACCCCATTTAGTGACAACAACTGTTCTAACAAAACCTTTGCAGACTTCCCCTCAAAAGCTCTGAGATGAACAATCCTACTCTCAATACCGTCCAGGCTTTGAAGTTTAAGACAAATCAAAAACCAAACAATACCTATAGCTGCATTAGCATACAAAAGCACAACGATATCCGCGTAACTCAGTAACAGTCCAGCTGAGACACCCCCTATAAAGGTTCCAAAAAATTGAAATGTTGAATATATGCCCATCCCAGTACCCCGGGTCCCGGCAGCCACAATTCTACTCATATGCGCTGGCAAAAGTACCTCCAACAGGTTAAATCCCACAAAAAAAACTACCATACTTATGACTATAACCATACTGCTTAAAGCATTGACAAGACCTATCATTGCAATAATCAAGCAACATACCATCGCTCGCAAAACCTTCTCTGATTTTCCTGGTCGATCAGACAGCAAAACCAGCGGACTCATCAAAAAAAGCGAGACCAAAAATATTACAAAATAATAGATGAAATGTACCTTATCTTCTATTCCAGCGTCCCTAAACAGTAGGGGGAACACCATAAAACCCGAGGTCAGAAAATAGTGTAGAAAAAACACACCAAAGTAAACAGGGATCAAGGCTTTATCAGAGAGCATCAGCCAAAATTTGTCTAGCAACACTTTCGTATCGAGATTAGTTTTAATAGAAATCGGGGTTGGCACTACCTTCCACAGAATGATCAGTCCGATAATTCCTGCACCTGCAGAGAAAATAAAAATACCCGGGAGACCTTGGTAACTAAATATTACTGGGCCTAGGATAATAGAAAAACCAAAAGATAAACCTATCGCTATCCCGATTATACCCATCGCCTTAGATCTATGATCGATACGAGTAACGTCAGATACTAATGCTAGCAATGTGCTTGCTATCGCCCCACAACCCTGAATAAACCTACCTAAAATGACTGTAAAAATATCCTGTCCAAATGCAGCAATAAAGGAACCAAAAATAAATAATATCAGGCCAAATGTAATTACAGATTTCCTGGAAAAATAATCGGAAGCTAAGCCAAAAGGAATCTGAAGTAGGGCTTGAGAAAGACCATAAATACCTAGCGCCAACCCAACGCGGAAAGGTGTGCTATGTTCCAGCTCCTCTCCCACTAGTGGAAGCACGGGTAAAATCATAAATAAACCGAGCATTCGGACTAAAAACAAAGCAGCTATAGCCACCGCAGAGTGCATTTCTTGCTTATTCATCGACGAGCTTTGCCTAGAAGAAAACAAACTTATATTATCTGCCCACTTCAAAGCAGTGCGATCTACTCAGAGAGGACTTCAAATTGTGTGATACCCAAATGATAACAAATCTCAGAAAATCTAATAGGCTAGAATATAGTTCTCGCCTATCTCTCGTAAATCTATTAGGTAAAATATACAACTCACTAGAGTTCGATAAAGAGAAAACCATCGATGGATAAAATATCGATTAGAGGTGCCCGAACGCATAATCTAAAGAGTATCGATCTTGAGATACCGAGAGACAAACTCATAGTTATAACTGGTTTATCTGGGTCTGGGAAATCCTCGCTTGCTTTCGATACGCTTTACGCGGAAGGTCAAAGACGTTACGTAGAATCACTCTCGGCTTATGCTCGTCAATTTTTATCATTGATGGAAAAACCCGACGTTGATCACATCGAGGGGCTCTCACCAGCTATTTCTATTGAGCAGAAATCAACAAGTCATAATCCAAGATCAACGGTAGGAACCATCACAGAAATTCATGACTACCTCAGACTATTGTTCGCTAGAGTAGGAGAACCGCACTGCCCAGAGCATGGAACGAAACTTCAAGCACAATCGATAAGTCAGATGGTCGACCAAATTTGCAAGCTAGAAGACGGGACCAAATTCATGCTGTTAGCTCCCATAATTCGTGGTCGTCGTGGCGAACATTCACATATATTCAAAGAGCTAATCTCACTTGGTTTTGTTAGGGCTCGTATAGACGGGACCATCACCGACCTGGATGATTTGCCGGATCTCGATAAGAATAAGCAACATACCATTGAAGTCGTGGTTGACCGTCTTCGAGCTAGGGAAGATATTAAGACAAGACTAGCTGACTCCTTGGAGACGGCTATCCAGGCTTCTAGTGGCCTTGTAACAGTAACCTTTATCGATCAAGATCGAGAGGATATCCTGTTTTCCGCGAAATTTTCTTGCCCGATTTGTCAGCATTCTATCAACGAACTTGAACCTCGCTCCTTCTCCTTTAACAACCCAGCTGGGGCGTGCAAAACATGCGACGGCCTAGGTTTAAAACAGTTTTTTGATCCAAAGAATATCATCCAAAATGATGAACTGAGCCTCTCAGAGGGGTCTATATATGGCTGGGATAGACGTAATATTTATTATTTTCAGATGCTTGAGAGTCTGGCCAACCACTATGGGTTCGATTTAACTAAGCCCTTTAAGAATATTGATAAAGCACATAGGAATATCATTTTAAATGGAAGCAGCAATGAGTACATAAAATTTCGGTATGCAAATGAAAAAGGTAATCAATACTACAGAGAACATTCATTCGAGGGAATAATTCCCAATATGGAACGTAGATATCGGGATACTGATTCTCAGACAGTAAGGGAGCAGCTTTCTCGATTCTTGTCCACTCAAACGTGTCCTGATTGCAAAGGAAAAAGACTTAATCGAGATGCCTGTGCGGTAACCATAAATAAAAAAGCACTACCTGAAGTTTCAGATCTTTCAATACAAGATGCATTTAAATATTTTAGCTCCCTTAAGTTAGCTGGACAAAGAGGGAAAGTAGCCGAAAAAATACAAAACGAGATTCGTTCTCGGTTGAGCTTTCTGGTAGATGTGGGGCTAAACTACCTCACACTTTCTCGAACTGCCGAAACACTATCGGGTGGCGAAGCGCAGCGTATTCGGTTAGCTAGTCAAATAGGTGCCGGATTAGTAGGGGTAATGTACGTTCTTGATGAGCCCTCAATAGGACTACACCAACGAGACAACGGTCGATTATTGAAAACGTTATACCGACTTAGAGATCTTGGGAACACGGTTATCGTAGTGGAACATGATGAAGAAGCTATCAGGAATGCAGACTTTATTATAGATATTGGTCCTGGCGCAGGGTCACAGGGTGGGGAGGTCGTCGCAGCCGGTTCTGTCGAAGATATAACTAAAAATGATAGGTCACTTACAGGACAATTCCTTGCAGGTAAGAGGAACATACGTGTGCCAAGTAATAGAAAAATCGCAGATCCAGAGAGAATGCTACATATTCGTGGAGTAACAGGTAATAATCTTAAGTCAGTTGATGCCAGTATTCCCCTTGGGCTAATGACATGTATTACGGGCGTATCGGGGTCTGGCAAATCAACGCTAATTAACCACACGCTTTACCCGATTGCCGCGCGTAGCTTGAATGGCGCAACCTTGGTTTCCCCTGGCCCTTACCTATCGATTGATGGGCTCAATTATCTTGATAAAGTTGTAGAGATAGACCAAAGCCCTATTGGAAGAACACCTAGATCCAACCCTGCTACTTACACTAATATATTTACAGCCATTCGTGAACTTTTTTCTTCCACTGAGGAGGCCCGATCACGAGGCTATAAGCCGGGTCGATTCAGTTTTAATGTAAAAGGTGGTCGCTGTGAGGCCTGCCAAGGCGGCGGCATGATCAAAGTAGAAATGCACTTTCTACCAGACATTTACGTAACCTGTGATGAATGTAAAGGTAAGCGTTATAACCGTGAGACCTTGGAGATACAATTCAAAGGGAAATCTATTGACGAAGTTCTAGAAATGACAGTTTTGGAGGCACACACATTCCTTTCCGCGATTCCGATGCTATCGCGTCGTCTCCAGACTCTGCTCGATGTAGGCCTTGGTTATATAAAACTCGGACAAAGTGCAACTAAACTTTCTGGAGGTGAGGCACAACGTGTCAAGCTCTCAAGAGAACTATCAAAGAGAGATACAGGTGATACCCTATACATTCTAGATGAACCAACAACGGGGCTGCATTTCCATGACATTCAACAATTACTAGATGTTATCCACAAATTGCGTGATCGCGGGAATACCATGGTAATAATAGAACATAACCTTGACGTAATAAAAACTGCCGACTGGGTTATTGATTTAGGACCGGAAGGAGGAGACGGTGGCGGACAAATAATTGCAGTAGGGACACCTGAAGATCTAGCCAATTGCAGCCAATCTTTCACTGGAGACTCCCTGAAGCCAGTTTTAAAGTAAACTGACTGGTTTGTGAACGAAAAACCTCTTTATACTCCTTCTAATCGTCATTCTCGTCCACAAAATCTGCGTCATTCTCGGGCAACACGGGTCGATCAACTAACTCAACAAACGCCATAGGCGCTGAATCCCCAGTACGGAAGCCACACTTGAGAATTCGTGTATAGCCTCCTGCTCTATCTTGATACCTCGGGCCAAGTTCGGAGAATAGCTTGCCAACTACTTCTTTACTACCAGTACGGGAGAAAGCTAAGCGCCGATTCGCTACCGAATCGGTTTTTGCTAGAGTAATCAGCGGTTCGGCGACTTTTCTTAGCTCTTTAGCCTTTGGTACTGTGGTTTTTATAACCTCATGCTCGAGAAGAGAACAGGCCATATTCCGAAACATAGACTTTCTGTGGGAACTATCTCTATTGAGATGCCTACCGCTTTTTCGATGTCGCATAGCGATTAATCCTAAATAATCAAATATTTTAACTAAGAAGTCGTTCATCGCCACGCAAACTAACGGGCGGCCAATTTTCCAAACGCATGCCAAGAGATAGTCCTCGAGACGCCAAAACATCTTTTATTTCTGTTAGCGATTTCTTACCCAAATTAGGTGTTTTTAGCAATTCCACCTCTGTACGCCTGATCAAATCGCCAATATAGTAGATATTTTCTGCCTTGAGACAGTTAGCTGACCTTACTGTTAATTCAAGATCATCAACCGGTCGCAAGAGAATTGGGTCAATCTCTTCTTCTTTTTCCTCAGCTTCCGGCTCTTTCTCTCTCTCTAAATCGACAAATACAGCGACTTGCTGCTGAAGAATAGTCGCCGCTCTCCGAATAGCCTCCTCTGGATCCAGAGTTCCATTGCTCTCTAAGTCTATAACTAGTTTATCTAGATCCGTTCGCTGCTCTACTCTCGCGTTGTCTACATTATAGGAAACTCTGAGAATCGGACTGTAAGAAGCGTCCAATAAAAGGCTTCCTATCACTCGTCCTTCCTCGTCATCTGTCGCCCGCATGTCCGCGGGTTCATAGCCTCGCCCCCTTCCAACTGTTGCGCGAATGTTTAGACTACCTGATCCATTCAGGTGTGCAATTACATGATCTGGATTAGCAATTTCCACATCATGATCTAGTTGAAAATCCCCAGCTGTCACAATACCGGAGCCTGTTTTCTCGAGAGAAAGCTTGGCTTCATCTGCTGCATTTAACTTTATAGCAACACCCTTAAGATTTAGGAGAATCTCTATAACATCCTCCTGAACACCCTCTAAAGTACTGTATTCGTGCAATACGCCATCGATTTCTACTTCAGTAATAGCACAGCCAGGCATGGAAGATAATAGAATACGTCTTAAAGCATTACCTAACGTATGGCCAAAACCTCGTTCCAATGGCTCGAGAATAACGGTCGCTCGGGTGTCGCTCCTTTGATCAACCTGTATGTGCTTGGGTGTCAAAAACTCTAATGATGCGTGGGGCATAAAATACCTTCCAATGAAAGAATTAATGTTTTTCTGTTTTTTACCTACTTGGAATACAACTCGACGATTAGATTCTCATTGATTTCTTTTGGTAACTCATCTCGATCAGGGTAATTCTTGAAGAGGCCTTCAAGTTTACTTGTGTCTACCGACACCCACTCAACAGCTGCTCTCTGTCCCGATAAGGCCAGCGCTCCCTGAATTCGCAGCTGACTCCGGGATTTTTCACGGATAGATATTAAATCTCCCTCTTCAACTTGATAAGACGGGATATTAACTACAGATCCGTTCACCAAAATAGACTTGTGCGAAACCAACTGACGCGACTCCGCTCGAGTAGAACCAAAGCCCATCCTGTAGACAACGTTATCAAGTCGTCTCTCTAGAATACGCAATAGATTCTCTCCAGTTGCGCCCTTTTGTCTATCAGCCTTTTTATAATAATTCCGAAACTGCTTTTCTAGGACTCCATATAGACGACGGACCTTTTGTTTCTCTCTAAGCTGAAGTGCGTAATCCGATAATCTTCCTCTTCTTTGACCATGTTGACCGGGTACACTTTCTGCCCGGCACTTCGATTCCAGCGGCCTTACGCCACTCTTTAAGTAAAGATCTGTGCCCTCTCTTCTAGAAAGCTTTAATTTTGGTCCGAGATATCTCGCCATTAATTTTTTCTCCCTAAACCCTTCTTTTCTTGGGTGGCCTACAACCATTGTGAGGTATGGGCGTCACGTCGGTAATATTTGTTATACGAAACCCCACACCATTTAGCGCTCGCACGGCTGCCTCTCTGCCCGGCCCAGGACCTTTGACAAATACCTCAAGATTTTGTAATCCATATTCGAGGGCTGCATTCCCTGCTCGTTCGGCAGCCACCTGAGCCGCAAATGGAGTACTTTTCCTAGCACCACGAAATCCAGAACCCCCTGCAGTTGCCCAAGATAACGCACCCCCTTGCCGATCTGTTATAGTAATTATCGTGTTATTAAAAGACGCATGTATATGCGCTAGGCCATCTGCAATTTGACGTTTTCCCTTTCGTTTACTAGGGGTAACTGCTTCTGATGATACTTCCGTTTCTGACATAATTTATTTCCTAATTGGCCTTTTCGGACCCTTACGTGTTCTGGCATTTGTCTTGGACCGCTGCCCATTTACGGGCAAATTTCGCCGATGACGAATTCCTCTGTAGCAACCAAGATCTAGCAGTCGCTTAATATTTAGCTGTTCCGCTCGCCTTAAGTCACCTTCTACTACCAGTTTAGCTATCTCGCTCCGCAAACTATCTAGATCTTTTTCGGATAAATCTCCTACTTTCGATATAGGATCCAAACCAGTAGCATCACAGAGATCCCTCGCTACTTTACGGCCAATGCCATAAATATATGTCAATGAGATTCCAGTATGCTTGTTATCTGGAATGTTTATCCCTGCTAAACGCGCCATAAAAACTCCTATATTAACCTTGCCGTTGCTTATGTTTTGGGTCTATACATATGACGCGCACAGCCCCTTTTCGCCTGATTATGCGACAATTTCGACACATCTTTCTAACCGATGCCCTAACTTTCATCGTGTGCTCCTAACGTCTACCAAAATTTTGCAAATTTGATTTTTTCATTAACGAATCATACTGGTGAGACATTAAATGAGTCTGTACCTGAGCCATAAAATCCATGACGACGACTACAACTATTAGCAAGGCCGTTCCCCCAAGCTGAAAAGTGACGTTGAATTGCACAACAAAAAACTGCGGTAGCAAACAAACTAGCGTCATATAAAGTGATCCAAACAAGGTAAGCCGCATCAAAATAGTGTCTATATATCTTGCTGTCTGCTCACCGGGACGATAGCCAGGGATAAAAGCCCCCGACCGCTTAAGATTGTCAGCAACCTCTTTTGAGTTAAACATAATTGCTGTGTACCAAAAGCAGAAAAAAATTATTCCCGCGGAGAAAAGTAGAATGTTTAAGGGTTGCCCAGGCGCAATTTGTAGACTTAGCTCTTGAAGCCACTCCATACCCTCGGACTGGCCAAACCACTGCCCCAAAGAAGCAGGAAATAACAGTAGGCTACTAGCAAAAATCGCGGGTATTACCCCAGCCATATTAACCTTCAAAGGAAGCATGCTTGTTTGGCCCGCGTACATTTTCCTTCCTTGCTGACGCCGTGCATAGTTAACCGTAATACGCCGCTGCCCGCGCTCAACAAACACAACAAAGGCTATCACCAAGACTGCTATGGACGCGATAATCAGGAGACCAAAGAGAGAGATCTCACCTTGTCGAGCTTGCTCAAAAGATTGACCTAAAGCACTAGGTAATCCAGCCACAATTCCTGCAAAAATCAATATAGAAATTCCATTACCAACCCCCCTTTCAGTTACCTGCTCACCCAACCACATCATGAACATGGCACCAGTGACTAAAGTGGTAATAGCTACGAAATGAAATGCAAGTGATCCCTCATAAGCTAGCCCCTGAGAAGCTAGCCCGCTGCTAAACGCGAAGCCTTGTATTGTAGCTAAAAGAAGCGTGCCATAACGTTTATACTGATTTATTTTTCTCCTTCCTGACTCCCCTTCCTTGCGTAATTGCTGCAAACTAGGAGTTGTTGCAACCAATAACTCTCCTATAATTGAGGCAGAGATGTAAGGCATTATACCTAATGCCAAGATACTCATTCGTTCTAATGCTCCGCCAGAAAACATATTAAACAAGTCTAGTATTCCTCCCTGATTCTGCTCGAACAAGGATCTTAACCGCTCAGGGTCGATCCCTGGGACAGGAATATGACTGCCTATTCTGTACACAATAATCGCAAGAAGCACATACAGCAGCCTCCGCCGCAGTTCTACAAGTCCTCCGCTACTCTGATTTGGAATTACACTAGCCATGATATTGATGAGTTACCAAAAGTAACTATTCCGTCTCCTCAATTTTCCCTCCGGCTTTTTCGACAGCAGTCTGGGCGCCTGCAGTCACCCTCAAACCTTTCAGAACTAGGGGCTTGGTGACCGTGCCAGAGGCAATAATACGTACACGCTTTATACTGTTTTTAATAAGATTAGCGGACTTAAGAGACTCTATATCTATTATTTCCGCCTCTAGCTTATCTAACTCAGACAGCCTTACCTCTGCAGTTAATCTTGCCTTCACAGAGTTAAACCCAAACTTAGGCAACCGCATTTGCAGGGGCATTTGGCCCCCTTCAAACCCAGCTGGAACTTTCCCTCCGGCTCGAGATTTTTGCCCTTTATGCCCACGACCAGCTGTTTTACCAACACCACTACCAATTCCTCGGCCAACGCGCTTTCTCAAAGCTTTTCCGCTTCTATCCGAACCTAATGAATTAAGGCGCACTATTTAAACCCCTCTCTATTTGTCTTCTACACTCAAAAGATATGAGACTTTTTTAATCATTCCTCTATTGGCAGGAGTATCTACCACCTCTACACTGTGGTTTATTCTGCGTAGACCTAAGCCAGCTACACAATCTTTGTGTTTCTTCAGCCTACCTATCGTACTCTTGACCAGGGTTACTTTTATTTTTTTATCAGACATGTCTTACTCAGGCCTTGATTTCATCGACGGAAAGGCCACGTTTCTCTGCTATGTGTTCAGCTGATCGCATATCCTGTAGTCCATTAAATGTCGCCCGAAGAACATTGACTGGGCTTGTTGATCCATAGCATTTAGCAAGAACATTGTGGACTCCAGCAACTTCTAACACCGCCCGCATAGTCTTCCCAGCAATCACACCCGTGCCCTCAGATGCTGGCTGCATATAGATTTTAGAGGCACCATGTCTCGCTGTTATCGGGTATTGGATTGTAGAACCGTTTAGCTCTACTTGAATCATATTCCGCCTGGCAGCCTCCATTGCCTTCTGAATCGCCAAAGGGACTTCACGTGCTTTCCCTCGACCATAGCCTACACGACCATTCCCATCGCCCACTACAGTTAGAGCGGTGAATCCGAAAATTCTGCCACCTTTTACCACCTTAGCAACCCGGTTAACCTGCACCAGCTTCTCTAGTATGCCTTCCTCATTTTCCTTGTCGTTATATGCCATCGATTATCCCCGAAACTTAGAACTTTAACCCGCCACTGCGAGCCGCGTCCGCTAATGCTTTAATTCGACCATGATACTTGTATCCCGACCGATCAAAGGCCACTTTTTCTATTCCTTTACTTTTTGCGCGTTCGGCTATGAGAGAACCTACTGCAATTGCGCCCTGGATATTACCCGAGCTTTGTCCCTTCAAATCACTTTCTAAAGTTGATGCAGCAGCCTCAATTCGTTCTCCGGATGAAGAAACTACCTGAGCATATATATGTCTAGGCGAACGAAATACACTTAAGCGCGGAATGCCTAACTCTCGTATATGTGATCGAAGCTTTGTCGCTCTTCGTAGTCTTGCAGTTTTCTTCTTGCTCATATTTTCCTACTATTTCTTCTTCGCTTCTTTACGCTTTACATACTCATTGGCGTAGCGTACACCTTTG
This sequence comes from Gammaproteobacteria bacterium TMED1, assembly GCA_002167855.2. Taxonomy (GTDB): domain Bacteria; phylum Pseudomonadota; class Gammaproteobacteria; order Pseudomonadales; family Azotimanducaceae; genus UBA7455. The sequence goes on from NHBG02000018.1 coordinate 35,897, forward strand.
CCTTTGTAGGGCTCCGGTGGTCGGAAGGCTCTAATCTCGGCAGAAACTTGTCCTACTAATTGCTTGTCGATGCCTTTTACCAAAACTTCAGTTTGACTAGGCGTTTCTACTTCAATCCCATCTGGTATGTCATAGTCTATTGGATGAGAAAAACCTAGAGTCAGGTTGAGTTTTTTCCCTTGAGCTTGCGCCCGATAACCGACCCCTTGCAAAAGAAGTGATTTTGAAAAACCCTCACTTACACCTAGCACCATATTGTTTACTAGAGAACGGTAAGTACCTGCTAAAGCCCCCGATTTTTTGCTTCCATTGCTTGCTCTAAAAGTAATGTAATTATCATCCTGATTAATCTCTACTTGCCCGTTAATAACAAGCTCTAACGTGCCTTTGCTACCTTTAACTTTCAAATTAGGGCCATCAAGCATAACCTCCACGCCGGAGGGAACCTCTACTGGATTATTTGCAATTCTAGACATTAGTCACTCATCCATTTGTTCACTAGAATACTGAGCAAAGTAATTCCCCACCGACACCCTGTTGCCGTGCCGCACGATCGGTCATTACCCCTTTGTTTGTTGATAAAATGATGATACCCAACCCACCCCTTATTTCAGGAATCGCATCTTTATGCTTGTACTGACGCAAACCAGGCCGACTCAATCTCTTTATTTCCTCAATTACAGGCCGACCTTCAAAATATTTCAAAACTATACTCAAAATGGCTTTACCGTCTTTATTAATCGAGGCCTCAAAATTTTCGATGAAGCCTTCTTGCTTCAATACTTCCGCTACTGAGACCTTGGTAGAGGAAGAAGGCATGGTAATTTCCTTGATCTTCACTTGCTGCGCATTGCGAATGCGCGTAAGCATATCTGCCAAAGGATCTTGCATGGTCATGGCTCGCTCCTTACCAACTCGATTTTACAAGGCCAGGTACATCGCCACGCATCGCAGCTTCCCTCAATTTCGTACGCGCCAGGCCAAACCGTCTATAAACTGCGTGAGGCCTACCTGTGATACTACACCTTCTCACCTGCCTGCATGGACTCGCATTCCTCGGTAACCTTTGCAGCTTCAATTGAGCATCCCAGCGATCGTCTGATGACGCCTGCGGATCGCGGATGATTTCCTTTAAAGCCGCTCTTTTTAAAGCATACTTTGCAGCGGTACGCTGACGTTTGAGTTCCCGATTAATCATCGACATTTTGGCCATATAAAGTCCTATTAACTTACTTCTCGGAAGGGAAAATTAAAGGCTCGCAATAAAGCCCTTGCTTGATCATCTGTTTTCGCTGTAGTTACAATACCTATGTCTAACCCTCTAATTTTATCGATTTTGTCATAATCAATTTCTGGGAATACAATCTGTTCGGACAAACCCATAGAAAAATTACCCCTACCATCAAATGACCGAGGACTAATCCCTCTAAAATCTCTTTGCCTAGGAATCGCAATGTTTATTAATCTGTTCAGAAATTCATACATTCTTTCCCGACGCAAAGTCACCTTGCAACCAACAGGGAAACCTTCTCGAACTTTAAAGCCTGCAATGGACTTTCTTGCGTTATTAACCACAGCTTTTTGACCAGCAATAGCTTCCATATTATCTACCGCTGCATCTAACTGCTTTCGATCACCTATAGCCTCGCCTACTCCCATGTTGAGAACAATTTTTGTTAACCGTGGGACCTCCATCACATTCTTGAGGCTTAATTCTTTTTGCAATTTAGTTACCACTTCCTCTCGGTATTGTTTTTTTAGATCTATCATTTGTCTTCCATTGGACTAACTATCAATCTGGTCACCACTAGATCTAAAAATACGAACCTTTTTGCCATCCGCTAAGATCTTGAAGCCCACCCGATCTACTTTATTTGTCGCGCCGTTATAGATAGCGACGTTCGAAGCCTCGATAGGCGCCTCTTTCTCAATGATACCTCCTGGCTGGCCCGCCTGAGGGTTACCTTTGGTATGTCTTTTCACCATATTTATTCCGCTCACGTACAACCTACCATCGTCCAAAGCGCGAGTAACCGTCCCTATCTTTCCACGATCCCGACCGGTGATAACCATAACCTTGTCGTCTCTCTTAATCTTTTGCATTTTTCTTCCTTAAAGCACTTCCGGCGCCAAAGATATGATCCGCATGAAGTTATCATCCCGTAACTCCCTAGTTACTGGACCAAAGATTCTTGTTCCGATTGGCTGTTTCTGCGCATTAAGTAATACAGCCGCATTCCCATCAAAACGGATCAACGAACCATCTGGCCTACGCACACCCTTTTTTGTACGAACCACGACAGCGTCAAGTACTTGCCCCTTACGTACCCGCCCTCGAGGAATAGCTTCTTTTACGGTTACCTTGATTACGTCGCCAACGTTAGCGTAGCGGCGCTTTGAACCACCAAGCACTTTTATGCACATGACTCTTCGCGCACCGCTATTATCAGCAATATCTAAGTATGTCTGCGCCTGGATCATTCCGTTAACCTCTTTATATTACGAAAAGTGAAATCACGAGATTACTGCAACTTCACGATCAATACTTTTTAGAGCCCAGGTTTTAGTCTTTGACATCGGTTGGGTCTCAACTATGGTAACCAAATCTCCCTCTTGACACTTATTATCAGGATCGTCGGCGTGGAACTTTTTCGACCGCCTAATATACTTACCGTAGATAGGGTGTTTAATTCTACGCTCGACCAGTACGGTAATTGTTTTATCCATTTTATTACTAATCACGGACCCTATAGCCGTTCTAGCTGATGTTTTCTCTTCAGTCATTAAGCTTCCTCAAGTCCAATCTTTCTAGACTTTTCATTTAAGAAGGTCTTTACTCTGGCAATATCTTTAGACACTTGTTTTAGTAGATGAGTCTGCGTCAATTGTCCTGTGGATTGCTGCATCCTATGCGCGAACCGCTCTTTCTCTAGAGACTGTAACTCCTCATTCAGATCTTTAATGGATTTAGCTCTCAAATCATTCGTGTCCATAGCCACCTCTCATCACATTGCTTGGCGTTTTACGAATGTTGTAGGAAATGGGAGCTTCGCTGCAGCTAATCGAAACGCATCTCTCGCTGTTTCTTCAGTCACCCCTTCCATCTCATAAAGCACCTTACCCGGTTTAATCTGTGCAACCCAATATTCTACGTTCCCCTTACCTTTTCCTTGGCGGACTTCTAAGGGCTTTTGCGTAATAGGTTTATCTGGAAACACTCTGATCCAAATCTGCCCACCTCTTTTTACTCTCCTTGTCATCGCTCTACGGCCTGCCTCGATTTGACGCGCAGTCAATCTTCCTCTGCCTATTGCTTTTAGGCCATAATCCCCGAAACTGACCGCGCTACCTCGGTGAGCGAGACCTCGATTTCGACCTTTGTGCTGCTTCCTGAACTTTGTTCTTTTGGGTTGTAACATACTTTTTAACCAAAACTCTGAGTTGGCGATGCTTGAACAACATCTTCTCGCTGCCCAAGAACCTCGCCCTTAAATATCCAAACTTTTACACCCAATATTCCATATGTAGTGAGTGCCTCTGCCGTTGCATAATCGATATCGGCCCTCAAAGTATGTAATGGGACTCTTCCCTCTAAGTAACTCTCAGCTCTTGCAATTTCGGCACCGCCAAGACGGCCAGCAACTCTTACCTTGATACCCTCTGCACCCAGACGCATTGCATTTTGCTGCACTCTCTTCATAGCTCGTCTAAACATAACTCTTCGTTCCAACTGCTGTGCAACGTTATGCGCCACCAGATATGCATCCAGTTCTGGCTTTTTTATCTCTTCGATATTTATATGAACAGGAACACCCATAATTTGGGAAACCTCTAACCTAAGCTTCTCTATATCTTCTCCCTTTTTACCTATCACAATACCAGGACGCGCAGTATGTATAGTAATTCGGGCCGTCTGCGCGGGCCTAGCAATCTCAATTCTACTTACGGAAGCCTGAGCGAGCCTTTTTTGAATGTACTCGCGCACCTTCAAGTCCTCATGGAGATTAGATCTGTAAGCAGGGCCGCTAGCATACCAAACCGAGGTATGGCTTTTCACAATACCCAAACGTATACCAGTTGGATTTACTTTCTGACCCATAATGTACTCCCTAAATCTTTTCTATTTATCCGCTACCGCTAGCGTGATATGGCAACTTCTTTTGAAAATACGATCAGCGCGGCCTTTAGCCCGAGGCCGGATTCTCTTCATCGTAGTCCCTTCGTCCACAAATATCTTGGATACCGCAAGATCATCGACATCTGCACCATCGTTATGCTCTGCATTAGCAATGGCCGATTCCAGTAACTTTCTGACAAGCTGCGCCCCTTTTTTTGTGCTGAAACTCAACAGATCTAAAGCCTCACCAACGTGCTTACCCCTAATTTGGTCGGCGACCAACCGAGCTTTCTGCGCTGATATGCGAGCACCTTTTAACCTAGCTGAGACTTCCATTATTGCTCCTCTTATCGCTTGATCTTTTTATCACCAGCATGACCGCGGAAAGTTCGAGTGATAGCAAATTCTCCCAGTTTATGTCCAACCATATCCTCATTGATAAATACTGGAATATGTTGACGACCATTGTGCACCTGAATAGTTAATCCAACGAAGTCAGGTGTTATTAATGAACGACGGGACCAAGTTTGAATTGGTCTCTTATCATTTGTTTCGAGGGCCTTCGTTACCTTGTTCATGAGATGAAGATCTACGAACGGTCCTTTCTTTAAGCTCCTTGGCACAACTATCTCCTGGTCTTCGATCGCCGACGAACTATCATCTTATCAGTTCGTTTATTCTTCCTAGTTTTATGGCCCTTAGTGGGCTGACCCCAAGGCGAAACAGGGTGACGCCCACCCGAAGTTTTACCTTCACCGCCGCCATGCGGGTGGTCTACAGGGTTCATTACGACACCTCGAACAGTTGGCTTTATACCACGCCATCTCGAGGCACCGGCTTTCCCCAACGAACGCAAGTTATGTTCTGAATTACTTACTTCACCAAGTGTAGCCCTGCATTCGCCTAAGACCTTTCTCATCTCTCCAGACCTTAGTCTCAGCGTCACATGTCTTCCTTCCTTCGCAACGAGCTGAGCAGATGTACCCGCACTCCTAGCCATTTGTGCTCCCTTACCAGGTTTTAACTCTATACAATGCACCACACTGCCCATTGGTACATTACGTAATGGCATAGAATTGCCGATCCTGATGGCAACATTATCTCCAGACTGAAGCCCATCACCCATAGAGAGCCCTTTGGGAGCGATAATATAGCGCCTCTCACCATCCGAATATTTCAACAAAGCAATATTGGCAGACCGATTAGGGTCATATTCCAATCTCTCTACTGTCGCGTTTATCCCATTCTTATTGCGCTTAAAGTCTATAACTCGATATCTCTGCTTGTGCCCACCGCCTATATGCCTAGTAGTAATGCGACCGTTATTATTTCTACCCCCACTCTTAGTCTTTTTCTCTGTTAGAGGTTTATAAGGCTTCCCAGAGTACAGCTCTGGATGAACAACCTTCACAACGAACCTGCGACCCGGTGAAGTTGGTTTTGTCTTTACAACAGGCATCTAAAGTCTCGCTAGTTTATTCCAGAAAAGTCGATATCATGACCTGCTTCCAGTCCGACATACGCCTTCTTCCAATTTGATTTTTTTGACACACCGCGAAAGGAACGTTTCACCTTCCCTTTTACATTCAGTACTGTGACATTCTTAACAACAACCCCGTATATCCTTTCTATAGCCTCTTTAATCTCTGGTCTAGTAGCGTCCTTTGCTACCTTGAAAGTAATTTGATTGGTCTCATCAGCAATTAGTGTGGCTTTCTCTGATATATGAGCACCTAAAACTACCCTATAAAGTCTATCGTCATTCATCCCAGCACCTCTTCGACTTTCTTTAGAGCACCAACAGTGAACAGTACTTTTTTACAGCGGATCAAAGTAACAGGATTTATACCTTGAACATCTACCACCTCTACATTCTTGAGATTGCGCGCACCCAAGTACAGGTTGTCATCCACTTCTTCCACAACAATAAGAACATCTTCTAAAGCCAGATCCTTTAACAAGTTTTGTACTTGCTTGGTCTTTGGTCCCTCTATGCTAACGTCTTTAGTAACAACTATACGATCCTGTCGAATCAACTCAGAAAGGATAGACCGCATCGCCCCTCGATACATTTTCTTGTTAACCTTCTGATAATAATCTCTGGGTTTTGCGGCGAAAGTCTGACCACCTCCCCGCCAAATAGGGCTTCTGATAGTACCTGCTCTCGCTCGACCGGTTCCCTTTTGGCGATATGGCTTAGCTCCACCTCCCCTTACCTCTGACCTGGTCTTTAAGGCCTTTGTCCCTTGCCTGCCAGTAGCCATGTAAGCTACAACGACTTGATGTATCAAAGCCTCGTTATACTCTCTTCCAAAGGTTACCTCGGAAAGATTAACTGCTTCTTTTGAGAGCCCTGTACCGGGGTCTGAAATATTGAGATTCAATTTATCTCTCCACTAAGCCCGCGACTTAACCGACGGCCTCAAAAATACGCTGCCGCCACTTGCGCCCGGCACAGCACCTTTTACCAATAATAAATTGTTCTCTTCGTCAATACTTACGACCTCCAAAGACTGAGTGGTTACTTTCACCGCTCCCATATGCCCAGCCATCTTTTTTCCCTTATACACCCGGCCTGGAGTCTGACACTGGCCTATTGAACCAGGCGCCCGATGAGAAATAGAATTACCATGGGTAGCATCCTGCATCTTGAAATTATGTCGTTTAACCACCCCGGCGAATCCTTTGCCTTTGGACTGACCAGTAACATCTATCTTTTGTCCGACTTCAAACTCAGAAACACTCAACCTATCACCCAAATTGACTTCTTCATCGCCACTAATTCGAAATTCGTTCAGCGCTCTACCGATCTCAACATTGGCTTTACTATAATGTCCGGCCAACGGCCTCGTTACATTTGATGGCTTAACCTCTCCTGAAGAAACTTGAATAGCTACGTAGCCATCGCTCTCTTTAGTTTTTATTTGAGCGACGCGGTTGGGTTCAGCTTCTATAACTGTTACTGGCACAGAGTTTCCGTCTTCAGAGAAAATTCGTGTCATACCTCTTTTAATTCCTACGATTCCTATTGCCATCTCTAACTCCTAAACTCCTACTATAATCAATCAGCCTAGGCTAGATTGATTTGCACCTCTACACCAGCAGCCAAATCAAGTTTAGTTAGCGCATCAACTGTCCTTTCAGTTGGCTCCAAAATATCCAACAACCGTTTGTGGGTACGTATCTCATATTGATCTCTCGCATCCTTGTCGACGTGGGGCGAAATTAAGACAGTAAACTTTTCCCTTCGAGTGGGTAAGGGAATTGGCCCGTGGACCTGCGCACCGGTGCGTTTAGCTGTATTTACTATTTCCTGCGTAGAGGCGTCTATCAGGCGATGATCGAACGCCTTCAACCTGATCCTGATTCTCTGGTTTTGCATGACCTCTCCTTTCAGAGCCAATTCAATAAGACAAAAGCATCTCTCCCTCGTAATAGGGAAGACGCTCTAAAATGCTCTAATTCAAGCTACCCGCGATCTCAAATTGAGATCATGTATCCCGCCCAGCTGTTGAGTTTCTCTTACTCCCCGCAGCAGGGCCGAGGATGATACATGCCCTCTTCCCTAATTGCCACAGTTCGAAGCAACATATTCAATGTTTTTTACAAATTTTCCATGGAAGAAGTAAATCAGAGCGTACCCCATTCCGCTGAGCTAACTTTATTCCTTCAATTACTAATCTTAGTAACAACGCCTGCCCCGACTGTCCTGCCACCTTCACGAATAGCAAAACGCTGACCTTCCTCCATCGCTATTGGTGCAATCAACTCAACGTTCATTGCAATATTATCACCAGGCATTACCATCTCTGTGCCCCCTGGAAGCTCAACTGAACCTGTCACATCTGTTGTTTCAAAGAAGAACTGCGGCTTATATCCCTTGAAGAATGGCGTATGCCGCCCTCCCTCATCTTTCGACAGGACATAAACCTCTCCTTCAAACTTAGTATGGGGCGTTATCGATCCAGGAATCGCCAACACCTGGCCGCGCTCTACCTCATCACGACTCGTGCCTCGAAGCAACACTCCTACGTTCTCTCCTGCCCGACCCTCGTCAAGCAGCTTACGAAACATCTCTACCCCAGTACAGGTCGTCGTCTGTGTATCACGTATCCCGACTATCTCTACCTCATCACCTACCTTAATGATACCCCGCGTAATCCGACCAGTAACAACCGTACCACGACCAGAAATGGAAAAAACATCCTCTATCGGTAGCAAAAATGGTTGGTCTATATCTCTCTTCGGCTCCGGTATATATTCGTCTAAAGTTTCTACCAGCTTCTGGATCGAAGGAGCACCGATATCTGACGTGTCTCCTTCCAATGCCTTGAGTGCACTTCCTGTGATGATAGGCGTATCATCTCCCGGAAACTCATACTGATCGAGTAGCTCACGGACTTCCATCTCAACTAATTCGAGCAACTCCTCATCGTCAACCATATCGGCTTTGTTCAGGTATACTACAATATAAGGGACGCCTACTTGCTTCGATAGCAATATGTGTTCTCGAGTTTGCGGCATTGGACCATCAGCTGCTGATACAACTAAAATGGCTCCATCCATCTGTGCTGCACCCGTGATCATATTCTTCACATAATCAGCGTGACCCGGACAATCAACGTGGGCATAGTGACGATCCGGCGAGTCATACTCCACATGCGATGTCGCTATGGTGATACCCCGTTCTCTCTCTTCCGGTGCGTTATCAATCGCATCAAATGCCTGAAATTCTCCACCACCGTAAGCTTCCGAACAAACCTTAGTGATCGCAGCGGTTAGCGTCGTCTTACCATGATCAACGTGACCTATAGTCCCAACATTTACGTGCGGTTTACTTCGCTCAAACTTCTCTTTAGACATTTATCACCTCTACAAACCT
>NHBG02000019.1 GCA_002167855.2 Gammaproteobacteria bacterium TMED1
ACAAAGGCGAAAGGATAGTCCGCTTCCGTTGAGTGGTCATAATACTGAGAACCAGGTATGACTCGCGTAGGCCCTCTGTCTATCGGGGTATCCTGAGGAAAATAAAATAGATAAAGGAACCGGGGCGTATGGTATCTAGCCCTCCCTAACTTATCTTTATGCCACATAGTGAAGCCCTTCGAACCGTGACCAACCGGCGGCCCATTTACATCGTGACCAAGTTGTAACTCACGGGCACCCTCAGGTAATGGCTCTCCTGGGGTCGAAAGCCTATGTGGATGAAGCATGAAGTCCCGACCAAGGATGCTTTCAATAGCACCTCTTATTTGTGGAGAGTCTAATACGCAATTCAACTCAGAGATTCGGGGTAATACGTTATTACCAATTTCAGGCTCGTGTTTATTGAGGTACTGAAGCTTGTCCACGATACCCTGATGCAAGGTCTCGTCCTGGATGCTATCAAGAACGAGGAACCCATCACATACAAATCTACGCATTTGCTCATCGTTAAGCTTAATACTGGTAATCACGGGATCGATTTAAAGAGCGGATTATTTTTGAAAGGACGGTTTTAGATCTGGGTTTTCAATTTTTAGGGTTCAGGAGGGACTCGAAAAGAGACCCTCCTGTCGACCTAAATATGCAAATTAGGAAGTAATTGCTTTCGCTACTCGTTCCTGATTCTTACTAATATTACTAGAATTTTTAACAATATCAGCGCGACGTTGCATGATCTTTTCCGCATTCTTCTCTATTCTCTTTCTATTCGCTTGCATTGAGGAAGTCAGCGTATCCATCTTCTTGGAATTGGCTGCAGCAGCCTTACCAATAGCAGTTCCTCTCGCAGCATTCTTCTTAACCCGAGCTGCATTTTTTGCAGGCGTTGCAGACTTGGGTTTAAGCGAACCATTAAGAATTTGAGTGTTTTTTGCGATTTCTTTAGCGTTAAATTTAACGATTCCCTCATTCGCCGCCATGATTGCGTCGTTGATCTCAATGAGCATGGCATTTACTGCAATCATTTTATCGTTTGCAGATAAGACCGCAGCATTGAGTGCGGCACGATGCTCGAGAAAATCGAGGTTAGCTTCATTGATCATTGATGCAACAAAGTTCTCCTCGACATCGCTAGAAGTCTCTATACTAGATAAAAGAGCTTGGCGATTTCTAAATATGTCATCGGTATTCTGATTTGCGAGCTGCCTGTTACCCATAAAGGCCGCAGTATAATTTTTTAGGATAAGGGCTCTATTCTCTTCGATAATAGATCTGGATGCGTAGGCCTTTGACTTATTCGCAGTGACTTTCCCTTCAACCTCAAAAATTGTACGACGGTTCTTCTTAATATTCTTTTTGTTTTGAGCTGCTGTAACCATTAAATTTCCTCTTGCTTCCCATTTTTATAAGTGTGGGCTCTTGCAAAAACTAGCCCTTTGTGCATTGGACATGAAGTTTACAGATTAGAACTGCAAGTACAAGCCAAAATAGATGGTGAATAAATATAACAAAACCTTTGATAAAAGCAGCGATTGCAAGTAGATTCAGAATTCACAGAAAATTAATGTTACAGACCAGAATCTTAATCCAAAACACTACTGAAAATTACCTAGAGTAAGTATGCTTACTTCTTCAATTAACAACATTGTGTTACCTACCCAGAACAAGGAGTTGTAATGAAAAAATTCATTAAATTGGGCGCGTCCGTTTGGACTTTGTTGGCATTTATAGCCACCTTTACAGTTAATAGCACCCTCGCTGTAGAGACAACGGCTGCCGTAGAAGGTCTCGTAGTCAACAGTGATATGGCCCGCATCGCGGGTGCGAAAATTACCGTGACCAATAATGGTACTGGCCTTTCAAAGGAAGTGACTTCAGCGGCGGACGGCTATTATGCCGTCCGTAATTTACCAGTGACATCCACATACACCGTTGAGGCGACACGAAGCGGTTACGCGAGCACCACACTCAATAACGTTCGCCTGGACCTCGGTAAGACAAAATCACTAGAGCTTACAATGGGAAATATTGAAGAAGTCGTTGTGGTCGCAGAACAAACGGCTACTGTCAAAGCGATAGGGCCGTCGGTCAGTTTCTCCTTGCAGCAGCTTCAGGATTCGCCAGCTGTTAACAGGAATATTAATGATATTATTCAGCAAGATCCTCGCGTCTATGTAAACCAAGCTGACGGTGATACAGACAGTATTCAGTGTAATGGATCAGCACCCAGGTACAACAGCCTAACCGTAGATGGCGTTCGACTAAACGACTCATTTGGACTGAATACAAATGGCTACCCTACTGAGCGAATGCCATTCCCATATGATGCTATTTCTGGAGTGTCCGTAGAGCTTGCCCCCTTTAGCGTTGTTTATGGTGGTTTCTCTGCCTGTAATATTAATGCAGTAACTAAATCAGGGAGTAACGAGTGGCAGGGTTCATTCTTTTCAGACTTTGGTAGCGACAGCCTTCGAGGTGATAGTCTTGAGGGCTCAGACCTTATTACGCAGGAATGGGACGAGCAGCGCTATGGCTTCGATGTCGGAGGAGCCATTATTGAAGACACTCTGTTCGTTTATGCCGCGTATGAAAAGTATGATGGGGTGAATCTATTTGAAAGAGGACCTATCGGTTCTGGCGCAGTTAATGAAGTCCCAATACTTCAGTCAGAAATCGATGAAATCGCCCGGATTGCCCGCGAACGCTATAGTTATGATCCTGGCGTTCTTCCTGCTGTGGAGGATGTGGAAGATGAGAAATATCTCCTTAAAACGGATTGGCTCCTCTCGGATTCACAACGTCTTTCAGCTCAGTATATGTGGAATGATTCATATAACTTCACCGAATCAGATAGCGACCTAAACGAGTTAGAGTTCGCACCGCACCTCTACAAGAGAGGCGCGGAATTAAAAGCCACGACCGTTACACTTTATTCAGATTGGAGCGATAATTTTTCAACGGAGATTCGTTACTCACTCACTGATATTGATTTTCTTCAAGAACCTACTGCTGGCAAAAGTATCGGCGAGTTAACCATTGAACTCGACGACCGCGTTATTAATGGAGTTGAGCTAGACGATATCGATGTATATCTTGGTGGCGACGATAGTCGTCAGGCGAACGATATCGACTGGGAACTAAACCAGTTGGTGGTTCGCGGAACCTATGTCATGGGTAATCATTTAATAACAGCAGGCTATGAGAGAGACTCTCTGGAAATGTATAACCTCTTCTATCAGCATGTTGATACAGAGATTGATTTTGCGCCTACCGGAGATTTAACTGCGATAGAAGCATTTGAGGCAGGCTTAGCTGACGACATCTACTACGGCAATGCAATCACTAATAACGAATTGGATACTGCGGTTAGGTGGAGTTACGATGTAAACACTGTCTATATTGAAGATGAGTTTAAGGCTACTGACCTACTGACAATGACCTTCGGACTTCGTTACGAGCGTTACGCCTCAGATGATCGTCCAAATGAAAACGCAGAATTCGTGGCTGATTACGGGTTTTCAAACTCCACCAACCTCGATGGCCTAGATATACTGTTACCTCGATTTGGATTCACCTATGAGGCAACCGACTCTTTAACACTAAGAGGTGGTATCGGGTTATATTCTGGCGGAAATCCCAATGTCTGGTATTCAAATGCCTACAGCGGCACTAATACCGTTGCGTTCCAATTTCGTGAANGANATCCNGGAGTANTTTACGANCTCGANTANACNGCTTGNGANGCNGATGTACCNGTNTGTGGACCAGGATGGGGTNTCCCTGTAGACCTTTACGAAGCTGCCACTACGGGAGAAGGNAGTAATTTTGAAATTGTATACCTTGATCCAGANTTTGAGCTNCCATCAGAGTGGAAGTATTCGCTAGGNGCAACNTTTGANACTCAGAACGGTTACNTNATTGANGCCGATTTACTNGTATCTAACGGNCAGGATTGGGCNGTGGTCAANCATGGCGANNNTGANCGAACAGGAACTANNGCGCANGGNTATCCAACNTANGATNNNGTNAGGACACCGACCTTCGTAACCACNAACGTNGANGANGGNAGAGAAGCNCTNCANGCNTCTNTNTCGGTCTTCAAAGCCTTTGATAANGGNNTAGANNTAACNNTNGGTTATGCNTACACTGATTCNAAGGANGTATCTTCNATGACTAGNGCGACTCACTTCTCAAATTACATCAAGAGAGCGTTTTTTGACCCAGAAGAAAATACAATGTCTCGCTCAAACTATGAAGTGACGCATCGTTTTACGGCCATAGTTAACTATACTGCTGATTTATTTAATAGCGGGTACGATACGCGGTTTTCTTTGTTCATGCAGCGTAACTCGGGTCAGCCTTATAGCCTTACCTTAAGTGGTTCTGCTGGAACTGGNGGCGCATATGGATTTACTCCATATCTTGATAACGAAGAGAATGTACTCCCAATAGGCGGTGAGAGGAATAGCGAAGACGGCTCAACTTTTACCAAGGCAGATCTCTCGATCACTCAGGAGCTCCCTGGCTTTATGGACGGGCATAAAGGTCAAGCATTCATCACTATCGATAATATTACCAACCTAATTAATGATGATTGGGGCGTTATGCGCCAAGCGCCTTTCTTCTACACGGTAGAAGAAGACGACCAAATCAAAGAATTCAGAATTGGTGATGCATCTCTTTACGAAATCAGAATTGGATTATCCTATCAGTTCTAGTCAAGTCATCGACTGATGAGGCATCACAAGGGGCGACNNANGTCGCCCCTTTTTTTAGAGGTATAAAATAACCGATGGTTAGGTTAGGCCNAGAGCGANGACCTGAATCGATAAAAAAATAATCCGATAAACTACCAACTAAATTAGTGAATAAATCGTATNTTGTTTCGGTGGCACCAGTTGATTTTAAGATTTAGAGCCTTAAAATTTGAANGAAATAAGTGAAAGCCACCATAAATTCTTCAGGAGAAACGCATGGCAGATGCACAGTTTTTATCGGATCGTCAGAGTACGACGGTTTCCACAAATAAGGTGTTACGTAACACCTACTTACTACTATCCATGACACTACTTTTTAGCGCCGCAATGGCTGGTGTTGCCGTGGCGACTAACGCACCCTACATGGGCTGGCTNCCCCTCATCATCTCTTTTGGTCTCTTATTTGCCATCAGCAAGATGCGGAACAGCTCGTGGGGAATTGTCTTAGTTTTTGCCTTTACTGGTATCCTTGGNTTCTCAGTGGGGCCTATCGTCAATTTTTATATGCAAACCGCTGGCGGGAGTCAGACCGTCTTGACGGCACTTTCATTGACCGGCGTTATCTTCCTCTCGCTATCGGGTTATACCTTAGTGACCCAAAAAGACTTTTCATTCATGGGCGGATTTTTAATGACAGGACTGTGGGTCGTAATAGGCGCAGTTCTACTGAGTCTTGTAGGGGGATTCTTCGGTATCTATATATCTGGTCTGCAGCTAGCAATCTCTGCGGCAATTGTAATGCTTATGTCCGGACTTATACTTTACGATACTAGTCAGATTATTCATGGTGGTGAAACCAATTACATCATGGCGACAGTCTCTCTTTACCTTAGTATTTATAACCTTTTCTTGTCACTACTGCACTTGCTCAATTTTTTTGGTGGCAACGACTAGAGGTAAATAGTGAACAAAAGAGACCTAAGCCCCGACATGTTCAGCGTGTCGGGGCTTCTTTGTTTATGAAGTTTGCAATCGTTGTGCACGGAGCACCATATTCTGATCAGGCAGCGAGATCAGCATATCTTTTTGCGCGGAGCGTTATTGAAGAAGGCCATGAGATCTACAGAATTTTTTTCTATCATGATGGTGTCTATAACGCCAATCTTCTCAGCGTGCCGCCTCAAGATGAAGCGTATATCGAATCAGACTGGGCAAGCCTTGGACGAGAGCATCAACTCGACATGGTGGTTTGCATTTCTTCTGCACTTCGGCGTGGCATACTCAATGAAGCCGAATCTAATCGATACGAAAGAGTTGGCACGAGTATTAATCCTATCTTTACTGTTTCCGGTCTTGGTCAGCTTATCGATGCAGCTATCCAAGCCGATAAACTGGTCACATTTGGAGTTTAGATGAGTAAACTCTTATTCGTCATGTCAAAATCACCGAGAACTATCAATTCTCAGGAGGGCTTCGATGCACTTCTCGCAGGCTCTGCATTTGCACAGTGCTCTGTTTTATTTATTGGCGATGGGGTTTACCAACTNCTCAAGGCCCAGAAACCAGAACCTCTTGGCGTAAAAAACTATGTACTAGGGTTCTCGGCTCTTCCAGACTACGATGTGAACCTGATTTATTGCAGTAAAAGTCAACTAAAATTGTTAAACATCAATGCATCAGAGCTAATAGTTCCAGTAANCCAGCTCATCGATGACGANGTGAATGAGCTAATCATGCAGCATGATAAAGTACTATCTTTCTAATGATCCTACATACTTTTAATAAGCCAAAAGCGCTCGTTNAAAATCGGCATTTTGTGTCACCCCGAGATACAATCTTGCTTATGGAAGATGGTGTTTATAGTCTCCTCGATGAAAACCTGCTGAAAGGAATGAATAATATTTTCGCACTAGAGATTGATCTGGCCGCTAGAGGGATAAAAGTAGCTCAGCACGAGGTATCGATAACCTATGAGAAATTCGTAAGCCTTTGCGTTGAAGCGGAGCAGATTAGTAATTGGTTCTAATATGGATATCGATTTCGATAAAGAAGGATTCTTAAAACACCTAGAGGATTGGTCCCCTGAGGTTGCAGAAAAAATCGCAGGAGAGGATGGAATTATGTTAACGCCAGATCACTGGAGGGTCATTGAACTTACACGGGAGTATTATGAGAGACATAAGTTGTCTCCAGCGGCTAGGGTTATCGTTAGTATTATCAAAGAAAAGATTGCTTCNGAGAAAGCCANCAGTATCTATTTAATGCAGCTTTTTACTGGCCGTCCTGCAAGGATGGTNAACAAAATCTCCGGCTTGCCCAAACCAAGTAACTGTGACTAAGATCACTTCGCAAGAGCCACGACTCGCCCGATAATTATTAGTGTCGGGGCCTCTAGTTTTGCCTTAGCAACGTTGTCTAGAATATTATTTAGATCCCCCCGCACTGTTCTTTGCTCAGGTGTAGTCCCTTTAGAGATAATTGCAATTGGCATTTTCTTACTCATTCCATGCTCGATGAGTTTTTCGCAAATCGAAGCGAGTCCTCCCATTCCCATATAAAAAACTAAAGTCTGATCTAATTGAACAAGCTCATCCCAAATAAGATTTACAACTCCATCTTTGGGGTGTCCGGTGACAAACCTAACGGACTGGGAATAGTCCCGATGTGTAAGGGGGATACCTGCATAAGCAGCACAACCATTTGCTGCAGAAATTCCAGGAATTACTTGGAAGGGTATCCCCTCTGTAATGAGGGCATCCATCTCCTCACCACCACGACCGAAGATAAAGGGGTCTCCACCCTTAAGACGCACAACACGCTGNCCCTCTCTCGCCAACCGCACCAACATCGTATTAATATCCTCCTGAGTGGTTGACTTATAACCACTCCGTTTTCCTACAAATTCCTTGTAAGCATCTCTACGGGCACGCTCGAGCACCAAATTCGACACCAAGTTATCATAGAGAATGACATCTGCAGTTTGAAGTAGCTGTAGAGCTCGCAAAGTCAGCAAATCCGGATCACCAGGTCCAGCACCTACCAGATAGACCTCCCCCTGNGCTATATTGGGACTGTCTTGAAATAGATAGCGATCCGCCTCTATGAACAGATTATTTTGAGCCATTTCTTTGCCGGGTGAAGCCAGAAAAGATTCCATTAATTTTCGCCTAACGTTGAAGTTTGGGAAACACTCCTTAAGCGCTTGTCTCTTCTCTTTTAGATAGGTTGCTAGACGTGCGATACGCTGCGGGACCACCGAATCTATCAATGACTTAATATATCGCGCGAGTACTGGCGTTGCTCCTCCCGTACTCACCGAAATAATTACCGGGGATCGATCTACAATTCCAGGAAAGATAACTGAACATAATTCTGGGGTATCAACGACATTCACCGGTATTCCCGCTGAAGTTGCATCTGAGTAAACTCTTTTATTAACGCTCTTATTCGATGTCGCTGAGATAACTAATACGACCCCTTCTATGAATACAGAATCATAAGGNCCAATGGTTATAACACCTTTCTTGCCAATCAATTCTCGCAGCTGGGATCTTACTTCAAGAGCTACTAGACGGATATTCGCTTGAGCTGCAATCAGGAGCTCGACCTTCCTGTAAGCAACGTCACCGCCACCTACGACGAGCACCGTCTGTCCTTTCAAATTGAAGTGTAACGGTAGATAGTCCAATTTCACCTCTATTTACAGTTCAATAGTCGTACGACCCCCTAAGTACGACTGCAAAACTTCTGGAACTTGGATTGATCCATCGGCTTGCTGATAGTTCTCTAAAATCGCTATAAGCGTTCTACCAACAGCTAGTGCTGAACCGTTTAAAGTATGCAGTAGCTCAGGCTTACCGGAGCCTGGATTTCTCCATCGTGCACGCATTCTTCGCGCTTGAAAGTCCAGAAAATTCGTGCAGGAAGATATCTCTCNATAAGAGTTTTGTCCAGGAAGCCAAACCTCGAGGTCGTATGTCTTAGCTGCAGAAAAACCGAGATCCCCACCACAAAGATTCATCACACGATAAGGCAAGTCTAGCTTTTGTAAAATAGTTTCAGCATGACCTGTCAATGTTTCTAGAGCCTCCCAAGAGTCTTCCGGGCGCACGAACTGCACTAACTCTACCTTTTCAAATTGATGCTGACGAATAAGACCGCGCGTATCTTTTCCATAACTACCTGCCTCGCTGCGNAAACAGGGGGTATGGCATACAAACCTTTTGGGTAAATCCGNAACAGAAAGAATCTCATCTCTCAAAATATTTGTTACGGGNACTTCAGCAGTTGGTATCAAATAAAGATCCCGATCTTCATTCTGCAGTTTAAATAGATCTTCTTCAAACTTTGGAAGCTGTCCAGTGCCCAGTAGTGATTCTTTGTTCACAATGTATGGAACATAGACTTCCTGATAATCATGCTCCTCAATGTGCAAATCAATCATAAACTGTATCAGTGCCCGATGTAGGCGAGCCAACTGACCATGAAGACTCATGAATCTAGCATGGGCAATNTTTGCCGCTGCCTCCAAATCGAGCAGTTTATTCACGCTAGCAAGTTCGACATGATCGACGGGTGGNAAAGAAAAAGAGCGGACATCACCCCAAGTCCTTATTAACTCATTTTGGGCATCAGAGCGCCCTTTAGGAACAGAAATATCAGGTAAATTCGGGATGGCCAAACTGATATTATCCAGTTCAGACTGNACTGCCTGTAGTTGTTCTTCCTGTATATTAAGTTTCTTACCGATCTCACTAACAGCCCGTTTCAGCGGCTCAATATCCTCCCCTTTTGCTTTTGCTTGGCCAATTTTCTTTGAACTAGCATTTCGCTCCGCCTGCAGCGCCTCAGTCAAAACTTGTATTTCTTTTCGCTGCTTTTCCAAAGACTCAAAATTTTCCACATCAAGATCAAAGTGCTTGATCTTTAAACGTTCAGAAACCATCTCTAATTCGTTACGCAGTATTCGGGGATCTAGCATGAGACCATGTTAACTTGGAAAGCTGCGATGTTAACAGAGCGCGAGCCAAGTGTTAATTAGACACGAAAGTTAATTTACTACACCTAATCGAGATTTTAATTCAATATCGGGCTTGAGTTTAGGGTTTCCTTGTTTTTGTAGTTCGGTCTAATAACTCAATATCATCTGGCGAAAAAAAATCGAATAATTCATCTTTCAAGTCAGAATTAACCTGGGTTGAGCTGAAAAAGAATTCGGTATGGTTATCCATTACATCGAGAATGGCTATACTAACCGGAAGCAAACCCCTAAACGTGAGCCGCATAGCTCTATAATATTGGTCTGGTTTCTTCGGTACCAATTGATATGAGGTGAACTCTTGATCTGACTGCCCTGAAATATCGTAGAATTTGGCAAGATCTTCAATAGGCCCCGTAAATAATAAAATTGGAAACTTTCTTAAATCTTCCTCTAACCAATCGATCGTTAATTGCTCAAGATCTGCATCATAATTCCAGAACTTACTACCATCTGATACAAGAGTCTGTTTCCATGGAGCACTAGACTCGATACGAAATTTATTTGGTTTCTCTATCCATAACTCTCCATAATAGGTGTCATCAGCNCTCGTTTCATGCCGAAATANAGTATGGATNGTAGAAATCGCGGATAGCTTNTCTTCTAAAGGAGGCAGCGCTACTACCCCAAAGCCAGAGAAAACTATAATCGTACCGGTCAACACGGCAAAAAAAATACTTTTACTCTGGGGCAGCACTAGCAAGAACTTCTCGGCTACCATTGTTATTCATTTCGCTCACGATTCCAGCTTGTTCCATTGCCTCAATAAGTCGCGCCGCTCGGTTATAACCAATGCGAAATTTTCTTTGAACAGAAGAAATGGATGCCCTTCTCGNTTGGGTNACGAACGCAACAGCCTCATCATAAAATTCGTCCATTTTCTCCATTTCCGTATCGTCCTTCATACCAGCGATCCCAGGCAGAATTTCAGCATCTGTAAGCGGTTCGAGTATTGTTGTCAGATAATTAGGCTCACCTAGCTCTTTCCAGCTTTCTACAACGCGAACCACCTCATTATCGTCAACAAAGGCACCGTGAATTCGCTTCGGTACAGCTGAACCCGCGGGTAGATAGAGCATGTCACCATTACCTAATAACTGTTCGGCCCCGCCCTGATCTAAAATAGTACGAGAGTCAACTTTTGAAGAAACCTGGAAACCGACTCTGGTAGGGATATTGGCCTTTATTAATCCAGTTATAACATCTACTGATGGACGCTGAGTGGCTAAAATAAGGTGTATACCGGCAGCCCTCGCCTTTTGCGCAATTCTCGCAATAAGCTCCTCGACCTTCTTACCGACTATCATCATCATATCGGCAAGCTCATCAATCACAACGACGATATAAGGTAACTTTTCGAGCTCTGGTGCTTGCTGCTCATCCAATTCTAATAATGGATCTTGCTGCCAAAATGGATCCGTAATGGGTTCACCGGACTGATTCGCTTCGTTAACCTTCCGATTAAAACCAGCCATATTGCGAACTCCAAGCGCTGCCATAAGACGATAACGTCTNTCCATCTCACCCACACACCATCTCAAAGCAGAGCTTGCATCTTTCATGTCCGTAACTACTTCAGTAAGTAGATGCGGAATATCCTCATAGACTGCGAGCTCGAGCATCTTTGGATCAATCATGATCATGCGGACATCTTCTGGTGAAGCCTTAAACAAAATAGATAGAATCATCGCATTGAGCGCAACAGATTTTCCCGAACCAGTGGTGCCAGCTACAAGTAGGTGTGGCATTTTAGCAAGATCAACTACAACGGGGTCACCACCGATATCGTGGCCNAAAGCGAGCGTTAGGGGTGAAACTGACTGATCATAGGCTTTCGACATGAGAACCTCACTCAATTTTACTATCGCTCGATCAACATTTGGGATCTCTATACCTACCACCGATTTACCCGGAATTACCTCCACCACTCTGACGCTGGTCACAGCAAGCGAACGCGCAAGATCTTTTGATAGACCAGAGATACGGCTGACCTTAANCCCAGCGGCAGGCTGAATCTCAAATCTCGTTATCACGGGGCCGGGTAAGACAGAAACAACTTTCGCCTCAATGCCGTAATCTCTGAGCTTAAGTTCTAATAAACGAGATAGCGCATGCAAATCATCTTCAGAGTATCCCGTTTTCTGGCCTGGATCTGTGGGGTCCAACAGATGAAGTGCAGGCAAGCCATCAACAGCAGTTGTCTTGAAAAGGTTCCCTTGAGACTCCCGGACCACTCGCTTACTCGGTTCTGATTTTTTTTCTGTTGGGACCTCGATAAGTACAGCAGCCCGATTTTGGCTTTCTTCGACATGTCTTTCTAATGCCTGACGACGAGTCTCTGTAACCTGCCTAACTTCAACCTTTTCTCTATAGTTTCTCAATACCCGCGAAATCATTTCTCGAAAGTATTGGAAACTAACAACGCAGAGCCTACCAGTATTGTCCATAAGTCTAAGCCAAGAGACATCTGCGAATACGGTAAGCCCAAAGAAAAAAGCAGCAATTAGAATGAGCGTCGTTCCGACATAACCACATAGCGGCATCATTAACCGCACAAGCTCTGAACCTATTATACCGCCTGCACCCTCTCTTAGGATCGCCCCATATTCGTAGAAATGCAAATCAGATAACCCTGCCCCCGCAATCAATATGAGCAGTAACCCGGTAAAACGAAAAGAAGATATTGGCAAACTGAATTGTTTTTCTTCATCACCACGAAAAAGTTTCCATGCTGCGAATGCAAAAACTAGGGGAAAAACGAATGATAGATACCCGAACATAAAAAAGGATACATCGCTAATCCAGGCGCCGCTAATACCAACTAAATTTTTTACTTCTGCATCTGTCCCAGTATAGGACCAGCCAGGATCACCTGGATCAAAACTGAATAGAGCCAGACAGAGATATAGACAGACAGACACCAGGGCAATAAGAGCACCCTCGCGTAGTCGAGGAGCTAAAAAGCTTGAACGAGATGATGAAGCAGGTTTAACGCGAGCCAATTAAAACACCGGAAAGCTTTTAATATTCAATATCTTACATGTTGTGCTACGAATTTAAATAACTAAATTAATTTTTAACCATTTGAACATGGGCTGAAACTGCTCGGTAAGGTATTATATCTAGAAAGCTATATATAGAGGTATTGTAATGGCGGGGCCTAGTCAACCTAAGGTCACAGATGAAATATGGACCGATGATCGAGTAAAAAGCTTTCTCTTGATGGAGCCATATGGTAACGAAAATGCCGACTTCCATGTTCTTTTAAAAGCCTATAGAGGAATGAGGTCCAGTGATTTCATTCGATTTCTCTCCTTTTTTGTCGACTCTGGTCGTGATTTGGATGCAAAGGATTCATCTGGAAGGACACTATGGGAGGTAATCACTAACCATAGACACGCCGTTCCTTTTCTGAAAGCCCGTGAGCAAATAAAACAGTGACGCACCACAAATTAATTATTCTTGGGTCGGGTCCAGCGGGCTATGCTGCCGCGATATATGCAGCGAGGGCTAACCTAGAACCCATCGTTATCACCGGGCTAGAAGCCGGTGGGCAACTCACCACCACAACGGATGTTGATAACTGGCCGGGCGATGTGGAAGGCCTTCAGGGTCCTGACCTAATGATCCGGATGCAGCAGCATGCCGAAAGATTTGAGACGCAAGTGATCTTCGATCATATCGTTCATGCTGATTTGTCAGTACGTCCCTTTCGACTGCAGGGTGACAATGAGGAATATAGCTGTGATGCACTAATTATCACTACCGGCGCCTCAGCCCAATATCTCGGACTTCCTTCTGAAGAGGCTTTTAAAGGCAAGGGAGTTAGCGCATGTGCAACTTGTGACGGATTTTTCTACAAGAAGCAGAAGGTGGCGGTCATTGGAGGTGGGAACACTGCGCTTGAAGAAGCGCTCTACTTATCCAATATTGCTGCCGAAGTAACACTAGTACATCGAAGAGATAAGTTTCGTGGTGAAAAAATATTGCAGCAGCGTGTATTGGATAAAGAAAATATCACTATTAAGTGGGACCACGTCTTAGACGAAGTCCAGGGTGATGATATGGGCGTTACGGGCATGCGTATCAAACATGTCGAGACGAATGAGACCGCGGAGATTGATCTACAAGGTATCTTCATTGCAATAGGCCACAAACCGAATACAGAAATCTTTTTAGATCAACTCGAAATGAATAATGGTTACATTACAATTAAATCAGGACTGTCGGGTGATTGTACTGCAACCAGTGTAAACGGTGTCTTTGCAGCAGGTGATGTTGCTGATCAAATTTACCGACAGGCTGTTACCTCAGCTGGCTTCGGTTGCATGGCTGCGCTAGATGCCGAAAAGTACTTAGACGAACAAGAAGTGAAGGTCTCAGTTCCCCGAGTGACCCCCTAACTTCTATGAGCTATATTCCCGTTTTAGCAAAAGATAATGTTCTTTTTCCATCTGCAGAGCATGCACTTAATCATCCAGAAGGACTTTTAGCTGCCGGGGGTGATTTATCAGTCGCTCGTCTCGAAGCTGCCTACCAACAGGGAATTTTTCCATGGTTCGATGATCATCAGCCCATTCTGTGGTGGTCTCCTAACCCCAGAGTAGTTATTTTTCCTCATCAGTTCAGACCTTCTCGAAGCCTGTCTAAACTTTTACGAAAAAATCTGTTTGACGTTTGTATCAACTCAGCTTTCGATAAAGTAATCGATGCTTGCAGTGAACCTCGTGAGGGGCATTCTAGAACATGGATAACACCCGATATGAAGGTGGCGTACAAAGCAATGCATGGTGTTGGCTTAGCCCATTCTGTGGAGTGTTATCGCGATGGTTTGCTAGTGGGCGGATTATATGGCATCAGCATTGGTAATCTATTTTTTGGTGAATCAATGTTTCATCGCGAGACCGATGCGTCCAAAGTTGCGTTCGCTCATTTGGTCCGTCTTATGCGGGACCACAATTGTCCTATAATTGATTGTCAAATTGGAAATCAGCACCTTACTAGTTTAGGCGCGGTCGAGATTCCTAGAAAAAAATTCCTTACATATCTAAAAAACTCAAAAAGGCAAAAAAAAATTGATTGGATGGAGCTTCCACAAAACCTGCCTCCGTGGTAAGTTGTTTATCACATCAGGTAGATTACAAAGTGACTGACTTAGCAGAATTACGATTCTTCAAAACACCTGAGCATGATTGTAGCTATCTACCTCAAAAAAAAGCAGTTACCTTATTCCTTGACCCCCAGTCTCCTGTTGATACAGAAACATACTCATCACTTTCTTACTCTGGGTTTCGTCGCAGTGGATACCATATTTACCGTCCCTTCTGCCAATCCTGCCAAGCATGTATCCCAGCGAGAGTCCCATCAAAAAAGTTCAAGATAAAGCGTCGCCACATGCGAGTAATAAAACGGAATACTGACCTCACTGTCTACCCTGTTAAACCAAATACTACTGAGGAATACTTCGATCTCTACAAGCGTTATATCAACATGCGCCATAAGGATGGCGATATGTATCCGGCAAATGTTGAACAATTTACCTCCTTTCTCGTAAATGGACGTGAAGAAGGAGTATTCTATGAGTTCCGAGATAATCAAAAAAATCTAATTTCTATCGCCGTTGCCGACAGACTTACCGATGGACTATCGGCGATTTATACTTTTTTTGACCCGGATGCGAAAACTCGTAGCTTGGGGAGTTTCGCGATACTGTGGCTTATTCAAAAAGCACAGCAAGAGCAATTAGGCCATGTATATCTCGGTTACTGGATCAAAGGTAGCCAAAAAATGGAATACAAAATAAATTACAAGCCTATAGAACTATACGTTAACGGAAAATGGATTACCGTTGCTTAAGACAGCAACCTAGCGCTTAAAAATATTTTCAGGCAAAATGCGATCTCGTATTACCCTAGAGAAAGTAGATGGCAAAAGAAGAGCAGATACAGATGTCTGGCACTGTGATAGATACATTACCCAACACCATGTTCAGGGTAGAACTAGAAAATGGGCATATAGTGACTGCCCATATATCAGGTAAAATGCGAAAAAATTATATTAAGATTTTGACTGGAGATTCCGTACAAGTCGAACTCACGCCTTACGACCTTTCTAAAGGGAGGATCACTTTTAGGGAGTGACAGCAGTCTCAGACTCCTCTATCTCTAATACCAAGTCCTCATCTTTAACGGTAACTCGCACGACACCACCATTAGAAGAAAGCCTTCCAAAAAGTATATCTTCTGCTAAATCTTTCTTAATTTTCGTTTGGATAAGGCGTTGCATTGGGCGAGCTCCCATCGCTTTATCATACCCGTTCTCTACTAACCATTCGCGCGCGGAGTCGTCAATTTCCAGCACCACTTTCTTATCATCCAGCTGTGCCTGGACTTCAACCAAAAACTTATCGGCAACACTCTTGATAACTGCTCTCGGCAGCGAGTCAAATTGGATGACAGCGTCTAGGCGATTTCTAAATTCGGGTGTGAACGTCTTTCTTAAAACTTCCATACCGTCAGTTGAGTTATCCTGAGTCTCAAACCCAACGGAACCCCGAGTCATCTCTTGCGCACCAGCATTGCTAGTCATTACCAAAACAACATTTCGAAAATCGGCCTGCCGGCCATTATTATCGGTCAGCGTTGCATGGTCCATAATCTGCAGTAAGAGATTAAATACATCTGGGTGAGCTTTTTCTATTTCATCTAAGAGAAGCACGCAATGAGGTTTCTTTGTAATGGCTTCTGTTAATTGTCCACCTTGGTCGAAGCCGACATAGCCTGGCGGCGCCCCGATTAAACGACTCACGTTTAGTCGTTCCATATATTCCGACATATCGAAACGAACAAGCTCTATTCCCATAATTTTTGCTAGCTGCCTGCAGACTTCCGTTTTACCTACTCCTGTTGGACCAGAAAACAAAAAGGATCCAATGGGTTTATCCCCTTCTCTCAAACCCGCCCTAGCTAACTTGATTGCACTCGCCAGATTGTCGATAGCCTGATCCTGGCCGAAAATGACCATTTTAAGGTCAGAGTCGAGGTTACGTAGGGCCTCCTTATCAGTTGCTGAGACGTTAGCCGGTGGTATACGAGCGATCTTTGCAACAATTTTCTCAATATCAGCGACAGAGATTTGTTTTTTTCTTTTCGACGCTGGTTGCAACTGCTGAAACGCCCCTACCTCATCTATTACATCGATTGCCTTATCAGGCATAAAGCGATCATTGATATAACGTTGCGCAAGCTCGGCCGCGACTCTGAGAGCTTTATCGCTGTATTTTAGATTGTGATATTCCTCAAAACGCGTCTTGAGGCCTTTCAGAATCTGATAAGTGTCATCGACGCTGGGCTCCTCAACATCAACCTTCTGGAACCTGCGTGATAACGCCCTATCCTTGTCGAAGATACCTCTATATTCCTGGTAAGTAGTTGATCCGATACAGCGTATCTGCCCGGATGCCAGAAGGGGTTTCAACAAATTTGAAGCGTCCATCACGCCTCCAGAGGCTGCACCTGCACCTATGATAGTATGAATCTCATCTATAAAGAGAATCTGATTCTGATGTTCCTTTAGCTCATTAAGAAGATTCTTCAGCCGCTTTTCAAAGTCACCTCGGTATTTCGTTCCCGCCAACAGAGCGCCAAGGTCGAGCGAAAAGACTTGAGAATCACTTATAACTTCGGGGACTTGTCCATCCACTATCATCTTCGCCAGGCCTTCCGCGATCGCGGTCTTTCCTACTCCCGATTCCCCTACGAGAAGCGGGTTATTTTTTCTGCGCCTTGAGAGAATTTGTACAACACGCTCGATCTCTTGTGCTCTGCCAATAAGTGGATCAATTAAACCTTGTTTCGCCTGGCTATTAAGATTAGTGGCATAAGCTTCCAGCGCGCTTTGATTTGAACTCTCCTGGCCTTCATCTCCACCAACATTCTCTTTACGATCTTTAGTTTCCTCCGCTTCCGAAGGACCATGGGAAATAAAATTTACCACATCGACGCGATTTATCCCTTGTTCTTTAAGCAGAAAAACGGCGTGGCTCTCTTGCTCGCTGAAGACCGCGACCAATACGCCCGCGCCACTCACTTCCTTCCTACCTTGCGTTTGAGCGTGAAAGATAGCTCTCTGAATTACTCGCTGAAAACCTAGAGTAGGCTGCGCATCCCTGCCGTTGTCATGTTCTGGAATTAGTGGCGTGGTAGCTTCGAGCATCTCATGCAGCCCTGTTCTCAATTTTTCCAAATCTGCACCACAACCTCTTAGCACGTCTAACGCGGAACCGTTATCTAATAGGGCAAGAAGCAGATGTTCCGAAGTCAAAAATTCGTGCCTTTTCTTAGCCGCATCCTTAAATGCGAACCTAAGTGAAATGTCCAGCTCCTTATCAAGAAAACTAGCCACTATACCTCCTCAATCTACAGCCTCAATTATCGAAACCAATGGGTGCTCGTTGTCCTGAGCAAATTGATTCACCTGCGCAGACTTCGTCTCAGCGATATCCCGGGTGAAAATCCCACATGTACCCTTGCCTGTCGTATGGACGGCCAGCATAATCTGGGTGGCCTTCTCTCTGTTCAGGGAGAAAAACGCCTGCAAAACCTCTATAACGAATTCCATCGGAGTATAATCGTCGTTGAGTAAAACAACCCTATATAAAGGAGGTTTTTTCAGCTTTGGCCTTGCAGGAAGTTCTAGAACATCAGAGCCCCTATCAGCACCAGCCTCACCGTCATTGTCGGACATACTTTTAAAGATATCTCTGTTAGCCATTCATCCCTTTTCTTTCCAACGTCTTTGCAGTAGTGCTTTTCAATTGCTGCACCTACTAATGTGGCTTCCGCCCCGTCAAGGTAAGCTACGCCCCGGGCAGTTAATTAGATGGAGAATCATGCTACCTATATTGCAGCAAATCTTGAGAAATGCAATTTACTTCTTCGTTAATCCAAGAACATCCCGTACTAATTGTCCACCTCATTATCTGACGAAACTGAACCAGATATCCAACGATTGGCGGCCTTCAAGTCGTTTTCTCTCGTGACGAGCCATCGACTACCATGCACCGATTCTTCTTTTTTCCAGAAAGCGGCGTTGGTTTTTAGATAATCCATAATATATTCACAAGCCAAGAAAGCTTCACCTCTATGTGCACTGCCAACACCCACAAATACTATTTCATCATTTGGCGATAAATTTCCAATTCTGTGGATAATGGTTATACCAAGTACGTTCCATCTGTCGCCCGCAGCACGCGCAATCTCCTCGATTTGCTTCTCAGTCATGCCCGGATAGTGCTCTAAAAAAAGGCCTTGCACATCATTCCCCTCGTTAAAGTCTCTCACCACACCAAGGAATGTAACTATCCCGCCGATCTTATCTGAAAAATCTCTAATTCTAGTGGTTTCCGATTGGACACTAAATGGTTCCTCTTGAATTACCAAACGAAAAAACAAGCTATCCTCCTGTAACTGGCGGGAAAAAAGCCACTTCATCACCGTCGTTTATATAATGGTCATCGTGAACTAATATCTGGTTAACAGAGACCAAAATATTCTCTCCTTTCAAAAGGCATCCCCAAGCTTTCCCTTGGGAATCCTCAAGCTTTTCAACTAGGCATGAAACATTACTGATCCCACAAGCGGGTATTTCAATAACAGAACTATTTAATTCCTCCCGCAGTCTGGAGAATAAAAGAACTCGAATCACTCCTCTTCACCTCGCGACCATGAACCTGATTTTCCACCTTTCTTCGCTAACAGATAAATCTCCTTAATAATAATTCCTCGATCTACTGCTTTACACATATCATAAACCGTCAAAGCTGCTACGGAGGCAGCGGTAAGCGCCTCCATCTCCACACCTGTTCGATCTGCCAGCGCGCAGTAAGTTTCAATCAACAACGTATCCCCTGAAATCTGGAAGTCGATAGCGACATTAGTTAATGATAATGGATGACACAGAGGAATAAGGTCAGAACACCTCTTAGAAGCTTGAATACCAGCAACTCGAGCGACAGCTAAAACGTCACCTTTCGGGTTTTCACCGGAAATTATTAAGGCCATTGTTTCTGGTCTCATCATTACCGTTGCACATGCCCGTGCTTCCCTTCTCGTGATTTCTTTTTCGGTAACATCAACCATTGACGCTTCCCCATGCTCATTGAGGTGGGATAATTTAGTCATGTCTGCGACTCCTGTAGGTCTCAACGTATTGTACATCATATGTCATGTCTGCTTTCAAAGGCGTAACATAGAAGTATTTCTAGAAAAGTAAATAATTATTATTACAAATATCATGAAACAGTCCTTTGATAGTAGCCGAAACCGAGTAATCGTTGGTCTTTCAGGTGGAGTCGACTCAGCAGTCGCTGCAATGCTCCTGAAACAGCATGGCTACAATGTGGAGGGCCTGTTTATGAAAAACTGGGACGAAGACGACAACGAAGAATATTGTACTGCACAGAAAGATTTAGAAGATGCGAAAAGCATAGCGAAACAACTAGATATTCCGCTACATCAGGCAAACTTTTCCGCGGAATACTGGGATAACGTTTTTGAAAACTTTCTAATGGAATATGAAGCTGGAAGGACTCCAAATCCTGATGTTTTATGCAACCGGGAAATAAAGTTCAAAGTGTTCCAGGACTACGCGAAAAGCTTAGGTGCAAACTATATCGCAACGGGACACTATGCACGCCTAGTTAAGTCCGGAAACGAAATACGTTTACTAAAGGCCGATGATAGGAAAAAAGATCAAACATATTTCCTCCAAGCGGTAAATGCCTCCCAACTTAGAAATGTACTATTTCCTCTCGGAAGTATATCTAAAGATCGCGTTAGGGAATTAGCCAAGGAAAACAAGCTAAAAAACCATAGTAAAAAAGATTCAACGGGAATATGTTTTATCGGTGAAAGACGTTTCCGTGACTTTCTGAAAAACTATCTGCCTGCTCAACCCGGGCTTATCGAGGATAGTTCAGGTAACATACTTGGCAAGCATGAAGGCCTGATGTTTCATACTATTGGGCAACGTCAGGGACTACGAATTGGAGGGATTCGAGGAAGTAAAGATGCACCTTGGTACGTTCTTAAAAAAGATATTATCCGAAATGTCCTGATAGTTGGTCAGGGAAACGACCATCAGGATATGTATACGTCTTTCGCCTTTTGTAAAGATATTTATTGGATTGGAACTGTACCCACATTACCGTTTAGTGGGTCAGCAAAGATTAGATATCGACAAAAAGATCAGAAATGTAGCCTGATGGCGTGCAAATCGGGATTTCAGGTTAAATTTGGAAC
Organism: Gammaproteobacteria bacterium TMED1; assembly: GCA_002167855.2. Taxonomy (GTDB): domain Bacteria; phylum Pseudomonadota; class Gammaproteobacteria; order Pseudomonadales; family Azotimanducaceae; genus UBA7455. Next base: position 21,033 of record NHBG02000019.1, read on the forward strand.
ACCCCAGAGAGCGGTGACGCCCGGGCAGTGGATTTGCTTTTATGATCAAGACTGGTGCCTTGGTGGAGGAATTATCGAATGAAGAGTGCTGATACTTCAAGTAATAACGGAATCAGCATGGCGCGGCTGTATTTGTAACTTTAGTTCCAAATGATCTTAACTTCGTATTAGAGTATGTAGAATATGGAAAAAATTATAAACACACTTGACGCCATTTCTCCGGTAGACGGCAGATATGCCTCGAAGACCAGTAGACTTAGAGCCTTCACTAGCGAGCATGCTCTGATTTACTACAGAGTTCTTGTTGAGGTTAATTGGTTCAAATTTCTCGCAGCGAAGAAGGGTATACCGGAGTTACCCGCACTGAATGCGCAGGGAGATGAAGTACTTGATCAACTAATTAATTCATTTAGCAAAAAAGACTCAGAAGAGATTAAGAAGTTAGAAGCAAAGACAAACCATGATGTGAAGGCGGTTGAATATTTCTTAAAATCTCGATTTTTAAAAAGTAAGGACGAGGCACTAATAGATGCTTCAGAGTTCGTCCACTTTGCTTGTACTTCAGAAGATATCAACAACCTTGCCTACGCTCTAATGTTGAGAGATGCACGGGATCAAATCATGGTCCCTGAAATAAGTGCTCTTCGCGATACAGTAGCTGACATGGCAATAAAATATGCTGAGTCTCCTATGTTGGCAAGAACACATGGGCAAGTTGCATCGCCCACCACCATGGGCAAAGAAATGGCTGTTTTCGTTTCTCGACTGCACATTCAACTAGAAAAACTAAAGAAAATTTCAATTTTGGGAAAACTTAACGGCGCAGTAGGTAATTACAATGCCCATATAGCAGCTTATCCTGACTTTGACTGGTTTAAAGAAAGTCAAGAATTCGTTGAGTCTTTGGGCCTAGAGTGGAATCCTCTTACTACACAGATTGAACCACATGATTACATTGCAGAACTGTTTAATACCTTTGCTAGAATCAATACCATACTACTAGACCTAGATCGAGACCTTTGGTCGTATATCTCGATTGGGTATTTCAAACAGAAAAAGATTGAAGGGGAAACAGGGTCCTCTACAATGCCTCATAAGATTAATCCTATCGATTTTGAAAACTCTGAAGGGAATCTGGGTATTGCAAACGCAATACTTAATCATCTTGCCCAAAAACTTCCCATATCTCGCTGGCAACGCGATTTGACAGATTCGACTGCGTTAAGAAATATAGGGCCTGGTCTTGCCCACTCTTTGATCGCTTACCAAGCAACTATAAAGGGAGTCAAGAAACTCGATTTGGATGAGAATCGACTGGATGAAGATCTTTCTGGTAATTGGGAAGTACTTGCTGAGCCAATACAAACAATCATGCGAATGCACGGTTTAGACGAACCCTACGAAAAGCTGAAAAATATGACAAGAGGGGAACAATTGAATGCAGAGAGCATTAGAAGAATAATCGATGAATTAGATTTGCCTGACACTGCTAAAAGGCAAATTGAGCAACTGAGTCCGAAAAGCTACGTGGGGGATGCAAAAAGACTAGTAGAGAGCTTAGTCGATAGATTATCAAATTAGACTGGGCGCCCACTACAAATCCTCTGCTAGTGAAACCCTAGAAATAATCAACCCATTATTATCGCCATACACAAACTCTCCGGGATTAAATAATACAGATCCAAAAGAAACTGGCAGGTCTCGCTGGCCCATACCTCTTTTGATGCTCTTTTTAGGGTTAGCATTAATTGCTTTGACCCCTAAATCCAACCGATTAATGATGTCAATATCGCGGATGCATCCATAGATCACGATACCCTGCCAGCCATTACTGACTGCTTCTTGCGCAAGATTATCACCCAACAAGCCGCAGCGAGTAGAGCCACCTCCATCGACAATTAATACTCTGTTCTCTCCAGACTCCTTGACAGTATCCGCTACTAGCGAATTGTCCTCGTAGCATTTTATTGTCGTAATAATCCCTCCGAAGCTCTCACGGGATCCGAAACACATAAATATAGGATCTACCACCTCTATCAATTCAGGGTAGGCATCACACAGATCTGGTAAACTATAGGTCACTTTACAGATTTTCCATCTTGCTCAGATTTGTCGAAGCATTCAACCAACTCATCATAGCTGGTAGTTGATAGAAATTGAGGGAATTCTTCTATTACGTTTTCAGGTGCGCAAAAAAGAAAGCCAGCATCCGCCTCTTCAAGCATGGTTACATCATTATACGAATCTCCTGCTGCCGAGACATGAAAATTCAAGTGTTTCAGGGCTCTAACAACATTTCTTTTAGGGTCCTTCTGTCTCAACACATAACCTATCACTCTGCCTTGATCATCAACGGTGAGACGATGACATAGCAAAGTCGGCCAAGCTAATTGCCTCATAAAGGGGGATGCAAACTCATAAAAGGTATCAGATAAAATCATAACCTGATATTTCGTCCTTAATGTATCCAGGAAATGTTTGGCACCTGGTAGAGGTTCCATACCAGATATAACAGACTGTATATCATCAAGCCGAAGATTGTTCCTTTCTAGATAATCAAGACGCTGCTTCATCAAAGCATCATAATCAGGGATATCACGTGTAGTCGCCATCAGCCCTTCGATACCCGTTTCACGCGCGAGTTCAATCCAAATCTCCGGGATCAGAACCCCCTCAAGATCCAAACAAATTATTTGCATCAGTTTAACCCTCAGATGGCAAGCATTCTAAACAGTTTACTACTAATTTTAATTAGGATAGCGTTTTCCAATCATACGCTGGATTTGTTAGGCTTTCGACTTGTTATATCTTGAATAGCGAATGGAGAATCTATTGACGCCCGAGCAGGTTTTGAAGAAAGCATACGCGTCTCATGAAAAGGTAACGATATCTTTTAGCGGTGCTGAAGACGTAATATTAATCGATATGGCATGTAACTTTTGTGAGCAACTGTTTGTGTTCAGTCTTGACACTGGCCGCTTACACCCAGAGACATATCGCTTTATTGAAGATATTCGGAATCATTATGGAATTGAAATCGATGTTCTCAGTCCTGACAATAAATTGCTTAATGGTTTCGTAAAAGACAAGGGCTTATTTAGTTTTTATCAAGATGGGCATTCAGAATGCTGTAGTGTGCGAAAAATAGAACCTTTAGAGAAACACCTAGTTCACTACGATGCATGGATAACTGGGCAGAGAAAGGATCAAAGCCCAACCCGTTCTGATCTGCCGCAAGAACAAATAGATTCCGCATTCTCAAATGAATACCGTAAATTGAAAAAATATAATCCACTTGCGAATTGGACCTCAGATCAAGTTTGGGAATATATTAAAAATAATAATGTGCCATATAATCCATTACATGATGGGGGATATAAAAGTATCGGCTGTCAACCTTGTACGCGTCCGACCAAACCTGAAGAACACGAACGTGCGGGCCGGTGGTGGTGGGAAGAAGAAACTAAACGAGAATGTGGTTTACACATCATCAATATTGAAGAGTAGGGATGAAAATTACATTAGTCAAAAAAATTCTTGCGTCTGGTAAACTGTGCCCCAAATGTGAGGACGTTCTTGATCGGTTAGAGAAAACAGACCAGATGTCGTTTATTGACCAGGTTTTAATTGCTGACGAGAGAGATCCAGAATCAGAAGGGCTTCGACTAGCTAAGAAGTTGGGGGTGGAGCGCGCACCATTTTTCGTTGTTGAGGATGGTGGAGATCTAAAGATTTACACGGTATATTTCAAGTTCGCGAAGGAAGTGTTGAGTAATGAAACTACGGAGCTAGAAAAAAGTAAAGAGATCCTAAAAGATAATATAGATCTTGATTATATCTAATATCTGATTAACGAGAAGGCAGCTGGAGATCCGTGAATAATTCTTGAACTTGCCTGGTGTTTGTCGACTGAAATGCCTGTTCCACGATTTCACGAGTGAGATGTGGAGCAAATAAGCGGATGAAATCAAACATATAGCCTCTTAAAAAAGTTCCTCGTCTAGATCCAATCATCGCAGTGCTTGACTGAAATAAATGACTGGCGTCTAACGCCACTAAATCAGCGTCCTGCATTTCATCATAGGCCATTTTTGCAATGATTCCGACACCAAGACCTAATCTAACATAGGTCTTGATAACATCTGCGTCGGTCGCTGTGAACACTACTTTAGGCTCCAGATCACCACGAGAAAAAGCATCATCAAGTTTTGAACGACCAGTAAAACCGAAAACGTACGTCACCAAGGGATACTCTGCTACAGCTTCCAGTGTTAGCTTTTCAATACTCGTTAGAGAATGCCCCTGTGGAACTAGAATACACCTGTTCCAATCATAGCAAGGCAGCATTACCAGATCGTCAAAGAGATCTAGTCCCTCTGTGGCAATTGCAAAATCCACCTCACTCTTTGCAGCCATCTCCGCAATCTGAAATGGTGTCCCCTGGTGCATGTTTAAAGTAATATCCGGATATCGTTTAATAAATTCCGCCATAACAACAGGCAAGGCATATCTTGCTTGTGTGTGCGTCGTGGCAATGGATAATTCCCCTGTTTTTTCACTTTTGAATTCCTGAGCAAACTGCTTGATACTATTCACTTTACGCAGCACATCCCCTGCGCGCTCAATGATTCTTGCACCTGCAGGTGTGACGTGGCTGAGGTGTTTACCGTTCCTCGAGAATATCTCTATTCCCAGTTCCTCTTCAAGAAGACGAATTTGTTTACTGATGCCAGGCTGAGAAGTGAACAAGCTTTTTGCAGTTTCGGTAACATTAAGCTGATGCTTTGCTACCTCACATATATAAGACAACTGTTGAAGCTTCATGCGGACTTTGGCTTAAGAAAGAAATGTAACATTAGATTTACTTACACTTTTTATACTTACCCATGACAAACCAAAGAATACTGCAGAATAATTGTCCAACAAACTGTTTAGGTAATTCGAACTTAAAATACTAATCATTCGTTAACAACCCCATTAGGGACATGACCCACAGGAACGACATTGCTAGCGGACTCGCAATGTCCCGCTTGATCATCAAAGAACACATCAGCTCCATAAGCCTTTAGGAATTCAGTCTTGTCCATACCGCCCAGAAAAAGAGACTCATCAATACGTATATTCCATGCTCTTAAAGTCTTTACCACCCGCTCATGAGTTGGCGCTGACCGTGCCGTCACTAAAGCAGTACGGATTGGGCTTACGGTTTCGGATAATTCCATTTGCAAACGATGTAACTCAGCTAAAAAAGGTTTAAAGGGACCTCCACTTAAAGGCTCGTCCGCCGCTTTACGTTCACTCACAGTAAACGCCTCTAAGCCTTCCTCCTGAAAGACACGTTCAGCTTCATCTGAGAACAATACAGCATCTCCATCAAAAGCAAAGTGCAAAGTTTCAGAAGGAGAGAATTGTTCAGGGCCAGGAAGAATACTCGCTGCTGCCACACCATTCTTCAGGGCTTCTTTAACATCTTCACTATTTGTTGAGAGAAAAAGTTGGCAGCGAAACGGACGCATATATCGAAATGGGGATGCGCCTCCCGTAAATGCTGCCCTGACTATTGGTAACTTGTAATGCTCAATGGACTTAAATACTCGTAAACCTGTATCCGCTGTATTTCTGGAGAGTAGGATTACCTCTACCCTATCTTGCTGATTAAGAGTTTGATTTAGGTAGAGTAATTTTTTCGTAAGGGGAAATGCAACACCCTCACTCAACGGGACGTCTTCATTAGCACATTGGTAATCTGAGTAAGCAGTTAATCCGGACTCGCGGAAAATTCGATCGCTTTCCTTAAGATCAAATAAAGCGCTGCTAGAAATACCAATGACAAGTTTCGGCTGCATGGGTAAAATTCACGTGAACTATAATGGAGAGTTTGCATCTTTACTGAAATTAAAGCCACAGATAAAATGAGCCTCTCATGATCAAGAAATATCTACCCCCAGATCCGAGCAATAAAGTTAATAACTTTCTGAGCGAACTAGCTAAAACACCGCTCCCAACATCGTCATCGAATAGAGGCAGATTGGTTTTCGCTATGGATGCAACAGCTAGTAGAGAACCAACCTGGGAAAGGACCTGTCAACTGCAAGCAGAGATGTTTAATGTGACAGATGGGCTCGGTAGTCTTTCTATCCAGCTTTGCTATTATCGTGGGCTTGCTGAGTTTAATACCTTTAATTGGAGTGATGATGGAACCGAACTTTCAAAAATGATGTCAGGTGTGCGTTGTCTTGGTGGTCATACGCAGATATATAAAGTCTTAAAAAACGCCCTAGCCCAAGCCGATATTAAAGCCGTTATTTTTATCGGGGATGCAATAGAAGAAAATCCCGATATCCTATGTCAACTTGCTGGAGAACTAGCTCTGCTTAATACACCGCTTTTTATCTTCCACGAAGGCATCAACCCCTACGTAAAAAAAATTTTCAAACAGATGGCGAAGTTATCCAAAGGCGCCTATGCACCCTTCGATTTAAATAGTGCAACGGAGCTAAAACAACTACTGTCAGCAGTCGCTGTTTTCGCTGCAGGTGGGCAGAGGGCACTAGAAAAATTTAGTAAAGATGCAGGCGAAACAGTCGGCCGGCTTACACGACAACTAAGACAATAGATGCTAGCTCGCTTAGTCATTGGATTACTCACAGCTTTAATGGCTTTCGTGCTGATGAGAATCATATTAAGAAATTCTAAGTTATCGGTAAAACAGTTTTTTCGCTTTTACTTTTTAACCTTGTTTGGCATATTTTTAATCTACCTAGCAATAATTGGTTTCTTCAACCCCCTATTAGCTTTTTTGGCAGTCCTAGTTCCGTTCCTAATGCGTTTCATAACCTGGATTCCGCGGAGTTTACAGCTTTTTTCTCTTTTTAAAAAAGTTCAAAATTTTACCTCGGAGCGATCTCCAGATGATCAGAAAATCTCAGAGATTAATACGAAATACTTACATATGGTTCTGTTCCATGAAACTGGTAAGATGGATGGGGACGTGCTTGAGGGAAAATATGTAGGTATCAAGTTAAGTCAGCTCGATTTAGAGCAGATACTTGAGCTANGAAAGGAATGTTCCCATGATCCGGATAGTCGAAATTTACTGGAGGCATTCCTAGATCGGGAATACATCAAGTGGCGCGAGAAAAGGGAAGAATCTTCCGAGACTGACGATATTATTAATAGCGCTATGAACAGATCTCAAGCATTTGAGATACTAGGACTTACGCAAGAGGCTACACGCGATCAANTAATCCAAGCCCATCGTAAATTGATGCAAAAGCTCCACCCTGANAGAGGGGGTTCAACTTATCTCGCGGCCAAGATAAACGAAGCTAAATCGCTTCTTCTTGAAAAAGGAAGAAAATGATCAGAGATACTTACCAAAAAACGAACAACCTCAAANACGAGGGATTAGTATTCGATATGGACGGCACACTCCTTGACACNCTTGAGGGTCATGCCAAAGCGTTCAATAGGGCNTTAAAAAAACTAAGGATGCCTCAACATCCTATCGATGCCTATCGCTATTTCATCGGCAATGGAGCTGAAGCTTGCGCAGAAAAAAGTCTACCCGAAGACTCTAAGCACCTAATCAAATCCTGCGTTAGCCTTTTCAAACAGNATTATGCAAACTCATGGAAAGAAACAACANTTCCTTACTTGGGTATACATAAGCTACTAAACGACGTTTCACATCTTGATGTCAAAATCTCAGTACTATCTAATAAAGACGATCAGGTTACGCAGGAAATGATAAGTAAAAGCTTCCCGAGGATAAACTTCGACTACGTTGCTGGCTTTGGACACAAAAAGAGCGTAGAGCTCAAACCTCATCCTTCTGGACCAAAACTTATCGCTAATAAACTTGGTATCAGAATCAAATGTTTGGCCATGATAGGCGATACACCCACTGATATAGAGACCGCAATTTCAAGCCATATGACGCCGATTGGAGTGAGTTGGGGTTTCCGAAGTCGGGAGGAGTTATTCAAAGCTGGCGCTTCAGAAGTTATAAGTGCGCCTGAACAGTTATTGGGCCTACTGACCGCCTAAGCCCGCATGTTGACCACAACCAAAAAATGACTACAATTCCTTTAGCGCCGATTTGAGACCCGGCTTGCGGGCGCTATAGAAATACCGCTAAATAAACTATGACCTACTTTAGCGACGGCTTAGTAGGTTTTTTTTTGCTCCCATTTCGTGAGCAGTGCACGGAGGTTAAAACCATGCCGATTAACATTCCAGATGGCTTACCTGCAATTGACGTTTTACGGCGAGAAAATATTTTCTGCATCACACGTAGCGCAGCTGAACATCAAGACATTAGACCACTACGAATATTATTACTTAATTTAATGCCAAAAAAGATAGAGACAGAAATTCACCTCCTAAGAATGCTTTCAAACACACCACTGCAAGTAGATATTGAACTTATGCGTATTAATGATCGTCCATCAAAGAATACGCCCATTGACCATATGGACGCTTTCTATAAAGACTTTGACTCCATTCNAACTGAAAAATATGATGGGATGATAATTACTGGTGCTCCTCTTGGCCAGATAGACCTAGAGAAGGTCACCTTTTGGAATGCCATGAAAGATATACTGGATTGGTCGATTACGAACGTTACCTCGACTATGTTCCTATGCTGGGCAGTTCAAGCAGCGATGCAACACCTTTATGGGGTATCCAAGCATCTTTTGCCAAAAAAGATCTCAGGTGTTTACCCACACAAACTTATCAGAGAATTATCCCCAATAGTAAGAGGGTTTGATGACATTTTTGACGCTCCCCATTCTCGTTATGCAGAGGTTCGTAGAAAAGATATTTTGGCTATAAGTGAACTCGTAATTNTTGCAGATTCTGAGCGCGCTGGTCCATATATCATTGCAAGTAAAAATGGTCGCCAGCTGTTTATNACTGGACACGCAGAGTACGAACCCAGTTGTCTGTTAGATGAATATAAAAGAGACCTGCTAGCGGGAATCAATCCCGAAATTCCAGAACATTATTTTCCGAATAATGACCCTTCGCAGAAACCGATCGTTACTTGGAAAAGTCACGGTAACTTATTGTTCTCCAATTGGCTAAACTATTACGTTTATCAACTCACACCTTATGAAAATCAACAAATAGGGGAAACCCTCAGAAAGGCACCAGGTGAACTAAGCTAAACTAATCACTGCTACTGGCTGAATTGCAAAATCTACTAGCACTCTCGTATTACCAGACTTTGACCGGTTAATTCTTGCTTATTCCCAAAAACAAAGCTTAAGAACTACTCAATTAAAAACAAGATATATAGTTCTTTTATATGGAATAAGCAGTTATAAGCTCGCTTCCATTAAGTAATGGAAAAATAGCAAAGCGCTTTAATAATTCAAAAGCCTAGGTTAGTAACTAGTCGTTTATACTTGATCCTAAAAAACCTAATATCCAGCCGTAAAGCGCGACTCCAGAAAAAACTTATAGGAGCATCATTAAGGATAAATTCTCTGCGCCATATGCATTTTTTTAAAAAGTACAGTTGCTAAATACCGAAAAAATTCCTAATTAGATAGCGTACAGCATGCGAGGCAAGCAATAAAAAAAACCGATATTCTTCGGATAATTTGAATAAAAAGACTCGGTTAATTTTCGANACAAAACTTGACATATAGTTTCCAAATGCGCAAATTGCGAAGCTTTGGCCCCGTAATATGAAACCTACAATTAAGCCTACGAATCCGAACTTTTCATCAGGACCCACATCAAAGCGACCGGGATGGTCAGTTGACCAGTTAGATCTACGAATCTTAGGACGCTCTCACAGAGCCAAGGAACCCAGAGCAAGAATTCAGAAGATTAGTGATGATAGTAAACAGCTACTTGGGATACCAGACGACTATCTTTTGGGATTAGTCCCTGCATCGGACACTGGCGCATTCGAACTGGCAATGTGGAGTATGCTCGGACCCCGATCTGTTGACGTATTCTCTTGGGAAAGCTTTGGGGCTGGATGGGTGACCGATATCACCAAACAACTCCAGCTCGACAATATTAATCTCTATAGTGCCGACTATGGCTATATACCGAATCTTGAAAACGCCAACTCAGAAAATGATATCGTCTTTACTTGGAACGGTACTACCTCGGGTGTTCGAGTACCGAACGCCAACTGGATCTCTGAAGAAAGAGAGGGTTTAACTCTCTGCGACGCTACCTCAGCTGTGTTTGCTATGCATATGCCATGGCAAAAACTAGATGTTGTCACATGGTCCTGGCAAAAGGTACTGGGTGGGGAAGGTGGCCATGGAATGTTGGCTCTATCACCAAGGGCCGTAGCTCGGCTAGAACAATGGCAACCTGAACGTCCACTGCCAAAAATATTCCGACTAACTAAGGCAGGTTTGGTAGATAGAGAAATTTTCTCCGGGGCTACTATAAACACACCCTCCCTGCTCGCGGTGGAAGATCATTTGGATGCGCTCAGATGGGCTAAGGGTCTCGGTCTGGANGGATTGGTCAAACGCAGTGAGGACAATCTAGAAATCTTATCAAGGTGGATAAAGCGCTCAAACTGGATTGAGTTCCTCGCTGAAGATGAAGGAATTCGATCTAGCACCTCGATATGTATGAAAATAATTGATCCGTGGTTCACGTCGCAGACTGTGAGCACCCAAAAAGAGACCATAAAGAGATTGGTTTCAATACTGGAGTCTGAATCGGTCGCTTACGATATTGGTAGTTATAGAGATGCTCCCCCAGGGTTACGTATATGGGGTGGTAGTACTGTAGAAACGCACGATATCGAGTTGCTGATACCATGGTTAGACTGGGCATGGTTAAAGGTCAAAACCAATTGAGTTATCTTCGTCTAATTCTCTTACTAGCTTGTACAACTTCAGCGTCAACTAAAACAATAGGAAAAATTCATTCCCTTATTCCCACCAGACCTGGAAGGAGCTGGGATGACACTGTACGAGGAATTAAAGAGGCTCTACTAAAACCAGAACTTATTGCAGACGTATCTTTCGAAAATTGATCACGTGGCGGTGGAGAAAAGCTATCGCTAAATTCTTAGAAACTGCGCCAAGGCGAAAAGCACCCTGAAAATACTCTCCACACCAATTATTGTGGGATCGCCACATGGTATGTCCCCTCAATTCTTCCGCGGTCTACAACCTATTGCCTCGGTAATAGCGGATTATAGTTCTTTCGCCGTTCTATTGGGCCCAATACTGAGAAAACTATTCCAGAACTAACTCGCTAGCGCTCTCTCAGTCTCTTCAGCCATTCTTCTGAGTTCCTGTTGCCTCCTCCTCTCACCGCTAATGTAGCGGATGTATTGGCGAACGGACTTTTGTTTTCTTCGGTCTATCCGTTCCGCTGCACGGAATGCTCTTGTGGCTTCGTCCCAACGTTCCAAATTCATCAATGTAATTGCTAACCAAAACTGCACGTCTGATTCTTTACTCAATCCTTTTTTCTCCAGCGCCTTCCGGTAGGCTCGCACCGCCTCAGAATGTCTATCTTCCTGCGCCAAGGCCTGAGCCAAACGATAATGGATGTCTCCGTCTTTCGCATATCCAGCGGCATCTGACCATGCCTTAATTGCTTTCGGCATCTCTTGAGCCATAGTATAAGACGTTGCCAAAAGCTTGAGATTCTTCTCATTTCGAGTGACAGTCCCGTCTTCAAACCCCTTTTCCAAGACCATCGAGGCCTCATAAGGGTTGTCAGCACCTAAAAGTCTCTGAGACAACATCACAATTTCTGTTTCTCTTATAAGAAACCCTTGATGATAGCTGGCAAAGTAAGCTGATAAAGCCTTGTCATCCCATTCCTTCTCGCTGTACATACCAGCCAAATGCATCCAGTACTGCTTCTTGGGGTACTTCTGTATCAAAGTTTCTAGGACTCGAATTACGTTATCGTAATCTTCAAGAGTGTTGTAGTCGACTACCTGCAAGTAATACCAGGGCTCTTTCATCTCCTTACCTTGAGCCACTGCAATTTCTTCTACTTGCAACGCGTACTTCAAAGATTGTCGAATATCCTCCAACAGATAATAGGCTAATGCTTTCGTAAAAGTCACCAGAGGATCTAGTTCGCCTCTCGCTTCCTCATAACGCGCGATATAAACGAGAGCTACTTCATACTCTTCTTCTCCAAAATGCAGCTGATACAAGGCTCGCAAGGATTGCTGCTCCAATGCTTCCGAAATCACTCCCTGAACCAATACATTTTCGTAAGCTACTATGGTGCCCTTCATATCACCCATCGTGTAATAAGCAAATGCTAGGGTGTTCCATATTTGTGCTTTTTCGTATGAGTTGAGCCCACGACGCTCCTTGTAACTCATCAGCATTTCGATAGCATCTGCTGGCGTGCCTGTAGGCTCTGGCGGCGGCTCGCCCTCTTCTCGCGGCACAGACTCTGGGTCAATCATTACATTCGCTTCAGAGATTTTCTTATATGTGGACTCTCTTAGTGCAGGAACACGGCGAGTTTTTTTCTTTTCTTTTTCGGCTGCATAAGCAGAACTCGAAAGGGGCATAAGATCCGGCAGCACAAAGGGCACAGTCCAAATCACCATTAGTACTAAAACGAATCTAATCACTTTCGCTCCTAGTTACCTAGTAGTTCAAAGGTTATTTTATTTTGAACTCCAGCAGTGGCTACCGGAGTGCCGTCAATCACTTTAGGCTTATATTTGAACTTGAGAGCAGCCTTAATCGCTGCAGAATCAAAGACGGAGCTTGGCTTATCAAAACATTCCCCCTCTGTCCGAGCGGTCTTAATCTGGGCGCAGTTAGATACCACAAAAGGATCAGCTACTGTACCTTGGTCTGTGACGGTAAACTCCACGATTGCCCAACCAGTAAGGCCTCGAGACAAGGCCCGCCTAGGGTACTGGGGCTGAACCTTTACTATCGGCAAATATTCCCCATCGCTAATGCCGAAACCGCCGCCACCAACATCAACGTTGACATTCATATTAAGGTCATTCATCGAAAAATTAGTTTGATCAACTTTAAGGTTAAAGTCCTGTGGTGGGACATCCGGTGGCGGCTCATCAGGGGGCGGGGGCTTTTTTGGACGTCTCTGCTTAGTCTGAACTTCCTGATCCTGCTTGACACGCACAAAATCCACAAGGTTCCCAACCTTATCTTCCGTAAGCGCGTTTTTACCTCCAGAGATAAGAGCCTGCATAAGATAGAACAAAGCAAGCGTCACAAAAAGCCCCACAATCATAGAAGCTCCCAGCCGTATTGCCATAGATAATCTCTCCTATTTCTCTTCTGAGGCGATCGCTACCTGAGCAATGCCAAGATTTCTAGCAGCTTCCATTACCGCTAATACTTTCTCCACTTTAGATTCGCTGTCAGCAATAATTACCAGACCCCCTTTAGGGTTTTCTGCGTGCAGGCGTTCCATCGTGGGACGAACATAACGAAGGTCAACTTTCTTCTTGTCAATCCATATATTTCCATCTGGTGCCACACCCACTAACAGCGATACAGTTTTTTTTGGCTGGGCAGTCTCAGTGTCTGGCCGATTAACCTCTACGCCCGTCTCCTTGATAAAAGTCGCCGTAACAATAAAAAAAATGAGCATAATGAAAACAACATCAAGCATAGGTGTAAGGTCGGCAACTTTTTCTTCTGCATCTTGTGACATTCTGCGCATCGTTAACCCCTAGTCATCCAACGTCAACGTGTTTTCCATAGAATCTGACTCAACCTGCACTTTCGAGGACAAGAAAGTATTAGCGAGAACCCCGGAGAGCGTCGCGACCATACCTGACATCGTCGGAATGGTGGCTGCAGAAACTCCGGCTGCCATAGTCCTTGCGTTTCCACCAGAGGTATTCATTGCCTCAAAAACCTGCACCATCCCGGTTACAGTGCCCAGCAAGCCTAGCAGCGGCAGTAATGATATCAGCGTCTTAATGAAGCCCATATTGATAGTGAGTTTAGTATTCACCTCTGAAATGAGTCCCTGCCGAATCATCCTGGCATTCCATGATTTCCTCTCTTTTCGGCCTTCCCAGTATGCAAGAGCCGCACTAACATCATCAAGGTGATCTTTCTTAAGATACCAGGCCCTCTCAAAAATAAGTGCCCACATTACGAAGGTGGCAGCTGCTATCAAATACAGCACTTGACCCCCAGCTTCCATAAACGTTCTTATCGCGATAAAAATAGCTTCCATCAGATACTATTTTTCCGAATGCTGCGCAATCAGTCCTGCGCTTTGTTCTGTAAGAATATGCTTGATAGATGTAGCTTTTGCACTAACAATTGAATGCAAAAGTACTGTTGGTATAGCGACTACCAAACCTAATACGGTGGTGATTAAAGCTTGCGAGATCCCGCCCGCCATGGTCTTTGGATCACCGGTACCAAACAACGTTATCGCTTGGAAAGTTACTATCATCCCGATTACTGTGCCCAAGAGGCCCAAAAGCGGCGCGACCATAGATATTATTTTAATAAAGGCAATACGGGCATTAATGGCCGGCTCTTCTTTAAGAATGGCCTCATCCAGCTTTAGTACTAGGTTTTCTGAATCCGTGTTAGGGTTGTCTTGGTAAACCTTCAAAATTCTTCCCAATGGGTTATTTCTGTCTGCATTTTCTGGGTCGGCCATTTGATCATCAACCCGTTTGCCAATTACATTGAGGGTATAAAAACGTTCAATGGACAAAAGGAGAGCCACTATACCCAGTATTATAATTACGAATCCTGGAGTCCCACCTTGCCGCACACGCTCCTCGATCGTGGGGACCTCAATTTGAAGCTGGAGGAGCTGTCCCCTGGTTGGATCCAGCGCAAACGGAACAAAACCAGTACCGGCATCTTCCAGGTCACCTGCTGATGAAACGAACCTTGATGCAGGTTGCTTTGGTAATTCAGTAATCAATCCTGTATTCAGATCGTACGCCAGGTATTCACCATCACTAATCAAATTATAATCACCTACTCGGATAACCTCCTGTTCCGACTTGGAGCCATCCAACTTGGTGACCTCGGCCGTAAATCGCGAGACCTTTCCGGACTCGGTCATTTCATGTTGAAGCTCGAGCCAAAGCCTTTCTATTTCCTCGATAGAGGCTAGTTTGGAACTGCGGCCCATGGACTGAGCAAATTCCCCAAGCCAAGCCCCTCGTCCTGGAAACTCTGCACTCACAATAGACCCTTCAACCACGCCTTGTGTATCTCCACTGACTTGTTGAAGAACCCCAAATAACTCACGTAATGAGCCCAACCGCTTCTGCAGTATTTCCTGCTTAGCAGCTATATCCTGTTCATTCTTTTCGAATTGGGCTTCCAGCCTTTCGCTGCGGGCTTCTTCACGACGCTGAGCAGCTTCGGCATTTCGTACCGAGCGTTGTTGTGAGGCTTTGTCCGCCAAAAACTCTCTCTCACGACTTTCATTAACGCGTCGATTAGTGATCTTTCCGTCTCTCACTAACTGTAATAGCTCTACAATACTTTTTGCTTCTATTTCTTCTTCCTCTTCGTTAGACCAAACTAACGAAGAAACCAATAATGTGGCCGCACAAAATAAGGTTAGAATATTCTTCATTATCTCACCTCCGCAGCTGGGATTGGAAGGTGAACGAAATCAGCGGTCTGTGTTTTCTTCGCAATGCGGAACCCGTTACGAACGCCTAGCCGATATTCATCATCTAGAATTTCCCAATCATTGATATTTTTGTCCCAAACCCCTGTAGTCTCGCCATCTAAGGTCTGAAATACCAGGGCAACACGCCCCCATTTCAGCATTTCAACTTGCCTATCGACGCCGTCGATTGCAATCATCTCCGTATAAACGTCCAAAGTTGATCCATAGGCATTTTCAACCTGATAGGCCTGCAGAACCTGACTGAACTTTTCAGCAACACTGACGTCTGCCCTATCAAAAGTATCTTTCAGGAAATCTATTCGCTCTGAGCGCTCACTGGCCAAAAACGGCACATCAAGCTCGACAAACTTGTCCAGATTGGCAATCATTCTTTCGATAAGCGGTCCCATCTGTCTCTCGATCACAGTCACATTGTCAATCGACTCTTCAAGTTCCCTAAGTTCTTTTTCCTGAACCTTTATCAGCCTTTCCTGCTGCTCATTATAAACTCGCAAGCCATCAACAATCTTCATTACTTGCTTATATTGCGTCAGCAAATCCCGCGTCTGTTCGGAAATCTCATCAATCCTTCTCTGGGAAGTACGCCCATCTTGTGTAGTTGCAGCTCTCACTCCCAGAACGTCATCAAGGGTTTGAGCATGGGTATTACCCATAAAAAAAATAGACAACAGACTTAGAAGAAATGCAGTGCGTCCCTGTCTTACATAGCGGTCTTTCATACTGATACCTGTTTAATTTATAACTTTATAGTTTTAGTATTTCCAGTGGATTTTTTCAACCCTTCAGCTCACATCTCGAACGTGCGAAAGAATGAGCAACCTATCTTGCAAAGTCAAGAGGCAAGTCCCATATTACAGCCGATCGTATGTCCTAAAGTCTCCTCTAATATACCCCAAAAAAGCCATAAAAATAACATGGTGTGGTCGATCAATCGCAACGGAAAAAGCACGACAAACTAAAGTTCGATAATATCGAATTTTGACTCTACATGACTCCTGTGCTCGGAATTTGTAACGACCGCGCGTCGGACTTTATTGCCAAAGTAGGTTTGCGCGACCCTGCGAATATCCTGCACTTGAGTATCCAAAACCCTCTCTCGAAACTCTCGTCGTGATTCTTGTTTAATACCAAACAGTTCGTGGTGGAAACATTGCTTCGCTTCTCCCGCAGGGGTTCCAGGAGCATCCAAGCTACTAATTACTCCAAGCACAGCTTCTTCAACATTTTCTGACGACAGCTTACTACTGGTAACCCAGTCCAGAGATTTTTCGAATGCGGCAAATGTATCCAACAAATTTGGATCTCTGAACGAAAAAAATTTAAAGACACCGTTCGCTGAGTCGTGAATCGCACCTCCACCGTATGCACCCCCTTTTTCCCGAATTTCGTTATGAAGATAGCTATTTCGTAGTATACCGGCCAGAACAGATAGCACGGGAGAATCTTCATGAGCGGGTACGGTGGTCGGATAAACAGATGCACAAAAATTGATTTTTGTGTTAGCTACGAATGCCACATCATTATCGAAACCATCAACCTCCGCCACGAAATTATTGGCTATTCCTCGTTTTTCTGGCCAAGATGATCTTAGCGCTTCCCTACTAACGGATTCACTCGAAGGATCACATACTAAAAGCAACTGTCTAGCTCCTTCCAATAATCGAGCATGTAACCTTTCAAGCGAACTTTGTAAATCCTCCAAGCCTGACCTTCCTTTTAGCGTGTCATCTAAATTACGTAAATAAAGAATGGATCCTAAACCTGAAAGGTTGTAGCTCAAAGATGTAGTTGGACGCAAACCGGCTGCGGCAGCTCCCGCCGCCAGCATATGACCATTACCAGTAATGCCCGCATCTCTTCGAATGCGAAACTGTTTGATAAGATCTCGGATTCTTCCTCTCTCTTTGAAGTTAGGCGTTAAGGCCGTCTCCTTCATCAAAGTAATCATTGCCTGAACCTTATCAGGCATCGTTTTCGATGATAAGAAACAGTAAGCCGAATAGTTATCAAAATCTTCCACACATGCTCTAGCCGACAAGAAGCCATGGATACCACCTGTAAGGGCCTGCTGCAGTAACTGAGTTTGTTCATGCCCTCTAGAATTAGAGCCAATCTCACTTATAAGTCCATTGTAAATAGGAAGCAAGCGCGTCTCTTCTGCGGTTAACTTTGGCAATGCGGTTATAATCTGATGATAGGTAATGCCATTTGTTCCAACCCTAAAACTTGAAATAGGAACGGGAGCATCCTCAAAGTGCCATGTTGGATCCTTTCTCGGAGGACCAATATCTTCAAGCCCCACCTTCGGCAAAATTGAGAGGTCCTCAGGTGCCGACTGACGCTTTTTTAGAGCGGCGCTCTGTTCCCTAATAGCCTGAAGTCCAGATTCATCCAGTCTCTCTTTTATCATCCCCAGACGCGATTCCTCTTCTGCAGATTCCCTAAGAGACATTTCGGGATCCGGTTTCATAATTAGAGTGACGCGATGCTCATTATCCAACAAAAGGGTTTGAACCAGTTTGCAGACGAAATCTTGGTTCTTTATTTCCTCTCTTAACCGCGCAATCGCTGGATCTAAGTCTATTGCATTAATCGGTTCTCCTCTATGAACCGTCGCAGAAAGGCACCAAGACATAACTTGTAAACCATAGGGAATCCCCTCCCCCGAAATTTCTCTCTGAGCCAATTCGTATTGATGCAGGACTGACTCCAGATGTGCTCTCGGTATACCTTCTTCTCTAATTTTGCTTAGAGTATCCATTACTAATTTCTCAATCGCATCCTCTTGATCATTAGCACAACCCTCAAGACCGCAGATAAAACTCATTTCAAAATTACTATCTTCTAACCCTGAAAGCGGGGAAAGTGCACTCCCTAACTGGCTGTCCTCTAACGCTTTCCTCAAAGGAGACGCGCTCGTACCAAGCAGAACTTCCGAGAGAAGATTACATCTCATTAGCATCATAAGGTCTCTGCTTTCTCCAAAGAGCCATGCTAAAACAACATGTGTATGCTCCTTACAACTAAGTTCCGGATAGTATTCTGTGGCTCTTATTGGCTGAGAATATCGTGCTTCTGGTGAGACACTAATACGCTTGCCTTGTTTTTTAAAATGTTGGAGCACATTATTTTCAAGTCGGCTGTGTAAATCAGAGACGGGAATATCTCCATAGGTCATAAAGATCGCATTACTCGGATGGTAGTGCGATTGATAGAAAGCTTTTAAATCTTTGTATTTAAGTAATGGAATTTCCTTAGGATCCCCGCCACTGTTGTAATGGTAGGTAGTTGTTGGAAACAAATAATGATTTAGCTTTGCATAGAGTTGCGAAATAGGCGCGCTCATATCACCCTTCATTTCATTGTACACAATACCTTTTAGTATAAGATCAGATTGCGGCTCGCTATGCTGTTCTAGTTCAAGCCTGTGACCTTCTTGAGCAAAATCTAGAAGGTCAAGCCGTGAAAAAAATACTGAGTCCAGGTAAACATCAAGAAGATTAAAGAAGTCTTTACGATTCTGGCTCGCAAATGGATAATAGGTGCAGTCGCTCCCCGTAAAAGCATTCATGAATGTGTTTAGAGAGCGACGAATCATAAGGAAAAACGGGTCCCTGACAGGATAACGCTTACTACCGCATAGAGCTGTGTGCTCCAGAATGTGCGCGACGCCCATAGAATTCATAGGCATCGTTCGAAGTGCTACCAAAAAAACATTCTCGACATTGTCAGCCTCAAAGTGAAGGTGCTCCGCACCCGTTCCCTGATGCACGTAGCTGGCCACAGAAAGATTGAGCGTTTTGATAAAACGCTGCTCCGTGCAGTCAAAGTTGTTTTGAATATTCATTTCGAGTATTTACCGTTAGCCAGTATTAAAGGTTTTTTGACTCTTTCTTAGAATGTTTGATTTCGAAATTACTCCAATACTGGATAATGGTTTGCTTCACCTCTCGGTGCAGGACGAGCATACTGAATAAATTTGGTAACGTCATAAATGCAATCGTTATGGCAGCAATCAGCCAGATAAGTGACGTGTCGGCAATTGCCGCAAAAAAGAACCCTAAGACATAGACACTCCGATAAAAAATCAGTGAGTTAACACCAAACAAATACGTCATCGCGCGATCACCGTAGTATGACCAAGCTACTGCCGTTGTAAAAGCAAACAAAACCAAACCAATAGCCACAATGTACCTACCAAAGTCCCCAAAAAGCCCCCGACTAAATGCTTCAGCTGTCAAATCTACGGAATGGACCAAGGAGCGTCCATTGACCTCTACATCGTTAGTTAACTTGCCTTCCCGTATGGTCAAAGGACCAGTATATGGCTCTCCTTCGTGGAAGTAGTTCACGTCTTCTGCTATCGAGCGATTGTGCAGGACAGTGTGCTCAGAACTTACTGCGGTTCCTGCGATCACCTGAATTACGCCATCGTAATGTTTGATATTAGTTAATCCCGAATTTAAATATCTGAAAAGTTCTGCTCTGTGTGCAGGAATGTCTTCACTATACTCCCCATCCAAAACCTGCATATCGAACTTTTGAAACTGATTCTGGTGCTTTTCGGTCCAAACTCCCGATGATAGAATAACGAGCCCGGTGAGTGTGCATATAATAATGGTATCAATAAAGGGCTCCAATATTGAAACCATTCCTTCGGAAACCGGGTCCTCAGCTTTGGCAGCGGCATGAGCGATGGGCGCACTGCCCTGACCTGCCTCGTTAGAAAATAGGCCTCGGTTGACCCCACGATTAAACGCATAAGCGAATGTAGCCCCAAGAAATCCTCCGGTCGCCGCAGAACCAGAAAATGCATCACTTAGGACAGCGAGTAGAGATTCCCCAACTTGATCAAGATTAGTGACTATCACACTTAGAGCTCCAATCACGTAAATTAGCGCCATGAAGGGAACAATCTTTTCGGCTACCCTCACAATGCGACTAATCCCCCCGACAATGACCAAACCAAGCAGAGTTGCTAATACGGCACCAGTTAACCATTCTGGAATACCGAAGGTGCCACTCACTCCACTAGCTATACTGTTACTTTGAGGAAGATTACCTGTTCCAAATGAACTGACCACCGTAGCCAAAGCAAAGAATACAGCAAGCCACTTCATATTCAGTCGTTTCTCCATCACATACATGGGTCCACCGACGATAAAACCGTTCTCATCAGTGTCCCGATATTTATGCGATAGAGTCACCTCAACTAATTTTGTGGTCATCCCGAAAAAAGCCGTCATCCACATCCAGAACAAGGCAGCAGGACCTCCAAGGTATATCGCCAGCGCCACCCCGCCAATATTTCCAGTACCGACGGTACCAGAGATCGCAGTAGTTAAAGCCTGAAAGTGAGTGGCATCTCCTTTAGCATCGGGGTTGTCATATCGCCCAGAGAGCACCCGCCAGGCATGATTAAAATATCTAACTTGTGGAAATTTCAGATAGAAAGTTAAAAAAATTCCCGTGGCCAATAAGGCAAATGGGAAGTACTGAGCAGAGCCAAGATACCCGTCAATCGTATTTAATAAGGTAACAAAGCTATCGATCCATGTTTGATTATTCAATTTTTTTCCAATCCTTAAACTGGCTCTCGCATAGTAACAAACTCCTCGGCAGAAGTGGGATGAATACCTATGGTTGCATCATAGTCCGACTTAGTGGCACCGGCCTTGAATGCGACTGCTAGACCCTGAATTATTTCTCCCGCCTCTGGCCCAACCATATGTATACCAACCACGCGCTCTGAGGCAGAATCAACAATTAATTTCATCATAGTCTTCTCATCGCTGCCGCTCAGAGAGTGTTTTAAACCTTTGAAAGTAGATTTAAAAATCTGAATATGACCAAATTCCAGCTTCGCTTCAGCTTCCGTTAGCCCAACGGTACTGATATTCGGCTGACAGAAAACCGCGGTAGGAATACCCTGATAATCCAATATGGTTTGTTCCCCCTTAAAGTGAGTTTTAGCAAAGGCCATCGCTTCAGCTATGGCAACTGGCGTCAATTGAACGCGAGCAGTCACGTCACCCAATGCGAAAATACTTGGCACTGAGCTTCGAAACTGCTCATCAACGATGATCGCTCCATTGTCCCCACATTTTATTCCTAAATTTTCCAACCCAAGACCCTGCACGTTGGGTTTTCTCCCAGTAGCACAAAGAACAAGATCGGTGTCCAGTGAGGATCCATCTGCGAAAGTTACCTCCAACACTCCATTTTTTTGCTTCTCTACCCGACTGAGCCTTGTATTATAAAAAATATCAATACCTTTTTTCTTTAGCTCACCACTTACAAATCTTCGTACATCCTTATCAAAATTCCTAAGCAGTAGCGATCCTCGATGTGATAGAACGGTCTCGACTCCTAACCCGGCAAAAATGCCTGCAAACTCAATCGCTATATAACCTCCACCTACTACTAGCGCCCGCTTTGGCAATTTTTCTAGCGAGAATGCCTCGTTCGAACTAATTACGTGCTCACTGCCTAAGAACTTCGGTATATCTGGCCAACCGCCTGTGGCAACCAATATTTTTTCGGTAGAGATCTCAGAATCGCCAACAAGCACATGATGATCGTCAATAATTCGTGCTCGCCCGGTGAAACACGTTACCCCAGCCGCATCAAGCAGATCGCGATAAACAATATTTAAACGCTGAATCTCTTTGTCTTTGTTCGCCCTCAATATCGGCCAGCTAAATTTTTTCTCACTTTGCTCCCAACCGAACCCCTCAGCCTCCTTAAAATCCTCCGAGTAATGAGAAGCATAGAAAAACAATTTTTTTGGGACACACCCAACATTAACGCAGGTACCTCCCATGTAACGATTCTCCGCACATGCGACCCGCGCGCCGTAGTTGGCACTCATTCGAGCTGCACGCACGCCACCCGAGCCTGCTCCAATAACAAATAAATCATAATCGTACATATTAGCTGTTCCACCCTGGAATCAAGTTAAAGTAGCACATAAGTCCTGATCAGGAGTATTACCACATGATTTTACCTTTACTTCCTTTCCGTCCGGTAGCATATATTGACAATATGGTCTGCGGTATATCGTTAAGCCCTAGTACCAAAGCAATCAGCATTTGCTATAGAATTAAGGGTAGTTTAGAGAACATACAATGGCCGAAGAAGAAGTATACAAATGGCAGTAATGAACTATGGCATAGCACTTGTTTCGAGTGCTTTTTTGGATCTGCTAGCACTTCGGAGTATTACGAATTGAACCAATCACCTGGGGGGGACTTGGCTTTCTACAAATTCGCTCATTACCGCGGCAACAAAAGGTCTTATGATACACCTTCTGCTTATACTTTTAGTCTAGCCTTGGACGAATATGAGTGTTTTGCGCGTATTGATATGCCTTTACCGTATCCGCCACCATTTTATATCGGACCTGCCGCAATCATCAAAGACAATCAAAACGAATTACATTATTTCGGAATATCCCACCCAGAAAGGGGACCAGATTTTCATTCACGCTCGCATCACAAACTCATCAGCGGGGAAGTAATATGAAGGATTTCCAGTTTGGCATTGATGAGCTTTTGAAAGATCTACACTTTCTTAAAGGTATGCGAATTGCAGTCATTGGGCATCCAGCGTCAGTTACCTCCAAACTCACTCATACTGTGGATGCGCTCATTGCCAATGGAGTGGATGTAGTGAAAAGTTTTGGTCCTCAACATGGTATGCGGGGTGATAAACAAGATAATATGGTCGAATCTGAAGATTACGTTGATCCACAACATCAGATACCTGTCGTGAGTTTATATGGGAAATATCGCTATCCGCAGGAGCAGATGTTAAAAGATCTTGATGGCGTCTTATTCGACCTGCAGGATATTGGTTGTCGCGTATATACGTTTATTACTACTCTGAGATATTTCGTTGAGGCCTGTGCAAAAAACAGTATTCCAATCTGGGTTCTCGATAGACCCAACCCAATAGGACGACCGATAGATGGTCTGTTTTTGCAGGATGGCGCACAAAGTTTCGTCGGCTGTGATTTACTGCCGATGCGTCACGGCCTTACAACTGGTGAATTAGCTTGCTGGTTCGCGGATCAGTTGGAGTGTTCCAAACCGAAAGTGATTAAGATGAAAAACTATTTCCCTTGTACTGGTCCTGGTTTCGGCTGGCCCCTTGGTGAGCGAGCTTGGGTTAATCCCAGTCCGAATGCTGGCAGTATAAATATGGCGCGATGTTTTCCAGGAACAGTACTTGTCGAAGGTACAACTCTATCCGAGGGACGAGGGACAACATATGCACTAGAGGTATTAGGGGCACCGGATTTCCCAACAGATGAAATACTGGCTCAAATGCCATCTGAACTGTTAGGAAACCTTCGTCCATGTTTTTTTACTCCAACTTTTCACAAGCATGCAAACCAACTATGTCGAGGAATTCGGATACATACGGATCACAGCAGCTATCAGCATGATAATTTCAACCCCTTCTATCTTGTCGCTATGATCTTAAAGTATCTTCGTCAAACCAAACCTGACTATGATCTTTGGCGTTATCATGAGTACGAATATGAGCACAGCAGGATACCTATTGATGTTATTTGTGGGAGTGATCTCATTCGCAAATGGATTGATGAGGACAATCGCACATCCAAACATCTAGAGGAAACGCTAAGCGCGACCAAAATGGAGTGGCATACAGCAAGACAGCCCTACCTCTTATATTAACCCCTTGATAGAATCAACGTTTTGATTGAGCAACAAACATGAGTAATGCTTACAAGGTAGCTGTCTTAGCAGGGGATGCCATCGGCCCTGAAATTATGGCTCAGGCCGTCAGAATATTTGATGTTATTGAGCAACATCGAGACGTTGCCTTCGAACTAATCGATTGTCCGTTCGGCGCCAGTGCTTACTTTTCACATGGTAAGGCCTTTCCCGATGTCACCAAAGGTATCTGCGACGAAGCAGACGCAATACTCAAGGGCCCTGTTGGTCTGAGTTACGAGGAATCAAAAAAAATTCCTATCGATGAGCAAGCTGAGAGAGGAGCGATTCTTCCTCTGCGCGCTCGCTACAACACTTTTGCTAATTTTAGACCAATTTTCCTAAGTTCAGATATGGTGCATTTCTCTCCATTGAAGCCTGAAATAATTAAAGATGGTCTGGACATACTACTAATTCGAGAATTAGTAGGTGGTCTTTACTTTGGGGAGAAAGAGCGCGGCACAAATCAGCAAGGTTTGGAGTACGTCAAAGAGACGTTGGAATATAACGAGGTGCAAATACGACAAGTACTCAAAGTAGCATTTAATCAAGCAAATCAACGAAGGAAGCATCTTCACAATATACATAAAAGTAACGTACTTATTTCTAGCGTCTTCTGGAATGAAATACTTGATGAGGTTCACTCAGACTATCCAGAGGTCAAAGTTACTCACCTGTTGGTTGACGCCGCTGCCACGGCTCTGTGTCTTAACCCTGGACAATTTGACGTCATGGTAATGGAAAACATGTTTGGAGATATTCTAAGCGATCAGGCCGGAGGTATCCTGGGTTCATTGGGACTAATGCCCTCCGCATGTATTGGCCCTGAAAAGGCCTATTTTGAGCCATCACACGGGTCCGCTCCAGATATCGCAGGCAAAAATATCGCGAATCCTTATTCTATGATTGGGTCTGTAGCTATGATGTTGGAGATGAGTTTTGGAATGAAAGATGAAGCAAACGACGTTTGGCGAGCAATGCAATCAGTATTCGAAGACGGTTTCTCTACTCCAGATCTCATATCAAACGAAAATGCTCAATTGGTTTCCACTGACGTGTTCGGAGACAAAGTAGTATCTTACTTGACCGCTTTATTAGCTAAATAGTCCCGAAGGAAGTTCGACCTGATAATTAAAGTTGAGCAATAGTCGTCACAAGACTAGTAATCATTACTAAGATAGACAGCCATCCCCAACCAACAAACGCCCACCACATAAGCCAGCGTGGCTTTAGGCGATCTCCTACAAGGTATCGCAAGGAATCTACGAAAAAAAATCGCGCGATACTCATAACCAATATCTTCATTTTTTTAACCATTAATAGCTTACATCTTCTGAGCGCACAGTTTACTGGGTCTATCTTTGACCAGCAACCGGACTGGACGATTGTTTAAACTGACTTATTTCTGTAGAGAGCTTATTGAACAACGCTCTTACATCAATTGATTCCCCAAACTGAATTCTCTTGGAGAAAAAAGTTACTGGGAACACAAAGTTATCTGTTTCCTTCCACTGGAGTGCCTTGCTAGTACCAGCCTCATCCTCATAACTAATCCAAGACAGTCCAAATTCCTTAACCAGGATGTCTCCAAATACTATACCCATCGATTGCCAAGCCTTAATTTGGTGGTTAGCAAGCAATTTTTGATCGACCACCTGTTGTAGAATACTCAAATCTCTTATGTCCCCTCTAGCCTCCATAATGCCGAGGTTACGATAGAGTAAAGCGTTGAATTCTCTGCGGCGGGAGGACAATATAAAGCTTTGACTGACGTTGAGCTGCTTAACTAATACCTCTTTGTTAATGGGAGGACTGCTGAAACGATAACTTGTCAAGTCATGCTTAGATAAGGACTTCATCTCGTCCCCATTCAAGGGAGAAATAAAAATAAAGATCAATAAAAAGAGCAAATAAAGCATTAGGTTATAAAGCTGAGTTTCCAAAATGGTAAACTAAGGATTATATCAAAGAAGATTGGAAGACATTAATTGTCAGATTTAATAGAACAAATTCATCGATCACCCAAAAAATTTGTACTTGCACTGACTGGTGGTGGTTCGAGAGCTTTGGCTAAATTACTGAGTATTCCGGGAGCATCTGAAACGGTTTTAGAAGCATCAATTCCTTACCACTCTCAAGCACTTAATACCTATCTTGGACAGGAGCCTGAAAACTCGGCAAGTTCATCGACTGCTAGAAATCTAGCAATGGCAGCTTGGCATCGCGCCCACACAATAAATGGAAGCCACGTGAATGTGGCTGGCGTAGGTGTTACCTGTGCTCTCACAACAAAAAGACGTCGACTTGGGACAAACCGATGCCACATCGCTATACAAACATCCTCACAAACGACAGAGGTCAATATCGTATTCGACGGGGAAACTCGTTCACGGCAGGATGAGGAGAATATTATTTCTGATATAATCATCCAACAATTAGCAGACTTCTGTGGTTTGAAGGCTCCATACCTCACGGTTCCTGGGAAGATATTAAAACGTACTAAAAATGCCTCTGAAACCTGGTCTGACCTGCTGACAGGAAAGCTTAAAACAACGCTGTCTTCTAACAATTCACTCAATATTTTCCCTGGCGCATTCAACCCTTTGCATCAGGGACATAAAGAAATGATCGCTTACTCGGAAAAACTTCTTGGGGACAAGGTGTATCTTGAGGTTTCTATTAGCAACGTCGATAAGCTTCCGATTGATTTTTTAACGATGCAAGACCGACAAAAACAAATCAATAAAAACCCTCTCATCTTCACAAATTCGCCAACTTTCCTAGAGAAAGCTCGCCTGTTTCCTCGAGCTCGCTTTATTCTGGGTGTAGATACTGTTCTGCGCATTGTCGACAAAAAATACTACGGTAATGATGAACGGTTATTGGCGTCCTCTATTGACGAAATCTGCGAGCTTGGCTGCAAAATGGTTGTATTTGGTAGACAATTTGACGGGAAATTCTTGACTTTAGATCATCTTACGCTACCCGAGAAGATTAAACGGTTATGCGTGGGTGTGGAAGAGAAAGAATTCAGAAGTGATATTTCATCAACGCTTTTACGAGAGTCGAAATAAACATATCAAGAGTCACCTTTACTTTATGGGGATAAACACAAAAAAGCAGATTACCTCTTATTTAACAAATTAAGAATAAATGAATACTCTAAAGCATCTCTTCTAAGACGAAGATAATTATCAGATGCACCGTGATGACCTGTATCCAGGTCGATATCTAGCAATAGTAGATTCTCATCGATCTTCAATCGTCTCAGTCTTGACACCCATTTTACAGGCTCAAAATACTGTACTCTGGAATCATATAACCCAGTGGTAACAAGCATATTCGGATATCTCTGAGCTCTAACTTGATCATAAGGTGAGTAAGACATCATATAATCAAAATACTGCTTTTTATTCGGGTTTCCCCATTCGCTGTATTCTCCCGATGTAAGTGGAATTGATTCATCAAGCATAGTCGTAACAGGATCAACGAAAGGAACGCGAGCAACGATCCCAAGATAAAGTTCAGGCGCTTCATTGGCAAGCACCCCCATCAGCAACCCTCCTGCTGACGATCCGGCGGCGAACACTTTTTTAGAATTTATATAGTTACGTTCAACGAGAGCCCTTGTGCCATCAATAAAGTCATTAAAAGTATTTTTCTTGCGAAGCAGTCTACCTTCATCGTACCAACGGCGGCCCATTTCAGATCCACCTCGGACATGAATGATTGCGAAAACAAATCCTCTATCTAATAGCGACAATCTCTTTGACTGGAAAGCGGCTTTAGTGGAGTAACCGTAAGCACCATAGGCATGCAGGTAGCCTGGGTTTGAACCTGAACTAAACCTGTCCTTCCGATAAACTAAAGAGATTGGTACTTCGACACCATCTCTAGCTTTAAAAAAGATTCGTTCCGAGCGATAGTTCAAAGGGTCAAAATCGCCAACTATACGATCAGTCTTAATTACGTTTGATCTGCCGGTGGATAAGTCGTATTCGTAAATGCTTTGAGGTGTTGTCAAACTTGAATAAGAGTATCGTAGTATCGTACTTTGAGAATCAGGGTTAGAATATAGTTTTGCAAAGTAGGTTGGTTCACCGAAGTCAATTAAGCTTTCGTTGCCAGTCTCTCGGTTTATTACTCTAAACCGTGTCAATCCCTGAAAACGTTCTGCCAGAACAAAATAGTCCTCAAATATTTCAAAGTCCTCTAGCAAAATATCACTTCTATGTTTTACAACCTCTTCCCATTGCTGACGCGTACCAATTGACTCCGTCTGAACCCGCATTAACTTATAGTTACTCGCATTCCAATTTGTCAGAATATAGAAATAATCCTTGTGATGCCTAATACGGTAATCATGGCCAACCTCGCGCTCGAGAAATATTTTAGGAGGCTTAGTAGGCATCTCAGCGTCTACTAGAAGAATTTCTGAAGAATCTGCACTCGAATTAGTAATAACTATGTATTTTTTTGAACGAGTGAGAAAGACGCTTGAATAGAAGGCTTTATCAAATTCCTCATAAACCAGATTAGTAGGTCCTCCTCCAATTTCGTATCGGTATACCTTATAAGGAAGCAGTGTCTGTGGATGCTTTCTGACATAAAAAAGTGTTTGATTATCGGAGGCCCAAGCAAGGGCTGGCGACACTCCTGAGATTTCATCTGCAAAATATTCATTCTTACTTATATTTTTAAGACGTACGCGAAAAACTCCTTGACTAAACTCATCCTCTGCAAATGCCAGCAGCTTATGATCTTGGCTCACACTGAAGTTTCCAATTTCATAGAACGCCTTCCCGCTCGACAACGTATTAGCGTCTAATAATGTGGTCTCGCCGAGGTCGCCAGCAAGCTTACGCTTATATACTGGATATTGCTTACCTGATAAAAACTCCTGAAAGTATAAATACTGGTCGCGTTGAATTGGAACGGACTTCTTCACACTGGGTAGCCGTGATGAAATTTCCTCGATAAGAGATTTTTGTGATGCAGTAGTGTGCTTCATCACTGCATCCGTATAAGCATTCTCTAATTCAAGTAATTCAAGTACTGTTTCATTCTGTCGCAAGTCATCTCGAATCCAATAGTACTCATCAATTCGATTATAACCATGATTCTGCAGTATCTTGTGTTGCATTGGTGCAACGGGAGGAACCGGTGTATCAATAGAACCATCCTCTCGAGAACATGCCATTATTAGAATTATGACGAGTATTATGAAAATACGCATAGGAGAAGTATCTCATTAAACCAGGGTAAGGAAATCATTGACCAACTTTAAATTCAACTAAATTTTGACTAGAAAAGAGGTACATAGTTGTTTTGATAATGACTATAGAACTAACCATACAATCTTTTTTATTGACCACATTTAAGAACTATGATTATATTATACTGTACACATATACAGTATAATATAAATAATTCAGTGGACAAATTAGAACGTCTTATAAACGAGACTGGGCTTTGGCAAGCCTCAAATATCAATTGTGAGTTTAGGCAAGGCTTATCTTCTGGATATCCTCTACTTGATACCCATCTAACCGGTTCAGGCTGGCCAGAAGATGGTGTAACAGAGTTACTCTATGATCATTATGGTATCGGTGAACTACGTTTATTAGCTCCTGCCCTCGCATACCTGAGCCAGCAACAATCTAAAGCAATACTCATGATTTCACCACCCTTCATCCCTTATCCACCAGCGTTAAATGCATACAGTATCAATCTAAAAAACTTATTTATCGTTCAACCAAAGACCTTAAAGGATAGTTTGTGGGTACTGGAGCAAGCACTTAGTTCAAAAGGCTTTGGTGTAGTAATGGCTTGGCCAAAAAAAATCTCGGATAAGCAAATCCGACGACTACAAGTAGCCAGTAAAGGAGGTAATACTTGGAATATTCTATTTCGTCGGATACATGTAGGATCTTCACCGGCAGAATTACGTATCCGTTTATATGCAACCAACAATGACCCGCACACGAATAGCTCAGTACATGTAAAAATTGTCAAACAACGTGGTGGCTGGGAGAGTGGTATCTTTAGAATTAATTTTACTGATAACCTTAATCAAAAAACACTCGATTTCTCTAAGCTCTCAACCAACCACTCTGATCATTATAATGACACGAACGTATTACAATGGCCTATGGATTTGTCTTCATTTCCAGAAGCTACCGATTGAAATATTTACTCGGGAGAAAACCGCAAAACCTGTCGTCGTTACCGTTAAACAACGTATCGTAAGTATCAATCATAGCGCTTCAGTATTAGGCATATGTATCGGCAATAACTTAGATACAGCACACATGCTGGCAGATAATCTAGTTTGTTTTGAAAAAAATGAAGACAAAGAACTTTCTGCTCTCAAGCACTTAGCTCAATGGGCTTATCAATTTACACCTAAAGTCTCGATCAAAACACCTAATAGTATTCAACTAGAAGTTAGATCTTCATTAAAGCTTTTTTTCGGGATCAAAAATATAGAGTCGAAGCTACGAACAGGATTAAAGAAAATGGGCTTTTCTGTACAAGTGGGAATACATAAAACACCATTAGCAGCTCTTGCCATGGCTAAAAGCAGTAGATCCGCACTAAAAAATATTCCTGTAGATGAGCTAGATATTGAACTACAAGTTATTGAAGGGCTAAAGAAAGTAGGAGTTTTTTCTCTTAAAGACATTCTCGATTTACCAAAAAGCGGGCTAACAAGACGCTATGGAAGCTCAATTGTCGATTATCTGGAGCGTCTACTAGGAGAAAAACCAGACCCTCAAATATTTATCAATGAACAACCAAACTTTTCAAGCGAAATCAACTTCCTTAGCGAAATTACTAATATTAAATCTCTATTATTCCCAATACGAAGATTATTAAATGAACTTCATGGATTCTTAACTTCAAGACAGTTAGCAGTAAACAACTTTATACTTAAACTAACCTATCATAAAAATCGAATACAATCTTTCAATATTCATCTTACAGAACCAACAAATGATGTCTCTACTTTCTTATTGTTAAGTGAAATACAAATCGAAAAAATTCGTGGTATCCGAGAGATCAACTCTCTCAAGCTAACTGCCCATAATTTTTTCCCAATGCCTTCTCTACCGGGAGACTTGTTTCATGGGACTCAATTTCAACAAAAAGACGGAAGGATGACCAACACTGTCGAACAGGAAGATCGCAATCGATTATTTAACATGATGAATACTCGTCTTGGACCACACGCTTATTTCCAGTTATCCCAAGAAAATGATCATCGACCTGAAAAGGCCTGGAGTATTATCCCAAAAGATACAAAATCAGGACCGCAAAATCATTTTACTGCCATCAATAATCGACCAATGTTCCTATTAAACAAACCCAGGAAGTTGAAATTGAGGAAAAACCAGCCTTACCTAAACGGTAAACTAATATTACTAGGGGGCCCAGAACGTATTGATTATGGATGGTGGGACTACAATATAAATAGAGATTACTATGTCGCAAGGGATGACCATACTAATTCTATCTATTGGATCTTCCATGACCAAGACCATAAAGATCTACAATGGTTTTTACATGGTATTTTCGCTTAGAAGTTACATAATAAAGACATGCTAAAAAACAAATGACATAATCAGCCTTTGGTCTTATTTGGACTTTACTATGCCGAAACTATATGAACTCGAGATGCACTCTATAGAGGGAGAACTGGTATCATTTTCCAAGTTTCGCGGACAGCCCTTAATAATTGTTAATCTTGCGAGTCACTGCGGTCTTACCCCTCAGTACGAAGGTTTGTGTGAGCTTCACAAACAGGGCGCCGTTCATGTTTTGGGATTCCCCTGTAACCAATTTGGTAACCAGGAACCAGGCACAGATGCTGATATCCTAGAATTCGCCAAATCAAAATACAATTCTAACTTTCCAATATTTTCAAAGATTGAAGTCAATGGAGAGAATACGTGCGAGCTTTACCAATGGTTGAAGTCAGAGAAAGCTGATGCCGAGGGTAACAGCGATATTAGCTGGAATTTCACCAAATTCTTGGTTAGTAAAGATGGTCAGGTACTTGCACGCTTCGACCCAGGAACAACCCCAGACGACATAAGAATAAAACTGGACGATTTCCTATAATTCGTCACCTTATTACCATTTTTGGTCGCAAGCCGGTGATTGAAGCGCTTCGATCGGAGCATAAGGTGGCGCGTCTACACATCGCAAGAGATATTAAACACTCGGCTATCACGCAACAACTTATAGAACTCGCGGAGGCTAACGAGACTGAAGTAAAGTACCATAGCCGAAGAGAACTCTCCTACATATCGAAGAATAGCCGACAAGATCAAGGAGTAGCAATCGACCTTGTTGCACCCAAACTTAACCTGCTAGATGATCTACCCAGCAACACTAAAAATCTCATCGTTCTTGATGGTATTACCAATCCCCTGAATCTGGGGATAATTATTCGCTCAGTAGCAGCCTCTCCCCTAGATGGTCTAGTGCTACCAAGGAAGGGTAATGCAACAATCGGCCCTCTTGTATATAAGGCTAGCGCAGGATTCCTCCTTAGGGCAAATATCTACCAATGCGAAACCACTGTTTCCGGATTAAATTATTTACAAGGCCGCCAATTCAAGCTCTACGGCCTGTCAAGTCATAGCACAACTAAATTAAACGAGACAGTTTTAAAAGCCCCATCAGTTTTTATACTGGGTAATGAAAGTAAAGGGCTTTCCTCTGAGGCTGAAGCGATGTGTAATCAACTCGTCAGTATCCCGATGGCAAACGGCATAGAATCGATTAATGTAAGTGCTGCAGCAACACTCGTAGCATTTCACTGTTTGTATTGAAATGCAGTTCAATCACTAGGCCTGTTGTATTGGTTATAATGAGCAGGTATCGTTGCGCGAAGCTTTTATTTGTCGATGTAGAATAACTGAAAACTTTATGAAACGAATTTGTCTCATCCTGTCTTTACTGCTCTTAATAAGTGGATGTGGTAATGAAAGTGGCTTCAATGAACAAGATCTGAGAATACCCTCAGGATTTGTGCGCGTCGTGCATGCTATGCCTGACGCTCCCCGACTAGTCACCAAAATTCAGGCTCAAAGGCTACCCTCATTAAACTTCGGAGAGTCCACTCCGTACCAACCGACTATCCCGGAGATCGAAAGGAAGCTAGAAATTAGTTTCTTTAATGGTAATGACGAAACAACCGTCGCAACACGAGCTATCAGCGTGCCCAATGAACATCTTTTTACCATTATTATCGCGGGAACCATGGCTGCTCCAGAGATTATAATGTTTTCAAATGAACAGCCGACTTCTAAGGAAGAGATACCAGTTCAAATATTTAACGCATCTATTCGAGACCCAGCCTCTTATGACTTTTTTTTGACTCGCGGCAATGAGGTATCTTCGAATCCAACGTCGCAACTCTCTTCACTTCAAATATCCGAAAGTTATCTAATACCGGCCGCTTTAAACTACCGTCTGCAATTTTCTAAGACAGGAAGTAACGAGATTATTTGGGACTCAGGACCT
This sequence comes from Gammaproteobacteria bacterium TMED1, assembly GCA_002167855.2. Classification (GTDB taxonomy): domain Bacteria; phylum Pseudomonadota; class Gammaproteobacteria; order Pseudomonadales; family Azotimanducaceae; genus UBA7455. The sequence goes on from NHBG02000019.1 coordinate 54,941, forward strand.
TTCCAAATCGCGGAAACCAGTTCCAATCCTTTATTCGTAGTGCTAGATAATTTTGGAACCAGCCCAGAGGCCGTCCGCGTAATCGCCTATGACAACGAAAGACTTGTTTTTCCGAAGGATCCCACCGCTAGTGCGATACGTATTGCACACATGATAGCCGATGTAGGTCCGTTGGATATATATGTTGAGGGAGAGCTAGTTGACCAAAATATAAGTTTTCAGGAAGTTGGAATGATTAAAGAAGTAGCCCCGGGGGACAGAGCCTTTTCAATAACAAGTGCTGGAAATTCTGATGACGTTATCGTACAAGAAACTTTAGCTGTAAGCCCGGGTGATTTCCATACCGTCGCGCTTATCAATAGTATGGAAGAACCTCTAGCTGTAATAAATACTGATTCTTTTCGAAGAATCCCTCAAACCATTACACTCACAATTAGCAATTATTCTACAAATGCAGCTGATGTAAGCATTTTTGTTTTAGAAGCCGGTGAGGACCCGAGTGATTCATTTCCAATAACCCAACAGAGATTTGGACAGACTACCGTGAATACATTGCCGGAAAACAACTATGAATTTTTTGTGTATAACCCTCTTTCGAATATACCTCTCGCAGGTCCATTGTTACTGGCAGCCTCAGGTAAAGCACTGTATAGAATATACATTGCCGATCAAACTGATCCTAGCCTTCCTATCCAGCTCCTGCTGGGTGATGATTTAGATCCGCCCTTCGAACCTTTGATCAATCATGACTAAAACGAGGGAAATTAAGTAGCGATGTAGTTGTTTGCCTAGTATGGGTTATACATTTGCAATTCTTGTTTAACAGCTTCGAACTGTGCACTCCCAGATCACGGAAACTTAGTATCTTAAGGATAAAAGAGTCTTGAATGGCTGTTTAAATAACTGTATATTTATACAGTTATTTAAACTAATTCCTGAGTATAACTATTAGCTCTCCACCACCAAGATATGCAGAATTACACTGCATTAGCAATTACTCTTTTTTGAGAGGAGCCTCCCACCCAGAGGAACTCATTACAAGAGCGTCAGCCCTAGGCTATGAGGCCTTAGCTGTCACAGATGAATGCTCCATGTCTGGTATCGTCAAAGCGCATGTGGCCGCCAAGGAGCATAGCCTCAGACTTATTATCGGCAGCGAATTTCATCTGGAAGAAGATATCCATATTGTACTACTAGCTCCTAACAGGGTTGCCTACGGACAAATTTGTAACATTATTACTATTGGTCGCCACCAGGCATTAAAGGGAGAATATAAACTTGCTCTAAGCGACTTAAAGCCCACCTGTGATGCCTGCCTAGCGCTATTAATTCCCAACGAGCGTTCTATTCAATGCAGCCATATACCAAACCTAAGATCATTTTTTGAAGACCGTTTATGGATTAGTCTAGAGATGTTCCCCGACGGCCAATCTCTCTTTCAATTTCAAAACGCAATGGCCTTATCAAAAAAATATAACCTACCAATCGTCGCTAGCGGCGATATTCACATGCATCATAAGAATCGTAAGGCTCTACATGACGTGTTATCAGCCGTAAGAATGAATCAATCATTACATTTAGCAGGGCGTCTATTATTTAGTAATAAGGAAAAATACCTACGACCGTTGTCTCTACTAAACAAACTGTATCCAAAGGAACTATTAGCAAACACTATTCAAATAGCTGATCTCTGCACATTTTCATTAGATGAACTACGCTATGAATACCCACAAGAACTTGTTCCTCTAAATCTCACACCAACGACCTATCTGCGTCAACTTGTAACCGAAGGTGCTACAAAACGCTGGGATCATGAAACTCCTAGCGAAGTGCTTTCGTTAATTGAGAAAGAGTTAACACTAATTGCAGAACTAAAATACGAATACTACTTCTTAACCGTTTTTGATATAGTAAATTTCGCTCGCAGCCAAGGTATTTTATGTCAAGGCCGAGGTTCCGCAGCCAATAGCGCTGTCTGTTATTGCCTTGGAATTACAGAGGTAGACCCATCCCGTATTAGCCTTTTATTCGAGAGATTCATATCCAAGGAGCGTAACGAGCCTCCAGATATCGATGTTGATTTCGAGCATGAACGTCGAGAGGAAGTGATCCAATATATTTATAGGAAATATGGCCGTAATCGTGCGGCTATCGCGGCAACAGTGATTACTTATCGCCCTAAAAGCGCTATTCGAGATGTAGGTAAAGTCCTTGGTATAGACTCACAGTTAATTGACCGGCTGGCAAAATCTTTATCATGGTGGGACAAACAAGAAGAATTACAGCTACGCTTTTCTGAAGTAGGTATTAATCCAAAAAGCCCATTAGTTGGTCACTTCCTGACATTAGTTCGTCAAATTCTTGGTTTCCCTAGGCATTTATCCCAGCATGTCGGCGGCTTCGTGATTTCAAGAGGACCTCTCTCCCAGCTTGTACCCGTAGAAAATACTGCGATGAAAGATCGTACCATTATTCAATGGGATAAAAATGATCTCTTATCACTGGGATTACTCAAAATTGATGTACTGGCACTTGGTATGCTGACATCAATCCGGAAAAGTATTGACTTAATAAACTCATACCGAAACACACACCTAACGCTTGATAAAATCCCGCCAGAAGATATAGATACTTATAGAATGTTACAAGAGGGAGATAGTATCGGTGTTTTTCAGGTCGAGTCCCGGGCACAAATCTCAATGCTGTCACGACTGAGACCAAAATGCTTTTATGATTTAGTTATCGAAGTTGCTATAGTCCGTCCCGGACCTATCCAAGGGAATATGGTACACCCCTATCTAAAACGTCGTAATGGCGAAGAATCAGTAAGCTACGCCAATAGAGAAATTCAAGACGTACTAGAGAGAACACTAGGCGTACCTATTTTTCAAGAACAGGTAATTAAATTAGCAGTAGTTGCTGCAGGTTTTAGTCCTGGGGAAGCAGACCAGTTAAGACGAGCGATGGCAGCCTGGAAGCGCCGCGGAGGATTAGAACAATTTAGGGAAAAATTAATCCATGGCATGCTACAAAAAGGTATCAAACAAGACTTTTCTCAGCGTATCTTCGAACAAATCAAGGGATTTGGTGAATATGGCTTCCCGGAATCTCATGCCGCAAGCTTTGCTTTATTAGTCTACATCTCTGCTTGGCTAAAGCGACACGAACCAGCAGCTTTCTACTGTGGACTTTTAAATAGCCAGCCCATGGGTTTTTACTCACCATACCAGTTAATTCAAGATGCTCAGAGGCATAAAGTCGAAATTCTTCCAGTAGATATTCGATATAGCGAATGGGAATCAACATTGGCAAATCATAAACAAGCACCCGCTATTCGTTTAGGCTTCCAAAGAATTAAAGGATTTCGTCAAACTACGGCCCTTCGCATCATTCAGGCAAGGCACGAAAAAATTATCACAAGCATTCAGGACATAACGATGAGAGGAAGGCTAGATCGAGGTGATCTTTCAAAGCTTACTGAGGGTGGTGCATTTAAGTACATCTCTGGGAATCGATATCAGACCCACTGGTACACCCAAGGTGTTCTCCCAGACTCACTACTTATCGATAATAACTCTGCTAAGGAAGTACCATTTAAAATCAATCGAATACCTTCAGAAGCTGATGATCTAATTACTGATTTCAAAAGTCTTGAGCTAACATTAGGACGTCATCCCATGGCATTACTCCGAGAACAGGGGGACCCTTTCACTAAATGCTATACAGCTCATGATCTTGAGATCATAAAGCATGGTAGTATGGTGAAAATATCTGGAATCGTTACCAGCCGCCAGCGCCCTAGTTCCGCCTCTGGCGTAATTTTTCTAACACTCGAGGATGAAACAAATAATATTAACGTTATTATTTGGAAACATATGCTTGAACGTTTTCATGCAGCAATACTTCAGGGGCAACTGCTTTTAATACAAGGAACTCTAGAGAGAGAATCATCAGTAATCCACATCATAGCAAAACATGTTACAAACCTAAGCCACCATCTTGAGAACATCTCTTTGCAATCCAGAGACTTCCACTAAAAAAGCATCCGGACTAAATTAGATAAAAGATCTTCGAATATCACTTCACGAATCTTTTAGCTTACATTCATATGGAATGAAATCATTGAACTATACCTCCTTTGTCTAAGCATCCATATGATAAGCTTTCTAAGCTTTACCGATCACTGATTTTTATCCCAATTCCGACATATTATAATTCCTTAAGGATAGAGTATTGCATATTCTGCCACTCAGAAAAGGACAACTAACATTTGGTTAAAACCATCTTATGACCAAACATCAAAATCTTACTGAGGGTGCCATATCAGGTCATCTTTTCCGCCTTTCCGGTGTGATGATTATTGGCTTTATTGCCTGGACACTCGGTGGACTCATTGAGATATTTTATTTAGGTATAGTTGGACTCGATGCTCTCGCAGCAATTACCTTCGCATTCCCCCTTACGATGTCACTCACAGCATTTATCCGCGGTATTGGAGTAGGAGCATCTTCTATTATTGCTAGAGCTCTTGGTGAATCCGATCGAAATAAAGCCGCAATAACTACAAGCCACTGCAATGTGATCGTTATCCTAATCACAGTAACACTGTCATTAATCGGATTTCTGACGGCAGAACTATTCTACCTAGCCATGGGAGCAAGGAATGAGATTCTTAATCTAGCAGTGGCTTACACACAAATCTGGCTACTTGGATTTCCAATGATTGGAATGGCTATGGTGTCAAATGGCATGATTCGATCATTTGGCGATGCAAGTTTTTCTGCCTCAATCATGTTGAGTGCCCCGGCGATACAAGTCGTCATCGGCCCATTTTTGATATTTGGATGGCTTGGATTACCAGCACTAGGAGTAATAGGCGCCGCATGGGCAGCGGTAATAGGTGGAGTATGTCAGTTTCTAATTAGTTCCTACTGGTTTCTGCTAAAAGAAAAGCTGTTAAGAGCAGAGTTTCCCTCTTTATGGTCTTCTTGTAAGGACATTCTTCATGTTGGAATACCTGCTGCATCAACCAATCTAATTGGACCTCTCTCCACTGGAATTACTACATGGTTGCTCTCTAGCTATGGCATCGCGGTAGTCGCCGGATTTGGAGTCGCTAGTCGCATTGAGTCGGTGGCTGGCATGGTTACCGTTGGGTTCGCTACAAGCATAGTACCTATTGTTGGACAAAACTGGGGAGCAGGAAAAATCGATAGAGTTTATTTAGCGCTTAAGACTTGCTATCTAGCTTGCCATGCGTGGGGGCTTATAGCGGCTGCTGGGATTTGGATGGGGGCGGCATTCCTTGTGCGTCTTTTTAGCGACGAGGAGGCAATTCTAGAAAGCGCAGTATGGTTTCTCTATATCGTCCCCCTTAGTATTGGTTTCGGTGGTATGGTAAATATAGCAACGCATTCATTTAATGCACTTCGAACGCCACTGCCTGCCCTTATCCTTTCATTAGCTCGCGTTCTTTTTGTTTACGTCCCTTTAGCAGCGATCCTTCAATTGTGGATGGGTTATCAAGGTATTTTCATTGCAATAGCTTTGAGCAACCTAATCGTAGGATTATTAGCCTACCGTTGGAATAATTATGCACTGGAAAAAAGAATTCGTGGAATAATTAAGAACTAAGTACCTAGTAAAACTCTTGCGTTAACCAGGCCCGATTTGACCTGCCGATCAATAGAGATTTGCTCGACGGAGACCCCATACTCTCGATGAAGTAAAACCAACCAACCCATAAGATCATTGAACACAACCTTATCGAACCACAATATTACAGTAGTACCGCCTTCTGGTTGTATCCTGTTCGGTTGTATACCCTTTTCTTTTGCGACATTACTTATGTCTTCGATTAATGATTGACCCGAGGATCTCTGCTTGTTTACCCCCAAGACAGCTCTCGCTTGCTGTTCACTGGAACGCATATATTGAAGTAACCCAAACGCAGCATCGCGTTTTATAAGACTATTTTCATGATAACGATGAACAGGAGACCAAATACCAAAATATAAAACCAGAACTCCAAGGAATAAAATGAGAACCTTTAGGACTTTTCGTTCTCTAGCGTCAAGCGTATTCAAACTTGCAAGTTGACGACCGAAGGCTCCTTTAAATCCCATCGTCAATCTCCAAGTGACTTAATCTTAAGACTTCCACGAACTGAACCCTCCTGCTGGGATATTGTGCCGATCTCTGCATTTAGTCCCACTTTATTCAGGGTGGCAGAGAAATTTACTAAGGTTTCGGGCCGGTCGGCTCCAACCTGGATAACCAATTCACCCCGACTCTTATTATAATTCACATTGTCCAAAGAAATTCCTGTCCCAGGAAGATACAACGCAGTATCTCGAAAAATTTGTAGAAAATTTCCATCATCTCCTGTTCCACTCAAACGAGCCGTCCAAGTCCGACGGATATCTCTCACATTTTGGTCCCCGGGATAAACATCTTTGAAAAGCGCGCTGACTTCGTCAGAATAGTGACTAGCCTTATAATCAAGAAAAATACCCTTCGCGAACAGCAAACACAGGTACAAAACTAGAGTACTCACAGCTAGGATTTTAGCTACTCCCCATACAGCCTTATCAGGCGTTATTTTGCTTGAGACTTGGAAGTCACCTTGCAATAAATTAAGTTCGTTCCCAGAATAATATTCGACCAGTGCTTCAAGTCCCTCCTCTTTCTGAGCATGTACCGTTACTGAGCTTTTTGTTTCCATTTCCGCGATTTCAATGCCTAATTGATCTATCTTGCTGGCAGGAACATACAAGTCGATGTCATTAGACTCCTTAATTAAACCCACAACCATAGCTAACTGTGTGATTGGGGCACAAAAACCTGTCTGGTCACTGGTTCTTATATGCGCTTTCCCACCCTCGATAGTAATACTAGTTTTTTGACCCTTCGGAGCAATGAGGGTATCAACAGTCACAACAGCAGGCTCCAGGTCAACATCTTTCAATTGACTGAGGTACTCTCTCATATCTTCTCGAGCGTTTATGCAGACAACAAATTCTCCCAGCTGATTTTTCTCTCCCAGAGCGAAGTGGCACGTTTCGATATCGACCGCTAACTTTTCTTCCACCGCATAGGGTAACGCTTGAGCAATGTGTCGTGATTGTCTGCTAGGAATTTTTGCTGTAGTGACTAATACTTTCTCGCCGGGAATCAAGGCAACAACATCGCCTTCCCAATCAATTTCCTTTAGATCCTCTGAAACTTTCTCGATAGCACCTGAACCGCTGGCTATCGCTGCACCCCTAGCAACCCATTCGCATTTTTTATCTAATCGAATAAATAGTGTCATGATTTAGCTTTCTGGACAGCACTATCTTTCATGGGGAATATCTTACGAGAATGATTACGGGAAATAACGTGAGTGGATCCATCATTACCCCTTTGTATAATACTAGTTAAATAACCGAATCTATCCCCATACCGAGCGCGCACCTGAACCTCAAAAAAGTTGGATTGTACACTAAGACCGGTTGCCTTGATCCCTAAAGGAGATATCGGAGATGCTTGCAAGAATTCGTCAACAGAATTAAAGGGACCATTAGTTTCTTGAACGCGCAGTAAGCTGTTATCAACGCCGCCTGAAGAAGCCGGTAGGATGGCATTAAGAACGGTAAGGTCTGAAGTATTTATATTTAAGGGAGTATTTAGCTCAGGTAGGGCACTGAGACTATTCCTTAACTGCTCAAAAGATGCAAAGTCCATACCCAAGATGAGACTTAGTTCTGTCACATCTGTAAAGGGCTGGCCGCTGGTCCGATAAGGCGTAGCAAGTCCAAGGTAATCATAATCCTCTGCTCCCAGGGTTCGGGCAACACCATCATAGTCCATCCAATCTATTAAACGATCTAGATACATTACGTCTAAGCCATTATCAAGAAGCAGCTTGCCAAAACGTCGCCGAGCTTCTCGGCCGAGGTCCCCCTCCAAAATGAGAGAATTAATATTAAACTTACCTTGTAGATCAATAATATTAATAGTAATTTCTCCCCCCTCAAATTCAAAATAAAGATTTTTTTCAGCCCACTCCTCATTTAAGTGGTCTATCCCTGGCGAATCTTGGAAGTCTTGCCAGAGAATCTGTCTAGCCAACTCTTCTCCTCCAAGTGCATACAAATTAGTCTGAGTAAAATCATAGCTGTTTCTAATCTGATGGGTTGCGAAATTTTGATTTTGGATCATAGAGACAGACAAAACAGTAACTATAACGACCAGAAGGAGCACTGAAATCAGAGCAACCCCCGATTCCATCTTTCTAGTTTTTATCATTCTGCTTGACCCACAGGGTACCTGTCGAGGCCATCATTTCCCTCAAGCTCTTCCCCCTCCTTTACCATTTGCGCTTTGTTAATAGACCTCGCCGCCTCCGGCAGAACGAAGGTCCTGCGAATTTCGCCAACAGACTCGACCGCAAGTATTATCTCGATACCTAGCGGTAAAACTTCCTCTCGATCAAATGCTGGCCAAATATCTGTGCTCTCACCAGGTTGGGTTATTGCTTTTACCTGAAAGGTTTTTACCCCATCAAGTAATCTCTGCATTCGGGGCTGAGAGTCCTCAGCCCGGTCCAAAACCAGCCAGAAATAGCGATACAGGGTCCCATCAGTTGTCTTATAAGCGACACGTTGCAGTTCACTTCTCGAGTGAAGAGCGGGATTATTCCAGCCACTTCTCGACAACTCCAGACTGTAACCCCTCTGCCCAACAATTAAAGCACCAGAAATATCGCCGTATTCATCACGTATATTTCTTGGAGCTAGTTGACTCACATCACGATAGACGACATTTAAAGCTCGACCCACGTCGTTAATACTTTTGTTACTCAAATTTACTATAGATTCAGTTTTAATAATGGAACGCAATAACTGTGTACTGACAAGACTAATAATTGCAAAAATTGATATAGCGACTAATACCTCGAGCAAGGTAAAGCCTCTTTCATGGGTCTCCATCTTAATACCGACCCAAAAAACTAGTTAGCTCAATCAACGGCTTATCAAAAGTCGAGTCCTGAAATACAGCAACGTCAATACGTCGCATCAATGGATTGTCGGTGACCATAAAGCGCACTTCGATTTGCCAAGTTTGCATTGCCATTTTTTGTGGATACCGTCTGGTTCCTAAAGCCGGCCAAAAATCTTCACCTCGTGGGAGCATACGGAGCTTTGCAATTTCATTTTCTGCTATCCATTGAGCAACCACACGCTCCTTGAGGCCTCTCGATTGACTTACAGAGTCCGTCACACTCTTGAAAACTGCAGTTGAAATAATACCAAAGATAGATAGGGCTATCATGATCTCAATAAGGGTAAAACCCTTCTTAATCGAGCCAGTCAACATCGCTGTAGCCGTCGGTTCCAAGGGTTTTTACGAGACCGTTATTTTTTGCTTGTCTGATATCAAGTTCAAACGGTGTCACTTCACCACTAGATAGAATTAAAACGGATGGTGCACCCCGCCCAGATATATCAAGACTCTTCCCTTCTATTCGAAGCGACAATGTCAGCTTTTCATCTAACCTTCGTATTTTGAAAGGGGTTTCTTTTAGTGGCAGCCATCCTTCGAATTCTTCAGCATCCTGAAAAAACTCGTAACCATAAACTCGCGCATTCTCATACCTGTAAATTTGTAATCCATAATTAGTCGATTCCATGACTGCTTTCTCACTAAGAAGTCTAACTAGGACTCTAATGCGCTCTGACTCTCTTTCAAAATAATCAAACTGCGTGAAAACCGGCAAACTGACTACGGCGATTCCTGTCATTAAGGAAGCGATGAATAATACGATTAAAATTTCTAAAAGAGTGAATCCCCTACTAGAGTTCGGACAGCGCGATATCTGCATCTACCCCCTCGCCACCTTCTTTTTGATCGGCGCCATAGGAGTAAACATCCATGACTCGACCCTCACTAACAAATCTGTATGGTTCACCCCAAGGATCCACAGGAACTTTTTTGAGATATCCATCTGGGTTCCAACGACGAGGCGCGGGATAACCTGTTGGTTGATTAACAAGTGCCTCAATACCTTGCTCCGTACTCGGATAATGCCCATTATCCAATCGATAAAGCTCCAACGCGTTGCCTATCGCCTGAATATCTGTAGTAGCTGCAGTAACTCTAGCCTCATCAGGCCGACCAATAATGTTTGGAACAATAAGAGCCCCTAAAATTCCAAGGATCACAACGACGACCATTATCTCAATCAGTGTAAAGCCAGTCATTTTTCGCACCATCTTCTCCCTAATAAAAGTTACTTTTTGTACTCAAAGATTAAGGCGTCTTATATTACCAGTTGATTCAAATTTATTATCGGGAGCAGGATCGCCATAACTATCGTAAATACCGCACCACCCATTAAAATTAACATCAGAGGTCCAAATAAACTCAGCAATATACTCAATAACCCTTCAACATCTTGCTGCATATAGACCGAAACCTTTTGTAGCATTTTATCGAGCTCTCCACTCGCCTCGCCGCTTGCAATCATGTGCAACATCATCGGGGGGAAATAACCGCTTTGATCCAACGCTATATTCAAACTCGAACCCTCGCTAACATTGACAGTTGCCTCTGCTATTTTTTGTTTAAGCCAGGAGTTCGATAGCACTTCTCCGGAAATTCTAAGCGCCTCAACTATAGGCACTCCGCTTGACGACAATATAGCTAGAGTGCTCGAGAATTGGGCTGCATTAATACCTCGGCTTAACTTTGAAACAATCGGCACATGCAAAATCCTCCGGTCGTAAGCAAGCCGTATAGATGGCATTTCCAACAGCCGATGAAAAACTATCAGCAAGAAAATAATCCCTACCATAATGACTAAAACATAATGTCCTAAAAAGTCGCTTAGAGAGATGATAAATCGGGTTAAGTAAGGTAATTGCTGTCCCGTGTCTGCAAAAACTTCAACTATATCTGGAACAACGTACCCAAGAAGACCAGCGAGGATTAGCAAAGTAAGCAAAAATAAAATAACCGGGTAGACTAGAGCTTGTTGGATTTTTGATCGAGTTTGATGTTGTGCTTCAGTAAAATCAGCAAGTCGATTTAAAACTAAATCAAGGTGACCTGCAGATTCACCGGCTGCTACCGTAGCCCGATAGATTCGAGGAAACGCCCTAGGATAATTTGCCAAGCTGTTCGCAAGAGAATAACCCTCCATTACTCTCGATCTCACCGCGACAAGCATCTTCTGAACTCGGGATACTTCAGATTGTTTAGAGACAGTAAGGAGAGCTTCTTCAACCGGTAACCCAGCTCCAATCAATGTAGCCAGTTGTCTAATAACCACAGCCCTGTCAGTCACCCTCAAAGAGGTCGCGAACCATTCAGTCGACAAAAATTTCACGTTGCCCGAGCCTTTCTCTGCAAGAGTTACAGAAAGGGGTAGAAAGTTTCTATCACGCAACAGTTGGCGCACCTGGCGGTTACTATCTCCTTCTAAAACACCCTTTTGCTCCTTTCCTTGGGAATTGAGAGCAACATACTCGAAGGCAGCCAAAGTTTAGTCATCCATTGTCTGACGAAGGACTTCGTCTATCGTCGTTAGACCCGCTAACACTTTTTGTCTTCCATCATCACGAATACCGGAAGACTGGGCTCTCGCATGGGCCTCTATATCCAACTCTGAAACTCCACTATGAATCATCCTTCGAATGTCCTCATCAATCTGTACCACCTCATAAATACCAATCCTACCTCGGTAACCCTCATACGCACATTTTTCGCAGCCCTTGGCACGAAAGATCTCTGGGCGAGGACGTTTTTTCACCTTTAAAAACTCACACTCATAAGAATCAGCCTTATACGACTCCCTGCAATCGGCACATACGACTCTAACTAGTCTTTGTGCCAAAACGCCAATAATGCTATTACTAAGTAAATAAGGTTGAACTCCCATATTCGCAAGGCGCGTCAGGGCACCAATCGCGGTGTTAGTGTGTACAGTTGATAGTACCAAATGACCAGTCAAGCTAGCTTGCACAGAAATGTCAGCTGTCTCAGTATCGCGAATTTCTCCCACCATGACTACATCCGGATCTTGACGCAAGATTGCGCGCAGGCCTTTTGCAAAGGTCATATTTGCCCGCGTATTTACCTGAGTTTGCCCTATACCTTCCACATCGTATTCAATGGGATCTTCCACCGTAAGAATGTTTCGAGAACGATCATTTAATTGATCAAGACAAGCATAAAGCGTCGTGGACTTTCCAGAACCGGTAGGTCCTGTAACTAATATGATACCATGCGGTCGGTGCACCAATGCAATCATTACCTCCATATCGGATTCACTCATACCCAACCGCGAGAGATCCCGTCTCCCTTCTTGTTTGTCTAGTAATCGCATTACCACTCGCTCGCCCTTGCTAGCTGGTATTGTAGACACACGCACATCTACTTCCTTCCCGCCTACCAAAACTGAGATACGCCCATCTTGGGGTAACCTTTTCTCTGCTATATCAAGCTTGGCCATTACTTTGATGCGCGAGACGATCAATGGAGCGAGGGCCCTTCGAGGACTTACAACTTCACGTAGAACACCATCGACCCTAAACCTAATGACTAACCGCATCTCATAGGTCTCTACGTGGACATCTGAGGCACCAACTTTTACTGCTTCAGACAAAACGCTATTGATTAATTTTATTATCGGGGCATCATCATTGTACTCAAGTAGATCGCCGGTCTCGGGAAGCGCATCCATGATGGTGCCGAGGTCCAAATCTTCTCCAAGGTCTTCAATCATCTGCATAGCTTCATCAGAATCGCTTTGGTAACTTAGGGAGAGCTGTTTGTCAAAAGTACTCCCATCGACCAGACGAAATTCAAGATGCTTACCGACAAAACGCTGAACCTCTGCGTAAACGTTAGGGGATAGACCGTCCTTGAAAAGAACGGTCTCAGTATCCGGGGAGATTAAAACGCCATTGCGTTTTGCAAAACCGAAGGGGAGTCTCATAGAGTGGTTAGATCTATTTGCATAAGTTTCAATGGCCCTTAGTATAACGCTTTTAGTATGAGCTTAACATTACAGAAAGAACACGAAAGTTTTGTGTTATCACCAAGGGATGGACTACACTCGAACAAACAGCTATCTTAACAAGAATAATAGATAAAGGTGTTCCAAAAATAGATTTCGTCGGCTCCCACATCCTTACTGTTTCACAGTTCGACAGACAAGACATAGACAGAATCTTTTCTGTAGCGGACAGCATGCAACCATTCGCTAATCGAGAATGCGTAACACGAGTTCTGGAGGGAGCAATTCTTGGCAACATGTTTTTTGAACCAAGCACGAGGACTCGGGTCAGCTTTGGTTGTGCATGGAATCTTCTTGGGGGTGAAGTAAGAGAAACAGCTGAAATCAAAACATCGGCCATTGCAAAAGGAGAATCGTTCTACGATACGGCCCGCGTTCTTAGTGGTTATAGTGATGTGATTGTCATGCGGCATCAAACAGAAGGGTCAGTGGAAGAATTTGCAAGCGCAAGCCGAGTTCCTGTAATTAACGGTGGGGACGGATCAAACGAGCACCCGAGTCAGGCTTTACTTGATCTTTATACGATTAGGAAGGAAGTCTCTGATCTTGGAAAGGGCGTTGATAATCTTAGAATAGCTCTGATTGGTGATCTGCGTTTTGGTCGTGCAGTCCATTCACTTTGCAGGTTGCTGAGCCTTTACGATAGCGTCCATTTTACCCTCGTCTCTCCCCCGGAACTAAGTCTCGGTGAAGAGTATGTGAAAGCAATACAAGAAGCTGGACACGAAGTAGTGGAATCAACGGATCTGCATGATGGAATAAGTCACGCAGATATCCTCTATGTAACCCGAACACAAGAAGAAAGATTCCCCAACCAGAAAGAAGCAGAAAAATATAAGGGACTGTTCCGTCTTAACCAGTCTATTTATACGGAGTATTGCGAACCAAATACAGTAATCATGCATCCCCTACCTCGCGACTCTCGGGGTAACGCGAATGAGCTTGATAACGATCTCAATGAGAACCCGAATCTTGCTATTTTCAGACAAACAGATAATGGAGTTTTGATACGCATGGCGCTGTTTTCTCTGATCCTAGATGTTGCCGATAACATACAGGAAAGCGCCAAAGATGTAGGCTGGTATACCGCCAAGCGCTTCTAAATAAATGTCTAGCTATATCATCGATTGCGACCCTGGACATGACGATGCCGTCGCTTTGCTTTTCGCGGCCAAATCTCTGTCTCTCCATGGCATCACGACAGTATTTGGAAATAGTAACGTTACGAATACAACAAGAAATGCTCTCGCTCTGTTAAACACTGCTGGCCTCAAAATACCCGTCGCGAGAGGAGCGCGCCAGCCTTTGAAGGGAAGTATCCGAAGTGCTGAACACATACATGGTAAAAGTGGTTTGGACGGTGCCGACCTAAAGGATGGAAAAATAAAACCGGAAAAGAAAGAAGCACACGATTTCCTAATTGAAGCAGCGGATGACGTGCAAGATCTGGTCATTATTGCCATAGGTCCGCTTACCAATGTTGCTATGGCGATTGAAAAAGAGCCCAAGATAATGAGCTACATTAAAGAAATCTCTATCATGGGTGGTTCCACCAGTTTTGGTAACGTGAGTGCCACAGCAGAATTTAATATCTTCGCCGACCCCGAAGCCGCCCAAATTGTTTTCAGCAGCGGCATACCGCTGCGTATGGCAGGTTTGAATGTGACAAGCACCTTCGGCATCTCGGCACAGCAAGTAGCAACGCTAAGCAAGAGTAGTGGTTTCCTACCTCGGCAAATCGGGCTTGCTCTGAACTACTACCTCACACAACAGAGTAAAATTTATAATCGCTCGTACGCACCACTCCATGACATTTGCGCGGTCATACCCTATACTCATAAAGAATTGATTCAATACCAGTTTATGCATGTCGACGTCGAATGTGAAGGACAACTCACCCGCGGCCAGACAGTATGTGATCAAAGAAATTTATTTAAACAGGTCTCATCAAAGTCGCAGCAAAAGCCGAACTGTGACGTCGCGATTGCCAGCAAGGGCGAAGCGATCATTGATTTAGTTCTACAAAGTCTTCTCGATTTTCATTAGAGGTATGGGAAACCATGATTTATGACAATATTCTTCAAACCATCGGCAATACGCCGGTAGTTCGAATAAATAAACTTGGTCCCAGCAACCAACATATCTACGCAAAATTGGAGTCATTTAATCCATTGGCTTCGGTAAAAGATAGATTAGCACTCGGCATCATCGAAGATGCAGAGAAAAGTGGCGCACTCGCTCAAGGTCAGACTATAGTGGAGGCAACATCCGGTAATACGGGTATTGCCCTTGCGATGGTTTGCGCAGTCAAAGGTTATCCCTTTGTTGCAACAATGGCGGAGACCTTCTCAATCGAAAGAAGAAAGATCATGAAGGCATTAGGTGCAAAAGTTATCCTTACGCCGGCTGCCGAACGAGGTTCCGGTATGGTTAAGCGTGCACAGGAGCTTGCCAATCAGCACGGTTGGTTCTTAGCTCGGCAATTTGAAAATCAGGCAAATCCAACTTACCACAGAAATACGACGGGACCAGAGATCATTAGAGACTTCGCCGGTAAGAACCTCGATTATTTTATAAGTGGATGGGGAACTGGAGGAACAATCACCGGTGCAGGACAAATGATTAAACTTGCTCGTCCCAATGTTAAGGTTGTAGGAGCCGAACCTGAGAACGCGATGCTATTGTCAGGCGGGGATTGGACTCCTCACAAGATACAGGGTTGGTCTCCTGATTTCATACCCGGTGTGCTTGAACAAAAAGTAATAGACGAGCTTGTACCAACAAGCGACGAGGAGGCGATTAAAACCGCGCAGGACCTGGCCACGAAAGAGGGCATCTTTTGCGGGATATCAGCAGGAGCAACCATGTGCGCAGCTCTTAAGGTAGCGAAAATAGCGCCACCGGAAAGCACCTTCTGCGTCATGTTGCCAGATACTGGAGAACGTTACCTGACCTCGCCTTTGTTTGATAATGTTACACCAGAGTCTGACGATGACTGGCTAAAGGCACTATAGTTAGCTGGCTATTAATGCCTCAAATTCTGGCACTGCCTTAAACAAATCAGCCACAAGCCCAAAATCTGCCACTTGAAATATTGGCGCATCCTCATCTTTGTTAATGGCAACAATCACCTTACTATCCTTCATCCCAGCGAGATGCTGGATCGCGCCACTAATTCCAACGGCGATATAAAGATCTGGAGCAACGATCTTACCTGTTTGCCCTACTTGCATATCATTCGGAACGAAACCGGCATCCACCGCAGCCCGGGATGCTCCCATAGCGGCGCCAAGCTTGTCAGCTACAGATTCGAGCAAAGCGAAGTTCTCGCCATTTTGCATCCCTCGGCCACCGGAAACAATTATCCTGGCAGACGTCAATTCAGGCCGTTCTAACTTCACAATTTCATCTTTATCCCAACATGACAAACCCGAATCCTTTATATGGTCTAAGGTTTCAATGCTTGCATTACCACCCTCACCAGAAACGCCGTCAAAAGCGGTCCCCCTAACTGTAAGTACTTTGATCCGGTCCGAAGATTGTACCGTTGCAATCGCATTTCCAGCATAAATTGGTCTTTCAAAAGTATCCTCACTCACTACGCTACTGATATCAGAGATTTGAGCGACGTCAAGTAAAGCGGCAACTCGCGGCATAAAGTTTTTACCAGAGGTAGTCGTGGGAGTCATTATATGACTGTAGGAATTTCCTATCTCTGCAACTAGATCTCCGATATTTTCTGCTAACTGGTGCGCATAAGCGGCGTTGTCTGCAATTAGAACTTTGGACACACCCTGTGCTTTCGACGCTTCTTCCGCTGCCTCCATGCAGTCTGATCCCGCAACCAGCACCTCTATCTGGTCTCCAATCTTTTGAGCTGCGGCTATGGCAACTAGTGTAGGGGCTTTGATAGATTTATTATCGTGTTCTGCTACCACTAAGATCGTCATGGAATCACCTTTACATCATTTCTGAGTTTATCAACGAGTTCTTCTACATTTTCTACAATAATTCCGGCCTGTCTTTTTGCGGGCGGCTCGACTTTAAGGACGTGAACTCGTGGCGCTGCGTCAACCCCCAAATCATCCGGCGAATATGTATCTATCGGCTTCTTCTTTGCTTTCATTATGTTTGGTAGTGACGCATAACGGGGTTCGTTAAGTCTCAAGTCTGTAGTAACAACAGCCGGTAACTTGACCGTGATGGTTTCCAAACCACCATCAATTTCTCTTGTTACCGTCACAGCTTCATCTCGGACCTCTACTTGAGAAGCAAATGTAGCTTGGCCAATCCCGGCCAAAGCGGCTAGCATTTGTCCTGTTTGACTATTATCACCATCGATGGCTTGTTTGCCTAATATAATCAATTCGGGCTTTTCTTTTTCAACGATTGCATTCAATATTTTGGCAATCGCTAGAGGCTGCATATCGTCATTAGACTCTACAAGGATGCCACGGTCAGCGCCCAGAGCTAAGGCAGTTCTAATTTGCTCTTGACAGGCGCTAGTACCAATTGAGACGACAATTATTTCCTCGGCGTTACCTGCCTCCTTCAGCCTCACCGCTTCCTCTATTGCTATCTCATCAAAAGGATTGACGGACATCTTTACGTTATTCAGGTCAACGCCTGAATTGTCATTTAGCACGCGTATATTCACATTGTAGTCAACCACGCGTTTCGCTGTTACAAGAACTTTCATGAATTCCTCTTCTTTATGAGCGGAGTGAGTTGGAAAAGGTGATAAACCAAGAGCCATGACGGCACGTATCTCCTGTACCGGCGCGATATTCTGCCCCGTTATTATTAGATAATCAATTCCTTTAGGTGTGAAGGTTTCATACAATACATATGTTAACAAGATAGAATGGAGTAAAAGCGCAATGGCAAAGGAGTCAATGGAGTTCGATCTAGTCGTGGTCGGTGGTGGCCCCTCTGGACTCGCCACTGCGATAAAGTTTGCGCAGCTAGCCGCGGAGGCAGGAGAAGAGTTATCCATTTGTCTGGTTGAAAAGGGTTCGGAAATCGGGGCGCATATATTGTCAGGTGCAGTAGTAGAATCGAGGGCTCTAGATGAACTATTTCCCGACTGGAAGGAGTTAGGCGCCCCCCTTCAAAACCCTGTAACTCAGGACGATTTTTATTACCTCTTTAATAATAAAAAAGGCGTCAAATTGCCTCCATGGATGATACCGAATGAACTCCATAATGAGGGGAACTTCGCCACAAGTCTTGGCAATTTATGCCGTTGGCTTGGCGATCAAGCCGAGGAAGCTGGTATAAATATCTTCCCGGGATTCGCCGCCAGCGAGATACTTTTTAACGAAGATGGCTCAATCAAAGGCATAGCCACCGGCGACATGGGTATCGACGCAGAAGGTGAGGAGAAGCCGTCCTATCAGCCAGGTTATGAACTTCATGCGAAATATACGGTGTTTGCCGAGGGGTGCCGGGGTCATCTCGGGAAACAGCTTATGGCTAAATTTGACCTTGAGGAAAGTTCGGGTACGCAACACTATGGCATCGGTTTTAAAGAGGTTTGGAATATTGATCCAAATAAACATATCCCTGGCAAAGTAGTTCACACGGTTGGTTGGCCTCTTGGCCATCTTCCTGGAAGCGCAGGAGGAGGCTCCTATCTTTATCACCTAGAGAATAATCAGATAGCGATCGGATTGATAATCGATCTTAGCTATAGAAACCCACATATCAGCCCCTTCGACGAATTCCAGAGGTTCAAGCATCACCACCTTATCAGCGACGTGCTCTCTGGTGGGGAGAGGGTTTCCTATGGCGCTCGTGCCATTATCAAAGGAGGATACCAGGCTCTCCCAAAGCTAACCGTACCCGGAGGCTTATTGGTAGGCGACGACGCCGGATTCCTGAACAACTTAAAACAGAAAGGGACTCACACTGCAATGAAATCCGGTATGTTAGCGGCAGAAGCGATTTTTAACGCTATCAAAAATGGCTCTCAGGGTGGAGAAGACTTGGTTGAGTTTACGGAGTATTACAAGAATTCCTGGTTGTATGAGGAGCTGTATAAAGCAAGAAACACTATGCCCCTGTTACACAAACTTGGCTTGTTTTTGGGTAGCGCGAGTGTATGGATGGACCAAAATATTTTTCGTGGCAGACTGCCTTTCACTCTGCGAGACAATAAACCAGATCATGCACAACTAAAGCTGGCTAGTGAATCTAGAAAACCAAGCTATCCGAAGCCTGATGGAAAAATTAGTTTCGATAAACTTTCCTCGGTTTTCATAACGAATACTTCACATGAAGAGGATCAACCCTGCCATCTTCAGCTTGGGGACCCAAGGATACCAATTGAGAGCAACCTCCCCCTCTACGATGAACCTGCGCAAAGATATTGCCCAGCGGGAGTCTACGAGGTTCTAAGCGAAGAAAATGGAGATACGCATTTTCAGATCAACGCACAAAACTGTATCCACTGCAAAACCTGTGATATCAAAGACCCGGCTCAGAACATTAATTGGGTTGTTCCAGAGGGAGCAGGAGGACCAAATTATGGGAACATGTGACCGTGAATCAGAAGCCTAGAACGGGCCCCCGCCCCAGTATCACCACACTTCTAGTTCGAGCAATTGCATAAGCTCTTTTAAATGGGTGCTGTTACGCTCCGTTCCAAGAATCATGGCCTGATTTGAACTCTCGTCGAATTGTCTAACTAATAAGTAAGTCGCGCCGCGAAATCTCAAATGCGAATGCTCTACCATATCACCTCGCTCCTCAAAGGTACCGCGCACAGACTTCAATACCGGGTGCATTAATCTATTTTGTTTATTATGGTGATAGGTAATCAAAGGTCTTAGGACAGCTTGAGATTCTATTTGATGAGGTCGCTGACGTAATATCCCCTTGAGATTTTCAGTCGAAGGTACTCTTTGGATGTCCATCATATATTCTTCCAAATCACTGTCTCGCAGGAAAAAATCTTTACCATCCTCCTCGAAGAGAGGTACGCCAACGAATGCCAGAGAGCGAAAATACCAATATCCATCTGCAACAGAAAGATTTAAATCACGACCAAATTGGTTCACCACAGCCTGATACCAACTCAACACCTCAAACCTCGAAAGGACTCCGCGTTTTATCCTCCCAATAACATCCAGCATCATTTTTCTGTCGGGACGTTTGACTAAAAGCATTCCGAGGAATCCACCAACTCAAAAAAAATATTTTCACTCCAGATACCCAAACGATCATCTTCCTCCTCAAGCAGACCCATCAATTGATAATAAACATTTCTCGATAGCTTTGCTTCAAGACCATCTCGGATCATCACGTAAGGTGAAGCTTCTCCTGACTTTAAATTAGTCTCTATGCGAAGGGGATGTTCGTCGTCAAGGATAATTACATCACCCATATTAGTGGTAAACGATACTGATTGATGTCTCCCCTTACCTACCTCCTGCATCAAAATAGCTGCAAAGGGTACGTCAGCAACTTTTATACGGTACTTCTCTTCAGGAGTAATCAGATAATATTCGCCATCATTTTCTAACCGTATTAACGTCGAAAATAAGCGAGTTAGACGTTGCCGCTCAATTGGACTTCCAAGGTAGCTCCATGCACCCTCAGCACTGATACTTATATCAAGGTTTGATACCCTTTCTGGACGCCACAAATCTATGGGCGGCTTATCTTTAAACCGTACTTTTTCAAGTTCCGCCAATAGCGAATATGGTGTTTTTAAAATCATCAGATCTTATCCATCATATGCTTAGGCCCAGCTATCTCTTTAAGAACTAATCGCTGCAACGGAACTCACTATCGAACTTTCCCATCATCACGCTTTTTTAGAATATGCTTACTGCAAGCGCTAGCAAGCCCAATTGCGTGGGTTAAGCCATTTCGAACTCCAAAAACCTGACATCTGTCTTTCTCCGCTCGCATATGAGCACTAACCTCGTACATATCTACTATTCCAGTAGCACCAAAAGGATGGCACTTCGAGAGCAACTGTCCCGGAAAATTAGCTGGATTACGACAACCCAGGGCTCCCTCCTCTGGGTAGATTGTATGACCTCCTTCGCCGTCTTCGCAAAGACCGAGATTCCTACCGGTGAAAGGACCATTTGTAAGGACCGAAGTCTTCTCTAAAGTTTCAAGCAAGGAACCACCCGAAACAATAACGTCTCATTCATTTTTTTCACCAATACATTTGTGGCATAAGGGTCAGGCAATTTTTAATTAATAAAGATCGAGGAGATTAAAGAGACTGTTAAAGAACTGCTCCTGCTGCCCACGGCAAAAACTCGAGATCCCCCAGCCCGAATAGCTCAGATTTACTAAGCTCACCTGAAGCAGTGGCCAATATTTTTTCGAAAATAATCTCACCTAGTTCATCAATGGATGCGTCACCATCAATAATAACTCCACAATTTACATCCATGTCCTCAGACATGCGGTTATACATTAAAGAATTTGTTGCAAGTTTAAGACAAGGTGTTGGTTTACTCCCATAAACCGAACCTCGACCTGTCGAAAAACACGCTATATTAGCCCCACCCGCGATCATTCCGGTGACAGAAGCGGGGTCATATCCTGGGGTATCCATAAAAACAAAACCTTTGCTAGTTATCGGTGTGGCATACTCATAGACGTCCATTAGACTTGTTGTCCCCCCTTTTGCAACTGCCCCCAATGATTTCTCTAAGATCGTAGTTAATCCCCCTGCCTTATTACCCGGAGCTGGATTGTTATTGAGGGTCGTATTGTTTCTTTTAGTATATTCCTCCCACCACTTAATACGCGCTACTAATTTCTCACCTACTTCTTGACTAACTGCACGACGGGTTAATAGATGTTCCGCTCCATAGATCTCCGGCGTTTCTGCAAGACACGCAGTACCCCCCTGCCGAATCAATAAGTCTGCAGCTGCTCCCAAACCCGGATTGGCAGAGATGCCAGAATAAGCATCAGAGCCTCCACACTCTAAAGCGAGAATCAACTCACTAGCTGGTATGGCTTTACGGCACGCCTTTTCTGCGATTGGTAACATTTCCTTAACAGCCTCTATACCCTGCTCTAAAGCAGCTCTCGCCCCTGAATCCTGAATAATAAGTGTCCGTAAGGTATCCGCTACCACAAGATGCTCCTTTTGGAGCAGTCCTTTCATCTGTAAACCCTCACAACCTAGGCCAACTATCACAACACCTGCGAAATTTGGATGACGAGCGTATCCTCCCACACAACGCTGAACCATGAGTTGCCCCTCAAAGGTTCCCATTCCACAGCCAGATCCATGGGTCAGCGCGACTACACCATCAACATTTGGATATTCAGATAAGATCTCGTCTGTAAAGTTTTCAGCGATTTTTTTGACCACAGTAGCGGAGCAATTAACCGTCGATATCACGCCAATATAATTTCGTGTGCCTGCAACCCCATTTGCCCGCCTAAACCCTTGAAAAGTTCTCTGTTCATGCTCTTGGACTAACTTCACATCGTTTCTACAGGTACCGAAAGCATAATCACGTTCAAAATCTGCGTACCCCATATTATGTTCGTGGACATGATCACCGACCTTAATATCGGTAGTTGCAAACCCAATAACCTGATCATACTTTATAATCGCTTGACCAACCGACAGCGCAGTGGTGGCAATTTTATGCCCGGCAGGAACCATTGCCGAAGTAGTATCTTGATTCTCAAAAACAAAACCAGATTGCAGAACACTTTTCGCTACAACCACATTATCATTACTATGTAGGCGAATAGTTGTGGACTGATCAGCCAATGCCAACCCCTTAACTGTTATTGGGAAAGGAAGATACAATTTAGCTAGATCTAAGTCAAAAAGAGCAAAGGAAAAAATTTGGTACCTGAAACACCCGGTTTCTTATCCAAATTTAGGCGCTTGTGGTTGCAGGATACTAAGAGCAATCATCAAATTCATTTATAAATGGGAGTCCTGCCTCTTCATCATCGCTGCGGTTTTTTTAGCCCGATTGGAGGCTCTCCCATCGCAGTTAATTAGAACGATTAAGCGGGGCTTAAGGATGAGCAGCATCTTTGTCGCCAGCAGGTCTAATAGGCCGTCCTTATCAACATCACCAACGATGAACTCAAGGACAGCGAAACCTTTTTTAAAAACGTTCTCTAGTTTGAGGCTCGCGAACTAATGAATAATGGTCTTCATCCTCCTAGAGAAGCGTTAGCGCATCAGTTTTTATAAGTTTTAAGTTTATCTATAGCTTCCTGAGCGTCTTTTATTTTCTTTGTGATTGACTCAATCCTGCTGACAAGAGTTTTTCGCTCCACCTCTTTAGTATACACATTTGGAAGATCTTCAATTAACGCATGATAGTACTCAATAATGAGCTCTTTCTCCTTTTCTGTACACTCATTCATTCGGTCTTCGGGAAAACGAAAATAGAAAATTTCGCTTTCATTTTCCCTGTACGTTTTTGCTTCCAGCTGTTTCCTCAAATCATCTATAATTACACTTACTGAGGGAATCTCAGATTTTGATTCCTTAAGAATCCAATTTTTCACAATATAAGCTGCTAGCCATTTACAAATTAAAAAACAGCAGGGAGCCAAAATAGCGAGGGTAATAGGAAGAAGAATAATCCATTCAATTATGCTCATGTAACCAATTGGATCCCGAAGACAGATACTTTGGTCAGCCAAGACAGCAACATCAGTACTCTCAACGAACTTATTATTCCCTAAAAACGACCTAGTCTGTTGAAAACAATAGCCGCCAGAATCCCAAAAGGGTGCCGATATAAAAATATAGAAGCCACTAAAAGAAGGCAGCAGCCACAATCCCCAATCAGGTATAGCCTTATGTGCTTCTGGGCTTTCTTCCTTTCCGTCTATATCGAGCCAAGTCATTGCAATGAAAATTGCTAGCGCAACGAAGATACTCACAAAAATACCGAGCAAAGAACCAAACTTGAGAAACTGCCAAAAAATGATCTCGACACAAAACATGCCAAAGAACAAACCAATAAAAATTCCTAATAACTTCAAAGCCGACACAATAGAGACCCCCTCCTCCTCTACTTGAAAACTTCTGATCTTTCAGAGTACTGCTGCTAAAAACTACCTGAATAACTATTCAAATGCTATGGCCTATTTACTGAGCAGAGCTCGCAGCCATCGAGCTCAACTAAATAACAGTATTTAATGGTAATCAGCTCTATGAGAGCTTAGAGGGATTTAATAGAAATTATTAAAACTTCTATCGATGCAAAGTTTTAAAAGTTCAATCTAGTGACGTTTCTCTGAAGAAACTGCGAAGGTAAACATCAGAATTAAAAAACGTACCCAATAGGCAGAGAGCGTTGGCTAATCAGACCTATCGATTGATTTCTTTCGGAGCCGACGCATGCCATGCAACCACCGGTCAATATTATCGCCCTTGCGCCGGACGTATTCCTCTACTTCGGGATGGGGAAGCACATAGAACCGCTCAGCATGGATGGTTTCAACAACAACTTTTGCAAGTTCCTCTGGTTCCAAAATACCGTCGGTTTGACCATCCCCTAAGGTTTTAGGGCCCATCGCTGTATTTACTCCCTGGGGGCATAGTACCGAAACATGAATCCCCTCATCACCATGAGTTATTGCCAGAAACTCCGCTAGCTTAACGCTGGCTGCTTTCGTGACCGAATAAGCTCCAGCACTCAAAGCAGCAAGCAGCCCCGCTGCGCTTGCAGTATTCAATAAGTATCCCTCACCACGCTTTATCATTCCCGGTAATACAGCTCGAGCTGCGTACATGTGGGCCATCACGTGCAAGTTCCACTGCGTATTCCAATCATCATCTTCGACATCAGTCAGCACCCCATCGTGCCCCCTGCCTGCGTTAGAACAAAATAAATCTATTTGCCCATATTTAGACTCTGTAGCGGCCACAAGCTTTTTTATCTGGGCCTCATCCGTCACGTCGCAAACCATACCTTCACAACCTATGTCGGATGCAATAGCTTTTACCGCTTCCGCATCAAGATCAGCCAACATAACCCCACGAGCCCCCTCTGCCAAAAAAGCCTTCGCCATTGCAGCGCCTATACCGCCACTTCCTCCAGTAATTACCGCAACTTTGTGAACTAATTCCATCCCTTAGACCCTAATGCTTTACCAATAATCGCTGAAACCTACACTTCCAATGCGATATACGCAAGCCAGAACGACTAAACCGCACCACTTTCTCTAAAAGAATTTATATCCTCCTCGGTAAAACCAGCCTCTGTCAGTATTTCTTCCGAATGCTCACCCAGACGCGGAGGTTTTGAACGAATCATCGGGCCATCTTGATCAGTTATATATCCAGCCTTTACTAGCGTTATTTGATCATCATTAGAAATTGGAGAATCAAATGACTCAAAGACACCCCGGTAGCCAAATTGTGGGTCTTCAATAACATCAGGGACTGCTCGAACTTCGGCAACTGGAACACCACCTTCTGCCAGGGCTTCTAACCAAAAACTTGTATTATTTTTTGCAAGAGCGAGAGTCACACAATCTGCGACGAGCTCGGAATTATTAACACGGCCAGATATAGTACTGAAACGCTCATCAGAGAGCCGATCTTCTATCCCCAAAATAAAGAATAGTTTTTCAACTTGAAGTTGGGTGAGTGCTGTAATTTGAATTTGTCCATCAGAAGTTGGAAAAACATTACCGGTCGGTTGCTTAGTAGGCGACATATTACCGAGAAGACCAACCAAAGTTCCCTCATTGAGATAGTCACTGTACTGAGCAGCTTGAAGTACAACCGCAGTATCGATCATTGCTACATCTATATGCTGCCCTAGCCCGGTTTGTGCCCTTCGATATAGAGATGCAGATATAGCAAAAGCAGCATTCAGGCCAGTACCCATATCAACAGGCGCGAAGCCAGTTCGTGTGGGTCCTGTACTTTCGTGTCCCGTCTGCGACATCATGCCGGAAGAGGCTTGAATAGCTCCATCATAAGCGGCCTCACCAGCTTTCGGTCCATCTTGCCCGTAGCCTGAGATTGAACAAAAGATTAGGTCTGGCTTGACTAATTTTAAGACGTCATAACCTAGGCCCCTTTTTTCCATAGTTCCAGCTTTAAAGTTCTCCACTACCACATCCGCCTCGCTCACTAACTTTTTGATAATAGCAACAGCCTCTGGACTTTTAAGATTTAAAGTAAGACTTCTTTTATTTAGATTCATGTTCATAAAAGAGGCGCTCAAGCCATGACTATCTTCCCCCTGAACTATATTGCGATTTATATCTCCAATCTTGGGCTGCTCTATCTTAATAACCTCCGCCCCTAGAAGAGACAGTTGCATCGCAGCAAAGGGTCCAGCCAAAACCTGAGAAAAATCAATTATACGAATACCTTCGAAAGCCTGAGGCATTTTTTCTCCTTAAAGAATCTTTAATTGGTAAGAATAAACTAGCTACTTGCGTGAGTCATGCACTGCTATGATCGATGCATCGTTCAACTTGGTGTGACCTTGCAGAAAATTTATTTCGGTTACTGGTTAATTATAGGTGCTTTCTTCGCCGAGTTTATGTCCGTCGGAGTACAAAACTATGTGGTTGGTCCCTTTATGATACCCATGTCAGAGGAGTTCAACTGGACGCGAGCCGAATATACCCTTCCACGCACCATAGGTGGGTTCGTAACAGCACTTACTGGTTTCATCGTTGGTGCTTATTTAGATCAATGGGGCCCAAGAAGGTTTATGTTGGCTGGAGCTCTCATTTTATCATTAGCTCTCTACTTCTTGTCTGAGATCAACCAGCTGTGGCACTGGGTGATATTAAACGGCGTTGTACTTACGGTTGGATCTGCGCTAATTGGCAATCTTGTAGTGAATGTTACACTGATCAAATGGTTCGTAGACTTCAGAGGAAGGGCAATCGCACTCGCTGCAATGGGAATCTCGTTCGCTGGAGTAATACTCACTCCCCTCACCACCTGGACAATTGATACGTATTCATGGCGATTCGCATGGCAGTTACTAGCTTTAGGTACATTCATAGTTGTGATACCCGCAGCACTTTTAATGAGGCGAACGCCAGAAGATTATGGTTTAAGACCAGATGGTCGCTCTAACCAAGACTACCGCAAAGGATTAACAAAAAAAGCGACTATTGACTTCAATCGTTCCCTAACACGCAGACAAGCACTGAAAAGCAGAACTTTCTACTCGCTGGTGATCGCATTCACGTTGTTTACAGTTACGATTCACGTCATGTTGTTACAAACGGTACCCTTTATGACAGATGCAGGATACGACAGAACAACAGCAGCCCTTATGATAACTACGATATCTGTTCCCGCCATGCTGGCAAAACCGGTCTGGGGTTGGCTAATAGACGGGCTACAAAAACCCAGGCTCTTGGCAGCCGCAAGTTCAGTTACAAGCGCGAGTGCGCTATTTATCATAGTGTATGCAGCTAATATTAATCAGCTTGACCTTTTGATAGCTGGCTTCTTACTATTGGGTCTTGGATGGGGTGGAATGATTCCACTTCAGGAAGTGATCTGGGCTTCATTCTTTGGCCGTCGCCACATCGGAGCAGTAAGGGGAGCCGCGCTACCTTTTATGATCTGTCTTGGATCAATCGCACCAATTGCGACCTCTTATTATTACGATATGTGTGGAAACTACGACGGGGCAATCATTATCGTGGGACTAGCAAATATTATAAGCGCAATCATTATTTTATGGATAAAAACTCCAGAGAAAGGCCGCAATCCCTCGTAGAAAAGATCTTGATCCGAGGTGACATATGTTAAGCTTTGGGAGTTTTCCGAGTTTTTACTTGCCACCCTAATAAAAGCTGCGCCACGAAAAGGTTATGAGAGGAGAAATTTATGGGGACCCCTGCGAAAGTTGTTGTAGTGCCGAAAGAGCCTGGAGAACTAAAAATTATAGCTTTGGAACTGCCCGATCCCGGGCCATATCAGGTAGTTGTTAAACAATATGCTAGCGGTATCTGTCACAGTCAGCTGCACCAAATGCATGCTACGCGAGACAACCCGGTCATCCTAGGACATGAGTCGACAGGAGTAGTAACAAAGATAGGGTCGGAAGTAAAACATGTCTGTCCCGGGGATACCGTTCTCGTCACCTGGGTTCCAAGAAATATGACAGAAGGCTCGAGAACACCAGAACCAGCTGTTCTTGAGCTTCCCAATGGCGAAACGGCATATTCAGAGAATGTATTCACATGGTCAGATTTTACGATTGCAGATGAGCAATACGTGGTAAAGGTAAGCAGTGAAATAGATAAAGAGGTGACTTCAATTATTGGTTGCGCAGTCATGACTGGTGCTGGGGCAGTCGAGAATACAGCAAATGTAAAAGCTGGTGATAGTGTTGCGATCTATGGAGTTGGTGGTGTTGGTCTGTCTGCGGTCGTTGCCGCAAAAACATTGGGTGCTAACCCAATTATTGCCATTGATCTTGATGAAGAAAAACTCGCTTTTGCACGCCAATTTGGTGCCACTCATACGATAAACGCGGGTGAGCAGAACCCAATCAGAGCGATCAAAGATTTAACGACAAGCCAAACAAAAAAGAGTATGACTGCTCGTCCTGTCTCTGGAGCCGATTTTGTATTTGATTGCATCGGTCTCAAAAAAACTATGGAACAAATTGTCCCCTCGGCAAGAAGTGGATTTTTTGGGGCAGAGCCAGGTGGAACAGCAGTCTTAGTGGGGGTGCCAACCACGAGTGTGGAGTTGAATGCGCGCGATATCCTCCTCAGCGAGAAAAAATTTATTGGTAGTATCGGAGGATCCTGCTCACCCGAGCGTGATTTCCCTAAATATATAGAATGGTTTGAAAAAGGCTTACTAGATCTTCATCAATTAGTAACAGAGAGATACCAGCTTCAAGACATTAATGAAGCAACTGATGCTTTGCAGTCTGGGAAGATTTCTGGTCGTGCGATTATGATTTTTTAAGCACTACTATAGCTACCAAGAATTAAATCCCTGGGACTGGGAAACGTTCACAGAACTTTTTGACTTCACCGCGTATCTCTCCTAACAAATTCTTATCTTGCGAATTTTTCAAACACTTCAAGATCCAAGCACCCAACTGCCGCATATCCTCTTCTAACATCCCGCGAGCTGTAGCCGCAGGAGTCCCCATTCTAATGCCGCTTGGACGAAGTGGAGGATTGGGGTCATCAGGGATTATTTGTTTATTAGTCGTGATATTGACTTCGTCCAATACTTCTTCGGCTTGACGTCCATCTAATCCAAAACTCGAGCTGGTCTCAACAACGAGCATATGATTATCTGTTCCTCCTGTTACGAGCGACACGTCAGCCTCTAGGAAGGTTTGAGCTAGAGCCTTTGCGTTCAACAACACCTGGCGGGCATAATTTCTGAAGTCATCGGTTTGCGCTTTCAATAAGGTTATTGCTATAGCTGCTACAGCATTCATATGCGGGCCTCCCTGTAATCCAGGAAATACTGATTTATCAATTTTAGAGGCAAGCGATTTAGTACAGAGAACCATGCCACCTCGTGGCCCACGGAGCGACTTATGTGTTGTTGTCGTCATTAGATCAAATCCAAAATCGAATGGATTCTTCATCGCACCACCAGCAACCAATCCCCCGAAATGCGAAGCATCAGTCATCGTCAAGGCTCCTACCTCATCAGCAATATCTTTGAATGCTGCATAATCAATGTCTCGAGGATAAGAAGTATATCCACACAGAACTAGTTTAGGTTTCGATGCTAATGCATCTTTCCGGACCTTGTCGTAGTCGATAGATCCATCACCCGGGTTGGTCACATAACGAACGAAGTTAAATAATTTACCCATATGAGAGACGGGTGCGCCATGGGTCAAATGCCCCCCATGAGAGAGATCCATAGCCATGATAGTATCACCAGGCTCGAGCAAACCAAGGTAAACAGCTTGATTCATAGCAGACCCTGATAGAGGTTGAACATTCGCATGTTCGCATTTGAATACTAACTTGGCACGCTCTCTCGCTAAGGTCTCAATCTCATCTGTGTATTCCTGTCCACCATAATACCTCCGTCCAGGATACCCTTCTGAATACTTGTTGGTAAAAACACTCCCTAGAGTTGCAAGCACCTCAGGGAAGGTATAGTTTTCTGATGGAATTAGCTCGATCCCTTCGCGCTGCCGGTCTTCCTCGCCTTTCAGGGCAGCGTAAATAGCTGGATCGTTTTGTCTCAAAGTTTCAAGATTGTCAGACACGGGTACCCTCCGGTGATTAACCTAATTAAATTCCGAATACCCAGGCGAGCGGCTTTCCTTAATCACACTTCCCGGTGGTTGATTCCACCCTAGTCGCCAGTCATGTGACAGTGTACAGTTTATACTTGCTACGAACCGATTTAAACATTATTCAGGAATACTATGGCTATTAGTGAACTTTATTTTCAACCCTCACCCCAGAAAGAAGCTCTGGATACACAAGAACTAGATAGCTTGATGAAGGAGTTACCGCAATGGGAGATACAAGGCCTATCTGTTGCCTGTCTTGTTCGAGAATATAAATGCGCTGACTTCTTGAGCGCGATGGCGTTCGGGAAGCAAATCACTGACCTAGCAGAGCAATACGATCACCATCCAGAGCTCACAATTCGCTGGGGAATACTGGGTGTTAAGTGGTGGACTCATACCGCCAATGGCATAACTAGGAATGATGTTTTCCTCGCACATCAGTGTGAACTGTTAAGCAAAGATGACAGCGAGTAAAGACTGCGTTTTTATCAAAGCTATATTCATTAACATGACCTAGGGACTTATTCGAGTTCTGTTATCTTTAGGTAGCCAAGAGACTTTTTAAAATCATAGGAATGAAAAAAGCCGTGGATTTCAAACCCAGTTAAAGTAACACGAAACCTATTACTTGAAGGGTAAATCAGTCAAATCCACATTACCCCCGGTGAGGACAATCACCACTCGCTTTCCTGAAAATAAGCTCTTGTTACGAAGCAAACCTGCTAATGGAGTTGCACAGGAGGGCTCGACAATAATTTTGAGGCGGGTCCACAATAGGTACATGGCATCCACAACTTCTTTGTCCGAGACGAGCAAAATATCTTTTACGAAATCTCGAATTATTGGAAAGTTGCGCCTTCCAAGTGTTGTTCTCAGCCCATCACAGATGGTATCAGGACTGTGATCTATGACTCTCTTACCAGAATGTAATGATCTGTAGGCATCATCAGCCCCCTCCGGCTCAACACCATAAGTAACAACGGGGCTTCCAGAGAAGCCTAGCAAGCAACCTGAAAGAAGTCCTCCCCCACCCACAGGAATAATAGCTATATCAGCGTCCTCCACCTGCTCTAGTATCTCTAGTGCAGTTGTACCCTGACCTGAAATCACTTCTTCATCATCGTAAGGAGGGACGAAATAGGCCCCTGTATGCTTCACCAATTGGTGAAGAGTCTCTTCTCTCGATCTAAGATTAGCGTTACATTCCGTAATTTTACCGCCATAATTTAGAATGGCATCCCTCTTGACCTGGTTCGTGTTCATAGGGACAACAATATGAGCCACCAAATTACGCAAATTAGCAGCCCAAGCTAACGCGGCGCCATGGTTTCCGGAAGAATGTGTGGCCACACCATTACAAATTTTATCTTTGGGTATACTTAGCACAGCGTTAGTTGCTCCGCGAGCCTTGAACGCACCAGTCTTCTGAAGGTTCTCACACTTAAAAAATAGCTCCGCTCCTGACAGATTATTCAGAAACTCACTCTCCAGGATTGGGGTTTTATGAACGAAAGCCCGAATCCTTGAATGCGCGCACTTTATGTCCTCAATATCAAGCATTTCATCGCAAAGACTTTAGTGCAAAAAACATCTTAGACCAGTCTCCAAAAGGCATATATTGTGTTCCTGGCAGGCATTCTTAATCAGCTCATCACGAACAGACCCACCAGGATGAGCGACAAATTGAACATTACTTCTGGCTGCGCGGTCTATGTTATCCCTAAATGGTATATATGCATCTGAACTTAGACAGAGTTTGTCGAATTCACGAACCCAAGCAACTTTCTCTTTTCTTGATATCGACTCTGGGACGATTTTTAGTTTCGAGATAACATCTTTTTGCTCGAGATAGGATAATTCATCCCAAAGCAAATATTGATCCACAATATTCGCCTTATCCGGTTTTGTTAACCCTTTCTCAAACACCAAAGCTTGGACTTTTGGGTGGAATTGCATCATCCATTTATCTGCCTTATCGCATGCGAGACGAGTACAATGAATTCTTGACTGCTGCCCGACACCAAGACCAATCACTTGGCCATCGTAGGCCACACAGACACTGTTCGACTGCGCATATTTCAATGCTATGGTCCCAACCAATAGGCTTTCAGCAACCTCCGGGGAAGTCCCCAAAAACAGATCTTTAGAAATCAAGACTGAATTCCTTTCCTGCTCGAAATTGAAGCCAAATAGCTGTCTCTGTTCTGTTGCAGGGGGTTCATAAGCTGGATTCATCTGCAAAACAATGTAAGCACCCGATTTCTTTCTCCTAAGGATATCTAGCGCCGTTTCATCATACTCAGGAGCGATGATCAAATCGGACACCTCCGATTTCAGCAGTAACGCGAGACTTTCATCGACTTTTTCACTAACCGCCACAGCATCCCCAAAAGAGCACATTCGATCTCCACCTCGTGCCCGAGCGTAAGCAGTCGCGATTGGCGATGGATCGCCAGAACCAAGAAATTGAGAATTGAGAAATTCCGAAGACAATGGTGCTGCCACAGCAGCACCGGCTGGAGAGACATGTTTAAACGAGGCGGCAGAAGCTTTCCCGGTAGAAGCTGCTAACTCCATCACAAGTTGCCAAGCTGTTAAGGCATCTAAAAAATTGATGTAACCGGGGGTCCCGTTCAGGACACGCAAATCTTCTGATGAATTTGAAATAAAGGCCTTTCCCTGGTGTGGATTCACACCATACTTCAGTGGCGTTTTCATGGATAGGTACTCATTTCTTGAAACTTCTGGTTTCTTCGCCGCATAAAAAGTTAATATTTCTCATCATTGCTTCTGCTCAATTTTTGCCCACGTATCGCGAAGAGACACAACACGATTAAAAACTAATCTTTTTGGTTTAGAAAGTTTACTATCCAGACAGAAGTAGCCCTCGCGTTCAAACTGAAAACTTTGGTCCATCGTAGCGGTAACGAGACTTTTCTCTACAAACCCCTCAAAAATTTTTATAGAGTCAGAATTTAGTAGTTCTAGCTTATCCTGCTCACTGGAATCTGGGGCTTCGATATTAAACAGTGGTTCGAATAAACGGATCTGTGCTTGCAGGCACTCTGTTGCTGAGACCCAATGAATGACGCCACGAACCTTTCTACCCTCTGGATTTTTACCCAACGTACTTGGATCATACGTACAGTAAACCTCAGAAATCTCACCCTTTTGATCCCTAATAATCTCTTCAGCCCGAATTACGTAACCGTACCTCAGGCGAACCTCGTCACCCATCACTAGTCTTTTATATTTTCTATTTGCTTCTTCCCGAAAATCATACCGATCAATATATACTTCACGGGTAAAAGCTAATTGCCGATAGCCCATCTTCTCATTTTTTGGATGATTTGGGGCATCCAACATCTCAGCCGAGCCTTCCGGAAAATTTTTTATAATAATTTTGAGAGGATTCATAATTCCCATAACGCGGGGAGCATTAATCTCCAGATCATCTCGGATACAACTTTCCAAAACTGCAAGCTCAACATTATTGTCGCTTTTTGATACCCCAATACGGCGGCAAAAATCTCTAATGCTCCTAGGCGTGTAGCCTCTACGACGTAATCCGGCTATGGTTGGCAGCCTAGGATCATCCCAGCCATCAACAACGCTCAAGTCAACAAGTTCCTTGAGTTTTCTCTTGCTCATAAGCGTATACTGTAAATTTAGGCGAGAAAATTCTATCTGTTGTGGATGCGAGGGCATCTTTAACTCATCAAGAACCCAATCATATAAAGGTCTATGATCTTCGAAGCTAAGGTCACAGAGAGAATGCGTAATTCCCTCGAGTGAATCTGAAAGACAGTGGGTATAATCATACATAGGATAAATGCACCACTTATCTCCGGTCTGATGGTGTGCTACGTGCCTGATTCTGTATATAGTTGGGTCACGCATATTAATGTTAGGGGAAGACATATCTATTTTCAGACGTAAAACCAGTTCTCCATCGGAAAACTCACCTGCCCTCATTCGTCTAAAAAGAGAGAGACTTTCCTCAACGGCCCGATCCCGGTATGGGCTATTTTTACCGACTTCTGTAAGCGTGCCGCGATACTTTCGAATATCCTCTCCACTCAAAGAGTCAACATAGGCTTTTTCATTCTTGATAAGGGTTTCAGCAAGATCATATAACTGATCGAAATAATCTGAAGCATACCGTTCCTCGTCCCACTCAAACCCTAACCAGGCTATATCTGTTTTGATTGCATTAACAAATTCAACACTCTCTTTAAGAGGGTTGGTATCATCGAATCGTAAGTTTGTTTTTCCACCAAAATCCTTCGCCAGACCAAAACTGAGACAAATGGCTTTCGCATGCCCAATATGAAGAAATCCATTGGGCTCAGGTGGAAATCGAGTAACGACTGCGCCACCATTTTTACCAGAAGCTACATCTTGCTCCATCATATGACTAATAAAGTTCACAGGATATTTTTCTAGATCATTATTCATTATAAATCCTAGTTCACTAATGCTCCTAAACAAACGAGAATGGCCATAACCAAAGTGAACCACTTTAACGTTTTATTTGAAACATTTAGCGCAAACTTCACACTAATTATTGTTCCACTAACCGTACCTACGGCGAGTATTAACCCCGGAATCCACAAGACTTGATTTCTTAAGGTGAAAACAACCAAGGCCACAAAACAAAATGCGCCGGTACACACCATCTTTAAAGCGTTAGTTCTAAGCAAGTCATAACGCAAACCACCAGCGAGAACAAAGATTAGTATAAAGCCCACCCCAGCTTGAACAAAACCTCCGTAAAAACCCGTAGCGAAAAGACCAAAAAT
This sequence comes from Gammaproteobacteria bacterium TMED1, assembly GCA_002167855.2. GTDB lineage: Bacteria > Pseudomonadota > Gammaproteobacteria > Pseudomonadales > Azotimanducaceae > UBA7455. Next base: position 90,049 of record NHBG02000019.1, read on the forward strand.
CACCAACGCACGCTCCTTCAGTTCGTATGGCCGCGTTCCATCAGGCGGAATAATCATCGAGGGAAAAAAGATGATCGCTAGGGCCATTGAGATCATCGATGCCAACAAAAATGGTTCCAACAAAAAAACCGGTAAATAAGAGGCCGATAATGCACCGGTAAGAGCACCAATTAATGTTGGAACCAGTACAGGGAAGATCGCGTGCGTATCGAGATATTTATTACTGTGGAATTCTTGGACCCCCACCAAAGAGCCTAACAGCACACCCACGCGGTTAGTCGCATTAGCGATATCAGCGGGCATTCCCATAAAAAGTAGAGCCGGAACTGTGAACATAGAACCGCCACCCGCGATAGTGTTTACAAAACCGCAAACCACACCCGCTGCTAACAGCAGAAACACACCCAGGGTAGTGATTTCATATTCCATCTGGAGAAGTATCCTCGATAGTTGCAGGAGATATGCTCAAGGGTAACGGATAGTATAGCTGACTGTACCAATGTGAAAGTGACATTAGATGTACCGCAAAAACTTGCATTAGGATGTTTTACCGCTATTATGATAGTTATGCATTGTAATGACCAATTTAAACTTTCCAGCCCACGATCCAAATTAGCCCTAAAGCAATTTCGGTTTTTCTGTCGGCTGGGTTACTACTTTTTTATAAAGTTTTAAACGCCCTGTACATGGGCGCTAGCCGCCTGATAGAGAACCTCGATAGGCGGTAGCTGAATCGGGGTTTTTTTTAAGCTAAGAAAAGACAGATTTTAAGGAGATTAATATGGCGGAGTTAATAGTGGATGACCTAAATGTATTAAGTGAAGAGACCTTAATCAATCCTAATCAATTAAAAGAAAGTATACCTGCATCAGCGGATGCGCTTGCGACAGTAGCTCGAAGCAGAACAACCATAAAAGAGATTATTGAACGTAATGACCCTCGCCTCCTCGTAATAATAGGGCCCTGTTCAATACATGACGTTGATTGTGCGATGGATTACGCATCCCGATTAAAGAAGCTTGCTGCCGAAGTATCAGAATCGCTATACCTAGTGATGAGAGTTTACTTCGAGAAGCCGAGGACTACTGTTGGCTGGAAGGGCCTCATTAACGATCCACACCTTAATGACTCGTTTAATATTGTCGAAGGTCTAAAAATAGGTAGAAAACTCCTAGTCGACCTTGCTGAATTAGGCTTACCTACATCCACTGAGGCCCTTGATCCTGTCTCTCCGCAATATCTACAAGATATGATCAGCTGGAGTGCCATTGGTGCACGGACCACGGAATCTCAAACACACAGAGAGATGGCTAGCGGTCTTTCGTCTGCGGTCGGATTTAAGAATGGTACTGATGGAGGACTGGATGTTGCGATAAATGCTCTTCAGTCAGTATCAGCTCCCCATCGGTTCCTTGGGATTAATCATCAGGGGGCAGTATCGGTTATTCACACAAGGGGAAATCGCCATGCCCATATAGTCCTTCGCGGCGGTGGAGGCACAGCAAATTATGATAGTGTGAACGTATCTGTGTGCGAGAGGCAACTGCTAAAAGCAGGAATTCCAGCAAATATTATGATCGATTGTAGCCACGCTAATTCTAATAAAGATCATAATTTGCAACCATTGGTAATGAAAAATGTTGCTAATCAAATTATCGATGGGAATAGATCAATTATCGGCTTAATGGTTGAGAGTAATATTAATGCCGGCAATCAATCCATTCCCGATGATTTAGGCGATCTTCAGTATGGAGTATCTGTTACAGATAAATGCGTAGATTGGGAGACCACAGAAACAATGATCAAAGAACTTCAGCAAAGTGTAGGCAAAGTTCTTCCGTCTAGGGGAACCCTTGAATAAGCTGATTTAGTCAGCTGATAAGTTTGCTACGAAATTTATTTAAAGTAAGCATTTTCTCGCGAGGAATGATCGGTTACGTCACTGACACCTTCGAGCTCTGGTACTCGTTCCATGAGGGATTTTTCAACACCTTCCTTTAAAGTCATGTCAACCATCCCACAGCCTTGGCAACCCCCGCCAAATTGCAATACCGCAACTTGATTCTCGGTCAACTCCACAAGTGTAACCATGCCACCGTGTTCTGCTAGAGAAGGGTTGACCTCACTTTGTAGTACGTAATTTATACGATCTTCTATGGAACTATCATCCGACACCTTCGGCACTTTCGAGTTTGGAGCTTTGATTGTAAGCTGCCCGCCCATTCTGTCTTCGGCATAGTCTACCAAGGCATCCTGTAAAAATGGCTGACTCCTATCATCTATCCATGCATCAAACTCATTGTACTCCACTTTCTTATCGCTCGATTGCTCTTCCCCTTCAGCACAATATGCAATGCAGGTCTCTGCCATTGGCGTGCCCGGATCAGTAATAAAGATGCGAATACTGACATTATCAGCTTCTTGGCTATCAAGCAGCCCACGCAAATAACTTTGCGCTGATTCCGTTATTTCGACCATGCCTTTCCCTCTAAAACCATTCCCTGAGCCATATTTAGTTTACTCCAGCTGAAGCCTCTAAACCACGAGAAATTAACTTCCGTTGTGACGGAAAAGGTTACGTCTATGAATACAGTTCATTCAAATCTTAAATGATCTTCAGATTATTAATAAGAAAATTTTGTTAAAATCCCCTGATGAACGATAAGAGAACGAAGAATTCCACTCGCCTGAAGAAAGAGCTCGGGGAAAGGATCCTAGTAATGGACGGCGCTATGGGAACCCTAATCCAGGAGCAACGCCTTTCGCAAGATGACTATCACGGAAAACGTTTCTCGGCACATCCTTCAAGCCTGAGTGGAAATAATGAAATTTTGGTTCTAACCCAGCCAGAATTAATCGCCGATATTCATCGCCAATACCTAAATGCAGGATCGGACATTATTGCTACTAATACTTTCACCGCAAATAGGATTTCCCAAGCAGACTATGGCACAGAGGATTTAGTTTATGAAATCAATTTTTCGGCAGCCCAGCTAGCAAGGGATATCGCAAATGATTTTGAGAGTACTACCAAGCCGCGATTTGTAGCGGGCGCGATCGGACCAACCACACGTTCAGCTAGTCTTTCCCCCGATGTCAATGATCCCGGGTTTCGAAATGTTACCTTCGACGATTTGGTCACCGATTACGGTGAAAGTTTGAGAGGACTCATAGATGGCGGCGCAAATATAATTTTAATCGAAACGATTTTTGATGTGCTGAACAGCAAAGCTGCAATCTATGCCGCTCTATCCATTATAGAAGAACGTCAATTAGATCTGCCTATAATGATTTCCGGAACGATTACGGATGCAAGTGGAAGACTTCTCTCCGGACAGACCACAGAAGCCTTTTGGGCTTCAATATGCCATGCAAAGCCAATTAGTGTCGGCTTCAACTGTGCTCTAGGCGCCGAAGACCTAAGATCTTATATAAAATCTATTTCTGATATCGCAGAATGCTTTGTCAGCGCTTATCCAAATCGAGGTTTACCAAACGAATTTGGTGAATACGACGAAACCTTGGAAGAGATGGTGACCAGTATTGAGGATTACATGGCAAGTGGTCTCGTCAATATAATCGGGGGTTGCTGCGGAACAACAGCAGAACACATTTCAGCTTTTTCGGAATTGGCCAAAACTTATCCCCCAAGACCAAATATAGTAGCCACTGGAGAGACTCGCCTTAGTGGGCTAGAACCCTTCAATATCAATAACGATAGTCTCTTTGTTAATGTCGGGGAACGAACTAACGTTACAGGTTCTGCAAGATTTGCTCGTCTCATCAAAGACGAGAACTATGAGGCTGCCCTAGAAATTGCTCAACAGCAAGTCGATAACGGTGCACAGATTATCGATGTCAATATGGACGAAGGGATGCTTGACTCTAAAGCCGCTATGGTCACGTTTCTGAATCTTGTTGCTGCGGAGCCGAATATTAGTAAGGTTCCAATTATGATCGATTCCTCGAAATGGGAGATCATCGAAGCGGGTTTAAAGTGTCTTCAGGGTAAGTCTATTGTTAACTCAATTAGCTTAAAGGCCGGAGAGGAGGAATTTAAAGAACAGGCTAAACTCTGCTTAAAATATGGCGCATCCGTAATCGTAATGGCCTTCGATGAAAAAGGTCAGGCCGAGAGTCTAAGCAGAAAGAAAGCGATATGTGAACGCTCATATAATATTTTAGTAAATGATATTGGCTTTTCACCACAAGATATCATCTTAGATCCAAATGTATTTGCCGTGGCAACTGGCATAGAAGAACACAACACATATGGAATCGACTTTATAGAATGCTGTCGCTTCATAAAAGATAATCTTCCAGGCGCACTAATTTCTGGCGGTATTAGTAATGTTTCATTCTCTTTTCGGGGTAATAATAAAGTCAGGGAAGCCATTCATGCAGTATTTTTATACCATGCAATTAAAGCCGGTCTGACGATGGGTATCGTTAATGCAGGACAATTAGAGATCTATGAAGAGATCCCCGAAGATCTCAAAAAAAGTATAGAAGATGTAATTCTTTACCGAAGGCCAAACGCCACAGAAGCCTTAATAGATGTTGCACAACAATACTCTGGAGAAAAATCAAAACTCAAGAAAGAGGACCTTTCCTGGAGGACATTACCGACCAACGAAAAACTCTCCTATGCACTTGTTCAGGGTAATAATAAATACATAGTAGAAGATACAGAGCAAGCTCGCCTTGAGGCTGTGGAGCCAATTGAGGTTATCGAGGGCCCACTTATGGATGGAATGAACCGAGTTGGTGATTTATTTGGTGCGGGCAAGATGTTCCTCCCTCAGGTCGTGAAAAGTGCCCGTGTTATGAAACAAGCAGTTGCCCATTTAATACCCTATATCGAGGCAGAAAAAGATGGAAAAGTTCGCAACAAGGGAAAAATTCTCATGGCGACGGTAAAGGGTGATGTGCACGATATCGGTAAGAATATCGTAAGCGTAGTACTCCAGTGTAATAATTATGAGGTAATTGATCTTGGTGTTATGGTCCCTGCGAATAAAATATTGGAAGCAGCAACAAAGCACAAAGTTGACCTGATTGGTTTGTCAGGCCTAATCACGCCCTCGCTTGACGAAATGGTTAACGTTGCAAGTGAAATGCAGCGACAAAATTTTAAGCTACCTCTACTAATCGGAGGTGCTACCACCTCCAAAGCTCATACTTCTGTAAAAATTGAACCCTGTTACCAAAATGACTCTACAGTCTACGTCCCTGATGCATCGCGCGCTGTAACAGTAGCAACTAAGCTATTGAACGAAGAAACTAAGGTTATTTTTTGCCAACAGGTCCACGATGAGTACGAAATCGTTAGAGAGCGAAATAAGAAACGACGCCCCAAAAGCAAAGTACTGCAATATCGGGAAGCTGTTGCAAACAAACAACATCTGGACTGGAAAACTTATACTCCGCCAACTCCAACGTTTACGGGAAGAAAGACGCTCTTAAACTATTCAGTTGCCGAACTTCTGCCTTATATAGATTGGACACCTTTTTTTATTACTTGGGAGCTTGCAGGGAAATATCCAAAAATTTTAAATGATCAGATTGTTGGCGAAGCTGCAAGTGCCTTATTCGAAGACGCAATGAATATGATTAATCAATTAATGAAAGATAATATTTTGAAAGTAGAAGCGGTGATAGGCTTCTGGCCTGCAAATTCTCATGGGGATGACATTATTTTATTCGAAGACCTAACTCATTCTCGAGAATTGACTCGATTGCATCACCTCCGGCAACAAACAAATAAACCCAATAAACAAGCGAACCTGTGCCTATCCGACTTTGTTGCCCCGTTAGACACCAAAGTAGTCGATTTCATCGGTGGTTTTGCCGTAACGGCAGGCAAGGGACTTGAAGAGATAGTCGCAGACTATGACACCCAAAAAGATGACTATAATGCAATCCTTGTAAAAGCAATTGCGGACCGTCTGGCGGAAGCTTTTGCTGAGAAATTACATGAAGATGTCAGAAAAAACTATTGGGGCTACTCCTCGAGTGAACAATATTCGAATGAAGCGTTGATAAGAGAACGATATCGAGGTATTCGACCAGCACCCGGTTACCCTGCTTGCCCAGACCATACCGAGAAAGAGGCGCTATTCGCATTGTTAAATGCGCCGCAGGAAATAGGTTTAAAACTGACCTCTCACTATGCCATGAGCCCAGCTGCATCCGTCAGTGGATTCTATTTCTCTCACCCTGAATCTCGTTACTTTGGCGTAGGGAAAATCGATAAAGACCAAGTCATTGATTATGGTCGTAGAAAGATGATGTCACTTGATGAGACAGAAAAGTGGCTTCGTCCAAATCTCTTATACAAATGATCTTAGTCAAGAAAAAATCGCTTTGTGCCATTAGTGTGGGTCGTAAAATAGATAAGCAACCTGTTAACCCTAAACGACTCTGAAATCAGCTAACAATTGAAAGTTAATTGAGGTACTTGAGTGAAGACTGGTATAGTTCTCTAATCCTTTTTGTGACCATTGAAATATGTACACGTATGACCCACACGATCAGAAGCTAGTCGACGAGAGGGTAGCCCAATATCGAGAGCAAACTGAACGGTTCCTAGCGGGGAAAATTCCCGCGGAAGAATTTCAACAGCTGCGCCTAAGAAATGGTCTTTATGTGCAGCGACTTGCACCTATGCTACGGATAGCAGTCCCCTATGGAATGCTATCATCGAAGCAATTACGAAAAGTTGCCCACATAACCCGTTACTACGACAAAGGGTACGGTCATTTAACCACGAGACAGAACATTCAACTTAACTGGCCACACCTTGAAGAAGTTCCAGATATCCTAGAAGAACTCGCGAGTGTCCAAATGCACGCTATTCAAACTAGTGGAAGTTGTGTCAGGAACGTTACAACAGACCAATATGCAGGATCTGCCAAAGACGAGATCGAAGATCCTCGGCCATGGGCTGAACTTCTTCGTCAATGGTCAACATTCCACCCAGAATTTAATTGGCTACCCCGAAAATTTAAGATTGCGGTATCAGGATCACTTGAAGATCGTGCCGCGATCCAAGTGCACGACATCGGTCTTCGGATTGTGGAACGCGATGGAATACGAGGGTTTCAGATTCTAGTTGGAGGAGGACTGGGTAGAACGCCAGTGATCGGTAGTCAGATCAAAGACTTTCTGGACCAAAAGCACCTGCTTACTTACACCGAGGCTATTTTACGAGTTTATAATCGATATGGGCGTCGGGACAATAAATATAAAGCAAGGATAAAAATTTTAGTTCGTGCTATGACGCCAGAGGTTTTTAGAGAGAAAGTAGAAGTCGAATGGGCCTCAATTAAGGATGGACCTGGTACTTTAACCGTAAAGGAAGTAAATCGCGCAAAATCAAGTTTTTCCCCTCCGAAATATGATGCGTTGACAGATATAGACCCGGAACAAGCTTTGATTTCAGGTGATGCAGCCTTCAAGAACTGGCTAAAACAAAACGTACTGCCTCATAAAATGCCCGGTTATGCCATCGTAAATTTAGCTGTTAAAGCAACCGGTATTGCTCCAGGCGATATCACTGATGAACAAATGGAACTTATTGCAGACCTTGCTGATGCTTATAGCTTTGGTGAATTGCGCGTCACGCATGAGCAGAATATTACCCTCGCTGATGTGAAGCAAAAACACCTTTACGCCCTGTGGCAGCGATTGGTCAGTGAGAACCTGAGCTCACCTAATCTTGGACTTTTAACCGACATGATTTGCTGCCCGGGCGGTGATTTCTGTTCCCTTGCCAATGCCAAGTCGATTCCAGTAGCAGAAGCAATACAAAGGCGGTTTGACCAGTTAGATTACCTGCATGATCTAGGTGAGCTTCATGTCAACATATCTGGCTGTATGAATGCATGTGGGCATCACCATGTAGGAAACATAGGTATCCTGGGTGTCGACAAAAAGGGGCATGAGTTCTATCAAATATCTATCGGAGGGAGTGCCAACTTCTCAGCCGCGATTGGTAAAATACTCGGACCGAGTTTCGCACAAGAAGAAATACCCGCGGTCATTGAGACTATAGTGCAAGTCTATGTCACCAACAGGGAATCCGAAGAACAATTTCTTGATACCCTTCATCGAATCGGTATCGAGCCCTTCAAAGATGCTGTGTATCAAACAGATGACTAAGATAATCAAAAATGGAGAGGTTATAGAATCTGCTTTCACAATCGTGAAGGACGAAAATTTCAATATAGGTATCGCTAACCAGTTACTGCCTCTCTCGATATATTTGAAAAATCAAGAGAATCTTATGGGAAGAAACGATTATGGTGTATGGCTAGATAGCAATGAAGAAATCGAAGTGCTATCAGGGATAATTCACTTCAATGTAATCGCACTCAACTTTCCATCCTTCAACGATGGACGCCCTTACTCAAATGCGAATCTTCTTCGTGAGAGACTGAAATTTCGTGGCGAAATCCGAGCTATTGGAGATGTCAGAAGAGACCAACTAGAGCAAATGGTGCGTTGTGGTTTCAATGCTTTTGAGATGGCAGAAAACGAAGACTTAGCAGCCTCGCTCGATAGTCTTCAAGGCTTTTCTCTGAGCTATCAGGCAACTGCAGACAGACCAGAACCACTATTTCGGAAACGTTAATTAATAACTCAAGAGCAAGCTCCCCAGTATTGATGAGTATTTTGTGGACCCATTGATCACATCTTTTTTCCTGATATTCGCAGCTACAGCTGTGCTCGCGACACTAGCACTTTATACTCGACAGCCACTGATAGTTGCCTATATTTCAGTAGGTATTCTTCTTGGACCTTCTGGGGCATCCTTAATTGACGACCCTTCCTTAATTAGTAGCATTGCAAAAATTGGCATCATCTTCCTGTTATTTTTACTAGGACTTGACATGCAACCAGCAAAATTGATCAATACGTTGAAAAATACAAGCGTAGTGGCCTTCGCAAGTTGCACAATCTTTTTCCTCATCGGTTATGCCGTCAGCCAGTTACTCGGCTTCGTCGGAAACGAGAGCGTTGTCATCGGAATAGCGATGATTTTCTCAAGTACTATTATTGGAATTAAATTACTCCCTACCACAGTGCTTCACCATCGACATACCGGCGAACTCGTGATTAGTCTTCTCCTGCTTCAAGACTTAATTGCAATTATAGTCCTATTGGTATTAACCGGAAATATTATGGAGTCTGATGGAGCTAGGAAATTAATTCAGCCACTGTTAAGTTTGCCCGTAATCACTTTATCTGCAGTTTTATTTGTCCGGTATATTTTGCTTGGATTATTATCTAGATTTGATTCATTCCACGAATACATATTTCTTATTGCAATTGCCTGGTGCCTGGGTCTCGCAGAAATCTCAGAAAGAGCAGGTCTTTCTATGGAAATAGGCGCATTTATTGCTGGCATCTCTCTTGCCACGAGTCCCGTTGCCTACTACATAGCAGAAAACCTCAAACCCTTAAGAGATTTTTTCCTCGTGCTATTTTTTTTCTCTCTTGGCGCATCTTTTCAACTCGATCTATTGGCAGAAGTCGCTGTCCCTTCGGCAGTTCTGGCTTCCTGTATTTTGATATCTAAACCAATAGTTTTCCGGATCCTACTCCGTAAGGTGAGTGAATCAGAGAGTACCAGCTGGGAAATAGGTTATCGATTAGGACAGATTAGTGAATTTTCCTTGTTAATCGCATTTGTAGCGACGACTCAAGCTATCATCAGCCAGTACGCTTCCCACTTAATCCAAGCCACGGCCATTATTACTTTCCTTATTTCATCTTATTTAGTCGTGATGAAATATCCAACGCCTATAGGCACCTCTGATAAGCTCAGGAGGGACTGAAGATATCTTGCCTTTAGGAAGTAGTTCCTTATTAACCTAAGGCCCTAAAAATCGCTGTGATAACGTGTCCAAAATTCGACCTGAAAAACGCTCCATTAATCGATCAATCTTACCTTTATGAAGCACATATTTGACGAGGAAGACGTCCGAGTTCTGACATTTACTCGTAATAAACTCGTCACTAGTCATCAGATCATCTACCAAATCATTCTGGATGGCTCGCGTTCCATACCAAGCCTCGCCAGTGGATACTGAATCTATATTTACTTTCGGACGGTTATCTGAAACGAATTCTTTGAATAACGCATGGACGTCCTCCAGCTCCTCAACGAACTTCTCACGTCCCGTTTCTGTATTTTCTCCAAAGACAGTCAATGTTCTTTTGTGTTTACCTGCTGTCAAAACTTCAACATCGACATCCCTATTTTTTAAAAAGCGATGAAAGTTTGGCATTTGGGCGACAACACCAATAGAACCCAAAAGGGCAAATGGTGCTGCAATAATCCTGTTACCTATACATGCCATCATATAGCCTCCGCTTGCGGCCACTTTATCTACGGATACCGTTAAATTTATGCCTTGGTTTGTGATTCTCCTCAACTGCGAGGCAGCAAGCCCGTAACCGTGAACAATTCCCCCAGGACTCTCCAACCGAAGAAGAACCTCATCTATCTCTCGAGCAACTGAAAGTATTGCCGTCACTTCTTCTCTGAGGGACTTAACACCAGAGGCATGCATATCACCGGCGAAATCGATCACAAACACTCTATTACGATCATTGACACCACTCTTTGCGTTTTTACTCTCAGCCCTTTTCTCTTCTTTCTGTCGTTTTTTGTCCTCTTTTGCCTCCCGTTTCCGCTGGTGCGGCTTGAGCACGAGCTGCTTGAGACTAAAGGATAGATTGTCGATTGTTTCGTTCACATTCTTAACCTCAATATGACCGCCTTCGTCTTCCCTATGCCTTTGACTTACTCCAGAGATTATTAATAGCAGCAATACCACTGCCGCAACTAAAGTAAGTGCCTTCGCTAAAAATAAACCGTAATCAAATAAAAACTCCAATGCTATAACCTTAAAAATCTAAAAGAGCCATGGTAACAGATTATCTAGCTTACCTGTTGAGTCTCAATTACTATGTTAGTGTAATCGTATGACAGCACTGACGACCAAACTCAAACAAAAAACACAAAATCTGAAAAAACGCTTTCGCCCAAATTTTCTAGATCACGATCATGTGTGCTTTCAGTTCTTGTTCTCAAGTGACCCTCCCTTCTATCTTGTAGCTAATCATAGGGAATTTAGTTTTTTACCAGGATTGAACCCAGAACCAACAGTTAAGTTTAAAATTGACAACCACTTTACATGTTGGAGTTTGCTCGAGGGGACACAGCCTAGCACCAGAGCGTTCATGGAAGGCAAATATTCTTCTGATGGGCATTTAATTTTAAGTCACAAACTGCTTAACCTCTTTAACTCGTGATGCAGTTATGCAAAGCAACCTATCGGGTAAAGAGCAAAGCGTCGTTTATCATCTCATATTCATTTCAGTCTAAGGACTTCCATACACAACCAGATTTGGATTCAAGCTCTAACTGCGCGAGCTTTTCTTCATGACGCTGAATTTCGTCAATAGAGGCATTTATAACTTTCAAGGCAGAACGCTCCTTCCTTAGCACTCGCTCCTTACTTAAGACTTTTACGGAGGAACTTGTTTCACTCAAGCTTAGAGAGACTTGTCCGCCTGTCATCATTAGATAGACCTCAGCTAAAAGCTCAGCGTCCAAGAGTGCTCCGTGCAGATCCCTCTGGGAATTATCCACACTGTATCTTTTACACAGCGCGTCGAGGTTATTTTTCTGTCCCGGATGTTTTTCCCTTGCTATCTCCAAGCTATCAAGAATACGACAGTGATCACTGAGTTCACCCGGATCTGTTACGATATTTTTCATCTCCTGATTAATAAACCTTACATCAAATAACGCGTTATGCATTATCAATTCTGCTCCACTTATGAACGCTAGCAATTCTTGCCAGATATCCGAAAATAATGGCTTATCCTCGAGGAACTCTCGACTGATTCCATGAACCTGAAATGCACCATCATCGATGTCTCTTGCAGGATTGATATACTTGTGGAAGCGCCGATGAGTAAGACGTCTCCCAATTATTTCTACACCCCCAATTTCTATAATCCTATGGCCATCATTGACATCTAGACCCGTAGTTTCAGTATCTAGAACAACCTGTTTCATTGGCTCACCTCTAAACCATCAATACCTCGATTAGCTAACACATCCGCTATTTCATTTTCTCTGTGCCCACTATGACCTCTTACCCAATCCCAGGTAATATTATGGTTTTGGGAAAGTTCGTCTAACTGCTGCCAAAGGTCCTGATTCTTTACCTGTTGTTTATTAGCAGTCCTCCAACCTTTGTTCTTCCAATTTGTAATCCATTGGGTAATACCATTCCTTACATATTTGGAATCAGTCGTAAGAGTCACTACCGAACCCTTTTTTATAGCTGTCAATCCTTTTATAGCCGCTGTTAACTCCATTCTGTTATTCGTTGTATTGTATTCCCCTCCGCATAACTCCTTTTCATTGTCTCCAAATCTCAGCAGAACTCCCCAACCGCCGGGCCCTGGGTTACCCCTGCATGCTCCATCGGTATATATCTCCACTCTCTGCGAATCAGTTTCTTTCATTGAAAATAGCTCCCCTCGATACTGGTGGTATTGCGGGGTTCAAGCGCCCACCTTGAATCAACTTAAGACCCCTAGAGTGCCATGGTTGCGTTATAGCAGTCATTGTACTTTCCTGTTTTCTCGCCACAAGAACATACACAGCACCAAGAGGTAAATTAATATTACGACTGAGTTCCCGAGAGGAATCGCTGGTCCTCAAAGAGTTTGGACTGATCGGCAGCCCATAAATGCAATACTGAACTCGGTCGATTTTGAAATTAAGTGCATTTAACCAATCCATAAGCCTACCGGGTCTTATAAACTTACCAAACCAAGGTGGTTTACCATTCCAGCCTGCTGCGCTCTTCCAAAGGCCCCATAGACTAATGGGGTTAAAACCGATTACAACAAAGTATCCCATCGGCAAAGATACTCTGGCTAACTCTCGCAATGTATCTAAGGGACGATCCAAAAACTCTAGGAGATGATGCGAAATAATGACATCAATACTATTGTCTAGAAAGGGAAGCTCCGTCGATTTTGCTATAAGTGGCGAGCTGTCTGAGGTATCTAGCCCTAAAAGGATTTTATTTCGAATGGGACTAGCATCATACAGTGCTTGCGGAAAGACGCCGGTCTGGAGAAGGTGATACCCAAAATAGCCGCTAAGCAACTGATCGAGGATCGACCCCTCGATTTGCATAACGTTCTGACCGAGTGCAGAATCAAACCAAGTTCTGACGTCCCTCAGAGATTTTAAAGACTCCGTGGTAAGAGTTTTTACCAATTAACCATCCCATTTGCAAACTCTGACATTATATCCCTTGATCCTGAAAAATCAGAATTTCTAATGAGATCTTTTTTATAAATACCCTTATACTATGAGTTCTAGAGCAGGTAGATATCAAAAAAATGAAAACTATGCGTCTATCACTGCAACTAGGAATCATATTCCTTATTGC
>NHBG02000014.1 GCA_002167855.2 Gammaproteobacteria bacterium TMED1
GAAAGGTGTACTAGTCTGGAAATTGCCGGCACCGTATCGTGGTTCACTTCAACTGTCTAGTTCGCTTACCTCGAATAGGGTGGTCCCATTCAAAATCAGATGCCGTCGTCGTCATACTCAATGCGCCCTCGAAAGTATCATCGTTAACGTTGACCCAGACTTTCATGGTAGGCGGCGAATTCTTAGCTAAATTATCCTTACCACTTTTATTATTAATAGGTTTTGTTTTGACTTTCTTTTTCTTCTTACTCTGTTGTTCTTTAATAGTAAGTGGCACCGGATACTCGTAGGTCAGGATGTCATTCGCGAAACTAATCGCAGTTACAGGAATGAGCCCGCTGTCTTCATCGAGTAATGTTGCAGAGAGAATATTATCCTGCACTATCACCGTCAGTAAGCTTCTCTTGACATCGCCCACGATGTTGGCGTGGATCTCCCATTGGCCCACCACCGAATTCAGGTCGGGTGCATCACTAGCGCCTTTCACTCCCGGATAATCTCGCCAGATCCACCGCAGAGTATCGGGGAAAATAGCACCACCGTGCGAAAGCTCGTGTCCTCCCGAACCCATAACCAGCTTGCTGTCATACCGAGCAAATTTTAACGCGGCACCCATTTGAGCGTTCGCAAGTGGCCAGTTTCCTATCGTACCGTTCAAGTCATTCTCACCATCCTGGAGGAACACGCGTATCGGTTTCGGATTTCCGCGGGTCGAACGAACCAGATGAGGATATTCGGCCCCACCTCGTAGTCTCGTAAAGCTGCCGATATGACTGATCACTTTCGAAAAGGCATCAGGGCGATGCCATGCCACCGTAAACGCACAGAGACCGCCATCGCTCTGCCCAACGATAGCTCGTCCCGATGCATCGGTTACGAGATTGTATTTCTTACTGACCTCTGGAAGGATTTCTTCTATCAAAAAACGTGCGTAAACGTCATTCACAGGAANATACTGGTTGCTACGCTGGTCACGTTGGACTTCTTTCNTACCAGGATTAATGAATATNCCAATCGTTACCGGCATCTCNCGNCGGTGAATNAAGTTGTCAAAAACGANCGGAGCCNGCACTCCCTCGTCAGGATTTAAGTANNTCTNACCGTCCTGAAACACCATCACGCTCGCGGGCTCAGCNCTCGTATACTGCGCCGGGACATANANCCAGTATTCGTTGACCACCCCNGGATAGATGGCGCTTTTATCCCATATNTGTTTCTCTANNTTACCCTTTGGGANGCCTTTTTGTGGATAGGAATCTTCGCCTAAAAAATAAGCGGAAGCCATTGTCGATGCTGAAAGGGTCGAGGCCCCAATAAAACAGACAACAATGAGCGTTAGCNCGTATAAAAATTTTTTATTCATAACAAACCTCGTTTGAAAAACTATTGCACCGCAACCATCTTGGTTACGNTCTAGAGCCCTTATTTAAATTGGTAAGACCTATCCCTGCCCTTACCTGCTGGCTTTGAGCNACTNAACGCTCACGCGGCATCGAGACTCGAACTTCACACGTTTANTCTAAAGACCTTCGGATTTAAAAGCAGCATCACGCCACTCAATAGCAGCTTTCAGCCCCTTTTCAGCCGAGATCTTCGCAAAATGGCCTGCTCCGGGACGCATGTGTCCNCTTAAAGCATGCCACTGCCAACCNGTCTGNAGAGCCGTGCGAAAACCCATGATCTCATATGCCTGGTTAACGGACTGCTTGTTAGCTGCAAGTAAGTCTGGTGCAATACTAGCCAGCGCGCGGACCTCGCTATCTACTGCTGCATCAAGCTCTTTTGCGGGAAAAGATTTCGCGACCCATCCCATTTCGGCCGCCTCCTTACCGGAGATTGAGTTACCTGTTAGCTGCAGGTACTTGGCCTGGGCCATTGTCATTTTCCAGGGAAAATAGGGCGTGTCAGGGGTGGTCTGTCCACGCATCGCGGGATAGCCGATCGACGCATCATCAGCAACGAAAGCGATATCCGCCATCGACAGAATTTCCGTACCTCCCGCGAGACAGTATCCGTGCACCTTTACCACAACTGGCTTCAGGAGATCCCAGATTGTCAGCCAGTCTCGAAGGCAACTACGCGCGAACTGATCAGTCCATGAATCGAAATGCGCGGAACTCACCCAGCCTTCCGGAGGGGTACCTCGGTCCTCATTCGGGGTAACGTCGTAGCCGCTACAGAACGAGGGACCAGCCCCATCGATAAGTATTACCGTGACCTCATCGTTCCTCTCTGCAGCTCGAAGCGCATCGATAAGTTCCCGCCTTAATTGATAACTTAGCGCATTACGCTTCGCCGGCCGATTCAACGTGACACGCGCGATCCGATTAGCGCATCTGTATTCAATAGATTCGTAGGTATCGTTCATTTGGTGCTCTTATTTTGGTTGGAGTAAGAGATGGATAGTACATACCATCAAATATTTATGAAATTAATCCTGGAAACTTTTTACCCAGTGTATTTAATCAAGCGGATTCGACCAGCTCGAACCAATTACCATCCGGATCCTCGATAATGGCCTTTCGTATTCCAGGGNCAAACTCTTGCGGAGGAACAGGTATTATCCGCTCAGAATCGCGAGCGCGAGCGACTACTGCATCGATGTTATCTACTACAACAGTGAGATAGCGAATTCCGGAGTAGTCTGATATCGCCCCGGTCTCTGCTGGCAGNTCGTTAAGTTGCCATACTTTAAGTNTCGTATCTCCGGCAATAACTTCNTGCTTAGTGGTGCCCAGCGCTGGTAAATCTTCTGACTTNCCCGCTTCAAAGCCAAGTACTTTTNTAAGAAATGAGCACGTCGCGTNCGCATCATCNACTGTCANACCAACTGCATTGATTACNGCTCCATCACAAAAGCCTGGAGCACCTACGAGTTCAACCATTGTGTTATTCGGGTCATGNGTGAATGCTAGGGTGTATTGACNATGGTCCTCAATTGAAAGCGNCTCAAAACCGGCTCTAACCAAGGAGGCTGANGTCGCTTCTAGATCTGGNACAACGATCGTTAGTAGCTTCATACCCCTGCTTTGATGCAGGCCGCTGGTCATTGCTCCGGGNGCCGATGNAGACTGATTGAACTGCAACATACCCTGCCCTGCAGAAAATCGCATCAGTTGAGTATCGCCAACTTNCAGATCTTCCAATAGCGACATATCTAAACCTCTATTATAGAAAGCTAGCATAGCATCAACGTCGTGGGGGACGAGTCCAACATCCAGCGCGGACGTAGTCATTTTTCCGATGATATTCGTATTAGTCATTCGATCTCTCCGAGATCTGGGGCACCAACTATTTGCAAAAATTTGAAGGTATCTTCATGCGCGTAAGCTTCATCAATTTTTTTTAATGACTTAAGTCATTGAGCCTCTAATTCCTTTGACCATGAACGAAGATCACTAAGAAGCTGTTCTTTTACCTCAGGAAACTGATCAGATAAGTCCTCACGCTCTCCCGGATCTTCCCTGAGGTCAGCAAGATTTACCTGTTCTGGAAGATCTGGATCACGAGGTTGAAGCCCTGCTTTGTTGTCGTCGCGACCATTTACCGTAAGCTTCCACTTTCCTTGTCGAACTGCCGTTTGCGATGCTGCATACTCCCAGAATAATTGGTGGTGAGGACTGTCCAATCCTTCCGTTACCGTCTGGACAACACTTTTACCATCAATTTCAAGATCATTCGGGAGATCTATCCCAGCAAAATCGAAAAATGTCGGCAACACGTCGAACATAGCCCCTACATGACCACAAACCTGTCCCTCAGGTATGCGACCCGGGAAACTTATTATCGTAGGCTCGCGAATTCCCGCCTCGTAAATGCTCCCCTTGTGACCACGGAAGATACCAGCTGTGCCACCGTAATAATGATCCTNGTTNCCATCAAGCCAGTTTCTAGCCTCGCGGGAGGGTCCGTTATCACTGGAGAAGAAAATCATTGTGTTCTCATACTCTCCCGAAGCTTTCAATGCTTTCACGATCGACCCGACGCCGTCATCGAGGGCACTGATCATCGCGGCCATAATCCTGCGATCAGGCGGGAGCTCCGGATACCGGTCAAGATATGATTTGGGTGCGTGCATGGGATAATGAGGTGCACTGTAGGGGACATAAAGTAGGAATGGCTGGTCGCTGCCGCGCTCGATGAAATCAACAGCTTTTTCAGTCACTAACTCTGTGAAATAGCGCCCATTGCACCAGACTTCCCTGTCATTGTGCCAAAGGTCATGAACCGGATTAATATTTCGCCAACCTCCGTGGTAATAAATGTGGGAGTAATAATCAACGCAGCCCGCGAGAAATCCAAAGAACTCATCGAATCCATGAGCATTGGGACGACACTCGTCGGCGACACCCAAATGCCATTTCCCGAACATTGCCGTTCTATAACCATGTGGCTTAAGCAGCGTTGCGATAGTTTTTTCCGATGCAGGCAGACCGGGTGTACTCGCTTTTCCGCTTCCTCGTTTCGCTCTCTTACCCGCCAAAACACGGGACACACTGGTTTTATGGGGATAGCGCCCCGTCAGCAATGCCGCCCTGGAGGGCGAGCATACTGGTGAGTTAGAATACCAATCGGTCATTCTGACACCCGAGTCTGCTAATGCATCCAGGTGTGGTGTGGAGATCTCTTCTGATCCAAAGCAACCGAGATCACCGTACCCTAGGTCATCTGTATAGATGATTACTAGGTTGGGCTGGGTTTTCATTTCCATGCGCTCCCCCACTAAGTATCGATATGAAGTAAAGAGGCGTCATATCTCACAGCAGATAACGGCAACCGAAGTCGATTGCCATGTTATTTGGCACACTATGACGTCTATGTGAATAGGGTACATGTTTTCGCTAAAAAAGAAATGAGGACTACTGGAAGCAATCGCACGACAGACAATAAAGCAATCAAAAAGGAACTAAAAAAAGCTTATGTGGAAATACAGAGGAAATCGGCGACCTGAATTTGCTATTGAACCCAAGGCGGGACAAGAGTCCGTTTGGGACTACCCAAGACCCCCAGTCTTAGTCAGTGATCATAGAAAAATCGAGGTCTTCAGCAAAGATAAGGAATTAATCGCATTGGCAACCTGTAGTTTCAGGGTCCTAGAAACGGCCAGTCCCCCAACGTTTTATATTGCACCTGAGAGCCTAATTACAAAATTAACGCCGTATCCCGGCGCTTCCTATTGCGAATGGAAGGGGCAAGCTTCGTATTTTTCTCACGGGGATACAAAAATTGCTTGGCGTTATGACGCACCAAGCGAGCGCTTTAAGCAGATAGATGGCTGGTACTCTTTCTATGCCTCTTTAACTCGGTGCTTTGTTGATGGCGAGCCTGTAGAAGCACAGCATGGCGACTTTTACGGTGGCTGGATTACTCATGAAGTGGTTGGACCGTTTAAGGGTGATCCCGGCACTATGGGATGGTGATTCGGACGCCACGCCGACGAAGCGAGTAACCGCAACCCTTCGTTAGGACCTCATCATCGAGTGCCATTCTCGCACAGTTTCTATCAATAAAGTCTCTATCAATCGCACGGCCAAACAGGCGGAGCCTCATCGAAAACAGGTGGCTCAGTAAGAACAGATTGAAGCACGGCGCGGCGGGTTCGAACAAATTGTCGCACCGTCTCCGCTTCTGCTGCTAGGTCAAAAAACATATCACCGGCGTGCTCGTCGTTGACGATTGCCCCAATAAGCGACTCCATCCTATCAATCTCTCGTAGCAATTTGACTTCATTCCAAGTCGAATCAAACAGATTTTGTACCTCGGTGACATACTGTTGTTGTGTTGCGGGTAATTGGTAGAGTCGCCTCGTCAGAACTGATTCCACGAACAACAAGCTATCACCAAACTTCGTAAAAGGCTTAAAAACCTGATCAAAGCCCCAGGGAATGAACTCAAATAAACCAGTGCTTGGATCGTTATAGATGTAGAAATTATTTCTATTCAAAGCATAACCGTCGCCGTGATTAATCATCGCCTCGAGAGCCCAGTAGGTGATAAAACGTTCGATGTTAATTACCTTAGACAGAGCTACCTTCAGTTCCTCGTCTGGGACTTGAAGCGCTGCTTGCACTGCAATTAGATCACTCCTATCTGGATCGCTCTTGTTAGTTTTTGCCTCAAATGTGTTTATCCAGTTTGGAGCAAAGTCACTTAATGTTCCCTCGTAAAGTCGACCTTCATTATCATCAAAATAACGGGCAATAAAGCGCTTCTTTATGCTTTCAACATTGGAAAAAAGACCAAGCTTTTGACCATTCACGGAGACCTGCGCAAAGTTACAGCGTGGTGCAGGGAGCCCAGCGCCTGCAAATAAGGAGTAAGCCATGCACTGGCGAATTTGCGAGCGATCCTGCTTGTTATTATTAAGCGTGAGCCGATTCATACCCATAAATTCTTGGTCTTCTACATACTCATCGAACTTGATCTTCAAGGACGGTTTTTGTGTATCAAGCGATCCAAGAAACCCCTTCTTTCTCACACCTACACTTTCTATCTCCTCCCCATCGACAATTAAAGTCGCAGGAAAATAGGTGAATGGCGAAAAAAACGGCTCTGCTCGACAGCCGGGACCAAAAATCTTTGTTAAGTCTCTCGTCTGGTTGCGAACATCGTCCCAATCCCCAGCATCCATGATGATTTCGACATCAATGATCGCTGATGGGTCAAAAAGAACCGCGGATGAATCATCTTCAGAGGACGCTCTACTTCCCCCATTTGCGGCCGCATTTTCCTCAGAGTCTCCCGCGGTATTCCCAGCGGGGTCGAGAGTATTGGATCCAGTATTGATGGCTGAACTTACACCACCACCACCGCCCCCACCGCAACCAGATAGAACAATCGTTAAGACGAAGAAGAAAGGGGCATAAAACTTGATCACTTTGTTACCCTTTGCTGGATTATAAAAACAAAACAGAAAAATCCCGCCACCCAGATTGTTCCCTTGAACCGTAAATACCCACAATACCTTGACTCTCGTGAAAGCATCATATTACCTAGTATTGTCTAGGAGAAGCCCTGCATCGTAAAGATAAACTATCTCTACGACTAGATAAGCCATAGAGCGTCAACAAACAAAGGGGAATTGGAGTGAAAAAAAAACCAGACAACATAGCCAAATCGACTTTTGCATACTCCAGCCAAAGCATAACGAGGATCGTCATTAACATTTTCTGTCTCGGGGTAGTGATACTGTGTCTCACTAGTACAGGAAACCCCGTGCAGGCGGAGATTTTTAAGGAGGATAATTCAAAGCTGCGAATCAGAGGTTCAATGAGATTAGAGCTTGATGACAACGTGTTCCGTCTTGATGACGCTGGTAAATCGAGGATCACTACTGCAGAAGAGCGCAATATTGCTAGCGGTCGTCTCACCGATTTGGAGTCGATATCAGACCGCGTAATCTCTACAAATCTTGAACTACAGTATGGACTTGGAAAGTTAAAGGCTCCAGAAGCGACCATCAGAGCCGAAATAACCCACCACCACTATCACGCGAATAATAAGTCTGGCTATTTCGATGGCCAAATCAGGCTTACCTATCGTCTCGGGAAAAACGGTAGTCTTCGAGCACAGACAGATTTCACCCTAGATCGATTTCGAAAGAACTATCTCGCTAGCATCATAGATCTAAATGATAACGGTAACATTCCAATTAACGAACGATCCTATGCCCCAGGAATTTTTCGTGAGTTGGAACCGTCGATTACCTATCGACACCGCTTTCGGATGGGGCGGGACGATACTGAGAATCGAGACCTGAATATTTATATCGCGTACGGCGGACTTTACAGACACTATAATNACCCGCTGAAAAATCGTGANCGCGAGGGANATTTTTGGGCCCTCCAACTAAACAGTGAGGTCAATCAAAAAATCTCACTNGAGATCGAAATGCTAGANGAAAGCATTTCAACGCCAGGCAAAAAAGAGGTAATTCTGCTTGACGAAACTGGGTCTGGATTTAATAGAGATATGAATGGTGATTCCAGAATTAAACGAAATGCACCACTAAACACAGCCATTATTAGATCCCGGATAAGAAACACCGTAAGAATCGAAACTATATGGAGGATCAGCGATGCATGGAAAGCAAGCATCGAGTATCGCAGACGAAAATCCAACTTCACTAGTCAAAATCCACTCGATGTGGACCATTATGACGCTCAGGAAACAGATAACCGTCTAACGACCGCAATAAGTTGGCGTTTGAAGAAACGCTGGGATATCGCCCTTAGATTTCAACGCACCGATAGCGAGGACCTCGAGGACCTAGGGCGTGATAGAGGCAGATATCAGCGGGAGCGGATCGGCATGACAATCCGACATCGCTTTGAATAAGGTAGGGGCTTCTTGGTCTTGTCTAATTCGGGGCTTCGTTAATCACCAAGGAAACTTCTAATGGTGGCCCTGAAATTAGATTCAGCACGCACTTTCGCTGATCACGATCGCCTGCGTTCGCGCTCTCATTCAATCGAGACAAACNACCAACTAATGTTATCGGAGTTTAATGAACACAGTCTCGAGGAGCAAAGAGCAGTCAGNCTTCCTTATCGATTCGATATCAAGTTCCTACTTCCCGTGACCTTTTTACCTGAACTCCTCCGTCACTTTGCAAGCAGTCATTCGATCCTACAATACAGTGGCCACCGAGTATTTACTCATCAANATACTTACTTCGACACTCCCGACTGGGATTTATACAGTCAACACCACAATGGCAAACTTAATCGGTTCAAGTATCGGCATCGACGCTACCTCGAAACTAAGCTTGAGTTTCTGGAGATTAAGGTAAAGACCAATAAAAGACGAACCCGCAAACAGAGGATACCTTGGCGATGCAACCAGCCAATCGAAGTACCTGATGTGGATTTCAAACTGGTTCCAAAACTATACGTCAACTACCGACGCATTACGCTGTGGGATCAGGAGACCGATGAACGATTAACGCTTGATTTCGATATCCTATTTCAACGGATTGATGCCGAAACGAAGGTGGGAGTTCCAAATGTGCTGATAGCTGAATGTAAGCGTGCGGACCTTGTCAAACCCTCCCGTTTTGCTCAACAACTGAAAGCAAAAAAGTATTACCCCAGAAGCATTAGTAAGTACTGCGTTGGAGTTTGCCTTACGGATGATAGCAGCTTGAAATGTAACCGGTTCAAGGGCCTAATATCCGAGCTGAATAAGTATTAAACGCATTTAATAAGAGATCTGATAATGGATAGCCTCAGTTTTGATTTTTTGATTCGTCTACTGATTAATATGGCAGGTGTTTTCATTCTTGTAAGATTTGTATATTTTAGGACTACCCAACAGCGCGCGTATGCGAGTTCCTACATACTCTTCGGCTTAAGCGTATTCCTTATTACTAGTCAGTTAGCATCCGTTGAGATCTCGATTGGATTCGCCTTCGGTCTTTTTGCCATATTTTCCATGCTGCGTTATCGCACGGAATCTATCAACGTTAAAGAGATGACCTACCTATTTCTCGTCATTGCTATGTCATTGCTTTCAGGAATAAGCGCTACTGACCAACTGGAATTAGGACTTTTACTGGGGCTAATATGTCTCCTGGCACACGTTACGGAAACCAGCCTGCTGCTGCCAAAATTGCAGGAATGTACCGTAGAATATGAGCGTATTGAAAATATCGTACCGGCACGCAGAGAGGAATAACTCGCAGACTTGCGTGAACGTCTTGGGGTGGACGTAAGAACTATAGAAACTGAGTCCGTGGATTTCCTCCGCGATACTGCCACACTGAAAATTCAGTTTGCCCCCGTTCGATCTCGCTAATCTATTTTCAGATAGCCAAGGAATTTTTTACATCTGCTCGTAAAGCATAACTGGAACCCGTTCTAAAAAAATAGGCCTACTAAATTTTTGCTGTCTATCGGTTTAGCGGGCTAGTTGCTATGCAGCTAGTCTCGAGACTAGCAAAATCAACCTTCACGCGAACACCAGGTGGAATCGAATGCACGCTACCCGGCGTCGAGCAGATCACAGTCGCACCAGATTTGAGTAAGGCATCCTCTCCATTATTTTCTTTTTTTAGCGTCTGCAACAACCAAGAGATAGTGGCGACAGGCCCGTAGTCCCTTCCTATCTTCAGTTCCTTTAATGTCACCTGCTCGGACTGACTACCATCAATTAATACGGTCATAGGGATATTGAGAGGTATCTCTCCTAACAAACACCGCTTTGAATCATCACAATGCACTACGCCCGAATGAATACAATTGGTACCAATTAGTTCTAGTCCTCGTCGGCCGAGATTGTCCTCTGGCGGTCCGTCCCATCCCAGCATATGTAATTCTATAATCGGCTCGAACTCAACTTCCCACTTGGAAACATCATCACCATGCGTTGATAGAAGCCGAACCCCAAGCTCACCCTCGATTCCTAAACGACGATAGTCTATTTTCGATCCATTATCGTGACTTTCCGAGTCCCATAGATAACCATGCACAGAGTCCGATAGTCCCATGGTNTTAGCCCCCCTNTTNCGAATAGCAGNGCTCGTANAACCGATCTTAAACCCGACAACCTTCTCGCCCCTNTTTTCTCGAATTACACGCAATGCTCGCTGCAGTTGATAGGCCTCGTCGANAGAGTTTGGTCCCCGTCCCTCGGCAAANATCCTTCGAGATNCGCGTGAATCAAGATCCTCNTGAAGTTCAACTGCGAGTATTTCCAAGGATTCTTTCATCATGCTAATTGTNNCTATCCNAAAGCATTANTTATTCCTTTACTAGAATGTTTCGATAATACAGTTCTNTATNTACCCTGAAACCNGTATGGTTGANTNNAGTTAACAGAGATAGATCTAAACTTCTCAGCTTCACCTATACTGGTTACTGATCGCCCTCTCGTTCCCAAGTAGCAAACAACGTTGTAACAAATCTAANCTCGCTATCGCAGTGTTCCAATNCGNNATGCTTTTTGGGGATCATACCACCATGACTCAGGTCCCGACTGGTGAGTTGCTATCTCGGNGGTTTNCGGAAACCCAAAACGNTCCCAGTGCATAANCCGAGTATTTGCAATCATTTGTAACGGTATGTGGTAATAACCTCGNAAGAGAACNCGATCAAGNGCACGGCAAGCAGTCGTCATNTCAGAAAAGGATAGTGTTTTCGTCGCGTTACTAATTAGAGCATCAACGACAGGATCATTAATCCCCGCNACGTTNCGAGTAAGCGGTTGTTCTGACGCCCNAGAAGAAAAGAAAACTGGCAGCTGAATAATCGGCGGCATTATCATTGTATGAGACTCAATAATCATATCAAAGTCTCGCGAGCGCCGAAGATTTATATTTTGCGCCGACTCCACTAGGTTAATGCGCGCATTGATACCGAGAAGTCGTAACGTATCGATGTAAGGTAATAGCACACGCCGCTCTGCAACATTTGTAGACAAAAACTCAAACTCGAACGTAGCACCGGCGGGATTTCGAAGCGAGCCCTTCTCTATACTCCAACCTGCTTCTTTCAAAAGGCGTGACGCCCGCACCAACGCATCACGATTTCGTCCCCAACCATTAGACTTCGGAACATCGATTGGCTCATCAAACACGCGATGATCTAACAATTCGCGCATAGGCTCCAGCAGAACTAATTCTTCCGGTGTAGGCAGCCCGGTTGCGCTAAAGGGAGTATCCGGAAAATATCCGATCGCTCTTTTTTGTACGCTAGAATGTAGAGCACGATTCTGCCAATCAAAATCAAACGCCAAACTCAGAGCCTCGCGTACACGCACGTCATTAAACGGAGAACGTCGGCTATTGAAAGTGAGCACACTACTCGGACCTGTTGCTCCACGAGCGATAATCTCGCCCTTCCTGAGGTGACCCGCTTCAACCGCGGGTATATCATAACTCGAAACCCAATGCCGAGTATCTGACTCTAAATAATAGTCAAAAAGCCCTTTACGCAGAGCCTCTCGAGCTACCGTAGCGTCACGATACACGTCGAACTGTAATATATCGAAATTAAACTGTCCCTTGTTAACCGGTAGATCTCGACCCCAATAATCCGCTACTCGTGTAAAGCGGATATAACCTTCATTCCAACTATCCACCCGATACGGGCCGCTGCCTAGCGGCAAATCAGTTGTCACCTCAGAAGGGTTCTTGCCACGCCAATGGTGCTCCGGAAGGATACGAGGCTCATATGCTAAGATCCTGAGGTTAGAGTCATCAAGAGGCTCCTTAAGATGCAGGTAGACTTCTCGTTCACTGACTACTTCGACCGAATCTATCCAACCCAAATACAACCCACCCTCGACAGTAGAAAGTATCCAATCCAATGTAAATTTGACATCCTTGCTGGTCACTGGGGTACCATCATGGAACTGAGCCTTGGGGTGTAAGCGAAAGGCTAAAAGATGTCCATCAAAGGAAACTGCCATTGATTCTGCGAGTCGCCCGTAGAAACCGCCTAGCTCATCGCGTGACAGGACAATCAATGTGTCATAAACGTATCCGACACCAGGTGGCCCATCATTGTTATTGTCGAACTCACCAGCAAAGTTACGGACATTCACACTCGTCGAGAATTTAATAGAACCACCTTTAGGTGCATTGGGATTGATATAATCAAAGTGCTTAAAGTCAGGACCATATTTAAGCTCATGCAGCACAGAGATTCCGTGGTGGAAGTTAAGATTTTCAGCATTACAGAAACTGAACCACATAAATAACGCAACAAAAAGTCCCGAGAATATCTTTCGATAACACGACTGTGAGGTTACTAGATTCAGGTCACCCATGATTCAGCAGACATACTTTTACGTCGATCAGTCGAGAACGAGACGTCTTATTATCTATAACTAGAAAATAGCTCCCCAGATTAAATCGTGTCCGTTTATTTTTTGCTGGAACTAGCATTGTAAGTACCCCACTTGAAAACTCGAGAAAACCAGTGCTCTCCCTCCGCCCTATTAAACTTTCATCGCATACGAAGAGTACCATCAAAGTAAATATTCTTTGAAAAAGGCAATTCGCTCACGGAATCCCCCTAGTTACGGTCCTAATAAGAGGCTGATCAACAGTAGTAAGAGTCCTATATTAAATTGAGTACAAACATACTGTAAGGTCGGGAGGCCGGTTCTTTTAACCGATCTCACTCAAACCCCTTAACAAAAAGAAATGACTTCTTTACTATCTCCACTAGGATGGTTAGAAGAGTCTAGGAAATTTTTTCGGCCAACAAGAAAAATATTTTTTTGTACCAAGATATGAAAAAGCTCGTCATTTTGATAGCAGAGACTAATATTAGTGATCGATAAACTTCCAGTTACTGTTCTATCGGGGTTCCTTGGTGCAGGAAAGACAACTGTGCTTAGCCATATCCTCAACAATCGTGAAGACAAGAAGGTCGCCGTGATTGTTAATGATATGAGCGAAATTAATATAGATGCAGCGATAATTCAAAATGAGATCTCGTTGAACCGCAGTGAGGAAAAACTGGTTGAAATGAGTAACGGCTGTATATGTTGCACTTTGAGGGAAGACCTTTTAGAAGAAGTAACCAAGCTTGCACAGGAGCATCGTTTCGACTATCTAGTCATAGAATCAACCGGTATCTCAGAACCCTTACCCGTTGCAGAAACCTTTACTTTTGCCGATGAAAACGGCGTTTCACTATCTGATGTTGCATCTCTCGACACGATGGTTACTTTGGTCGATGCGGTGAATTTCCTCAAAGATTTCGATGAAGCGAAGTACTTACAAGAGACAGGAGAGTCACTCGGGGAAGATGACGATAGAAGTGTCGCTGACCTTCTGATCGAACAGGTAGAATTTGCTGATGTGATTCTTATCAGCAAGACAGATTTGGTCGAGCAAGCTGATCTCGAGCGTTTACTAGCTATTCTAAAAACACTAAATACACAGGCAAAAATTATCCCTATTAATAATGGGAACGTAAAAATCGATGAGATTTTAGATACGGGGCTATTCAGCTTCGAAAAAGCTCAGGAAGCCCCAGGATGGCTCAAGGAACTGCGTGGGGAGCACATTCCAGAGACGGAAGAATATGGGATAGCAAGCTTTGCTTATGAAGCGCGCCGACCTTTCAACCCACAAAAGTTTTACGATTTTATCCATAACACAGAACAGTTCGGCAAGCTGATTCGGTCAAAAGGCTACTTCTGGCTGGCCACTAGGCCACAAATGGCAGGACAGTGGAGTCAGGCCGGAGGCGTTGCACACTATGGTTTCGCAGGTCTCTTCTGGATGGCTACACCAAGAGATAGTTGGCCAACCGACCCCGAGTCACTCGATGCTATCAAACGACTTTGGATGGAACCTTTTGGAGATATGCGTCAAGAACTCGTATTTATCGGTCAAAACTTAGATCAAGAGAATATGACGAGAGCATTGGATGACTGTCTCTTAAGTGAAGATGAGTTGCTGGAAGGGAAAACATCATGGAGTAAACTTCCCGATCCGTTCCCAACCTGGGGATAAAAGACTGAAATAACGATGCAATATCTTCTTAGTGATCAAGTGAGTGACCTGACAAAAATCTATAGCAAAGATATCGAATTAGTAAGTATTTCGCGCTCTAAATCAGAAGAACTTTCAAGCGCAGCGAAACAAATACTCAGGCCTAAAATGAATACAGAGGTAAAGTGGCAACAAAGAACAAAAGACCAAGATCTGCCGACCAGAAGGCTTAGTGAGTCTCTCAAGAACGATAAAGCTGCCATTGCGTTAGCAAAAGAAATTAGCAGTACAAACGAGATATTGTATGATCTACTTGGCTGTAACGAGATTGAAGTTCGTCTAACCACCTTAAGCGCTCCGATGTGTCCAAAATTTCATGCTGATGCCGTTGTTTGCCGGCTGTTAACAACGATTAGTGGCATAGGCACGGAATGGATACGCGAGGAAGACGTTGATAGACGAATACTGGACGATTTAGAACACGATGAAGAACCGCTAAAAACTGCTAAAGGAATTCGCCACCTAGAGCCCTTGGCATTGTCACTTCTTAAAGGTGGAATGTGGCAGCAAGGATTTGGGGGAGTTGTCCATCGGTCACCTCATGACGCTGGTATGCGTTTATTGCTCTCTTATGATCCCATTTTTTCCAACTAATGAGCCTAACTAGGCACGGCTAAATACCGAGGGCCAATCTACTTTGTTAAACAGTCTTGAATGCCAATATATTTGAGTAAGATTTGATTCCGCCCATTATTACTAACTTTAAGTGATAAAATACGCGCGGGCCTTTATAACTAATTAATGGTTTGAATATTGGTGGGAAAGAGAATACTCGAGTTTGATACTCAAGAAGCAACCCTCGAAAGAGTTGGCGGTAAGGGTAAATCACTATCGGAGATGATCCGTGCTGATCTACCTGTACCTGGCGGCTTTCATATTACAACCACCAACTACAAAGATTTTGTTTCGCTCCACGCAATAGATCAATATATCCTCCAGGAAGCCACTAAAACAGACTCCAAAATAGAAGCTTCTGAAAAGATAAAAAAGCTATTTAGGGCTAATGAACTCCCCGTGCCTATGAAAAATGAGATTAGGGAGGCCTATTCAGCGCTGGGAGAAAACCCTGCTGTTGCTGTTCGATCCTCCGCTAATGCAGAGGATCTTCCGGAGATGTCTTTTGCCGGACAACAAGATACTTATCTAAATATCATAGGCGAAGAAGATTTATACAGAGCGATCAGGGACTGCTGGGCCTCCTTGTGGACGCCTCGTGCTATCAGTTATAGAGATCGTATGGGGATCGCGCATGAAGAGGTCGCGATGGCAGTAGTTGTTCAGCTCATGGTAACGTCAGACGTGTCAGGTATTCTGTTTACCGCTAATCCGACAACCGGAGATCGTAATGAAATTATTGCAAATGCTAGCTTTGGGTTAGGCGAAGCGATAGTAAGCGGTCAGGTTACCCCCGATACCTATATCTTCGATCGAAACCTCTACGAAATGAAAGAAATACTCCTTGGCAGTAAAGAGCAGATGATTGTTTCTGATGGAGAAGATGGAGTACTCGTCCAGGAAGTGCCGAAAATAAAGCGTGATCTCCCAGCATTGAATGAGGAACAACTAACCGATCTAGTAGATCTTGCTCTCAAATCCGAACACCATTTCGGTGAAGTTCCACAGGACATCGAATGGGCACTTAAGGACGATGTGCTTTACTTGCTGCAATCAAGACCGATTACCAATCTTCCCCCTGCCCCACTGAAAAATTTGAAGTGGGAACCCCCCTCTCCTGGAGCAACCCTGCTTCGTCGACAAATTGTTGAGAATATGCCAGAACCGCTATCCCCACTGTTTGATGAGCTCTACTTAGAAATAGCGCTCCAGGAAGGGATGAATCGTAGCCTTGCCCGCTCAGGGTCACCCTATAAGATTGAGGATATGACCAACGGAAATGTGCACGTAACAGTAAACGGGTATGCCTATCAACGTCGAGACTTTAAGCCTGTCGAAGGGGTCGATCCAAAGGTCTTAAGAAACTATGACATAAAAGGACAAACAGAATGGTGGACTAAACTCAGTGGGTTCTGGCAAAACGAATGGTTACCAGAGTATAAATCCGCCATCCAGGAATATGAAAAGATAGATTTGGCATTGGCTACCGACGAAGAGTTATTTAATGGCATTCGAGATCTAGCCAATGAGGACGGATACTATTGGGAAGAATCATCCAAGGTATTTGCAACAGCCAAAGTTACCGATGAACAACTACAAGCATTTCTCAAATCAGCCGCTCCGAATCACAATTTTACCAGTGGTATGTTTCTCTCTGGTTTTCACTCTCGAACTATGCAAGCGCAGATGGATATCTGGGAAATAGCGAAACTTATCCAGGGCGATGATGCTCTGATGGAGATAGTCTCGTTAACCCCAGCGCCCCGTTTACTCGAGACATTACGCCACCACCCAATGGCAACGTCAGTAATCGAGGCAATAAACAAGTATAACGATACTTACGGACATCAAATTTACTCTCTAGATTTCGCGGAGCCCACTGCAGCTGAAGACACACTTCCCATTATGGTTGCACTAAAATCACAGGTGCAGGATAAAAATTATGATCCACTAGTTCAGCAAACAGAGGTGAACAGAAAACGAAAAGCCGCAATGCGAGAAATAAGAGAAGTCTTGCGTGAACAACAGCTATGGCAATTCCGTTGGCATCTTTGGAAGGCTCGATACTTCTATCCCTTTAGGGAGGAAGTCGTTTTCTGGCTGGGTGGAGCGTGGCCAGTACTGCGAGGTATGGCAAATGAACTTGGCAAACGCATGGTAAAAATTGGGACGTTCAATTCTCCTGATGATATCTACTTCCTGCGAAGTGAGTCTATTGACAAAGCGATTGAAGCTCGCGCGGTCGGGAACTCAGTGCCTGAACTAGCGAGAGTAGCTGCTGAAGCTCGTGAACTACGTGAAGCAAGAAAACGGATACACCCCCCAGGAGCCATCCCGATTGATCAACACGATAACGCTGCCGCAACACAGAAGTTGAACTCACCAACAAGCAATCAGATGATTGGATTTGCTGTTAGCCCGGGCCGAATAGAGGGTGAGGTAAGCGTGATAATGTCACCTTCGGATTTCGACAATATGAAA
The DNA here is from genome assembly GCA_002167855.2 of Gammaproteobacteria bacterium TMED1. Taxonomy (GTDB): domain Bacteria; phylum Pseudomonadota; class Gammaproteobacteria; order Pseudomonadales; family Azotimanducaceae; genus UBA7455. The sequence goes on from NHBG02000014.1 coordinate 17,606, forward strand.
CCCAATACAATTCTCGTATGCCCGATGACCACCCCAGCATGGACACAGCTTTTTTCTCATGCGGTCGCCTTAGTTACTGATATAGGAAGTATTCTCGCACACGGTTCTATCGTCGCCCGCGAATTTGGTATACCGGCAGTTCTTGGCCTCGGTAACGTAACGCAGCGTCTAAAAAGCGGACAGCGAATTCTGGTAGATGGTGATGCCGGAACTATCGAGATTTTGGATTAGCGATATAATTGGAGCGCAATGATGAATAAGACTAATAAATATAAAGTTACCCTCGAGTTCGAGGTAGCTATCAATCCCGTCATTGTGCCGGATATCAACACCTTTGAAAAAATGTCATCGCAAAAAGAAGATGGTGGGGCTGATGACTTGAAACTGCGAGAAGCCCTCAAGAAAAAAGGCCTCGCAGATCATGAAATTGAAAAATATCTTGCCGAGATTAAAGAAAACGAGGGCGCAAAAGCAAAAGAGAAACCAACAGATTATCAAATGTTGCTCTATCCAGAATATGAAAAATGGGTAAACGCTCAGCGCTCCCTACAGGTTAAAATTCTTGAGGATGATGAATTTTCACGCTGCTACATCCAAGAAATTATGCGCGATCTAACCGAAGGCCAAATCGAGGCGATGGTAAACGAAAAATACGGTACTCCTGATCTAAACAGGGTTCTTAAATACGCTATGAAGAAAATTCCAAAAGAGTATCAGCAGTTACTGAAGATGGAAGAGGACAGCCTCCGACTTGACGAGACCGAATTACTTGACGGCTCAGTGCGTTGTTCCTTCAACAAGCTGGATATCCATGCGATATCCTAGGTTACCAGATCGATCTTATTCGGTCGGTTGAAATCCTCCTAAGAGCGCACCTTTACTTTAAAAGATATGGCTCCTGAACCGACGAGTTTATCTATTTTGGGTGCGTGTGCCGCAGTGTTAGCAAGGTGAGCTAGAACATCTCCACGCCACTGATCAGGATTAAATAATAGAATGTGCGGGCGTTTTATCATTTGCGCTCAGCCACAATGCGCCCTTAGTCGACAAAGTTCTGAGAACTCCAGGTGAGGTCTATAAACTCTGCCGTAGCAGGGTCCTCAACCACTAGGTCTTCACCAAACAGGGCAAAAAGATTGCTATTTAATAAACTTTGGAACACATGAACTCCTTTTTTATCTGCCCCATCGAGGACATCATTTCCCCAAACGAGTGAATCAAGATGATAAAGCTTAATAATCTGCGCCTCATTCCATTTATTTAGCGCATAATAAGCTTCTGCTCTCCCTATATCTCTAATATTCAACCATCGTTCATCCTGCAATTGATTTAGAAAAAAAACGCTTGCTCCGCGCTTAGCATAATAGACATCGCTATCACCAACGATTCGTTTTAAATGAAGGAAATTATTTTGATTAAGTCGACTCATTCGACAATAACCAAGATACACTTAAGTATTTTACTGTCTTCGATATCATCATATGCGCCCTAGGTAAGGTGCTATAAGCTTAGTGCTGAAGCAAACATTAATTTGAGGCCTTCTCTCCGCAGTCCAACAATTATTCACGACACGCCAAGAGTTAAAGCTACAGAAAGAACAATGTTAGCTAAAAGCTAGCCTAATATGAGACACTCTTTAACGGAATCTGTCAAGAACTCTAATCTGACAAGATGCGTAATGAATGGATCTGGAATAAACGGTATGACTGAGATTGAAAAAGTAGGTGAATTTGGGTCTGCAGATTGGTGCGAAGCGTGTGGAAAAGCAGGCGCCAAGATGCTTCAGGATGCTAATCTTCCTTTTGAGACTACCTGGGGGTTCAGCGAGACCTACCTCTATCCACCCGAACGCATGCTAGCAGAAGGCCGTAAGTTATCCGCCTTCCATTTTATGATTAAAGACGGTGTATGTTCTGGTGGCGACGGCGCACCAGAGGAATGTCTCTCTCTCGACGGCTTTCATGTCTCTCCCGTGTGGGGCTCTATTTGTAACCAGTCTCGAGCGATTTACGACGCTGAGGGACAGAAGCAGCGTGGGGCTGATGAGAAAGTTATGTATCAAGACATAATGAATTATCTAGGAAGAAAGGACATATGGGGTGAAAAAGGAGGGAGTGCGAAATCAATGAGTTGGCCTCCAGTAATCGTCGCTGCCGTAACAGTTGGCCAGGGGTTCCATAATATCGCCGCTAGCATGCAAGCGCCCTCTCCCGAATATGATGGACTTCCAGTTACAGAAATGTTGGTACCCGTCTTTTCTCAAATGACTGAAGCACAAAAAATTTCTTTTCTAGATTTGCTTGCCATCGACCGATGACCAAAGCTTCGACTGCAGCGCTCTTCACTCAGGTTTTTCTAACGCGGAGTGCTAGTAGTCGTAAAGTTCTATCTTTTCCGCACTAAGGGTATACAGAGCTGTTGCGAGATCCTCTTCCACTCGATTAACAAAGATTTTGCCCTCTATCCAAAAAGGCTGCCAAAAGGATTCAAGGTTATAGCCAGGCTCAAATTCCGCATATATCGTTTGGTTTGGCGGTGGTGGAGGTTCATGGATGCATGCACCAAAATAAGGAACTAAAAGAAAGCGAGTTACGCTTTGCCGTTGCTCGAAGTCCAACGGAACTATGAAACCCGGTATTCTCACAATTTTCTCATTCATCTCCGGTCGCACACGCTCTCCCCACGGTACGTCATCAAGTCCCATAGAGCCGTCGTACTCAGGCGCAAGATCCTGCCACGATATGATCTCAAGCTCTGCACTAGAAGAATGGGACATCGTGAGAAAAATCACTGCAATAAAATAAGAAAAAAAGTGAATATTTAGTGTCATCGTATGCTTCTGGTAAAGTTTTATTGTATCATCCATTTAGCTAGTTTTCGGTGACAATATGTAATAATCGGTATGGTGAATGAAGACCCTGCTCTTAGTATAAGTGATCTGGCTTTCCAGTTTGATGCGGAAACGGGCCCGATACTAAAAATAAAGTCCTGGGAGGTTGATCGAGGAAAGCAGGTTTTCCTCCAAGGTGCTTCGGGCAGCGGTAAATCATCTCTGCTAACGCTATTAGCCGGGCTTCAGGTGCCTACGTTGGGTGAGGTGAGAGTACTTGGAACAACGATCTCCAGTTTGAGTAATCATGAGAGAGATCGGTTCAGAGCCCTAAATATCGGAGTCGTATTTCAGCAGTTCAACCTAATCCCTTATCTCTCTGTAATGGATAATATTCTCCTCGCGGCAAAGTTCGGTGGGAAAGAAGGATTATCCGTAAGACAGCGAGCGACAGAATTACTCAGTCGTGTCAATTTGAAAGCAGAGTTGTATGGACGAAAATCCATTGATCTTAGTGTAGGTCAACAGCAAAGGGTCGCTATTGTTCGAGCGTTAATAAATTATCCAGCGCTTTTACTAGTGGACGAACCTACTTCCGCGCTTGATAAAGCTAACCGAGACTCCTTCCTCACTCTACTACTCGAAGTTCTCGCAGAAAATAACTGTGCGATGGTCTTCGTAAGCCACGATAGTGATATCGGTAAACATTTTTCAAATCGTATAGAGCTTAGTGAGCTTAACCAGATTGGTGTAAACACCTAATGGGCCAATTTTCCGCATTACTTAAGGTAGCCTTCCATAGCTTGCGCTACAGAAGCGGCGGTGTCCTACTTACTATACTAGCCGTGGGGTTAAGTGTTTTTGTACTTCTCGGTGTTGAACATGTGCGGCAAGAAGCAAGATCCAGCTTTGCCAGTACGGTTTCTGGAGTTGATCTAATCGTTGGTGCAAAAACTGGTGACATCAATCTACTTTTGTTATCGGTATTTCGTATCGGAAATGCAACTACAAATATTGATTGGGAAACCGTTGAAGAAATCGGTGCTCAAGAGGAAGTTTCTTGGCTAGTTCCTATCTCTCTCGGCGACTCGCATAGAAACTTTCGTGTAGTTGGCACTACCAAGGATTTTTTTGAGCGATATCAGTTTGGTAGCAAGCAGTCCTTAGTATTTCGCGATGGGGCAAAATTCGAGAATCATACACAGGTAGTGCTTGGTGCAAGCGTGGCCTCTCAGCTTGCCTATGACCTTGGAGACTCCCTAATAGTTAGCCATGGTATGGCCGATACCAGCTTCACGCATCATGATCAGCTTCCTCTTACAATAGTTGGAATCCTCGAGGAGTCTGGAACCCCTGTAGATAATGCGCTTTTTGTCAGCCTGGAGACAATCGAGGCTATTCACTTAGATGAGCCCCATTACGGCGATCAATCATCAGAGCACCATGAATCAGACCATAAAGATCATGGTCACCATGACGAAGATGAACACCATGAATCAGACCATAAAGATCATGGGCACCACAACGAAGATGAACA
>NHBG02000025.1 GCA_002167855.2 Gammaproteobacteria bacterium TMED1
CACCCCGCGATCTGTATCAGAGGTTCGAGAAGACCTCATTCAGAAATTTGCGCTGCGTAGCGTCGATGACCTGGTACGTCTTACTCCCGGAGCTTTCACCAGCTCCTTCTTCGGTATCCGTGGCGCGATGGATATTCGCGGTGAGCCGGCAGACAATTATTTCCGTGGTTTCCGCAGGATTGCTAACCCCGGAGCTTTTAACACGATCGTCAGAGGCGCCAAAAAGCTGGAAATCTTACGAGGTCCGGTATCGCCTCTCTATGGTACCGGGTCTATTGGCGGACAACTTAATTACATTCCAAAGTCCGCAAGGAGTGAGGGTAGCAAATATATTAGTGGTCCAACCGGTGATATCGGAGTTACGTTAGGATCCTACAGTCAGAGAATTGTTTTTGGTGAATTTGGGATGCCCTTTACCATTGGCGATAGTCAGGGAGGATTTCAATTATTCGCTGAGATAGAGGACTCTGAATCGTTCTATGATTTTTATGAGCCGAGTAGTGAGCTTCTTCAGGTGGCTTTCGACATTGACGTGAATGCTGATACGACATTGGAGTTTGGGTTACAGTATCAATCCAGTGATAGTATTCAGGTTCCAGGTTGGACGAGGGTTACCCAGGATCTGATTGATACGGGAACCTACATTACAGGGAATCCGCGTTCACGCAACAGGAACGGTGGTCCCGACCTGAGACCAAACGAATCTGGCTTCCCAACTTCTGCTGCGGGAGTCGATATAAATAACTCGTACACTGCCGTAGGTACCTTTTGTGTTCCATTTATGGGCTTTAACCAAGCACAATATAATGGGCAATCTCTAACCTGTTATGGTCCACCTAATCCTTGGCTTTCACCGTTGGAAAACGTGGGTTCCGCGAAAATTGATCACAGTAGAACGTTTATTGATCCGATGGACTATGCGGATACGGATGCGCTCACTCTATATTTTGACGTTACACACACGTTCGATAATTCGATGGTGTGGCGGAATCAGTTTTTTTACGACTACATGGAGCACACCAAATTTCAGAGCTGGGGATTTACGGCTTTGTATCCTGATGCCACCATATTCGAGTTGCGCTCGAGTCTGAGCTTTGAATATGAAAGCGATGCCGTGCTTGCAGACAATGTCGTGGGTTTTAGCTTCCGACGTGAAGATCTTGATAAGAAGCACGCCTTTTACGATGAAACCTTCGATTTCCGCGATATGATCGTCGGGGCGACGCCAGAGGACCGCATTACCAACGCGGTGCTTAATCCATTTGAAGGCGTTACTTTCAATACCGATGCGGACGGGAACAATACTACTGTAGCTTCTGGTGATCCGGGGCGTAACTTTAACGAGGAGGAGGTTTCTGTTGCAGATAACTTCGGAATATTCTTCTTGTCAAATATAGAAATCGATAACTTTATTATCTTATTGGGAGCACGTTACGACAATTTTGATGTGGAAGCTGAAGAGATAGCGCTTACCCTCATAAAAAACCGCTGGGATGAAGGTTTAGGATTTGTAACCGATAGTGTTGATGAGCTGAGCTATAACATATCCATGTCTTACCGCACCGATTCTGGATTTGTACCCTACGTGACCCGTGCCTCAGCAAACTCTCTTAATGCGAACCAGCTCGGTGGAGTGATCCCTTCCTCTGTGCCGACTGATGAGTACCTAGCCGCATCAGACCTTACGGAGATAGGGTTTAAATTCTCCGGGTTTGATGACCGAATCTATGCTGCATTCAGTTACTTTGATCAAGAGAAAACAGAGCGATCCGGGCAACTTTCCACTGTTACCCAGACTTATTCAGAGGGCTATGAGTTTGAATTGCGCGGAATTATCACGGATGAGTTATCAATAATTGCGACGGCCACTCAGGCGGAAGTTGATGAAGTAGGAAATATCTTTACCGTTATCAATGGTGCGGATTTTGCCGCGCAAAACGGTCTTGTACCCGCGCAAGTGTATGGCGGGCGCATCTCAGCAGATCGAGATACACTGACTGGGCCAGGTGCAAAACTTGAACGAGGAGGGCTGCCTGATCGTATCCTCAGTATCTATGGAACTTGGAATAGTGAGTTATACGGCGGCGAAGTCAATGCTTCTATTGGATTTACAGCGGTCGAAGAGACTTATATGGACGCCATGCAATCCGTGTTACTACCGAGTTATGTGGTATGGACAGGTTCTGTGGGTTATATCAATGACCGATTCTCTGCACTGATGCAAGTAAATAACCTAGGTGATGAGGATTACTATACCTCTGCTGATTTGTTTGAATCAGTCGTTGTCAAACCATCCGAAGGCCGCACCGTCTCATTAACAGTGCGTTATGCTTTAGGAGAATAGAGTTCGCTTACCATGGGCGCGAGACGGCGCTGAATCGCGCCCCGTGGTATTTATAAAAATGCGAATTTCGCAGTAAAGACGACAGCGAGAAACCAGACTCCCACATTGATTTCTTCGGTTTTACCAGCAGAAACTTTCAGGACGACATAACTAATAAATCCTACAGCGATCCCATGCGCGATAGAGAATGATAATGGAATCATCAGAATCATGATAAGCGCGGGGAGCAGATTAGTTGGACTGTTCCAGTCAAGGTCGCGCATCCCCCCCATCATTACAAGCGCTACGTAGATCAGAGCGCCAGCAGTTGCAAAGGCAGGTACCATTCCGGCGAGCGGTGCGAAAAAAATCGCGATTAAGAATAAAAGCCCTACGGTGCATGCTGTCAGCCCAGTCCGGCCTCCGGCTGAAACTCCCGCGGCGCTTTCAACATAAGAAGTTACTGGCGAACAGCCAAAAAAAGCCCCTGCAACGCTACTCGTGCTATCTGCTTTTAAAGCACGCTCTATATCCTTGATATTACCCTCAGAGTCCATAAGTCCTGCGCGCGAAGCTACACCCATTAATGTACCAGCAGTATCAAATAAGTTGACGAACAAGATTGCTAAGATGACGCTAATCATCGTTATTTCAAGTGCACCCCTGATATCTAACTGAGCGATGGTGGGCGCGATTGAAGGGGGTGCTGAGACGAGTCCCTGGTACTCTGCGTGCCCAGTCACTAATGCTATCAGTGTGATACTCAAGATCCCCAGGATGATGGCTCCGGGAATATTACGAACTGCCAGTCCCATGATGATCAGAAAGCCCAGGCAGGCCATTAAAGGTTGCGGAGCACTTAAGTCGCCAAGCGTGAGCAGCGTGGCGGGATGATCTGAAATGATACCGCCATTCATGAGCCCAATAATACCGATGAATAAGCCTACTCCCACACCCATCGCGATTCGAAGATCTTTCGGTATACTCTCTAGTATCCAAGCCCTCAATCGTGTGATGCTCATCAGCACAAACAAGATTCCTGCTAAGAATACTGCTCCCAGAGCTACCTGCCAGCTATATCCCATCTCGCCAACAATGGTGTAGGTAAAGAATGCGTTAAGCCCCATCCCTGGAGCCAAGCCTACTGGCCAGTTGGCATATAAACCCATTAAAAAACAGGCTACCGCGGCGGCAATGCAGGTGGCGACAAAACTTGCACCGTAATCCATTCCCGCATCCGCCATCATTTGTGGGTTTACAAAAATAATATATGCCATCGCCATAAAGGTAGTCAGTCCCGCTAGGATTTCCTTACTGAAAGTAGTGTTCAATTCTTTGAGTTTGAAGAGACGATCCATTTTAAAAATATCCTTCTAATATTTGGTCTTGAGTAGACGTTTTGCGAACGAGTGATGCTTGTTTCTCATAGAGTCTATATCAAATCCTATGATTTGGCCTTCCTCAACCCGCCAGCTTCCAGCAATCATTACGCGATCCGCTTTCTGAGCCTGACACAGCAGTAGTGCAGCAAGCGGATCATGGCTACCCGAAAAGTTCAGATCATCGAGTTTAAATAATGCAAGGTCCGCTTCACTCCCGACCGCAAGGCGGCCTATATCGGTTCGTCCCAAGAGAGCTGCTGAGCCCTTCGTTGCCCAGCGTAAAACATCATGATGAGAAATCTTGGCTGCGCCGTATTTTAAACGCTGAAGGTATAGCGCTTGTCTTACTTCAGCGATCATATTGCTTGCATCGTTTGAGGCAGAGCCATCGACGGCAAGTCCAATAGTAACGCCCGCGCTTTCTAATTCGAGCGTTGGACAAACGCCCGATGCGAGAACCATATTCGATGTCGGGCAGTGGGCTATACCGATACCAGAATGACCCAACCTAGAAACCTCTTCATCATTAAAATGAATCCCGTGGGCAAGCCACGTATTCTTGTTAAGCCAGCCAACGTCCTCTAAATAATCTAAAGGCCGTAATCCAAACATATTCTCACAAAAGTGATCTTCGTCCTGAGTTTCGGCTAAATGTGTATGAAGACGAACGTTATGGGCAGTCGATAGTTTTGCGCTCTCTTCCATCAAATTCCGGGAAACCGAGAACGGCGAACATGGTGCCAAAGCAATCTGCAGAAAACTGCCATCATTTGCGTCATGGTATCGATTTATAAGTCGTTCAGAATCTTCCAAGATCATTTCTTCATTTTGTACGGTACTTTGGGGCGGAAGTCCGGCTTCATCCTCGCCGAGTGACATCGAGCCTCGGGTTAGCGTCACGCGTATACCCATATTTCGAGCGGCCTCAACTTGGATATCGATCGCTTTTTCCATCCCTTTCGGGAAAAGATAATGATGGTCTGCAGAGGTAGTGCAACCAGAAAGAAGTAATTCAGCAAGGGCCACCTCAGATGCAGAGTAAAGCATCTCTGGTGTCAGTCCCGCCCAGATCGGATAAAGTGCTCGAAGCCAATCAAACAGCTCTTTGTTTAGTGCTTGAGGGACAGCACGAGTAAGAGTTTGAAAGAAATGATGATGAGTATTGATCAGGCCCGGTAAAACTACATGGTTACTGGCATCAAAAATCTTCTGAACAGGCAGGGATGGTTGCTGTCCTGCTGAAAGTACTTCGATGATGACATTTTTTTCTATAACAACGCCGCCGGCNGCAGNGTCCTCGGTNGCGGTGAAGATTCCTAATGGATTTTTTATCCAAAGNCGTTCAGTGTCACCACTCATTGATACATTAATCCATATCGNNCCGAATAGTCGANGGTGTTTTTTCCGGTANNAAAAAGCTNAGGGTCATNGCNGTCAGTCCTGCTGTTGCTGGGGCTGAGTTAAATATATTCTGCATTANTTCAGGGNTTTGCGANAGGACGTCAGGAACCATATTCACGCCAAGTCCCAAACCGAGCGANACCGCTATNATNATCATTTGTNGNCGGTCAAGATCAAGCCTTGTNAGAATTTTAATACCNGCAGCGGCNACAGTTCCAAACATAACNAGGACTGCNCCNCCTAGNACAGGNCTTGGGATCTGCTGAAAGATTTCTCCTAGTCCTTGAAACAANCCAAGGAAGATAAGGATGCCNGCAACGTAAANGCCTACNTGGCGGCTTGCAATTCCTGTGAGCTGNATNACTCCNGTATTCTGACTAAAAGTGGTGTTTGGAAAGGANTTGAGTATGGCNGCGATCATAGAGCTTANACCATCGCCAAGTACNCCGCCTTTGATACGCTTAATATAAGANGGCCCCTCAACNGGTTGCCGAGAAATAATACAGTTCGCNGTGATATCACCNGTTGTNTCGACNGAGCTAATNACNAATAAAAAAGCGAGNGGTATAAATAATAGTAGTTCGAAGTCAAAGCCNTATTTAAGCGGCATAGGNACGGCGATNGCAGAGCTCATTGTAAANTCAGNGATNCTTAACTTNTTCATTAACAATGCTGCCAATATNCCCGCGATTAAACCGATCACAATGGAAGAGAGTCTGATCCAATCGTTACTGATATTGTTCATTGCAATAATGACTACNATTACGAATAAGCCNAGGANNAGATTATCCGNATCACCGAAATTTTCGGCACNTAAACCNCCCGCAAGGTCGGTCATGCCGATTTTGATNAGACTTATCCCGATGGTGGTGATTACAATNCCTGTTACCAGCGGTGTAATGACGCGCTNCAACCGNGGNAGAATCTGACTAAGACCTATTTGTACGAAGGATCCAAAAAAGCAAATGGTAACAATGAGAGCCATAATTTCGTTTGGTCCGCCGCCAGCATTCTTGGCAAGAAAACCTGCGCTTAAAATCGCTCCTAGAAAGGTAAAGCTGGTCCCTTGCACACAGAGCATTCCAGCTCCAATACCAAAGGGTTGGTAGGCTTGGATAAACGTACCCAGTCCAGAAGCGATTAACGCCATACTGATAAGATAGGGGATTTCCGTTTCTAGTCCAAGTATGCCCCCGATCACGAGGGTCGGGGTAATGATGGCCACAAAGGATGCGAGCAAATGTTGTATAGCAGCAAGCAGCGATTCGAAGAAAGGCGGTTTGTCCTCAAGTTCATAAACAAGCTCTGATTGTTTCACGCTTTCCATAGCTGATGCTCCCATTTTGAGGTCACCGATATTGTCTACCCACTCATCACGGAATACCATATANNGGCGCTTTTTATTACCGGTTTATGATTTTTTTCCTATAATCTGGCCGTTACCTTTATTCTTCGAGGACAAGTATGTCAAAACATCAAGCATTGGATACCTTCGGTCGGTCTGGGAATCCGGTATTTGGGAGTAAATTTGATGGGGATCCGCAATTCAAAGATTTGCCCGCTTCTCAAAAGATGACTTTGGACGGCACCGTTAATAAAACAGGCATTTTATTACTTCTCTGTTTCATAACCGCAGCTGTAAGTTGGAATAATCCGAATCCCGTATTGATGTATACGGGGCTGGGAGTGGGCTTTCTAATAGCTTTAGTTACTAGTTTTAAACCGACTGTGGCACCTACCACTGCCCCGATATATGCATTAGCTGAAGGCCTCTTCTTGGGCGGAATCACAGTCATGTTTGAGGCTGCATACCCGGGTATTGCGATACAAGCTATTGGCTTAACTTTCGGTACGTTGGCTTCTTTATTGGTGTGCTATAAGACTGGAATAATTAAACCAACAGAAAATTTTAGACTGATGATAGTTAGTGCTACAGCAGGCATAGCCCTTTTATACATCGTCAATATGTTCATGACCATATTTGGCGGAGGAAGTGGTATTGGCTTCATTCATTCCAACGGATTAATGGGGATAGGATTTAGCTTGTTTGTCGTTGGTATTGCAGCCCTCAATCTCGTTTTAGATTTTGATTTTATCGAGCAGGGTGCCGAGGATGGTCTTCCAAAGCACATGGAATGGTTTGGAGCATTTAGCCTGATGGTTACCTTGGTTTGGCTTTATTTAGAAATACTGAGATTACTTGCAAAGTTAAGACGGGGTTAGATGGACTTCAATACGTTTTTTTTTGGCGGGTTAGCCCTAATCTCATTAGCAGTATTTTTTTATTTAGGTAAGTTCAAGGCATCTAAAGCTCAGACTGAACGAGATGACCGTGTTGACTGGTCAAAAAGAGCACTCAGCTTCAAAAGTTTCCTCATAATTGCTTTGGGCGTTTTAGTAATCTTTTTTTTATTGAGCTAGTTATCAAAGATTGCTGCCCCGTTGGTGCAAACGCTGTTGGGTGATCGTCATAGGAAGTAAGCGTTGACGATAGCTTGTCTCGGCGTATTTTCTTAGAAGTCTAGTTGCGCTTNTCCAACCGGATACTAACCATAATGATGGCCTTTCGCCGGTTTGGGGTGTCCCATCAGGAGAAATGACTCCCGAAGAGTTGCAGAGACTGATGATGATGTCGGATGAACAGCGTGTGTTGATGCAGTAAAAATCACTGCGGAAACAGATGGTCACGTAATTGGTCACGTATTTAAGCCCTTAAAATCCACACCCCTTGATTTTACTGGTCTGTAGCCATTGCATGGCGTCCCCTAGGGGAGTCGAACCCCTGTTGCCGGGATGAAAACCCGGTGTCCTAGGCCTCTAGACGAAGGGGACAATCTTCGTGAGAAGCGCGAAATTCTATGTAGCGAAAAGCTTTTCGTCAAGTTGTGATTGATTCTTAAGTCGAGCTACCTAGGACGAATAGGAATTTTGTTTTATTTAATATGGGAATCATCAGTTTATGGTCAGAAAGAAGCCGTTATTGTTGATTTGCCACAATTGCTATGCGTTGGAACTGATCCTTCGCCATTAAAATGGTCGTATTTATCTTCACGCAGTACTATGTGCCCATAAAATCTCAAAGGCCCCTATCTTTTATCCTGATGGGAGGGATAGATTGTTGGTAAACTAATAGCACAAAGGAAAGGGGGGGCAGCTTTCTAAAGGATATTATCGAGAATGGTGAGTAGTTTAGGTTCAGAGAAGACAGAATATGTAACCTCGTATCAGCCCTCATTACTAGAAAAGGTTTCGAGAAAAAAACAACGGCATAGGCTGGGACTGACGGGTAAAAAATTACCTTTTGGAGGTCATGATGTCTGGAATGCATATGAATTTACCTGGCTAAATCCGAAAGGAAAGCCAGAGGTCGCGCTCGCTCAGCTAAAAGTCCCGGTAGTGTCCGCAAATCTCGTTGAGTCCAAATCGCTAAAACTATATCTTTGTTCGTTCAGCAAGACGTCTTTCAAAAATCAAGCAGNACTAATTGGCACCTTGGAGGCTGATCTTGCTAAGGCTTTCGGTGGCCCTGTTTCTGCAATACTCAAAAATCCTGATCAAGTATCCCGGGAAGGAATCAAATCCCGAGAGGGTAAAAGTATCGATGATCTAGATATCGATATATCCGATTATCAAATCGAATCAGGTCATTTAGTTTTAGAAGCGGAATCACCGGCGAGTGAGATGCTTTATACCGATTTATTTATGTCGCTTTGTCCAATTACGGGACAGCCTGATTATGCAACGGTTTCGGTCACTTATACCGGTAATCGAATAAGTCATAAGGGATTATTACGCTATCTTGTATCCTACCGAGATCATGCGGACTTCGCAGAGCAGACCTGTGAGCGAATTTTTATCGACATTTCGGAACGGTGCAATCCGGATGCGCTGGCAGTTGGCCTTCAATTTAGTCGGCGGGGAGGCGTTGATATCAATGCTTATCGGATATTTGGGATAAAAGAACCCGAGTTCATCAGAAACTGGCGTCAGTAAAATACGATCCCATGGCGTGAGAAGCACTTTTTTTTAAGCCTCACCCTACCTGAATGGGTAGCAAATGTTTTTAAGGAATTATTTATTATGGATACGTTAGCGGCACTTCATAACCGAATATCTTCACCTCGACTTTCAGGAGAAGTGAGCGAAGAGCATCTTCAGAATATTTTTAAGGCAGCCTTACGTGCGCCAGACCATGCCCAGTTGAAACCTTGGCGATTTCTTATTATCAAAGAAGAAGCTCGGAATAAATTGGGGGAGTTATTTGCCCAAGCGGAGAGGGAAGGGAATCCTGAACAAACGGTTCAAATGGCTGAAAGAGCAAGATCTAAACCATTGAGGGCTCCAATCATCGTCGTATGTATTGCAAAGCTTGTGGAACATAACAGTGTCCCCGAGGTGGAACAAATACTCTCGTGCGGTTCGGCAGTGCAAAATATGCTGCTGGCTGCCTATGCGCAGGGAGTGGGAGCAATGTGGCGCACTGGAGGTATGGCTTATAACGATCTTGTTAAAAAGGGTCTAGGAATCAGCGCTAGTGAGCAAATAACTGGTTATCTTTATCTGGGTCAAATAGAAGGAAGGAGCAAAATAGTCCCAGCGCTTAAGGTTGATGAATACTTCTCGGTTTGGAAAGGTTAGATGGTGCGTGACGTTAACTATGCGTTATACTAAGCTTTCCACCTTGGTCCTCCCGCAATGAATAGTTGTGAACCCCGCCAGGCCCGGAAGGGAGCAACGGTAGCGATGAATTTGTGTGCCGGGATGTGGCTAAGGTGGTCTTACAAGGTCCTCGCATTTTACCGAATAACACCAAAACACGAAGGCTGAATCTGTAAGTCCTGATTAATCGGTCAAATTAGCGTTAACGGAGAGGTGTCCGAGTGGTTGAAGGAGCACGCCTGGAAAGTGTGTATACGGAAACGTATCGAGGGTTCGAATCCCTCTCTCTCCGCCAATCAAATGGAAAGAGTGTTTTTGACGCGTAAGACGTTGGCAAAAAATTCGGTAGCATCAAACATTCAGGACGGCCTCTTAGACTATTATGTTCTTTTCAGTCGTTTTTCGAGGCTAGCAGAAACTCCAAGGGAATATGTAATCGGTCCCTCCAAGCGCTGATCATATGGCCCTCACCCTCAAAGATTTTACTGATCCAGTCGACACCATGAGAGAAGCCGCGCTCTTGCATAATGGCATTCATTTGTTGATGTCCTCGCCCGTACTGCGCATCCAGGTTTTTGGTGCCGCGATCAAAGTAGATTCGATGGTTTCCCGCTTTAGGCCAGTTATCCTTATACCAATCAGTTACTAGATCTCCCCCTGCTGGCCAGTGGGTTGAAAGACAAGCTGCACCCCCGAAGAGGCTTGGATATTCAGCGATGGCGTAGGCAGAGATCATACCGCCCATACTCGATCCCATAATATAGGTATTTGCGCGGTCGACTTTCGATCGATAATGGGTATCAATGTATGGTTTTATTTCTTCAACTAAAAACCGCAAATACTTATCAGAAGTGAGGCTTTCTATCCAGACTTCCTTTTTTAACTCCATACCATCAAAACCTGTTCCTCGCTTATGACCTTCGAACATCTTTTGAGGCATGTACTCAGTTCCTCTTTTCGTAGGTAGATTCCAAACAGAAACTAAAATCACGGGTTCAATTGTTTCATCATAAACTAACTTTGAAACCGTCTTGTCAACATCCCAAAAGAGCCCTCCGTAGTACCAGCCCATAACGCCATTAAAAAACNCCTTGTTGAGAGGCGATGTGGAGTTATCAAACATCATTTGTCCATCATGAAGATACATGACTGGGTAGCGTTGATTGGAATTCTGTTCATATCCAGGTGGTAACCAGACATCGATCGGGCGGTTTTCTACAAACGCAGATCTAAAACCGTCAATATGATGAAATGATCCTGCATTGTGATTTTTGTCCGCGATAAACTCCTTACTAGCCTTTCAGAATAGCTCTATGTATTTTTTAAACCGCTTCCCAGTAAGCGTGTGCGGTCCATATAAACCGTCAAAGGCGCTTTTGATTACTACTGCTTTACAATTGATTTGTGCCAACGTGATAACAGTAACGTATTTCGGAAAAAAATCAGTAGGACTTTTTTTCTGGTGACCAACACATGTGATAAAGGTAGATATATTGTATTCGTGAGATAGCGCTTTGACTGTATCGTTCGTATCATCCACGAGAATCTGAATGTCTTCACACTTTTTCAGAGACTCCTCATTTCTTTGTAGCAAACTACCTTCCGTCCCCATATCGCGATAGTGGACGCGATGGTTGTCCGTAAAATAAATATTGCCATGATCAACAATAGGCAGGACGGAATACTGATTGATATTGTCGACAAGCCTTTTGATTAAGGCATCTGCATTACTCGATCGGTGAATACCACGAAAAAAAAGCTCCATATCCCATTGTTCTCGTAAATCAACGTGAAAAAAGGAAAAAAAAGAGGCCCTCGCAAATCCTGAATCACTTTTATAGTAGGGCCTAACCCGAGACAGAGAGGGTGTAAAGGCGTTATCGTTCGCATATAATGCGGGGTCAACCATATCTATCCCTTCTGTGATCGGCTCCTGGTCGTTCTGCTCTTCTTCACTCACATACATAGTTTGGTTCTGTGGTGGGACGGCTACTGCCCATACCTAATTAGGTTTTGTGAGCGTTTTCTAGCCTACCCTATATTTGTCTATATCCTTCTTGTGTGTTTTTCGCCCGAGTTACTCTCGGTGTTTCAACTATCAGCAACAACAACTTGGGACTGTTTTCCCAGACCCTCTATGCCTAAAGTTACAGTATCTCCCAATTTTAAATAAGTTGGAGGCGACATACCTTTGCCAACTCCCGGGGGTGTACCTGTTGAAATGATATCGCCTGGTTGTAAAGACATAAATTGGCTTATATATGAAATAAGATGCGAGACCCCATAAACCATCGTACTAGTATTACCGGTCTGCCGCCGCTCCCCGTTAACGTCGAGCCACATGTCCAACTTCTGAGGGTTTGCAATCTCATCACGGGTAGCCAAATAGGGACCAATTGGACCAAAATGATCACAGGATTTTCCCTTCGTCCATTGTCCTTCACATTCATCTTGAAAATAGCGTTCTGAATAGTCATTAATAAGACAATACCCGGCCACGTGGTCTAGTGCCCGATCCTTAGATACGTACTTAGCAGGTTTACCGATAACAACACCTAACTCAACTTCCCAATCCATTTTTGTTGAGCCCCGCGGCAGTATCGCTGAGTCATTTGGTCCGCAAATAGCTGAAGTCGCTTTCATAAAAATAACTGGTTCCGTTGGCACCGGCAAGCCGGTCTCCAATGCGTGATCAGAGTAGTTGAGGCCAATACAGATAAATTTTCCCGTGCCAGTGACACACGCGCCAAGGCGTGGATTGTTTTCGACGACAGGTAGATCTTCTATCTTGACGTTCGCCAATGGGCTTAGGTCGGACAATAATTCGGGACCAATGTCTGAATAATGAGCAGACAGATCCCTCAAAATTCCGTTGTCGTCAAAAATACCCGGTTTTTCTGAGCCATATTTGCCAAAGCGAGCAAGTTTCATAATATCTAGTTCCTCGGTAAGTTTATGCCGACCATCCCCCATCAATGATATGGGTCTGTCCAGTAATAAATTGTGCTTCGTCGCTAGCGAGATAACTAACCAGCGCCGCGATCTCTTTAGTTGTGGCAATTCGCCCCATGGGTTGTCGAGCAATAAACTCTCGCATCGCTTGCTCATAGTCCCCGGTGGCTTTCAGCCGCTCATGCAGGGACGGTGAGTCCACCGTGCCGGGACAAATCGTGTTACACCGAATCCCCTGTGTTACATAATCTGCAGCCACTGATTTGGTAATACCAATCACTGCAGCTTTCGACGCACTATAGGCAAATCGATTAGGCACCCCTTTAAGACTGGACGCGACTGAGGACATATTAATTATTGATCCTGAACCTTTTTGAAGCATCCCGGGTAAGAACGCGGAGATCATCTGATACATCCCTTTTACATTCAGTGAGAATGCGAAGTCCCATTCGTCTTCAGTGCACTCAAGGATTGTCCCGTTATGAACGAATCCGGCACAGTTAAAAAGCACGTCAACAGTACCAACATTAGCCGCGAAGTTAGTAATGGCTTTAGCATCGGTAACATCCAATATATGAGTCTCTAGATCGTCGAATGTTGCCAATGTTTCAGGGTTGATATCCGTTGCAATCACCCTTGCTCCCTGCAGGGCCATCAATTCCGCACTAGCGCGGCCAATGCCTTGGCCTGCAGCCGTGACGACACAAGTTTTATCGGTTAGAGTGAACATTATTATCCTCCTCACTACGCAACTTAAGGTTAAGCAAAAGCCTTATGATATCGATGAATACGCTTAGTGTTTAGGCTAGGCAATTCACTCGTTCTCCACTTTTGTATCTTTCGAGGTAACCTCTATTTTTACCGCTACGGATTTAAAAGCGGGAGTTTTGCTTTCCTCATCCCGATCTCGGCCAATGAGTGCGTTGGCTTCAGGATAATAGACCATAAGATCTCCATCCGGTATATCAAAGGCGTGGACGCTAACAGCACCCATCTCCCCGTACGCTGAGACTAAATCAACCGTATCATCCTTCCCAATACCTAAATTGCTAATCTCTTTTTTATTCATCATAACGACCCAACGTTTATCGATACTCCTATAGCTATCTTTTTCTTCATAGATGATTGAGTTGAACTGTCCCTCACTTCGGACGCTCATCAAACGAAAGGGATAGGTTTCACTGCTCGTGCTCTTTGGCAGAGGGTGCACTCGAAAATGAGCTTTCCCGCTAGTAGTTTTAAATACTGGGCTATGCATGATGCGATTATTGATGTGGAATTCTTTTTTGGCGACATCGATACTCTTCAAATCCTCCATACCAGGTACGACTGCTGCGATCGTTTTCCTTATACTGCTATGTTTTCTGAACGCTGAGAAATCAAACGATATCTCTTTCGCGTCAGAACCTTGTCTAAAGTGAAAAAGGTGCTGCGCGAAATGGGTGAGGACGTCAACCTCAGAACGAACATTGTCTAAACGATGTATTCCTCCGTCGCTTAGTCGAACATAGTTAAACATCGATTCTTGAGTGGTCGATTGGAATTCCTCATCTCGCGCTGCCACAGGAAGGATAATGCTTTCACTATTCCCGATCCCGTGGAGATGACCCTTATTCAGCGTCGTTGTGAGATGTACTTTTAATGCTATCTTGTCGAGGGCTTTTTCTGCCCAAGAGGTATTTGGCGTAGCTTGAAATAAATTCCCCCCCATAAGTAGAGCAGCATCAATCTCTCCTCGATCTGCTGCTTCAATACTTGCTAATGTGTCCAATCCTGGAGACCTTTCAAGATCCGGCAAACTAACCCCAAGCTCTCTTTCGAGGTTCTTTATAACGTCATTGGCTAGGACTGGTTTTACGCCGATTGTTCCAATACCTTGAACATTACTATGGCCTCGGAGGGGTAAGAGTCCGGCATATTGTTTCGCTATCATTCCTCTTAAGAGAGCTAAATTAGAGATGTATTCAACGTTCTCAACGCCATGTCGATGGTGAGTGATTCCCATGCCCCAGGCAAACACCGTATTTTTAGATCGTTGATATATGTTACCTATCAATTCAAATTCGGATTGTGGAATACCCGTGATCGTTTCTATTTCAGACCAGGAGGTGCTTTTGATATCTACTAAAAAAGGTTCATAGTCTTTGGTGTATTGCCGCACAAATTCTTTCGAAACGCCTCCGCCTTCAATTACTACTTTGGCAATACCCTTAAGAACGCCGATATCACTGCCGATGTGGGGTTGCAAGTAATGTGAGGCAATTTCGTCGCCACCGATGATGAGAGATTTTGGACTTTTCGGTAGGGCAAACCGAACAAGCCCCGGTTCTTTGGCGGGATTGATGATGATTACAGACCCACCTCTGGCCCTGCAGGCTTGAAGTTTATGCACGAATCGAGGGTGGTTAGATGCTGGATTAGCACCAATGACAAAGATACAGTCACAGCCATCGAGGTCTGCTAGTTCGACTGTAGAAGTCCCTGTCCCGATCGTTTTAGAGAGTCCGACACCTGTGGCCTGGTGACAATAATAGGAGCAGTTATTCACGTTATTGGTTCCATAGAGCCGGGCTAATAGCTGAAGTACAAAACCTGCCTCATTTGATGATCTGCCAGACGAGTAAAAAAAGCTACGCTCTGCGGGAGTTTTGGCAAACTGTTCCGCTGCGCGACGAATACCCCAATCCCAAGTGATAGGTACAAATTTATCACTATTTTTGGCCTTAAAAAGTGGGGTGTTAAGACGACCTAAATGCTCTAGTTCGTGAGCAGAAAGATCCTGGAGATCAGAAAGGTTATAAGCAAAGATTTCTTCGGGTATCGGTTGTTGAATATCAGTGGACTGAGCTTGCACACTCTTATTACAAACGGCCGGGAAATCCCCTTGCTCGTTGGTCATGCCACCGTTTTGGCCACCCATACCCAGACCGCATGCCTTACAAGTATTTTTGGCGGTGAGCGCTTTGGCTGATTCCCTTAGACCGATCCGCTTAACCGTTTTCAAGGTATAAAGAATCTTTTTCGCTCCCCCTCCAATGGCGGTTTTTGCCTTCTCTCTCAAGAACACCTCCAAAACGTTGCTACCTTTTCGTCCGAAAACCAGTAGTTTATAGGGACGTGCTCAGTTTAGAGTAATCTGCCAGACACGGCTATCCGGAGCTAACCTCGATTTAAGACTTTTCAGCTTTTATTTTTAACACTGCGGAGAGGGCTAGGAATAACCAACCGGCCATAATACTGATGCCGCCTAAGGGCGTCACATTAAAAAGAGCTGGGATATCAAACGCAACTCCTACGTAAATACTAAAGCTGAATAGGCATGTCCCAATACCGAAAAGGATAGAACTTAATGTGAGGTAGCGCATCTTTGTGAATGGGCTCCCGCTGAGAAGCGCGAGTCCGAGAGCGACTATAACGACTGCATGAATCTGGTTGTAGCGCACAGCGGTCATGGCAAACCGGAAGTATTCCTCGCTCACAACTTCCCGGAGGCCATGCTCCGCAAACGCGCCAAATGCTACAGATATGAATCCCAAGACAGCACCAATGGAGAGTATCAAATGGATTCCATACTTGCGGCTACCTTGCAGTGTTCGAGGCGCTTGAATCGCCATGCAGCGAACCAGCGATAGAGGAGGCGGGCGGATTGGTAGACAAGCGGCAGGGATGTGAGTCTCGACAACATTCTCCACCGGTTGAGGTTACTCCAAATTAGGATGAAGGCATCAACCCCTACATGCATTCTGCCAGAACTATCCGTTGCGTGGAGGAACCTTAAGCCCTGCGCAAGACTGACGCCGTTCCTCTCTAAAGCTTTCGTTGACTCTGTGATATCTTGCCAATTGAACTTGTTGTCATCCGCGATCTGTCTGTAGTGATTTATTTCCTTTGAGCACAAACCACACTTTCCGTCATAAAAAACCGTAATCATTATTTTTTTCCGCTTGACCACCTTCATTTACGCTTCCATTGTAAACTTGGATCTGAGAGACATATTATCACCTTAGATGGAGTTGCAAGAGCTTGGTTACTCTCCCCTCAATATCTAAGTCCTTTTCACAGGCGTAATTTTTGCCACTCCGATAAGCGACTCCACACAGTCCCTTAAAGATTCGTCGAAACCTCTGAAGCTTACCCCTGTGACAGCTTTCATTCTGTCGTTACGTAGATCGCATTGTGCCCAAATAGCACGATATTTGCTCTCTCGTGCTTGAAGTTTTTCAGGATGGACTTCTAAAGGTTCGGTCACTTTGAAATTGAGTTCTGGAAGCAATCGGTCAATTCCACGACAAACATCCTCCACATCGATCAATTCGGTAGACCAGGCGATATAACGCTCGCCATTCCTCACCTCAAGACTTTCCAGTAAACCAACATGGCAGGCTGCATCATCTCGCACATCGACCGGATTCCATGGCCGATAAACCCATGTTTGTTCATACCTACCCAATAACATTTCTTGGATATGTCTTTGCCAAGGCCCCCGGTCTTTTTGATGGAGAGCAAGGATCGGACCCACGTTATCGCCTGGACAGCACGTAATAGCCTCCCAAAAACCGTGTTGCTCCGCAGCTTCTACGAATGCATGCTCTGCAATTATCTTCCCCATAGAGTAGCCCTGTCTTTCCGCAGTTCTTCTCGGATCAAGTTCGTCTGGATAGCGTTCTTCGTAGAGTACTGGGCGACGAACTAATTCATCAAGATTCATCTCAGACATAACAGCCGCGACACTTGAGGTCACAACTACTCTCGAGACTGTTCCTGATTCATTAATGCTGTTTATAACGTGATCACAAACGCTCTTCACATAGTTGTGATCTGTATAAGTAGTTACATGTGAGACGTGCGCAACCGCATGACATCCTTTAAAGATTTCATCAAAACATCCTGGGTTATCGATATCAGCTGAATGGAGAGTCAGACGCCCAGAGCAGTATCCTGGCATCTGGCGAAGGAAGTCAGTCCTTTCCTTATCATTGATGTCTCTCACGCAGGCTCTCACCCGATAGCCTTTATCCAGGAGCAAACGTACCACCCAACTGCCGATAAAACCCGCCGCGCCTGTGACTGCTACATTACCGCCATAAGGAATTGGTGCCATAAAAACTTTTCCGATTTTTCCATCTTTTGGGTCAGCATAGACAACTAGATTAGGACTGTCTATTCTCCGAAGGCTCCGCCACGTTTTAAACTGTTAATTTCTTTTTCGTCAAGTCCCAATTCTTTCGCGATTTGTTCGTTATGCTCGCCGATACCAGGCGCACGAAAACTAATATTACTGGGTTCTTCTCGAAATTTAAGCGGTGTGCCAATATGCCCATTCCCTGATTTATCCACGACAATCATTTCTCGGTATCGAAGCTGAGGGTTATTAAGAGCTTCTTTTAAATTATTCACTGGAGCGAATGATGCATCGATATCTTCAAACCAATTAATCCAGTAATCCTGTTTTTTTTCTCGGAACTTCTTGGCAAGGAATTGTTTTAACCGATCTTGCGCCGGGCCGGTCGGGGCTTCGCAGAGCGAGAGTAAGTCGAGACGCTTAAATTTTGAGAGAATCCGTTCTGCAAAATGTTTTTCAGAAGCGCCGAGAACAATATGCTTATTATCCAAAGTTTCATAAATATTATATATCGCATGGCCACCCCAAACCCTTTCATGAGCCACCTTGGGTGCTGATTGTTGAGCTAGCACTGAGCCCAAATTGTTTGGTATACAAGAAATAAGTGTGTCCATCATTGCAAGATCGATATGATCGCCTCTACCACTTTCTTCTCGTCTTAATAAGGCCATCAGTATTCCCGATAAGCCCATCAAAGACGAAAGCATATCCGCTGATTGGACCCCCGGCATTGCTGGCTTTCCATCGGACCCCAAATTAGTGCTAATCAGTCCTGAGTAGGCTTGGACAGCCAAGTCATGTGCAGGTTTTTTTGCGTAAGGACCAGTCTGACCGAAAGCAGAAATGGATGCATAAACAATTTGCGGATTTATTATTTTGACTGTCTCGAAATCGATGCCAAGACGTTTGGTCACACCTGGTCTGAATGACTCTACGATTACGTCTACTTCGGTCGCAAGTCTTTGGGCGATCTCTTGCCCTGCTTTTGTTTTAAGGTTTAATTGGATACTTCGTTTACCGCGATGCGTGTTAGCAAAATAAACGGAAACACCATTACGTTTGGGACCTATTTCTCGATTGGGTTCACCGCCGTTGAGTGGCTCTAGCTTGATTACATCTGCGCCGTGATCGGCCATCATTTGCGTGAGCATTGGGCCTGGTAAGAATAAGGATAAATCAAGAACTTTAATGCCTTTAAGTTTCATTTTTTCCCCTTCCCCTGAATATGATTCTAGGGCTTTGTTATATCTTATTGATTACATGGTCCTGAAATATTTTTAAGCTCTGTTTGGTTCTCTCAAGATCCACCCAATTATGGGTTGTCAGAAGAAGGCAGCCAAACCCACCTGACTGCTGCCTAAGTTCTCTGATCTTTGTGATGGCTTCCAAGTGCGTGCCAATGACGCCAAGTCCTGTTTCGATGATTTGGTCAACGGCATTGCTTTCCTCTGGTATCATGAAAGTAGTATTTTCTTGTAGTTCTTTTATCCATTGGTTTAAACCAAATTCAACATCGCGTCGTGCATCTGCATCCGTTTCTGCAAGGTGCATAGGCATGGCTAATGACCAACGAGAGCGGTCACAAATATGTGCGTTCTCTGTACCACTCTTGTCATAGATTTCCCAGAGATAGGGCAGGTTGTTGAAGCCATTAGCTGTAACGGCTCCGAGCGATAACATACCTAGTCCGAACCACCCCGCCAGGACGGCCGCAATTGGCGATGATTGGCTTGCTATGAACATCTCTGAAGGGATTAGATTGCCCTCTGGAGGCAAGTTTGATGGCAACCCATTTGCTGTCTGCTTGAAATCCCAATCACTGAACTTGGATTTGGCCGTCTTAATGCAGCTCGTCAATAAATCCAAATCAGCATTACTGACGCCAGTATGAGGACTATCTGAAGGTAAAAACCCGGGCCCGATACCAAACGAAATACGTTCTTGGGTGGTATTATCAAGCCTTGCGATTTGGCTAGCGAGAGAGAGTATCTTGTGATTATTGGGTTGGGCGATTCCAGCACCAATTTTGATATCCTGGGTTAGATTAGTAGCGATTGAGATTAAATCTTTATACTTGGAGGGTCTCTGATTGTTATCTAAATAATCCTCTGCAAACCATGCATAGTCAAAACCCAGCTTATCTGCATACTCGAGAATGATTAAATCTCTTTCCTTACTGGTCTCAGATCCTCTTTCAAAACGTTTTCCTGGCGGGAAATAGATACCAAATTGCATAGTCATTGATTAATGTGGTCTGTTATGGAACAAGAATTCGATATTACTCGACTTAGCAAGATTATTTCGTTGGAACCTATACCCAGTATATTGACCGATAGTTCGTTCCCAGAAATAAAGGGCTTCTCTATTTCCTTTTAGGACCTCTAGTCTCCAATTACCTGGAAGCCTTTCCCACAAACGAACTGCCATCCTCCTTCCTAATCCCTGATGGCGTAACCTGTTCAAAATAAAAAAGTCACTAATTTCTGTCACCGGCACGCCATTGGAGGGATCCGTATCCGTCCGCACCAGAGCGAACCCAGCGATCTGCTGCTCTTTAAAAAAAAGGAATGGAGAGCGTTTTGGATTCTGCCAGTAGTGATCTAAATAAGGGTAAATTAATCGACCTTCGAAGCTACTTACTTTAATGTCAAAGAATTGAATCTCTTTGAGATAGAGTTGAAGTAGATCGTCAAAAACATTTCTTTCATTTGCTTCAGCCAGTCGTATCGATGTTTTCATTTATGGGCTTTTTGAAAGCAGTATCGCTTGATCTGGAAAGTCAGTAAAGATTCCGTTCAAACCGAGTCTCAACATTTCCCGAATATCAGCGGGCTCATTGATCGTATATCCTAAAATCTGCAGATTAGCACCTTGGGCTTCCTCTACCAATGATGCGCTAATGAGGCTCTGCTCCACAACAAGTGTGTCGGCATATAGCGCGATCGTTTTCTCTACTAATGAATTTACCCTTTGGTTCCAGATAGCTCCGCGGCGGAACCGAGGATTCATTTGAACTAATTCGGTATGGTCAAAGGAGGAAACCAGAAATTGGTCGCGCTTTGATGACCTCTTTCGTAAGAGTGTACTTAATAGCTTCGCCGTGCCTCTTCCTTTCAATTCAATGTTTACGCGGCATCGCTGACCGACTAGATCCAGTACCTCTTGAAGTATCGGTACTTGTTCTCCTTTACCGGCATTGAGAGAACGTAGGTAATTAAAAGAACTTGTAGATACCAAACCAAAGCCATCTGTGGTTCGCGACAGGTCGTCATCGTGGATCACGACGAGCTGATCACCGACCACGTGCACGTCAAGTTCAATCCAAGAGCAGCCAAGCTCAAGTGCTTTTTCAAAAGAGCGCAATGTATTCTCAGGCTCGTAGCCGGAAGCACCCCGGTGGCCAATCACCAAAAAGTTATTCAACTATTTGTCCTCTGGTCGTATCTTAACGGAGGAAGAGTACTCACTTACATCGACTTCGTTAAGACTTAATAATACAATCACTCTATGACTTATCAGGTTCTTGCACGAAAATATCGGCCAGCCAATTTTTCAGAATTGGAGGGGCAGGAACACGTTTTACGGGCATTAATCAATTCCCTAGATAATAATCGACTCCATCACGCGTATCTCTTTTCAGGTACTCGTGGTGTTGGCAAGACAACGATTGCGAGGATTTTAGCAAAATGTCTCAATTGTGATGAGGGCGTAACTTCAAAGCCTTGTGGTCAGTGCGCAAGTTGTAGGGAAATTGCTGAAGGTAGAAGCGTTGATTTGATCGAAGTCGATGCAGCCTCTCGGACGGGGGTCGATGATATGCGTGAGTTATTAGAAAACGTCCAGTATTTACCCTCTGTGAGTCGTTTTAAGGTGTACTTGATTGATGAGGTACATATGCTTTCGCGCAATAGCTTCAACGCGATGCTAAAAACTCTAGAGGAACCTCCTGAACACGTAAAGTTTCTCTTTGCCACAACCGATCCGAAGAAGTTGCCCATCACTGTCCTGTCCCGCTGTCTGCAGTTTAACCTGAAAAATATGAGCCCGGAACAGGTCGTCAATTACCTGTCGGGAGTTCTCGGTAAAGAAAGTATTACCTTCGAAGAGAGTGCACTTTGGCCCCTTGGTTGGGCAGCTGACGGGAGTATGAGGGATGCTCTCAGCCTAACGGATCAAGCAATTTCCTATAGTGACGGAAATATTTCGGAATCTAATGTCAAGGCTATGTTAGGTAGTATAGAGCAACAGGATACTTTTAAGCTTTTGGAAAGTGTTTTAAAAAGAGATGCAGATCAAGTTCTGTCTCAGATTGATGAAATAGCAGATTTTTCACCGGATTTCTCAGCTCTTTTGGATGAGGTTCTAAGTCTATTGCATCGGTTACAAATTAAGCATTTAGCACCGAAGGCCCTAGACAACAGCTATGGTGATAAAGATTTCCTCGAGTCTCTATCTGGGCTGATAACGAATGAGGAAATTCAATTGCTATATCAGATAGGCATTATTGGCCGCAGAGATATGGCATATGCCCCCACTGATCGAAGCGGATTTGAGATGACGCTTCTCAGAATGATAGCTTTTACGCTGCTCGATATCGATGATTTGGGACCGTTACTTAATGGCGAGGTTAGTGACAATAGAAGTCCGGTTTCGGATATTCTCGACACCCTGAAGAATGGTCCGAAATCAAAACTCAATAGTAATTCAAAGGGTAAAGTTCAAGAGAATACCTTGAGCACAGGAGAGAAAAAAAGCTCCACTACCGAGGCTCAATCTTTTGATGGCAAAACGCAGAAAGGGGAGTCGTCTAGCTTTAATGTTCCGGTGCAAAAGGATCAATCATGTTCTCAGGAAACATCGTCTGCTTTAAATATCGAAGGAATGGCATGGCAAGATATCTTGAATAAATTAAAACTTGGAGGGGTTACGAAGACCCTTGCTGCTAACTGCACTTTGGCGAGTTATGAAGACCATAGCATTAGGCTCGTTCTTGATGAACAGCATGCCAGTCTTTTGGACGAGACGTATGAGGCCCGAATTTCTTCGGCTCTTGGAGAGCTAACCGGGACGGTGTTTGATGTGAAAATAAAAATAGGGCTGACAGAGGGGGAGACGCCAGCAAAGGCGCTCGCAAGAAAGCATCAAGAAGTTAGGGCAGAGGCGGCGCAAGTGATTGAGAATGACACGGTAATTCAGACACTTATCCAAGACTTTGACGGAAAGTTAGATCGCGCTACTATCACCCCTAATGGTACAGGTGATTTATGATGAAAGGTCTTGGCGATATAATGAAACAAGCGCAAGAAATGCAGCAAAAAGCGCAAAAAATTCAAGATGAGATTGCTACTGCTGAGGTCAACGGAGAGGCGGGTGCGGGTCTGGTTAAGGTCGTGATGACAGGTCAGTACGATGTTAAATCCGTCGATATTGATCCAGCTACTATGGACGAGGATAAGGGGGTCATTGAGGACCTGATTGCATCTGCAGTGAATGATGCTGTTAGGAGGGTAGAGAACAACCGCAAGGAGCGGATGGCTGAGATGACGGCGGGGGTGCCCCTGCCGCCAGGGTTCAAATTTCCCTTCACTTGAAGGAAAGGTATGCAAGGATCTATTATCGACGAGTTGAAGGAGTCATTTCGTGTCCTGCCGGGGGTAGGTCCAAAGACAGCGCAGCGCATGGTGTTACACTTGCTTCAGCGCGACAGGCATGGTGGCAGGCTTCTGGGTCAAAAACTCCTTGAAGCAATGGAGCGTGTGGGCCAGTGCAGAATGTGCAGAAATCTCTCTGAGTCTAATCTCTGTGCGGTTTGTGAAAGCGCGCATCGCGATCGTAGTCAATTATGTATTGTGGAATCTCCTGTCGATGTGGTCGCGATTGAGCAATCTGCTAGTTATCGAGGTTGTTACTTCGTATTGATGGGTAATCTTTCTCCTATCGAGGGTATTGGCCCGGAAGAACTTGGTATGGACGCCTTAGCCCACCGATGTGAAGACGATGTCAGAGAAGTAATCCTGGCGCTTAGTGCCAGTGTGGAGGGTGAGGCAACAGCACATTATATTTCCGAGCTTCTAAAGACATCCAAAGTGCAGGTTACTCGTATTGCTCGAGGGATTCCAATTGGGGGTGAGTTAGAATACGTCGACGGAAACACCCTTGCTCTCGCGCTCTCGGGAAGAAAGCCCCTCTAGTGGATTATCAGGTAATTACGGAAAATGACCAACTCCATCATTTAGTAATGGTGTGTTCCAAAGCGCCTGTAATAACAATCGATACTGAATTCGTCAGAGTTAATACTTATTATCCCGAGGTTGGATTAATTCAAATTTATAATGGAGAGCAATGCTTTTTAATTGATCCGATCGTCCTTCCTGACCTTAATCCTCTCCGAGAATTAATGCTCTCGCCATCGATCCTAAAGGTCTTTCACTCCTGTTCAGAGGATCTCGAAGTCTTTCACCATGCTATGGGGATTATTCCAAGCCCAATTTTTGACACCCAAATCGGCGCAGCATTCCTCGGGGTTGGATTCTCTGCAAGTTACCAGAGTTTAGTAGGGCATTATCTTGGCATTGAGTTATTGAAGCACGAGACACGTTCGGATTGGTTGAAACGTCCGCTGACAGATAACCAACTTAAGTATGCTGCTCTTGATGTGATTCATTTGTATGGTGTTTATAAAGCAGAGCTCAAGGCATTATTGGAGGCTGATCGGCTTGGTTGGGCGTCGGAGGAATGTAGCGGTCTAGGTATACAAATACCAACCACAGTAGATCCACAGCAATTTTATAAAAAGATAAGAGGAGCCGCAGTTCTAAATCGTTCGCAGTTGAACGTTTTACGCAGTCTTTCTTCATGGCGAGAAGTAACAGCTCGTGAAAAAAATATACCGCGCAATAGAGTGGTAGAACAGAAATCATTGTTGGCGATGTCAAAAGTTCAGCTTTGTTCAAAAACTGAACTTGAAAAAGTGGCCGGTTTTACCTCGAAACAAGTGAAAAAATACGGTGATATCATTGTTTCCATTTTAGAGGAAGCTTGGAGGCAAGAAGAGCACTTTTGCCCCAAGCTCATTCCAAGAAGTAGCGGATCAGTTAATAGTGATCATTTACAACGACTAAAAGGGGTAGTGGTAGAATGTGCAAAATCGCTGAACATAAGTCCTGAATTTTTGGCGAAGCGTCGCCATTTGGAGGAACTATTAAGAAGAGATGAGTTGCCCGAGGAGCTCAATGGCTGGAGAAAAGAGGCTGTAGGGAATTCGTTAGTGCTTGAGATGGCCTCTTTCTGAGCATGAAGGTTGCCGTATACAAAACTCATAAGTATGAAAATCTTTTTCTGTATGTTAGTGAGGCAGAGGGACTAACGCGGGTGCCTCAATCTCTTTTAACTAAGTTTGTAGATCGATGCTTAGTCCTAAATTTTGATCTCACCAAAGGGGTCAGTTTAGCAAAAGAGAACCCAGAGGTAGTGCTTAATAATATAGATCGAATGGGTTACCACTTGCAGTTACCACCTGTAGTTAACGTTAAATGAGCTTTTGGCAGGAAAAATCGCTTTCAGAAATGACTAATGAGGAGTGGGAATCCTTGTGTGATGGTTGTGCTCGCTGTTGCCTTCTTAAACTCCAGGATGATGAGGAGATACGATATACCTCTATCGTTTGTAAGTTTCTTGAGCAGGAGAGTTGTCGCTGTGGTGATTACAAAAATCGAAGTCGACTTGTACCAACATGTTTGCATCTTCAGTCTTCCGAAATTCCTGAGTGGTTGCCCACAAGCTGCGCTTACCGGCGTATCAATGAGGGTCTCGATCTAGAGTGGTGGCATCCCCTTGTCTCAGGAAGCCAGGATACTGTTCATGAAGCGGGGATTTCAGTTCGAGGACGCGTAACTTCAGAGTCCCATGTCCATCCTCAGGAAGTAGAAGAGCAAACCATAAAGTGGATAGAGTTTTAATGTTTGAAAATCAACACTATGTTGCTTGGTTAATTTATCTTTTATCGGGATTAGTTTGTGCTTTTATTTGGTGGCGTATAACCCGCCACATCACGCATAGAGGTTGGCGTGATTTGTGTCGAGGGTTTGTTGTGGTATTTATTTTTACGCCTTGTTACTCCGGGGATGCATCTGAGTTTTTGGCGCCCGCGTTTATAGTATTGTTAATGGACATTTTATTAGAGGGTGCGTCATCAGGTATACGAGGAGCCCTTACGCTACTATTCTCTTCATTTGTGATGTTGCTTGCGTTAACGTTTAGAGCTCTCTTCGTAAAGGCTAAGGGGTAGGTTGGAAAGGTTTAAAAACTGGCATATTTTGCCCTGAATCGCTATATTCTCAGTCCTCGTCCCAACGTAAAATACTTATGAAATTCGGAAGTACAGAAACATATATCGCGACAGAAGAGTTACAGATGGCTGTCAACGCTGCTGTAACGTTAGAGCGGCCGCTACTCATTAAGGGTGAGCCAGGAACGGGTAAAACAATGTTGGCCGAAGAAATAGCCTCTTCCTTGGGGATGAAGATCATCACCTGGTATGTCAAGTCGACCACTAAAGCCCAACAAGGTCTTTACGAATACGATGCGGTATCACGCTTGAGGGACTCTCAGCTGGGCGATGATCGAGTCCATGATATTAATAACTACATTGATAAGGGAAAGTTATGGGAAGCTTTCGAAGCAGACGAAAAGGTAGTTTTACTTATCGATGAGATTGATAAAGCTGATATCGAGTTCCCGAATGATTTATTGCTCGAGCTGGACAAGATGGAGTTTCATGTTTACGAGACTGGGCGGACAGTGAAAGCAGAAAATCGTCCAATCGTTGTAATAACTAGCAACAATGAAAAAGAGTTACCGGATGCTTTTTTGCGGCGATGTTTCTTCCACTATATTCAATTCCCTGACCGAAAAACGATGCAAGATATAGTCGATGTCCATCATCCAAACATAAAGCAAGAGCTTGTAAAGGATGCCATGGAAATCTTTTTTGAAGTACGGAAGGTCCCGGGATTAAAGAAGAAGCCATCAACATCAGAGCTCATAGATTGGTTAAAGCTTCTTATGGCAGATGATATTCCAGAGGAAATACTCAAGAGCAGGGATACCTCAAAAGCGATACCGCCGCTGTATGGCGCACTAGTCAAAAATGAACAGGATGTGCAACTTCTTGAGAGGTTAGCCTTCATGAATCGGCGTAAAAGTGAATAGTTTAGATCAACAAATGAGGTTAGCCCCGTTTGTTGATTAACTTCTTCTTGGCTTTAAAAAAAGCCCGTATTCCCGTTTCCATAACCGAATTGCTTCATTTGCTTGAGGTCCTCAAGGTGCGCCTTGTTTACGCTAATATGGACGATTTCTACTATCTTAGTAGGATGTCCTTAGTAAAAGATGAACGGCACTACGACAAATTTGATAGGGCTTTTGGTACCTACTTTAAGGGCCTTGAAGATCTGTCGGGCATGATGGCTTCTTTGATCCCGGATGAGTTTTTGAGGCGAGAGTTCGAAAAGTCACTTTCTAACAAGGAGCTAGAAAAGATTAAATCCCTTGGTGGTCTTGAAAAACTTATAGAGGCGTTCAAGCGTGAAGTTGAGGAAGCTGTCAGAGAAGGCAATGATAAAAAAGGAAAGGGTAGTGGTGAAGATGGTCAGGGAGAGGGCAAAGGGGAGAAAGGTCGAGGAGGTGTGAGGCGAACCTGGGATAAACGTGATTACAAGGCCTACGATGATAACGTAGAGCTAGGAACTCGTGGTATGAAGGTAGCATTACGACGGCTACGAAAGCTGGCTCGTACTGGTTCTGATACTGAATTTGACATTGACGGTACGATAAATAAAACAGCTAAGAGTGGTGGCTTACTGGACATCATTATGCGTCCAGAAAGAAGAAATACCGTTAAGGTTTTATTGTTTCTCGATAACGGTGGCTCTATGGATGCTCATGTCCGTGTTTGTGAAGAATTATTTTCGGCTGCTCGAAGTGAGTTTAAGCATCTAGAGACTTATTACTTTCACAATTTTATCTATGATGGTGTTTGGAAAGAGCACAGAAGGCGTTTGCAGGAGAGAATTGAAACCTTCGATATTCTGAACAGGTACAATCATGAGTATAAAGTTATTTTTGTAGGCGATGCTACTATGGCTCCCTATGAGATTACCCATGCTGGAGGTAGCGTGGAGCATTGGAATGAGGAGGCAGGCGCTATTTGGATGCAGCGTGTTATGGATACCTACGATAGGGTTATCTGGATAAATCCGACTCTCGAGGAAACCTGGGAGTATTCAACGTCTGTTGCGATAGCAAGGAAGTTGGTAGATGATCAGATGTTTCCTTTGACAGTTCGCGGTATTGAAAATGGTATGAATTATCTGACCAAGTGAACTTTTCATCCCAAAAGCTCGAAGCACGTATAGCAACCTGTATGATTCGGGATCGTTTCCCCTTAAGAAAAGCTCTACGTTTAAAAAGTCATTCATCAGTCAAAGAGAAAATAGAAAGATCATGCCGTCTTGCTCTAGAGCGAGAAAACGCACTACCTTCCATTAACTACCCTGAAGCACTCCCAATCTCAAAGCGCTTGGCCGATATCGAAGAGGCGATTGCAAGGAATCAGGTGGTGGTCATCGCCGGTGAAACCGGTTCGGGAAAAACCACACAGATCCCAAAAATTTGTATGGCCATGGGGCTAGGAACCTATGGTTCAATTGGCCATACTCAGCCCAGAGTGGTTGCTGCTCGAACTGTGTCTCAGCGTATTGCATCCGAACTAAATACTCAATTAGGCGGGCTCGTCGGATATCAGGTGCGCTTTCAAGATCGTACCTCGCAGAAAACTCAAATCAAAATTATGACGGATGGTATTTTGCTAGCAGAGACGCAACGTGACCGTTTTTTAGAGCAGTATCAGGTCCTAATAATTGACGAGGCTCATGAGCGCAGCCTCAATATAGATTTTCTACTTGGATATATTAAAACAATTCTCCCTAAAAGGCTTGATCTAAAAATTATTGTAACTTCGGCAACGATTGATGTTCAGCGTTTTTCTAATTATTTCGAGGATGCTCCGGTTATAGAGGTCTCTGGGAGAACTTATCCCGTCAAAGTTGTGTATAAACCCGTAGAGGAAATCAAAGGTCAAGATAGTGACCAGCAGATCTACCAAAGTGTAGTAGATGCGCTTCTTGAGATAGAAATAGACAATAACCGAAAGTCTACTTCGGGTGATGTCCTTATTTTTCTTCCCGGAGAGAGAGAAATAAAAGAACTGTCAAGTGAGATAAAAAAGTCACGAATTAAAGCATTTGATATCTTACCCTTATATTCCCGGTTGAGTGTTGCAGAGCAGACTCGAGTATTTGAAGCTCGTGGTAAATCAAGAATAATATTAGCCACAAATGTGGCAGAGACCTCATTGACAGTTCCACGAATCCACTATGTCATTGATCCTGGGTTAGCCCGGATCTCAAGGTATAGTTATAAATCCAAAATTCAGCAACTACCTGTTGAAAGAGTTTCTCAAGCGAGTGCAGACCAAAGAAAGGGTCGATGCGGGAGAGTTGCACCTGGTCTTTGCATAAGATTATATTCTCAAGAGGATTTTCAATCTCGCTCCGCATTCACCGCTCCAGAGATTATGCGTACCAACTTAGCAGCTGTTATTCTACAGATGTTGGTCTTGCGGCTGGGGAATATTGAAAAGTTCTCATTTATACAGCCCCCTGATCATCGACAGGTCAGTGATGGGTTTCAATTATTATTTGAGCTACAAGCGGTAGATAAAGAACGTCGAATTACCCGGGATGGCCGACAAATGGCAAGGTTCCCTGTGGACCCTCGGCTATCTCGGATGCTTTTAGAGGCTGCCAAAAGAGATTGCCTTGCTGAGTTACTAATCATCACTAGTGCCCTTTCGATTCAGGATCCTCGAGAGCGACCGCACGAGTATCAAACCAAAGCTGATACCGCTCATCAACAGTATTGGGATGAGAAGTCAGATTTTCTCGCATTCTTAAATATTTGGAATACATTTGAAAAATATCAGAAGGAACAAAGCCACAGTCAGCAGAGAAGATATTGCCGCTCCAATTTTCTTTCATATGCTAGGATGCGAGAGTGGAGAGATGTCCACTATCAGCTTTCTGCGGTATGTGACGAGCTTAATCTCAAGTTAAATAAGCGGCCAGCTAATTACGACTCAATTCACCACGCTCTTCTATGTGGATTATTAGGTAATATAGGTCAAAAGGATAAAGATAACACTTATATCGGTGCTCGTAATAGGGTGCATTTTATTTTCCCCGGCTCCTCACAATTTAAAACTAGACCTAAGTGGATAGTGTCCAGCGAGCTCGTTGAAACTACCAGGCTATATGCCCGGTGCGTAGCGAAAATTGATAACGATTGGTTAGAAAAGCTTGCAGATCATTTGGTGATTCGCAGTGTCTCAGAACCGTTTTTCGACCCCGAACGTGGTCATGTAACGGCTTATGAGGATGTTTCCTTATATGGTGTGCTCATCGTAAATCGCCGAACAGTCGATTTTGGGAGGATAAATCCGATAGAGGCCCGAGAGATCTTTATTCATGGTGCGTTAGTGGAACAACAACTTAAATCCCCTGCGTCATTTTTAAAGCATAATAAAAACTTGATTTCTGACATCGAAAAGCTTGAATCAAAAACTAGGAAACGAGATTTACTAGCTGATAGCCAAACAATTTATGCCTTCTATGATGAAAAAGTGCCAGAGAACGTTTGTAGTGCACATGAGCTTGAAAAATTTCTAAGTTTAAATGAGCGTTCTCTTTTTCTTGATAAGGACCAGTTACTCAAGCAGCAAGTCAATATCTCTGATCAGATCTACCCAAACTCACTGAGGATCGCTGATACGGAGTTACAATTGGATTATCAGTTTGATCCAGAACATCAAGAAGATGGTGTTAGTGTTAGCGTACCAGTAGCGATACTTAGGCAAGTCTCAGAAGCGCAGTTGGATTGGGTAATTCCCGGACTACTGCGAGAAAAGTGCCTTGCTTTAATAAAGTCCCTTCCAAAAGCGTTGCGAAAAAATTTCGTTCCAGCGCCTCAGTTTGCCGACAGTGTTTTACCGAAGCTTAAGTTTGATGGTCGCAGCCTCAATGAGGTTTTAGCAGAAACATTGTTTCGTCTGTCGGGAATTCGCGTGACTGTAAATGACTTCAATAGTAAAAATCTGGATAGGCATCTCTCGATGAATGTGCGTATCGTCGATGATAGGGGGAAAGTTTTAGGTGCTGGGAGGGACCTGAATGCGCTGCAAAAACAGTTTGCCAAGGAATCTGATTTAAACTTCCGTAAACGCCCGCGACACATTCTCGAAAAGGATCACTTGATGGATTGGTCCTTTGAGGACCTACCTGAACACGTTGAAGTTAAGCATGGTGATATTACGATCAAGGGTTACCCCGCACTTGTCGATAAAGGAACCCATGTAAATCTAGAAGTTCTCAATGCCAAGCTGGCTGCGAGGAAAGAGATGAGTGCAGGATTGCTGCGTTTGATAATGTTACAACTAGAAGATCAGAGGAAGTACGTCGAAAAAAACCTGTTGGGCTTCGAAAAGTATTCTCTTTACTATGCAACACGTGGTTCAAGAGAGCAGTTAGTGGAGGAAATAGTTTCAACAATTTTCAGGTATACCTTTATCGAAGGCTTTTCGATGATCAGAAATGCCAAGACTTTTCGCGATCGTCTGATGCAGAAGAGTCGTTTGATGACTACTGCCAACGAGGTCTCATCAATCGTTGGTCAGGTATTAGAAGAATCAAACAGGATTGAAAGCGATCTAAAGAAAATTGTAAATGACCATAATCTTTACGCGTGTAATGATATCAATCAGCAATTGAGTCGATTAATTGACCCAGGATTTCTTAAGCAACTCCCCTATCGCTGGCTAAGGCAGCACCCACAATATCTAAGAGCCATTCGTTTTCGAATGGACAAACTTCCTTCTAATCTTGACCGCGACCGCAATGCGACAAAAGAGGTAATCGATTATTCTGAGAAGATAGCTGATAGTTATCTCGAGGGTTCGGAGATGGAGTTGTATCGTTGGATGGTCGAGGAGTATCGGATCTCGCTATTTGCACAAAAGATAGGCACTAGTTTGCCAGTTTCGGCAAAACGCCTACAGAAACAACTGCAAGTTATTCAATTGAAGGAGATCAAGGTAGAAGACTAGGCAGCAATTTACTCTCTCAACTGCGGGCAGAAACTTTTGCTTGTACGAAGTCACTGTTGTCAACATGCAGCAGGCCGGCAATGCGTCTTATGATATGTTCCTCAAACTTGTCTATACGGCCATCTGCGTAAGCGACACGCCACAATTGAACGACTAATTCCTTCCTACCACTATAGTCATAGTTTTCGTTGAGAAGGCGAGTGAATTGGTGAAGATCATGGGCTTCTTCAATTGCATCCTCGGCTAATTCGACAAGGTTGCTCAGCTCTTCCTGATTGAACTCGAACAACCCTTGTAGTATTGACATAATAGATTGTTTTTCGTCCTCTGTGCGCTCCTCATCGCTTCGTGAGACCTCGATAAGAAGTGCAGCCGTTGCGAACTCGATCCCTCGGTGTTCCGTTTCTCCTTCCACTTCTTCGGAAAGAAACTTTTCGGTGAAGAATTGCGTAAACTTGTTAATCATGAAAATGCCTCATGGATAAGATTTTCGGTAACGTTTGAAGCTTTTAATGCATTATCAAGCACATTAATACTTGCACCATCTTCAAACATATGGGTACTTAAATGGCGTCGAAACTGTTTTGCTCCTCGTATTCCTGTGAAGTAACCTAAAAGATGCTTAACCATATGTTTTACTGCTACCCGGTTATCAAGCTGCCTAATTATGTAAGATCTGAATTCACCTAAGATAGCAAGTTGAGAGGGAAGTGGAGTTGAAAAGATGGCGTTCTCAAGATGCGCTAATAGATAGGGATTTGAGTAGATCGCTCTTCCCAACATCAAGCCATCTGTCTGGTTTTTTAACTTTACGAATTCTTCTAGCGTCCTGATTCCTCCATTCAAAATGAATGTAGCATCTGGTAACTCCTCCATGACTTGATAAACATAGTGGTATTTGAGTGGAGGGATTTCTCGATTCTCTTTCGGTGTCAGACCTTTCAAAATTGCTTTTCTAGCATGAATGATGAAAGTACGACATCCGGCCTCGTAAAGGGTGAGAATAAAGTGTTTAAAAAAGTGGTAGTCCTCATTGTTGTCGATACCTATCCTGGTTTTTACCGTCACGGGTATGTCGACGGCGCTACTCATCGCTTGGAAGCAGTCTGCGACGAGTTCCGGTTTTGCCATCAGACATGCTCCGATACCGCCTACCTGCACGCGGTCACTTGGGCAGCCACAGTTGAGATTTACTTCTTGATAGCCAGCTTGTTCAATCAAAGTGGCGGCCATTGCTAACTCTTTAGGATCGCTTCCACCCAATTGAAAACTGCAAGGGGCGTCGTTACTATGATTTAGGAATTTTTCTTTTTCTCCATATAATAAAGCCCCCGTAACGATCATTTCACTATAAAGCATGGCGTTTGGAGACAGTAGGCGCAGGAGAAATCTGAAATGTCGATCTGTACATCCCATCATCGGCGCTACTGATAATCTTCTATCCAAGATTTTCAAACTGGTTTAAATGAAGTAACAGTTTAACACCCCTACGTCGCTTATGGTCTGATTCTGTGTGCAGACCTGCGTCTGTAAAAAAGTTACAATGTCTAATATGAAAGTTCGTACAAGAGTAGCGCCATCGCCCACGGGGGACCCGCATGTAGGTACAGCCTATATGGCACTTTTCAGCTTGTGTTTTGCTCGCCGGTTTGGTGGTCAATTTATACTTCGTATTGAAGATACCGATGCGGTTCGGAGCTCGGAGCAGTCGGAACAAAAAATTTTAGAGTCATTACATTGGTTAGGGCTCGATTGGGACGAAGGGCCGGATAAACCTGGACCTTTTGGCCCATATCGACAAAGTGAAAGGCTGGATACATACAAGCAGCATATTGACTTACTTCTGTCACGAGGACATGCATTTCGCTGTTTTTGTACTCCTGAGCGTCTAAAGTGTATGCGATCTGAACAGATTAAGAACAACGAAACTACCCGTTACGACGGATGCTGTCTTTCTTTATCAGAGGAGCAGGTTCAGAAGAAACTTGCGTCTGGTCAGGAGTATGTTGTTCGCATGAAAGTCCCAGAGGAGGGCATATGTATCATTAAGGATCGGTTGCGAGGTGACATTCCAATCGAATATTCACAAATCGATATGCAGGTACTACAAAAATCTGATGGTAATCCAACTTACCATCTGGCTGTAGTGGTAGACGATCATCTAATGGAAATTACGCATATTATTCGCGGAGAGGAGTGGATCAACTCAGCTCCCAAGCACAAACTGCTTTATGAGTATCTTGGATGGGATATGCCTGAACTAATCCACATGCCTTTGTTACGAAATCCTGATAAGAGTAAACTAAGCAAGCGTAAAAATCCGACAAGTATTGGCTTCTATGAGCGTATGGGGTTTCTCCCTGAAGCAGTGATAAACTATCTTGGTATGCTTGGTTGGAGTATGCCCGACGGAGAAGAGAAGTTTTCGCTTAGCGAGATGATTAATCATTTTGATCTTGAGAGAATTTCTCTGGGCGCGCCTATCTTTGATACGGACAAGTTAAGATGGCTTAACGGCAGGTGGTTGCGAGAAGAGCTCGATGATGACGCGTTTGCGGATAGGGTTAGTGAGTGGGCGTACAATCGGGAAAATTTAAAGAGAATTATACCGCTTATAAAAGAGAGGGTTGATGTCTTCTCTGAAATTACCGATATGATAGCCTTCTTTGCAACCGGTTTGCCTGCTTTCTCGGAGGATGATTTAGCCGTCAAGAATCTCTCTACGGATCAAATAAAAAAAATTCTACAATTTTCACTATGGGATATAGATGCTTTGGTCGATTGGAATAGAGATAGTTTAAACAAGGTATTTGAAGATCTGGGAGAGGATTTGGGGCTTAAAATTCGAGATGTCCTCGCACCTATTTTTATTGCGATTTCTGGGAAACCAATTTCTCCCCCATTATTTGATTCCATGGAGGTTATTGGACCTGATTTAACTCGCGCGCGGCTAAAAAATGCTATCGATATTTTAGGTGGGGTTTCCAAGAAGTTAACGAAAAAACTTGAGAAAGAATACCAGGCACGAAGGAGCTCTGGGGGATAATGCAGCAAGCTGTTGATCTTTACGAAGAGGGTGAAGAATTAAAAAAGGTTCTTGAGACGATCTCCCCTGAGGATTGGAACCGGAAAACGCCATTCAAGAAGTGGACTATCAACAACGTTATCCAGCATCTACATGGAGCAGATAAGGCAGCAATGCTCTCTTTAGCGGATCGGGCTGAGTTCCTGACCATAAAATATAATCTAAAAGCCCAAAGAATTGTGATGTCTCCAAAAATCTATGGTCTTGAATTACTCGAGTCATGGTGGCGATGCTTCAATGAAATATGTGAGCAACTTAGGGGTAGTGACCCAAAGCATCGACTACCCTGGTTTGGTCCTGACATGGGGGTGATGATGTTTACCACTGCTCGACAAATGGAGACTTGGGCGCATGGCCAGGATATTTATGATTGCTTGCATAGAACAAGGATTAGCACTGATCGCTTAAAAAATATAGCAGTGATCGGCGTAAAAACCTTTGGGTGGACTTTCATCAATAGGAAGATGGAACCTCCAAGCCCTGTGCCTTATGTTAAGTTAGATGCGCCTTCTGGTGACGTCTGGGAGTTTGGTGAGCCTTCGAAGGAGGACTATATTTCTGGTGCAGCTGTTGAATTTTGTCATGTTGTGACTCAGGGCCGGAACATACGGGATAAAGATATCCATTTAAAGGTAGTTGGTGAATCAGCACAGCAGTGGATGGACATAGCGCAATGCTTTGCTGGTCCACCTGAGACGCCACCCGAACCGGGGTCAAGAACTACCCGGTTGAATGGTTTGGACTAAAGAGATAGGATTTCTACCTAAATTAGGGGCTATAGCTCAGCTGGGAGAGCGCGTGACTGGCAGTCACGAGGTCGGCAGTTCGATCCTGCCTAGCTCCACCACTCTTACTCCTATGATTGTCTTCAATAGCTGATTTATGCAACTAATTAGCTATTCACGGACTACAAAACGACCCAACTAAGTTACATGAAATGGTGACACGGTGAGCTCGGGATTCTTGATCAAAATTATAAAAAGAATTGCTCAGACGGGATTAATAATTGCCTTTCCTTCACTCTTGAGTGCTCAATATATCGATACTAAATGGACTGTTACCGGATATTTTGGGGAGTTTTGGTTCGCAGAGGAAGCAAATATTTTTGGCAAGCAACAAGAAATTTCAAAAGGATGGGCAGATGGTGTCTTCTACTCCTGTGATTACGCCGGGCAGTCTGCAACTTACAAAACCTATACAATGACAGAATTCCTCCGCAACAAGGAATTTGAGCTCGTTAACCAAGGTAACGCATTTTCGAAGGTGTTCGCAGAACATGGTCTAATGAGTGATGATACAAAAGTCTTTGTACATCGAATCACATGTAATGGAAAAAAAGTTTCAGACAGGAAGGTGCTATATCCCTTTATAACTGTAGATGGCTCTAACAAAGCATTTTATGTCTACGAAGGCGCAATCATTAAACTAGAATCTGATGAAAAAATTTGGCCATTACGGTAATAATTGTCATTGTCTGTTGCCAAGATATTATCAGCTTGGAGGAAAACCTTTGAATGGTAGAGAACGAAAAGTAGGAACTATCTATTATTTCCTTCGTTACTTGACTGATTTCTCTATATCCCATGGTATAAAGACCGATTGAGTAAGCCACAGAAGACGATTACAGAGCTTCATAATCTTAGAATCCGTTATGATCGTCCGGGACGCTCTTCACCGATCCGCTACACATCAAAGGAGACAGCAAGGTAAACTTTTGAAGAGAGGATTAAAATTTACCATTAGTGTCGTTACAGGTATCGTCATCGTAGGTGTTGTTGGAACCATGTCCTACTGGGGCTACCTTGTATACAAGTA
This sequence comes from Gammaproteobacteria bacterium TMED1, assembly GCA_002167855.2. Lineage (GTDB taxonomy): Bacteria > Pseudomonadota > Gammaproteobacteria > Pseudomonadales > Azotimanducaceae > UBA7455. The sequence goes on from NHBG02000025.1 coordinate 36,958, forward strand.
TGGACAGCACCTACCGACCGTTGAGATTATGGTGAATGGTGGTAAAAGAGAATACAACAGATTCATCCCAGAAAATCCTCCTGAAGGTCCCTTATCACTCGTCGTCTTATTGAATGGTGGTGGCGTAGAACCCTGGCCATTTCCGCAACAGCGTCAATGGGAAGCACTTGGTGAGGAATTTGGGATTGCTCTCGCGGTGCCGGTGGGTAAACGGTTGCCCGAAAATGAGAGCGCGTGGCAACTCAATACCGATGATGATTCTTATCAAGACATAGACTTTATCAACGCAATGATCAGTGATATCGGAAAGACCCATCCACTCGATGACAAAAAAATTTATGCAGTGGGCTTTTCCCTTGGTTCAATGTTCTCTTATGAACTGGCATGCCAGATGAGCGATCAATTTGCTGCAATAGCCTCATTCGCCGGTACCATGCCGGTCATAAAGAAGTCCTGTAATCCGCAAGTCAATGTACCCATCATGCATATTCATGGTCTCAAAGACCCCATTATAGCTTATGGAAATACATGGGAATGGAAAGAGTGGGACTCGGTTGGCGAGATGCACGATGTTCCAGGTTTGCTGCAATTCTGGCGCGATCGGTACCAGTGCCAAAACAAAACTGTGAATGAAAATATAGATGAAGTACACATCGTTTACGAAAATTGCGATCAGGGGGCAAGAGTTGAACACTATCGATTAGTGGACGGAGGACATGGGTGGCCACAAACCCTGGGTGAAGTCTCGACCCACCGCGTGATCTGGTCTTTCTTTAATAATGTTACAACGCCTTAGTAATCCCGGGTATATCAGGATTTAGCTTTGGGCATTTTGGCGATTGGGATAATATAGTCGGTCTGTTCTAGGCACCAGCTAGATAATATCCCCGAATACATGAGGTGTTGCTAGTTAAGGAGAGTTCTTAGTGTTGATATCAGAAGCCATGCAGAACGCCATGACGCCGGTTTTCTTAATAGTCGGTGTTGGTGGCCTTCTAAACGTAATGACCAGTAGATTAGGTAGGATTAAAGATCGAGAACGTTTCATTTATTCAATCATTCATAATGCGAGCGGCGATGACCTTCTCCTTGCTAGGTCTGCAATTACAAAATTAGCCAAAAGAAGTTTCTTGATTTCAATGGGGATTTGGCTTTCATTGGGTAGTGTTCTGTTTGTTTGTTTGCTCATAATTACAATGTTCTTAGGTGCAATGATGACTGTTGAAATATCTTTTGCGGTAGCATCATTATTTATCGTCTCTCTGCTATTGCTTGCAGCCTCACTAATTTTTTTGGTTTACGAGGTCTTTCTGGCTACGAGAACGATTCATAAAAATGAGGCTTCAAGTGAGGTAGTCTTCGCCAGACTCAAAGAATTATCTAACCTGTCTGAAAGTTAATTACTAATCAGAAGAAGGGGAGCGTTCGATTGGAAGCTACTTCCCGTAATCCCACGACGTCATTTTGAAATCACTTAGTTCGATATAAACGCCGTCGTCACTCAAGGTTTTCGAAGACTCCTCTGTCTTCGATCCACGGGATTGTGCTGCTAGGTTCGAGATAGTCAGGCGCTCTTTTCGGTCTCGAATTACGCGCGCGCTACCTCTTAGTAGTACACCTTTCAGCTCTGGCATGGTGGTTCCACTTTCTAGGCTGATGGATACTCTTGGATTACGTTCTATGTTGACAACCTTCTGGGTGTTATCCCTACATCCCATATAAATTTTATGGTCCACTCTGAAATAACCCACAGGAACAGTGTGAGGGTAACCATCACACCCAATAGTAGACAGCAATGCCCATCCCGGCTTTGAGTCGATATATGCTAATACCTCGTCTTCGGACATTTTATCTGGCACGTTTCCCTCCGCGCTTTGATCTATGACTATTTTAAAAGAATACCCACAAAAAGCACCTTCTGTTACTCTTATTGAGTATCTCTCGTTGGTCTTTAGATAAAAAAATGCTGCTTTGGTGTAATCTCGTGTCATGATTTCGTTTACTTTAATTGGAGCCAAAAAAGCTGTCGCTCCAGAAAAATAAGCTTTCAGGTGCGGAGTGTGGTGCGAAGATGAGAGACAATTTAACATTGCCCCCGGTTGGTCTCGGTATGTGGAATTATGGCGGTCTTCTTAATCCAGATCATTCCCGTGATCATTCTGAGCTAAAAGCGATAGAGCAGGCTATTAGTCTAGGATATCGTCACTTTGATACAGCAGAGATGTATGGCGCGGGGCATTCGGAAGAACTATTGGGGCGTGCTTTGGTGGGTCTCAACCGAAGCGATTTTATAATCACTAGTAAGGTCAAGCCGGAAAATCTATCCTACCAAGGAATTCTCTCTGCTTGTGACAGTTCGCTCAAAAGACTTCAAACTGACTTCATTGATCTTTACCTTATCCATTGGCCAAGCAAAGAGATACCCCTTGCTGACAGCTTTCATGCCCTTAACAGACTAGTAAGTGAAGATAAGGTGCGCAATGTTGGTGTTAGTAACTTTGACTTACCATTGCTGGAAGAAGCGGTGAGATTGTCGGAAACACCTTTGTTTGGGAACCAGGTTCTTTACAGCCTTTTCCATCGAAAACCGCAGTTTGACGGGACTTTGGAGTTTTGTCAGGAGCATGAGTTGACGCTTACAGCCCTCTGAGAAACTGCAATTTCAATCATCCCACATTAGTCGATGTTTCTGAGCGGCTCTCCGTTGCTCCCCAACAGCTCGCAATCAACTGGCTAATACGGCAGCGAAATGTGGTAACGATCCCGAAGTCGAGTAACAGAGAGCGACAAAGAGATAACCTTGAATCAGTTAAGCTAGAGGACAGCGAATTCGATCAAAAATTATTGGATGATTTAATCCGCGAATAGCCTTCAGCTGTATAAATTCGGTTAATGGGGCATCTAGCTTTGGCGCTAGCGTCTATGCAAGTTGGGCCAAGGCTCTAACATTTTTCTGTTATGGAAGATAAAAACAGTTCTTTACGGCGATATGATCTCGATAGAGATTGATTTTTGTGATGGTCAAATTATACTCGCGGCCTCACGAATACCCCTACCGGTATTTGGCTCTCCGAGGTAGTTATGTCAAAAAAAGAAATGGTTTCAGGATTTCATTCGTTTGGATTACCATCGCCATTGAATCAAGCACTTGAAGAAGTCGGTTATAAGACTCCTTCTCCTATTCAAAGCAGTGCTATTCCACCTTTGCTAGAGGGTCACGATCTACTCGGTCACGCTCCAACAGGTACTGGTAAAACCGCCGCTTTTGCCTTGCCTCTCCTTGTAAATATTGACATCAGTGTTAGGCGCCAGCAGGCGCTCGTGCTAACCCCAACGCGGGAACTCGCGATACAAGTGGCGGGAGCGTTCGAGCGATACGCTAAGTTTTTGAAAGGCTTTCATGTGCTCCCTGTTTATGGGGGGCAAGAGTATTCTGGACAGATTCGTGCGCTGCGACATGGAGCTCATGTAGTAGTCGGGACCCCAGGAAGGGTCAAGGATCATATCCGGAAAGGGACTATGAAGCTGGATAATTTAAGAACGCTGGTACTTGATGAAGCGGACGAGATGCTTCGTATGGGATTTGTTGAAGATGTTGAGTGGATCATGGAGCAGACGCCACAAAATCGTCAAATCGCACTGTTTTCGGCGACGATGCCCAAAGAAATTCAAAAGATCACGAATAGATTTTTGGTAAGGCCACGAGATATTCGGATCAAAGCTAAAACTGCGACAGCAGAGTCCATCAATCAGAGATATTGGCTAGTCAGCAACCTGCACAAGCTAGATGCGCTAACTCGAATTCTAGAGGTAGAAGCATTTGATGCTGTCTTACTTTTCGTGAGAACAAAAGTTAACACCACCGAACTTGCCGGACGTTTGCAAGCGAGAGGCTATGCTGCTGAAGCCCTAAATGGGGACATGGCGCAAAAGAGTCGAGAACAAATGATCGAGCGACTAAAGAAGCGTTCGATTGATATCTTGGTTGCGACTGATGTGGCAGCGCGAGGTCTTGATGTTGACCGGATCAGTCATGTTATAAATTATGATATACCTTACGATGCGGAAGCCTACATCCATCGTATCGGGCGAACTGGCCGAGCAGGTAGGGAGGGTGAAGCGATTCTTTTTGTTTCTCCGAGAGAACGACGAATGCTGGCGATTATTGAAAAGGCTACCCGCAAGAAGATTAAGGCAATGACGGTGCCTAGCATAGAGACGGTGAATGGTAAAAGAATCGCCAATTTTAAGCAGAGTATCACTGATGTCCTTGCCGGGGGCTCACTAAAATTCATACAGGGTATTCTTGAATCATATGAACTCGAGCATGATGTAACAGCTATTGAAATAGCGGCAGGCTTAGCGAAGCTTTCTTTTAGAGACAGACCTCTTCTTCTAAAACAGGAAAAGAAAAGATCAAAAGGACGAACCAAAGCAGAGCCGACCGTAACAGCATCCTTTGATCGAAAAACAAAAAATACTGTAGACATATTGAAGAAAGCAAGAAAGGGTATGGAGCTCTTCCGTATCGAAGTTGGTCATGATGCTCTTGTTAAACCTGGGAATATCATTGGCGCAATTGCTAGCGAGGCTGGACTCGACGCAGAAAATATTGGTCATATTGATATTAGGAAAAAGTTTAGCCTCATCGAATTACCACAAGGTATGCCTAAAGCTGTTTTTAATGATCTCAAAAACGTATGGGTATGTGGTCAAAAGCTTGATATATCTAAGGTTAAGATAAGTCGTTACAGTCCCACTAGTCCTCAAAACATGCCGTCCGGATCGAATAGGGTAGCCAAAAAGATAGATGCGCTAGGGACCGGTTGCAAGAAGGCTAAGAAACGAAAGAAAAAGGTATCGAGTGTAAAAGTTAAAAAGAATAAAATGAAAAGGGAAGGCAGTCTAAAAAATTGAGTAAAATTAAAGGATTAAAAAAAGTACATTGTGTTATCACGTCTAACCTTTTATCGTGCGTCCGCAAAGGATCAGATCAACAATTAATAATACAATTTAGAACGGAAAAAAAGTGATTACTACAGCAAATATTACCATTCAGTTTGGGTCAAAGCCTCTGTTCGAGAATATTTCTGTAAAGTTCACAGAGGGCAATCGCTACGGCCTGATCGGGGCCAATGGCTGCGGTAAGTCAACTTTCATGAAAATCCTAAGCGGCGAGCTTGAACCGACTTCTGGTAATGTATCAATCAACTCAAATCTGCGCATCGGCCAGCTTAGTCAGGATCAGTTTGCTTTCGAGGAATTTAGCGTCGTTGATACAGTTATCATGGGTGATAAAAAGTTGTCGGAGATTAAAGTGGAGCGCGACAGGATCTACGGCTTACCAGAAATGACTGAAGAAGATGGGATTAAAGTTGCTGAGCTGGAAGTTCAGTTTGCAGAAATGGATGGGTACAGCGCGGAAAGCCGTGCTTGCGAGATTCTGTCCGGTGCAAGTATCGACGAATCACTTCACTACGGTCCGATGAGTGAAGTGGCGCCAGGTTGGAAATTGCGAGTACTGTTGGCGCAAGCTCTGTTCGCGGATCCCGATATTCTACTCCTCGACGAACCTACAAATAATTTAGATATCCATACTATCCGTTGGCTCGAAGGCATATTAAACGAGCGAAAAAGTACCATGGTTATCATTTCGCATGACCGACATTTCCTAAACGCAGTTTGCACACATATGGCTGATATAGATTATGGCACTATAAAGGTTTACCCGGGAAACTATGATGACTTCATGACTGCGTCGACTCAGGCAAGGGAGAGGGCTCAGTCTGAAAACGCTAAAAAGAAAGCGCAGATCTCCGAGTTGAAGCATTTCGTGAGTAGGTTTTCTGCGAATGCCTCCAAGGCAAGGCAAGCTACTTCAAGAGCCCGGCAAATTGAAAAAATAGAGCTTGTTGATATTAAGCCATCAAGCAGAGTGAGTCCTTATATTAGATTTGAGCCAGATTCTAAACTGCACCGCGCTGCTCTAACCATTGAAAATCTTGGTCACAGTTTTGATGAAGAAACCTTGTTTATGGGCGGGAATATGATTCTTGAGGCGGGCGCTCGTTTGGCTATTATCGGCGAGAACGGTGCTGGTAAATCAACACTGCTTAGATGTCTGATGGATGATCTTCAAGCAGAATCAGGAACAATAAAGTGGGCAGAGAATGCGTCCCTAGGTTATTGTCCGCAGGATACCAATTCAGAATTTGAATCAGATTTAAACCTTTTTGACTGGATGAGTCAGTGGCGTAACGAGAGCCATGATGAGCAAATTGTTAGAGCCACGCTCGGCCGGCTATTGTTTTCATCGGAGGACTTTAATAAAGCGGTAAAGGTTTGCTCTGGGGGAGAGAAAAATAGACTGCTCTTCGGGAAGTTAATTATGTCTTCGCCTAACGTAATGCTCTTGGATGAGCCCACGAATCATTTAGATATGGAAGCCATTGAGGCTCTTAACCTGGCGCTAGAGAACTACGAGGGCACGCTAATATTTGTGAGTCACGATCGAGAGTTTGTGTCGTCTCTTGCGACGCGGATTATCGAAATAAAAGATCAATGCCTGAACGATTTTCAAGGGACATACGACGAATATTTAGTTAAGCAGTCTCTTTAGACTGGGAGTAACGCTTACAACTTATGGGAGTCCTATAGCGTTACCATTGCACCTTAAATACCCAAGCGTGTTCTCCCATTCTCTGTTCTGGCAGTACAATCCTTAGTGCGCCTTCCTCAACTGTATCTTGGCCCCAACGCAGGCTTTTATCGCAGCCAAGGAGCTGAACTTTGGAAATTGGTCCAATTGCTCGTAGCTGAACCAGGCTGGGAATAGTTATGACATTATTATCTTTCGGCCACTCAAGTAGGTGCACATAAACCGCATCCTTCGTGCGGGTGAAGCGATACTGATCATGGCCATAGATTACCCATGGACGAGTCCCATAGATTGCTTCCCCGTTAATATCGAGCCATTGTCCTATTGCCTCCAAGATTTGAACGGTAGCAGAGTCTAGTGTTCCATTAGCTCTGGGCGGTACATTTAACAAAACGTTACCATTCTTACTGACAATATCTATCAACTCGTGGATTAATTCTTTTACAGGACGATATGCAATTCCAGAGTGATACCCCCAGGGACCAGTCGATGTATCTGTTTGCCAGGGCAATCCGCGAATATTATCAAGACGGGTACGTTCTAAATCGAGGGTAGTGACCCCATCGACATAGATACCGTGGTCTGGCAGATCCTTGACGCACATCACAGCCTCCATATCCCCGTTATGCTCTTTTAAGCTATCGTTATAATAGTGAGCTATTACGTCCAGTCCGGTCTGTCCATTATCTTCCCCTGCAAAAGGGATGCATCCATCAAAGTAGAGGAGGTCAGGGTGATAGTTATCTATAAGATCTTTTATACGTGCTGCCCAATGCTCACACCAACTGTTTGGGGCATTAAGGGGGTGGCGTAAATCAGTATCAGCATGAGGGTCTAAGTAAAAATCACTGTAGCTAGAATTGTTACCATCGAATGGGACACCCGTTTTCGTACCCGAACAGTCTGCTCCCTTGTTGGTATTAAACCAGCTCCAGGTTCGCTCGAGATGAGTAGTGACCCCAAAACGCAACCCTTGATTGAGTGCAGCCTTTTGCCACTGACGAGTAATATCCTTTTTTGGACCCATATTGACACTGTTCCAACGATGAAATTTTGAGTCCCAAAGATCGAAGTTGTCATGATGAACAGCACAGGGCGCAAAATATCGTGCACCTGCGCGTTTGAACAGGGAGACCAATCCCTCCGGATCCCATTTTTCTGCAGTCCAGAGGGGAATCAAATCTTTATACCCAAATTCAGACGGATGTCCATAGTTCTGTATGTGGTGCTGGTAGTCTGGGTGTCCCTCAAGATACATATTTCGAGGATACCATTCGCCACGCTCTGGAACTGAGTAGATACCCCAATGGACGTATATGCCAAATTTTGCATCTCGGAACCAGTCAGGACATTGATAACCTAGCAGAGATGCGATGTTTGGTTTGAATTGCAATTGTTCAGTCATAAATTTTTTTTAGTTTTAGTTTTAGTTTTCCCAATTTGATTTATGGTTCCAATAGGTTCACGAGTGACAATGAACTTAGTACTAATCAGCTAGACATTTTCATTCTGGCGATCCTTCATCTGAAATCGATGGTTGAATGCTTTTTTTACCGAAGCATGGTCTCTTTGACCATAGCCGGTAATCGGTAACTTGCTTCCATCTATATTTGGATCAATATAGGCTGCATACCAATCATCTAGCTCTCGACGCAGTTCTGCGATGAGATTCGCAAAGCCGGGTTCGTCAAAGAGGTTTACCTTTTCATCAGGGTCGTTACTGACGTCATATAACTCATGTGCTCCTGCTGGATAACGCCAGATAAGTTTCCACTGCTTAGATCGGATCATACGGACTGGCCCATATTCATCAAACACGAAGATACGATCGCATTCTTCGAACTTATGCCCTCTTAGTATTGGAGCAAAGGATCTCCCAGGTAATCCGCTTGGAGAAAGACTGGCATCACCGGCATAGTCTACAATCGTTGAAAGCCAGTCGTACTGACTCAATAGTGTCGAGGAAATCTTATGTTCTGGAACGTGGCCGGGTCGACTGATTAGGCAGGGTATCTTGACACTAGTGTCGAATAGATTCTGCGGCCAAGTACCGTTTCCTTTACCCCAAATACCGTGATGTCCAGTATTCATGCCGTTATCACCCATGAATACAATGAGGGTATTACTCCTTAGGTTCTGCTCATCCAGCCAACTGACCAGGCGACCGATGTTACTATCCATTGCCTCGATAGAGGCAAAGTAGCCTGCAAGGTCTTGCCTGCGTAATTCTGAGGGATTAACTTTTTTCCTTGCTTCAGCATCGCTAGGGGACAAAAAACTATAACGTTGAAATCCGGATGCTAAGGGTTCCTCTGGCCCTGGCGTTGATTTAAAAGGACAGTTGTTATAGTAATCATCCCAGAGCTCCTCGGGGTGATGTTCTCTACCCCAAGGCTTGTGTGGAGCTGTATAGCTCACATTTAAACAAAAAGGGGCTTCTTCTTCGACTTGCTCTTCAAGGAATTTCAGGGCATTGTCAGTAAAAAGATCTGTTGCGTAGGTATTGTTAACGCAGGTGTGGCCGCCGTCTTTTACTATGGGTACATCTCGGTAGCTGCATTGTCCGAAAGGCATAGGATACCAATCTTCAAAGCCGCATTGCGCTTCCCTGGCATCACCCAGATGCCACTTACCTGACAAGCAAGTTCGGTAACCTATATCAGCAAGTAACTCTGGGTAACAGGTGTTGCCCTCTAGGAAAGGGATACCGTTTGCGGGAGAGTTTCGATTTGGCTGGCCCTGCCTATTGTGTGGCATGGAAATGAAATCATGAACCCCGTGTTGGGAGGGAATTAATCCAGTAAGAATTGATGCCCTCGCGGGAGAGCAGACCGGGGACGCACAAAAGAAATTATCGAAACGAATACCTTCACGTGCTAACCGATCTAAATTGGGCGTGCGTATTTCTTCATTGCCAGCACAACCCATTGCCCAAGCGCCCTGATCATCACTCAGGATGAAAAGAAGGTTTGGCCTGCTTGGATTGCGACTTGCCACCCAATATTCCTACGATTGATCATTGAAGCGCAAAATAATATCAGATTACGTGGTTGGAATTGCTAAATACTGGACAACTGAATCGACTAATTATATTTTGAAGCTACTAAAGCAATAACTAGATTCAATAAATCCTTGCCCATTAATAATCAGGTCTAAACATATGGTTTCTTTACAGCAACGTGAAATTTACTCGAAAAGATATTTCAACGTCTTGCTTAAAAAAGGTTCTCTTGAGCAATTTCGGCTGAATCAGAGAAAAGCGATTTTTCTACTTTTAGTATCGTTATATAGCTTTACTGCTTTCACTGCGTCTGCTGAACCAAGTCATACCCCGAAGAGGATGCCGATTGTAAATGCGGAGCTGGTTGGTATGTCGACTGATGGGCTTAATCGTATCGATGAGTTGATGCAAGAACATATTGTTCTGGGCCATATTCAGGGCGGTGTCACTGTTGTGGCTCGTCGCGGTAAGGTTGTCCACTTCTCAACGCATGGCGAGATGGACTCTATCAAAGGTCGAGCGATGGAAACTGATACGATTTTTGCTATTGCATCAATGACAAAGCCTGTTCTCGGGGTCGCTGCAATGATAGCGATCGAGGATGGTTTAATAAAAGCTAGTGATCCAGTTTCAAAATACATCCCTGAATTTGCGGATATGAAAGTAGCGGTTCGAGACAAATCTTTTAGCGCCAAAGGTAAAGATGGATTTAAAGCCAGAATAATGGGTAAAGAGAAGAGGCAGAAGCCAGAGCCGAGGCTAGTGGCCCTCGAATCTCCGGTGACAATCCACCACCTACTGACCCATACCTCTGGTCTTGGAAAGCTTCGGCAATCCGAAAAACCGAAGAAGGATGATACGCTCGCTACATACATCCCACGGCTTGCTCAGGTGCCTCTAAATTTTCAACCAGGCACACATTGGGAGTACAGCTTGGGCCTTGATATCGTGGCTCGAGTGATCGAAATCGTCTCGAAAACACCCTTCGACGCGTTTGTACAGAAAAGAATTTTTGATCCTTTAGAAATGAATAATACTTTCTTTCATGTTCCCACTGAAAAGAAATCCAAAACTTTCGTCTATACCGGTACTGCTGCCAGAAAATCGAAGGACTGGTTCAAACCCACCAGTTACGTCTCTGCAAGTGCTGGATTATCCAGCACGGCAGAGGACTTCTTGTATTTCCAGCAGATGCTCCTTAATGGGGGGGAGCTGTTCGGACAGCGCGTGCTCAGTCAGAATAGCGTTGATATAATGAGTCGTAATCATGCGGGAGATCTTTTTGAGCAAGCTCGCAAAGGTATCAAGGGTAAGGGAATGGGGTATACCGTGAGCGTTGTAACAGATTCTAATCTATCGAGGAGTTATCGAGGCAAAGGTTCCTTTGGATGGGCTGGCGCGACGCGCACAGATTCGTGGACTGATCCTGAAAACGAACTAGTCGCGGTTTATTTTCCCGCTAAGCCAAGAGGAGGAAATGTGTACAAAGATTTCCAAAAAGCCATTTTGCAGGCCATTAACAAGAATTGAATATGAAGCCAAACATTGTTGTGATCATGACGGACCAGCAAAGAGCTGATGTTTCGAGACGAGAAGGCTTTGGCTTAGATACCACTCCTTTTTTGGATAGCCTGGCTAAAAAAGGAACTTGGTTTGATCGAGCGTATACAACGATGCCAGCATGCTTGCCTGCTCGTGTAAGTATGTTGACGGGCCGCTATCCTAGTGCCACCCACGCAAGAACCAATCATAATGGGAACGATGCATTCTATCAGTCGGATTTGTATGACATCTTACGTGATAACGGATATCAAACAGCCCTATGTGGAAAAAATCACTCACATGTCGATGCGTCTAAGATGGATTTTTACTTCTCCATGGGGCACCACGGTGGATTAGGTACAGACCGTACAGCCGATGAAATAGCCTTTGATAGACACTTAGCTAGCCTGAAAATGCGGGCGGCTTTTGAACCAACACCTTTTGATTTTAGTCTTCAATGTCCATATAGAGCGGTAACTGCTGCCACGAATTGGATTGATAGTATTTCTAGCTCAAGTCAGTCCGATCCGTTTTTCCTATGGTTATCTTTCCCGGAACCCCATAATCCCTATCAGGTATCTGAACCCTATTTTTCAATGTTTCCTACGGAAACAATACCTCCAACCCTATCCGATAAATCCGCGCTACAAGTAAAGGGATTCAAGTACCAGTGGCTAAGGCATATTGGTGAGCTTGGATTCCCTGACTACGACGAGCAGCTTCCGCAAGCACGATCGAATTACTTTGGTATGCTTAGACTTATTGATGATCAGGTGCGGCGGTTCTGGGATTACTTGGGTTCGCATGACCTTCAATCTAGTACAATTTTGATATTTCTCTCAGACCACGGTGATTATGTTGGTGAGTATGGTTTGATGCGTAAGGGTGCAGAGTTGCCAGAGGTACTGATTAGGGTGCCCTTCTTTTTTGTCGGTCCAGATATCATTCGATCCTCCGAGCCGCATCCGGCGCACATCTCGACTGCTGACCTTATGCCCACCGTGTGTGAAGCGATAGGATTAGACATTCCTGCTGGGGTTCAGGGCCGCAGCTTATGGCCGCTATTAACCGGAGAAAAATATCCCGAGGCTGAGTTCAGTAGTGCATATGCGGAACATGGTTTTGGAGGTTTACACTACACCGATCAGGAGGACTTTGATCCCAATAAGGATTCGATACATGCAGAAATAGGTTTTGACGAGTTAAACGGTTGGTCGCAGAGTGGGACGATGCGGGCGATACGTAAAGGTGATTGGAAATTAATTTTTGATATGCAAGAACATGGTCAGCTCTATAATTTGGTTGATGATCCAGTTGAGCTAGATAACTTGTTTGATAACCCCGATTATGCAGAAATTCAATCTAGGCTTATCGCTGAGTTGCTTGGATGGATATTACGTACCGAAGATCCTTTACCGCATCCCCCTCGACGATATCAATTTAAATCTGATAGACGAAACTACTGGTCGCCCCATCGCTAATCTTATAATTGTTTATACTCAGAGCTGCGAGTACAAAGAAACGAATAATTATTGGCCTTAAAGCAGTACCTGTTTCCTAAAGTATTCCTAAAAGTTTTGTTCTTCGGCCGGTTTTGATAGTGTAAGAGGATCTGACCTTTTAACGAAGTGCGTGGATTAAAGTGAAGGAAGTATAAAAAAGAATTGGACGTCGGTCTGGTCACGCTTTAATCCTTCAATATAAAATTTTGCTCTAATTAAGGAACTATATTAATGATTAATACATCTCTGTTCGATCTAACGGGTAAAGTAGCCTTGCTTACAGGTGCTTCAAAAGGCATGGGGAAGTCTATGGCTGAGGGTCTTGCAGAACATGGAGCAAAAGTGGTTGTTTCAAGCCGCAAGTTCGATCAATGTGAAGAAACAGCTACTCAAATCAATGAGAAATGTGGAGAGGGCAGCGCCGTCGCTATCGCTTCGAATATTGGGTACAAGGATCAATTGCAGTCACTTGTCGACCAAACGCATGAGAAGCTTGGAAAAATCGATATTTTGATCGCGAATGCTGGCGTAAATCCATACTACGGCTCTATTTTGGATATTCCAGATGAAGCTTATAACAAGACTATGGAGTCAAATGTTCGCTCAAACTTATGGCTAGCCAAAATGGTGGCACCTGATATGGTAGAAAAGGGATCAGGTTCGATCGCCATCACTGCAAGTGTTGGCGCATTTAGCGGATCTGAAACACTGGGGACGTATAATATTTCTAAGCTCGCGGATATTGCGTTGGTCCGTAATTTGGCGCTAGAACTTGGTCCTAAGGGTGTCAGAGTGAACGCTATATGCCCGGGTCTGGTTAAAACAGATTTTGCTAAAGCGTTATGGGATAACCCTGAGGCAGCAGCTCGAGCTAATGAGGGTACGCCTATGCGTCGATTGGGTGAGCCAGACGACTTTAAAGGTATTGCGGTATTTCTGGCTTCTGATGCTTCGTGTTGGATCACTGGTCAGGCGCATACGGTCTGTGGTGGCACTAACATGTGGGGCTAAGGTTGTGCCTATTCATTCGCTTCGGCATTCCAGTTCTCAATCTCCTCTGAGTAATGTTAATGCCAAAAATTAATGAGCCGATTAGTTTTCTGCGCGGTCCCGCAATGAAGAATCGTTTTATGCTAGCGCCGTTGACAAATTGTCAAAGTAATGTCGATGGCATTCTGTCCGAAGAGGAATATCATTGGTTGACTATGCGAGCCAAGGGGGGATTTGGGCTCGTCATGACTTGTGCCACTCATGTGCAAGCGGTAGGCCAGGGCTTTCCTGGTCAATTGGGAATATATTCTGATAGCCATATAGCGGGTCTCTCAAAGCTTGCGTGCGGCATTAATCAAGAAGGCAGTGTTTCGATACTCCAGCTCCACCATGCTGGAAAGAAAACCGAAGCTAGGCTGGTTGGGGAAATACCAGTGTCTCCGTCAGGCGATCCGAAAAGTGGGGCACGCGCACTATCCTATCAGGAAGTGTTATTGCTGATTGAAGATTTTGTGGAGGGTGCCGTTCGAGCGGAAAAAGCTGGTTTCCATGGTGTTGAATTGCATGGGGCACATGGTTACATGATATGCCAATTTTTGAGTGGGGAAACCAATTTAAGGAATGATGAGTTTGGTGGTAGCTTTCGAAATAGAACCCGCTTGCTATTTCAAATCATTGACGGTATCCGAGCGCGCTGCAGTGATAACTTTATTATTGGAGTTCGGTTATCGCCAGAAGGAGTTGTCAAACTTGAGGACGCTGTTGCTTTAGCTCAGCAGCTGATGATGGAAGAGAAAATTGATTTCCTTGATATGTCTTTATGGGATGTGTTTAAAGAGCCGCTTGAGGAGGTTTTTCAAGGTCGAACATTGATGTCTTATTTTACTAGCCTGGATCGAAAACATGTCAGCTTAGGTGTTGCCGGTAAAATTCGTACGCCCGCAGAAGTCGAAGCGGTTATGAGAGAAAATGTAGATTGGGCTATGCTAGGACGTGCAGCGATCTTGCATCATGATTTCCCAAATCGCTACTTTCAAGAAGAAGAGTTTTCGCCAGTAAAGAACCCTGTTACTCGGGAATACTTGCAGTCAGAAGGCGTGTCAAAAAAATTTATTACTTATCTTGAGAGTTGGCCAGGATTTGTTGCCGATTAGTTTTTAGGGATCAGGGGCTGGATTTAAACGGGGCAGAACGCGCTCTTAACTTTCAGTTATCGTGTATTGTTGTGGCCTAATCTGTTTATACTTGTGGCCACGTTTTGATTTGGCACTGAAATAATAAATCTACATTCTAAAGGGGAGAGCAAAAAATGCCCTCAATAGGACCTAACGATGGCCCCGTAGCAGTTACCGGTGCGGCCGGTTATATTGGCTCTCATATCGTATTGACGTTGGTAAAACATGGATATCAAGTTCGCGCATGCGTGCGTGATGCAAGCCGCTTATCTAATGTAGCCCATCTAAATCTTATGAATAGTATTGGCCCTGGGTCGGTATCTTTGCATTCCTGTGATATGACGATCGCTGGAATTTACGATGAGGTTTTTAAAGGCTGCGTCGGTATTTTTCATGCGGCTGCTGAGATGGGCAACTTGGCTGGTTCTACTCCGCAGAAGGTCTATGATGGTGGCATTCTTGCGACTCAAATGCTTATGGAGTCCATCAAGAAAGCCGGGACCGTCAAGCGTCTTGTATATACTAGTTCCTTTGCGGCGGTGAGTAATCCGCATAACAACGAGCCTTTCACGGAAGAATCCTGGGCAGATATGAACCAGGATATGCGGCCGCCCGAAAAGGCGTGGACTATGGAGGTGGTCGCTAAAGATCGCGAAATCGCTTACGCGATGACAAAAGTGGACTCTGAGCGCTTCGTGTATAAAGAGGCTCAAGAAAATAATTTTGAGGCGTTTGGGGTGTGTCCGTGTCATGTGATTGGGCCATTATTGTCGAAAACACATATGCGTCCTTGGACATGGCAGACCCGAGTCGGCGATATGATGGCAGGTTATGGTCATCCGCGGATGTTCTGGAATATTACTGATGTTCGAGATGTTGCTGAGGCTCAGCGACTTATAGCTGAATGTTCAGAAAACAGTAACGGTGATCGCTATAATCTATGTGCTAAAGATGAATCGGGGACGCTCACCCAGCCAGAAGTGCAAGCGCACCTGCAAAAGTTATATCCTGGTGTTGGAGTAGCAGGTAACTGGAGGGATGGCAATTTCAGGCAAGGCCCCATAGCTTTTTTGCAGAAGGCGATTACTCAACTGGGTTTGAAACCGCATACAGTGGAGCAAACTCTTAAGGACAATGTCGATTCTATAGTCGCGTGGGGTCTTATTGAAACGAGAGAGGGTGTCGAAAATTGGCAACGTGAAGGCAATGATTTGGGTTTATCCTCTAAATGGAGCCCATATGAGTATCCCGCTCTAAGCCCTGCGCAGAGAGAATAGGGGCAGAAAAACCGGCTAAAACGGTCTTGGTTAGCTAATTTTGTGATTTCAGAGGCAGTCAAACGCTTAAATTAGACATTTTGTTAAAAAAAACCTTTCTCTATGTGGCCGGTTAGTGAGAAACTAATAATCTGAGGGATAAGGAGTGGTGGAAATTAGCTTATTAAAGCTTCTGCCGCGTTAATTAATTTTCGTTTCAATGGGGATAAAAAATGTTGAATTTGAACGTGTTCCTGAAGGCTGCCTTGGTGCTGGCTCTATCAGGAAGTGGAACGGCTTACGGTGCAGACGTTATGGTACTGAATGCTGATGATTTCGTCGGTATTTCGTTCTGGTTGGCAACTGCAATCATGCTCGCCTCAACGGTATTTTTCTTTATAGAGCGTGGTGACGTTGCCGTTAAATGGAGAACGTCTCTTACGGTCGCGGGCCTCGTTACAGGTATCGCGTTTTGGCACTACCTTTATATGAGAGGCATTTGGGTCGCAACAGGTGACTCGCCAACGGTTTACCGATACATCGATTGGTTAATCACTGTACCGCTTCAAATCGTCGAATTTTACTTGATATTAGCTGCCGTAACCGCGGTTCGAACTGGATTATTCTGGCAGCTTTTGATTGCATCTGTCGTAATGCTCTTAGGAGGATATGGCGGGGAGACAGGTGTTCTGTCACCGGCAATTGGTTTTGTTATTGGGATGGCGGGATGGCTCTACATCATCTACCTAATATTCTTCGGCGAAGCGAGTAAAGTTTCGGCGGAGAGCGGTAATGCTGCGAGTCAAATGGCATTCTATTGGCTCCGATTAATTGTAACCGTTGGATGGGCCATATACCCATTAGGTTATTTCCTTGGTTACCTCGCAGGTGGTGTGGACAACGATAGTCTGAATATTATTTACAATATTGCAGATCTAGTTAACAAGACCGCGTTTGGTCTAGCCATTTGGTATGCCGCTACGCAGGACAGTAAGTAGGCTTAGCAGCAAGAATTCAAAGGGATTAGTGTAAAGCTAGTCCCTTTGAACCCCTCAAATATTGAAAGTTAGCAGTAAACTCAGAAGCTTCCCAGCGTGTGTTCAAGTTGGCTTGCCCCCCATCGTTTTATAATGCTTCCGCCAATATTTTTCTTCCTCGCAACACCAGATGTGACCGGCGCAGTACAGGCTTTCAGTTGTACTCATACCTACCTAATCACCTTGCCAGCAATGACCTTGTTGGTCTTTTCCGGATTGTATGTTTCATATAAAATTTCGCTTCGTAAATGTTGGTAGAATTAATTTTCTGGTGTAGGTTTAGGTCAAAGGTAAGGAGGTAACTAATGAGGTTCAGCCAAGACCATATCAGGCAATGGCGAGAGGATGGATTTTGCGTTATCGAGAATTTCTTCACTGAGGAAGAGTACCTGCCTCTTTTGGCTGATTTTGAGATGCTCTACGGTTCAGTTGCTCCACCTCCGGGAAAGGATGAAGCAATGGTAATCCCCGAGGATGATGAGAACCTCAAAGAACTGAAGGGAGAAGTCTTTAAGCACATAGATACCCTACCATATTACGGCTCTCCAGAACTCAATCTGTGTTCATTGCACCCGGATCTAATTGCCTTTGCGAGAGCACTGTTAGGTGTCCCTGAAGTTCATCTTTACCAATCTCATACTTGGGCAAAGTATACTGGCCTCACCGATTACGAGCAGACATTTCATTGCGACTTTGGTAATCACACGTTGACATGTCCCGCTGAAGAGGAGGCACTACGTACCGTCGATTTTATTTTTTATTTAACAGATGTGAGTGCTGAAGATGGGGCTTTGCGTTATGTAACTAAGCCCGATGCAAGAGCCATCCTTGGTCACGATCGACCCATTTCGGGGATTGAACTTGACGAACATTACGCCCTCGTTGAGCGAGAAAAAATAGCCGCAGTGCCTGCTGGTTCGCTTCTCGCTCACGGCATTGATACGTTCCATCGGGGAACAAATTTGACCTCTCCGGGAGGCCGAAGATTTTCTATGACGGTGGGATTTAAGGCAGCGGGTAACGATCAGATTGCTTTCCACGCCTGGCAGACAGGGGCTGGACGACCATGGGAAAATCTTATGCCTTTTGCTACGCCAGACCAGCTCGCGTGTCTTGGTGTCCCTTTACCCGGAGATCCCTTTTGGACTCCGCGCACAGTTGAGGTGACTGAGGCTCGTTGGCCGGGCATTGATATGGAACCCTATAAACGTGGTCTCACCGGCTCTGAATAAAAAAATCTTAGGTCCAATTCCTCAGTGTAACTATAGTTTCGCAAAGAAATCCCAAATCAGTTCGGTGGCATTGAGGCCTGAATTATCGATCATTTTTTTTACCTCATTGGGTCTTCCAGGCCAAACATGATCATGATTTTCAATTCGATAGTAATGCACGGCGGCTCCGCCATCTTCCGATGTATAGATAATCCTTCTTGCATTTTCAGTAACTTGAGTTGTTTCTGGTGTCACTGATTTATTTAGATTTGCGAAATATTCCACGATTGATTGTGCGCTTGGGATGTCATATTTACCCTGACCTTCAATAGGCACCATGGAGTCATCGGTACCATGAAAATGGATGATTGGCGTCGGCTTTGGAGGTCCTTTTCTGAATACTCTTTTGTGGAGTAACCCGGAGACTATTGCGGCGGCTTTGAATATATCTCTAGCTTGAGCGATTAATGAATAGGACATATAGCCTCCGTTAGAGAATCCCGCGACAAAAGTTTTCTCGGGCCCCGTGTGAAATTCTTTCTGAAGATGCTTAGCTAATGAGGTAAGAAAGACAACATCATTTTGGCCATCGAAGAGGTTGTCTTCGTCGGTGTCATTCCACTTGTTCGTGAAGGTAACGGCTGCCCCATCTTCGCGAGTGAAATCCGTTCCCATTAACGAAAACTTTTCCCCGTCTTTACAACTAGCTGTCTTTTCACTGACTGCTTTCAACCAGTCCCTCATAGAGGCAAGTTTTTCATCGGTAATATTCTTGTAGCTATCTTGATCAATTCTACTCCTTGTATGGTGAGACTGAGGATAGACTGCTAAAAATCCATGTTTCTCAGCGAGTTCATTGAAACCTGTTATATAGGTCCAATTGCTACTTGAGGTCATGCCATGAAGTAAAAAAACCATTGGTGCATTGTCAGGTAGGTTTTTTGGTTGGTACAGTTTATAAGTCCTGTTAAGGCCATTATTCTCGAATATGAAGTCTTGATCTATGGACATTTATTTCTTCCTTTTAGTTTTATTTCATCGATGAGTGCGCTGCTTAGGTCCCAGGATATGAATATCTGTTGTGAACGACATCAAAGCGTAGAGAAAAAATCCCAGATTAGTTCAGTTGCGTTTAGACCCGAATTATCCATCCCTTTTTTTACCTCAATCGCTCTTCCAGGCCAGACATGGCCGTGATTTTCGATACGGTAATATTGGACCTCGGCTCCACCTGACTGAGGCTTATAGATCCTTTGCAGGGCACTTTCGGTAACTTGGTTTGTTTCTACTGTTACTAAGTCGTTGAGATTAGCGAAGAACTCTACGGAATCTTTAGCACCTACTTGTGTGCTACCTTGGGTTAATTCTCTCTCTGGCGAAATGGGGGCAATTGAGTCATCCGCACCGTGTATATGGATAATTGGCTTAGGATGTCTTGCGCAGTCATTGAGGATCTCTGCTTCAGCCAATCCAGCGACTATGGCACCTGCCTTAAATAGATTTCCAGTCTGACAGATCAGCGTGTAAGTCATTCCGCCACCGTTAGAAAATCCAGCGAGAAAGGTTTTATTGGGGTCGATATGGAATTTTTTCTGAAGATGCTCGGTAAGAGATTTGAGGAACGCTACATCACTTTGGCTATCGAAGAGACTATCCTCGTTTGTTTGATTCCACATAACCATATGGGTAACACCCACTCCGTTAGCCTGGCAAGTGAAGTTCATGGCGCTGTATGTAAAGAATTCGCCTTTCTGGCATTTCGCTATTTTCTCTAACATCGGGATAAGATGCTTTGGCATCCCAGGTTGCTGAGCTAACGCTCCATCTAGTCGAGCTTCTTTTTTGTGAGACTGAGGGTAGACGACCAGAAAGCCATGTTGCTCTGCGAGCACATTGAAGCCAGTGACGAAGGTCCATCTGTTACTGGAACCCCGTCCGTGAAGTAGCAGTAACATGGGCGAATCTTTCGGCAAGCTTTTTGGTCGATAGAGTTTGTATGTTCTTTCTAACCCATCATGGAGGAAAATGTGATCCTCACCGTTACCTGTATTTTTCAGTTTTACTTCGCTCTGCGCAAAACTCGCAAAGATTATTAGTGCTAACATATAGAAAGCTTTGTCCACCGTTCCCCCTTATAATAATTTGAGCCA
>NHBG02000001.1 GCA_002167855.2 Gammaproteobacteria bacterium TMED1
TGACCCCTCCAGCCCCGACTCGAATACTCGATGTTGCCCCTGCTAGATGTCCTATAACAACAGCCGTTGCAGCGCTGGCTATTCCTCTCATGTTGTGGTGTTCAGCGACCCAATAACGCTTGTATCCCCATCGTTCGGCATGCTGGATAAGATCAAGAGAGTTAGCGAGNGCAGTNCCAGGGTNGCTTCCTTCTGTGATTGGCGAAAGATCCAGAATGGAGATCTGTGTCATGAGATTAGTACCTTACCGATGACTCTACGATCAATGATGACCTGAAACGCTTCAACTATTTCATCCATCGTAAAATGGTGAGATATATGGGGTTTTATCTCTCCCTTAGCCAAATGGTGGATCAACGTTTCACTGTATTCATGAAATAAGGCGGGGCGTTTCTGTTGCAGACTATTAACCGTATAACCGATGACAGACGCATCTTTCACTAAAAGGTGGTTCGTTTTTGCCAAAGCTGCACGACCACTAGCAAATCCGACAATGAGAATTCTCCCGAAAGGAGCGATACATCTCATGGACTCTTCAAAAACGTCCCCTCCTACAGGGTCATAGATGACGTCNGCACCAAGACCATTAGTAAGATCTTTGACTTGCTCTCGGAACCCGTTTGAGTAATTAATGATCTCGTCAGCACCGAGTTGCTTGACGACGGCGAGTTTCTCGTCGGAGCTTGCTGTAGCGATAACTCTTGCTCCCGTAAGTTTGCCAAGATCAACGGCAGCCAGGCCAACTCCGCCGCCAGCACCATGAACTAGCAAGGTTTGATTTGGTTGTAATTGTGCAAGATTGAGTCCGTAAAAGGCGGTCATATAGGTATTACCAAAAGCGGCAGCTAGCTCTAGGTCAACATCATCTGGCAATTTCCTGACTTGTGATTCGGGTACATTCAGGAGTTCTACACAACCACCTGCTGAGGATACTTTATCGCCTGGATTTAAGGATGTTACATTTTTCCCAACGCGAGTAACGAAGCCACTTCCATCGCCACCTACAATATATGGTGGGGTTCGGTTGTCTTGGTAGTTACCAGCCATCCGTACAAGGTCAGCGAATGCTATGCCTCTATACTTTAGATTTATTTGAACCTCATCAGCTTTGGGTGCATCNGGTGGATCNATTTCCCTGATAACCAGNTCCTTNGGTTCACCAAACTTATCGCAGAAAACCGCTTTCAATTATTTAATCCTCCACNCGAATTATGCGCGTCCCAANATTACCGCCTGCNAGCAANTCGACAAAGGCGGCTGGGGCCTGTTCTAAGCCATTAAATTCGTCGTTTATAGGCGAGAAGGCGCCAGATTTTATCCAAGATTTCATTTCTTCTCTTGCNNNAGNATATTTTTCAGCGTAATCAAATATGAGGAAACCTTGCATTCGAATTCGCTTGTTCACGAGAAGCCCCGGAATTCCAGAAGGAGACCCAGCAGGATTTGCGGTATCGTATTGAGATACTACTCCGCAGCAGACGATGCGGGAATGTTGATTCATGCGTCGCAGAGCCATACCCAGTATATCGCCACCAGTATTATCGAAATAAATGTCTACGCCCTCTTTACAGGCGTCTTTTAGCTCACTACGAAAATTTGCAGATCGGTAAGACACAGCGGCATCGTAACCAACTTTATTTCGCAAAAGTTCACATTTTTCTGATGTACTACTAATGCCAACTGTTTTGCACCCCTTTATTTTGGCAATTTGCCCCACGATATGCCCAACGGATCCGGCAGCAGCTGAAACTAGTACGGTATTTCCTGCTTTCGGATTTCCAACATCTAAAAGTCCAAAGTATGCGGTAAGACCGTTTGTTCCTAGAGCACCGAGATAATGAGCGGGATCAATATCATCGGTAACCTTAAGCAGGCCTTCAGCTTTGTGGATAGAGTAGTCCTGCCATCCTGTTCCGCAGACGACAAGATCTCCTGNGCTAAGAGTATCAGAATTCGATTCCTCTATTCGCGCAACACCCGTGGCGCCCATAACTATATCTGTCTTCGGTGCACCGGCGTAACTTGCGCTTCCTTGCATCCCTGCACGACTGCCCGCACCGACTGAAATTACAAGTGTTTTACAAAGTACTTCTTCTTTCCCAGGTTTAGATATCTCGTTAGTATCAAGTCTGTAGTTGGACTCCGTCAGTTTATCCTCTGGTAACGAGTCAATCAGGATTTGCCTATTCTCTCTCATCTTACTCCCCATTCGAAAGTACACTTTATTATTTGATTAGCTATTGTAACTGGCCTCGTTCGATAACACATTGGCTGAAGCTCGCTTTCAGTAAATTGTTTTATAATTTAGGATGACCGGTATTATTTTCATGAGATGGAGAATGTTTCAATATCAGAAAGAGCTAATGCATCGTATTAGCCAAGGATGTGCCAAACACGTTTAATACTTTTAGGTTAGGGGGCTAGAAATGCCTGAATACAAGCTTAAGATAAATGGTCAATTGCGCAAAGTGAATGTTCACCAGGATATGCCTCTGCTCTGGGTTTTACGGGATAGTCTTGGTCTCATTGGAGCAAAGTACGGTTGTGGTATCGGACTCTGCGGCGCATGTACGGTTCATGTTGATGGTGTAGCTACGAGATCTTGTATGCTGCCAGTCGCTGCGATGGTTGATGCGGAAATTAAGACGATTGAAGGTCTGGCAAATGGTGTCGTTCTTCACCCAGTTCAAAAGGCATGGGTAGAAAAGGACGTCGCACAATGCGGTTATTGCCAAGCTGGACAGATTATGTCGGCAGTAGCGCTTTTNGAGGGTAANACTAACCCTTCTGAAGAGGATATTGATCTGGCAATGGAAGGGAACTACTGCCGTTGTGGAACGTATAATAGAATTCGAGGGGCTATTCAGGTCGCAGCAGCTGAAATGATGTCATCCAAAATGCTAGAGACAACAGCTGTTGAGTATTGGGAGCCGGTTGAGGAGCATCTATGAAGAGCGAATTGGTAGAGGAGATTGCAAGAGAAATCAGTCATGTTCAACTAAGTCGTCGAAAACTATTACTGCTAGGAGGTATAGCAGGAGCGGGGCTGGTGTTGGCTGCAGCCGCGCCTAGCTCTNTAGCTAACGAATTGGGAACCCTAGTTGGTTCTGGTGAGCTCAATGCTTTTGTTCGCTTGTCCTCCGACGGGACTATTACTATTTATTCTGCAAGGCCTGATATGGGGCAGGGTGTTAAAACATCACTCCCGATGATTGTTGCGGAAGAAATGGGGGCGAAATGGTCAGATGTTGTGGTGCTTCAGTCAGGAGTAGGGGAAAGGTTTGGAGCGCAATGGGTCGGCGGTTCAAGGTCGATTGCGTCTAGTTTCGACCATATGAGGGAGATGGGTGCCTCTGCCAGAGAGATGCTAATTGGTGCGGCATCAGAATTCCTTGAGTTGCCAAAATCGCAATTTAGTGTGGCTAATAGCGAAGTCATCCACTCTTCTGGGAAAAGGCTCAGCTTTGCTGAATTGGCAGCAAGAGCAGCGCGGCAAGTTGTCCCAGACCCAAGCTCTTTAACTTTTAAAGACAAAAGTGACTATACAATCATAGGTACTTCAATCTCTGGTGTCGACAATCTGGAGATTGTCACTGGAAGTGCACTTTTCGGTATAGATACTGACGTGCCAGACATGCTTTACGCGGCGTACTACAAGTGTCCAGCCATTGGAGGCAAGGCCGTAGAGGCTAATCTCCGAGATATCAAGAAGTTGCCAGGTATCGTTGATGCATTTATCGTCAAGGGTAATGGAAACATAAGACAATTACTGTCAGGGGTGGCCGTCGTTGGAAATAGCACTTGGGCTGTTTTCGAAGCAGAGAAAAAGCTCAAGATTAAATGGGACAAAGCGAATGCTTCCAAGGATAGTTGGAACGAGTTGGTTCAGACTGCAGAAAAACTCGGTCGTAGTGAAGGCGAAAATCCTATTTATAGCAAAGGGGATGTGACCAAGGTATTCGGTAATAATGCCAACTCAGTTATAGAGGGGTCTTACAGTTATTCCTTTGTGGCGCATCTATGTTTAGAGCCGATGAATTGTACCGCCTCCTATCGGTTTGGAGCCAAGAGTGGAAAAGACAGTATTGAGATCTGGGTTCCAACACAAAGCCCATCCAGTATCGCTCCTGCCATCGCACGAATGTTTAGAGTTGAAGAGGATCAGATAGTAGTCAATGTTACTCGTATCGGTGGAGGTTTTGGGAGACGGTTTAGTTCCGAATTTGTGTTCGAAGCGGTTGAAATCTCAAGACATATGGGGCGCCCAATCAAGCTAACTTGGACCCGTGAGGATGACATCCAGCATGATTATTTTCGTGCAGGAGGTTTCCAATGGCTAAGGGGTGCTGTTGACAAAAAAGGTAAGCTTTTTGCCTGGGATCAGCACTTCATCGGAATGGGTAATAATGGGAAGCCGACAACCGGCTCGCGCTTTCCTCGGAATGAATTTCCGTTGCCATTGGTGGGCAATGTAAGAGCAACATCTACTCTGCTCGACATAGACACGCCTTGTGGGCCCTGGAGAGCGCCATTTGCAAACACTCATGCATTCGTAGTTCAGAGTTTTATTCATGAGTTAGCCAACCTTGCAGGGCGTGATCATTTGGAATTTTTGCTTGAGATTTTTGATAAAAACGAGACCCCTGTTCTCCGAAAGAAAAAGGGACTTAATAACGATAGAGCTAAAGCCGTTATTCAGCTTGCTGCAGAAGAGGCTGGTTGGGGTAGAGATTTTCAGAATGGTAGAGGACTTGGTTTGGCTTTTCATTTTAGCTTCGCGGGCCACATCGCAGAGGTAGCTGAGGTATCCGTCGACGCACGAAAGAAGATAACAGTCCATAAGGTGACAGTGGCTGTGGATGTTGGACCCATAATAAATACCAGTGGCGCTTTAGCTCAAGTAGAAGGTTCAGTCATGAATGGATTAAGCGCTTTAATAGGTCAAAGAATTACAATGGAAGGCGGTCAGATTGAGCAATCAAATCTTGATGAGTATCCCGTTC
The DNA here is from genome assembly GCA_002167855.2 of Gammaproteobacteria bacterium TMED1. GTDB lineage: Bacteria > Pseudomonadota > Gammaproteobacteria > Pseudomonadales > Azotimanducaceae > UBA7455. The sequence continues at coordinate 5,004 of NHBG02000001.1, forward strand.
TTCGTATTTCTGCAGCCCCTAAAGTCGATGTGCATTTTATCGAGAGCGATAATCCGTCCACCGGTCTAGGTGAGCCCGCGCTGCCTCCTTTGGCTCCCGCCGTAGGTAACGCGATTTTTGCGGCGACGGGTAAACGCGTCAGGAACATGCCGCTTACAACTGAAGGCTATTCTATCTAGATGGTTTAACACATAAGATAAGTAGATTGAATTAAGGTGATAGAAAATAGTTAGTAGACACATTGTTGTTATTACCACTTCGCGGGCCGATTATGGTCATTTGTTTTGGCCACTGAAGGATATCGAGGCGCACCCGAATCTCAAATTGGACCTAGTAGTTATGGGCGCACATTTATCGAGGGCCTTCGGAGAGACCGTTAATCAGATTCAGTTGGATGGGTTTAAAATATCAGCAAATATAGATTGCTTAGATCCTGAAGATAGCGACACTGGAATGTCGAGAACTATTGGGCTCGCTGTTGAGAAATTAACAAAAGTGCTGTCGAAATTACGTCCAGATATAGTGTTATTGATAGCGGACCGCTATGAAATGCTTGCCCCTGCAACAGTAGCCTTAGCCCTAAGGATACCGATTGCCCATATCGAAGGGGGAGACATTAGTGAAGGGGCAATAGATGATGCGGTGCGTAATGCCATAACAAAGATGGCTCACCTCCATTTCACGCCTACCGAAGAGGCTAAACGAAGAGTGCTAGCAATGGGTGAGGAATCTTGGAGAGTGTTTTGTAGTGGCGCACCATCTTTAGACCATTTGGTGAGAAGTCGTTTACCGTCAAAAGTAGAACTTGAAAAGAGTCTGGGACAGCAGCTTGAGAGGGAGATCTGTGTTGTCGCCTGTCATCCCGTGACGTTGCATCCTGACACAACCGCAGAGATATGTGCACTATTCGAGGCGCTTCCGTCGTGGAGTAATCAGGTAGTTTTTTGTTTCCCAAACGCCGATGCCGGTAGTTCGGCTTTAGTAGAGCGAACAAGGGCTTATTGCTCTGAGCGAAAGAATTGTCGACTGTATACAAATCTCGACCATCTTACGTATTGGTCACTTTTATCCCATGCAACGTTTATCCTAGGGAACTCCTCAAGTGGTATTATGGAAGCGGCAAGTGTCCCGCTGCCGGCCATAGATATCGGTGAAAGGCAGCGGGGTCGAACAAGAGCTGCTAACGTAGTGCATGCACCAAGTGATAAAGATGCAATCATCAGGGCTATGGAGCTTGCTACCTCAGAAGCATTTACCTCAAGAATCAAAGGTCTTGAGAATCCATACGGAGACGGTTACGCAAGTCAGCGAATTATTTCAGGTCTACTAAATGCCCCTGAGAAAAAGATACTGCTCGAGAAGAAAGCTTTACCCCTAGAACCTGATAAGAATGCTTTCCTTCAGAACATGGGTTAGAAATGGTTAGAATCCCACTTGCTAAAACGGATATTGGCTTAGATGAAGTCGCGGCAGTCTCTCAAGTCATGGAGAGTGGCCGACTCGCATTTGGCCCCGAGCTAGAGCAATTTGAGAGGGACTTTGCTGTATACCATGGAGTTCCTGGTGCCGTCATGATCAACTCCGGTACGTCAGCACTTATGATTTCGCTCTTGGCTTTAGGGGTAGGTTCGGGCGACGAAGTAATAATGCCCGCGTTAACATTTGTCGGAACGGTAAATGCGATCTTGGCCACGGGAGCTACTCCAGTGCTAGTTGATGTCAATGCTGAGACCGCTAATATTTCTATAACTAGCCTAAAGCACGCAATCACAGAAAAAACAAAGGCTGTTGTTCCTGTACATTTATATGGGCTACCTGCACGTATGAAGGATATTCTTGAAGTCGCGGATGGAGGTAAATTTAAAGTCATCGAGGATGCTTGTGAGGCTATAGGATCTATACAAGGAGGTCTAAGAGTTGGTGCTATCGGTGACGCAGGTGTCTTCGGTTTTTATCCCAACAAAGTCTTGACCACGGGTGAAGGGGGTATGATCATCTCCAATGATGAGGCTTTTCTTTCAGTATGTCGCTCTGCAATAAATCAAGGTCGATCGAACGATGATTTAATTACCTGCCCAAGTTATTCTTTGCGCGGATCAGAGTTGGGCGCAGCTATTGGTAGGGTGCAGTTGGCCTCGTTGGAACAGCGTGCTCTCGCGCGTCAAAAAATTGCGGAGGTTTACTTCAAAGCAGTTTCTACAATTCCAAAATTAGGTGTTTTTGAGACGAATATTTCTAGAAGCTGGTTTACGTTCCCTGTTATTTTACCGCAAGGAATAGATAGGGATGAAGTTATGCTCAGATTGTCGGAGAGAGGAATCGAAACTGCTAATTATTTTCCAGCGATTCATACTCAGCTCAGATACAAGAATTCTGTAAAGGTTAGCGGAAGTCTTGGAGTAAGCGAGGACTTGGGTAACCGTGTACTGTGTCTTCCTTTTTGGCCGGGAGTTGAGGACCATGTCTCCGAGATAGTTGACTCAGTCGGTCTTTTTCTGTGAGTTTTTTTCTTTTGCATAGAGAATTCTCTTTTTAAGAGATTCAATGGTTATATCCCCTTTGGCAGGTTCCAGACTTTCGGATGATAGATAGGTATATAAACCGCTTCGGGAGTGAGTGATGGTATCATGACCTAGGCGACGCGCTTTTTCGTCCCTTAAAGCTTGAATATTAATTGGCGCGACTACGACTTTCTCACCGGGTCCAGGGTCTGCCTGAGATAGTATACGACCGTCATAGTCCACAATCATACTTCCGCCGGGCCAGCTAAAAGGCGGATAATTACTCATCTTGGCTCCCTGATTGGAAGCGACAACATACGTCATATTCTCAAGAGCTCGTGTCCGATTGATGAGTGTCCACCAGTTCATAGGCTCGCTAGTACCCCAGGGGTCCATATAAGCTGAAATACGAATCATAATTTCCGCCCCGCGGAAGGCCATTTCTCTAATTGTCTCGGGGAACAACCAGTCGTAACAAGTGGCAACAGCGATCTTCCCCAACTCGGTGTCTGCGACTGGAAATATCTCTTCGCTATAATCAGGAATATCATGTGGGCTGCTATGTACTTCCCAGGGGATCCAAGGATTGACTTTACGGTACTTAGTGAGGATGCCCTTGGGACCGATTAGCAATGTGGTATTAAAAATGTGTCCTGGATACGCTTTGTCATATTCCAGAAAGGAGCCAGTTTGAATGAAACATCCAAATTGGCGTGCTAAGGCAATATATCTTTCTGTATGTTCGTTTGGAATTTCAACAGCCAGCTTTTCGTTTAGTTCTTTAACATTATCGTAAAGTGGAATCGCGTGTGCGAATTCAGGAAAGGCGAGTAACCGGATATCAAAGAACGGCTCATATCCAATTATGGTTTGTTCTACGATTTCGCACATTCTGTCGACCCGAATTGATATTTCATTACGAGACCTGGCTGCTGGGAAATCAGTTTGGCATGCGGCAGCATAGAAAGGCTTCATATCAAGACCGTCCAGTCATTTTTAATTTTCTCCACGAAGGCTAGTTATTGAAGACAATAAATTTTTGCTATGACTTTTCCCAAACTTTAAAACCACTTCTATCTTTCAACTCTAATTTGAACGACGTCGGTTCTGCCGGTATTGAAACCGACTTCACAGTAACAAAGATAATACATCCACTGTCTAAAAAATCGTCCATCAAATCCTTGAGCTTGTATTTCTGGCCAAGCCTTTGTAAACCTTTCCTGCCATTGTTTGAGAGTCTGGCCGTAGTCCTGACCAAATGGGTAGATGTCAGTAATTCGTAAATCCTGACGACTAAACATTTCTTTAATATGCCTCAGAGTGGGCAACATGCCCCCTGGGAAAATATATTTTTGAATGAAATCTGTACGTTTTTGGTAGCTTTTGAAGATATTTTCATCAATGGTAATCATCTGCATTACCGCGACGCCATCTGGTGTTAGCAGATCAGAAATTCTTTTCGCAAATAAATCCCAATACTGAGGACCTACTGCTTCAAACATCTCTACCGAAAAAATTCGATCGTATTTGCCTTCAACATCCCGGTAATCCTGAAATTTTACAGATACCTTATCTTTCTCTATCAATCGCTCATGCGTGAAATTTACCTGCTCCTGGGACACGGAGATACCTTCTGCCTGGCATCCTTTCTTGCTTAAGTACTCAAGAAGTCCTCCCCAGCCGCAACCAATCTCAAGGACCCTATGATTCTCCGTGAGGGCTGCGACTTCGCACAGCCTCTCATATTTTTCTTTTTGTGCCTTGGCTAGGTCATTAGTTGCTCTAAAGATACCTGATGAGTAAGTCATACTCTTATCCAGCCACAAAGAATAAAAATCATTACCTAAATCATAATGGTAAGCGATATTTTTTTTGCTTCCAGACTTCGAGTTTCTATTAATTGTCTGAGTCCAAGAGTCTTTAATTCGCTGAATTAGACTGCCTTTGGCGAGATTTTCGAATGTTTTTAAGTTGTCAGCTAAAAAGGCGAGCAATGTTACCAAGGAATCTGTTTCCCAATCCTTCTCCATATAGCCCTCTGCAAGACCTAAACTACCATTGCGCCAAATCCTTGCGAATGCTCTTAATCTGTTGACTCTCACAGATGCGTGGGCTCCAGCTTGATTACCGCTTGCTTCAAGTTTCTCTCCGCTCGGAAGCTGTATACTGAGTTTCCCTTGAGTAACCTTAGTCTCCAATATTTTTCTGAGAAATTTCCCTTCGAGACTTTTCAGTTCGTTCGGGGGCTGCGTATCACTACTATTCATCATACTGCATATCCCGTTTTTTCGGTTTGTGGTATAAACGCAGTCCTTTCAACCAGAGCAGAAGTGCTTGCCAATGGATATCTAAAGTAACCCCAATCGTTGTGAACGGCGTGATCATTAATATTTTTAAAAGATCAATTGTGTTGAATGAGGTTTTTAAACCCTTAAATCCTGCGTATAAACTTGAACCTTCTTGATCTGAGTAACGGATGTTAACTTTTATTTGTTTCCCAGGTTCTGAAACAGAGAACTGATAGTAACCCTCCATGCTAAAAAACGGAGATACATGGAGTATTTTTTTTGCTTCTTCTTCATGATGTTTCAGCTGGATATAGACGCAGGATTCCCCAAATGTATTATGCACTTCGTACAGTATTGCTATGAGATCTTTACTTTCATTAAAGCAAAAGATGATTGTTATTGGGTTGAATACATACCCAAAGAATCTAGGTAAACACAATGCTTTGTACTTGAGCTTATCCGATGAATGTTCCGCCATCCGACAGTTCAGCCAGGATAAGAAAGAGGATCCATCTCGAGCCCCATGATCAATATCGTAGAAACTAAGAACACCCGGTCGGTTGACAGTAAATAGTCGTCCAATTTGTATAGTTTCTAGCTCTTCCAAGTCAAATAAGAACCACGGAATCTTGTGCGTAAATCGATGCTCCACTTTTCCCCGTCGGTGGTGGACGATCGTTCCTTTGTAAATTGCCGAGCTCAACCAGCTCTCCGATTTCTATTGGCAGAAATCCTGTCGTTAATTATACCCCAGGGTCGAGATTTTCCAGTTATTTCCTCTGCTACCGCGAGCCCTGATTGAAGGCCATCTTCGTGGAACCCGAATCCAAAATAGGACCCGCAGTACCATGTTCGTTGTTGCCCTTGTAGATCCCAAAGTTTCTTCTTCGCAATATTAGTTTTACTGTTAAGGATTGGATGTGAGTAATCGAATAACTGAATGCTATTGCTCGGTTCGTGGCTAGGATTTAAAGTAACGAAGAAGTTTTTTGAGGCACTCAGGCTCTGAAGCAAGTTCATCCAGTAAGATACGCAAAGCTCACCAGGCTTAGTCTCGATATAATTCCAGCTTGCCCAGGCCCTACGATTTGATGGCATAAAGTTTTTATCGTGATGCAGATAGGCCGCACTCCTTGAATATTCAAACTCTTTCAGCAGTTTTTTCTCCATCGACGAAGGTTCTGATAGTAGCTTGAGTGCTTGATCGCCGTGAGTAGCAATTACTACCTGATCAAATGTTTCGTTAACTCGCTTCCCTCTTACCGTCACGTGGTTCGATGCTCTCTCTATACTTTGGATTTCACTATTTAGTTTAAGATGAAGGCCCGGGGTTTGTAAGATTTTATTCACATAGGAAATGCTACCTCCTTTGACGGTATACCAAGGTGGTCTATTGCGAAGTTTTAGTAGGCCGTGATTGCTAAAGAAACGGATAAAGGCCTGAGCCTGCATCTTGCCAATATCTTCAACGTCGGTTGACCAGATTGCTCCGGCCATGGGTAGTAAATGATTTTTAGAAAAGTCTTTGGAGTAGTCCTTTAATATGGAATTCAGGTCTTTGTCGGCGCTGGGTTCTAATTTTTCAGCCTGTTTGTAAAATTTTTGTATATCTCTGAGCATACGCCAAAAACTGGGTCGAATTAAATTTCGGCGTTGCGCGAATACGCTATTAAGGTTATGTCCTGCATATTCAAGCCCATCCGCCATCGATACCCCGAACGACATATTCGTCGGAAGGACATCGACGACAAGTTCAGTAAATAAATTCGTTAAATTCGGATACGTAGCCTGATTAAAAACTATAAAACCAACATCTACGGCTAAATCGGGATTTTCTTTGGACGGAAAGACAGTATGGGCGTGCCCTCCTGGCGTACTTGCGCTTTCAAAAACTGAAACCTCCACCCCATGCTTCGCAAGGAGCCAAGCGGCGCCTAGACCCGCTACACCACTTCCTATGACTGCTACAGACATTTCTTTCATTTGAGCTACGATCAGATACAGCTCGTATATTAAGGGGAGAATCACGCTCAAACAATAAATTTAGATTAAACTAATCTGGATAAAGCATGCTGACGTAAGAGTTCCATGCGAGGAAAAATGCAAATATCAAATAATCAAGAAATTGATGACGAGACTCGGCTTTTGTTGGCCATCAAGGAAAGCCAAAGCCAACAGGCCTATTCAGAATTGTTCGATCTGATGGCCCCCAAGATTAAAGCCTTCCTCATGAGTCGAGGAAGTTCTCGAGACGAGAGCGAGAATATCGCTCAAGACGCGATGCTGTCTATCTGGCGTAAAGCAGACTTGTTCGATCCCAAAAAATCTTCAGCTCGAACTTGGGTGTATGCTGTGGTTCGAAACCGCCTCATCGACGTCCAGCGGAAAGCGACCCGGGTGAACAGGGGTAAGGAAAAGTACAAGCATCAAAGTGGAGAAGACTTTTACAGCAATGGAGGTGTGGAAGTCGCCTCTGCGAACTCACAGCTAAGGAAGTTATTGCAGGAACTTCCTACCGAACAGGTAGCCCCGCTCGTGATGAGTTACGTAAAGGGCATGTCTCACAAGGAGATCTCGGAGGAGATTGGGTTACCGTTAGGGACTGTGAAATCGAGAATTCGTATTGGCTTCCAGCGTTTACAGGAGATGGTGAATTAGTATGAATATAACAAACTGCCCGGATCAATCCTGGCTTGTTAGTTATTCTGGAGGGGGAGCTCCAGAGTCAGTTAAGCTCATTTTGCAGGCCCACATGGCAGTGTGCCCCAAATGCCGGTCAGCTCTCAAATTAGCGGACCAGTTGGGGGGGCAATTTTTGTTTTCGATGGATGGAGAGGTGACGGAGGAGGGCAAGGCCCCACTTCCGGCGGTTGGACTGAAGTCTGAGGAGCCCGTTGAATGGAGAAAAGAAAATGTCTCGGATCTGACGGAAGTATTTAACAAGTATGTTGGTAACAACCTTAGCGGTTTCCAATGGAGGGCGGCAGGCAAGGGCTTGAGAGTTTGCAAGCTTTCCGAGAGTGATGGGTATAGGCTACTAATGCTTAGGGCAGATCCCGGTACAGTTTTGCCTAAGCATCGTCATAGGGGTAGTGAGCTGACACTTGTTTTGAAGGGATCCTACTTTTGTGACGACACGATATACAGGGCAGGAGACGTGGACGATGCGGACGATGATTCGCCGCACCAGCCGATGGTTACGAATGACAGTGAGTGTATCTGTATTGCTGCTATCGATGGGCCCTTGAGGCTTTCAAGCCCTGTTCATCGGATGATTCAGCCGTTTCTCGGGATATGATATGGAACTCAGTTCAAAGGCTCGACTTGTAGTTCTGTTTTCCCCTCTCGTCGCGCTATGCTTAATTTGGGCCTCGGGTCGGCAGGGGGCCACGCTTGGAGGGTTACCGGTCTTTGACATTTGCATCATTACCGCCTTCCTGATTCAGTGGATTACTTTTGTTCCGGCGTTCATTCATCAAACCGAACATTATTTTGATCTATCGGGAAGCCTTACGTATATTGGTGTTGCGGCTCTTGCCCTCATTTACGGAGCTGATAGTGATCCCCGCGGGATCATCATATCTGTTCTCATAATATTGTGGGCTCTCAGATTGGGACTGTTTCTTTTTACGCGAATAAAGCGAAAAGGTTTTGATTCACGGTTTAAAGATATCATGCCCGATTGGGCGGTCTATTTGATGACATGGACTCTCCAGGCAATTTGGATTGCGATCACTGCTTCTTGTGCACTAGTTGCAATAACTTCGACGAATAAAATCCCCCTTGACTCTTGGGCAGCGTTCGGAATCGCGATGTGGTTCTCAGGGTTTCTTATCGAAGTGGTTGCAGATCATCAAAAACGAATATTCCGTGCAGACGTTCGGAACGCCAAAAAATTTATTTGTAATGGACTGTGGAGCTGGTCGAGGCACCCCAACTATTTTGGTGAGATGACATTATGGCTTGGTATTGCCATCATAGCCTTTCCAGTTCTTTCGGGATGGCAGTTGCTGACTCTAGGATCTCCGCTTTTTGTGTGCTATTTGCTAACCAAAGTTAGTGGCGTCGAAATGTTGGAGCGACAGAATGATATTACTTGGGGATCTGACCCTGACTATTGGGCCTACAAGAACAGTACATCTGTTTTGATTCCTCTGCCAAAAACGAGGGCCTCTGCGCACTCGTTACCCTCGAAATAACTCGCGTATATTAAATCACGATTGACAACTGATTGGTACAGAGTACCATTCGCAGAATGTTAGTCTTCAGGCTCAAGAATTTTTTTTCCTACCCTTATCGCCGTTGGATAGCGGTATTTATGGTGCTAATTGTTGTTATTGCACTCTTAGACGAGTTTGTGAAACCAAGACTCTTTCCCAAAAGATTTGGAGTAGTAATAGAGGATAGTCTTTTTCGTAGTGGGCGTATCCACTATTCGCTTTTACCTAAAGTGCTCGCTGAAAACCAAATAGATAGTATAGTGACTCTAACCCATGAGGTTCCCTCGAAAGAGTACCAAATCTATGAGAGAACCATTGCTGAAAGCATGGGAGTGAATTTAGTAAGATTCCCGCTGGACGGCAATGGAACAGGTAATGTTTCCAGCTATATCGGCGCCCTTAAATACGTTTACGACGAGCTTAATAAAGATCGCAGGGTGCTAGTGCATTGCGCAGCAGGCAGCGAAAGAACTGGTGGTTTTATGTTCTTTTATCAGACACTAATTTTGAAACAAAACGAAAAGGACGTTTATACTGAAATGCTTAAGTATAAATTCGACCCCGAACGGAATCTGGCTTTATTACCGTACCTTGAAGAGACCCTTCCAGATGTTGCCAACGCTTTGGAGGATCATGGTGTGGAAGTGGGGACCCTCCCGTCGTTGACTCGTTTTAATGCTCTCTGATTATAGATAATTAGGTGCGCCAGGCCGTAGCCGAGGAGCTTGTTAGCTTTCGCACCATATAAGACTTCTTGCCGGAAGCTTCATAGTAGGTGCGGGTCATAAGTTCTCCTAGGATACCAGTGCAGAAAAACTGCATTGACATAAGTATCAAAATGATACCAGTAAGCAGTAGTGGACGTCCGCCAATATCCTGTCCCAAGAAAATTTTGACATAAAGGAGATATATAAGTGCGATTCCACCAGATAATCCGAAGAACATTCCAATACGTCCGAAGAAATGTGCAGGTCTACTTACGAAAGACATAAAGAAGTAAACCGAGAGTAAATCGAGGAGAACCCTGTAGGTTCTAGAAAGTCCGTATTTAGAGTATCCGTATTGTCTAGCTTTGTGGTTCACTACTTCTTCTTTGATCCGAGACGTGGCAGTGTGGCTTGCCATCCAAGCTGGAATGAATCGATGCATTTCACCATATATTCGAACGGACTTAATAATCTCTGCTCTATAAACTTTTAGGGAACAGCCATAGTCATTTAATTTGACTCCTGACATTTTTCCAATGATGAAGTTAGCAATTATTGAGGGAACTTTTCTAAATAGGTAGTTATCTTTGCGATCTTTACGCCAGCCAACAAGAAGGTCCAGCTCTTCATGTATTAGTCTTTCCACCATCTTTGGAATATCTGCTGGATCATTTTGTAGATCGCCGTCTAAAGTGACTAGAAATTCGCCTCGTGCTTCATCTATACCTGCTTGCATAGCCGCCGTTTGCCCAAAGTTACGTTGTAATTCCACTATGCTCGCATGGCTACCGAGAAGTTTTACGGCTTCCTCCAAGCGCTTACAAGTGGAGTCACTACTACCATCGTTCACGAAAATAACCTCCCAGGGATGGGAAAATTCATTCAGTGCCTTATCGATACTTTCTGCCAGAGGAAGCACGTTATCCTCCTCATTAAAGAGCGGGATAATAATCGACACGTTAGATTTCATTATCATTTCTCTGTTGCTTTATCAAAGGCACTAGTAAACTAAGTAAACCTGTTAAGAGTGTGATTGAGAGCAGGAAAAGATGCAAGTTTACGCCTGCTGCAAGAGTATTTTCGTAGCTCATATTCATTGTGAGAGAGACACTAACAATACCTGCTTCATAGGTGCCTAAGCCAGCGATGCCATGAATAGGCAGGATGCTAGTGAGTTCACCGCCTATGGCAGCAATCATGCTATCTACAAAATCTGTATTCGCAAAAATTGAGAATATACCAGCATAAGCAAGAAGCTTACTGATCCAATTAGCGATAGACCACAGTAAGCAACGCCAAAGTTGCTTACTTTCTGTCTTAAGCCTCTTAAGAACAGTGTTGAGTTTGAGCTTTTGATTAGCAAACAAGGTAGGAATTTTCTCTTGGAAAAAGTTTACTACTGGAATAAATATGAAAAATACAAGAAGTGCTGGAGCTATGAATACTGGATGGTCTAGCCACAAGCTTAAAGCACAAACAAGAATGATACAGATACATAGTAAGTCAAAAACTCTAAACCAAAAAAGAGCAATCAGGGACTTCGCTATATCGGTCTCGAGGTGCTTCGTTGCAAGTACTGGGAAACTAAGTTCACCAGTACGCATGGGTAGAAGATTATTCCAAAGATTGTGTTGAAGCATGACTTGGGTTGAGCTTGGAAATTGAGCACGATCGAACCAATCCATAATTCTGATACTTCTAAGAAGATAGCTAAATAGTACTAAAATGATTGAAGGAATGATTTCGATGACCGGTATCAAAGTCCATGGTTCAAAGATAATGCTCCAACCGATCATGAGGTGAACTGCTATAACCAGCGCGAGTGTTATGATGAGGCTAATCAAAAGTCGCACATTTAGATCCCAATCGTTAGTTCTGTGAACTCTAACGCTAAAGGTCAATTAGGGACAACATTTAAAAATTTTTAGAGATATTAGGGGAAGCTTTGCTCCTAGTCTGGCATTCTTAATCTAGGAGCATATTATGTTGAAAAGATCTCAATTCGCAATTTCAGTCTTACTAGCAACTGCATTAGTTTTTTTTGCATACCAGCATATTGCGGACGAAACTATTATGTCTGCTCCAGCTTCGGATGGTGATCGCGTTAGTTTTTTCGCACTCGGTGATCAGGGCTCTGGGCGCTACAGACAACATGCTGTTGCTTGGTTACTAGAGCGCGAGTGTCAAGCTTCTCGTGATACACATTTTACGTTATTACTAGGAGACAATTTCTATAAAAGAGGAGTTGGTTCCGTCAATGACGTTCTTTTTGACGAGTATTTTGAGTCAATGTACGAAGGTCCTTGTCTAATGGGTATGCCTTTTTACGCGATGCTTGGTAATCATGATTATATGGGCAACGCCCAAGCTCAGATCGATTATTCTATTCAACAGCGAGGGACTAGTCGTTGGGTTATGCCGGACAAGTCCTATCGAAAGGGATTCGGTAAGGTAGGTGATCGAGTGCTGATGCAGCTACACGTTATTGATACTGTGCTCCCACTAGAGCCGCAATTATTAGAGATCAGGAATACAAGGAAGAATGCCCTTTGGACAGTTGTGGCTAGTCATAATACTTTACGATCTTTTGATGCTGTTTATGGTGACGACTTAGAACTATTAGATAAGATGGATCGGTTTGCTGATCTTGGTGTTGATCTCTATGTTAGTGGTCACGCGCATACACTGCAATTGATAGGAGTAAAGGGGGAGCCTGTGTATTTGGTATCGGGAGCCGGTGGAAAGCGACCCTATGACCTTGTTGAGGAGATGACCGATAACGACTTAGGTCAAAGAGGGTTCATGAAACAAAGATGGTACGCTCGTTCCAAACTTGGTTTTGCTAAAGTTTCAATAGAAGCTGAGTTCCTGGAGGTCGCCTTTTTCCCACTCAGCATTGAAGGCTCCAGTACCTTTAGAATTTCGTATGAGTGTAAAGAGCGTAAGGAAATTGCTAATTGTATTGAGCCACTATGACGTTCTGATTGCGGCGGAGACCATAGGTTGTTGCTATTAGAGTAATTAAAGTGATCCATGTCACCGATCCGAGTGCAAGTATTTCGTTGCCTAATTGCTTACCTATAATATCTTTGGTAGTTAGGGTGCTAACAAGAAAGATGATCCCAAGATGTATTCCAATAATAAGTCTCCGTTGATCACGAATTAACTCTACTACGCAAAAACTTATAGGGATTATTAGGATAGCAAAGTGACTTTTGCTACTCATTGGGGATAAAAGTAACATACCGCATAGTACGGCACCTACCTGACCAAAGCGCTCTAATCCGGTGGACTTTGAACTTCGTTTGTTGGCTAAAATAACCAAAAGAATAACGATTAACTGCGCTGCTATATTTAGTAGCGCAAGCTGTCTTCCTTCTAAAGCCCAAAGATTGACACTGATTCCTATCCCTGTAGTGGTATTTATTGGAGTACTAAGTCGGTAAAGAGTCGCTGTTAGGCTTTGATTTAAATGGTTCCATGAGGTCCATGCTCCGGCTACATCGACTGGTTTATCTAAGCTAATACTATTGAGGAATGTGTAGTACCAGCTTAATGTCCAACTTCCTCCTAAAGATCTCGGAAAAAGTATATCTGGTAACAGATGTGCCACGAGGGCTGCAGTTACAAGAGTTAAAGCAGCTAAAAATTTTTTCTGCCATATAAGTACAGGCAGAAATAACCATGGTGTGGCTTTGAATGCTGCTCCGAGGCCTGTCCAGATTCCCATTAAGTTGTATCGTTCCAGCGCAGACATACGCGCTGATTCGAACATTAGTACTAGAATGATGATATCGTTCGCCTTAGTTTCGAAGACGGAACTCAGGTATCGCCCCACTAACAGTATCAAAAGAATCCAAAATAACTGACGTTTCCTTTTATTATGCTCTCCTGGTAACCAACGGAATACGAGGAAGTTTAGGCGGCAGAAGACATAGAAAAAAACGCATATATTAATGACATACCACAGTGCTGGATGAAAATTCTCGGGTAATGCGAGAAATGGGATAAATGGAATTGCTGCAAATGGTGGGTAGGTAAATGCCTTCGAATCTTCACGACGGTATATTTCTTCCCCAATTACCATTCGTTCAATCGCAGTCGTATAAACGGGTAATTCGCCACTACCCTTATTATAAAAATATCCAATGCTGAGAGCTAAAGCTATGCAGGTCCCTAGAACGAGAAATACTCTCTTTATCAACTGTCTAAACACCCTTGCGTATGATGAGGCATTTTATTTTCGAGATTAGCATGGCTATAGATTAGCACCACGCCTGATGAATTTAATTCCTTTTCGCCATTTTGAGCATAGTTTATTTGTCATTTCTTCATGTATATGTACGGGTTCTTTTGTTAATATTTTTCAAGTCCTGCGAGCATCTGTGGCCGCTAATGGAGGTGCAGTAGTTTCGCATATTTCTTAAACTTTACGCTGATAAACTTACCAGCTCCACCGCAATGGAACAAAAAAATGAAAACACAAATTACAGAACTATTTGGAATACAGCACCCTATTATTCAGGGAGGTATGCACTTTGTCGGTTTAGCGGAAATGGCAGCAGCAGTTTCTAATGCTGGTGGACTGGGCATTATAACTGCTCTTACCCAAGGTACGCCCGAAAAGTTAGAGTCAGAAATTATAAGATGTCGAGCGATGACGGACAAACCTTTCGGTGTAAATATGACGTTTCTACCAACGCTAAATTCTCCGGATTATTCAGGATTATTTAAGGTCATCATCGATAACGGTATAAAGGTAGTAGAGACTGCGGGTAATAACCCCCAAAAATGGCTACCAATGCTGCAGGAAGCTAATATTAAAGTAATACATAAATGTACGTCTGTTCGTCATTCGCTCAAGGCTGAGGCTATCGGTTGTGATGCTGTATCGGTAGATGGATTTGAATGCGGAGGCCATCCAGGAGAGGATGATATTCCTAATTTTATTCTTCTTCCTCGTGCTGCGGAAGAGTTGACCATACCGTTTGTTGCTTCAGGAGGTATGGCAAATGCACGTAGTCTAGTGGCAGCTCTCGCTCTCGGGGCTGACGGTATTAATATGGGGACTCGATTTATTGCGACAAAGGAAGCTCCGGTTCATCAAAATGTGAAGGATTCGTTGGTAGCAGCTTCAGAGCTGGACACCCGCCTGATCATGCGTAATTTGAGAAATACGGAAAGAGTGCTTGCAAATGATGCGGTAGAGAAACTAATGGAGAAGGAGAAGAGGCTTGGAGTAAATCTGAAATTTGAAGATATTGTCGAGGAAGTGGCAGGGGTTTACCCTAAAGTGATGCAAGATGGAGAAATGGATGCAGGTGCATGGTCCTGTGGAATGGTCGCGGGCTTGATTAATGATATTCCCTCGGTAGAAGAGCTCATAGGGAAAATCATGGAGGATGCAGAGGGAATAATTCGAGGTAGATTAAAAGCAGTACTGTGATTGCGGTTGCGGTTGCTTTTACTCTTGAGTTAATAAACTTATGCTAACGCGAGCAGTTGCATTTTGCATCGCAATGACACCCCTAATTGCGATTGGTTCTGACTACGATGAAATTTTGCAAAACGCGCTTGCAGAATTAAATAATGATTACTTAAATAATTGGATGTTTAATGAAGAGCGTATCTTTGACGGTGTCTTGACTGAGGCACAATACGATCCTCGGTTAAAAGATAAATGGCAATTGCAGTCCATACAAGGGATGTCACCAACACTTGAAGAAAGAAAAAAATTTGTTCAGGAAAAAATCAAGGAGACAAAAAGTGCTGCGAAGCAGGAGCAGCGTAGAGATCTGAAATCGCTGGTGTCTCTGAAGACTTTGAAGTTAGTTGAAGAAAGTGAGGAGCACTGGTTGTTTGACTTTGTCCCTGATAGAGAGGGTGACGAAGGGCAATTCATGGCCCTTTTACATGGCGAATTAAAGATCAGTAAACAAAGCTTGGCCATTGAGTATATAGATTTGCGTAATGAAGATATTATTAAACCTCGCTTCGGCTTTCGTGTGGATGAATTCTTTTCTAGGATTGAGTTCATGCGAATAAAAAGGTCTGGTCCAGTAGTCCCGTCCAGTATCGAGTTTCGTATAAAAGCCAAAGCACTTGGTATGGTCAATGTTGATGAAAAAATTGTTCTCAAGTATAGAAATTATCAAATTGTTGAGGAGGCATACTAGCCTTGGGATTGTATTTGAAGCTATTGTTAGCTGGGTAACGTGAGAGTGGATGAATATGCTGATAGCCCGAATAGAAAATAAGGTCTTTGGTGCGGTAGTAAAGGACGTTGAGCTCAGGAGTGTTTCTGATAGCGATTTTTCTAATATACATGCGGCTTTGTTAGAGTATGGGTTTTTAGTATTTCCATCTCAATTTTTGACAAAAAACGAGAACATTTCTTTTGGCGAACGATTCGGACCGCTAGAATTCGCCGCTATCCCTTTTTCTAATGCGGAGAGCGGAAAGGAAGGTAGTTACAGCAAAATAATCGATCTTCAAACTCAACGCATGCGTATTAATTTAGGAAATGAGGCATGGCATACGGACTCGACTTATAAGCCTATAAGTAGCAAGTGTGCCTTATTATCTGCGGTAAGAGTTCCGGAACAGGGCGGAGAAACTGAACTCGCCGATGCCCGGGCGGGGTACGCAGCCTTAAGTGAGTCGATGAGAGACTATATTAAGACGCTTAGTGCCTATCACTCCACCCAGTTTTCCCAGGCGAATGATTTGGGAGATTTTCCAATTATTAACCAAGACACAAATTTCCATGGCGAGGCTTATCTTCGACCTTTGGTCAAAACTCATCCAGAAACGGGTATCAGAAGCCTATTTGTTGCTCGACATGCATTTGGTATACCCGGTCTTTCTCGATTAGAAAGCAGGGAGTTACTTAAAAAACTTATTGAATTTGTTGTCTCTGATCAATCAAGAGTTTATCGCCACAGCTGGCAGGTTGGAGACACTCTACTATGGGATAATCGATGCTTGCTGCATCGGGCAATGCCTTATGATTATGCTAAGACGAGGGTTTTGTTTGGGACAAGAGTAGAGGGAGATCCGGAGTCGGAATTAGCTTATTACCCATCCGATCGTGAGGCAGAGGCAGGACGAAAGGCTCTATCGGTTGAACTGAAGTTTTTGAGAAAAGAAGCTGGTAATCTTCGCTACGGGTCAACCACAGCTAATAGTTAATCAACAGGTGCTCACATCCTTGTATCGCTCAGGATTGGCCCAGCGCTGGCCAATGTCCAGGAAGCCAAGGGGTCCTCGTTTCCCGTATTCGAAAGGGTCTCCTGTCGCCTCCATCCAGCGGTGCAGTCGAACTTCCATTTCCTCTACTGTAGATCGAGCGGATTTGCTATGGGCAATGTTATGCATCTCCAGCGGATCGTGCTCTCGATCAAATAGCCATGGTCCTTGTTCATGTTTGTGCCAGCGAGCATAGGTATATCGACTAGTACGCACGCCTCGCCAGTCTCCCATCCATGCGGGCCGCCTTGGCCATCCATTTGCCATGTTCATGAGATAGACGGAATCATTTGCACCAGGAGTTAAGGAGGTCTCTACAGGCGCTTTTTCGCCTCGCCAGACGGATGATATATCTCTGCCCTGAAGGCCTTCGGGCGCTGTCACACCGCAGGCACCGAGCAGGCTTGGTGCTATATCGATGGTTCCCATGTGGACGTCCGAGCGTGAACCTGCTGGTGTTTTTCCCGGCCAACGAATAAGAAATGGGACATGAGCAGATTCGTCATATGGCGTTCCTTTTGATCCTCGCAGGGACCAGTGCATAAAGGCATCCATCGGTTTCCCATACCCGTGACTTGAGAGATGATCTCCATGATCCGAGGAGTAGCAAACAAGGGTGTCTTCTTCTAAATTTAGTTCCGCTAGAGCATCAAGAAGTCTACCCATTTGGTCGTCAAGTCCCGAGCAGCAGCTATAATAATCTGCAATTTCTTTCCTGGCGAAATCTGCCATTTGTTCCGGTACGTTACCAGGTAAATCAATGTCTTCGGGGTTATAACCACTATACTTTTTTGGATAATTAGAATAGCCCCAGTGAGGGGGTCTCCAGGATAAGAAGAGTGCGAAAGGCTTATTCGGCCTTGCAGACTTATGTTGTTTCATGAAGTTTATTGCTAGGTCTGTTTCAACGGTCGGGGTCCATCCCTCTCGTTTGGTTGGACCTACTTCGTTTTCCCAATACAATTGGTCAAAGTAGTTCCCGCCAATCCCTTCTACCGCAGCCATGTAATCATACCCATAGCGATTATCATCATGATAGGGACCATGACCAAGATGCCAGATTCCAATATGTCCAGTGTAGTAGCCCGCATTACTGAGTGTTCCCGGTAAGGTCGGTATGTTACGAAATGGCTCATACTCGTTGTCGATAACACCATTTTTGAACCCATATCGTCCTGTTAGAAGTATTGCTCGAAAGGGAGAGCACAAGGGGTGATTCGAAAACATGTTGTCGCAGACCATGCCCTGAGCTGCCATACTGTCTAAATTTGGTGTCTGTACAACCTTATTTCCATTGGCACCAAGTGCGGTGTACCTCTGTTGATCAGAGAAGACGAATAGTAGATTCATTGTTGGTTTTGGTCCCTTTTCGTGCTAATTGATTGTTTCGATTAAGTGTTTGCGAATTCTTTTATAAATCGATTGCAAGCAACTTAAGAAAATCCTTTTTCTGTTTTTCTGTCATGTCATCGAAGATTGGAACCAGCATTTCTGTGACAGGGAAATCAGCAAATTCTGGAGAGGGTATTTGCATAGTTGCTGCTATATTGTGTAGACCATTTCCTTCTTCCGAACCCGCCATTAACGGTCCGCTCACGGTATCAGGCCACCACATTTCAGAGGGTTGCTCCTCGGAATATGGGTTTTTGCGACCAACATGTTTTTCTATCGCCGCACGCATAGCTTTTTCCCCTTCACCACGCTTTCGTCCACCCTCTATTCCGTAGAGCGCCCCAGATTGATTACAAAGCGCTGCCCATCGAGCCCGTATATGGAACCCTGGTATTTCTAGCGCCTCATCAGGCTCGCCATCACCACCTGTTATCTGTCCATCTTTAACCATAATGAAATATCCCGCTTTTTTTCTTCCACCCACCATCAGTCTTGCTGGGGGGTGCGTATAGCATTCTGTAAAGGCCCATTCGAAACTATCAGGCAAATTAGCTGCCTCTAAAATTTTGACGGAGGCGGCGGCGCAGGCCTCACCCCAGGCTTTTGAACCAAACTCACCTTCCTTCTTTAGCGAGGCCATATCAATTACATACATTGTCTTTTCCCATTCATTTACGTTGGAGAAAGATAACACAGATCCTGATATTCAGAAATTTAATACAGGGAATAAGGTTACAACGGTTTTTGCTATTGCCTTGTCAACCCATTACTGTTGGCACTTATGAGTAAAGCAAATCGGATTAGGGATAAGTTTCGCGCGCTAGTAATCGGTGGTTTGATGCTGGTTAGTCTCCTCATGATGGGTTTGCTGAGTCACCAGATATTTGTGGCAGTGAGTTCGCAAAAGCAGCTCGTTGAAGGGGTTCTTAAAGATTACTCTGCGCTAGCTGCAGATGAGTTTACGCGCCGAAGTGCGGGTATTATGTATGTAGGTTATCTACCAATGCTTCGCTATTTATCACGATTAGAAGACGACGCTCCGTTACCGAGTAGTGAGTTATTCAATTGGTTTGAGGAATCAGAGAAACTCGCCCAAGGCTTATTCCGGTTCTCCCTTCAGGATCAAACCATGGAAACATCGGGCTTAAGTCCACCAAAGGTTGTTGTTCAGAGGCTTTTGGTTGGGGCGCAAGTGCCTTATCAAGGTGCTAGTCAAAATTCATTAATACGCAGCTTTAATACTAAATATGATGGGACGCATTACAACTTCGTTTACACTAAAGTTGCTTCGAATCTTCATAATCCAACCATTTTAGGAGTCTGGATAAATAATGAAGCAGCATTGAATTGGCTTAGGTGGGCCGTTGCCTCAACCCCACTCCTGCCGGCAACTTTGACCCAAGCTAAATTAGAAAACGAGAATGTTTTTGTAAAGCTATTGAGCGGTAAAGATGTGATCTATATGCAAGGTGACTTCCATCCGGATGGACCAAGAGTGATGAGAAGATTTGATAACCATGAATTCGTTTATGGCAATATGAGTCTAACTTTGGGGATTGCTCCAGATGTCGGGCCGTCTTTGATTATTGGAGGGTTGCCTAGTGCGCGTCTACCATTTGTTTACGGAGACCTTAATATCGTATTTGCAGGGTTATGGTTTATCGCCGCAATTTTGATGATCATAGCGCTTGTATTGATCTATCGAGATCAATCTCTCGCATTTATGCGCACGGATTTTGTATCAAGAGTATCCCACGAGCTTCGCACACCTCTCGCGCAGATAATTATGTTTGCCCAAACTTTGATGCTTGGAAGAGTTCGTAGTGATGAAGAACGTCAGCGCTCACTTGAAGTTATTGATAAGGAAGCGCAGCGCTTGTCCCATCTGGTTGATAATATACTACAATTCTCACGCATCGACCGAGGTTTAACGAAAGTCAATATGGTTGCTTGCCTAATTAATCCGTTGGTCAGGGAAATGGTGGATCAGTTCCGGGTCATCATGAAGGAAGGTCAGCTTGAGATCATTAGCACGGTGGAAAGTTCGGTAGAGGTGATGCTAGACGTGGATGCTTTTCGGCAAATGTTCCTCAATATTTTAGACAATGCGGTTAAGTTTAGTCCAATGGGAGAAAAAATTGAGGTCAAATTATTAGATGATCGAAATGGTATTAACTTGTCGATCGAGGATAGGGGCCCTGGAGTTCCTATGAGATCTCGGGAGCGGATTTGGGATCCATATTATCGAGTGCATACTGACGCCAAAAGTGCGGTCGGAGGAACAGGAATTGGCCTTGCTATCGTAAGAGAGCTTGCAAGACTCCAGAATCTTTATGTTTCGATGGCTCAGCGGGAGGGAGGAGGATCTAAATTTATGATCACTATCAATAAAAAGAAACTGTCGTGAAGCGTATCTTAATTGTTGAAGATAGTGAGGATTTAGCTTTTGGTTTGTGTAATAACTTGGAGTTCGAAGGCTATAAAGTTCTGGTCACTCATGATGGTAAAACAGGTCTCGATTGGGCAATTAAAAAAGCATTCGATCTAGTAATTCTAGATCTCACTCTTCCAGAGCTAGATGGATTAGAAGTATTGGCAAATCTCCGAGAAAGAAAGAAAAAGCTACCTGTTCTTGTCTTAACTGCACGTCAAGAAGAGATTGAAAAAGTTCGGGGATTGAAATCGGGGGCCGATGATTATGTTACAAAGCCTTTTGGGATTTTAGAGTTATTAGCCCGAGTGGAAGCTTTACTCCGTAGAAGTGACAATTTTGTATCAGAGGTCGAAATATTTGGTGACCTTCAGATTGAAATCTCAGCTCGAATTGTTTTGGTAGAGGGCAAACGTATTGATCTTGCACCGCGCGAATTTGATTTATTATTGGCACTGGTTGAGCAAAAAGGTCGCGTGGTCTCTCGACAGAAGCTTTTGACGGATGTTTGGAGGCATCAAGGTCAGGTCGTTACCCGAACAGTGGATACGCACATAGCGGAGTTGAGAAGAAAGCTTGAGAAAGATGCAGCAAATCCAAAATATATACAGACGGTACGAAAAGCCGGGTATCGTTTTGATGTGTCTTGAAATCGGAATTTATATTCGATTGTCTTGTTGTTGAGAGGTTACTTTGTACAAGCTTGCATTAAGTCACTCCGAAGTTTTAGCGCAAGATGATGGTGTTGTACTTGATTCTACCGTAGGGGGCGTTTTGCGGGAGGCCGCCTTTGAATCTTCGAATACTCTAGCACTAGTTGAATACAACGAAAAATGTCAGATTGGGAAATGCTGGAGCTACGCTGAACTGCTAAGTGACAGCGAGAAGCTGGCAATTGAACTTTCGCGTGTCTTTAAAAAGGGTGAACGAATTGCGGTTTGGGCACCAAATATTCCTGAGTGGGTACTTCTCGAATACGCCTCTGCTCTGGCGGGTCTAGTTTTGGTCACTGTAAACCCAGCATATCGGGCAGCAGAGCTCGAGTATGTTCTTAAGCAATCTAATGCCGTCGCCCTCTTTCTTGTACCCAGTTTCCGTGGCAATCCAATGCGAGAGGTTGCAAGGGAAGTCGTGGCCGAGATAGAAGCCATAAGACTAGTTTGTGAAATTCAGAATTTTGATGCTATTTTTGAGCAATTAGCGATAGATGACCCACCAAAAATCGAGTTGCCCACTGTAGATAGTTCGGAACCTGTTCAAATCCAATACACATCTGGTACTACTGGTTTTCCAAAAGGGGCGCTACTGCATCATCGTGGTATTACAAATAATGCAAGGTTCGTATTAAGACGAGTTGGTATAGGAGAGGGCCAGGTATATTTAAATCCTATGCCCATGTTCCACTGCTCAGGTTGCGTTGTTGCAACCCTCGGTTGTGCGCAAGTCAGAGCGACCATGATTTTACCGATAATATTTGAGCCACATAAAATCTTGGATATTATTGCACAGGAACGAGTGTCTGCAATGTTGTCGGTGCCAACCATGCTAGTGAGCATGATTGAAACTCAGCGGCAATGCCCCCGGGACTTGGATTCTTTGAGCATAGTCGTGTCAGGAGGGTCTATGGTGCCTCCTGAACTAGTAAGGCAGGTAGAGGCTATTCTTGGGGCGAAAACAAGTATTCTTTACGGGCAGACAGAGACATCACCCGTAGTAACCCAGACCCGGATTGATGATGACTTTGTTGATACCACCGAAACTATTGGTCAACCGTTACCGTGCACTAACGTTTCAATCCGAAACATTGTAGATAATAACATTGTGCCCATCAGCGTTGTGGGGGAGATTTGTATTCGTGGGTACTGCAATATGTTGGCCTATAACGAAAATCCAAAAGCAACCTCACAGACGATCGATTCATCTGGTTGGCTGCATACAGGAGATATTGGATGCATGGATTCAAGAGGTTATCTGAAGGTAACTGGGCGTCTAAAGGACATGATTATTAGAGGAGGTGAAAATCTTTTCCCTGTAGAGATTGAAAACCGTTTGCTCGAACATCCTCAGATCATGGAAGCAGCGGTTCTAGGTGTGTCGGACAAAAAATGGGGTGAAGTGGTGGTTGCTTTTATGCGAGTTAGCTTCGAGGCGCCGAAAGTTGACGAGCTTGTAATATTCTGTCGTGAAAAACTGTCTCCACAGAAGACCCCTAAACATTGGGTTTTTGTGGATGAATGGCCTCTTACTGGTTCTGGTAAGATTCAAAAATTTGCACTCCGTGAGAAGTTTGAAGCAGGCGGTTTTGCTCTGGTTTCTCGCTAGCAGATGCTGGATATATGTCCGACGTATCTAATATTTTGACTTCGATATTGCAGCGCTAGGAGCTATTTTTTTATGGCTGAATTGATAGACTATTTGGATCATAGATCAGTTGTCGAGTACCATTGAAGGGTAGACAATTTTTGGAGAAGTTATGGGCTTTGTCGTTGACCCCCCTGAAATAATAAGTCTGCCTGTCAAAGGTGGTGGTAGTTTCCCTGTAAACAATATTTATTGTGTGGGGAGAAACTACGCAGCTCACGCCGTAGAGATGGGTAGTGATCCTAATCAAGAACCCCCATTTTTCTTTATGAAGCCGGGGTATGCCGTGCTAAACTCTGGTAGTGAAATGGAATATCCTTCTGAGTCCTCTAAAGTCCATCACGAGCTGGAACTTATAGTTGCCCTTTCAAGTGGGGGGAGAAACATTGCGGTTGAAAAGGCCACGGATCTTGTATTCGGCTATGGTGTGGGTATTGATATGACTAGGCGCGATTTGCAATCAACAGCTAAGGACAGAGGTTGGCCTTGGGAGGCAGGCAAGGTTTTTAAGCATGCAGCCCCATGCTCAGAAATAGTCCCGATAACTGAAATCGGCGAGCTTAATGAAGCTTCGATCTCCCTAAGTGTTAATGGCGAGATTAAACAGAAAGGTAATGTCAATCAGATGATTTGGAAAGTGCCCCAAATTATTTCTCGACTATCGAAGCTGTTCGGCCTTCATCCTGGTGATCTTCTATTTACCGGCACTCCAGAAGGAGTTGGTCCGATAAACGTTGGTGATCGAATAGCTGCAAATCTCGGGAGCGTTACTACGCTAGAAGTATCTGTGATCTCGATATGAAAAAGCAAAATATTATTTTTAGGACCGCCTTTATCAAAGTACTTTATATCCTATGCCTTTTTCTGATTACCCCGGTCTTTGCTGCTGCTGATCCCTACAATAGTACAATTGATCTATTTGAGTCTTCTCCTAATGTTAAGCCCTTTTTTGAGGAGTCTTATGCGTTCGCTGTCTTTCCAAGTATTAGTCAGGGTGGCTTTGGGCTTGGTGGTGCCTATGGAGAGGGTAAGGTTTATGTCGATAACCGTGTGGTTGGTGCAATCACTTTAAGCGAGATGTCTTTTGGTTTTCAGATCGGGGGACAGATATTTAGTGAAATTATCTTTTTGCAGGATGAGAGAGCATTTGACGAATTTACGCAAGGAACTTACGAGTTTTCTGCTGATGCCTCCGCAGTAGCTATTGCCGTCGGTGTTCAGGCTCAGACTGGAACCGTAGGAGATACCGCAGGTGCAAGCAGAGGGGCTTCTCTGGGTGGGCACCTAGAAACTAATTATAATCGGGGAACTGCAATCTTTATTCATTCTTTGGGAGGTTTAATGTTAGAGGTTGCTGTCGCTGGTCAGAAATTTAAGTTTCAGCCTCTCGACTAGCGCAGTCTATATGGTTGCGGAAGCCTGAAAGGCGACTACCCTCAGTTTTTTAGGGTTTCTCCGCCTAATGCCCTAATCAATTCTGGTATAAATCCTGACAGGGTTAAGGCGGTCTCGGCGAGCGCCATATCAAACTGAGACTCGGGATCTTCTTCCCTATTCTCTCTGTTTCCCATCCTTAGCTGCCTCAAAACCAGATTGGTATCAACAGTTGCTTGTAATTGACCATGCCAAATAAGACCAATCTTGGTACAGATTTTGCCCGATTCTATATGGTTCCTAATCTCTGTTGCAGACAGGTCCTGATGCCTACATGTGACTGTAGCACCATTTTCGATATCTTTTAGGTCGCATTGATCACCGAGGACAATATTTTCTGGAAGATTCCGGGTTAGCAGCCATTGCGTAAAATATTTACTTGGATTCTCTTTCAATTGGGGAGGTACAACAAGTAATGACCCCAGTGAATCACGTAGGCAATTGATAAACAGCTCAGCATCAGAAGAGTGCGGAGTATTTATTATCAGGAATGAATCGACCGGCGATATATAGCCTATTATTTCTTTTGACTTTGGGAGAGCCCTGGGTAGCAAATCGATTGTAGCTTCTTCTTTTATCCTTTGTTTTTCACTATTACTTAAAGTCCCACGCTCCAATGATTTTCGGTGTTCTATTTTTTCTAACACCAAATCATTTATAGCGCTCAGGGGAATAACTTTCTCCTCACGTTTCCCGTTCATAAGGTATCGACCGTCGACCTCGAGAACTAAAGGCCCCTCATTACCTTTAAGAGGCCTCCAACCGAAACTTGATCCCCTGATACCGCTAGTAGGAACAAATTTTTGGTCTTGTATTTTCGGTAGAAGTTGCTCTATCGACAAAGTGAAATCTTTGACTAGGCGATATACGAATGCATTTTTAAATAGCATGGTAGTAAAGTTAAGTAGGAAACACTCAAGATTATACATGTTTGCTCAGGTCTGAGTCGGTATAATATGCTTTCACGTGTGGGACTTATGTATGCTTCAGGTCAATAATCTGAGTTGCGAACGGGCGAATCGAGAATTGTTTCGGAATCTATCGTTTGAGGTGAGCCGAGGCGTTGCTTTGAGGATTCATGGACTAAACGGCTCTGGAAAAACAACTTTATTACGTATCCTAGCGGGACTATATCAAGAGTTCGAGGGCGATGTAGACTGGGGAGAAGAGCATTATCCTCTGTATATTGGCCATCGCAGGGGTTTGAAAGCCCTGATGTCTGCGCGGGAAAATCTCTTTTGGTCGGCTGCTATTAACGGACAGAAAACAAAACTCTCGGAAGTCGATGAAGCCTTGCGTCAAGTCTCTATGGGGGGGTACGTCGATATTGCTTGTGGATCAATGTCAGAAGGACAATGCGGCCGGGTCAGTCTGGCTAGACTATTCTTGTTACATAATCCGGTATGGATACTAGATGAGCCATTTAATGCAATTGACTCTACTGGAGTTCAATGTTTGGTTGAAAGAATTAACAAACATCTGTCTTCAGGTGGCATTTTAGTGCTCTCTTCACACGTGGAAGTGCCTCTAACAAATTTACAAGAGCTCGAGCTCCGCTATTGAGGATAATTTTACTGACTGTTAAGCGTGATCTACTTTTATATTTTCGCAAGCCGGGAGATATATTTAATCCGCTTGCATTTTCCCTATTGGTTATCAGTTTATTTCCTCTCGGAGTAGGCCCCTCAGCGGACATCTTAGGTGAGATCTCTGCAGGCATTATTTGGGTTGCTGCATTACTGACAACGCTTTTTTCGATAGATTTGATGTTTAAGGAAGATTATGAAGATGGCACACTAGAGCAGATGATTCTGGGTAGGGAGCCCCTGCTGCTTGTGGTTTATGGAAAAATTATTGCGCAATGGCTCGTAGGTGGATTAGTGATTACTCTTTTGAGCCCCCTATTGGGTATGATGTTTTATGTAAATACTGATGGAATCCTTGCTACGGTCCTTGCGCTAATGTTGGCAACGCCTACCATGACTTTAATTGGCTCAATTGGTGCGGCATTAACGCTAGGTCTGAACAAGGGTGGGGTACTCATTGCTATACTGATTTTACCACTTTATCTACCGGTACTAATTCTTGGTGTAGCGATGATAGATACCGCAACAGCAGGAGATAATTATGCAGGGCACGTCCTTTGGTTGGCCGCTATCCTTGCTATTAGCATTGGTTTTGCGCCGCTCGCTACGGAGCAGGGTATTCGCATCTCCTTAAGCGAATGAAGCGTATGGTAAACAGAAAACAGAAAACAGAACCAGGAGGATGTGCGCTAAAAATGGGGAACTTTTTCCATAGACTTGGATCGCCCCGACCCTTTTATGAGCTTAGCGGGGTCGTGTTACCAGTCGCTGGTGTTTTAACCCTAATTTCGCTAGTCGTAGGATCTATTTGGGCGTTAGGTTTTGCCCCTCCTGACTATCAGCAAGGAGAGTCTGTCAGGATCATGTATATACACGTACCTTCTGCAATCGTAGCCCAATCAAGTTATATGATGATGGGCATTGCTGGTGTGATATTCCTTATTTGGCGAATAAAAATCGCAGATATAGCACTTCAATGTGCTGCTCCAATTGGGGCCAGTCTTACCTTTCTCGCACTAGTGACTGGCGCCATTTGGGGTAAGCCCACATGGGGTGCGTGGTGGGTTTGGGATGCTCGGTTGACGTCAACTCTTGTGCTATTCTTTCTCTTCATTGGGGTGATCGTGCTGCGTTCTGCGAAGGATGGCAGTGAGGCTGTTGGAAGGGCTACTGCTATGCTTGCGGTAGTAGGTCTCGTTAATTTGCCAATCATAAAATTCTCCGTGGATTGGTGGTTCACCCTGCATCAACCCTCTAGCTTCTCGCTTACCGAGAGTCCAAGTATGCCGGCGGAGATGTGGTTGCCCCTACTAGTTATGGTGATTGGATTTTATCTGTTCTTTTTCTTTACATGGATGTACAGAGTGAGAACGGAAATTTTGAAGCGAGAGCATCGAAGTCAATGGGTAAGATCTATTGATGATGTTTGAAAATTTCACTGATTTTGGCCTGATGGGAGGACATGGACCCTATGTTTGGGGAGCGTACGGGTGCGCGCTATTGATAATTGGTTTTAATCTTATTTCGGCGGTAGCACATCGGCGCAAAGTAATCGAACTGAATCGAAAGAGAAAATCGCAGGGGTGCGATTCGTGAAGTTGGGGATCATGAAACCTCATCGAAGGCGCAAGCTCTACTTCTTGCTTTTTCTATTGCTTAGTTCTGGAGGCGCTATTGCACTAACGTTGATGGCGCTCACTGAAAACATTAATCTCTTCTATTCGCCAGCGGAAATTGTTTCAGGCGTCGCACCAGTTAATAAGCGAATCCGTGCTGGAGGAATGGTGCTTGAGGACAGTATATTTAGATCTGAATCTGACCTGGAAGTGCGTTTCATTGTCACAGATCTCCAAGGTTCAGAATTTACGATCTTTTACACAGGGATACTTCCGGATCTGTTTCGAGAAGGGCAGGGGGTAGTTGCTCGTGGCGCTTTGAACGAGGACGGGGACTTTTTAGCTGAAGAGGTTCTCGCCAAGCACGACGAAAACTACATGCCACCCGAGGTTATGGATGTCATCGACCAGGCACACGGCGATTTGCAGAAATGATCACTGAGCTGGGGCACTTCAGCTTAATTCTTGCATTGGGGTTATCCCTTGTGCTGACCTTGCTTCCTGCTTGGGGTGTACAGACTGGCAATATAACTCTGATGCAGTGCGGAGATTCTATAGCCAAAGGACTATTTTTCTTCCTGCTCTTAGCATTCCTTTCGCTCTGCTATGCATTTGTCGTGGATGATTTTTCAGTGAATTATGTGGCCAGCAACTCGAATTCTGCGCTACCCCCTTACTATAAGATATCTGCAGTTTGGGGCGCTCATGAAGGGTCCTTTTTATTATGGACGCTTGTACTGGGGGGCTGGACTTTTGCTGTAACGCTTTTTAGTCGTGACTTGAGCGTGGATATGCGCGCACGAGTTTTATCGATTTTGGGATTTCTTGCGTTTGGTTTTACGCTCTTTTCGTTACTGACTTCAAACCCATTCGAAAGGTCTCTACCAGTTTTTCCTGGGGAAGGGAATGATCTGAATCCGCTGCTTCAAGATTTTGGTTTGATAGTCCATCCGCCCATGCTCTACATAGGTTACGTTGGGTTTGCGGTCCCGTTTGCATTAGCCATAGCAACTCTTTGGAGTGGTCGGCTAGACATGGCTTGGGCTCGATGGTCAAGGCCATGGACAAACGTCGCTTGGGCATTTTTGACTGTAGGTATTACCCTCGGTAGTTGGTGGGCATATTATGAACTGGGATGGGGAGGATGGTGGTTCTGGGATGCTGTGGAGAACGCGTCATTTATGCCCTGGCTGGTTGGTACGGCGCTAATACACTCTTTAGCTTCTACAGAGAAGAGGGCGGTATTTAAGACATGGACTGTACTTCTAGCGATTTCTGCCTTTGCCCTAAGTCTTCTGGGCGGGTTTTTAGTTCGGTCGGGTGTCTTAACCTCTGTTCACGCCTTCGCCCAGGATCCTCAGAGAGGGATGTATATTCTCATTTTCTTGATAATTGTTGTGGGAGGCTCCCTAGCTTTATACGCGGTAAGAGCTCAAGGGATAAAAAGTAATACGACCTTTAGTTGGAGCTCTAGAGAAGCTATGATTTTAGTAAATAACCTCTTGCTAGTGGTAGCCACAGCCGTTGTGCTGCTCGGCACGCTATACCCTCTTGCTTATGAGGCGGTTAGTGGTGGTAAAAAGCTTTCTGTTGGTCCACCCTACTTCAATGCTGTTTTCGTTCCAGTAATGGTAGTTCTTTTTGTCTTTATGGCTTTAAGTCAGAGATCTCGTTGGAAGGATACAACACTGGACGTTTTGCTCAAAAGACAGGGATTTTATGTAATTGGATCCATGGGTACGGCAGCCCTATTAATGTTTACCCTAGCAACATTTAAAAGCTACGTTTTGCTTATCAGTACTATTGCCTTTTGGATATTTGCCAACTTGTTGGAAAATGTTCTCCAGCGATTCAAAAGAAGGCGTTGGGAGTGGGGTTCTATGTTCGCCCAGCCTTTGAGCTATTACGGAATGCTCCTTGGTCATCTAGGGATGGTTGTTATGATGATTGGTATATGCTGTACCGTTTATTATAGTGTCGAGAGAGACTTGCGAATGGCTCCAGGAGATGAGCTAGAACTAGCGGGATACCAGTTCAAATTTGTTGAAATCCGACAGATTAATGGGCCTAACTTCATATCCGATCAAGCAGAGATAAGTGTCACCCGTAATGGACAAGACGTCATTTCTCTATTTCCAGAGAAACGTTTGTATAGTGCACGAGGGAGCGTTATGACTGAAGCCGATATTGATCCTGGGTTGTTCCGTGATTTATATGTTGCTCTGGGCGAGCCGCTTACTCAATCCGCATGGGGTGTGCGAATACAGATTAAACCCTTCGTGAGATGGATTTGGATCGGGGGTTTGTTGTCAGCATTAGGCGGTATACTTGCGGTCGGTGATAAGCGTTACCGAAGGTCGAGAAGGAAAGACTCCTCAAACTTTCTCAAAATCTAGATGCACAAATAGAGCGGAAATAATGCAAGATTTTCTGGTTAATCGCCTGTGATTACAAATAAAAGCTTAATTATTCCGCTAGTTTTGTTTTCCTCTTTAGCGGTCCTGCTCTGGCGTAGTTTTTCTTTGGAAGATCCAAGTTTACTTCCTTCTCAGTTGCTGGATAAACCCTTTCCAGAATTTAATCTAGAGGACTTGCACAGCAGCACCCGAATTCGGAATGCCGATGACTTACTAGGGGACGTTTCTTTAGTGAATGTTTGGGCCACCTGGTGTGTTAATTGCCTTATTGAACATCCTGTGCTTACTAGAATAGCCCAAGGTGGGGTTGGCATTGTTGGTATAAATTATAACGATGATCTGAAAAAAGCGCTCGTATGGTTGGATCAGTATGGAGACCCTTATACATTTCATATTCGAGATAATAAAGGCACTTTGGCGATTGATTTAGGCGTCTACGGGGCCCCTGAAACTTTCATTGTCGATGAGTCTGGTACTGTTCGATACCGTCATATTGGTGTGGTTACCGAAGAGGTGTGGATGGAAAAACTCCTTCCGGTTATCAACCTTTTGAGAGGTAACTCTGCATGAGGAACGTAACCTATGGGTGTATTTTTCTATTATTTATGCCAGTCGGAATGGCGTCTATTGATGCCCATGATTTTCCTGATGACGATATGCAACTTCGCCACCAAGCCTTGATCGCGGAATTGCGTTGTCCCCAGTGCCTTAATACCAACTTGGCGGGCTCAGATGCGATGATTGCCCGAGATTTAAGAAGGGAGGTACGTCGTCTTTTGTTGGATGGGAAATCAGATGAAGAAGTTTTATCCTTTATGTATGACCGGTATGGCGATTTTGTGCTTTATACCCCCCGAATCCATATTGGAACCATACTCTTGTGGTTCGGCCCACTATTGTTCTTTTTAGCTGCCCTCGCAGTCTTCGTAGGTATCATCAAAAATCGAAGAGAGTCCACCCCAAAGGAGGTGGATAGGGAAGAGTTGGCAGCAATCTTAAATGCTCACGCTAAGGAGTTAGATTAATGCTACTTTTCTGGTCTGGAGTGGCGATATTATGCATTTTGGCCATCGCTTTCATTATCTGGCCGTTGTATGCCCGCGGCCAAGTAAACGCTCTTAGCAGGAATAAACTGAATGTGGAGTTCTTCCATAATCGACTGGCCGAACTTGAAGATAGTCTAAAGCGAGAAGAAATTAGTGCGACCGAGTTCCAAGAGTTGGGAAAAGAGCTCCAGCTAGCATTGGTCTCTGATGCGGATACCGACCCGAATTCGCGCTCCTTCGCATCTCGCCTTCCTTTTTTTGCAGCAGCAATAATTATAATCTCCAGCATTTTCATTTATGCGGATTTTGGATTTTCAATTGGTTCTTTAGACGATCTGTTGCTATCTAAGGAAATTCACCGAACAACACCGCATGATATCGCAGATATGCGAGGAACTTTGGAAAAGCTCGAGCATCGTTTGAAAGAAACGCCAGATAATCATGATTTACGCTTCCTTCTCGCCCGATCGTGGCAAGGTCTATCTGAATATAATAAGGCGGTAAGCGAGTTTCAATATTTAGCGGAACGCTTTCCCTCAGACCCAGCTCTCGCTGTTCGTTTGGCAGGAGCGCTATTTTTATTAGATCTACAAACTTTTACTCCGCGTGTTCGGATCTCGATAAACAAAGCCTTGGAACTAGCTCCAAATAATGTTGAGATGCTTGAGTTGAGTGCCATTTATGCCTTTAGGCAGGGAGACTCGAATAAAGCTAATTCTCTGCTCCGGCAGGCTTTAGTCCATGCTGAAGGGCTTCGGGCTGACCTGATAAAGCAGGCATTAGCAGACTTATCTGATAGCAATAATGATCTGTATGAATTACCAAAGGCGTCGCCTGTTAATTTTCGTAGTCTAAAAATTCTTGTGGAAATTGGAGCAGAGATAGAAGTCGGCTCATCAGCTACTGTTTATGTTTATGCTCGACCGTACGAGGGCGCACAAATCCCATTAGCACTTGAGAGATTGACCATTGGGCAATTACCAGCCTTAGTAACCTTAACTTCAGATCAGGTAATGATTGAAGGTATGAGTTTAAATGATTTCGATTTAGTGCAGCTTGTTGCTAGGATCTCAGAAAACGGTGTTGCAAACGCATCACCCGAGGATTTTGAGGTCGTATCTGGTGGGATTGACCTAAGAGAAGAACATTCAGTCTTCCATCTCACTATCCTGAATAGACGCGGTTAGATAGCGTTTATCAAAATTATAAGCTTTGCATGGTGCATCAATGCCCTTTTTAGAGTGACTTGTATCTTTGATTAACCGGATAAGTTAATGTCACGCCTTTAGGGGTGTTTTGGTTTGTTAATGAGTATTTCGGGTAGCTATGGGATCACTATCCACTCACCTTTCGGCGGAAGAGAGGCTATTCTCACTTTGGAGGTGGTAGGACAGAATTTGAACGGAGTCCTGGTATCAGAAGGTGCTTCTGAAGCATTCTCTGGAGGGGAAGTGGCAGGAAGTAGTTTGTCTTGGGAGATGGACTTGACACGGCCCATGCCCGTTCATTTGCTTTGTTCCGCCAATATAATTGGGAGTTCAATAAAAGGGACGATCCAACTAGGAGGTTTCGGAAATGCGAATTTTTCTGGAGCACGGATTTGAACCCAATCGGTGCGATTGCATAAATATTTCTTTCGACATAACGCAGGTTTTTATACACTAACTAGTTCCCGAAAAAAATAATAAAGGAATTATCTGCTCCCTCAATGCCTGCTTCGTTTATACACCTTCGTGTTCACTCTGAATATTCTATCCGTGACGGAATTGTAAGGATTAAACCACTTATCGAAACGGTCGTTAATAGTAGAATGCCCGCAGTTGCTGTTAACGATGATAACAACTTGTTTGCTTTAATTAAGTTTTATCAGGCGGCACAGGAACTGGGAGTTAAGCCGTTAGTTTCAGTTGATGTTACGGTTACATCGAAAGAAGCAACTGATTCCCCATCGCCCTTGGTGCTCTTTGCTCTCAATGAGATCGGATACAAAAATTTAAGTCAGCTTTTATCAAAATCATATATTGAAGGTAAGGGAGATCAATATCTGCACCTCAAAAGAGACTGGATTCCTGATTATGCCGAAGGCCTTCTCGCTTTATCTGGAGGAAAAGATGGCGACGTAGGGCGCGCGTTGCTTGGAAGGAAAGATGAGTATGCGGCTAGACTAGTTAGGGAGTGGATGGAGATTTTTCCGAATGCTTACTATTTAGAGCTTCATCGCACTGGTCGTGAAGGGGAGGAAGATTATAACGCGGCCGCAGTTGATTTGGCATTAGCACTCGATTGTCCTGTCGTTGCCACTAACCAGGTGCGATTCCTTTCTGAAGAGGAGTATGAAGCTCATGAAGCTAGGGTTTGTATTCACGAGGGGACAACACTTGACGATCCCCGCAGAGAGAAGAGGTACAGCCAAGAACAGTATTTGAAGACCCCAGAGCAGATGGTCGAGTTATTCGCGGATATTCCTGAGGCAATTGAAAATACTATCGAGATTGCTCGTCGTTGTAATGTAGATTTAGATTTAGGCAGTAATTATATGCCCGCCTATCCGGTCCCGGACGGTTATTCGGCAGAATCGTATCTTGTTGAAGTTGCTAAGTCTGGAATGGAGCAAAGACTTTTGTCTCTCAGTGAGTCTGTTGACCGAAGTATATATTTCAAACGCTTGGATTATGAGTTGTCTGTGGTTAATAAGATGGGTTTTGCAGGGTATTTTCTTATCGTTATGGAGTTTATTCAGTGGGCGAAGGATCATGATATTCCTGTTGGTCCAGGTCGAGGATCAGGTGCTGGATCTCTTGTGGCATACTCACTCTTGATTACTAACATAGATCCCATAGAGTTTGATCTTTTATTTGAACGATTCCTCAATCCAGAGCGTGTTTCATTACCTGATTTCGACATTGACTTCTGCATAGATGGGCGTGACCGAGTTATCCAGCATGTGTCAGAGCTATATGGGAGAGATGCTGTGTCGCAAATAATTACTTTCGGAACTATGGCTGCTAAAGCCGTGGTGCGTGATGTCGCGAGAGTACAGGGTAAACCGTATGGTCTAGCGGATCGTTTATCAAAAATGATTCCATTTGAACCAGGGATGACTCTCAAAAAAGCTATGCAGGATGAACCAGTGCTTGTCGATTTCGTGACCAACAATGATGAAGCGGAAGAGATAATGGAAATGGCCTTTAGATTAGAAGGTTTGACACGAAATGTTGGTAAGCACGCTGGTGGTGTGGTTATTGCGCCAACGTGCTTGACTGACTTTACGCCTGTCTATTGTGATGCGACAGGTAACAATATGATGACGCAATTTGATATGTTGGATGTTGAGCAGGTTGGACTTGTAAAGTTTGACTTTCTTGGACTACGCACATTAACCATCATCGATTGTGCAGTTAAGAGTATAAATGCTACCGAGAAAGCAGAAGGGAACCAAAGTGTTGATATTCATTCTATCTCCCTTGAGGATCGTTCGGTCTACGACGATCTCCAGGAAGGGAAAACAACAGCTGTATTTCAGCTCGAGTCCAGAGGAATGAAGGATATGCTCAAGAAGGTTAAACCTAACCGCTTTGCTGACATTGTAGCATTAGTTGCACTTTATAGGCCCGGCCCGATGCAATTGGCAGATGATTTTGTTAAGCGTAAGCATGGTATAGAACCTGTAGATTATCTCCATCCCAGCCTAGAGGGAGTCCTCGAAGGGACCTACGGGGTAATGCTATACCAGGAGCAGGTTATGCAGATTGCACAGGTCCTGGCGGGATACTCTTTGGCAGAGGCAGATATTCTTCGGAAGGCCATGGGGAAAAAGAAACCAGAAGAAATGGCAACCCAGCGAGAAATCTTTATAGAAGGCGCCTTAAAAAATGGAGTGAATAAGGAACACTCCGCTCAAATATTTGACCTTATGGAAAGATTTGCAGGGTATGGCTTCAATAAGCCTCATTCTGTTGGGTATGCGCTGGTTGCTTATCAAACTGCTTGGTTAAAACATTATTATTCCTCAGATTTTATGGCCTCTGTGCTCTCCGCGGATATGCAGAATACTGATAAGGTGGTTATCAATATAGAAGAAGTACATCTGATGGGGTTGAAGATAAACCCGCCAAGTATAAATAACGGAACTTTCCGTTTTACAGCCAAAAATAAATCTGAGATTAACTATGGATTGGGGGCTGTGAAGGGTTTGGGTGAAGGTCCTGTCGATGCTATCGTAAAAGAACGTGAGAGGGCGGGAGCCTTTTCAGATCTGTATGAGTTTTGCGAACGCGTCAGTGTTTTAAAATTAAATCGGCGCGCGCTTGAAGCGCTTATAGGTAGCGGTGCTTTGGATGAGTTGGTGGCGTTTTCCGAAGATATTGATAAAAGTAGAGCATTGCTTTTTGCTAACCAGGAAGATGCTATGAAGCTCGCGGAACAAAAGGCTCGTAATATCGATAGCGGACTGCGGGACCTATTCGGAGAGGATATGATGTTAGTATCTGAGGGGAACGGTCCTTACACACATATCGATTCCGTGCAAAGCCTTTCCCTTAAAAATCGACTAACAAAAGAGAAAGAAACTTTAGGTTTTTATTTAACCGCGCATCCGTTGGACATATACGGACAGGAAATAAAATTTCTATCAAAGTCTAGTATCTCACATTTGCGTAGAGATACTGAAGATCAAACCATCCTGGGATTGGTCGTCGCTTTTCGTGTTACCAAGAGCAGGAGAGGAGAGAACATCGCGTTTCTTACGCTCGACGATAAGACGGGCCGTATTGAAGTAAGTGTTTATGCTGAGCTTTACGAGAGGAATTACGATTTATTGCAGAAGGATGCTGTGGTCATGATCAAAGGAAGTACTATTATGGATGACTTCACGGATAATTTGAAAATGCGAGCTACTAATATTCTAAGTGTAGAACAGGCCCGTGTGCGCCTGGCTAAAAAGTTAAAATTGAATATTGATCAGTCTGGTCTTGAACCGGATTTTTCTCGGGAGCTTGCGGCTATCCTGACTCCCTTCAAGGAGTTAAATGGGGACGGATGTCCGGTAGTAGTGAAGTATTGTCGTTCTGAGGCGAGTGTCGAGGTAGTATTTGGAGAAAAATGGCGTGTTCGGCCCTCTGATGAATTGATGCATGATCTGCGGAATCGATATGGCTCTCGAAGAGTAAATTTGGACTATTAGGGTACGGTCGTCTCTGATGCACTCATTAGAGGAACGTTGGAAAGAAGATGATATCCAGTCTTATTTAAAATCCTCACGGAGGACAATAGTAGCCTTCAGTGGCGGAGTAGATTCTCTCTGCCTCCTATCCCTAGCCGCGTCACTAGACAATTCTGTACTAGCCTTGCATGTCAACCATGGGCTCGATGCAGATGCTGATAAATGGGAACAGTTGTGTCGCCAGCACACCGAAAAACTCGGTGTCATGTTTGAATGCTTTAAAGTAAAAGTCGATACAAAGGGTAGTATTGAAGAGAATGCTCGGAAGGCTAGATATTCGGTATTTGAAAAGGTTTTACAGGAGAATGAGTTACTCCTGCTCGCGCACCATGCAGATGATCAGATGGAGACGGTACTATTTAATTTGTTTCGAGGGACTTCAATCCCAGGCCTTGTCGCCATGCCCCGGGTTCGAAAACTAGGAAAAGCTAGATTATTTAGGCCGCTTTTAGATGTCCCTCGAAAACGTATTCTAGAGTATTGTAAGTTTAGGGGTCTGAAATGGATAGATGATCCAAGTAACCAGGACAAAGCTTTTGATAGAGGTTACCTGCGGCATAGTTTGATGCCAATTATTGAGGAGCGATGGCCGAACTTTCGCGCAACTATCCTCAAGGGTATTGGAAGAGATGAAGAATTACGGCAGTCAATCGAGAGTATTGCCCAGAATGACCTTATTGATTGTCAATCAAGCTGGGGCCTAAAATCTTCTGGATTAGTTAAATTAACGAACTCAAGAAGAGATTCTTTATTTCGGTATTGGATTGCGAAAGAGGGTTTCCAGCAGCCTACATCGGGTATTTTGCGCGCTTTATATACGGATGTCTTGATGGCAAAACCGGATTCTGAACCTTGTATATCTTGGAGTGGATGCGAGATTAGAAGATTCAAAGACAATTTAGTTCTAAAGACTCAAAATAATTTTATCCCATCAAAAGATCGGGTGGACCTCAATCCCTCATCATCTCTGAAAATAGCAGGCGGGTTGTTACGAACAGTTAAGAAAAAGGGGAGTGGCCTCAGGGTTCCTGGTTTGGATCGGGACTTATCCATCAAATTCCGACAAGGAGGCGAATCTGTGAGAGTTGATGGTAAAAGAAAGATATTAAAGAAGGTTTTACAGGAATTAGGGGTACCCCCTTGGTTACGAGATAGACTCCCACTGATATACCTAGGTGATACTTTGGTTGCGATTCCAGGTATCCCTTCCTGGAGTACCCTTCCGATTGTGGTCTCAGAGCAGTTGGCTAAACCTTGCGAAGACGGTCTATTGTTTTGGTTTGATAGTGCTTAATAATTGTTTTGAAAATGCTTTTTGCGTTGAGGCTTATGGTCTGAGGTGTTAACCTTCAATCCCATCTCGGTCTTTCTTCATGGCCTGCATTAGCCCAATGGGAATTGAATGACACGTTTTATATTTGTCACTGGAGGTGTGGTATCTTCTTTGGGGAAGGGGATCACTGCGGCTTCGCTTGGCGCGGTCTTGGAAGCTCGGGGTCTTAAAGTCTCAATGTTGAAAATGGATCCTTATATTAATGTTGATCCTGGAACTATGAGTCCGCTTCAGCATGGAGAGGTCTTCGTTACGGCAGACGGGACAGAGACTGATCTAGATCTCGGGCAGTATGAGCGCTTTTTGCAGTCGACTATGACGCGAAACAATAATTTTACTACGGGGCGAATATATGCAGATGTAATTGCCAAAGAACGCCGTGGAGACTATCTTGGCGCCACTATTCAGGTGATTCCGCACATCACTGACGAGATTAAGATGCGAATCAACCAGAGCGCCGAGGGATTTGATGTAGCAATCGTAGAAGTTGGCGGCACGGTTGGAGATATCGAGTCTCAGCCATTTCTGGAAGCCGTTCGCCAGCTCCGTTTTGAGCTTGGTTCAACGCGTGCTCTGTTGCTTCATCTTACATTAGTCCCGTATATTCCAACTGCTGGAGAAACTAAAACTAAACCTACTCAGCATTCTGTGAAAGAACTTCGATCTGTAGGGCTCCAGCCTGATATTCTAATTATTAGATCTGATCACCACATCCCAAAAAATGCTTTTGACAAAATCGCACTCTTTACTAATGTCGAGCCAAGTGCGGTAATTTCTTTAGTTGACACTCCCACGATCTACAAGGTGCCGGAAGTGTTGCATGAACAGGGTTTAGATCAGATTGTAGTAGATAAGTTGAATCTTCAGTGCTCCCCTGCAGATTTAAGTGACTGGCATGCAGTTGTGCAAGCGCAGATGCACCCTAAATCTACGATTACGCTCAAAATGGTAGGTAAGTATATGGATCTGATTGATGCGTATAAGTCACTAAACGAGGCTATTGTTCATGCGGGTATTCATACGCGTACGAAGGTGAATATAGAATTCTTGGATTCTGAAGAGATCGAAGAAAAGGGCGTTTCTCTGCTAAGCGGAGCGGATGCGATATTGGTACCGGGAGGCTTTGGTCAGCGGGGATTTGAAGGGAAAATTTCGGCTGCAAGATATTCCAGAGAGAATGCTATTCCTTATCTGGGGATCTGTTATGGGCTTCACGCCGCAATCATCGACATTGCCCGTAATG
The DNA here is from genome assembly GCA_002167855.2 of Gammaproteobacteria bacterium TMED1. GTDB lineage: Bacteria > Pseudomonadota > Gammaproteobacteria > Pseudomonadales > Azotimanducaceae > UBA7455. The sequence goes on from NHBG02000001.1 coordinate 44,048, forward strand.
TGTCTAATTTGGAGTTTGCTAATTCAACCGAAGTGAATCCACAGACACCGCACCCCGTGATCGCTCTTATTACAGAATGGACTGATGAGCATGGTAATAGAATATCAAGAGATCAAGATTCTGATCTTGGCGGTACTATGCGTATGGGGGAACAAGAATGTAAGTTGGCTTGTGATTCTATGACCTTTAAAATCTATGGTGAGTCTCAGGTTAGGGAGAGGCATCGTCACAGATATGAGGTAAATGCCGGATATGTAAGGGTGCTAGAGGAGGCGGGATTGAGAGTCGCAGGTCGTTCCAGGGACAATTCTCTAGTGGAAGTTATCGAATTTAACGATCATCCTTGGTTTGTTGCATGTCAATTTCATCCTGAATTTACCTCGACACCGAGGCATGGTCATCCATTATTTAAAAGTTTCATTCAAGCAGCAAATAAGAAATGTGCGACCGCTTAGTTCTCTTGTTAGTTTTTTTGTGCACGAATAGTTGAATAGAGGGTGAAGTAATAGTGAATCTTTGTGGCTTTGACGTAAATGATAGTTCTCCCTTCTTTCTGATTGCAGGTACTTGCGTCATCGAATCGATGGAGTTAGCCATGGATACTGCAGGGAATCTGAAAGAGATTTGTGAGGACCTTGATATTCATTTTGTTTATAAATCTTCCTTCGACAAAGCAAATCGTACTAGTCATGAAAGTTATAGGGGTCCGGGTATTGAGAAAGGGTTAATGATACTGGAGCGGGTTAAAAAAGAGATTGGCGTCCCTGTGCTAACCGACGTTCACGAAGATACTCCGATACATGAAGTGGCAGAAGTCGTATCTATTTTGCAGACCCCAGCGTTTCTATGTCGTCAGACGAACTTTATACAGAACGTTGCGGCTTCGGGGCTACCAGTGAATATAAAGAAAGCTCAGTTTTCTGCTCCATCTGATATGAAGTTTGTTGTTGATAAAGCCAAGGCAACGGGAAATGAAAATATCATGGTTTGTGAGCGCGGCGTTAGTTTTGGGTACAACAACCTCGTTTCAGATATGCGCTCGCTGGCGATTTTGCGTGAAACAGGATGTCCGGTCGTATTTGATGCTACCCACAGTGTTCAGTTACCTGGCGCCCAAGGAAAGCAATCTGGCGGTGAAAGATCAATGGTGCCGGTTCTGGCCAGGGCTGCACTTGCGGTTGGAATTAATGGGCTATTCATGGAGACGCATCCAAGACCAGATGAGGCTTTAAGCGACGGCCCAAACTCATGGCCGCTGAGTGGCATGCGCGATTTGCTGAGGCTGTTGAAAACGATCGATAATCTTGTGAAAACCGAGGGATGCCTTCGTGAGTGAAATAATTGATATTCGAGCAAGGGAAATTCTTGACTCACGAGGAAACCCCACTCTTGAGGCAGATGTGGTGCTTGCGAGTGGTGACAGCGGTTCGGCATGTGTTCCCTCAGGTGCATCTACGGGTTCTCGAGAAGCCCTGGAATTGCGAGATGGTGATAAACAACGTTACAACGGTAAAGGAGTGTTATCTGCGGTACTAAACGTTAACACCAGAATAAGAGATATTCTCCTTGGTCGAAATGCTACGGATCAGGCAGAGATTGACCAATTAATGCTTAATCTTGACGATACTGAGAACAAGTCCAATCTGGGTGCTAATTCGATGCTCGCAGTATCCTTAGCGGCTGCAAAGGCCAGTGCAAACTATCAACAGATCGAGCTTTATGAATGGCTTGCTGAGCTGGACGGGAGCCGAGGAAGATACAGCATGCCTGTTCCGATGATGAATATCCTAAATGGTGGTGAGCATGCGGATAATAATATTGATATTCAAGAGTTTATGGTGCTACCCGTTACATCACCGACTTTTTCTGAGGCGTTGAGGTGCGGAGTAGAGGTTTTTTATGCGCTAAAGGAAATTTTGTCAGAGCAGGGATTAAGCACGAGTGTTGGGGATGAAGGTGGCTTTGCTCCCAGTCTTCCAAGTAATGAGTCTGCTTTAGAGGCTATTATGGAAGCTATCTCCAGAGCAGGTTATGAGCCAGGGAAAGATGTTTACCTTGCGCTCGATTGTGCGGCTTCGGAGTTTTTTTCTGCTGGCGTTTATTCGTTAGCAGGCGAGGATAAATACTTTACCTCAAATGAATTCGGTGATTACCTCAGTTCTCTAGTGGAGAGTTATCCAATTATATCTATAGAGGATGGTCTAGATGAGAGTGATTGGGAGGGCTGGACAAGTTTAACGAAAAAGTTGGGGCATAAGGTGCAGCTTGTTGGTGATGATCTGTTTGTAACAAATTCAGAAACCTTAAAAAAGGGGATTGCAGTTGGTGCAGCAAATTCAATTCTAATTAAGTTAAACCAAATAGGAACATTAAGTGAAACTCTTGAGGCAATTTCGATCTCCCGTCAAGCGGGCTATTCATCCGTAATATCTCATCGCTCGGGAGAAACAGAGGATACCACCATCGCAGATCTGGCTGTTGCAACTTCAGTTGGCCAGATAAAAACTGGATCTCTATGTCGTTCTGATAGGGTGGCAAAGTATAACAGACTGCTTCGAATTGAAGAAAAGTGTTCTGCTCCTTATAGAGGGCTACAGGAATTCGGAAAATGAGAAGGGTTTTTCTCTTTTGTGCCGTGGCCCTGATATTATTTCTTCAATTTCGATTATGGATCGGAGAGGGTAGCCTTGCGCACGTTGAAAGTCTTAAAGATAGGGTTGATAGTATGCGTATAGTAAACCTTACTGTGGCGCACACAAATAGGCTCTTGAAGGAGGAAATAAAAGATCTGCGATTTGGTTTGGATGCAATTGAAGAAAAAGCCCGCAGTGATTTTGGTTTAATAAAAAAAAATGAGACCTTTTTTCTGCTGGTTGATGATTAAGACTTGGCAGATATGGACTCTCTCGACTCTTTGTCTGGTATAAGTGTGGTGGTTCCTGCAGCAGGCGTTGGAAAGCGTATGCTAACCAAGGGTGTTCCTAAGCAGTATATGACTGTTCTGGGAAAACCGGTTCTCCAGATCACGCTTGAAAAAATCCTTTCCCTGAAGCCAGACCGCGTAATATTAGTAGTCTCTCCTTGCGATAATCGCTACAAATTTATTGATATTGTCCAGGCCTGTGAAGTTGTAGTGGGGGGTGATGAACGAGCGAATTCTGTATTGAATGGTTTATCGTCACTCGATGTTAATGATCAACATTTTGTAATGGTACACGATGCAGTAAGACCCTGTGTGCGCACCAGTGATATATTGCGTTTGGCTAATGCCGTTAAAGACCACAAGATTGGTGGGTTGTTGGCAGTACCAGTATTTCAGTCTTTGAAAAAAGTGTCAGGAGTCCTCGTAAAAACTATTGATCGAGAAGGCGTTTGGCAGGCGCAAACACCTCAGATATTCCGTTATAAAATATTGTTCGATGCAATTAACAAGGCATTGAAAATGAATTACAAGCTCGGTGATGAATCTCAAGCAATCGAGCTCTTTGGACGCGAAGTCCTAGTATTAAAAGGACATCTAGATAATATAAAAATCACGGAGCAAGATGATCTGGAATTGGCTCGCTATTATTTTGAGAAGAGCACGTGCGAATAGGCCAGGGTTTTGATGCTCACCGCTTTTATGGCAAGGCGGGAGCTTTTAATATTGCCCTTGGGGGGATAGAAATCCCATGCGATCAAAGCGTTGAGGCACATTCTGACGGAGATGTACTTCTGCATTCTCTTTGTGATGCTCTCTTGGGCTCATTAGCATTGGGAGATATTGGTTTTCATTTCCCAGATACTGACTCGAAATTTGCCAAGATAAATAGTGCCAAGTTGCTTGAGTCTACTATGGCGCTTATTACGGAGAATCACTACGTTGTTTGCAATGTGGACCTTACTCTGATTGCAGAAAAGCCGAAGATTGCTGCTTATGTTGGTTCCATGCGTCGAGTTATATCAGATATCTTAGATGTGTCGTTCGATAAAGTGAGTATCAAGGCCACAACTACTGAGGGGATGGGTTTCGTGGGAAGGGGAGAGGGTCTTGGCGCAATAGCAGTTGTTTTAGTGGATCAGCGCTGAATCATGGTGTCGAGATGAATCTTGCCTTTAAGTACCAACCGCTTGATCTTCACGGATCCATCAAACGCTCGGTAAATGACTTCGTCGTCAAGGAAAAACCAGCGGAAATTACGGTTGGTAGTGGTGAGCATGTAGACCTAAAGATTAGGAAAAGACATGCAAACACTTATTGGATAGCACAGCAGTTAGCGGAATTTTGTGACTTAAAACCATTAGATATCGGCTATGCGGGCAGGAAGAGAATATTTTGAATAAGGATCTGTCTGGTATTGGTATGACCTCACAAAGAACTAGAAATCGATTAATTGATCGTTTGCGAGTTCAAGGTATTGAAGACGAGAAGCTTCTCAATGTTATAGGTGCCTTACCAAGGCACCTCTTCGTCGACGAGGCTCTTGCGCATCGAGCTTACGAGGATACAGCGTTACCTATTGGATTTAACCAGACGATATCCCGACCGTATATTGTTGCACGAATGACAGAATTATTACTTTGCCAAGGACCTATTTCCAGTGTTTTGGAGATTGGGACGGGTTCTGGGTATCAGGCATCCGTCTTGGCTAAATTAATAGATAGGGTTTATACCGTTGAAAGAATATCAGGCATGTTAGAACGAGCAGTCTTAAAATTTGAAATGTTAGGTTTACGCAATATTCAGTCGTATCATTCTGATGGGCTAACGGGGTTGACGCAATATGGGCCTTTTGACGGGATTATCCTAACTGCATCTCCCACGCATATCCCAGAAGTACTCGTAGAACAGTTGGTCGTCGGAGGGAGGATGGTTTTACCGCTCAGTAGTGGGGATTTACAGGAGTTGGTTGTAGTGACGCGAACGAATGCAGATTTTGAAGTAGAGGTTGTGGAGCGCGTCAACTTTGTCCCGCTTGTTAGTGGCAAATTATGAGATACATTTGTATAGGTCTTGTGATGGGAATAGCCGAAATCTTACCTGGAGTTTCCGGTGGGACTATAGCTTTTATTTCAGGTATTTATAGTCGCCTACTCAATGCACTGAAGAGTTTGAATCCTAAATTACTAGTTGATTTTTATAGAACAGGTTTCAGGGTTACCTGGAAAGCACTGGACGTCTTTTTTCTACTATCATTATTTTTAGGAATGGGTATAGGAATTGTTTTATTTGCAAATGTCATTAGTTTTTTGCTCCAAAATAAACCTGTAATGCTTTGGTCTTTTTTCTTCGGCTTAGTACTTGCCTCATGTGTTGTGATCATTCGAGATACCAATATGCGTATCTTTGAAACTTACCTATATTTAGGTATCGGCATATCAGTTGGACTATTAGTAACGCAGTTCGAGCCATTAGATATCGAGCCTACTCCTATTTCCTTATTTTTTGGAGGCATCATTTCAGTTTGTGCATGGATCTTGCCTGGCATTTCTGGAAGTTTCGTGCTTTTAATTTTTGGGCTGTATAGCTATGTAATTGAGTCCATACGCTCTTTCGATCTCGCTGCTTTATCTGCGCTGGTTGCGGGATGCGTACTTGGTATTATGCTTTTTTCTCGAATATTATCTTTTCTGCTAGCAAAGTTTCGCAACAAGGTACTTTCAGTATTAGTTGGCTTAATGTTTGGGTCTCTAGTAAAGCTATGGCCTTGGAAAAGTACTCTAAGCTATCAAATGGGTAGTGATGGGTCTCAAATGCCTCTTATCCAAGAGGCAGTATTGCCTAGCACATATACAATACTAACTAACCAGGAAGCAGATGTTCTCCAAGCGCTCTTGGCAGTCTCTCTTGGTGCGGCACTGGTGATAATTCTTCACCGTATAAACTTAAGAAGTAATATATCTTATGATTAAGAAGTTATCCCATCAAAATACGAACATGTGATGCGTTGGATTTGGTTGATTTTCTTTTCAGTTTTTTTATCGGGTTGTGGTAACTCAGGAACTATTCCTGTGAGGGACGGCTCTAACGGTGTTGCTCCTAATTATTATCGTGTAAAAGAGGGAGATACACTTTATTCAATCTCTTGGAAATACCATCTTGACTACAAATCTGTTGCCGCAGCAAATGACATTCAAGCACCCTATACGATATATGTAGGTCAGAACATTTTGCTTCGTGGCAAGAAATCTTCGGAGGTTGAGGATGGAATAAAGCATCAAGCAAGTGCCAAGAAAAAATCAGCTCGGACCGATAAAGCATCTACTGGATTAGTTGTTCCAAATGAGAAATTGAGATGGCAATGGCCAATCGAGGGAGAAGTAATAAAAGAGTTTTCTCTGTCAGGAACCATTAATAAGGGTATTGACATAAAAGGTTCCTCGGGACAGAGGGTCAATGCGGCAGCCGATGGTACAGTAGTTTATGCGGGAGGTAATCTTAGGGGCTACGGAAAACTTGTGATTTTAAAGCACAATCATAGATTCCTAAGTGCTTATGGCAATAATCAGGAGATACGGGTTCGTGAGGGTGAAAAGGTTAGGGGGGGGCAAGTAGTCGGGACCTTGGGCGCAAGCACATCTTTAGCAGAAATATTGCATTTTGAAATCAGGCTAGATGGTAGACCCCACAATCCGCTTAACTATCTACCTTAGGTTGGTCAGTGTTTGGTTTGCAGTTTGCTTTATATCCTTAGTGTGCGAGGTGCAAATCTATCGTTCAAGATGCTCGAGTTTTCCCTTCACCTCTGCCCACTCCTCTGCCTCTTCCAATGGCTCTTTTTTTTCTGTGATATTTGGCCAGATCTCTGCAAGTTCAGCATTTAGTTCAAGAAAAATTTGTTCTCCTTCGGGCAACTCATCTTCAGAAAAGATGGCATCAACCGGACACTCTGGTTCGCATAGTGCGCAATCTATACATTCATCAGGGTGGATAACAAGGGTGTTTGGTCCCTCATAGAAACAGTCAACGGGACACACCTCGACACAATCGGTATGCTTACACTTGATACAAGACTCACTCACCACGAATGTCATACTTACGGTCCTCTGGAATTAATTGCTATCGCGCTTAGTGGGGTTTTAGGCCATTTAGAAAAACGAACTGGTCCCTATTTTAGCAGTTTTTTTATTTCAAACAATATCTCATTAGTTTCATTGCAGTTCGTCCCTCATTTCATAGATTAGGTCAAGTGCTGCTTTAGGAGATAAGTTATCAATATCGAGGGTCCGAAGCTTTCTTTCGACTCCGTTTGGAATCCCGAGGTGAGAGCTCTCTTTTTTTGCCGGTGATTTTTTAGCTGAAGCCGCTACCTCTAAGTCCATTAGTTTTTGCTTGGCTAAATTGATTACTGTCATAGGTAGTCCTGCGAGACGAGCAACTTGTAGGCCATAGCTTTGATTGGCGGGACCACGAGTCACCGAATACATAAAAATTATTCGATCTTCGTATTCTTTTGCCGCTAGATGTAAATTCACTGTGTTTTCAAGTATTTCTTCTAACGCGGTCATCTCGAAATAATGTGTGGCGAATAGCGTCAAAGCTTTTATCTCGTTAGTAATATGACATGCGGTTGCCCAGGCTAATGAAAGTCCGTCAAAGGTTGAGGTTCCTCGTCCAATCTCGTCTAATAGGACGAGACTCTTGCTGCTCGCAGTATTAAGGATTAGCGCTGTTTCGGTCATTTCCATCATAAAAGTGGATCTTCCAGTAGCTAGATCGTCGGAGGAGCCAATACGCGTAAAAATCCTATCGATATCTCCTAATATAGCTTCCTTGGCAGGGACGAAGCTACCAATATTTCCAAGTACTACTGTTTGGGCTACTTGTCTCATGTATGTTGATTTGCCGCCCATATTCGGCCCCGTGACAATTAGCGTGCGATGTAAGTTATCCATTGTTACATCGTTAGCTATAAACGGATTATCGAGAGTTTTTTCGACGACGAGGTGTCTGCCTTGATGTATTTTAATGTGAGTTTGATTTATTAAACTGGGCCTCGTCAGATTAAGCGTAAAGGCCCTTTCGGCAAGATTTGTAAGAACATCTAGCTCAGAGATGGCCTGAGCTATTTGTTGGAGATTATTGACCTCGCTTACCAACAGCTCAAGAAGCTTGGAGTATAGCTCGCGTTCTCGTTGCAGGGCACGGGTTTTGCTTGAGAGTGCTTTATCTTCAAAGATTTTTAATTCAGGGGTGATGAATCTTTCTGTGTTTTTTAGTGTTTGTCTACGCATATAGTGAGTAGGGATTTTATTGGACTGCGCTCTACTGACTTCTATATAGTAACCATGTACGCGATTGTAGCCGACTTTAAGCGTCGATAAGTCGGTTTCTTCACGTTCTTTTTGCTCTATCTTAACGAGATAGTCCGCGGCGTTTTCACTTATTCCTCTTAACTCGTCAAGAACCTCATCGTAGCCCGCTGCAATAACGTTACCATCCCGAATAACAACTGGAGGATTTGCGACGATTGCATTCTCCAATTCCCTCGCTATATCTGGTTTTGGTTTACAGAAAGCCGCTAACTCCATAATTCTAGGGGCTTTGATATCAATAAGCTGCCTACGCAATGACGGCAGTACTAAGAGTGAGTCTCTGAGTCTCGCTAAATCTCTTGGCCTAGCAGTTTGCAAAGCGACTCGCGCGAGAATGCGCTCGATATCTCCAATTTGTTTCAGGTATGGAGTTAATTTTTCATAGCTATAATCCTTTAGGAGGTGTTCTATTGCGTCTAATCGCGCCTCCTTTGTTTTCTTGTCCCGGATCGGGGCATTAATCCATCGTCTCAAAAGACGTCCACCCATCGCCGTACCTGTATTATTTAATACATCGAACAATGTTGTTCCGTGTCCTGAAATACTAATATCGAGCTCCAGGTTTCTCCTCGATGCAGCATCGATGATCACTGTATCCTGTGGATAGAGTAACTTAGGGGTCTGAATGTGTGGCAGCTCGGTTTTTTGTGTCTCTTTCACATATTTAAGCAGGCAGCCTGCAGCGGAAATGGCCAAATCTCTATCTGCAAAATTTAGACTTCGTAAGTCATGAATACGATATTGTTTGATTAGGCAAGAGCGCGCGCTGGTAACATCGAATTCCCAAGCTGGTCTTGGGCGAAAACCCGCGTGGCTAGTTACAATTGGAGGGTGCTCAAGCGCATCCGAGGTGATTAGCTCAGCCGGCCTCAGACGAGTGAGTTCGTCTCGCAAGGTATTTTCATTATAAAGCTCCTCCACTTCAAATCTGCCGCTGCTTATATCGAGCACAGCCAGCCCCCAAAGTTCTGTGGAACCTACAAGACACGCGATCAAATTTTCATTATTTGTATCTAGTAGAGTTTCTTCCGAGATAGTACCAGGAGTTATTATCCTAACTACCTTTCTCTCTACAGGACCTTTCGAAACTGTTGGATCGCCGATTTGTTCACAGATTGCGATGGATTTTCCATTTTTTACCAATTTCGATAGATAGGGATCAACAGAATGGAAAGGAATGCCACACATCGGTATTGGTTGACCGGCAGATGTTCCTCGTGAGGTTAGGGTGATGTCCAGCATATTTGAAGCAAGGACTGCATCATCAAAGAAGAGTTCATAGAAGTCCCCCATGCGATAGAAGAGCAGCTCATCAGTTAGCGATGCTTTAATTTTTAGGTACTGCTGCATCATTGGCGTATGAGTTGATATATCCATATCGATCTACTTTGCGTGAAAACAAGACTGTACTTTGCTTATGTAAAAAAATAAAAAAAAGTTTTGGTCTTCTTTAAATTATATGCATAATACTGTATGTATAAACAGTTAATCATCCCCAACCACATTTCTATTTTGCGTAGGTGGGGAGTTAAAAATAACCTTTAAGGGCGAAGAGGAAAAAATGAACAATAGCAACGACGGACATGAGAATAATATAGAGAAGGATAAAGCACTAACTGCAGCACTTTCCCAGATAGAGCGCCAGTTTGGTAAGGGAGCTATGATGCGTCTAGGTGACACTCCTAAAGAGCAAATTCCCTCTATCTCTACCGGGTCTCTTGGCTTGGATGTTGCCCTTGGAATAGGTGGGCTTCCTCGAGGTAGAGTGGTAGAAATTTTCGGACCGGAATCTTCAGGAAAGACTACACTGACGCTTCAAGTTATCGCAGAGTGTCAAAAAGCAGGAGGAACTTGTGCGTTCGTTGATGCAGAGCATGCTTTAGATCCTAATTATGCTCAGAATTTGGGGGTAAATATCGAAGATCTCCTCGTATCGCAGCCGGATACTGGAGAGCAGGCGCTAGAGATCTGCGATATGATCGTTCGATCCGGAGCAGTGGACGTAGTTATTGTGGATTCGGTAGCAGCACTTACCCCGAAGGCCGAAATTGAGGGCGATATGGGGGACCACCATGTTGGTTTGCAAGCACGATTGATGAGTCAAGCACTACGAAAGATGACTGCGAATATTAAGAATTCAAACACCTTGGTGATATTTATCAATCAAATTCGTATGAAGATCGGTGTGATGTTTGGAAGCCCAGAGACGACGACTGGAGGAAATGCACTTAAATTTTATTCATCAGTTCGCTTGGATATTCGCCGAATTGGAGCTATCAAAGATGGCGATGAGATTGTTGGTAATGAAACTCGTGTAAAAGTGATAAAAAATAAGGTAGCGCCACCATTCAAACAAACCGAATTCCAAATTATGTATGGAAAAGGAATTTACCGTTTAGGTGAAATTATTGATCTGGGAGTCCAGGAAGGACTAATTGATAAGGCTGGTGCCTGGTATAGCTATAAGGGAGACCGTATCGGTCAGGGAAAGAAGAACGCCGCCGCTTTCCTGCAAACGAACGATGAAATAGCCAGTGAGATAGACAAGAAACTTCGAAACAAATTACTTGACGAAGTAGATGATCTCGAAGAGGAAGCTAGCAACGTTACGCCTATAAGCAGTAATTAATTCAAGGTGCCGGAGTGGGCGAGCGGGTCATTGGATATTCGGCGAGCGGCCCTAGGATTGTTAGCAAGACGAGAGCATTCGCGTGTAGAGTTGTTGAGGAAACTCCTTAGACGCTTCCCAGAAAGGCTAGCGTTAATAAAAGAAGAGCTAGGGGTTTTGAGCCAGGAGGGGCTACAAAGTGATAGTAGATTGGCTGAAGTTTATGTGCGAAGTCGGGCAGAGCAAGGAAGAGGGTCAGAGAAGATCTGGGCTGAGTTAAGGAAAAAGGGAGTTGGAGATGAAGAGATTACTGCAGCTCTCCTAAAGTGTGACGTGAATTGGTTGGAAAACTTAGATAGAGTCTCTAGTAGGCGTTTTGGTAGTAGCTCTCCTAAGAGTATCACGGAGCGAGCCAAGCGCAGTAGATTCTTTCGTCAGAGGGGTTTCTCCTATGACGAGATCGGTACCTTGTTTTAGCTTTGTGTATTCTATCTTGGTCGTCAATGAACATGGTTTCTCCGGGCGAATTTAGGTATCTTAGTAGCTTCTATTTTAGATGAGGTTACGTTAGGTCAAAACCCATGAGCACACCAAAGGATAGTCGTGAGTTGCGACAGGCCTTCCTGGAATTTTTTGCCAGCAAGGATCATAGGATTGTGGAGTCATCATCTTTGATTCCCGATAATGATCCCACTTTATTGTTTACAAATGCGGGGATGGTGCAATTTAAGGATGCCTTGGCGCTTCGTGAAAGCAGAGGCTATACTCGCGCAGCATCTTGTCAGCGGTGTGTCAGGGCAGGGGGTAAGCATAACGATTTAGATAACGTTGGTTATACTGCTAGGCATCACACCTTCTTTGAAATGCTAGGTAATTTTTCTTTTGGAGATTACTTTAAGGAGGAGGCAGTCCAATACTCTTGGGAGTTTTTGACCGAAGTAGTGAAAATTCCAGTTGATAGACTTTGGGTCACAGTGCATTTGGATGATGATGACGCTTATCGCATCTGGACAGAGGATATAGGTTTTGATCCAGAACGTATTTCCCGATTGGGTGATGATGATAATTTCTGGACTATGGGCGATACTGGTCCCTGTGGCCCAAGCTCGGAGATTTTCTATGATCATGGTCAGGCAGTCCCGGGGGGCCCTCCAGGGACCCCTGATAGTGAGCTGGATCGTTTTATAGAAATCTGGAATCTAGTTTTTACGCAATTCGAGCGTAAGTCAGATGGGACATTGATTCCCTTACCGAAGCCATGTGTTGATACAGGTATGGGTTTGGAAAGGTTGGCAGCAGTGCAGAAGGGCGTCCACAATAATTATGATATTGATCTATTTTTAGAACTCCGTACAAAAGTAACAGACCTTCTCGATATTTCAGATAGCAGTAATCCATCTATTAAGGTTATTTCTGATCATATTCGGTCAGCGGCATTCCTGATCGCAGATGGTGTTTTACCATCTAATGCCGGGAGAGGTTATGTCCTGAGGAGAATTATTCGTCGAGCTCTGCGCCATGGGCACAAGTTAAAAGCCCGTAATAATTTTTTCTACAAGCTTGTTAGTCCCCTTGTTCAGCAGATGGGGGATGTGTATCCGCTATTAAGGGAGTCTGAGGCGCATATCGAAAAGGTGCTTCAAAAAGAAGAGCTTAAATTCGATGAAACTTTAGACCAAGGTATTAGGATTCTGAGTGATGGGATATCGGATTTACCTGTGGGCGGCGAGATACCGGGAGAAGTTGTTTTTACTCTTTATGATACCTACGGATTCCCTGTGGATCTAACAGAAGATATCGCGCGCGAGCGTAACCTGATTGTAGATACAGTTGGATTTAATCAGATGATGCAAAAACAAAAAGAGCTCGCGAGAAGTGCTAGTAAGTTTAATGCAGATGAGCTTGCACAAATAACTCTTGATTATGAAACCGAATTTACTGGATACGACAGGCTCTCAGATGAAAGCCAGATCCTTGCGTTGATTTCTCAAAACCAAAGCGTCAAATCTTGCGGAGCAGGCGATGACTGTTCTCTTATTGTTGATGTCAGTCCTTTTTATGCTCAATCTGGTGGACAGGTAGGGGACGTGGGAAGATTCTTTGGCGATGGTATAACCGTTGATGTAAACGATACAGTAAAGTATGGCCAGACTGTCTTGCATAAAGTCCAGATTATCGAGGGAAGAGTCAGTGTGGGAGATACCCTTAAAGCAGAGGTAGATGATGCGAAACGGAAGTCAATCATGTGTAATCATTCAGCTACTCATCTTTTGCATGCGGCCCTTCGAAAAGTACTGGGCGACCATGTTACTCAGAAAGGATCTTTGGTAACAGCGGATCGTCTTCGTTTTGATTTCTCTCACTTTGATCCGGTCAGTAGGGATGATCTTCTTGAGGTAGAGCAGCTTGTAAACGAAAAAGTTTTAGAAAATACCATTATTGAAACGAAGGTAATGTCTGTCGATGAGGCCAGGAGCTTAGGGGCGGTGGCTTTATTTGATGAAAAATATTCGGAGCAGGTTAGAGTATTAGAGATGGGATCTGGGTTTTCTTTGGAGCTTTGCGGAGGTACCCATGCGACTCGTACAGGGGATATTGGGTTGGTGCAGCTTGTCGAGGAGAAGGGAATTGCATCGGGGGTTCGAAGAGTTGAAGCGATTAGTGGGAAAGAAGTATCCGACCGATTATATAGTTATAGCCATATTTTAAGAGAAACAACATCTTTACTTAATATTAAAGAGTATAACGAACTGATAGATAAAACTCGCTATCTAGTGGATGAAAATAAGAGACTAGAGAAAGAAATTTCTAAGTTGAATATAAAATTTGCGAGCGCTCCCGGAAATGACTTGTCCGATAAAGCTGTTGAACTAGACAATGGGATTAAGCTTGTCGTCAAACAGTTGGAGGAAGCTGATACAAAGTCGCTACCAATAGTGTTGGATAAGCTAAAAAATAAGATCAATCAGGGAGTAGTCGTATTAGCTTCAATAAATGGACAGCGCATCGATTTGATAGCAGGGGTAACAAAGGATTTAACGAGTAAAGTCAATGCTGGCGAATTAGTTAATTATATTGCAGGTCAGATTGGTGGTAAGGGCGGGGGTCGAGCTGATATGGCTCGTGCTGGTGGAAGTGATATTAAAAAATTACCCGAAGCCTTACGCAGTGTCGATAGTTATATTCGAGAACGCCTTTAGATACTGGAGGTTCTTTTAATTCACTTTCCTTATTATTATCTTTAACATGCCCTCTCTATAAATTAAGGTCAAATTCTATGTCATTAGTAGTGCAGAAATTTGGTGGAACTTCTGTAGCTTCCACTAAGCACATACAAAAAGTCGCTGAAAAAATAATTCAGGCTCGTCAGAGAGGTCAAAATGTTGTGGCAGTAGTTTCGGCAATGGGCGACAACACGGATCGGCTTGATGAACTAGCTAAGGAAGTGAATTTTAATAAGGTTGGTGCTAAGCGTGAGATCGATGTGCTGTTATCTACGGGGGAACAGGTTACTATCGCGGTATTATCGATGATGCTTATGAAACTTGGTTGCCCAGCGCGATCCTTTACTGGTGGGCAAGCAGGAATATTTACTGATAAATCTCACACGAGGTCACGCATTCGTGAGATTAAACCGGATAGGCTTTTGGAGTCCCTGGAACTAGGAGAGGTTCCTGTTGTAGCAGGGTTTCAGGGGATTGATTGTCATGGTGATATAACTACATTTGGTAGAGGTGGTTCTGACACGACGGCGGTAGCATTGGCAGCAGTTCTCGAAGCAGATGAGTGTCAAATCTTTACCGATGTGGAAGGTGTCTATACTACAGATCCACGTGTGGTTGATCAGGCCCGCCTGATGGACCGGGTAACATTCGAGGAAATGTTGGAATTGGCTAGTTTGGGGTCTAAGGTTTTGCATGCCAGAGCTGTGGAGTTTGCTAGTAAGTATCAAGTCCCATTGCGGGTTCTTTCCACTTTTGTTCAAGGTGAAGGGACATTAATAACGAAAGAGGATAAATTGAATATGGAACAGCCGATTATTTCAGGTATCGCTTTTACTAAGGATGAGGCGAAGCTTACGGTGCTTGGGGTAGAAGATGTGCCTGGAATAGCTTGGAAGATTTTAGGACCGATTAGTGACGCAAATATCGGTATCGATATGATCGTACAGAATGTTGCGGCAGATAATACCACCGACTTCACATTCACGGTGATTCGCGATGATTATCATGAGGCAATGGACCTTTTGAACCAAGTTGCAATGGATATAGGTGCTAGACAAGTAAATGGTGATGATAAAATAGCGAAGCTATCTATTGTTGGAGTGGGTATGCGCTCCCATGCTGGTGTGGCGAGTAAGATGTTTCAGGTTTTAGCTGATAGATCTATTAATATTCAGATGATTTCAACTTCAGAAATCAAAGTTTCAGTAGTTATTGCTGAAGAATATATAGAGCTTGCCGCCCGTGCTTTACACTCTGTTTTCAATTTAGAGGAGAAAAGTATTAAAAGCTAAAGGTATGACTACAAAGATTCCTCAATAAAGGGGAATACGCAATCAGAGGGGGAAGGGAAATGCTTATATTAACTCGGAGAGTTGGTGAGGCTTTAATGATTGGTGATGATATCAGTGTTACCGTGCTCGGAACGAAGGGTAATCAAGTTAGGTTGGGTGTCAGCGCGCCTAAAAATGTGTCTGTGCATAGAGAGGAAATATATCAGCGTATCCAAACAGAGTTTGATTCTTCTGATGAAGGATGACCCTTAGCCCCAACTAGTTAGGCTCGGCTTCAGATCCGATGCCTGCTCTCAAAACCCCCTTTAAAGCGTCCTTGGCGTTCCTATTTCCTTGTACAACACCAAAGACTTCTTCAACGATTGGCATCTCGATGGAGTACTTCTTGGCTAAAGCCATTACGGCGGGTGCACTTTTGACCCCCTCTGCAACCATAAACATGGTTGCAAGAATTTCTTCCATATTCATTCCAGAACCTAATGCTATCCCGACGTTTCTATTGCGGCTCTGCGTGCTAGTGCACGTGGCAACCAAATCTCCCATACCTGTCAAACCAGCGAATGTTTGAGATTCTCCACCCATGGCAGTTCCCAGGCGTGACATTTCAGCGAGACCTCGTGTGATTACAGCGGCTCGCGCATTGTCCCCAGCGCCAAGACCATCACCGATCCCCGCTGCTATTGCAATAATATTTTTTAGAACCCCACCCAGTTCACAACCAATTACATCATGGTTGGTATAAACTCGAAATAAACTGTTATGAAAAATTTTTTGTAGGTCATTTATGCTCTCTTGATCTTCCATCGCGAGCACACTTGCCGCAGCAGAACCAGCAATTATTTCTTTTGCTAAATTTGGGCCTGTGAGAACACCCCTAGGATTTTGTGGTAAAAGTTCTGCGATAATCTCAGTCATTCGCATTCTTGTTTCAAGCTCTATTCCCTTAGTCAGGCTTATAATGGGGACCTCGGGACGAATTTGTTCTTTCACTTGATCAAGTATCAGACGAAATGATTGCGATGGTAATGCTAACACCAGGGCGTCAGCCTGTTTAGCCGCATTACGCAAGTCAGTGGTTGCTGCAAGTTTTTTACTTATGGGTATCTCGCCGAGGTATCGACTATTCGTATGCCTTTGATTGATTTCATCGATAGTATCACTATTTCTTCCCCAGATAAGCGCAGAGGCGTTTCTTGCGATCAGGGAGCCCACTGTAGTTCCCCAACTACCACTTCCGAATATGCTTACTCTATTGTAAGGCATGCCAACTACTCATCGTTGATACCTCGAGATCGGAAGTTATCATATAGATGCACCTTTACCAAAATTCTCTTTCATGCGGGATGCTGTCAGTCAACTTTCAGCGCTAAGGCCTATAGGTGAAATTGTAGGCCCCTGGCCTGATTGCTTTGTACGCAAGATTCGCCCAATGACAGATATTTTTACGAGTTTCCTCCGGATTGATTACTTGCTCAATTTCAAAATATTCTGCTGAACGGAAAGGCGACCTTAATCGATTAAGCCGTTCTTTTATCTCGGCGAGGCGCAAATCATAGTCTTCACTTTCTGCAAGTTCTGCTTTATAGGCTACTTCGATACCTCCTTCTATTGGAAGAGACCCCCAGTCACCAGAAGGCCAGGCGAATCGAAAATGATGTGACCCTGGTTTTGCATTTGCTGCACCTGCAACGCCAAAAGCTTTTCTTATAATAACACTACAAAACGGTACATTTGCTTGCCCCAGAGCTGCGAGAGCTTGTGAGCCAAATCTTATTGTTGCGGTTTCTTCAGACTGCTTGCCAATCAAGAAACCTGGGCAGTCTACCAAATGGAGGATGGGGAGATGGAAAGTTGATGCGAGATCACAGAATCGAATCAATTTACGGCAGGAGTTCGATGTCCAAGCCCCACCATAAACCATTGGATCCTCCGCAAACAGAGCGATTGGAATTCCATCCAATCTAGCCAATCCAGTGATAACCGATTTCCCCCATTTTTTTCCTATCTCAAAAAAACTTTGATCGTCTGTGATGGCGTCGATAATGGGCCGCATTTTGTATACTTTTCTCGGGTCCTTTGGTATCACCTTCCTGAGAAAGCTCTCGCTCCGCTCTGTTGGGTCATTGCATGCCAGTCGCGCTGGAATTTCGTCAACATTCGTCGGAAGATAGGATAGGAATCTGCGAGCCTTCATGAAGGCTTCCTCTTCCGAGAAAGCTTCATCGTCAATAGCGCCATTCCTTGTATGAATATCACTCGATCCAAGCTCTTCTTTAGATACCTCTCCGAGGCTAGCCCAATCGACTAATGCTGGACCCGCTATCATCATCTGCGCAGTATCTTTCACAATGACTGAGTAGTGCGATGTGGCCACCCGAGCTGCACCTATCCCTGCTACAGAGCCAAGTGCGAGCGAGACAGAAGGCGCTAAACCAAGATGCGAGATGATCGTCTCCCAGCCGCCAACACGAGGAATATAGGTTCTTCCAGACATCTCTATAGTTTTAACTGAGCCGCCACCGCCCATGCCATCAATCAGTCGAATATGTGGAAGGCGTAATTCATTGGCTAATCCCTCTGCTTGCAAACGCTTCCCGCTGATGGATGCGTCTGCAGAGCCACCACGGACTGTGAAATCGTCTCCAGAAATGATCACGGGCCTACCGTCTATTTCTGCTGTTCCAAATACGAAGTTTGAGGGCATGAAAGATTGAAGTTCTCCGCTGTCATTGTACTTCGAAACACCGGCTAACTTACCGATTTCTTGGAAACTCTTCTCATCACTTATTAAACTTATGCGCTCGCGAATGGTGAGCTTACCGAACTCATGCTGGCGAGTAACTTTTTCAACTCCCCCTAACTCTTCAGCCAGCCTTTCTCGATGCGCCATCTCATCGATCTCTTTATCCCAACTCACCTGTTCACCCCCTGATAACCCTCATAATGATCATAGCAACAATTTATGGCCTGAGGGCGCGAATTTTCAGTTAAGAGGTTTGATATCAATTTACCAATGTAAGCGTAAGCCTATGTGGCATTCAATTCCTGGTGAGACATATCCGTAAACTTGCTCGTAGCGCTTATCAAAAATATTTCCTACTCTCCCGTTGACAGATAGTTTTTCGGATATATTGAGGTATCCGGCAATATCAACAGTCGTAAATGGTTTTAGATCTACTTTCTCTTGATATGGGGGATATGGAGGGAAAAAGTCATCTACCTGTTCGCCTGTATAACTAATTACCAGACTTGTCCCAGCGTTACTAACTGTGCGCTTTAGCGCTATTGCACCTGAATGCATAGGACGACGTACTTCTCTAACTTCACTACTAGAACTTTCCTGGGAGGCATCTAGGTAGGTATAAGTTGCCTTCAGATTCCAAGCCTCCATGAACCTGTAAGAAGCCTCAAGTTCTAGTCCAGATCTTTCGGAGCTATCCTCAATATTCGATGATGTGAAGCCCCCGGTCATTGGGTCATAAACAAAGCCATTGATCTCATCTTTGAGATCAGCGTTGAAGTATGTAGCTGATACTCCGATATCATCGCTAAAAAATGAGCCGCGGATGCCGATTTCCCAATGCAGGGATTGCTCTGGTTTGAGATTTGGATTACCAAAAAAGTTGGTAAAAAATCCGAATCTTTCAGAGAACGAGGGGTTTTTAACACTTGTGCCTATGGATCCATAGTAGGTTTTCCCGCTCCTCTCGACGACTGAAGTTACTCGCCAAGAGCTTGAATCCTTGAAATCTTTGTTGCCATCATAACGAGCACTTGCAGAGAGATGGAAATCGCTCGTGTCGTACCGATACTCAACGGCTAAGCTGTTGGTGTCTTGTGATTCGTCTCTGTTTGGATCACCAAAAAACGAAACAGGGCCTCTTTGCTCAAACTCCTCTGATTCGACCTCTGCCAATAGAGAGAAGGTATTATTTTTTTCATAGAAATTAAGCTGATACCGTAGGGCATTTTTAGTAGCCCGAGCTATACTATTCGTTGGAGAACTGCTTCGCGTTGTATTATCTGTGTCAGTGTAACCAAAGCTAATTGATTGATCGATCTTTTCATTCACTTCATGCTCAAGAGAGACTCCTGAATAAAAGTATCTCGACTTTGTCCAAAAGTCTGCATCAACTGGCAGCCCTGTCGAAATATAGTCGGTATCATCGAATTCACTTTTTTTGTCCGTAAAGCGGGCGGTGTAACGTAAATTGAGAGTTTCCATGGTGGAATAATCCCCTGTTACGCCGAATGTAAGGTTTTCCAAACCATCATCCTCATCTCCTTGTCGGGAGATATTGGTACCGTTCGACCTCAAGCGATCGGCACTGAATTTAATCGCACCATTTTGCATGCTTTTATTCGCAGATAGAACGAGTTGAGACGTTGAGAAAGAGCCCCCGAATACGCCGATTGAAAAGGCATCCAGATCTTCTTGGGGAGAAGTTATTATATTAATGACTCCTGCCATAGCATCGCTGCCCCATAGAGCGCTTTGCGGTCCCCTGATGATTTCAATGCGTTCAATATCGCTCGTAGACATTTGGCTAAGGTCAAATTCACTGCCTTGGGCCGGATCATTAAGCTCTATGCCATTGAGCATAACTAACACTTGGTTGGCCTCTGCCCCGCGGACGCGAAGTTGACCAACGGACCCTAGCGAACCCTGCTGGCTCACCGCGAAGCCTGGAATTTCTCGAAATAAACCGTGTAGTGTCACGGCATTCCTCTCCTGAATATCTTCTTTAGAAATGATACTAATTGCGCTACCTGCATCGCTTGCCTTAATTGGCGTAGCGGATACTGTGATGATTTCTAAATCATTGGCTAGAACAAAAGAAGTAAAAAAAAGCGCAGCTAGCGCACTAAGAGCCTTATACGTCATTTTTCCTCTACACTCACACCCGAGTGAAATTAGATAGTAAAGTCCTTTTGGATTGCAGATCGAACCCGGCTATTCCAAGAGGCCTAAAGTCAACGAGTTTTTGTCGTTGCATATCAAAAAAGGCCGGTCTCCGGACTCACGAGTTGGTGCACTTGATTCGCCTTCCCATGCATAGCACAGTGGCTGTAAACAAATAGTTTGAATCAAATTCCTCGTCTACCGTTGCGGGGGCAGTGCCAGGTTTAGACTGGCTTCCCGTTTCATCCGTTCTACCCCGCCAATCTGATTTTATGGGAAAGAACTAGACACCTTCATTTTGTATGAATCTTATCCATCAGCATTTTTAACGTCAAACAATTTTGAAGTTCACGTTTTTAGGAGGTCGAGACGCCGTGCAATTATAGTGATTACAGGCAAAAGCACTCCCCAGCTAATTGCAATGACCATCATTGAAAAAGCTGTATCAGTGAAAGTAACCCCTCCCAGCTTGGCACCGCCATAATATGTGACGGGCCCAAAAATAAGACCCATTATACTGGCGAGCAAGATTCGACGATGGAGCCAACGCAGCGAGACGTTTAATGTAGTGGCAAAGAGAAACCACATTGCAATGATCCAATAGGGTGGTAAGTAAATCAGAAACTGCCCGTTGGGATAGATTAAGCAATCTATTGAGATCATCAAACTTTCCCATACTCCCCCGATTAGAGTCACCTGAGTCATCATCTTAACTTCGTTCAGACGAGCATGACAGAGATAAAGATGCAGCACTACGATTATTAGGACACAGGCGGGGCCAAGCACAGGTTTGCCGATAGAGGCTCCCCAGACACAACTCAGCCAACCGAGCTGAAAAAGCACTATATTGACTACCAGATGCGTTTTGTTGGGCATAAGATTTACTGTGAATCGAGCCTTGAGTCTCGTCAATTTAAACAGAAATGCATGAATTTCTGTAGTTGTCATATGGTTGTCAAGCCATACTACACAGATTGGTAGCTCTTGCAGACTAACGCCTGTAGGATTTGGCGGAGAGAGAGGGATTCGAACCCTCGATGAGCTATTAACCCATACTCCCTTAGCAGGGGAGCGCCTTCAGCCACTCGGCCACCTCTCCAAGTAAGGCGCACGATTGTACCGGTCTACCAGAAGGCTGTCACGAAAAGG